>FCOH02000029.1 GCA_001544595.2 Caballeronia peredens | reverse complement strand
TGGATGGGGAAAGCTGCTTTCTTTGCCTACTTTCTTTGCAGCAGCAAAGAAAGTAGGTGCCGCCCCGCACAGGGGCAACACAAATAGACCGACGCGAAATCAGGATTTAACGAAAGCCTGAGCGAGCCAAAAAAAAAGAACCCAGGCAAACAATAGCCGATCCAAAACCGCAAACCATCAACCGTCGTACTTGATATAACGAAACCGCTGATCGTCGGAAGGCGTCCCATCGAGGGGACCATCCTCTTTGCCAGGCTGCCACTGCACGACATCTTCGATTCTGGAAGCCAGAGCAAAGTCTTTATCAGTGATGCCTTTAGCAGAATGCGTCTTGAGCTTGACGACGACAAACGCATAAGAAACCGTCAAATCCGGATGATGCCAGGCGGCTTCCGCCAGATGCCCCACGGTATTGACCACCATGAGCGTGCCTTTCCAGCCTTCGGTCTTGAACTTGCGCCTGAGCCACCCATCCTCAAGATACCAGTGCTTGAGCGGACCCGTCAGACGCTGCTGGACCTCTTCATCGGAATAGACTTTTTCTGCTTGAGCCATGGCGAAGCCTCCGGAAAGATGAAAACACCAGCCAAGTATGCGCCGCTCCCGGCGACCTCACCAATCAAAACCCTTAAGCAAAAGCCCTAAAGAATCCCTAAAGAAGCCCTAAGGAAATCATGCTGCGACGCGTCATGTCACGCGCTCCGCCCGTGTGTTCCATTGCGCGCATTCTTTCGCGTATTTGACACAGTATGTGTCGCCATCCGACGTGGATTCGTCCGCACGCGACACCGATCCCCGCCAAATTCCCGATTTAAAGCAAATGCTCAAAACCGGCATGGAATATGCAAATGGCCTCTCTACGCAAGAGTCCGGCAATGCACCGGACGAAGCGCAACTCGTTACCTGCATTTGAAGGCGCGCACGATGCAACCCGGTAGCGTGGTCATCCCTGGGTCGGAGGCATCACCATTCTGGAGGAGACATGAACTTACGCACCCTGGTTCTTGGACTGGCGGTGGTCGCGACAGCGGGCCTGAACTCTTACGTCGCTCAGGCCGACTCGCAGCTCGACAGCCTGATCAAGAATCCCTCGAACTGGGCGGCGCAAGCGGGCGATTATTCGAATCACCGCTATAGCACGCTCAAGCAAATCAATGAAAACAACGTCGGCAAGCTACAGGTTGCCTGGACCATGTCGACTGGTGTGCTGCGCGGCCATGAAGGATCGCCGCTCGTCATCGGCGATACGATGTATATCCACTCGCCGTTTCCCAACAAGGTCATCGCCATCAACCTGAAGGATCAGACCTTCATCTGGCAATACCAGCCCAAGCAGGATCAGCAAGTCATCTCGGTGATGTGCTGCGATACGGTCAACCGCGGTCTCGCCTATGGCGACGGCAAGATCTTCCTCCAGCAAGCCGATACCAAGCTCGTCGCACTCGACGCAAAAACCGGCGACGTCGTATGGACCGCGCAGAACGGCGATCCGAAGAAGGGCGAAACCAACACCAACGCGCCGCACGTATTCGGCGACAAGGTGCTGACCGGCATCTCCGGCGGTGAATTCGGCGTGCGCGGGCGTCTCGTCGCATACAACATCAAGGACGGCAAGGAAGTCTGGAAGGCCTATAGCGTCGGTCCCGACAACGAAATGCTGATGGACCCGCAAACGACGATGACCTGGTCCGACGGCAAGATGGTGCCGGTCGGCGCAGATTCGTCGCTCAAGAGCTGGCAGGGCGATCAGTGGAAATACGGCGGCGGCACCACGTGGGGATGGTACGCATGGGATCCGAAGCTGAATCTCATTTACTACGGCACGGGCAACCCCGGAACATGGAACCCGACTCAGCGTCCCGGCGACAACAAGTGGTCGATGACGATCTTCGCCCGCGATCTGAATACCGGCAAGGCGAAGTGGGCTTATCAGATGACGCCTCACGACGAGTGGGACTATGACGGCGTCAACGAGATGATCCTGTCCGACCTGAACATCGGCGGCAAGAAAGTGCCCGCGATCGTTCACTTCGACCGCAATGGCTTCGGCTACACGCTGAATCGCGAAACGGGCGAACTGCTCGTCGCGCAGAAGTACGACCCGGCGGTGAACTGGGCCGACAGCGTCGATCTGAAGAGCGGCCTGCCGATTCGCAACGCGAGCTACTCGACGCAAAAGGCCGGTCCCGATCACAACGTGAAGAACATCTGCCCCGCGGCGCTCGGCTCGAAGGATCAGCAGCCGGCCGCCTTCGATCCGGGTTCGAGCCTGTTCCTCGTGCCGACGAATCACGTCTGCATGGACTACGAGCCGTTCCAGGTCGATTACGTGTCGGGTCAGCCGTTCGTCGGCGCGACGCTCTCGATGTATCCGGGCCCGAACGAAAAGGGCGCGATGGGCAACTTCATCGCATGGGATGCCGCGAAGGGCAAGATCGTGTGGTCCAAGCCGGAGAAGTTCTCGGTGTGGTCCGGCGCGCTCGCCACGGCCGGCGGCGTGGTCTTCTACGGCACGCTCGAAGGCTACATCAAGGCAGTGCGCATCAAGGACGGCAAGGAACTGTGGAAGTTCAAGACGCCGTCCGGGATCATCGGCAACGTGTTCACGTATCAGTATCAGGGCAAGCAATACATCGGCGTGTATTCGGGCATCGGCGGCTGGGCCGGCATCGGCATGGCAGCGGGTCTCGAAAAGTCGACCGAAGGCCTGGGCGCGGTCGGCGGCTACAAGGACCTCGCGAAGTACACGGCCCTCGGCGGCACGCTGTTCGTGTTCGCGATTCCCGGCGGTTGATGCACACGTTGGTTGATCGTTGATCTCGCAGCAGGGCGCGGCGGCCGCAACGGCCGCCGCGCCGCAACACCCCATATACAAGACATGTTCAAGGAGTCAGACGTATGAAAGGCCGATCACTCTTGCTGCTGTCGATGGCGCTCGCTGCGTCTTCCGCTTCATTTGCCCAGACGGCGCCGAGCCCGGGACAGATGAAGCCGGTCGCGTATAAGGTCGTCGACGGCAACAAGGTAGACAGCGATACGCTGCAAGGCTGGAAGACTTGGCGTGCGCTCGCGTGCGAACGTTGTCACGGGGCG
Organism: Caballeronia peredens; assembly: GCA_001544595.2. Lineage (GTDB taxonomy): Bacteria > Pseudomonadota > Gammaproteobacteria > Burkholderiales > Burkholderiaceae > Caballeronia > Caballeronia peredens. The sequence continues at coordinate 71,407 of FCOH02000029.1, read as the reverse complement.
AAGCAGGAAGGGATGGTCGGCCCGTCGCTGATCGACGCTTTCAAGACGCTGGACAAGAACGAATTTCATCGCACTGTGTTCGGCGGGCGCGTGGACAAGGGCATGCCCGATTTCAGCACCAGCCAGATGATGCAGAAGAACTGGGAGAACCTCTATGCGTATCTCAAGGGGCGCTCCGACGGCAAGATCAATCCCGGCGACTTGCAGGCGATCGATGCAAAATAAGGACGCAGCGTGCTCGATGTACGAGCCGACGTCTGATGATTGCTTTCATACCCGGAGGTGTGTCGATGTCTGATCGCAATGCAAGCCGCGCCGCTTCGTTCCGATTCGTAGCCGCTCTGTGCGCGGCATTCGCGACGTTCTCGGCGCAACAGGTCTTCGCGCAAGGCGCGGGTGCGCCGCCCCCCAATCTGCCCAACAACGATGGTGCCGACGGCGTGCTGCGCGTGTGCGCGGACCCCAACAACATGCCGCTTTCGAACCAGAAGGGCGAGGGCTTCGAGAACAAGATCGCGAACCAGATGGCGAGCGATTTCGGCTACAAGCTCGAATACACTTTTTGGCCTCAACGCATGGGCTTCGTGCGCAATACCTTGCGCGATAAAGTGCCGCAGACCGAGCGCTTCAAGTGCGATCTGATCATCGGCGTGCCGAAGGGCTACGAACTCACCGCAACCACGCGGCCGTATCTGCATTCCACCTACGCGATGGTGTTCCCGAACAAGCCCGAATACGCGAGCATCAAGACGCCATCGGATCTGATGAGCCTGCCGCCCGATCAACTGAAGAAGATGAAGCTCGGCATCTTCGTGAAGAGTCCGGCGACGGACTGGCTGCTCAGTCATGACCTGATTCAGCAAGCAGTTTCGTATCAAGGGCAGAGTGGCGATCCGGAGGCTTTCCCCGGCGAGATCATCGAACGCGATATGGCGAAGGGCGATGTCGATGCGGCTTTCCTGTGGGGGCCGATCGCAGGCTATTTCGTGAATCGCTCCGACAACAAGGTGCGGCTCGTGCCGTTCCCGGCCGGGCAGCCGATCCGCTTCGACTACGAGATCTCCATGGGCGTGCGCTACGGCGAGAAGGCGTGGCGCGACAAGGTCGATAACTGGATCGCGTCGAATCAGCCGAAGATCGACGAGATACTGTCGAGCTATCAGGTTCCGTTGCTGCCGTTGCAGCCGGTGGCCGCGCAATGAGGCGAATGAACGGGGGTTCTCTTCGCGCGTGGGTCATGGCATGCGCAGGCTTCATGACGTCGCTGGGCGCCATGCACTCGCTGGCGGCCGATGCGCCCGCGGCTTCCGCGCCCGGCGTCCAGATCGCGCCGGCCGAGCGTCTGTTGTTCATGCAGCCGCATCTGAACGGCGTCGAGCCGCAGACGGAACTCGACTATGCAGTGGACTATTCCGGCCCGCCATCGAAGGTGAACGACACGGTCCGCGTGCTCGTCGTGAGTCCGGGCAACGCGAAGAACGACGCGCGCGTGACGGATCGCACCGGCAGCGTCAACGTGCCGGGCGGGCTGCCGTGCAATCCGGTGATCATCTATTTTCTCGAACACGATATCGCGGAGATGGAACAGCTGACGGGCGGCCAGCGGCGCTATTTCCAGCAGCGCGTGCGCATGGCGCTTGCGGCGGGGCCGGCGATCACGCCGGTGTCGAGCGAGTCGCTCGGGCTCGGCAAGCATGTGAACGCGCAGCAGATCGTCATTCAGCCTTATTTGAACGATCCCAATGCGGACCGCTTCGGCAAGTATCTCGGCAAGCGCTATACGTTCGTCGTGGCTGACGACGTGCCCGGGCGTCTGCTCATGATTCGCACCGAAGTGCCCGGCGAAGGAAACGATTTCGCGCATCCGCTGATGAAGGAAACCGTGGCTTTTCAAGGTTCGCTCAAGAACCTGAGTCCGCCTGACGGCGCGCCGGTCAAGGCGCCCAATGCGCCTCGGGCCAGCCGATGAGGGCTCGTTTGCCTTAGCTTCAGCTTCGTGTCCGAGGCACCCGACGCCGTGAACTTCATCCGTTCCCTGACGCTGCGCCAGTTGCAGATCTTCGTGATCGCGAGCCGCTGTCCGAGCTTTGCGCGCGCGGCCGAGGAACTGCATCTGACGCAACCCGCGGTATCGATGCAAATCCGCCAGCTCGAAGAAGCCATCGGGCTGCCGTTGTTCGAGCGGGTGGCGCGCCGTCTCGCGCTGACCGAAGCCGGCGAACGGCTCTCGCATCATGCAAGCCGGATCCTGGGCGAGATCAAGGACGCCGAAGACGCGATGATGTCGCTCACGCAAGCCGACAGCGGATCGATCGCGGTGAGCATCGTCAGCTCGGCGACTTACTTCGCGCCCAAGCTGCTCGCGCTCTATTCGCAGCAGTATCCGAAAGTCGATGTGCATTTCTCGGTCGGCAATCGCGAGACGCTTCTGCGCCTGTTGCAGGACAACGCGACCGATCTCGCCATCATGGGACGTCCGCCCCCCGAACTCGGCACGACGGCGGAACCGCTTGCCTATCATCCGCATGTGATCGTGGCGCCGCTGTCGCATCCATTGCGTCATGCGCAGCGTTTCGACCTGCAGGAACTGGCGGGCGATACGTTTCTTCTGCGCGAGCCCGGATCCGGTACGCGTGCGGTCGCCGAACACGTGTTTCGGCAGAACCTCTTCGTGCCCGCGCGCAGCGTGACGCTCGGCAGCAACGAAACCATCAAGCAGGCGGTGATGGCGGGCATGGGCGTGAGTCTCATCTCGCTGCATACGTTGGGGCTCGAATTGCGCACCGGCGAAATCGCCGTGCTGGACGTGAACGGCACGCCCGTCGAGCGAACCTGGCAACTCGTGCATTCGCGTTCGAAGCAGCTTTCGCCGACCTGTCTCGCGTTTCGCCGCTTTCTGCTCGAAAACGCCGAGCCATTTCTCGAGCGTGAATTCGCGCCGTTCGGCCTGCGCCGGCCCAGGCGGCTCGCCGAAGCGGACGGCACGCGATGAACCTCGCATCGGCGTGGCGGCGGATGGCGTTCGTCATACTGATTGCGTCTGCAACCATCGTGCGCGCGCAACAGCCGCTTTCGGTCCGGCAGATCGCGCCGGGCAATTTTGCGCATCGCGGCCACGACGATGTCGCGACGCCCGCGAACGGCGGCGATATCGCGAATGTCGGCTTCGTCGTCGGGACCCGCTGCGTGGCTGTGATCGACACGGGTGGCACGCTCGCGGAAGGCCGCGCATTGCGCGCCGCGATACGCGCGGTCACGCCGCTGCCGGTGTGTTATGTCATCAACACGCACATGCATCCGGATCACATCTTCGGCAATGCGGCGTTCAGGGACGACCATCCGCAGTTCGTCGGCAGCGCAAAACTCGCGCAGGCCGAAGCCGCGCGCGCGGACAACTATCTGCGCGCGCTGAATCGCGAGCTTGGCGCGGCCGCGGCCGGCAGTGAAATCGTCGCGCCGACGCGTACCATCGACGGTATCGGCACGCTCGATCTCGGCGGCCGGAAGCTTACGTTGCGCACCTGGAAAACGGCGCATACCAACAACGACTTAACGGTATACGATGAGAAGAGCGGCACCTTGTGGACCGGCGATCTGCTCTTCGCCGGCTGCATGCCGGTCGTGGATGGCAGCGTCGTCGGCTGGCTCGACGACATCGCGCGCATTCGCCAGATGAATCCGCGTCATGTCGTGCCGGGACACGGCCCGCTCGATCCGCCCTGGCCGCAGACGCTCGACGCCGAGCAGCGTTATCTGGCCGATCTGGCGCGCGACGTGCGAGCGGCAATCAAGAAGGGCGAGACGATTCAGCGGGCCGTCGACAGCATCGGCCTGGACGAGCGGCGGAAGTGGCTCCTTTACGACGTCTATCACCGTCGCAATGTGACGGCCGCGTATGCGGAACTCGAGTGGGAGCAGTAGCGCCGTGGCGCACTGGAGGGACATCATGAACACAGCATGGTCCGGCATTCGCGTGATGGCGATCGCGAGCCTCATGGCCGCGGCGCTCGCGCCTTGTGCCGCGCAGGCGGCCCAGCCCGACGACGACCCCGGCAAGAATCCGCGCTGGCTCGACTTCAAGGAAGGCACGTTCAAGGGACGCACGATCGACCCGCACGGCGATGCGGTCATCAAGCTCGATGCGCCCGCGCGCGCCGCCGATGCCGCCGTCGTGCCCATCGCGATCAACGCGCAGTTTCCGCAAAGCAGCGCGCATTACATCAAGAAGGTCTATCTCTTCATCGACGAAAATCCCGAGCCTTATGCGGGCTCGTTCGAGTTCACGCCGGAGTCGGGACTCGCGACCATCGAAACGCGCGTGCGGGTGGAGGACTACACGTTCATGCGCGTGATCGCGGAGACCAACGACGGGCACTTGTACAGCGCGATCCGTTTCGTGAAGGCATCGGGCGGCTGCTCTGCGCCCGCCGACAAGGACGAGGACGCGGCCGAGCGCTCGGCCGGACAAGTGCGCCTGCAAACCGACGGCCAGGGCGTGAGCGGCAAGCCCGAGCTCGCGCAGGTGATGGTGCGCCATCCGAATCGCACGGGCATGGCGATGAACCAGGTCACGCGCAACTATGCGACCGCCTACTTCATCCGCAAGGTCGAAGTGACCTACGCCGACAAGCCCGTGATGACCGCGAACGTCAACTTCTCGATCAGCGAGAACCCGAATTTCCGCTTTTACTTCATACCGAGCGGCAGCGGCGAACTGAAGGCGCATGTCGAGGATACGAAGAACAAGCGGTTCGATGGCGTCGCGGCGGTCAATGCGCAATCCGGCGCGCAGACGTCGGCGATGAAATGACGCGAAGCGGCCTGCGAGCGCTGCTTTGCGTGCTGCTTCTCGCGGCCAGCAGTTTCGCCCGCGCTGCGTTGAGCGGTATGCCCGCGCCGGTCGCGATCGCGCCGGGCGTGTATGCGTTTCTCGGCGACAACGACGCGGTCGCGCCTGCGAACCACGGCATCGTCGCGAATAACGGCTTTATCGTCGGGACGGATGGCGTGACGGTCATCGATACGGGATCGTCGTATCGCTATGGCCGCGCGATGATCGAAGCGATCCGCAGGGTCACGCCGCTGCCGGTGAAGCTCGTCATCATCACGCATCAGGCGCCCGAATTCGTGTTCGGCGCGGCGGCGTTCCGCGATAACGGCGTGCCGATCCTCGCGCACGCGCGCGCCGCGCAACTCATCCGCGAACGCTGCTCGATCTGTCTTGCGAATCTGCGCAAGACGCTCGGCGAAGACGAAATGGCCGGCTCGCGCGTGACCGTGCCCGATCAGACGGTCGACGGCACGACGGAACTGGAAAGCGGCGGGCGCAAGCTGCAACTGCTGCATTTCGGACCGGCGAGTACGCCGGGCGATCTCGCCGTGCTCGACACGCAGACCGGCGTGCTCTTCGCGGGCGGACTCGTCTCGAACGGGCGCATTCCCGAGTTGCGCAACGAGCAAATTTCCGGCTGGCTTGCCGCGCTGGAGAATCTGCGCGCGCTCGATCTCAAGACCGTCGTGCCCGGCTTCGGCGCGCCCTTGCGCGGCGACGACATCATGCAGACGGGTGTCTATCTGCGCGAACTCGATGCATCGGTGAAGCGCGCCTACAAGAGCGGCATCGGGCTGACCGAAGCGATGCATACGGTACAAGTGCCCGCGTTCAAGAACGACAAGATCTACGCAATCGCGCAACCGCAGAACGTGCAGCGCATCTATCTTCAACTGGAAAAGCAGTGACCTCACGCCGTACAACCAACAGGAGACACGACGATGGCCCATCTCATAGCGCTGTACAAGAACCCGACCGACACAAAGGCATTCGACGAATACTACGCATCCACGCATGCGCCGCTCGCGAAGACGCTGCCGGGATTGCGCAGCTATGAGATCAGCGCGGGGCCGGTGGCCGTCGCGTCGGGGGACTCGCCCTATCACCTCGTCGCGCTGCTGAAGTTCGATTCGCTCGAAGCCATCAAGACAGCGCTCGGTTCGCCGGAGGGTCAAAAGACGGCCGCTGATCTCGCCAATTTCGCGCAGGCAGGCGTCGAGCTGCTGATGTTCGATACTAAACCCGCCTGAACACCGCTTTCGCCTTCGAGGACGCGCGCGCGTCCTCGAAGCGCCTCGTCATTCCTCAGTTTTTTCTCCATCCGGCAAGACCCGTATGCGCGAATGGAGATATCACGCGATTTTGTATCCATCGATATTTAATCTGTTTTGTATCAGCCGATATAGAACATCGGCTGCATTTTTCGATGGAGCACGATTCATGGCGCGACCGCGCAATTTCGACGAAACCAGCGTACTCGATGCCGTTGCCGACGCGTTCTGGACGCACGGTTACGAAGGCGTATCCACACGCGACCTGGTGCAGTACACAGGGCTGACGCAACCGAGCCTCTATAACGCGTTCGGCGACAAACGCGCGCTTTTTCTGCGCGCGCTCGATCACTATCTCGAACACACGTTGCGCGAGCGCATTCGGCGGCTGGAATCGTCGCTGACGCCGTCGCGCGCCATCACCGCGTTCTTCCGCGAAGTCATCGAGCGTTCGCTGTCCGACGAGCATCGGCGCGGCTGTATGGTGGTGAACGCGGCGCTCGGCATATCGCCCGAGGATGAAACTTTCCGCGAACTCATCGCCGACGAAATATCGATGATGCGTGCGTTCTTCGAGCGTTGCATGAAGGCAGGCCTGAAGAGCGGCGACATCGAGCGTGTGATTTCCGCCGAAGCCGCGGCGACCAGTCTGCTCGCCGTGCTTCTCGGGCTGCGCGTGCTCGCGCGCGTCGATCCGAAACCCGCGTTGCTGAACGGTGCCGTCGCACCGACTCTCGCCTTGCTGAAGCTGCCGCCTTTGGGCTTGTCGTCAGGCAAGCGCTAAGCCTCGATCCTTCCACTTGACGTTGTCCGGCCGCGCGCGATCGCATCATCGCATCCGGCCGCAGGGAGCCGTTTTCATGTCAGATCAAACGATATCGGCCGTGCACGCCGATCAAACCCCTTCACTCGATGCGCGCGCGCTGTTCGCGATCCTCGCGGGCTTCTGCGCGAGCCTCGTCGCGATCGGTCTCGCGCGCTTCGCCTACACGCCGCTGATTCCGCCGCTCATCCAGGCGCACTGGTTCACGTCGTCGCAGGCGGTGACGCTCGGCGCCGCCAATTTCGCGGGCTATTTCGCGGGCGCGCTGTTCGGCCGTTCGATCGCCAACATTCTCACGAACCGCCACGCGCTGCGTCTCTTGACGGCGATCGTCACCGCCGCGTTCTTCGGCTGCGCGTTTCCGTTGTCGATCACATGGTTCTTCGCATGGCGCTTTTTGTCGGGGCTGTCGGGCGGCGCGATCATGGTGCTCGTCGCGACGACGGTCCTGCCGCACGTTCCGCCCGCGCGCCGCGGCTTTGCGAGCGGCATGATTTTCGTCGGGCTGGGCTTCGGCATCGCCGCATCGGGCACGCTGATCCCGAAGCTCCTGCATTACGGCCTGCACGAAACGTGGATGGGTCTCGGCGTGTTCTCGCTGGCGCTGACCGCGCTCGCCTGGTTCGGCTGGCCCGCTGCCCATCCGCCGGCGGTTACCGCGCAGGGCGCGACGGCGCATGCAGGCCAGCTCGGCGGCACGCGTCTGCGGCTGCTGTACGCGCAATACGCGGCGAATGCGCTGGGCCTCGTGCCCGTGATGATTCTGCTCGTCGACTGCATCGCGCGAGGCTATGGCCGCGGCGCCGATGTGGGCGCGAGTTACTGGGTGCTCTATGGCATCGCGGCGATCTTCGGGCCGCTCGTTTGCGGCAATGCGGGCGATCGCTTCGGCTTCGGCGTGGCCTATCGGTTCGTGCTTCTGCTGCAGGCGTGCGCGGCGGTGCTGCTGGCGTTATCAGCGAATGCTTATGCGATCGGTGTAGCGACGGTGGCGCTCGGCGTCTCCACGACCGGCATCGTGCCGCTCGCGCTCGGACGCGTGCATGAACTTCTGCCGCACGATCACACCGAGCAGCGCGCCGCGTGGAGCCGGGCGACGTCGGCATTCGCGCTGTGTCAGGCGCTCGCCGGATACGGCTATTCCTTCCTGTTCTCGCACACGCACAACAACTATGCGCTGATCTTCGCGTGCGGGGCGTTTGCGCTGGCGGTGGCGTTCGTCGCGGATCTCGTCGTGAATCGCGGGCGTGTGGGCGCACACGTTTAATCGACGCGTCCGGAGGGCGAATCGCCGGATTCGACCTCCGGATCGGCCACGTTCAGATCTTCCCGCCGATGGTTGATCACGAGAAACACGCTCATCAGCACGAGAAACGCGACGACCAGCATTGCGGCATTCACGAGCACGCGCTCATAGCCGAGCTCCGCGACGTTGATGAACGGATACGGATAGAAATCGGACAATCTTCCGCGCCATAACGTGATGCAGAGATAAGACAGCGGATAGACGAGCCAGAGCGCGCATCGTCGCCATGACAGATGAAAGCGCGGCACGAACAAAAACCAGTACAAAGCCGCGAGCGCAGGCACGACCGTATGCAGTGATTCGTTGACGAGCGCGCGATAGCCTGAAGGCGTCCAGAGATAGCGCAGCAACGCGTTGTAGGCGATCCCGACGAACACGATATACACGACGACCGCCGTCACGACGGTCGGCCGGCGAAAGAATCGCGCGAGCGGAAATTGCGCGCGCGTCGCGACGCACGTGAAGCAGAGCGCGGTCAACAGAACCGTGAGATTCGTCAGATAGCTGCTCATGCGCGCGAGGCCGTCGAACACGGTGAAGCCGCGATGGACCAGTCGCGCGATGGTGATATCGGTTTGCGCGGCGAACGCGAGCCACGCGATCATCGCGATGGCGGCCGCAATCGCGAGCGACGCGGTGCTCGGCGCGTGCAGCGGCAACCCGGATTCTTGCCGGGGAGAGGGGCGAATTCCATTCGACATCACGCCATTTTACGTGTCCCGCGAACGCCCCCGCGCGGCGCACACAGCGCAACGACGCACTGGACCTCATCAGATCGCGCAACAGTGCGTTTCGGTCTCCGCGTCCAAAAATTGAGATTCGTCTCGTTTTCGTCTTAACCCGAAAGCCCAAGAATACGTCGGCACAGTTGTTGAAACTTGTCAATCAAGCGACGCTGGCGGATCGATCGAAGGCTTCTCGAACGGAGGTCTTCGCGGTGGCTTCTGGTCACATCCCGTTAGCGGAGCATCATCGCTTTCGGGAGCAAACGTGGCAGCTAGCAAGATCGCAGTATGTGGATTGGGTTATGTGGGACTTCCGGTGGCGGTGGCATTCGCCCGCCGCTTCGACGTGGTCGGATTCGACGTCGATCGCCGCCGTATCGATACATTGCGCAGCGGTGAAGACTGGACCGGCGAAATCGAGCGCGATGCGCTGAATGCATCGACGTTGCGCTATACCGACGACGCGTCGGATCTCTCCGAGGATGACGGACAGTCATGTTCGACGAGGCGAGAGCGCCCGCGATGAATGCGGGCGCTTTCGTTAGGAGACTCGTCTTCAACGATCCGCGAGCTTGCCCGAAATCGCCCGCACCGCGATCGCGCCGATGATCATGAATGCCGCGACCGCATAGAGCCCGATGCTGTTGTTATGCGTCGTCACGTTCAGCCAGCCGACCATATAGGGCGACACGAAGCCCGCGAGATTGCCGACGCAATTGATTCCCGCGATGCCTGCGGCGGCGGATGTGCCCGCGAGGAACGCGGCGGGAATGCCCCAGAACAGCGACAGCGCGGAAAGAATGCCCGCTGCGGCCACGCTCAGCGCGATCACCGCGAGCACCGGTTGATGGCCCACATATCCGCTCGCCGCAAAACCGATCGCGCCGATCACGAGCGCCACCGAGAAATGCATGCGGCGCGAGCGGAACCTGTCCGCGCTCATTCCGGTGAGGATGATCGCCGGAATCGCCACGACATAGGGAATCGCCGAAAGCCAGCCGATCAGCTCGACATTGGTGAGACCGCTGTCCTTGATGATCGAAGGCAGCCAGAAGCTGATCCCGTACAGACCGATGATCTGGCAGAAGTACACGCCGCACAGCTTCCAGATGTTGACGTCGGAAAGGAACGCGCGCGCGTTGTGATGCGCGGTCTTGTCGGCGTCTTCACGTTCGACAGCATGGGTGACGAGACGCTTTTCATCGTCGGTGAGCCACTTGGCCTGGCCCGGCTTGTCGACCATGAGCCACAGCACCATGAAGCCGACGACGAGCGCCGGAATAGCCTCGATCAGAAACAGCCATTGCCATGCGGCCATCACGCTCGAGTGCGTGAACGATGCCAGAATCCAGCCGGAAAGCGGACCTCCTACGATGCCCGCAAGCGGAATCGCGATGTAATACACGCCATAGGCGAAGCCGCGTTTGCGGGCCGGAAACCAATACGTCAGATACAGCATGATGCCGGGCGAAAAGCCCGCTTCGGCGACACCCAGAAGAAAACGCACGGTGTAGAACTGAACCGGTGTCTTCACGACGAGTGTCAGCGCCGAAACGATGGCCCACGTGATCATGATGCGCGCGATCCAGCGTCGCGCGCCCACGCGATGCAGGATCAGATTGCTCGGCACCTCGAAGATGAAATAGCCGATGAAGAAGATGCCCGCGCCGAGTCCGTACACCGCATCCGAGAAGCCGAGATCGGACAGCATCTGCAGCTTGGCGAAGCCGACATTCACGCGATCCAGATAATTGCAGAGATAGCACAGCACGATGAACGGCATGATGCGCCACGTGATCTTGCGGTACACGTCCGTCGTGCCGCTTTGTGCGACGCCTAGCGTTTCGCTGATTTGGCTCATGTCTCCTCCGTCGCCCTTTCGCGGGCGTTGAGAACGCGAAGCGCCCGGGCCATCGCCTGGGCCGGGCGCGGGGATCGAAGTCAGTTCATGCTCGATGTCTTCAACTGGCGAGCTTCTGCGCGGGCACTTCGAGTTTCAGCTCGGCGCGGAAGAGATCTTCCATTTCGCGGCGCACGCGCACGGCTTCCTTGCTCGCGTCGAACGCGACGTCGCTCCAGCGCACGGGCTGCCCCGCCGCGACCGGACGTTGCAGCACGACGTTATGCGCGAGACCAATGGGCAATGCGCCCTGGATCAGCGAGTCGGCGGCGGGCATCAACTTGCCGTAGACGGTATGGCCGCCTTCCCCGTCGAGACGCTCGCCCGCGCGCAGATCGCGCTTCGCGGTCGCGGCGACATCGCCATGAAAGCCCGAAGTCGCGCCGGTTGCTTCGCCGCGCACGGCAATGCTCGCGATCGATTGCCCGAGTTCGAGGCCGATCAGGTGGTAGGGCTTGTACATTGCGGCGAAGCGGCCGGTGCTGTCGGTCTTGAGGCCGTACTGGCTGAAGCAGTCGCGCACGTAGCCGGTCGGTGCTTCGAAGACGACGTACACGCCCCAGCGCAGATCGCGGAACACCGGCCTGCCGTCGCGCTCGAGCGACGACACCACTTCCACGCTGCCGCGATGCGGAAGAATGCCGCCTTCGGTAGCAGGGCGCAGCAACGTGGGCAGATCATCGACGCCGCATGCGGGGAACGCGAGGCCATCGGCGGGCGGACGCAGATCGCACGCGTTCGATACGGCCGCCATTTCGAGCGCGGATTTCGTGCCGTCGAGAAACGAGTTGAACATCTGCGCGTTGAAGTCGCCGGAGCCGACCTGCTCTTCGGTGAAGCCGTAGTGGCCCCAGACCGTGTCGGGCGTCGACTGATGATAGACCGGCAGATATTTCGTGCCCTTGCCCGCGCAGATCACATCGAAGCCGATGGTGCGCGCCCAGTCCACCAGTTCGGCGATGAGCGCGGGCTGATCGCCGGACGCCATCGAATAGATGATGCCCGCTTCCTCCGCGCGCCGCGCGAGCAGGGGACCGGCGAGCACGTCGGCTTCCACGTTGACCATCACGATGTGCTTGCGATGCTTGCAACACAGCAGCGCGTGATGAATGCCGGCCGCGGGGCTGCCGGTTGCATCGATGACGATATCGACGTGATCGCTCGCGATCATCGCGTCGGCGTCGTCGGTGATGAACGTCGAGCCCTGAGCGATCGCCTCGCTCCACGAACGCGCCGCATAACGCGCCTCTTCCCATCCCACGCGCTTGAGCGACGCGCGCGCGCGATCGGGCGACAGATCCGCGACGCCGACGAGATGAATGCCGGGCGTGCGCGGCGCCTGCGACAGATACATGGAGCCGAATTTTCCCGCGCCGATCAGACCGACCTTGACGGGTTTGCCTGCCTGAGCGCGGGCCTCGAGTTTCGCGATGAGCGACATGCTAGGTGTCTCCTGATTTTCAGCGGCTGTTATGACGAATGAAATGCGCCATGTTTCCGGCGTTTTGCAGCGTGCAGGAAAAAAGATAGCAGCCAGTTTCTTGCAATAGAATGGGCAATTCGGCAAACGCCCTGTGCAAAAATCCCCATGCGCGGCTTCGACTGGGACGACATTCAGGCATTCCTCGCCATCTCGCGCGCAGGCCGGCTCACGGTCGCCGCGCAACAGATGGGCGTCGATCATTCGACCTTGAGCCGGCGCGTCGCCGGCCTGGAAAAGGCGCTGGGCGTGAGACTTTTCGATCGGAGTTCAGTGGGTTTCGTGCTGACGCCCGAAGGCGAGCGCGTGCTGGCCGATGCCGAAGGCATGGAGAGTCTGGCCTTGCGCATGCGTCGCAGGCTGGAAGATGCATCGATTGGTCTGACGGGTAGCGTGCGTATCGGCACGCCCGAGGGTTTCGGCACCTATTTTCTGGCGCCACGTCTCGCGCAAATTTCGGCAGTGCATCCGCAACTGGAAATCGAGTTGATCGCGAACCCGCGCATGTTCAGTCTGTCGAAGCGCGAGGCGGATCTCGCGGTGAGCATGACGCGGCCCGCGCAAGGACGCGTCTATGCGCACAAGCTCACGGACTATTCGCTCGGCGCTTATGCATCGCGTGATTATCTGCAGCGTCATCCCGGGATCGCATCGCGGCGCGACATGCTCGATCATCCCTGGGTCGGCTATGTCGAGGACCAGATGTGGTCCGCCGAGCTTAACTATCTGCCGCAGATATCGAATACGCTCGTGCCGGCCATTCGCATATCGAATGTCATCAGCCAGGCAGCCGCGGTGTCGGGCGGCGTGGGACTCGGCGTGTTGCCGTGCTTCATCGCGCGCACCGATCCCAATCTCGTGCGCCTGTTTCCCGAGCAGATTGCCTTGTCGCGCTCTTACTGGCTCGTGACGCTGGCCGAGACGCGCGATGTCGCGCGGGTGAAATGGCTGGCCGAATTCATCCGCAACGAGTGCGCGGGGAACTGGTTTCTGGACACGTAGACTCGCGCCGGCTTCATCCGCCGGCGCGAGTCCGATGCTCAGGAAAGCTTGTTTGCAGCGTCCCGCAACGCGGTCCGCAAGCCTTCCTCGACGACCGGATGATAGAACGGCATCCGCAACATGTCGTCAATCGTGAGCTTCATCTGCAAGGCCCACGCGAGCAGATGCGCGATATGTTCCGCATCGGGTCCGATCCATTCCGCGCCGATGAAACGGCCGCTTTCACGATCGGCATACACGTGCATGAGGCCGCGGTTCCGGAGCATCACGCGGCTGCGTCCCTGATCCTCGAAGCTCACTTCGCCCGTGACGAACGCGTTCGGCGTCAAGTCCGCATGACGCGCGCCGACCATCGCGATTCCCGGATCCGTGAACGCGATACCAATGGGCGCGCGGCGTTCGACGGGCGCGACATCCGGATAACGCGCGGCATTGAGACCGGCCGCGCGTCCTTCATCGGCGGCTTCGTGCAGCAACGGCAGCACGCCGTTGGCATCGCCGGCGATGAACACCGGGCGCGCGCCGGCCTGCAAGGTCAGCGGATCGTAGACGGGCAGGCCATCTGCATCGAGTTCGAGCGACGTATCCTGCAGACCGAGCCCGCCGACATTGGGCTTACGCCCGGCCGCGACCAGCACGTAATCGAACGTGTCTTCGATCGGCTCGCCCGCGTCCGAAACATAACGCAGGCGCACTTCGTCGCCTTCGCGCACGGCCGCTTGCACCTGCGCGTGCGGCTCGAAGCGGAACGCTTCGCTGAACACGCGCCCTGCATACGCGCGAATGTCCGGATCGGTCAAAGGGCCCACTCGACCGCGCGCGCCCAGCACGGAAACCTGCACGCCGAGCCGCGCGAGCGCCTGACCGAGTTCGAGCCCGATCACGCCCGCGCCGACCACCGCGACGCGCTTCGGCAGATCGTCCCATGAGAAGACATCGTCGTTGATGATCGCGCGATCTCCGAGCGCACGATACATGGCCGGCATCACGGCGCTCGATCCCGTCGCGATGACGACGCTCTTCGCCTGCACCTTCGTATGTTCGCCGACCTGCAGCAGATTGTCGTCGATGAAGCGCGCGTAGCCGGTGAGCTTGTCGGCTGCGGGCATCGCATCGACACCCGCGACCACGAAGCCCACGAAACGGTCGCGCTCACGCTTCACGCGGGCCATCACCTCGCGCCCGTCGATGCGCACCGCGCCGTCGATATGCACGCCGAACGCCGCCGCGTGTGTCACATGGTGCGCAGCGTCGGCCGCCGCGATCAGAAGCTTCGACGGCATACAGCCGACACGCGCACACGTGGTTCCGTGCGCGCCGCCTTCGATGAGAATCGCCGTCGCGCCCGCCGCCTTCGCCGCGCGATACGCCGAGAGTCCCGCGCTGCCTGCGCCGATGATGGCGACATCCGTATGGATCGTGTTCATGGTGCTGCCCCCAAATGATTGATGCTTCGATGGATCAATCATCGGTCGCGGCGGCCCGGACGTGAATGCTCGTGCGGATCGAATTCCTGCTCGATCGTCTCAAACGGCGACGGAACGAAAGTGATGTATTCATCTAGACGTCTCATGCGCGTCACTTTCTCGTCACGTTGACTTCCTAGAATCTCCCGAACGTTTCAGCGCGCCTCTTCTGCGCGCCCATCGAGGGAAGCTATGGACGCAATACGCATCGAGCGTCTTACCAAGACGTTCAGGAATGGCCGCAAGGCGCTCGACTCCGTCGATCTGCGCGTCGAGGAGGGCGAAATGGTCGCGCTCATCGGCGCGTCGGGATCGGGCAAATCGACGCTCCTGCGCCACATCGCGGGCTTCACGGCATCCGACCCCGCGCCGTCGCATGTCACGCTGCTCGGCCGCCCGATTCAGCAAAACGGCAGGATCGTGCGTGAAGTGCGCGCGATTCGCCGAGATGTCGCTTTCGTGTTTCAGCAGTTCAATCTAATTGGCCGTCTTTCGGTGCTGACGAACGTGCTCATCGGCGCGCTTTCCCGCGTTTCGTTGTGGCGGCGGCTCGCGGGCCGCTTTCCGCGCGGCGAACGCACGCTGGCGATGGAGTCGCTCGCCGCGATGGGCATCGGCGATCACGCGTTCGAGCGCGCGAGCAACCTGTCGGGCGGTCAGCAGCAGCGCGCCGCGCTGGCCCGTGCGCTCGTGCAGCGCGCGCGCATCGTGCTCGCGGACGAACCGATCGCATCGCTCGATCCCGAATCCGCGCGCCGCGTGATGGAGCTGATGCAGACGCTCAATCGCGAACGCAAGCTGACCGTCGTCGTGTCGCTGCATCAGATCGATGTCGCGATGAAATATTGCCCGCGCACAGTCGCACTGCGCGATGGACGCGTCGTTTTCGACGGCGCTTCCGAGCGTCTCACGCCCGCCGTTCTGCGCGAACTGTACGGCGCTTCGGCGGAGGAACTGCTCGCGCAACACGCCGAGCAGAACGCGCGCACGCAATCGTCTGCGTTATTCGCATCGGCCGCAGGCTGAATCCCGACTCATTCATCAAACCTGGATCGCATCATGAAATCAGCCCGTTTCTTCCTGGCTGGCGCCGCGCTCGCGTCGTGCCTTCTGTCGCAGACCGTGTTCGCCGAAACGATCAGCTTCGGCATCATCTCGACGGATTCGTCCTCCGCGCTCAAGCAACGCTGGCAGCCGCTCATCGACGATCTGAACAAGCAGACCGGTCTCGACGTGAAGGCGTATTTCGCGACCGACTACGCGGGCATCATCGAAGCGATGCGCTTCAACAAGGTGCAGATCGGCTTCTTCGGCAATGCCTCGGCGATCGAAGCGGTCGACCGCTCCAACGGCGAAGTGTTCGCCAAGGTGAAGTACAAGAACGGCGAGGCGGGCTATTACTCGCTGCTCATCACGAACGCGAACAGCAAATGGACGTCGCTCGATCAGGTGCTGAAGAACACGAAGGACATCAACCTGGGCTTCGGCGATCCGAACTCGACCTCGGGCACGCTCGTGCCCGCGTACTATCTCTTCGCGAAGAACGGCATCAACGTGAGGACCGCGTTCAAGAGCGTGCTGCCGTCGAGCCATGAAGCGAACATGCTCGCCGTCGTCAACGACAAGATCGATATCGCGACCAACAACACCGACATGCTCGACACGATCAGGACGCAGCATCCGGAGCTGTACCCGAAGGTGCGCGTGCTGTGGAAGTCGCCGCTGATTCCGTCGGACCCGCTCGTGTGGCGCCGCGATCTGCCGCAGGCGACGAAAGACAAGCTGCGCAATTTCTTCGACCACTACGCGGAGAAGGACCCGCGCGAGCAGGCAGTGATGACGTCGATCTCGGGCTATTCCGGCTTTGCGGATTCGTCGAACGCGCAGCTCGTGCCGATTCGTCAGATGGCGCTGTTCCAGAAGAAGCAGCAGGTGCAGAACGACGCGCATCTCGATGCAGCCGACAAGCAGGCGCAACTCGCCGCGCTCGATCAAAAGATCGCGGCGCTCGACAGCACGGCGGCGAAGTAAATGAAGCCGCTCGACATCACCACGTTCGAGGCCGGCATCGGCCGGCCCGTGCAGGCGGCGGCGAAGAAGCGCAGCTGGACGTCGATGCTCGGCTGGATCGTTCTGATCGCCGTGCTCGGTCTTTCGTGGCAGAGCGCCGACATGCGCCCGCTCGATCTGCTCGGCGCGTCGGGCAACATGAGCCAGTTCGCGCGCGACTTCTTTCCGCCCGACTTCACGGAATGGCGCACGTATGTGCATGAAATGAACGTGACGTTCGCGGTCGCCGTGTGGGGCACGGCGCTCGCACTGATCTGCGCAGTGCCGTGCGGCTTGTTGTCGGCTCAGAACATCGCGCCGGTGTGGGTCGCGCAGCCCGTGCGACGCCTGATGGACGCGTGCCGCGCGATCAACGAGATGGTCTTCGCGATGCTGTTCATCGTCGCGGTCGGGCTCGGGCCGTTCGCGGGCGTGCTCGCATTGTGGGTGCATACGACGGGTGTGCTCGCCAAGCTCTTCGCCGAAGCGGTCGAGGCCGTCGATTCGCGGCCTGCCGAAGGCGTGCGCGCCACCGGTGCGAGCAGTCTCGATGAAATCGTCTACGGCGTGCTGCCGCAAGTGCTGCCGCTGTGGATATCGTTCGCGCTGTATCGCTTCGAATCGAACGTGCGCTCCGCGATGGTCGTCGGCATGGTCGGCGCGGGCGGCATCGGCGTCGTGCTGTATGAAGCGATCCGCTCGTTCAACTATGCGCAGACGGCAGCGGTGATGCTGATCGTGATCGTGATCGTGTCGCTGATCGATCTCGCATCGGGCTGGGTGCGCGAACGCGTGATCTGAAGCACGCTACGAACCTTCGATGCCAAGCGCCGTGATCAGGCGCTCGCGCCGTTCCAGTGCCTGCAGCGAACGCTTGCCGAGATGGGCCGCAACGAGATTGAGCAGACCCTCGCAGAACACGAGATACGCGCCCATGCTGTTGCTGAAGAAGCTGCTCTCGTGCGGAATCAGGAACGCATGACGCGCGGGCGGCACGAGCGGCGAAGCGAGCGTATCGGTAATGGCGATGACCTCGAGCCCGGCGTCCTTCGCGGCGAGCGCGGCTTCGGCGACGCTGCGCGTGTACGGCGCGACACTCGTGACGAGCACGACATCGCCGGGCTGCAACTGCGCGAGTCCTTCCGCGACACCGAGCCCTTGCGCATCGAGCAGCGCGACATCCGTGCGGATCATCCCGAGGCCGTAACAGACGAAGCTCGCGAGCGCGCTGAACTGGCGCAGGCCGTGCACGCGTACGCGCTTCGCATCGGCGAGCAGGCGCGCGGCGCCGCGCAAATCCGCGGGCGACAACTGCGCGATGAAGCCTTCCACATTACCGATCGATTCGCGCGCAAGCTTCACGACCATGTCGACTTCGGGCGCGGCATCGTGCGCCCGCGTCTTGCTGCCGGCGACGATGCGCTCCGCCTGCTGGCTATAGAAATGCCGATGTCGCGCGGCGAGGCTGTCGCGGAACACGCTCTGAAAGTCGGCGAATCCCGCATAGCCGAGCCGGGTCGACAGGCGCGTGAGCGTGGATGCGTTGACATCGAGCGATGTCGCGAGATCGGTGATCGTGCGCACCGCCACTTCCTCGGGGCGTTCGAGCAGCTTCGCGAGCACGGTGTGCGCCTTGCCGCCGAGCGAGACGTTCGCTTCGTCGCGGCCGATGCGTATCATGAGTTCGCGCAAGCCGTCGACGCTGCGCGGCGGCATCTGCGTGCCTGCTTCAGCAACGCTTGCGCGACGTCCCTTCTGTTTGCCTGTGTCCATTGATCATCCGGTACCGGGCGGGCTGCCCGGGATGTTCGTGAACTTGCCATTCTATGTGAGACGCACGAATCGCAATGTCGGCGGTGGCGAGGGTGTTTTCGTCGTCGGGATCGTCGGGTTGGGTGCGATGGATCGGCAACGCGGCGTCTTCGCGATCGGCGAGGATCGCGAGCGGATCGATCGCTTCGTTCGATGCGAGCATCGCGTCGCCGCGTGTTTGTCGATGACGCGAAGAATCCGTGATGATCTGCGCGAAGCCGCGCATCGCCGGATGGATCGCGTGATTCGCATGCAGCGAGGGCGATTGCACTTCGACCACGGAGCAATCATGCGCGCTGAACTCGACGCTCAACAGCGCAGGGCTCGCGCATGCTCCGAGCGTCAGATGAAAACCGCCCGCACGCGGGTTATCGCGCACGATGGACACGGCGGCATCGAGATTTACCGCGTCAAGTATCGCGCGCGTGAGCACCATGCGCGGCACGCCCGGGACGACCTCACGCTGACGCAGATTGTTCACGGTCATCGCCAAGCCCGCGTTCGTCACGGCGAACGTGTGTCCCGGCAGCGAGCCGGGATAGACGAATGACGCGAAGCCCGGGCCGCCCGCGATATCGCATCGGGCGATCGCGCAATGTCCCGCGAAGCCGGGATAGCCGTCCTCGTTATGACTGATGCGCCGCGTCTGCGCGCCGGGAAGCTGCACGGTCGTGCAGCCGTCGGGGGACATCGCCCAGACATCGCCGCGGCAATTCCAGAGGAAGATGTCTTCGAAGGGCAGGGCGAGGCCGGCAGCCAGGCCGTGAAGCTCGTCCCATACACGCGGGAAGCGCTCGCGCACGAGCGCGGCCATCGCGCGGGTTGTCGCGCTGCCGCGCCACTGCATGACCGTTTGCCATGCGTGCGTGTTCAGCAAGTGCGTGTGAACCGCGTGCGCGCCGAAGCGCCCGAGTGCTTCGCCCGCATCGCGCGGTGAGCCGGAGATGTCGATAAAGCCGAGTGCCGCCATAAATTCAGGTGATTCGAAAAGGTTATTCGACGTGTTGAAGGAAGTCGCGCAAGCGCTGGTTAGGCGGATTATCGAGCAATTCGGCGGGCGGCCCATCGACCGTGATATGGCCGTGTTCCATGAAGATGAGCCGTGTGCCGACCTTGCGCGCGAACGCCATTTCGTGCGTGACGACCACCATCGTCATGCCTTCTTCGGCGAGCGCCTGCATCACGCGCAGCACTTCCTGACGCAGTTCGGGATCGAGCGCGGACGTGGGTTCGTCGAAGAGCATGAGCTTGGGCTTCACCGCGAGCGCCCGCGCAATCGCGACACGCTGTTGCTGCCCGCCCGACAACTCGCTCGCGTAGTGGCCGACGCGGCTGCCGAGCCCGACCTTCGTCAGCAGATCGCGCGCGAGCGCTTCGGCATCGGGCTTGCTCATGCCGCGCACCTGACGCGGTCCGAACGCGACATTCTCCAGCGCCGTCATCTGCGGAAACAGGTTGAATTGCTGAAACACCATGCCCGCTTCCTGACGAATCTCGCGCACCTTGCGCGCGCCGCCGAGCACGCTGATGCCATCGACGACGAGATCGCCGCCGTCGATCTGCTCCAGCGCGTTGATGCAGCGCAGAAGCGTCGACTTGCCCGAGCCCGATGGCCCGATCAGCACGACGACTTCGCCCGCGCCGATGTTCAGATCGACTTCATCCAGCACGACGGTCTTGCCGAAGCGCTTCGTCACGTTCCTGAACTGGACCATGTGACCGTTGTGATTCATTGTGCTCATAAGATGCGCATCCGCTTTTCCATCGTGCGCAGGCCGAAGGTCAGCGCGCCGATCATGCAGAGATAGATGACGGCGACAGCGGTCCAGATTTCCACTGCGCGAAAATTCGACGCCATGATTTCCTGCCCTTGCCGCGTGAGTTCGCCCACGCCGATCACGATGAAAAGCGACGTGTCCTTCAGAGTCACGATGAACTGGTTGCCGAGCGCGGGCGTCATGCGCCTCAACGCGACGGGACCGACCACGAACGCGAGTACGCGCCACGCCGGCATGCCGAGCGCGAGTCCCGCTTCCTTGAGGCCGCGCGGCACCGAAAGAAAGGCGCCGCGCACGATTTCCGCGATATACGCGCCCGAGTTGATGACGATCGCCACGATCGCCGCCGTCATCGCATCGACGCGAACATGCAGCAGCAGCGGCAACGCGAAATAGATGAACATCACCTGCACGACGATCGGCGTGCCGCGCACGAACTCGATATACATGAACGCGATCTTCTGGCACAGCGCATTGCCGTACGCACGCATCAGACCGAACAGCAGGCCGACGAGCATGCCGCCCGCCAGCCCCGCAAGCGTGATCAGCACCGTGAGACGCGCGCCGTGCATGAGCGCCGGCACGGCGTCCACGATGACCGACAGGTCGAACTGCATCATTGATCTCCAGAGTAGGCGCGGTCAGGACTTCGCCGGCTCGACGCCGAACCACTTCTTGTAGATCGCCGCATAGCGTCCGTCGGCCTTGATTTTCGCGAGTTCGGCATTGACCTTCGCGACGAGCGGGCTGCCCTTCGGAAATGCGATACCGTATTGCTGCGCCATCATCTGCGGACCGACTGCCTTCACGCGCGATTTGCCCGCCGTGTGGATGTAGTAGAGGACGTTCGGCGTGTCGTGCATCGCGGCATCGACGCGGCCTGTCGCGAGTTCGAGATAAGCGTTGTCGATGTTCGGGAACGCGCGCAGGTCGGTTGCCTTGAAGTTGGCCTTCGCGTAATCGGCGGACGACGTGCCCGTCTTGATCGCGAGCGACTTGCCCTTCAGGTCGTCCGGGCCCTTGATGCCGCTGTCCACCGGCACCATCAGCGTGAAGCCGCTGTCGTAGTAGCCGTCGGAAAAGTCGATGACCTTCTTGCGTTCTTCCTTGATCGTGATGCCAGCGAGCGCGACATCGACATTCTTCGTCTGCAGCGCGGGCAGGATGCCGCTGAAGTCCATCGGCTGAAGTTTGTAGTCGAGCTTCAGGTCCTTCGCGATTTCCTTCCACAAGTCGATATCGAAGCCGACGTATTCGTTGCCCTGCTTGAACTCGAACGGCACGAACGCGGTATCGCACGCGACGAGCAGCGTCTCGGCGCGCGCCGTGCCGCCGATGAGTGAAAACGCCGCGACGGCGGCCACGGCGAGTTTTGCGGCGAGTTTCATGAGCGATCCCTGTCGAAGTGGTGGAAGTCGGTTATTGCAAATCGATTTGCTTGCGTATAGAAAAAGCAAATCGATTTGCGAAGTGTCGACGAACGGAAATCCACTTGCAACTCAGGGTTTACGCGGAGACAAATACGATGCCGCGCCGCCGGACGGGGCGCGGTCGATCAAACGCGGCGTGGAGTCAGGCGCAGCTTGTCCGCGAGAGCAGGTCGAGAAACTGCGTGCCGGCATCGGCGAGCATGCCGGAGTTGTCGATCGTCACGACGCGCGCCTGCGACGGCAGTCCGAGCGCCGGCCGCCGCGCGAGACGCGCCTCGATCTGACGCGCATCCTCGCGTCCGCGGCGCGCGAGGCGTGAGGCGAGCACGGAAGCCGTTGCATCGATATGCACGAACTGCGCGTCGGGATAGCGTTCCAGTGCAGATTCCGCGTGCTGCCGCGACCCGTTCACGACAACCGACATGCCGCGCGCGAGCCACGTATCCAGTTCGATGCCGATGCCGTAGCGCAGGCCGAGGCTTTCCCAATGCATCGCGAAGAGGCCATACGAAAGCCTCGTGGCGAATTCGTCATGCGTGAGCGCGATATGGTTCTCGCCGTCGGCGACCGCGCGCGTGATATAGCGGTGCGCGAACATCACGCGCGCGCCCACGCGTTCGCGCGCGAAGCCGAGCAGCGAGTCCTTGCCCGCGCCCGACGGTCCCATCACATAGATCAGTCTTGCGCCTTCTACCCGGGTCATGCCACATCCTGTACGTTGTTGAACGGCAGACGCTGCCATAGCGTGAACGGTGCGCCCGGCTCGGGTTCGATGAAGAGCGCGGCGCCATGCATCGGCATCGGGCCAAGCGCATCGATGCGCTCCGTCCAGTCCGATACGATCGACGCGCGCGCGTGTGCGTCATCCAGCGAATCGGAGAGCGTCATGTGAAAACGGTATTCGTCGAAGACATACGGATAGCCCCATTCACGCAGCAACTCGATTTGCCGCGCGCTCATGCCGGCGACGATGCGCCGCTCGATGCTTTCGTGCGACGGCCTCTCGCGCAGCGCGTCAAGCGCCTGCAATGCGCCGGCGGCGAGGGTGCGAAGCGCATCGTCGTCGCTCGTGTGCGCGGCCCGCAGCGCGACGAAGCGGCTCAGTTCCGCGGCCTTGACGCGCATCTCGAAGCGCGGCACCGAACCGGCCCACGCGCGCGCGCAGGCCAGCACGTCCGCCAGTTCGACGCCTGGCGCCATATGAAAAGGCGCGATGATCGTCGCGTGCCAGCCGTAGCGGCGCGGCGCGCGCGTGAGCTCATGCGCGGGCGTGACGGTTTCGCGGCCGTTCTCGGCGTCGCGGCCGAGCCACTCGCAGCCTTCGCGCCACCATGCGGACGAAGCGGGCGGCGCGTAATACAGCGCGACGCGCGGATTGCGGGCATTCACGGGCGCGACGATCATAAGTCGTGCTCGACCATCAGTTGCACGCGATCGGCCGCGAAGTGCGTGATGCCGTATTTGATGGGCACACCTTCTTCGTCGACGTCGACGTTCTCGACCCACAGCACCGGCTGCTGCCGGTTGATCTGCAGCCGGCGCGCCACATCCGACGACGGCAGCACGCTGCCGATGCGGCTCCACTTGCGCGTGTAGTCGTTCACGCCGAACTTCTGCAGCGCCGCGCTCACGCCGCCCGCCGATTCGATGGCCGCGGGCAGGTCGTTGAAACGCGCGGCCGGATACCAGTTGCGCGCATACGTCATGGGAATGCCGTCGGAATCGTGGCGCGTCTCGATCTGATAGACGAGCGTGCCCACGCGCACGCCGAGCGCCTTGGCCACGGCCGGATCGGCCTTCACGCGCTCGGACGTGAGCACGACGCCCGCCGACGCATGCTTCTGGCGGCGCAGGTTTTCGGTGAAGCGTGTGCGGCGGCCGATCTGATAGTCGATCGCGCCCGGCTGCACGAACGTGCCGCGCCCCTGCTCGACGCTGACGAGGCCCGTCGCCGCGAGCCTGAGCATCGCGCGCCGCACGGTGTGGCGGTTCACGTCGAAGCGCTTTGCAAGCTCCGCCTCGCTCGGCAGGCGTCCTTCCTCGCCGAAGCTCTTCGCGGCGATCTCGGCGGAGAGGATCTGCTCGATCTGCCGCCACACCGCGACCCCCGCGCCGCGCTCGACGGCATGTCCAGGAGCGGCGTTTTCGTTGGATGTCATTGCGCTGTCATTCCTGTCGGTTTGAATATCGTTCTCTCGGATTGTAGTGCGCAACTCGTGATGGAAATGTGAAAGCCGGGCCACATGACCAAACGTCTAGACGACTAGATAAGACAACGAGTAGCATACGACGACCGAATCCTTTCAGACATAGGGAAAGCGATGAGTATTTCAATGGAGTCGCAGCACGCGGCGGGCCGCCGAGAATGGATGGCGGTGCTCGCACGCACGCCGCGCGACGTGCTGCAGGCCGCGCTCGATCAAGCGCTCGACGGCGCGAAACCGCCGGCGTACGAGTGGCTGCGCGCGCCGGATATCGGCCTTGCGATGGTGCGCGGGCGCATTGGCGGCACGGGCGATGCGTTCAACCTCGGCGAGGCGACCGTCACGCGCGCGACACTGCGTTTGCGCACCGGCGACGGCAGCGCACCGGTCGGCGTCGCCGTGCATCTGGGCCGAGACAAGGAGCGCGCGACGCTCGCCGCGCTCGTGGACGCGCTGTTGCAGACGCCGCGCCATGCCGAGCGTTTGCGAACGCATCTGATCGAACCGCTCGCCGCGCGCATCGCCGATGAACGGCAGCGCAAGCAGGCCGAAGCGGCCGCGACCAAGGTCGAATTCTTCACGATGGTAAGAGGCGAATGATGAGCATCGACATGACCACCCTCGTACCCGGCTTCAACGACACGGTGCACGACGCGCAGCGCGTGTTTCGCGCGTTGCTCGATGCGCTGTCGCGTCCGGGCAGCATCGTCGCGATCGATGCCGCGCTGCCCGACAATCATGCAATGCGCGATGCGCTCGCCGGCCGCGTGCCGCTTGCGGCATTCGCGTCGTTGCTGGCGCTGACCGATTATTCGACGCCCGTGTTCATCGAGCGCGAAGACAACGTGCTCGGCGATGCGCTGCGCTTCCACGCAAGCGCGCCGGTAACGCGTGACCGGCGCGCGGCCGCGTTCGCCTATATCGACGATGCGCGCAACATGCCCGCGCTCGATGCGTTCTCGCAGGGCGACACCGAAACGCCGGAAGACGCGGCGACGCTGTTCATCCGCGTACCGTCGCTCACCGAAGGCGACCCGCTCGTGTGGCGCGGCCCGGGCATCGCGGAATCGCGCACGGTCGCCATCGCGGGACTCGCGCGCGAGTTCTGGCAGCAGCGCGCGGCGCTCACGGCGCTGTTTCCCTGCGGCATCGACTGCTATTTCGTGGCGGGCGGCGCGCTCGTCGGCTTGCCGCGCACGACGCACGTGGAGGTGAACTGATGTACGTCGCAGTCAAGGGTGGCGAACGCGCCATCGAACGTTCATGGGATTTGCTCGCGAAGAAGCGCCGCGGCGACCCGGCCGTGCCCGAGCTTTCCGTCGCGCAGATTCGCGAGCAGATGCGTCTCGCCGTCGCGCGCGTGATGACCGAAGGCTCGGTCTACGACGAAGACCTCGCCGCGCTCGCGATCAAGCAGGCGGCGGGCGATCTCGTCGAGGCGATCTTTCTGCTGCGCGCCTATCGCACGACGTTGCCGCGCTTCGGCTACACACTGCCGGTCGATACCGAAGCGATGTGCGTCGAGCGGCGCATCTCGGCAGCGTTCAAGGACATTCCCGGCGGGCAGATGCTGGGCGGCACGTACGACTACACGCAGCGCCTGCTGGACTTCAGCCTGCTCGCGGAAGGCGAACAAGTTGCTGATGCAACTATCGGGCAGAAGACGCCGGAGGCGAGCGCGATGCCGCGCGTGCTGTCCATGCTCGACAAGGAAGGCCTGATCGAACAGGAACGTGTACGCGAGAACGCGCCGGAACCGGGCGATCTTTCGCGCGAGCCGCTGTCGTTTCCCGTCGATCGTTCTACGCGGCTGCAAAACCTCGCACGCGGCGACGAAGGCTTTCTGCTCGCGGTCGGCTACGCGACGCAGCGCGGCTATGCGCACAGCCATCCGTTCGCGGGCGAGATTCGTCATGGGGAAGTGGCGGTCGAGATGCATATCGACGAACTGGGCTTCGCGGTCGAGGTCGGCGATATCGACATCACCGAGTGTCAGATGATCAACCAGTTCGCGGGCAGCGGCGATGTGCCGCCGACCTTCACGCAAGGCTACGGTCTCGCGTTCGGTCACTCGGAGCGCAAGGCCATGGCGATGGCGCTCGTGGATCGCGCATTGCGTGCGGAGGAACTCGGCGAAACGACAGGCTCGCCGACGCAGGATTCCGAATTCGTGCTGTATCACAGCGACAACGTGGAAGCGTCCGGTTTCGTGCAGCATCTGAAGCTGCCGCATTACGTCGACTTCCAGTCCGAACTCGAGCTGCTGCGCCGTCTGCGCGCGGCGCACGGCGCGGACGACATCAAGGAGAATGCGGCATGAACGCGCTCACCGAAGGCTATAACTTCGCCTACCTCGACGAGCAGACCAAGCGCATGATCCGCCGCGCGCTGCTCAAGGCCGTGGCGGTGCCGGGCTATCAGGTGCCGTTCGCCTCGCGCGAAATGCCGTTGCCTTACGGATGGGGCACGGGCGGCTTGCAGGTGACTTCGGCGATCATCGGCGCCGCGGATACGCTGAAGGTCATCGACCAGGGTTCCGATGAAACGACGAATGCGGTCAATATCCGCCGCTTCTTCGCGCGCACGGCGGGCGTGGCGACCACGACGCGTACCGCCGACGCCAGCATCGTGCAGACACGTCACCGCATCCCCGAGACGCCTTTGACGGACAAGCAGATCATCGTCTATCAGGTGCCGATGCCCGAGCCGCTGTTCCGGCTCGAACCGCGCGTGACGGAGTGCCGGAAGCTGCACGCGCTCGCGGACTACGGCCTCATCAACGTGAAATATTATGAAGATATCGTGCAGCACGGCAGCATTGCGACGACTTACGATTATCCTGTGCTCGTGAACGGCCGCTATCTGACTTCGCCGTCGCCGATCCCCAAGTTCGACAACCCGAAAATGCACATGAATCCCGCACTGCAACTCTTCGGCGCGGGCCGCGAGCGGCGCATCTATGCCATTCCGCCTTATACCAGCGTGAAGAGTCTGGATTTCGAGGATCATCCTTTCAGCGTGCAGAAATGGGAGCACGCGTGCGCGCTGTGCGGCTCGCGCGAGAGCTTCCTCGACGAGATGATCGTCGACGATCAGGGCACGCGCATGTTCGTCTGCTCCGACAGCGATTATTGTCACAGCCGCCGCGACGAAGAGGAGGTGACGCAATGAACGCACTCCTGAAAGCGACGCGCCTCACGAAGCGTTACGACGGACGCGGCGGTTGCGTCGATGTCGATCTCGATGTCCGTCCGGGCGAAGTGCTGTGTATCGTCGGCGAATCGGGATCGGGCAAGTCGACGTTGCTGAACGCGCTTGCCTTGCGCAGCGGCATCGACGGCGGCGCGCTTGCCTACACCACGCGCGAAGGCGAAACGCTCGATCTGCTGACGCTCGCCGAGCCGCGCAGGCGGCTCCTCGCGCGCACCGAATGGGGCTTCGTGCATCAGAACGCGCGCGACGGCCTGCGGCGCAACGTATCGGCGGGCGCGAACATCGGCGAGCCGCTGATGGCGATCGGCGCGCGCCACTATGGACGCCTGCGCGAAACGGCGGCCGACTGGATGAACCGCGTCGAACTGGACGCGGCACGCATCGACGAATTGCCTTCCGCGTTTTCGGGCGGCATGCAACAGCGTCTGCAGATCGCGCGTAATCTGGTGACGGGCCCGCGCCTCGTGTTCATGGACGAACCTACCGCCGGCCTCGACGTCTCCGTGCAGGCGCGGCTGCTCGACCTGCTGCGCACGCTGACGAGCAAGCTGCATCTCGCGGCGGTGATCGTCACGCACGATATCGGCGTGGCGCGCCTGCTCGCGCATCGGCTGATGGTGATGAAGGACGGGCGCGTCGTCGAGAGCGGCCTCACGGATCAGGTGCTCGACGATCCGCAACATCCCTATACGCAGACGCTCGTCGCGTCCGTGCTGCCCGTTTGAGGTGCGAGACATGACCATGAATCACTTTGTCGACAACGACCGCCTGATGTTGCAGGCACGCGGCATCGAAAAGACCTTCACGCTGCATCAGCAGGGCGGGGCGCGCATCGCGGCATTGTCGGGCGTATCGCTCGATGTCGAACGCGGCGAATGTGTCGTGCTCGCGGGCGCTTCGGGCGCGGGCAAGAGCACGCTTCTGCGTTGCATGTACGGCAACTATCTGGCGACGCGCGGCACGATCGCGATTCGCGACGACAGCCAAACCGCGCGCCATGTCGTGCTGACGGACGCCGCGCCGCACGAGATTCTCCGTCTGCGCAATACGACGATGGGCTACGTGAGCCAGTTCCTGCGCGCAATTCCGCGGGTGTCGTCGCTCGATCTCGTGGCCGAGCCGCTGGTGTCGCGCAACGTGGATGAAGACGAAGCACGCGAACGCGCGAGCGTCCTGCTCGAACGCCTCAACGTGCCGCGCCGTCTGTGGACGCTCGCGCCCGCGACGTTTTCGGGCGGCGAGCAGCAGCGCGTGAACATCGCGCGCGGGCTGATCGCGGCGCATCCGCTTCTGTTGCTCGACGAACCCACCGCGTCGCTCGATGCCGAGAACCGCGACGTGGTCGCCGATCTGATCGTCGAGGCGCGCGAGCGCGGCGCCGCGATCGTCGGCATCTTTCACGACGAAGACACGCGCGAGCGCGTCGCGACCCGCATCGTGCGGCTCGCGAGCGCCGCCGCCGCGGGTGACCGACCCGCCGTTCAAACCGATTCCGGAGTGTTGCAGACATGCTGATCAAGAATGCGCGCATCGTGACGCGCGACGAGGATTTCGTGGGGACCGTGCGAATTCAGGACGGACTCATCGCGGAGATCGCGCCGGGCAACACGTCCGCGCGCGAGGCACATGACTGGGACGGCGACTATCTGTTGCCGGGCTTCGTCGAGCTGCATACGGACAACATCGAGAAGCATCTCGCGCCGCGTCCGGGCGTGCTGTGGAATCACGAAGCCGCAATCATCGTGCACGATGCGCAAGTGGCCGCCGCCGGCATCACGACGGTGTTCGACGCGCTGGGCGTCGGTTCGCGTCCCGAAGACGGCGTGCGCGGCCGCGAGTTGCAGGTGCGTTGCGCACAGTCGATCGGCAAGTTCGCGAGGCGCGGCCTGCTGCGCGCCGATCACCTGCTGCATCTGCGTTGCGAAGTGGGCACGACGGATGTCGTCGAAGTGTTCGATTCGCTTTCGTCGCATCCGCTCTTCAGGCTGGCGTCGGTGATGGATCACACGCCGGGGCAGCGGCAATGGCAGGACCACGAGAAATGGCGCAAGTATCAGGAGCGTCACGGCAAATGGAGCGACGAACACGCGAACAAGATTCTCGCCGAGCTGGCCGAGCATCAGGCGCGCTACGCGGCGAAACATCGCGCGGATATCGTCGAGCGATGCAAGCGCCTCGACATCTCGCTCGCGAGTCACGACGACACGCTCGTCGAGCACGTCGAGGAAGCGGCGCGCGACGGCATCGCGCTCGCCGAGTTTCCGACCACGCTCGAGGCCGCACGCGCCGCGCGCGCTCACGGCATCGCGACGATCATGGGCGCGCCGAACGTGGTGCGCGGCGGCTCGCACTCGGGCAACGTCGCGGCGCTCGATCTGGCGCGCGAAGGGCTGCTCGACATTCTGTCGTCGGATTACGTGCCGTCGAGCTTGCTGATCGCCGTGTTCGATCTCGTCGCGAAGGCGGGCTGGTCGCTGCCGCGCGCGGTCGCGACCGTTTCGTGGGCGCCGGCGCACGCGGCGGGGCTCACGGACCGCGGCGCCATCGCGACCGGTCTGCGCGCGGATTTCGTGCGCGTCGCCGCGGCGGACGGCGTGTACGTGCCGCGCGAAACGTATCGCGAGGGACGGCGCGTGTCCTGACCGGCTTCCCTTCATTTTCTTTCCCGACAGCCACACGTCAGCGCTTCGTCATACACGGGTAAGCCCGCGTTGACGAAGCGCAAGCTTCTTAAGTACCCTCACACGCGTGTTCGCTATGTGAATCGGTGTTCGTCTGTCGAACTTTTCCGACCGGGTTACTTTTAGAAAGGGAATGAAGTGAGTAGAAGTCCTGCTGTGAACGTACAGACGTTCATCAACGAGCATCCGTTTTCGCCGTTTCAGTGGCTCATCTTCGCGATGTGCTTCTTCATCGTGTTGCTGGACGGATTCGATACCGCCGCGATCGGCTTCATCGCGCCGTCGCTCGTCGCCGAATGGAAGATCAGCCGGCCGGCGCTCGCGCCGGTCCTGAGCGCCGCGCTGTTCGGGCTGGCCGCGGGCGCGCTGCTGTCCGGGCCGCTGTCGGACAAGCTCGGCCGCCGCGCACTGCTGCTTTCGTCCGTGCTGCTGTTCGGCGTCGCGTGTCTCGCGTCGTCGTTCTCGGCGGACATCACGCAACTGACGGCGCTGCGCTTCGTCACGGGTCTGGGACTGGGCGCCGCGATGCCGAACGCCGTCACGATGATGAGCGAGTTCTGCCCCGACGGCCGTCGCGCTACGCTCATCAATCTGATGTTCTGCGGTTTTCCGCTGGGCGCGGCTTTCGGCGGCTTTCTCGCCGCGTGGATGATCCCGCACTTCGGCTGGCGCAGCGTGCTGTTGCTGGGCGGCATCGCGCCGCTCGTGCTGTCGGTGCTGCTCATCGCGACGCTGCCGGAATCGGTGCGCTATATGGTGGCGAAGGCCAAACCTGTCGAGAAGATTCGCGCGACGCTCGCGCGCATCTCGTCGGACGCGATGCAGGCCGGCTCGTTCTTCATGACCGAGGCGGCGCCCACCGTCGCCGGACAGAGCGGCATGAGCGTGGTGCTGTCGCGCTCGTATATCGTCGGCTCGGTCATGTTGTGGATCACGTATTTCATGGGCCTCGTGATCTTCTACGCATCGATCAACTGGATGCCGATCCTGCTCAAAGAATCGGGCCTCGCCCCGCAAACCGCGACGCTGATCTCCGCGTTGTTCCCGCTGGGCGGCGTCGGCGCGGTGCTGTGCGGCGTGCTGATGGACAAGTTCAACGCGAACCGCATCATCGCCGTGTGTTATGCGCTGACCGCGGTGAGCGTGTATCTGATCGGCCAGGCGGTGGGCAACGTGGGCTTGCTCGTGCTCGTGGTGTTCCTCGCGGGCGTGCTGATGAACACCGCGCAGTCGTCGATGCCCGCGCTCGCTGCCGCGTTCTATCCGACGCAAGGGCGCGGCACCGGCGTCGCGTGGATGCTCGGCATCGGGCGCTTCGGCGGCATCGCGGGATCGTTTCTCGTCGCCGAACTCACCCGCTTGCACTTCAGCTTCGGCGGCATCTTCGCGACGATCGCGGTGGCAGGCCTGATCTCGGCCGTCGCGCTCCTGATCAAGCAGGCTGCGCATCCGCAGACGGCCATGGCGAAGGATCTCAAGG
This sequence comes from Caballeronia peredens, assembly GCA_001544595.2. Classification (GTDB taxonomy): domain Bacteria; phylum Pseudomonadota; class Gammaproteobacteria; order Burkholderiales; family Burkholderiaceae; genus Caballeronia; species Caballeronia peredens. The sequence goes on along the minus strand of FCOH02000029.1, from coordinate 39,956 downwards.
CCACGGGACCGGTCGGGCACTGATTCGCTCTGTGTTGCCGTAAGGGCTTGCTGTAACGTGTCGCCCCGCGTGATGTGCATCGCGCGGGGCGATTTGCTTTCGGGCGGCGCGCGTCTAAAGATCGCCATCGGCTTGCCGTTAAATTGCACGCAGCTTTCGATTTCGGAGCCGCGTCGCAGCCGCGCGCGCAAACGTAAAAAGCCTCACGAATCGAAGCCGCATACGAGCGCTGTCCCCGGCGCATTCATCGGCCCCTTCAACCAGATCGTGAAAAAACTCTCCTTCAAGACCAAGCTCATGAGCACCGTGGGCTTCGTATGGCTCAGTCTGATTCTCCTGTGCGTGCTCAACGCGGTATCCACGAAACACTCGCTGATGCAGAACCGTCAGGGCGCCCTTGCCGAACAGGTTCAGTCGGCGACGAGCGTCGTCAGGTTCTATGTGAAGCAAGCGCAAAGTGGCGCGCTGTCCGAGGAAGACGCGAAGAAGCTCGCCATCGCGAGCGTGCGCGCGATCCGTTACGGCACGAGCGGCTATCTCGGCATCCTCGATTCGAAGCTGTTTCAGATCCTGAATCCCGTGCGTCCGGACACGGAGAACAAGATCAACGATTTCGTCGACAGCACCGGCAAGCACTTCACCGGCGAAATCGTGAAGCACGGTCTCGACGGCTCGCACATCACGACCTATCTGTATCCGAAGCCCGGCGAGCAGGAGCCGCTGCCCAAGATCACCTACGGCGACTACGTGCGCGAGTGGGACTGGCACGTCTACACGGGCGCCTATGTCGACGACATCGACGCGGCCTTTCACGCGATCGTGCTGAAGTCGCTGCTGCTCGTCGGCGCGATCGGCGCGGCGCTGACGCTCGCGATGGTGCTCATCATTCGCGGCGTGCTGAAGAGCATCGGCGGCGATCCGCGCGATGTGGCGATCGTCTGTCAGCGCATCGCGGCGGGCGATCTCGCCGAGCCGGTCCACGTCGCGAGCGGCGACGATTCGAGCCTCATGCATTCGATGCACACGATGCAGTCGCGCCTCACGCACACGATCGCGCAGATCAAGCTCGTCGCCGACGGCATCACCGCCGCATCGCGCGAAATTGCGGACGGACACCACGATCTTTCGTCGCGCACGGAAGAGCAGGCGGCGTCGCTCGCGGAAACGGCATCGAGCATGGAAGAACTCACGTCGACCGTGCGTCTGAATTCCGACAACGCGGGGCAGGCGAGCCAGCTGGCGGCGAGCGCGTCGTCGACGGTGGAAAGCGGCAGCGGCGTCGTGCTCGGCGTCGTCGCAACGATGGACAAGATCGCGGGCAGCTCGGAAAAGATCGTCGACATCATCGGCGTGATCGAGGGCATCGCGTTCCAGACCAACATTCTCGCGCTCAACGCCGCCGTCGAAGCGGCGCGCGCGGGCGAGCACGGCCGCGGCTTCGCGGTGGTCGCATCGGAAGTGCGAGCGCTCGCGCAACGCTGCGCGGCGGCGGCCAAGGACGTGAAGACGCTGATCGACGAATCGGTGACCAACGTGACTGCGGGGCAGGATCTCGCGCAGCAATCCGGCGACACGATGAAGCAGATCCTGACGTCCGTCACGCGCGTGACCGACATCATGAACGAGATTTCGTCGGCGTCGTCGCAGCAGACGCAGGGCATCGAGCAGGTCGGCGTCGCGATCACACAGATGGACGCGGTCACGCAGCAGAACGCCGCGCTCGTCGAGCAGGCGACGGCCGCCGCATCGGCGCTCGCGGTTCAGGCCGAAGAACTGAAGCGCGCAGTCGCCGTGTTCAGGACCTGAACGTCAGTGACGAAAACGCCGTGTTTGAGGCGGGTTCGTGTTTGCCGATCGTCAGACCGTGGCATGTCGCGTGCTGAATCGTTTCGTGCAGGCAGAACCCGCCGCATGTAGCGCATTTCGCATACCGCAAACAGGAGCTTTCGACATGAAACGTATCGCTCTCTCGGCCGGCGCATTCGCACTGGTCTGTGCTTCCGCTTTCGCACAGGACAATCCGCCGAGCTCGACCACGGGCCTTCAGGCAGGCGACAACGCGCAGACGACCACGCATGGCGCGAAGTCGTCTGCGCACAAGACGGCGCATTCGAAGAAGGCGCACACGAGCTCGATGAACTCGGGCCCGTCCACCGCGCCCGGCGGCACCGCGACGCCGAGCGGTCCGGGCGCGCCCGTGAGCGCGAGCGGCTCGGGCAAGTAACGCCGCTATCGATGCTATCGATGCAACTGAAAACGGGACGCCCGCGCGGCGTCCCGTTTCGCTTTCCGGTCAGCGCACGAAGGTGCCGAGACCATCCGCGTCGTAATACTCGAGGTTCACGCGGTCGCTGGAAAACGACGCCTTCGAGATGGTGCCCGGATTCGCGTTTTCATCGACGAGCGTGAACGTGAAGATATCGCCGTCCCAGTGCGAAAGTTTCAGGGTCAGCGGACGCGGCCCGATGATGATGGCAAGCGCGCCACCCTGATCGACGACCTGGATCGGCCCGAAGTAGTCGTTCTTGTAGGTGCCGGTGTACGTGGACAGCGCCCGCGCGGGCAGCGGAGAAACGGGCGGCGTCGCGCCCACGAGCGAGCCGGCCGGCTTCGCGAGCGGTGCCAGCCCGTCGCTGTAGAGCTTGAACCAGTCGCGCTGAATCGAACCGTATTGCACGATGTCGAAGAACTGCTGGTTCAGCGCCTCCGCCACGCCGATCGGAAAGGCGTTCGTCAACGTGACGATCGCGAGATTGGTCGACGGCACGACCATGAAGTTGGTCGCCGCGCCCAGCGCGAACGCGCCTGAGTGGCTGTACGATTGCCGTCCCGCACTCGTCTGGCCCACGTTGAAGCCGTAGCCGTAAAAGCCCGCGGGACTGCCGTCGCCGGGCGGCGTGCTTTGCACCTGCGCGGTGATCGCGGCATTGAGCGCGGTCGCATCGACGATGCGCTTGCCGTTGAATACGCCCGTGCCGAGCATCATCGCGAGCCACTTCGCCATGTCGTTGACCGATGAACTCACGCCGCCCGCCGGCGTTTGCGCATCGGGCATCGTGCCCGCGCCCTGCACCCACTTGCCGCCCACTTTCACGTGACCGAGCGCGCGATTCGGACGCGCGGCGAAATCCGCGTAACGCGAACTCGTGCTCGTCATGCCGAGCGGTTTATACAGCACGTTGTCGGAGAGCGTTTCCCAGTCGATGCCCGCGGCCGTCGCCACGGCTTGCGCCGCCGCCGTCAGCCCGAAATTCGTATAGAAGTACGAATGACGAAACGGATGCAGCGGCAGATAGCGCAGTCTTTGCAGACCTTCCATGCGCCCGTAGCCCATGTCTTCGAGCGTGTCGCCCGCGTGATCGGGCAGGCCGGACTGATGCGAGTAGAGATCGCCGATGGTCACGGCCGCGCTCACTTTTTCGTCGGACAGCGTGAACCACGGCAGATGCGTGCGGATGGTCGTGTTCCACGCGATGCCGCCGCTGCCGACCTGATGCGCCACGACCGCCGCGCCGACCGATTTCGACACCGACGCCAACTGGAACACGGTATCCGCATCGACGGCTTGTCCCGAGCCGACGAGCCGCGTGCCGAAGCCCTTGGCGTAGACCGTCTGCGTGCCGCGCACGACCGCGACGGCCATGCCGGGCACGCCGGTGCTCGCGAGCAGGTTATTGGCGAGGGAGTCGAGTTGCGCGAGCGCCGCGTTGATCTGCGAATCCGGCACGGGGCCGGGCTGCGCGTTGCCGGATGAAGTGGCGGCGTTCGAGTCTTCGGAATCGGAACCGCCGCAAGCGGCGATTGTGCTGCACAGCGCCGCGCCGAGAAAACGGCGGCGTCCTTCTGATGGCCTCATTCTTGTTATCTCCGATGTCGCGCACGGCGCGCGCCCGGCGGATTCTATATTGGAAACGATCCGTCGGGCGCGCGTCATGCAAGCGAAAGCGGAGCGCCGCTTTTGCCCGCCGCGTTACTTAGCAAACAGCGACGACATGTCGGCGAATGCCTTGATTTCGACGGCATTGCCCGACGGGTCGAGGAAGAACATGGTCGCCTGCTCGCCGACTTCGCCCTTGAAGCGCACATGCGGCTCGATGATGAAGCGCGTGCCCGCGGCGGCGAGCTTCGCGGCCAGCTCTTCCCATTGCGGAATCGACAGCACGACGCCGAAGTGACGCACCGGCACCGCATGACCGTCGACGGCGCTCGTCGAACGATGCCCGGCTTCCTCGGGCGCGAGATGCGCGACGATCTGATGCCCGTAGAAATCGAAATCGATCCAGGCGTCCGAACTGCGGCCTTCCGGGCAGCCGAGCAGTTCGCCATAAAACTCGCGGGCGGCGGCGAGACTGTGAACGGGGAACGCGAGATGGAACGGCGGAATGCTCATGGCGACGAATCCTTATGAACAGCGTGTACGAGGGAACGAAACCGTAGTGTATTCATGAATAAATATGTTGAAAAACGATATATTGCGGGAGTCAGCCCCAATCTTTTCGATGAATCGACATGTTGCGCGAACTTCAGACTTTCATCGCCGTGGCGCATCACGGCACTTTTGCGGGCGCGGGCGCGCATATCGGACTCACGCAATCGGCCGTGAGTGCGCAGATGCAGCGGCTGGAAGCGCATCTCGGCTTCGCGTTGTTCGACCGCACGGGCCGCTCGGCGACGCTGAACAAGGCGGGTCGGCGCACGCTCGAACTTGCCGACGAACTCATCGCGCTGTACGCACGCCTCGCCGAACCGGAGGGCGAGGGCGGCCGCGGCGGGTCGCTTGCGATCGGCGCGATCGCGTCGGCGCATGCGGCGCTGCTGCCCGATGCCATCGACGCGTTCGGGCGCGCGTTGCCCGCGTGGCGCATCCGGCTCGTGCCGGGCGTGTCGCTCAATCTGCTCGCGCAGGTCGACGCGGGCGAAACGGACATGGCCGTCATCATCCGTCCGCCGTTCTCGCTGCCGGCCGAACTGAAATGGCGCACGCTCGTCGCTGAGCCGTTCGTGCTGCTCGCGCCGGCTGCGAGGAAAGGCGCGCACTGGCGCGAACTCATCGAGACGGAGCCGTTCATCCGCTACGACCGGCGTTCGTTCGGCGGCCGGCAAGTGGACCTGTTCCTGCGCAAGCGGCGCCTCGCGGTGCGCGACGCGATCGAAGCGGACGAACTGCCGGGCATCGCGCAACTCGTCGCGCGCGGGCTGGGCGTGGCGCTGCTGCCGGTGTCGGACGGGATCGGTGCGTGGCCGCGCGGCGTGACGGCGCTCGATCTCGGCGACGACACGTTTCATCGCGAGATCGGGCTCGTCGAGCGTGTCCGGCGCGCGCGTCCCGACGAACCCGATGCGGCGGCGCGTCTCGCGGACTGCATCGTCGAGGCGGCCCGGCGCGGCGTGCATCCGGCGCGCGCGTCGAAGCAGCCTGCACGCAGGCGAAACGCGGCGCGCGGCATCGCCTAGAATGCGTTGCAGGAGCGGCATCCGCCGCGTTTTCCTTCGGTGACTCTCGATGGACGACGAGCAGCAGGTCGACGGCACGAACACGCGTCTCGCGGATTCGGCACGCGGCGCGGCGCAAGCGGCGACGCAGCACGCGCGGGCGGCGTTTGCATGGCTCGATCGTGTCGATCCGGGCACACATCGGCGCATCAAGGGTTTGCGGCTGGTGACCGCCTATGGTCTCGCGGCGGCGCTGGGCGCGTTGCAGGACATCACGCAGATCGTGCCCGTGGGGGTGTCGGTCGGCGCGCTCGCGGGCGGATTCGCGCTGTGGGCGAGCGTATCGGAGGCGCGCACGACGCGCTACGAATCGAGCCGCGATCTCGCCGTTTTGTGCTGCGCCGCGGCGTTCGGCGCACTGACTTTCGCGTTGTTCGAACCGCTTTTCCGGCAATTGGGGCGTGGCGGCGCGGAACTCATTCTGGTGACGGGCGCGTTTCTCGCGGGTTATCTGAAGCGCTTCGGGGTGACCGGCGCGGGCATCGGCTCGCAGCTCTACATCGGGCAGCTTCTTGCATACGGGATGGATCTCGCGCCCGCCGATTCATGGGCGATCTTCATCGCGCTGGGGATCGGCATGGTCGCGGCCATCGTGCCGAGGGTGCTTTCGGGGCCGGCGGAGCATCCGGTGCTGTTGCCGGCATTGCGATCCGAACCGGCTTATGGAGGCCATGCCGTTTCGCCCGCGCTCGCGATGGGCTTGCAGGCGGCGTGCGGCGCGCTCGTCGTGGTGATGCTGAATCGCGCGTTCGGGCTCGCGGAATCGGCGTGGGCGATCACGGCGTGTGTGTATGTCGTCGCGACGTCGGCGGTGGGGACCGCGGAGCGCGTGCGGCGGCGCATCTATGGGACGCTCGTCGGCGTGCCGATCGGGATCGTGTGTCTGCCGCTCGCGGAGCATTGGCCGCTCGTCGTGTGGATGTTGTCCGCGATCGCGATGATCGCTTATGCGATGGCGTTGCCGGAGCGGTATGACGTCGCGTGCGGCGCGTTTGCGTTCGTGCTGGTCGTGACGCTTGCGGCAAGCGGCGTGCATTCGGTTTCGCTGCTCACGGCGAGGGCTTGGGAGACGCTGCTCGGCGGCGCGTTGGGGCTTCTGGCCTCGCGGTTCGTTTTTCCGTTGAGGGTGGTGAGGGCGTGAGCGGGCATGCACCTCGGGCAAGCCCGCAAGCAGCACCTCACCCCTCCGCAATCTTCCCCAGCAACCGATCCAGCTCGTCGAAATCCACCGGCTTCACCAGATGCGCATCGAACCCCGCCGATGCCGAGCGTTCCTTGTCGCTGCTCTGCCCGAACCCCGTCATCGCGGCGACTTTCGCGCGCCCGACGAGCCTCAGCGAACGCAGCATGCGCAACACCGCGAAGCCATCCATGTCCGGCAACGCCAGATCGAGAAGAATCAGTTCCGGCGGAAAATGCCGGACCACCTCGATCCCTTCCTTGCCGTGATAAGCGATGCGCACATCATGGCCCTTCATCTGCAGAAGCATGGCGAGGCTGTCCGCCGAATCGCGATTGTCGTCGATCACGACCACCCGCACGCCATTGCCGGTCGCCATCTCCGCAGTCTGCGCGAGCACGCGATGCGGCCGCGGCGCATCGTCGACGGATGCGTAGGGCAGGCGCACCGTGAATGTGCTGCCCAGATTCGGACCGCCGCTCGCCGCGGAAATCGACCCGCCGTGCAACTCGACGATCGACCGGCACAGCGTGAGCCCGATGCCCAGTCCCGACTCGCCCGGATTGAGGTAGTGATCCTCCTGCACGAACAGATCGAAGATTGTCACGAGCCCTTTCTGCGAAATGCCGCGTCCCGTGTCGATCACCTTCAGCAATAGCGCGTTCGCCTCGCACTCCACGTTGACGCAGATCGTGCTCGCGCGCGGCGAAAACTTCGACGCATTGCTCAGAAGGTTTTGCACCACCTGCACGAGCCGCGTGGCATCGCCCGTCACGTAGGCGGGCCGCGGCGGCATGCTCGTCGCGATGGTCTGCGCCCGCTCGTCGGTGGAGGGCCGCACGAGTTCGACGCTGCGCGCGACGATATCGCTCACATCCGCCCGCGTCATGCGCAGGTCGATCTTGCCGGTCGTGATGCGGCCCATGTCGAGCAGATCGTCCACGAGACGGCCGAGGTGCGAAGTCTGCCTGTCGATGATGTCGCGGCACGCCGCCACGCGCGGCGGCATGTCGGCGTCCATCTGCATCACGCCGATCGCGTTGCGCACCGGCGCGAGCGGATTGCGCAGTTCGTGCGCGAGCGTCGCGAGAAACTCGCTGATGCGCCGCGACGACACTTCCAGTTGCTCCAGGCGCTTGCGCTCGCTCATGTCGCGGGTGACTTTCGCGAAGCCGCGCAGCACCCGATGCTCGTCATACACCGCCGTGATCACGACATTGGCCCAGAACAGCGAGCCGTCCTTGCGCACGCGCCAGCCTTCGTTCTCCACGCGGCCCGTGCGGATGGCCGTCTGCAATTCGACCTCGGGAAGATTGGCGGCGAGGTCGTCCGGGCAATAGAAGGTCGAGAAGTGCTTGCCGAGAATCTCCGACGGCTGATAGCCCTTGATGCGCATCGCGCCCGTGTTCCAGCTCGCGATATGGCCGCCCGGGTCGAGCATGAAGATCGCGTAATCGCTGACGCTTTCCACGAGCATGCGAAAGCGCTCTTCCGAAAGACGCAGCTTCTCTTGCTCGGCGCGTTTGGTCGTCAGATCGCGCGTGCACTTCGCATAGCCGATGATCTCGCCGTTTGCGTCGCGCGCCGCCGTGATCACGACGTTCGCCCAGAACAATGTGCCGTCCTTGCGCACGCGCCAGCCTTCGTCCTCGAAACGGCCGGTCGCATACGCCTGTTTCAATTCGTACTCCGGCCAGCCCCGCGCAACCGATTCCGCCGGATAGAAGCGCGACAGGTGCTGGCCGATGATCTCGTGCGCCTCGTAGCCCTTGATCCTGCGCGCGCCCGTGTTCCAGCTCGTGATGCAGCCGTTCAGATCGAGCATGAAGATGGCGCAGTCTTCGATCGCATCGACGAGTGCGTGATATTGCGCGTCGCTCATGCCGTGTTCGTTGGCGGCCGGGCGCGAGGCGTCGAGTGTGGGAGCGGCAGCTCTGGGTCTGGTCATGGTTCTGATAGTGAGCGCAACGCGCGAGCGTGAATCGCACTTTGATGCAACCCGCGCAGAAAATACGGACATCGGCCGCGCAATCCGTCGAAATCACAGTTTACTCGCTGACCGCGCCCCGCAGCCATGCCTTTATAGCATCGTAGCAAGCGCCGGGCCGCATCCGAACGTCCTTGACAGTGCGCAGTGCGGTTTATAGCTTGTAAGCGTTTCGGTTTCGGAAAGAGAGCCGCGCTCATCCGTCGGAATTCCGCTCGACGCATCCAGCGAACTCCCGCTTGTCGCTCGTCGCGTATTGCGCTGAATCGCCCTGATGCCCGCACACGGAGACTCTCATGGACCGTCGACGTTTCATTTCGCTGTCCGCTTTCTACACGGTGGCCGCCGCATCCGGCACGCTCGCCGCCTGCCATTCCGGCCACGACGACGACAACGGCAGCAGTCCCGGCAGCGGCGGCCCGACTCCGCCGCCGGCGGGCGCGTTCGCCTTTCCGCAGGGCGTCGCGAGCGGCGATCCGCGCGATGTCTCGGCCGTGTTCTGGACCCGTTGCATCGCGAGCAGCAGCGCATCGAACGCACAAGCACCGGTCGCCGTGACCTTGCAGGTGTCGACGCAAGCGAGTTTCGCGCAGCTCGTCGCGAGCGTGCCGCTCAGCGCGATCGCGGACTACGACTTCACAGTGCGCGCGAAAGTGACCGGCCTCGCCGCGAAGACGACGTACTACTACCGCTTCGTCGCGGGCAGCGATGTCAGCGCGACGGGCGCCACGCGCACCGCCGCCGCCGCGAACGAGTCGATTCCGCAATTGCGCTTCGCCTGGTTCGTCTGCCAGAACTGGAGCGCGAATCACTGGCAGGCCATGTCCCTGCTGGCCGCCGAAACCGATCTCGACTTCGTCGTGCATCTGGGCGACTACATCTACGAAGCGGGTTTCGCCGCGCCGCCGGGAACCGTCGAGCCCGCGCATCCGGCGATCACGCTGCCGAGCGGCGGCACCTACGCGAACACGCTCGATGATTACCGCACGCTCTATCGCACGTATCGCGGCGATGCGCGGCTGCAGAAGGTGCATGCGAGCTTTCCCGTCATCGCGATCTGGGACGATCACGAGTTCTCCGACGACTGCTGGCAGGATCATCAGACGTACACGAACGCGAACCTGCAGCAGACGGCGCGTCGCCGCAACGCGAATCAGGCGTGGGCCGAGTATCTGCCGGTCGACTGGGGCGACGTGTCGTTCGATCTCACCAACCCGGCCTACGACAACATCCGCATCTATCGCGATTTCCATTTCGGCTCGCTGATGCATCTCGTGATGACCGACGAACGGCTCTATCGCGACGATCAGGTCGTGCCGGAAGCGGCGATCGCGCAGGCACTCGGCCACGATCCGGTGAACGGCAACGATCTCGTGGGCTCGCGTTACTTCGTGCCGCAAGCGGTGCTCAAACAGTTCGAGGCGCTCGACACGCAGCGCCTCGGACGCGTGCCGTCGATCCTCGGCGCCACGCAGACGCAATGGTGGAAAGACACGCTTTCGACCTCCACGTCGATATGGAAGGTGTGGGGCAACGAAGTGATGATGAACCGCCTGTGGCTCGATCTCTCGGCGATCGCGCCGGCGCCCGACAATGTCGTCTTCGTGCTCGACTGCGATGCGTGGGACGGCTATCCGTCGCACAAGGCGGAATTGCTGTCGTTCGTGAAGACGCGGGGCATCACGAATCTCGTCGCGATCACGGGCGACCTGCATGCGTTCCAGGCAGGCATCGTGCGCGACGTGCCCGATCCGGCGACGGGCACGCCCGTGATGATCGATCTGATGTCGGCGGGCATCAGCAGCCAGCCGTTCTTCGAGGACGTCAAGACGTATTCGGCGGGCATGCCGCTGGCATCGCTGATCAGTTCATCGGCCTTGCTCGATTCGTTCATTCGCCAGAACAACCCGGACATGCTCTACGCGGATCACGACGGCATTGGCTACGCATCCGCGACGATCACGCCCACGCAGTTCATCGCGGTCTTCAACAAGATGAAGTTCCTCAACGCCGACGGCACCGCGCCGCAGGCGCCGCTGCAAAAGCGCACGCGTCTCACGATCAATGCGGGCGCCGTGTCGGTTGCTGTCGAGGACAACGTATGAATGCAGCGCATGAATGTGCCACGCGCTTCATACATACCGGAGGGATCCATCCATTCTTATCCTTGCTTATGAGGGGATTTCAACGCTGATCTGCGCACGTAGACTGCGTGCACATTTCAGAAGGTCGGTTGCTGGGCAGGCAGTGCAATGAGGCCGATGAAGTGGATATTGAAACCCTCAGGAGCACTATCATGATCGGCAATCTCAAAGGCATCATCTTCGTCGCCGCGCTCGCGGGCGCGTCCTATGCGCTGGCAAGCGGCTACGGCCCCGCGCCGTACTACTCGCCGACGGACGGCGCGCCCGTCTCGCAGCAAGGCATGAACCTGCAGACGATGGCGCAGGGCGCTCAGGCCACCGACGACGCCAGCGTCGACAAGTCCAAGCAGGAAAGCCCGCTCATTCAGGCGCAGGATTGAGTGCGGAGCGGGTTCGCGTCCCGGCGCGCGTCGCGGCGGGACGCGCTGTTTTCAGCGTTCGCCGTCGAGCAGCGTGCGCAACATGCGTTCGGGATTCGCGAGAAACGCGCGCGTCACCTTGAAGTGCTCGGTGTCCTCATAGGCGACACGTTCGATGCCGTCTTCGGTGAGCGCATAGATCCACGCGTCGGGGTAGGCCATGAGAATCGGCGAATGCGTGGCGATGATGAACTGCGAATCGTCCTTGACGAGATCATGGATGCGCGCAAGCGCGGCGAGCTGACGTTGCGGGGACAGCGCGGCTTCGGGCTCGTCGAGCAGATAGAGCCCCTGGCCGCCGAAGCGCTCCATCAGAAGCGTGAGAAACGACTCGCCATGCGATCGCTCGTGCAGTGACTTGCCGCCATACGACGCGATGACCGGCGGCCCGAAGCCGGGCTCGTCGTCGAGCTGCTCGATTTCCGTCGCCACGTTGAAGAAGCTTTCCGCGCGCAGGAAGAAGCCGTCGCGCGGCCGCCTGAAACCCTTCGCGATGCGCAGATATTCATGCAGCGGCGAGTGCGACGCGCGCGTGCCGAAGCGAAAATTCTTCGTGCCGCCTTCAGGATTGAAGCCCATCGAGACGGCGATCGCTTCCAGCAGCGTCGACTTGCCGGAGCCGTTCTCGCCGACGAGGAACGTGACCTTCGGATGCGGCTCGAGCGTGTCCAGCGCGCGCACGGCAGGCAGCGAAAACGGATAGACGCCGAAGTCCGGCGCCTTGTCGCGCATGAGCGTGATGCGGCTGATGTACTGGCTCGAGATCATCGGCGGCGCATCAATGGAACGCCTGATTCGCCGCGGCCTTGCCCGCATCGTCCGCGCCGACTTTCTCGACCGTCTCCTTCGCGCGACCGATATCCACCTTCGGCATGAACATCATCGAGATCACGGCGCCGAGCGCGATCACGAACATCGCGATGAAAGTCAGGTGCAGCGAATGATGCAGCACGAGGCGGATGTCCTCGTTGGCCGCGAAGTTGCCCGGTACGGCCGAGAGCAATTGCTTCAACTGATCCGCGTGCACGGGCGGCAGGCCGTCCGTATGCACGAGGCCGTAGTTCTGGACGGCGCCGAACACGGCCGCGCCGAGCGTGTTGCCGAGATTACGCGAGAACAGGTTCGATGCGGTCGCGCTGCCGCGCTCGACCGGCTGCACGATTTCCTGAATCAGGATCAGGCACGACACGCTCGTGATACCCATGCCGAAGCCCAGCACCGCCGACCCGATGCCTGCCCACACCGGGCTCGATTGCGGCCCGAGCAGCACGAACGGCAACGCGCCGAGCGGAATGAACACCGGGCCGATCATCAACAGGCGGCGCAGCCCGATGCGCGCGAACGAGCGCGACGTGAAGGTGGCGCCGCTCGGCCAGCCGATCATCATCATCGTGAGCGTGAGGCCCGCTTCCACCGGCGTGCGATGCATCACGCCCTGCACGTACATCGGCAGGAACGTGGTGAGGCCCATCATCGCCATGCCGGCGAGCAGCGTCGCCATGTTGCTCGCCGCGATCGGGCGATGCGCCCACAGGCGAAACGAGATCATCGGATCGGCGGCGCGGCGTTCCTGCACGACGAACAGCACGCAACTCAGCACCAGCACCGCGAGTTCCACGCCGACGCGCGCATTGCTCGCGTGGCCCGCATCGGTGAGCGCCATCATCAGCGCGGCCACGGCGGTCGTGAAGAGACATGCGCCCGCGAGGTCGATCGCCGGGCGGTCGTGACGCTTCTCCTCGTGCAGGAACAGCACGAAGAGAAAGGCCGCGAGAATGCCGATCGGCACGTTGATCCAGAAGATCCACGCCCACGAGAACTGGCGGATCAGGAGACCGCCGACCATCGGGCCGAGCACGGCGGACACGGCCCAGACGCTCGCCAGATAGCCTTGCACCTTGCCGCGTTCGCGCGCCGGATAAAGATCGCCGACGACCGTCAGCGCGACCGGCAGGATGGCGCCCGCGCCGACGCCCTGAATGAGCCGGAAGACGATCATCGCGGGCATCGACCAGGCGAAGCCCGCGAGCACCGAGCCGACCAGAAAGATCGCGATGCCGGCAAGCATCGCGGGCTTGCGGCCGTAAAGGTCCGCGAGCTTGCCGAACACCACCGTGAGCGCCGTCTGCGTCAGCAGGAACGACGAAAAAACCCAGCTATAGAGATTGAGGCCGCCGAGTTGCGTGGCGATCTGCGGCATTGCGGTCGAGACGATGGTGGCCTCGATCGCGACCATGGCCATCGAGGCCATCACCGCGGCAATGACGAGGGGACGAGCGGTTTGTCTGGTCTGTGACATGCGGTTCTTGAAAGGCATGGCGCCCGCCGCGCACGTCTTGACGATGCGCACGGCCGGGCGATGCTCGATGGAAGAAAAATTCGGCGGCGACGCTCAAACTTGCAGATTCCTTGCAGCCCGGGCAATGTCGTCGACAAGAAAGCGCCGCATGCAATGTTATCCCTACGCGCCGAACACTGCTGGACCTGGCCTGGCGGCGCCCTCATTAATCGCTAATTCTTCGTCACTAAGCTGGGTCTCGTGGACGGACAGTGCTTCCCCGAGTGCTTCCAGCTCCGTTCCACATCCTCGTAACTCCTCAGCCCTTGGGCGTCGGTTCCGACCGGACCGGCGCCGCTTTTTCGCCGGAGCGCACCGCGCTCGGGCCACGTCCATGTCTTCTTTCAGACCGAAATCCCCGGGAATGTCGCCTAGAATCGAACGGGCGGATCAAGCGCCGCCTGATTCGCCTTCTCCCTTTCCGAAGCGGCGGACTCGCATGATCAAATCGCTGAAAAATCAACTGGTCGTCGCGCTGGGACTGCTCGTGAGCGTGGTCGGCGTGGTGCAGGGCGTGAGCTCGTATCAGTTGAGCAAGACGGGCATGAGCGCGCTGCTCGACATGCGTCTCGAACAGGTGGCGGCGCGCATGCGCGACGGCTTTGCCGAGGGCATTCCGACCAATCCCGCGCGCGGCTCGCAGGACGACCGCGACGTCGTGGTGGTCGTGTGGAAGCCGGACGAGGCGCTGCCGTTCCGCACGACCGATCCGTCCACGCATTTTCCGCGCGACGCGACGTCGGGCTTCTCCGGCGTCACGGTCAACGACGAACACTGGCGCATCTTCACGCGCCAGGAGCCGACGATGACCATTCAGGTCGCGCAACGCTCGTCCGTGCGCCGCGAGATCACGCAGGAAGCCGCCACCGTCACGCTCTGGCCGATCGCCGTGCTGCTGCCGCTCGTGTGGATCGCGGTCGCGTTCGTCGTGCGGCGCTCGCTGCGGCAGCTTACGCAACTCGGCGCGGAAGTGCAGGCCATCGACGCCGCGCATCTCCAGCCGCTGCCGACGGTCGGCGTGCCCACCGAAATCGCGCCCTTCATCCATTCGATCAACACGATGATCGAGCGCCTCGCGATGTCCATCGAAAAGGAGCGCAAGTTCATCGCGGATGCCGCGCACGAACTGCGCACGCCGCTCACCGCGCTTCAGCTTCAGGCGGACAATCTGGCGCCGCATATCGTGGCCGGCAATCAGGAGCGTTTTCAGGAATTGCGCAAGGGCATCGCGCGCAGCGGCAGTCTCATCACGCAGCTTCTGCGGATGGCGCGCGCCGACGCACCGATGAACGGCGCGCCGCTCACGCGCGTGGATCTGTCGGAGATCGTGACCGGCGCCGTCGCGGACGTGCTGCCGATCGCGCTCGCCCGCGGTCTCGACATCGGCGCCGAGGAGATGGTGAGCGCGCATGTCCGCGCGATCGAGACGGACATCGGCATGGCGGTCAAGAACCTCGTGTCGAATGCGGTGCGCTATACGCCGGACGGCGGCACCATCGATCTGCACATGCGGCGCGACGGCGACATGATCTGGGTCGACGTGATCGACACTGGCCCGGGCATCGACGAAGCGTTGCTGCCGCGCGTGTTCGACCGCTTTTTCCGGGCGAATCCGGATATCGAGGGCAGCGGCCTCGGCTTGTCGATCGTGAAGGCGATCGCGGCGCGCTACGGCGGCGACGTCACGCTGCGCAATCGCGACGACGGACGATCGGGCATCGTCGCGTCGATCGGATTTCCGCTCGAGGAAGTGAAGGAGCGCGCCACGGCAGCCGCGCCGGCATCCGCATGAATCGCATAGGGATAGGCGCGCGAATTTGCGCCGATTACAATGCATTCGCTGCGTGGCGCGAGTCGTCGGCACCGGTCAGTCAAGGGCAATAAAAAGACCGGACGTGCTATTCGACCCGCTTTACGCTGCATCGCCGGCGCGCGGGGCATGCGCCATTTCGGTCCGTATGGCGGCGCGATGCCGTGCGGTCCGCTGTGTTTCGCTGGTGCGGGGTGGAACATGCGAATTCTCCTCATCGAAGACGACGTGCAGATCGGCACGAGCCTGATGCGTGCACTCAAGGATGCCGACTACGCCGTCGACTGGGTACGCGACGGCAACGCCGGCCGCGAGGCGCTGAACGCCGCCGATTACACCGTGGTGCTGCTCGATCTCGGCCTGCCCGGCATGACCGGCATCGAACTGCTGCGCCAGGCGCGCACGGCGGGCAACGCGACGCCGGTGCTGATCCTCACCGCGCGCGACGATCTCGACACGCGCGTGCAAGGCCTCGATCTCGGCGCCGACGACTATCTGCTCAAGCCTTTCCTGATGCCCGAGCTGCTCGCGCGCATCCGCGCGGTGCTGCGCAGAAAAGCGGGCTACGCGATCTCGCGGCTCGGCGACGATTCCCTCAACCTCAACCTCGATCAGCGCACGCTGACCTGCGGCGAGTGTTCGGGCGTGCTGTCGGCGCGCGAGTTCGCGCTGATGCACGCGCTGCTCGAACGCCCCGGCACGATCTTCTCGCGCGATCAGCTGGAGGATCGCCTGTACGGCTGGGGCAAGGAAGTGGAGAGCAACGCGGTCGACGTGCTCATCCATTCCGTGCGCAAGAAGTTCGGTGCGAGCGTCATTCGCAACGTGCGCGGACTCGGCTGGACCGTGATGCTCGGGCAGGCCGGCCGCGAGGACGCGAAGTAGCCCGCTTTCGCTCAGTGGTCGTCGTAGTGCCGCCCGCCGGACGAGCTATAGAAATGCATGTTGTACATATGGTCCTGCGTTTCCACTTCGCGCATGCGGCGCTCGAGTTCGGCGAGATCGCTCGATGAAGAGAGGTATTCGTCGCGAGCATGGTGGTCGGAGAAAAAGCTGCCGAGGGACTGCGAGAAACGTTCAAACATGATGCACCTCCGTCG
The DNA here is from genome assembly GCA_001544595.2 of Caballeronia peredens. Taxonomy (GTDB): domain Bacteria; phylum Pseudomonadota; class Gammaproteobacteria; order Burkholderiales; family Burkholderiaceae; genus Caballeronia; species Caballeronia peredens. The sequence continues at coordinate 23,485 of FCOH02000029.1, read as the reverse complement.
TTGAAAAGCGGCCGCTCATTGAGTCGATGAATGGGAGCGATGAGTGGGGCCGACGGAAATCAGGTTATGCCGCGCGAATTAGCGATAAATGAGTGCACCGCGCGAGCGATCCGCGCGTTCTCTCCGTATGGCGCAGCGAGCGTTCGCCAGCGCACCGTAAAGGCCCGCTGCGCAGCGTGATGGCAGTGCCGCGCCGCACCATCCCGTGCTATCTTGTTTCATACGGATTTCATACGAAACGCCGTGCGTTTTTCGCATCCGTCGATCGTCCCTCGTGAAGGCCGCCATGAACGATGTGCCTCGTACCCTCAGTGCCCGCGACCGCGTCGAATTGCTGTGCTGGCTCACGTGCGGCAGCCTCGGCGCGTTCTATCTGAACGGCGACTGGCCCGCGGCAGCCTTTCACGTGCAGGCGGCGCACAAGTGGCTCGAACGGCATCAGCGGCTGGCGGACTGGCTCACAATCGCGAAGCTCGCCGCCATCGCGCGTGAAATCGCCACGCAACATTGCGCGCTGCTCGAAGCGGACTGGGCGCGCGATGCTGTCGAGGAAATCCTCGACAGCGAAGACCTCAACTATCAATCGGACGTGGTGCGGCAGGTTTTCGACGATTGCCGCCGCGCGCTCGCGGAAAAGCGCACGCCGGAGTGAATGAGCGCAAGTCCGCCCGCGAAGCCTCTGGCGCAAATCACTGTATGGATGTACAGTAAGCCATTTCCTTTCCTTGCCACGCCGCTGCCACGCGCGCCGTGGTCGCGCCACGGCATGTTTCACGCATCTTTCCTTGTCCGTTTGGCCTGGAGCGCGGCGAGCGCCCGGGCGCTCTGATCACACGAATGGACGCGCAGTCTGCTCCCCGCCGCATCGCGCATCTCGACATGGATGCGTTCTTCGCATCGGTCGAACTGCTGCGCTATCCGGAACTGCGCGGCATGCCGGTCGTGGTCGGCGGCGGCCGCAGCGCCACGCCGGAAACGCTTCCCGACGGCACACGACGTTTCAGACGGCTGCGCGATTACGCGGGCCGCGGCGTCGTGACCACGTCCACGTATGAGGCGCGCAAATTCGGCGTGTTCTCCGCAATGGGCATGATGAAGGCCGCGCAGCTCGCGCCCGACGCCATCTTGCTGCCGACCGATTTCGAGTCGTATCGTCATTACTCGCGCTTGTTCAAGGCGGCGGCGGCCACGTTCACGACGCAAATCGAGAATCGCGGAATCGACGAAATCTATCTCGACGTGAGCGATCTGCCGGGCGAATCCGCCGACATCGGCCGGCGCATAAAGGACGCCGTGAACGAGGCGACCGGTTTGACGTGCTCCATCTGCATCGCGCCGAACAAGCTGCTGGCGAAGATCGGCTCGGAGCTCGACAAGCCCGACGGCCTGACTATCCTCACGATGAACGACCTCGAAACGCGCATCTGGCCGCTCGCCGCGCGCAAGGTGAACGGCATCGGCCCGAAGGCGAACGAGAAACTGGCGGCGCTCGGCATCGTCACGGTCGGCGATATCGCCGCGGCCGATCTCGGCCTTCTGCAGACGCATTTCGGCCACACCTATGCGGCGTGGCTCGCGCGCATCGCGCAGGGGCAGGATGAGCGGCCGGTCGTCGTCAGCTCTGAGCCCAAGTCGATGAGCCGCGAAACGACCTTCGAGCGCGACTTTCATCCGAAGCACGATCGCGCGACGCTTTCCGTCGAGTTCACGCAGCTTTGCACGCGCGTGGCGGAAGATCTGCAGCGCAAGGGCTATCTCGGGCGCACGGTGGGCATCAAGCTGCGTTTCGACGACTTCCGCACCGTCACGCGCGACCTGACGATTCCCGTCGCCACGGCCGATCCGCTCGAAATTCGCCGCGCAGCGACCGAATGCCTGAAGCGCATCGTGCTCGATCGCCGGATCCGGCTGCTCGGGGTGCGCGTGAGTGCGCTGTCGGGGCGCGACGAAAGCGGCTTCGTCGAACCCGTGCAGGTCGAATTGCCTTTCGACGCCGCCGACGAATGAAGCATTCGGAAGCGCGGCACGTTTTCCGGCGGTGCTGACCGGCCTGATGCATCGCGTCCGGCGCCGGCGAACCGATGATGCAGCCTTATAGCGTTCGCTGATATCCAAATCGCAGATGCTTCGTTGCCCGGCGAATCGTCACGCGTTAGATTGATCGCTTCCCCGAAGTGACCGATTCGACCGTGACGATTCAGACCGCCTCCGCAACACTCGAAACACCCGCCGCCGATCAACTCATCGAGATTCGCCCCTTCGACGCGCCGCTCGGCGCCGAAGTGATCGGCCTCGATCTCTCGAAACCGCTTTCGCAGTCGGATTTCGCGCGCATTCATCGGGCGCATCTGGATCATCACGTTCTCGTGTTTCGCGATCAGCGCATCACGCCCGACGAACAGGTCGCCTTCAGCAAGCGCTTCGGCCCGTTGCAGATTCACGTGCTGCATCAGTTCGGCCTCGCGGGACATCCCGAAGTGCTGATCGTGTCGAACATCGTCGAGAACGGCAAGCCGATCGGCCTGGGCGATGCCGGCCATTTCTGGCACTCGGACCTCTCGTACAAGGAAAAGCCGAGCCTCGGTTCGCTGTTGCATGCGCAGGAATTGCCGGCCGTCGGCGGCGACACGCTGTTCGCCAATCAGCATCTCGCGTGGGACGCGTTGCCCGCGCATCTGAAGCATGCCGTCGAAGGCCGCGTCGCCGAGCACACCTATCTCGCGAAGTACGGCGAGCTTCAGAAGCGCAGCCCGTGGCGGCCGAATCTCTCCGCCGAGCAAATCGCGCAGGTCAGGCCGGTGACGCATCCGATCGTGCGCACGCATCCGGAGACGAAGCGCCGCGCACTGTTCGTCAGCGAGCATTTCACGACGCGCGTAATCGGCTTGCCCGAAGACGAAAGCCGCGCGTTGCTCGCCGAACTGTATGCGTTCAGCACGCGGCCGGAATTCATCTACCGGCATCAGTGGCGCGCGGGCGACATGGTCTTCTGGGACAACCGCTCGGTCATGCATCTCGCGGCGGGCACGCCCGACGATCAGCGCCGCAAGCTGTATCGCACGACCATCGAAGGCGACGCGCCTTTCTAAGACCAACAACATCTTTGCATTCCGGGGTTTCACTCATGCTTTCTCGAACAGGGAAGGGCGCCGTTCGCGCGCTCGTCGCCACGCTCGCGGTGACGCTCGGCATCACGTCGACGAATGCACGCGCCGAAGGCACGCTGCGCATCGCGGAGCAATTCGGCGTGGTGTATCTGTTGCTCAACGTCGCGCGCGATCAGAAGTTCATCGAACAGGAAGGCAAGAAGGAAGGCCTCGATATCAAGGTTGACTGGGTCAAGCTGTCGGGCGGCGCGAGCATCAACGATGCGCTGCTGTCGGGTTCGGTCGATATCGCCGCGGCGGGCGTCGGTCCGTTGCTCACGATCTGGGATCGCACGCACGGGCGGCAGAATGTGAAGGGCGTGGCGTCGCTCGGCAACTTCCCGTATTACCTGGTATCGAACGATCCGCGCGTGAAGACCATCGCCGATTTCACTGAAAAGGACCGCATCGCGGTGCCGGCCGTCGGCGTGTCGGTGCAGTCGCGCATCCTGCAATACGCGGCCGCGAAAACCTGGGGCGACAAGCAGTTCGATCGTCTCGACAAGCTCACGCAAGCCGTGCCGCATCCCGATGCGACGGCGGCGGTCATCGCGGGCGGCACGGAAATCAACGCGCATTTCGGCAATCCGCCGTTCCAGCAGCAGGAACTCGCGGGCAATCCGAAGGCGCATATCGTGCTCAATTCATACGACGTGCTCGGCGGACCGAGCTCCGCGACGGTGCTGTACGCGACCGAGAAGTTCCGCAACGAGAACCCGAAGACGTATCGCGCGTTCGTGGCGGGTCTCAACGATGCCGCGCGCTATGTGACGCAGCATCCCGAGCAGGCCGCCGACATCTATCTGCGCGTGAACAACGCGAAGATCGATCGCGACCTGCTGATCAAGGTGATCAAGGATCCTTCGGTGCAGTTCAAGGTCGCGCCGCAGAACACGTTCGCGCTCGCGCAGTTCATGCATCGCGTCGGCGCGATCAGGAACGAGCCGAAGTCGTGGCAGGACTATTTCTTCAGCGATCCCGCGACGAAAGACGGCAGCTGATCTGAAGCAAACGCTTATCGGCAATCGCGGATTGGATATGCGCAATGATTGGTTCGCGCAGATGCCGCGCGCCGGTATCGTGATCGTTTGCGTTTCAGCACATCCGATCCAGCACACCCATGGCCGCCAATCCTCAAGCGCTGTATTCCCGCGAAGCCGAAGCTGACGCTTTCACCAGCGGCAAGCTGCTCAGCGCCAAGAACGTCACGCTCGAATATCGCACGCCGGAGCGCCTCGTGCGCGCGACGCACGATGTCAGCTTCGATGTCTACGGTGCCGACCGCTTCGTGCTGCTCGGGCCTTCGGGCTGCGGCAAGTCGACCTTGCTCAAGGCGGTCGCGGGTTTCATCGAGCCGGTCGCGGGCAGTATCGAGCTAGGCGGCGAACGCGTGCGCGGGCCGGGCGCGGACCGCATCGTCGTGTTCCAGGAGTTCGATCAGTTGCCGCCGTGGAAGACCGTCTTGCAGAACGTGGTCTTTCCGCTGCGCGTCGCGCGCAAGCTCGGCCGCGCCGAAGCGCGTGAGCGCGCGCTGCATTATCTCGACAAGGTCGGTCTCGCCAAATTCGCGGATGCGTATCCGCACACGCTCTCGGGCGGCATGAAGCAGCGCGTCGCGATTGCGCGCGCGCTCGCGATGCAGCCGCGCGTCCTGCTGATGGACGAGCCCTTCGCCGCGCTCGATGCGCTCACGCGCCGCCGCATGCAGGAAGAACTGCTGCGCCTCTGGAGCGACGAGCGTTTCACCTTGTTGTTCGTCACGCATTCGATCGAGGAAGCGCTCATCGTCGGCAATCGGATTCTGTTGCTCACGCCGCATCCGGGACGCGTGCGCGCCGAACTGAACAGTCATCAATACACGCAGGAAAGCATGGGTCGCGGAGAGTTTCAGCAGAGCGTGGCGCGCATTCATCGTTTGTTGTTCGAAGAAGAGGTCGCGCAATGAGCACGCCCAATCTGATCGCGCCGCCGGTGCGGCCCGAGTACGAAGTCCAGCCCGCGGCGCCCGCGAACCTCGAACACGAAGCGCCGCTGCCGCTCACGAAACGTCTCGCGGATCGTTCGTGGCTGCGCAAGTCGATCATCGCGATCGTGCTGATCGCGCTGTGGGAGATCGCCGCGCGTGTCGTCGATAACGATCTGCTGCTGCCGACCTTCAGCGCCACGTTCGTCGCGTTCGTGCAAGGTATCGCGTCGGGCGAGCTGATTGCGAAGATCGGCATATCGATGTCGGTCCTGCTGCGCGGCTATCTGCTGGGCGCGCTGCTCGCGTTCGCGCTGACGTCGCTTGCGGTGTCCACGCGCATCGGCCGCGACATTCTCTCGATGCTCACCGCGATGTTCAATCCGCTGCCGTCCATCGCGCTGTTGCCGCTCGCGTTGCTTTGGTTCGGTCTCGGCACCGGCAGCCTGCTCTTCGTGCTCGTGCATTCGGTGTTGTGGCCGCTCGCGCTGAACACGTATGCGGGTTTTCAGGCGGTGCCCTCGACCTTGCGCATGACGGGCCGCAATTACGGCCTGGGTGGCCTGCGCCACGTGATGCTGATTCTCGTGCCCGCCGCGCTGCCGTCGATTCTCGCGGGCCTGCGCGTGGGCTGGGCGTTCGCGTGGCGCACGCTGATTGCGGCGGAACTCGTGTTCGGCGCGAGTTCGGGCAAGGGCGGTCTCGGCTGGTACATCTTCCAGAACCGCAACGAGCTTTATACGGACCGCGTGTTCGCGGGGCTAGCCGCGGTCATCGTGATCGGGCTGGCGGTAGAGCATCTCGTCTTCGATAACATCGAGCGCGTCACGGTGCGGCGCTGGGGCGTGCAGCACTGAGCGCGATGCCCGGGTTTCAGCTCGCTGCGTTGTTTCCGGCGCGCACGAAGTCGATGAACGCGCGCAACGGCCCCGGCATGTGCGCGCGGCTCGGATAATAAAGGCGAGGTCCGGTGAAGCTCTGCCACCACGGTTTGAGCACCGGCACGAGCGCACCACGGTCGACGGCCGCGCGCACGAATTCGTCGAAGGTATAGACGAGCCCGAGGCCCGCGATGGCGGCCTCGCGACTGATCTCGATCGACGACGTGACGAGCGGCCCCTGCGGCACGATGCGTATCGTTTCCTTGCCGCGCATGAACTCCCACGTCGCCAGCACGCCGCTTTCGAAGCGATGCCCGATGCACGCGTGATTCACCAGCTCGCGCGGATGCTTCGGCTCGCCATGCGCGGCGAGATAGGACGGCGCCGCAACCGCGACGAAGTGCTGCGTGCGCGGCCCGATCGGCACCGCGATCATGTCGCGCTCGATGCGCTCGTCATAGCGGATGCCCGCATCGAAACCGGCGGCGAGCACGTCGATGAAATTGTCGGTCGCGCTGATCTCGAGCGTGATGCCCGGATGCGCCGCGAGAAAGCGCGCGACGATCGGCGGCAGGACTTCGCGCGAGACGATCGTCGGCACGTTAAGACGCAGCGTGCCGGTCGGGCTGTCGCGAAAGCCGTTCACGGCGTCGAGCGCGCCCGTGATTTCCGCGAAGGCCGGCGCCAGGCGCTCGATCAGCCGCTCGCCGGCTTCGGTCGGCGTCACGCTGCGCGTCGTGCGATTCAGCAAACGCACGCCGAGACGCGTTTCCAGTCTGCGAATGGCCTCACTCAACGACGACGCCGACACGCCGCGCAACAGCGCCGCCTGCCTGAAGCCGCGCGAGCGCGCGACCGCCAGAAACGCATGCAGATCCGACAGATCCGGTTCGCTCATTGTTCGCCTCGGCGCACAGCCCATTCGAATTGAAGTGGATTATCGCACGCGAAGTTTGCTTCCATAATCTTCTCGAACGCCGGCATGTGCGGGCGCAAGTCCTTCAGGAGAGAACGATCATGGAACAACGCAGACTCGGAAAGACGGGACCGAAATCGTCGGCCATCGGACTCGGATGCATGGGCATGTCGGGCATGTACGGGCCGTCGGATCGCGCGGAGAGCATCGCGACGATCCACGCCGCGCTCGAAGCAGGCGTCACGCTGCTCGACACCGGCGACTTCTACGGCATGGGCCACAACGAAATGCTGATCGGCGAGGCGTTGAAGAGCGCGCCGCCGTCGCGCCGCGATTCCGCCATTCTGAGCGTGAAGTTCGGCGGCATGCGCGATCCGGCGGGCAACTTCATTGCCTTCGACGGCCGCACCGTCGCCGTGAAGAATGCGCTCGCGTACACGCTGCAGCGCCTGGGCGTCGAACATATCGACATCTACCGGCCCGCGCGGCTCGACGCGAACGTGCCGATCGAGGACACCGTCGGCGCGATCGTCGACATGATCGATGCGGGCTATGTGCGTCACGTCGGGCTCTCGGAAGTCGGCGCGCAGACGATTCGCAAGGCCGCGGCCGTGCATCCCGTGTGCGACGTGCAGATCGAGTATTCGCTGATTTCACGCGGCGTCGAGGACGCGATTCTGCCGGCTTGCCGCGAACTCGGCATCGGCATCACGGCATACGGCGTGTTGTCGCGCGGACTGATCAGCGGACACTGGAACAAGGACGCCGCGCAGTCGAACGACTGGCGCGCGAACAGTCCGCGCTTTCAGCAAGGCAACGTCGAACGCAACCTCGCGCTCGTCGATGCACTGCGCGCGATCGCCGACGCGAAGGGCGTGAGCGTCGCGCAGATCGCGATTGCGTGGGTGCTCGCGCAAGGCGATGACATCATCCCGGTCATCGGCGCGCGTCGCCGCGATCGTCTGACGGAATCGCTCGGCGCGTTCGACGTGAAGCTCACCGGGGACGACTTCGCCGCGATCGAAGCGGCGGTGCCGAAAGGCGCGGCGGCGGGCGACCGTTACGAAGCGGTGCAGATGGCGCATCTCGACAGCGAGAAGAAGTAAGCATCGCTCAGGGCGCGCGCGCCGCATCCTGGCCGGCCGCGCGGCCTTTGCGCAGGAACACCCATGCGTTGAAGGCGGCGCCCGCGAACATCAGCACGCTCGTCATCGCGAAGACCGAGTGCATGCCCGAATGCGCGGCGATGAAGCCGCCCGCGAGCGGCCCCGTCACTTGTCCGATGTATTGCGCGGACGTCGCGTAGCCGAGGATGTAGCCGACCGCGTTATCGGGCACGTTGTGACGCACGACGCTCGTGATGGCGGGCAACAGGCCGCCCAGTGCGAGTCCCATCAGAAAGCGCAGAGCGACGAGTTGCGTGCCGTTGGTGACGAACATCTGCGGAATCAGCAGCACGCCGCACACTGCCAGACACGCGACGATCACCTTCGTCGCGCCGATGCGATCGGCAAGACGCCCGATGCGCGGCGCGGCGAGCACGCTGCCGAGCGCGGCGGCGGACATCACGAAGCCCGCGACGAGCGTGACCTGCTTCGGGTCCTTCACCAGCTGCGACACGTACACGGTGATAATCGGCTCGATCGACATGTTGGCGAACATGAGCAGCATGGCGCTCGCGAGCATCGCGATGACGGGCGTGAGCAGCGGCACGTCGCGCCAGCCGCCGCGTGGTTTGTCGCTCGAGCGGTCGGGCACGCGCCGCTCTTCCTTGACCAGAAGCGACGTCATGATGAACGAGCAGAAAATGAGGCCGCCCGCGAGAAAAAACGTATTGCGGATGCCGATCAGTCCCGGCAGCAAGCCGCCGACGAGCGGCCCGACGAGATTGCCGGCCATCATGCCCGCCGCGTGCGTGCCGAGCGCCCACGCGGTGCGATGCCGGGGCGTTTGCGTCGCGATCATCACGATGGCGCCGCTCGCGTAGCCGCCGACGAGCCCCGCCAGAAAGCGCATCGCGACCAGTTGCCAGACTGTTTGCACGACGCCGAGCAGCGACATCGTGACCGCCATGCCGAGGCTCGCGCGGATGAGGATCGGCTTGCGGCCGTAGCGGTCGGCGAGCCGTCCCCAGAGCGGCGCGACGAGCCCCGCTGCGAGAAACGTCGCGCCGAACGCGACGCCCGACCATTGCACCGCGGACTCCACCGACGTCGCGCCCAGTTGCTGCACGTAGAGCGGCAGGAAGGGCAGGAGCAGCGTCATCGCCATGATGGTCGTGAACGAGCCGAACACGCAGACGTAGAGATTGCGTTGCCAGTGAACGGAGGCTTCGGATTGCGGCAGGGCGGACATGGATCTTTCGCGTGACGGCGTGAAGGGTTTGCGCACTTTCGCAGATTTTCGCGCGGCGTGCTGACGCACGATGCGGCACGCAAACTGCGACGCGTGTACGATCGACCACGTTTCGCCGATGGAGACGCCGAGTGAAAATCGCGACCTTCAACGTCAACGGCATTCGTCCACGCCTCGATGCGTTGCTGAAATGGCTCGAACGCGAATCGCCCGACATCGTCTGCCTGCAGGAATTGAAGGCGACCGACGCACAGTTTCCCGCCGATGCCATCGCGAACGCGGGCTACGGCGCGCTCTGGCACGGGCAGGTGTCGTGGAACGGCGTGGCGATCCTCGCGAAAGGGGCCGAGCCGGTGCTGAGCCGGCGCGGCCTGCCGGGTTTCGAGGACGACACGCACAGCCGCTATCTCGAGGCCGCCGTGGGCGGCTTGCTGATCGGCTGCCTCTATCTGCCCAACGGCAATCCGCAGCCCGGCCCCAAGTTCGACTACAAGCTCGCGTGGTTCGAGCGCTTCAACGCGCACGCGAAGACGCTGCTCGACAGCGGACACCCGGTCGTGCTTGCGGGCGACTACAACGTCGTGCCCACCGACGAGGACATCTACAACACGCGCTCCTGGCTCAAGGACGCATTGCTGCAGCCCGAAAGCCGCGCGGCCTATGCGGATCTGCTGGCTCAGGGCTGGACGGACGCCTTGCGCAAGCAGTTTCCCGACGAACGCATCTATACGTTCTGGGATTACTTTCGAAATCATTGGCAGACCAATTCGGGCTTGCGGATCGATCACATTCTTCTCAGCAAGGATCTGGCGAAGAAGCTAAAGGACGCCGGCGTCGACAAATGGGTGCGCGGCGAGCCGCACGCCAGCGATCACGCGCCGACGTGGATCACGCTCAAGCCGGGCCGCAGCAGGAAGAAGGCGGCGAACGGCTAGACGCTCAGGCGTTCAGGCGTGTGCGCGCGGCGTGCGTCGGCTGCAGCGACGCGAGGAATTGCATGACGTGCTCACGGCCGCCCATCGTCCAGACATTGAGATGATCGGCGTCTTCGATCAACGCGAGGCGCTTGTCGCCGCGGGCGGCGTCGAAGAGGCGCCGGAACTGCGCGGGCGGGATGACGCCATCGGCGGTACCGGCGTAGATCAGGAGCGGTGCGCGGATCGAGGCGATTTTCGACAGGCTGTCGTAGCGGTCGCGAGCGAGCGTACGGACGGGGAACAGCCGGAACCGTCTGGCCGCGACGTCGACGATGCTCGTGAACGGAGCTTCGAGGATCAGCGCGCTGATTTTCGCTTCGCTCGCCAGTTGGACAGCGACGCCCGAGCCGAGCGAATAGCCGTGTAGCACGATGTTCGTCGATCGCGCCGACGCGTAGGCGTAGGCGGCGCGTGCATCGGCATAGAGACCGGCTTCGTGCGGCTTGCCGGGATTGCCGCCGTAGCCGCGATATTCGGCGAGCAGGACGCCATAGCCTGCGTCGATCATCTCCAGCGCGATGTGGCCGCGTTGCGCGAGGTCTTCGCCGTTGCCGTGGAAGAGGATCACGGTCGGCGCGAGTTCGTTCGACGCCGCCTTGAAGCGGACTTCGAGGTCGAGACCGTCCTCGGTCGTGATGCTGATGGCTTCCGTGCGCGCTTCGAGTTCGGCGCTTTTGAAGGTCTGGATCTGTTCGAGCGGATAGACCAGGCGGCCTTGCAGCCAGTACAGGCCTGCAAGAGCAAGCGCGTAGATCACAGCTATGGCGGTCAAGATGATCCAGATGACTTCGCGCATGGGACTTTGGGGCGTTTTGGGCGGGGTTTTGCGTCCTTCACATGGTAACGGGTCTCGGCCGGGTTCATTTGTTCGCTGGCACGCGAGTGGGCCCGGTGCTGCGAATGGCGGTCGATCAGGGCCTCGGCAAGTTCGGCGAGCGGCGGGAATTTAGCGTGTTGTCTAGGCGTCGAAGATCGTCGATCGCGCAATGACGCGATTGGTGCCGCGCGGACATTCGCACACTACGATATCGCCATCCACCACTGCTCGGATATTGGCGACGCCCCAGTTCACTGCGGTCCCCAGGACCGGCCCGTTTTTCCCGCACCGAGGACAGGACGCAAGTCCCATATGTCGCGCAATCGGGGTCCCGTCGTCGAGCATCGAGTCGTCGCCATCCAGCACCCGTCCACCTGTGGTGGTCAGATTGCCTTTCAAAGCTATCATTTTCGCCATACTTCTGTTCCTCTTGCCGGGTGCGCCCGGCTCAGTACTGATCGGATGCCTGTTGCAACATCCGCAACCGTGTCCTGCCGTCCGGCGTGAAATCCGTACCGAAACGCACAAGCCCTTCGCGTCGCAGATGACATGCCATCGTGAAGCTCAGCAGCATGCCCGGTTCGGGCTTATTGATCTCGATGTCGATCGACCTCAGGCGCGGCTCGTATTCCAGCAGCGTCGCTTCGATCTCGCTTTTCAACTTATGCGCGGAGGCGGGCAGGTGCCGATAGATTTCCGACAGATCGTCGAGCCCATAATTCGGAAGATGCGCGAGCGCTCTTCGCCGGCTGTTCAGAATGCGCTGGATGTTGTCGCGCACGGAGTAGAAAGTCTGTTCTTCCGGCGAATGATCCGTGATCGCGGTGCCGTCGGCGAAATGTCCGGTGATCCGCTCAAATAAGCCTGGCCCGGGACGGATCATCGTTTGGCCCCGCATTTCATTATGTGTCGAGTCATTGCTGTTGCTCCTTCAATGAATCATGCGAGCCACGGACGCATCCAGCCAGCGATTCACCCCGAACCAGGCGAGCCCGACTGCCACGCAGCCGAACGCAATGCCTGCGAGCGGCGATATCCGCTGTGTCCATGAACGCGTGCTGGCCGTCTTCACCACGATGGAATCGTCATCGTTTTCCTCCAAACTGTGCGTGACGCCCAGGCCGGTGGCGATGGCCTGTCTGAGTCTGGCTTTCGCGTTCCCGCCTTCGAGTGCGAGCCGTCCTGTGAACCCCAGGTCCAGCACTGCGCCGAAGATCGCGAGCAGCGGGCGCACGGGCCGCGGATCGTGCAGCCGCTTGTCGATCCGGCGCAAAAGCTCTTCACCGGCATCGTTGGTCTTGAAGTGGATCAACTGGAGCGGCTGGCTTTCCCAGTCGTCACGCTGCTCGCCAAAGAGACCGCTCAAAGCGACTTCGTCGAGCAGTGCGCACTGCGCGTACTGCGCGTCGTCGATCATGTCCTGTGACCAGCCGCTTGCTTCGAGTTCTGCACCGAGGGTCTTGATCTGAGCCTCGCCCCTGTCGCGCAGGTCTTCGACGGACTTTTCCAGGCTCGTGTCCGCGAAGTCCGAGACCATGAGCGCCGTGTCACGCAACGCCACCGGCAACAGGCCGATATCTGTCGAGGCCAGCTTTCTCATGTCGGGAGTACCGCGTAGAGTTCAATCGATACGTCCGGAATCGACGTCGGCACGTAGAACTGGCAGGCGCGCGCCGCAATCATGCGCTTGAACGCGGGATGCGCGCCGTCGAGGGCGAAATACTGATTCTCGATGCGCACCGGAATGGCTGCGGGCAACCGTGACATCGGCTTGATCGGAATGCCCGAGAGCGCCGAGTTGACGATCTGTTCGACTTCATCGGGCGCACCCGCCTTGCACAGACGCGGGAACTGCTCGATGAGCGCGTGCGCGGGAAGTCCGGCCTGCACGGAGAGGTAATAGTCCGCGTCCTCGACGAGCCGCTCGTCCTTGATCTGGCCGGTCCAGACCGAGCCGCGCACGCGTTCGAGCACGATCGGCACCACGCGCGACGGGATGACCGTATCGAGCAGATTCCGGATCAACGACTCCAGTTCGGCGAACACAGGCTCCGGTGCACGGTGATCGTAGGGCGGAATGGCCTGAAGCGTTTCGGTCGTGGAGAAGGTCAGCAGCGAGCCCGCCAGGCGCGACAGCAAGGTATAAAGCCTTTCGGGATGCTGATTCGGCGCTTGCACCAGCCGCGCGAGTTCCGGCCAGGACGAGTTGACGCTGTGCAGCAGCCAGAAGAGGGAGACGTCGGCCACAGCGTAGTCGGCGATCTGATCCGATCGTTCGCGCCGACGCACCGCGAGGCTGGCGCTCTTGGCGCTCAGGATTTCCGACAGGCGTTTCATCCGCGTGGTCAGCGTGGCATTGGCCGAGAGAAACAGGCAGGGCGGCACGAACGCTGCATCGAGCTCGAACTGTCCCTGCGCATTCCGGATGAAGCGCGCGACCGGACACGTCACGTAGTCGCCGCTTTCTTCGAAATCGAAAAGCAGTGCGACAGCAAGGCGCTCGACGCTGATTTCTTCATCGCCTTCGCCGTGTAAATCGGCGACGTGCAGATACTCACGCACGAAGCGACGCGGTCGGGCAGGTTTCGCGCCGGGTTCGATGCAGTTGCCGCCCTGGGCATCGATGAGCGCCACGCCCGCGAGTACCGTGACTGCGTCATGTTGCGAGCCCACGTCGCTCAGATTGCGCGCGGCCGGCAGCCAGTCGGATGTTTCGCTGTCGATCAGCGTGCCGTCTGGCAGGCGAACGGTGAGTCTGGTGAGTTGCAGCCGGTCGATATCCAGTGCCTGCTTGTCGATCGCGACATCGACGACTCCCCAGGGATCGGGACTGGCCAGTTCGGCAACCCGGGCATGAGCGAACTGCTCCCATTGCGCTTGTTGTTGAAAGTGCTGTGGCGTCATGAAGACGCCTTGCGCCCATAAGGGTCTCGTTATTTTCATTTGTCGATCGAGTGTGAAAAATGCAAAGTCCGTTGAGCGAAGCGCGATCTGCGCGCCGGTCAATCAGAACGCGGGTGAACTGGATCAATGATTGAACTCGCTACCCGGAGGCTGTAGCCGGGCGCGTTGACCGATGAGTACCGGCGACGAGTAATAGGTCATATGAGAATGCGTCTGCAGATCGGGGCGCTGAGCAAGGAGCTGGTTCAGACTCTGGTCGTCCTGCGGAAGGGAGGTTGCGTAATGCCAGCGGTGCAGCATCCTCGTCGTCGCCGCGCTCCCAGAGGGCGGCGAACCAACGGACGCAATAACCGGGGCGAACGCGATAGTCGGCGCGGACGTGGGTGCCACGGCCGTGACGGATGGACGATCCTGCGCCAGCGCCGCGCATGTCGCGAGCAGGGCGACAGCAACACACGACACCCGGAAAGAAATTCGCGCGTGCTTGATCAGTTTGATTCTCCCGCGGCTTCGCATGTCGGTTAAGCCTTCGCCTTCGGCATCTGTGATGTGAGTGCCAGGCTGATGTCCATGCCTTCGATCTGGAAGTGCGGCACGATGAAGAGTTTCATGCGGAAGAAGCCAGGGTTATCTTCGATATCCTCCACTTCCACATTGGCCTCTCGCAGCGGATGCGAGGCCTGGAGGTCGTCGCCAGGCGCGGTCATTTCGGTGACCAACGTCTTGACCCAGGTGTTCAGTTCCAGCTCCAGCAACCGCCGATCCTTGGTCGTGCCGATGTTTTCGCGCTGGATCATCTTCAGGTGATGCGCGATGCGCGACAGCAGGAAGATGTACGGCAGCCGGGCATTGACTCGGCTGTTGGCACTCGCTTCCTTGGTATCGAAGTCTTCCGGCCTCTGGACGGAATGCGCGGAATAGAAGCACGCTTGATCGTGATTCTGATAGTGCGATAACGCGATCAGGCCGAGGTGGGCGAACTCGAATTCGCGCGTCTCGGCGACGAGCGCTTCGGTCTGAATCTTGGCGAGGTTGCCCGCGCCGAGATCGTACAGTTGCGTGGGCAGTCCCTCGACGATGCCGCCCGCGCGCGGTCCGCGGATCTGAATGCACCAGCCATTGCGGATGAAGCTGCGCACGAGATTCGTGGCGAACGCGAACGAGGCGTTGGCCCAGAGAGAGTGGCGCTGCTCGTCCTTTACGGCTTCGGTGTAGTTGAATGACCGCACCGGGGCCGTGTCGGGTCCGTAAGGCAGGCGAGCGAGAAAGCGCGGAAGCGTCAGGCCGAGGTAGCGTGCGTCTTCGGCCTTGCGCAGACTGTTCCATCTCAGATACTCGGCGCGCTCGACATAGCCGCGCAAGTCGCGAATGGCGACGACTTCTTCCATCGACGCCTTGCCGAAAAACTGTGGCGACACCGCGCCGATGAACGGCATGTGGGCGGCCGCCGATACCTTCGAGATCTCACGCAGGAGCGCCATGTCTTGCGCGCTGCGATCGAATTCGTAATCAGAGATGAGCGCCGCGATCGGCTCACCGCCGGGTGTGTCGTATTCCTCGGTGTACGTGTGCCTGAAGAGGCCGCTCTGGACGATGTCCGGCGCATCTTCGAAGTCCTGCCGCAGTGTTTCCTTCGCTACGTCGAGCACTTCGATGCGCACATTCTTGCGAAAGTCCGTCTGATCGACGAGAAACTTCAATCCGCGCCAGGCGGCCTCGAGGCGCTGGAAGTCAGGATGATGCAGGATCGCATCGAGCTGATGGCCGATCCGCTCGTCGACGCTCGCGATTTCGAAGTCCACGCGATTGCGATCGATTCGGGCAATGGGGAGATGCAGGTCCGACGCCGGCGGTACCTTCGACGCATTGAAGGATTTCGCGCCCACGTGGGCGATTCGAACATCGGACGGGGTATGGACCATGAGGTTTTCTGATCTTGAGGCGATGCTCACGCGAGCAGCGGCATGCGCGATGAGATCACACGCCGGTATTTCGTCAGTTCGAGAAAGTCAAAAAAAGATATATAGCATGACTGAAGACTGATGTTTGTCACGTATTGAAAAAGATTGGCAAGTGCGGAACTTGAGTGCCTAGAGGATTGCCTGCCTTCTACGCGGGCAACAAGTACCGAATAAAGACAGGCGTGCCCGTGCCCGAAGACCGTCGATACATGCTTCAAGGCAGACAACGCTGAAGCCCGGATGTCGTGATCAAGTTCCCAGTGACGGATCCTTCTCGCTCAAGCGCCGCCCCGTCAACTTCTACGCGTAGACGAACGGGATAGGTTCATAAACAATCCGGCAGGGCATCGCCAAATTTTGGTGAAGCGCAAGCTATCAATGGATTTAGGAAAATTCATCTATCGGATTCCAAAAAGATACGATAAGTTCTGGTCCCTATTTATAGCGGTGCGCTGGAAACTGATCACCGCCTGCCATTGGGGCAGGCTTCGATTGCAGTGCAAAGGAAGGAGTGGATATCCATGTCCAGCGTATTGGACCGAGCGGAACACGCCGTAGGCCGGGTAATCGCCGTCACCGGACGTCAGGCCAACCATCTAGAGGTGCCCGGCACCGAAGGCGCATCGCTGTTGTCCGTGTCGTCGTATGAGGCGATCGAAAAGATGGGCGAGCCGGTTGCCATCACCATTCAGGTTTCGCATCCGCGCGCCATTTCCCGCCGCGATTACCTGAACCGCGACGCGAGCTTTTCATTCACCTCGGATGACGGCGTGGAGCGGAAGTTCTCCGGATTCATCCAGTCGTTTTCCAAGTTGAAGACAACGAACGACTTCGTGAGCTACCGGGTCGTTCTGAAGTCTCATTTGGCGCGACTCCAGGGAATCCGGACCACAAAGATCTATCAGCACCAGACGATTCCGCAGGTTCTGGAAGCGATCCTGGCGCGTCACGGGCTCAAACCCCATCAATACATTTTCCGTTTGCGCGGCCAATACCCGCAGACGCTGTTCCGGTTTCAGTACGCTGAGGATGACTTGGCGTATCTCCAGATGCTCATGCAGAAGTGGGGCATCTATCTGTATATCGAAGAAGCGGAATACGGTGACCGGATCGTCTTCGCGGATGACATCGATCATTATGTTTATGACCCCGCGCGCGCGGTGCCCTATCGCGAAAACGCTGGCCTGGAGGCAGCGATCGAGTCGGTGTTCGAGCTCGAATACCACGCACAGGTCGTGCCGCAATCGATTCTGGTCGCGGATTACAACCCCGATCAAGCCTGGGAGCGCTTCAGGGCCGAGGAGAGCATCGCTCCACAGGATCCGACGACGTATGGCACACCTTACGTTTATGGGACCGCACACCTGGACCAGGCGGAAGCCCAGCGCAAGGCGCAACTCTATCACGAGGAAGCGATCTGCTGGCAGGTGGTATTCGAAGGTCAAAGCAATGTGCAGGAGCTTCGGTGCGGACGCGTGTTCCGTACGGACACCGATTTGCCGGATGCGGAAGACGGGCTGGTGGCCATCGAGGTTACTCACCACGGCGCGCGAGACGAGGCGTACAGCAACACGTTCAAGGCGATTCCTGCGGATCGACGCTTTCGCTTAAAGATCGACGAATCGAAATGGCCGAAGATCGCGGGTACGCTGAGCGGCCGGGTCACGTCCCCCGATAAATACAAATATGCATATTTGACGGCCGCCGGATATTACACGGTTCGATTCGACGTGGACTTCGACGAGTGGCCGAAGGGCGGTGAGAGCGTGCCGCTGCGACTGGCCAAGCCGTTCGCGGGAGAGCTGCAGACCGGGTTCCATTTTCCGGGTCTAGATAACACCGAAGTGGTGATCGGGTTTAGAGACGGCGATCCGGACAAGCCGGAAATCTGGGGCTTCCATCACAACAGTCAGGCGGTCGATCACGTCACAAACGATCGTCGGTGGCTGTCGAGGAACGTTATTCGGACGCAGAGCAATAACAAGCTCAGGATGGAAGACTGGGAGGGCGAGGAGGGCATCAAGCTCAGCACCGAGCACTCGGGCAAGTCGCAACTCAATCTGGGGCACCTCGTCAATTCCAATCTCGAAAAGAGAGGTGAGGGATTCGAGCTTCGGACATCGGGGTATGGTGCCATCAGAGGCGGAAAAGGTCTGTTCGTGACGGCGGACGACCAAGCGAAGGCATCAGGTCAGCAGCTGGATATGCAACAGGCTGTGACCCTGCTCGACGACGCAATGACACAAATGAAGGTGCTTGGCGAAATGGTCAAGGCCGCGCAGGCACAGCTCGCCGACCTCCAGTCCCAGGAAACGCTCAAAGACGGCACCTTGAAGAATCTGCAAGCGCCCGCCGTACTTGTCTCGGCGCCGGTTGCCATTGCCCAGGCAACGGCTGGCACGATTCAACACAGCGCGGGTAAGAACGTCACGCTGACTGCGGGTTCGAATATCGACGCGGGCGCCATGGAGAACATTACATTCGCTGCGGGACAGGTCGTGTCGATGTTCGCCAACGCTGGCGGAATGAAGCTGATTGCCGCACAGGGCAAAAATGAGATTCAGGCGCAGACCGGAAGTGTCGAACTGATGGCTTCGCAGAATGTGAGAGTCTTGGCCTCGGACGGAAACGTGGAAATAGACGCCAAGGGCACGCTCACTCTGAAATGCGCTGGAGCACAGATTCGTCTGGCCGAAGGGAATATTGAACTCAGCTGTCCGGGCGACATCAAGCTGAATTCGATCACTGTCCAAAAAGGGGGGCCATCGAGTGCTGCCGGGGAAGGTCAGTCGTTCGAGGTGCTCAGTTGCATTACCGCGCTAAAGCGCGTCTCTGCTTCTGGAGGCGCGTTTATCTGATGTCGAATCCGGAAAATGTCTTTGCGCTCTCGTCGGCCGCTTCCACCGTTGCTCGCTTGAGTCAGCAGTTCGCTGAACCGGGTTCGCTTGCGATCTTTGTTGATCCGGCGTTGGGCGACCCGTTCGAAGAGTGGAGAGCCCGCGCCGAGATAAAAACTCACCTGTTGCCGCTTCCTGAGACGAAGGTCGTTCGTTCGGCATGGCCGTACCTGCTTGAACTGCCGTCGGATGTCGATTTTGCGCAAGAGTTGATACGCTTTTCCGCTTCTGTCTCGATGACCGAGGCTATCGAATGGACGCGGGGAACGGGCGCTGCGAGAAGCGTTTGCGGCTGGTTGTCGTATCTCGGCGAAATACAGTATTTGGCGCAAGCCTTGAGTCAGAAGGCTGTGCTCGCTCCCAAAGACAGTGAATTGCAGGTGTTCCGCTTTTACGATCCGCGCGTTCTGACGCATCTCGTCCGATATGTGCGCGAGTCGCAATTCTTTAGCGGCCTGCCGGTGTTGCGGCAGTGGACCTTCTTCAATGTGGATGCAGAACTCGTCACGCTTTCGCCAGAAAACGAACCTGAATCGCCGGCACCGATCTGGTTTATGACTCGGGATCAGCGCGAAAAGGTGGAGTCTATCGAGGTCGTGAATAGCGTACTGCGCAACGTTGGCGCTCACTCCCGCCGGAGCAATGAAATCGACACTGCGTTTGTTCGTTGTCGAGAGCACTACGGCTGGAGAGATCCAGATGACCTGAGCGCTTTCGCCACTTTGGCAATCCGCTGTCATTCACGCTTCGACGAGCATCCGAAAGTCCAAACCCAAATTTCCGAACTGCGCCGCGAGAACGAATCGTTCGCTGGCTGGGCGAACAGTCTCGACGTGGGTGCCTGGAACGAAATAGCGATTGAATTGAACGAGCAAGAAGCCCGAGGACAGAAATGAGTTGCCCGAACTGCATAAAAGAAGGCTTGGCCATATTACCTGTACGTTACGCTGCTGCGCTGTCAGTTGATAAATTGAACACGGCGGTGGCGCCGAAAGACACTTCAAAAGACAAGTCGAGCGCTACAACTTCTTCGAACAAGAATGCCGACCCCGATGTCCTGCCCGGATCGCTGGGCGAGAATGTCACGAATAAGAAACTGAAGGGTTCTAAGTACATTCTGCGTCAACTCGATCGTGGCTTCGTGTATGTTCTGTATCCCACAAAGGGCACCCGTGCAAGCCGATGGATGATCTATGAGGTGGGACCGGATGCGTGTATGAATGTGTACACCGATCCACGGCAAGTTCCCGCGAAGCCGATGGACAAGCCCATGAAGGATTCCTGCAAGAAAAAGGAACACAACAATATATCGGCTCAGACGATCGCTATCGCATCGCCTAAATCTGTCCCTCACGTCTGGATGGCATTCACGCGGTATCGCTTTAGCCCAAAGGTGCTAGGCGATCTGGAAGGAGCGCCCGAGCCGCGAATGCAAAAGCTGGACGTTCAGGCCGCCCTGAAAGGCACCAAGCTTCCCAAGCATGGGTTTGCTCCCGAGCAGGCGAATCTCGTTGGCTATATCGCGGACTTCTACGCAGCATCTGAATGGAAAAAGGTCAGCGGCGCCTTACTTTCTCCGCTTAATGCACGTCACGATCAGGCCGCCGCCGTTCAGGCCCAGATGAAGGAAATTTCGCAAAAGGCCGAAGGCAAGGGGCTAGTATTTGCGCTGTTCGATCCGATCGGTATCACGGCTGATCTGAATGGTTTCCGGAACCAGAAAACGGGGGAGCTTGCCGCTTATCAAAAACAGCATGCGCGCGAGCGCTTCGTTGGCGACACGATTCTCGGCTTGAAAAAGTCTTTCGAAGATCAAGGCAACGCTTCCCTATGGACTGAAAAGTTTGGGGGGCGCTACGATCCGAAGAAACTCAACGACGATTTGAATGCGCAGACGACTGTTACGAACGACTATAACGCGCGAATCGATGTGCTCGCCGACGATGTAGCGAAATGGAATGGCGCCTACCGAGACGACGCGCGCTGGAAAGACTTCGACGACAAGGACGATCAGTCGGCGTGTGATCTGCAAATTGCCTACGCGAACTGCGTGCTGGGCGCGGGCAAGACGCAGCCAGAGCTCGATCTTTGGGATAAGTGGATGTTGGCGAATCCGAAGGATCCGCTTGAGCCACTGTGGAAATCGCTTTCAGGCTCCGCACCTGGATTGTTGGCTATTCTCTTCGGTTCGGGGCCGCCGGACATTGGCCGCATGGACAAGATGACTGACACGGTCAAGGGAGGGGTCGGTGTCTACGAGGACGCGGCTAATATTGCTGCCAAGATGAAGGCGATGGCTGCGAAGCTGTCTGATGTTCACGCGAAGTTTGCGGGATGGCGGGCGGGTCGCGCCGCAAGCGAGGCTCAGGGAGTGATCGGGCTCGCGGCGGGCTCGCAACTGGCACGTTTCGCGAAAGTGCATCCGGCGGAGTTTGAGAAGGTCGGCATTTACCTGCTGATGGTCATTACCGCAACGACCACGACTGTCTTCGATGGTCAAACGTTGGTGGTGAGGAACGTCAACGAGCTCGTGCTGAAGATGTACCGCGCCGTGCGTCCGCCGCAAAGTGCACCGTTGAAGACGGTGAAAGCGGTCGGACAGGCGAGCAAGACAACCTACGTCGCAAGCGCGGAAGGTGTCATGCAGGTGGTTGAGGAACAGACCGTCGCTCGAAGAATCGCCGTCGGTATATGGGTGCCGGCCGAAGCGGTGGAGGGCACGTCAGCCGCGGCTATCGCAAGGGCGGCTAAGATGCTGCCGGCGCCTGACAAGGTCAATCAGTTCGAGAAGATTCTCGAATTCTCGAAGTCGAAGCTGTCGTGGGTTGGCTTTGTGCTGGCATGCCTGAACATGACGAGTGCAAGCATGGCGATCGCCAGCCCGTCGCCGGGAGAATCGGCGGCTGCGCATGCCGCTACCCAAGCCGCGTTTGTGTCGGGTGGCTTGATGCTTTTGGGTGCATCGGCGGAGTTGGTCTCGATGGCTATCGAGAAGGGTTTTATCACGAGCTTTCTCTGGCAGAACGCGGCGCGTGTGGCGTTTGCGGGTGGCCTCTTAGGCGCAGTCTCTACAGCTGCTGAAGGTTTGCAGATGTATTATAAATTCAGAGATCGGAAGTCAGTTGGAAATGATGGGGCTGCATGGGCTTACCTCTCCTCTGCTAAAGCGTTCGCAATTGCGACAGCTGCTTCAGTTGGTGGTGCCTTTGCTGCAGGATCGGCTGCCGGAGTTTTCACCGGTTCCTTGTCTTTTCTTGCGCCGGTTGGAGCGGCGGCGGCCATTATTCCGGTCGGAGGTTGGATCATTGTGGGCGTTATTGCCGTCGGGGTCGGCTGCTATTACGCATATCACGCAGCAGCTGCAACAAGTGCGCCGCTGCAGGATTGGGTAGCGCAAAGCTATTATGGAACCGCGCCTAGCAAGTATTCAGATGCTGTCAAGGAGTCGAGTGGACTCCGTGATGCGCTTTACGCTTACAACCTTGAAACAGAGTGGTCTGGAAATCCGAGCGTATTGGGCAATGCAGGTTCGGGTGGCTTTGACGCAGTGTGCTTCACTCTGACTTTGCCAGGAGCGACTGTATTAAGCGTAATCCGCTGCTCCGTTTCGTTAAAAGGAGATGCAGGAAGTCAAACAATTTTCAACGAAGAAATACACCCGGCCACGTCATTTAACGGTGACTTGACTGATCCTCACATACCGGAAATGCGAGCGATGCCAACGGGTAGGCAAAAGCCGTTGACCTTCTTTTGGGAAGAGGCGCCGCGACTCAGTAAGAATGCGTCGGGCGCTTACCAATACAGAGGTATATTGCGTCTTGATTCGTGGCAATACACGAGCGTCGTTATTGATCTTCAATATCTGCCCGACCCCGCCGATCCAAAATTCGTTATTCCAAGTACCGGCAACCCCGTGAACGTGACCCGAAGCGCGTTATCGGATCCTAATCTCGTCCCCGTTATGTAAGGAATGAATGCGTGAATACGCTCGGTGCAAAAGACAATAAATGGGCGCGGCGAATGCGCAAGGCGAGTGCATATGGCCCGTTGGACAGGGCTTTGCGGAAGTGGCGTTCGCTAGGTTCAGTCCGGACAGAAACAGGTGTGAAGCCGAACGGTGACGCTATGGCCTATCGCATTAACGACACCACATTGGAGATCGGACAGGGTGTCAACACATTTAAAGGAATGGTAGGACTCGGAGCACTGCTCGGAGCTATGGCTATTATTTCTTTCATTTACTTGGAAGTCGTATCTTTCACCGAGTTCGGACGAGTAGGATTATTTGATGTTTTTTTGTCACTGCTTGCCGCTGCAATGGGTCTCTGGTTTATATCGATATTGATCACAGATTTCTTTGGCTACACCGACGCACTGGTACGTTTCGACCGTACCCGTCGCAAGGTCTGGATGTTCGTCGGTACGCGTGAGCCCATAGAGATGGACTGGGACAGTCTGACGCCGGTATCTCAGGGGATTACTCCGGCCAACAGCAACATCAATACTTTCCGCGCGGTACTTTTGGTGGACCTCGATGCACAAGGTGAAGTGAAGTTTGAAGGACGCTGGCCACGCATTGTGAGCATCGGACAGACGTCGCTGAACGAACAACAGGCAATCAGTCAGTACGAGTACGTGCGAGCGTTCATGGAGAGCGGTCCCCGAGAT
>FCOH02000038.1 GCA_001544595.2 Caballeronia peredens | reverse complement strand
GCCGCCTTACCCATTGAAATATAACAAAATCTGAAAAACCAAACCAACGCAACACCACACCATAGATACCAAGAATCGTTTTTTTGATTCTAGCGACCCCATCCCGAGGCCGCTCCAACCGCCACCATCACCCGCGCTTGTCCGCGAACCCCTCAAAAAACGCCCGCGCATTCGCGTCGAGGCTTTCGAGGTGATATCCGCCTTCCTGCACGATCACCGACGGCAACCGCAACGCACCGATGGCGTCGCCAAGCCGCCCGAAGCCCTCGGTCGTCACCGCGACCTGCGCCTGCGGATCATCCTTGTAGATATCGAAGCCCAACGCCAGCACCAGCGCATCCGGCTCGAAACGCTTCAGCACGCCGAGCGCATCATCCAGTCTCTCGAAGAACACCGCTTCGGTCGATCCATGCGGCATCGGCAAATTGACGTTGAAGCCGTCGCCGGCGCCCGCGCCACGCTCGTCCTCATAGCCCGCCACCACGGGATAAAAGTTCGTCGGATCGCCATGAATCGAGATGTACAGCACATCGTCGCGTCCATAGAAAATTTCCTGGACGCCTTGTCCGTGATGCATGTCGGTGTCGAGAATCGCGACGCGCCCGTACTTGCGTCGCAACGCCTGCGCCGCGATCGCCGCGTTGTTCAGATAGCAAAACCCGCCCGCGGCATCCGCGCGCGCATGATGGCCTGGCGGACGGCACAACGCATAGGTCTCGCGCGCACCATCGTTGACCGCCGACGCCGCCGCCAGCGCGCTCTGCGCCGACCAGTATGCCGAACGCCACGTATTCGCACCGACCGGACAGCTTCCGTCGGCGAGATACCGCGCTGCCTTCGCCAGAATCCCGCGCAACGGATTCGGATCGCGCACGTAGATATTCGACATGATTTCATCGCCCCAGTCGTCGGGCATTTTCTTCCACTCGCGATGTCCTTCCTCGAGGAAGCGCAGATAGTTCATGTCGTGCACGGCCGCGATTCCCGCCATGCCGAGATCGTTCGGCTCGATGACATCGAAGTCCATCGACTTCGCAGCCGCGACGAGGCGCGCCGCGCGCTCGGGCACTTCCTGCGGCGCGCGCATCTGGCCACGCGAGAGATAGCTGCGCGGATGATGCAGCAGCTGTTCAGGGTGAAAGAATGTTTTCATCGAGCGTTCCTCATTGCGCATCCACGGTAACGGCAACGCCCGCGCGCGCGAGCACTGCATGCAACAGCACGTTCGCGCCGCGCGTGACATCTTCGGGCAGCGCATCTTCGGCTTCGTTGTGCGACAGACCGTCGACGCACGGAATGAATACCATCGCCGTCGGGCAATAACGCGCGAGATGAATCGCGTCATGGCCCGCGCCGCTCACGATGCGCTCGTTCGAATAGCCGAGCGCATCGACCGCATCCGCGACCAGTGCGACACAAGTTGCATCGAAGGGCGTCGCGAGACTGCGCCAGTACGTGTCGATCGAAACCGTCACGCCCCGTTCGTTCGCCACGCGTGCGAAAGCATCGCGCAGATCGCGCTCCATCGCATCGACTTCGCTGTCTTCGTGATGACGCAGATCCACGGTGAACGTCACGTGCCCCGCGATCGTATTGCGCGATGCATTCGCAATGCCCACTTGCCCGATCGTCACGAGTCCGCGCGGCGCATATCGCCCGACGATATGCTCCAGTTCGCCGGCCATCCGCGCCGCCGCGAAGTACGCGTCCTTGCGATAAGGCATCGGCGTCGTGCCCGCATGCGCCGCGACGCCGGTCACCGTCACGTCGAGCCAGCGAATCGACTGGCCGCCCGTCACCACGCCGATCGTCGTGCCGTTCGCTTCGAGCACCGGGCCCTGTTCGATATGCGCCTCGAAGTACGCATCGACACGCTGGTCCTTCACCGCGCGCGTGCCGCGATAGCCGCTTTGCGTCAATGCATCGGCGAGTGTGATGCCGCTCGCATCTTGCTTGGCCAGCGCGTCATCCATCGAAGTGATGCCCGTGAACACCGCCGAGCCCAGCATCGCCGGCGTGAAGCGCGCGCCCTCTTCGTTCGTCCACGACACGATCTCGATCGGCTTCTCCGTCGCGATGTCCGCATCGTTCAATGCGCGCACGAGTTCGAGCGCCGCGAGCACGCCATACACGCCGTCGAAGCGTCCTCCTTCGGGCTGCGTGTCGAGATGGCTGCCGATCAATACCGGCGACGCATCACGGCGCATGCCTTCGCGACGCGCAAACAGGTTGCCGATTTCATCGACGCTCACGGTCATGCCCGCGTCGCGGCACCATTGCGCGAACAGATCGCGGCCGCGCACGTCTTCGTCCGTGAGCGCGAGGCGCCGCACGCCGCCCTTGTGCGTCGCGCCGATCTTCGCCATGTCCATCAGGCTTTGCCAGAGGCGCGCGCCATCGATTTGCAACAGGTCTTTCATGTGTCTGATCCGGTAATTCAGTGTTGAAGTCCGCTTCACATCGCGCCGACGGATTCGGCATGTTCGGCATGCGTCGCGCGACGCGCATCCAGTGCCACGATGCACAGCAGCGAGATGCCCGCGAGACACGTATAGAACACGGCGAGCGGCCACCATTGCCCCGTGTAACGATGCGCGAGCCACGTGCCGACGAGCGGCGTCAATCCGCCCGCAATCGCGCCGCACACCTGATACGCGAGGGAGATGCCCGAGTAGCGCACGCGCACCGGAAACACGCCGCTGACAAAGCCTGCGATCACCGAATAGAAGCTCGCCATGCAGATCACCGCGATGGCAATGCCGATCACCATCGGCACTGCGGCGCCGCTTTGCACGAGCAGGAACATCGGGTACGGCGAGATCATCGCGAGCAGCGCCGCGCACTTGAGGAAGCGCGCGCCGCCCATGCGTTCCGCGAGCCATGCGGCTATCGGCTGCGCGACGAACTGGATGATCGCGACCGCGAACAGGCAATCGAGAATCAGCGAGCGCGTCACGCCGACGTATTGCGTCGTGTACGCGATCATGAACGTGTTCGTGAAGTACACGCCCGCAATCCCGATCGTGTTCGCGCCGATGCACAGCAGCACGAGGCCCCATGACGACTTCACTACCTCGGCGATCGGCAGCTTCGCCGTACGGTTCGATTCCTTCACGCGCTCGAACTCCGGCGACTCGTTCACGCCGAGACGAATCACGATACCGACGATCAACAGCACCGCGCTCGCGAGAAACGGCACGCGCCAGCCCCATGACATGAAATCGGCCTTGTCCATCGACGTGACCGCGCGGAACGCAATCAGCGACAGAATCAGCCCCGCCGGACTGCCCAGTTGCGCAAACGATGCGAAGAACGTGCGACGGCCTTGCGGCGCATGTTCGCCCGCCATCAGTACCGCCCCGCCCCACTCGCCGCCCACCGCGATGCCCTGCACGACGCGCAGGAGCACGAGCAGCACCGGCGCGAGCATGCCGACTTTCGAATACTCCGGCAGCAAGCCGACGCCGACGGTCGCGACGCCCATCATCATCAGCGTGGTCATCAGCGCCTTCTTGCGGCCGATTTTGTCGCCGAGATGGCCAAACACGATGCCGCCCAGCGGCCGCGCGAAAAAGCCCACGGCGAATGTCGCGAACGACGCCATCGTGCTGACGAAGCGATCGCTCGACGGAAAGTACAGTTCGCCGAAAACGAGCGCCGCAGCGGTCGCGTAGATGTAGAAGTCGTACCACTCGATCATCGTGCCGATGAACGCCGCCGTGGCGGCGCGCCCCGGCTGACGGGTGTTGACGATGGCTTGGGTCATGCGGTCTCCGATGCACGTCGCGTGCGCTGTCTTTCGATACGCATCTTTATCGTCATCCATAAATCATTAGTCAAATTTCGCGTTATTATTCAGCGCATAAATTTAACTAATAGTTCGACGGCACACCTGTCACGTAAGGCTTTCGAGGATCACGCATGCGCACCGACATCGCCCGCTTTCTGAACGATCGCCTCGACTGGAACCTGCTGCGCACGTATCTCGTGATCATGCAGGAGCGCAGCCTGAGCCGCGCCGCCGCGCGTCTGCACGTGACGCAGCCCGCCGTCAGTCAGGCGCTGCGGCGGCTCGAGGAGACGCTGGAGCGCAGGCTCATCGAGCGGCGCGGCCCCTATTTCGCGCCGACGCAGGCGGGCGAAGAGGTGTATCGGATCGCAAGCGACATCTACGGGAATATTTCGCGGCTCGAAACCGAACTCGACGATCGCACCGAGGACATCAGCGGCTCGATTCGCCTGCTGACGATCAGCCGCATCGATTCGCCCGTGTACGACGAATTTCTCGCGGAGTTTCACCGCGCTTATCCGCGCATCGATCTGCAGATCGAGGTCATGCGCTCGTCGGACATCATTTCATCGCTGTTGCAGAAGACGGCGACGGCCGGACTCGGCTTGTGCCGCACGCCGCACGAGAAGCTCGAGATGCGCTGCTTTCTGCGTCAGCGTTATGCGATCTTTTGCGGGCGGCATCATCGCCTGTTCGGAAAGTCGTCGCTCACGATGGACGATCTGCTCGCCGAAAACTTTGTATCGTTCACGAGCGATCAGATCGGCGACAGTCTTTCGCCACTCACCGTCTTTCGCGATCAGAAAGGTTTTACGGGACGCATCGTGGCGTCGTCGCCGAGTCTGGATGAAGTGCGCAGGCTCATCTTCGCGGGCTATGGCGTGGGCTGTCTGCCGGAGCACATCGTACGCGACGATATCGCGCAGCAAAGGTTATGGCGTCTGCCGCCCGAGGAAGGGCTCATGGATGTCGACGTGCACCTGCTGTGGCATCGCGACCGGAAGATGAATGCTGCCGATCACGCGTTTCTCGACAGCATGGAGCGCTGCATGCGGCGCTATTCGCTCGCTGAGCGTCTCGGGAAATGAGGCTCAGTGGCCTTTGGCGCAGTTCGCGCGCGTCGTAGTGTGGCCGACGAGCAGGCCGAAATCGTAGGCGCGTTCGAGCGCCCGCGCGATGTCTTCTACGCGGCACATGCGGATGTCCGCACTCGGCTTGCCGACGGGCTCGAACGAGTGAATGCCGAGTTCGTCGCCGGCGATGGTGAGCAGCGGCTCCCAGTGCGCATCGTTTGTCTTGCGATAGATCATGATTCGTTCTCCATATGCTTGCTTTCTACAGCTACAAGGTTAGTGGAACCTCGGCGCGAAGCATGCGACGTTTCGCCGCGAATGGAGGGACATGCCTAAAACAGGATGTTTCATATTCCGAATCATTAGACGATTGAGGGCGCCTCTTCGGGCGCCCTCTTCTCCTCGCTACTACGTACCACCGCGCTTTTTCGCGAGACACTCGGCGATACGCGCCGCATCGATTTCGTAACGCTTGAGCAGCGCCTTCACGCCGCGGTCCTGCAACAGACACTCGATCACATCGGTGCAGCAACCCTTTCCCTCGCCGTGCGAACGCGGCGGCGGATCGTCCGCGCCGGCCCACACACCCACCGTGCGAACCTGTTCGCGCGTGAACGGCAGGCCCGCGAAGCTCGTTCCGCTCGCGACATAGCGGAACGTATAGACGCCCGAAGCCGTCGCGTTCGATTGCCCTGCGAACTCCCCCGCCGCTGCATCGGAGAGCTTGAACGTGCTCGTATCGCCGTTCGGCCCGATCGCTTCGACGATGACAGACGCTCCCGTATCGAGTGGAATGCCCAGTTGTCTCAACGTGACACGATGATCGATGACGGCAGGCGGCGTAGCGCGTTGAGCGCTCGCGTCCGCTGTCATTACGAGGGACGAGCGCGCCTGCACCGTGACGCTCACCGGTATGCCGTGCGACACCACTTGCGCGCGAGCCGTGGCGGTATCGCGCATGGCATCGCTCACGCCGGGGCCGCTTTCGCGTGCGAGTTCGAGACGCGCATACCATCGTCCCGCATGCGCGGAATGCGAAGGCCATACGACCGGCAATGACAGGCGATAAGCGTCGAGCCCTGTGCCGGCCGTGAACGCCGAGTCGATCAGCGCGCCGACCGATGCCGGATCGATCAGATCGCCCGCCGGCGTTTCCACACGGAAGTTCAGATACTTGCGATACGCCGATAACAAGATTACATCGACGGAGTGATCGCCTTCAGTCACATAAAAAGGAATCCGAACAATATTGCTTCCGACAAAAGCGTCCGGATCGACCACGATCTGACTGTTCGTCACGCCGCTCAGAATCTGCAGATAGTACTTCGCGACACGGAATTGCTCAGACGCGGAGAGCGGCCCGGTAAGCATCAGATAACCGCCCGTGTTATTCACGAGACGCGACAAGGCGACCGGATTCAACTCGTTGACCGTGCCCAGTCCGATCGCGAAGACGCGATCATCGATCTTCGAAGCGATATCGGCGATGAACTTAGAGGAATTCTCCTCGCCGTCCGTGAACACGACGACCGCGCGCCGGTCATAACCGGCAGTCGCACCGAGCGTGTCGTGCGCAAGCGCGACGCCGTCACCGATGGACGTGTTGCCCGCCGGATTCGTCAGATGGCTCGATATCGCACTCTTCGCCTGCGCCCGTCCGGTGCCGAAGCCGAGCGCGCCCGCCTGCACGACCGGCAGACGCAGATACGCGTCCTGATCGAAGGCCGTCACGCCGATGCCGTCCGTATCGCCCAGCAGTTCGACGAAGCTCGGCGCGGCATCGTGCAATACGTCGATGCGCTTCTTGCCCGGGATGCCCGAAGCACTGTCCATGCTGCCCGACTGATCGAGCACGAGCATCGCTTCGACCGTGGGCTTCGCGATCGCATTCGCGGTGATGGGAATCGTCCATTGGCCGCCCGTCTGCGGGCATGACACGGTCACGCTGCCCGCTGAACTCGTGCCTGCCGCGCCCGCCTTGAAGCTCACCCACAAGCGCACTTCGCGCGTGGCCGCCGAGGGCGCGGCAGACAAGCTCAACAGCCCGCCGAACGGCAAGCCGACCGTGCCAGGTCCCGCGGACAGCGCAGGTCCCGCCGTGACCTGAAGCGTCAATGCCTGGCAGCTTTGTACGGAAAACACGACCGCGCGCGCGGTTTCGGTGTTGGCGGGAATGTCGGTGAACGCGAGCTGGGTCGTGAGCGGTGCGACCGCGATGATCCCGCCCGCGCACGGCGCTGCGCTGCAGAAGTCCATCAGCGCGGCCGAAATGTCGTCGATGATGAGTTCCATCTCGCTCCACGCCGGATGGAAACGCGTGCCCCATTCGATCGTGAAACCGTAGATCTTCCCCTTCGCCGGGTTTTCATAGTGGCGCGCGTAGACATAGTCGTCGCTCGCGCCGCTCGTCGCGTAAAGGCCGTATGCGGGCTCTGCCGTGTAGTTCCTGCCGCGCACGGCCGCAATCGCCGACTTCATGCGATTGGCGAGCGCGGCCGCGACCGCTTCGTCGTCGCCGGGAATGTATTCGGCGTAGGCATCGTTGTAGAGGCCGCGCTTGCCATCCCACGTGGGATTGCGGAAGTTCTTCGCGGGATCGTTCGTCTGGTTCTGATCGTCGCCCCAGTTGTAGAGGATCAGCTCGGAATAGCTATGCACATCGATGAACCAGCGCGTGCGCGGCACCGCATCGATGAGCCACTGCACATTGCGCGTTTCCGGCTCGGAAAACGGCGCGGTGCCGTGGAATGTCTCGTTGCCGGGATCGGCCGACGCGCCGGGCGAACTCGGCGCCATCTTGGTCGCGAAGTCCCAGAGAAAATCGTAGTTGCGGTTGATGTCCACGCCGATCTTGCTTGCCGCGCCACCGCTCGACGCCGTGTTGCGATTCTTGCGCCAGCCGTCGAGGATATTGGCGTCGTGCTGCTGGCTGAAGAGCCGTCCATCCGGATTCACGAGCGGGAAGATCACGAACTCCAGCGTGTTCATCATGTCCTGCACCGCGCCCGCCGTGAACGATTTTCCGCCGTATTGCAGGCCCGCATTGTTCGTGTAGGCGGACAGAAGATCCGTCGCGAAGTTGATGAGAATCTCGCAACTGCCCCACTCGCGCGCATGCACGCCGCCAATCATCATCACCGCGTCGCGTGTGCCGAAACCGCCGTTGGAAATGCGCAGCGCGTGACTCATGCGCCCTTCGATCGACGCATTCGGCAGCGAGACGAGACTCGTGAGGGCCGGATACGCCCCTGCAAGATTGGCAACGGCCGACTCGACCTCGACGATGTTCAGATAGCTCATGACGGCTTCCTCAGCAAGACACCGCGCCCCGCCGGCAACACGGACGGATCTTCGAATCGATTGCCCTCGCCGACTTCGGGCGGGCCTTCATCGCCGAGATCGGAAGGATGCGCCACGATTTCGAGGCGGATCGCATCGGAGGCTTGTGCCTTCTGGACCGCGCTCTCGCGCATCAACACGTGCGCAGACACGGTGCCGTCGGCGCCCACACGCGGACTGGCACACGGAAATTCGAGCGGTGTCGATTCGACGAAGCGCCTGAATTCATCGACGTTGCCCGACACGACCCGCACTTGCACCATGGGATCGTCGCTGGTTTCGGGCACGCCCTGATCGCGTGTGAGAGATGCAGCCGCTTTAGAGCGCTTGCGCGCGGGCGTTGCGGCGGCTTTCTTGCCGGCGCCGGATTTGCTGACCATCGCGTCCTCCGTGAATCGGAATGCGTGGCGCAGCTCGATCCGGCCCGCCTCGCTTTGAGTCGCTCTTCGGGGCGGCTTGCTGAAGACGTATCGTTCGATGCAGATGCGTCGTCTTGTCAGTCAGATTAGAAGATTGCAAGGAAAACCGAAAGCAACCGATCTAGTCTCTAACGGACGTTTTGTCCTCGTTGCGAGGCGCTCGCAGACTGTTCGCCAGCCCACAGTGCGCGCTCGAAAAGTGAGCGCAGCGAGCACTTCCTCGACTATCTTTCGCTTACTCCTTTCTTGTATTTTGCTTTCTTTCAGGAGACCGTCCGAACGATTTTCCGGTCGTTCCGACATTCATCTTTCCCGCCTCGACGCAGGTTCTCTTGTCGATCTGCCTTTGATCATTTCGATAAGGTATCCGAATCAATAATAACTAAGTGGGCGTTTCGCTAAAAGCATGGCCGCGGCCGCGCGCCGCGAACCGGAGTATTGACGATGCCTGCCCAGTTCCCTCCGCTTCCCGAGTATCTCGCTCCTTCCGTTCAACCGGATACGTCTTCAGCCGACATGCCGATGTCAGCCGATGCCGCGCTCGTCGCCGGCGTGCTCGGGCCCGTCGTCACGCAGTTCCGCACGTTGCGATGCGGTTGCTGGCTGCTGTCGTATCGGCCGACGGGCTCGTCGCAAGTCGTCTATGACGGCACGCTGCGCGTCGAATGTCATCGTGCCGGGCGCACCGCGAGCGGCGATCTGTATCAGCGCAACGTGCGCATCTTTCCTTTGCCGCCCGCCTTTCCCGATCAGGGAGACAACGTGCTGGCGCCGGTGCGCCCGCTTCTCTCCAACGCGCCCAAGCCCGCCAACGGCATTCCGGTCTTGCCGCGCTCGCGCTATCGCTACTACATTCGCGTGACGTCGATGCCCGAGCTGATTTATCGCGGCAACGCCTTCACGCTGGGTTTCGAGCTATGGCGCTATACGGCGCCGAACGCGTGGGCGCTCGAATCGACACTCAGCGCACGCATGGTGCACATGGCCGCGCCGACCGGCTATCCGTCCGCATCCGACTATGCGGAAGGCGACGTGAAGAACGCGCAAGGCACCGTCACAGGACGCCTCAAGATGGGCTGGCTCAGCAGCTACTTCCGCAAGTGCACGGTCGAGATCGACACCGTGAACGGCTCCGAGCAGCCCACGACGAGCGGCGTGGGCCACACCTGGCAAACCGTGATGGATACCCTCGGCTGGCAGGTCAACCTGCGGCTGAGCGACACGAACGTGACCGAGCCGAGCGGCGCATCCTGGTCCGATGCCGAAATGCACGCGGCGATGCTCGCCTATCGCGAAGCGACGAATCTCGACAACGAATGGCGCTATCACATCCTCGCGGTGAAGAACATCGACTCGACGCCACGCGGCATCATGTATGACGTCGCCGGGACGGACTCCAACAACGTGCCGCGCGAGGGTATCGGCATCGCGTCGCACTGGACCATCGATCCGGGCTGGGGCACGGTGAGCGGCATGCGCTTCGGCACTGCATCTGCGCCCTATTTCCGCACGGCGATTCACGAAGTCGGCCATGCGATGGGACTCGTGCACAACTTCGCGGATCACGGCTACATGTGCACGAGCGACGTGATCGCGCAGGCCGGTACAGCGACGAATCCCTTTCCGGCCAACATCCAGTGGTCCTATCACGCGGACAACCTGAAGCAGCTCCGGCATTATCCCGATCCGTTCGTGCGACCCGGCGCGGTCGCGTTCGGCGGAGCGTCATCGACGAGTCCCGCGATCACACCGACCGACCTCGAGACCGATGTCGAAGGTCTCGCGCTCGAAGTCACGCCGCTCCTGGGCGAAGTGCCGATCGGCGCGCCGGTGCGCGTCGATATCGCGCTCGTCAATCAAGGCAGCGTGCCTTTGCGCGTGCCCGCCGACCTCAGCATCAAGGGCGAATTCGTGTGCGGACAGGTCGTCGATCCATCGGGCAGCGCGCGAAGTTTTCGCACTGTCGTGCGCTGCATCGAAGATCATGCGTTCACGCTGCTCAATCCCGGCGAATCGATCCGCAATTCAATGACGCTGATGCGCGGCGCGGAAGGCGCGCTCTTTCCGATGCCCGGCGTCCATGGCATCGAAGTCGAAGTGCACTGGGACACCGAAGAGATGATTGCGCGCGTCGCCGGCCACGCGACCGTCATGGTGACGGGCGCGATGGATGCGCAGCACGCTGCCGCGGCACACGCGGTGCTCGCGACGCCCGATGCACATCTCGTGCTCGCGATCGGCGGCGATCATCTGACCGATGGCATCGCGGCGATTCACAAGGCGCTCGCCTGCCCCGTGCTCGCGCCGCATTTCGCGGCGATCGAAGCGAAGCGTGTCGGGCGCCGTTTCGGTTCGCGCAAGCCGGATGTCAAGGCGGCCGCCGCGATGATAGACGCGGACTCGGTGATGAGCGGCGCGGAAGTCGGCAAGCTTGCCGAGATCGCCGGTTCCGATGCGAAGGCGAACGCTTCGACGAAAGGCTTGTCGAAAGTACTGAAGTCGAAGGCCCGATCGCTGACACTGTCCTCGGCGGCAAGCAAGGCAGTCGACGAACTTTGAAGTCGATCACGCCGCTGTTGCTGATGTCGATGTTGCTCGCGCCATGCGCCGGCGCGGGCGCTGTCGATGAAACCCCGGAGAGCGCCGTCATGCAGAACGATCATGCCCGTCTCGCCGGGCTCTGGCGCAAGCAAGGCGAACCGCCGTGCGCCGCGCAATATCCGGCGCGTTTGCGCATCGAGCCCGGCGGCCTTTACTTCGGGGAGACCGACCCGCCGGGCGTATTTACGTGGTGGGACGGCGGTACATGGCGCGTCACTTCGCCGGGACGCCTCGCGCTGTCGGTGGCGAACGATGCGGTCATCGAATATGCCTTCACGCTGAACGAAGACCACTTCATCATCACGGACGGCGCGGGATGCGAAGTGGTCTACGAGCGCGCTTCGTCCGAATGAGGCCGCTCGATCGCGTAATAGACCACGCAACCCGCGACCACGCCCCAGAACGCCGCGCCGATGCCGAGCAAGGTCACGTCGCTCAGCGTGACGACGAACACGATCATTGCGCTCAGCGGCAAGGCCGAGCGGAATGCGCTGACGAATGCTTTCTCCAGCACGCCCATCATCGCGAGACCGGCGAGGATCGCGATGTATGCGCCCGGCAGACTCGTCAGAAGAAACACGTACGCGGTGGCGAAAATCCCGATCGTCACGCACAAGACGCCCGCAATCAACGCGCCGATGTAATGCTTTCCGTGCTTGCCGCCCGATACGAGAATCGCGTTGCTCGGGCCCGTCAGCACCGACGGACAACCGCCGAAAGGCGCGGTGATCGCCGTGAGCACGCCGCTATAGATCGTCACCAGCCGCAATGACGTGCGATATCCCGACGCGCGCGTCACCGCAATGCCCTGCGCGTTCTGCACGAACAGCACGGTGATCAGCATCGGCAGAAGCAACTGCGAGATGGCGTGAATGTCGAAACGCGGCGCGACGAGCGCGGGCGTCGCCACCCATGCGCCGCCGCTGTGGCTCGGCAACTGAAAGCCGGTCGCGAAGAGAATGGCCGCACCCGCGAGCATCGCGCCGATGAGCGGCGGCATGGGCGCGGCCTTGCGCCTTTCGAGCCACATCAGGCCGAAGAACGCCACCAGCATGCCGCCGCCGATATAGGGCGCGGCAATCGTCGAATGCACGACGGCCAGCACGTACTTGATGAACAGACCGGCGATCATCGCCATGACGACGGGCATCGGCACCCATCGGTCGAGCAACGCGACGAGGTTCGTCACGCCGAGCACGAGCAGCACAACTGCACATACGAGATACGTGCCCACCGCGGCGCCGAAGCCGTATTGCGCGATCACCGGCGCGGCGAGAATCGCGCCCGGAATGGTCCAGAGAAAGAGCAAGGGCTGGCGCATTTTCCAACTGATCGCGATACTCGCGAGCCCGTTGATGCCGATGGAGGCAAAGAGCCACGACGACGTCTGCGCGAATGTCAGCCCGCCTTCCCGCGATGCAGCGATGATGATCGCGACGGGTCCCGTCGCGGAAAAGCTCATGCTTGCGAACGCAAGCGAGAAGTACAGGAGCCACGACCGGCCGAGGCCGGCCCCGGATGCATCGCCAACAGACATAGATCACTCGGAGGGAAGCTCGCCCGCGCGGGACTCGGCGCGGGATCGCAACGATCAAAGGCTCGGCGTCAATGCGCCGCCGCTGCTTCGGCATGCACGGGCGCACGCCAGACGAGGCCGATGATCACGCCGAGCACGCACAGCGCGCCAATGTACCATGCGGGCGCCATCGTGAATCCTTGACGCCCCACCAGGAAGGACGCGACGGCGGGCGCGGTGCCGCCGAAGATCGCGTAGGCCGTGTTGTATGAAAGCGCAAAGCCGGTAAAGCGCACTTCGGGCGGAAAGCTTTTCACGATGATGTACGGCCCGAGCGTGATGGTCCCGATCAGAAAGCCGCCGAGGATGTAAAGCGTCCACACCGACTGGCTGCCTGCGCTCAGGCCCATGTAGAAAGCGCCGGTCACGAGTAACATCGCGACGCAGCCGATCGCGTAGGCGCGGCCTCCGCCGATCTTGTCCGCGGCCCATCCGGCGAACGTGCTGCCGAGTATCAGCCCGAAGATCGACCACGAATTGTTGGTGAACACGTCCTTCGGCGCGAAATGAAACTGCGATTGCAGGAATGTGGGCGTGTAGAGAAAGTACAGCACGAAGATGCCGGAGAAGACCCACGTCGCGAGCAGCGAGACGATGACCGCACCGCGATGCTCCTTCAGCACGACTGCGAGCGGCAAGCGCGTATCCGCGGCGCGCTTCGCACGCAACGCTTCAAAGACCGGCGTCTCCTGCAGATAGCGGCGCAGATAGACCGAGATCAAACCGAATACACCACCTGCGATGAACGGCAGACGCCAGCCCCAGCTCTTCAGATCGGCGGATTCCATGTTGCCGATCAGGAACTTCGCGGACAGCGCGCCGAGCAGGATGCCGGTGCAAAGACCCGACATGAGCAGGCCGCACGCGAGACCGATGCGCTCGCGTTTCACGTGTTCCGAGCAGAAGATCCACGCGCCCGGCACTTCGCCGCCGACGGAAAGCCCCTGCAGGATGCGGCACAGCAGAAACAGCAGCGGTGCGACGAGTCCGAGCGTCGCGTAGCTCGGCAACAGGCCGATGAGCAGTGTCGGCGCGGCCATCAGGAACAGGCTCAACGCGAACATCTTCTTGCGGCCGATGCGGTCGCCGAAGTGCGCGAAGAAAATGCCGCCGATCGGCCGCACGAGATAGCCCGCCGCGAAAATGCAGAACACTTCGAGCTGTGCGAGCCACTCGGGCGTCTGCGGCGGAAAGAACACGGTTGCGAGCAGCTTGGTGAAGAACACCGCGACGATGAAGTCGTAGTATTCCAGCGCACCACCGAGCGACGCCAGCATCAGCGTCTTGATATCGTTGCGGGACATCGACCGCCCTTGAATGGCGACGTCGTCCGTCTGTACAGGGGTAGAACTCATTTTTAGCTCCAGACTCCGAGTGAGGTGACGTTTAACGCATTCGCCATTTAATCAGTATGCTGATCATTCGTGCGTTTGGGGCCGGTTACGCACGAGCAGATCGGCGCTGATGCCTGCGCGACGCATCGTTCTGTTGACTTCGTGTATTGACTTCCATCATTGACTTATTGCGCTGCTGCCATCAGCATTCGTCAGTACGCTGATAGATAGCTTTGTATCCGGAAAAAAATGGCAGCGCAACTATGATTGCACCTACAATTTTGCGATCATTCATGGCTCTGGTTGCAGTGCATCAAGCAGCGAATCAAGCAGCGTGGGCGCGTATCGTTTCGGCGTCGCTTAAGACATCGAAACCGACGAACGCTACACTCCTCTGTGACAGAACTTCTTCCAGAAAGGTAAAGGATGGGCACCGTAGCCGAGAAAAAAGCTGCCGTTTCCGATAACGGAATCGAGACCGGGCATCTGTGGCAGCGGCCCGGGTTCCTGATCCGGCGGCTCAATCAGATCCATATCGCGCTCTTCTTCGAGTGCTGCAAGGATTTCGCCATCACGCCCGTGCAGTACGGCTTGCTGACCACGCTGAGCGAGCGGCCGGGACTCGACCAGACGTCGCTGTGCGCGGAAGTCGGCGTCGATCGCACCACCATGGCGGACGTGCTGCGCCGCCTCGAAGAGCGCGGCCTCGTGAAGCGCGAGCCGAGTCCGCACGACGGGCGGCTCAAGATCGCCAACATTACCGCGAAAGGGCGCCGCGTCATGAAGGACATGTACGGCAGCATGCGTGAGGCCCAGGTGAGGTTTCTCGGTCCGTTGAGTCCCGAAGATCGCGTGCATTTCGTGCAAATGATG
Organism: Caballeronia peredens; assembly: GCA_001544595.2. Taxonomy (GTDB): domain Bacteria; phylum Pseudomonadota; class Gammaproteobacteria; order Burkholderiales; family Burkholderiaceae; genus Caballeronia; species Caballeronia peredens. The sequence continues at coordinate 29,481 of FCOH02000038.1, read as the reverse complement.
ATGCAGCTCGTTGAAGGCAACAACCAGTACGGCCGCACGTCGCTCAAGCATTTCGACTGAAGCATTTCGACGCAAGCATTGGTTGAGGTCATTGCGTGATGTCGCGGCGGTACGTCTCGGGCACGAAGAGCGCGCCGACCGCGAACGACACCACCGCGATCACGATCGGATACCAGAGCCCGAAATACACGTTGCCGCGCGCGACCGCCATCGCCGACACCACGAACGGCAACATGCCGCCGAACCATCCCGAGCCGAGATGAAACGGCAGCGAGAGCGATGTATAGCGGATGCGCGCGGGAAAAAGCTCGACCATGAAGGCGGCCATCGGTCCGTAGACCATCGCCAGATAGAGCAACAGGAGCCACATCAGGAAGACGACCATCGGCGCGTCGATTCGCGCAGGATCGGCGTGCGCGCTCCATCCGGATGCGATCAGCGCTTGCTCGAGTTGATGGCGTTCGCTGCCGTGCACCACGATCGAGCCGACTTCCGTCGAAACGCCCTCGCCCGCCCGCTGCGGCAACCGGATGTACGACACGCCGGACGCGCTCAGAAACGAGCGGATGCGGTCGCACTCCGTGACCGGCGCCGAAAACAAAGCGAAGCGGCAATCGCTCGCTCGGACCGTGACGGGCGCGTTCTTCTGGAACGCTTCGAGCTGCGGATTCGCATAGTGCGTGAGGGCATGAAAAATCGGCTGCGTCGTCACCGCGAGCAGCAGGCACGCGAGCATCATGATCCACTTTCGTCCGATGCGATCGGATAGCCAGCCGAACACGAGATAAAACGGAAACACGGCGATCAACGCAATCGCAAGAAAGAGATTCACCGTGTTCGGCGCGACCTTCAGCGTGTTCTGCAGGAAATACATCGAATAGAAATGCCCGGTCCCGAACACGACGCCCACGCCCGACGCCGTGCTGAACAGCATGACAAGAACGTATTTCAAGTTCGCCCATTTGCCGAAGCTCTCCGCTATCGGCGACTTCGACAATCGGCCCGATTGCTTCATTTCGCGAAACGTCGGCGATTCCGCGAGCTTCGTGCGCAGATAGACCGAGATCGCGAGTAGCACGACAGACACGAGAAACGGCACGCGCCAGCCCCAGCTCTGGAATGCGGCTTCGTCCATCGCGGCGCGGCTCACACTGACAACAGCGATGGACGAGAGCAGTCCGAGCGTCGCGGTCGTTTGCAGCGAACTCGTGTACAAGCCTCGACGCCGATGCGGCGAGTGTTCCGCGAGATACGTAGCCGCGCCGCCTGTTTCCCCGCCGAGCGCGAATCCCTGCAACAGACGAAGCGCGACAAGCAGAACGGGCGCGAGCATGCCGATCTTGTCGAACGAAGGCAGCACGCCCACACCGACCGTTGCGACGCCCATCAGCACGATGGTCGCCATGAACGTGTACTTGCGTCCGATGCGATCGCCGAGCCGCCCGAAGAACAGCGCTCCGAGCGGACGCACGAGAAAGCCCGCACCGAACGTGGCGAGGCTCGCGAGAAAAGCAACCGTGTCGTTGCCGCTCGGAAAGAACAGCGTGCTGAAGGTGCCCGCCAGCGCCGCATAGATATAGAAGTCGTACCATTCGAGCAGCGCACCGAACGACGACGCGACGATCAGCGTGAACTCGTGGCGCGTCACTTCGCGGTGCGACCGCTCCGAAAGAGAAGTGGCCATGTCGGTCCCATGCGTGCTAGCGGATGATCAAAGATGCTTGAACAGTTCGAGTGCTTCGTCACGCTTCATGACGGCGGCATACTTCTGCGCCATGTCGAACAGATTCGCCTCGTGCGGGGCCAGCGCGCGATCGCCCACGCAGTCGGACAACACAAAGGGACGGAAGCCATATTGCATCGCATCGACGACGGAGGACCGCACGCATCCGCTCGTCACCGCGCCCGCGATCACGAGCGTACGCACGCCGTGCTGCGTAAGCCACGCTGCCAGCGACGTACCGAAGAACGCCGACGGCACAGTCTTGCGCACGACGAGTTCGCCCTTGCGCGGCGCGAGTTGCGGCACGATTGCGCTGTTGTGCGATTGCTCTTTCAGCGCGAGAAGGCCGGGCACTTTCATCGTGAAGATGTTGCGGTCGGTGTCGTCGTCGGCGAAGACGATGCGGCTGTGCGCCACCGGCCAGTTCATCTCGCGCGCATGGGCGAGCAAGGGAACGGTGTGCTCGATCGCCTGCGGAATATTGCCGCCGCCGAACACGTCGGGGTCGGCAAAGCCATTCACGAAGTCGACGATCAACAGCCCGACCGGGGCTTCCGGCGCCAGCGACGAGCCGAAGCTCTGCCGCTGATAAGTTTCGATATCGTGGGACATGTGAGTGATTTTCGTGGTCTAGCGGTCGAGTACCACGCCGTCGCGCACGACGGCTTCGCCATCGAGAAATACGTCGCAGTGGCGCAGGGGAATGTCGATATGGCAGGTGGTCGTGCGGCTTCCGCCTGCTTCGTTGTTCGGTCCGAGCGAGAACAGGAAATTACCTTCGAACGCGCGCGCGTCCATGCCGATGGTCGCCTCGCGATCATAGAGCCCGAGCGTCGACCAGTGTGCGCGCGATTGCAGGCCCCAGCCGATATGCGAGATCGCGTACGCTTCGGGATCGTCGAAGGTCGACATGTATTCGCTCAGCAATTGCGCGTCCATGCCGCCTTCGATACGCGTCGCGTATCCGCCTTCCACCGTGAGCTCGATGCGATCCTGCACATAGCTCTTCTGCGGCAGCAGGATATCGCCACGATCGATCACGATGCGGCCGTGCGCGTGTCCGTCGTTCGGGAAGGTCAGCGCGAAACCGCTCGGCCAGTGGTCCCAGCGACCGGGTTCATCGACGAAGCCGTATTCCGCAATCGGCTCGAACTCGCCCAAAGGGCAACGAAAGTCCGTGCCGGCTGCCGACACGATATGCATCTCGCGCGCCCTTGCGATGCGAGTCTGTGCGGCGAGCACGCGTTCGCGATCGGCAAGTGTCGGCACGAGTCGCGTGAGTATTTCCGGCGGCTCGACTGCAAGCAGAATCTTCGTGCCGGTCTTCAGAATCTCGAGTTGCTCGGGCGAGAACAACAGGGTCATCAGATCGAGCACGAGATCGCTTTCCTTCAGCGCGGCGATGGCAGCGCGGTTCCCGGTCAATGGTGTCGTGCCGAGATAGGCAAGCGAGTCGCGGCTCAACGCCTTCTCTCCATTGACGGGCGGAAGATCGAGACGATTGACGATGGCGCCCATCGACTGCGTTGCGATCAGCGCGGTCGCAAGCGTCTGGGGATGCGTCGATGCGCTCGTGAGAATGGTGACCGTCTGGCCCGGCTCCAGGCGCGAGAGCTTGAGCACACGCGTCCATGCATCGACCATCTGATATTCACTGACTGGCATGCTTGCCTCCTTGATGGCTGAGCTTAGCTGAGCGATGCACCGAGGAAATCGCCGAGTGCCGCGTAAAATCCGGCTTCGTCGTCCCACGGAATCATGTGGCCGGCGTTCTGCACACGCACATGTTCGAGTTGCGGCACGAGCGCGCGGATCTCTTCGACATCGGCGTCGCGTACGACATCACCGCGCCCCGCCGTAACGAGCAGCGCGGGAATCTTCAGATGCGGAAGATCGGCGTGAATGTCGTCGGTATGAAAGCCTTCGAAACTCGCGCGAATCGCGCGTTCGTCACACGTATGCAGCCATTCGGCGCGCAACGCGAGTTGCTCATCGGTCCATGTCGGACAGAATGTGCGCATCGCGTCCGCGGTCATGCCTTCGCGCGACTGTCGGATCGAATCGATATACCACGGCAATTGCGACGGATACGGCCGACGTCCCGGACCCGAAACAGGCGGATCGATCATAGCGAGGCGCGCCATTCCCGCGGGCTTCGAGCGCGCCGCGCGAATGCCGATGCGCGCGCCCATCGAATGACCGATCACGCTATAGCGCTCGAAACCCAAAGTAGTTGCAAATGCAAGCAAATCGGCGGCTTGCGCATCGAGGCTGTAATCGAGTGAATCCGATGCAGACGACAAGCCGCGTCCGCGCACGTCGAGTACGTAGGTATCGAACGTCCTGCCGACATGCTCCGCGACGAAACCCCATGTGACAGCCGGACTCGTGATGCCCGGCACGATGATCACCGGATCGCGTTCCGGGCGCACGCCGCCATAGCGCACGTAGTGTTGACGAATGCCGTTCGCATGAACGTTCGCGCCGTACAGATAGCTCGACATGTCCGCCTCGCTCAATACGCGCCGGAAAGCAACGCGCCCGCGCCGGGAACGATCGCTTCGAGCCCGAGTTGCCTGAGCATCGCGTAGGTCGTCGCGACGGCGGCCGTCACGACCGGCTTGCCCGTCATGGCTTCGACCTTTGCGATGACCGGCAGCGACGGCATCTGCACGCACGCGGACAGCACGATGGCATCGGCTTCCTGATAACGCATCGACATGACGATCTCAGGCAGGCGACTCGGATCATGCCGGCCGACTTCGAGATTGTCCGGAATCTCGAGCGCGCGATAGTCGATCACTTCGTAGTCTTCGTTGCGGATATAGTCGACCACGAGTTCGGTCAACGGCTTCATATAAGGCGCGACCACCACCACGCGCTTTGCGCCGATCACCTTCAGCGCATCGACCAACGCCCCCGCGCTCGTGACGACGGGTGCAGCGCCGCCGTTCTCCACGGTGCGTTCGTGCAGGCGCTTCTGCGATACGCGGTGATAGCCGTGCCCCATCGCCATGATGGCGACGAGACACGCATAGCCGAGCACATCAACGCGCGCATCGGAAAGCTCGACGGCGCAGCGGTCCGACTCGCCATCCATCGCGGCGAGTTCCTCCTTGACCACCTTCTTCATGCGCATGCGGCTCGAATGAAACGTGAAGCGCTCGGGGCGGATCGTCTGGCGCGCGAGCAACATCGCGGGAATCTCGGTCTCCATCGTCGTGTTCGAGCTCGGCACGATCTGGCCGATGCGATAAGGCTTCGTCATTTGCAGCTCCATGTCCTTGAATTGTTCTGCTATGTCAGAGTCGGAAGATGCGTTCCGCGTTGCCGTGACAGACGAGCGCACGCGTCGCGTCGTCGAGCGGCGCGCGTTCGATGAACTCCGCTGCGAGCTCCGTCGATTCGTACGGATAGTCCACCGAGAACATCACCGCGTGTGCGCCCATTTCGCCGATCGCACCGATCAGCGCGGGCGCGGAACACACGCCCGAGGTCGTGATCAGGATGTTCGTGCCGATGTACTCGGAAGGCGCTCGCTCAAGACTCACGCCATGCGAATACACCGCGAAGCGGCTGTCGAAGCGCCAGCGCAAAAACGGCAGGCCTTCGCCCATGTGGCCCAGAATGATCTTGAGCTTCGGAAAGCGGTCGAATAGTCCGCTAAAAAGCAGGCGAAGTGCGTGGCTGCCAGTTTCGACGCCCCATCCCCAGGTCGCGCCGGTGAGTTCGGGATGACCCTCGAGGACGCGCGGATTCACGAATGCATCGGTGGGATGCAGGTATAAGGGCACGTCGAGTTCCTGCAGCGTCGCCCAGAAGGCATCGTATGAGCGATCGTCGTAATAGACGCCCAGCGTGTGCCCATTGACGAGCGCGCCCTTGAAGCCGAGCTGGCGAACGGCACGCGTCAATTCGTCCGACGCGGCCTTCGCCGTATGCATCGGCAAGGTGGCAAATCCGCCGAAGCGCGCCGGATGCCGCGCGATCTGCCGTGCAAGAAAGTCATTGCTTTCCTTCGCGCGATCGATGGCGAGCGCCGCGTCGGGCTCGCCCTGCACGCTCGGTCCCGTCTGCGAAAGAATCGTATAGTCGATGCCCGCGCGGTCCATTTCGACGATGCGTTGCTCGTCGAAATCCGCGAGACGAGACGCGAGATCGCGCAGCACTTCCGGCGCGATATGCTGCGTGAAGCTCTTGGAATAGCCCTGAAATCCCGGCGTGCCGAAGTGCTCTTCCAGAGCGATCTTGCGAATCCGCTTGCTCATTTAACCCTCATTTAATCAGTAGGCTGACGATATGATCGAAGTGAAGATCCGCCGGACCATGCACGGTCCGGCCGTCGCTCCTCAACCGCCCTTTCCGAAAAGCTGCTTGATGCGCCCCCAGATGACGCTCCACACGAGACTGCCCGCATTGAACTTCGCCGACGATGCCGCTGCGGCGACATCCGGCGCGGCGCTTCCGCCGAGTTGCGCCGTGATGCGCGCGCCGAAGTCCGCGATCATCCGCCGCACGAAATCCTTGACCAGGCCCGAGCGTGAAAACTGAGCAAGCGGCCCTTGCAGCATGTATTCCAGCGTGACGGCCACGCGTGTTTGTGTGCCGTCCGCTTCGCTCGTCAACGCATAAGTGACATCGCCATTGGCGCGCGAGCGGCTGATGTTGTCCTGCCCTGCGCCGCGCATCACCGCGTGATGGGCTGCGTCGTCGCGTTCGAGCCGCGCGGCGCCCGCGAAATTCGCCGACATCGGGCCGAACTTGATCGCGATCTTGCCCTTCACGGTTTCGCCGTCGTGTTCGAGCAGCTCGGCGCCCGGAAGACACGATGTCACCGACGGCAGATCGCCCATGAACGCCCACACCTTGTCGAGCGCGAAGGGCACGACGAAGCTGTCGTCGATGGCGGTCCAGCCCTTGCGCTGTGCGGCGGGTTGATCGGTCGATGCGGTGCTCGTTACCGCCGGCGCGTGCGGTGCGCTCGCAGGTGCGGCGGCAAAGGTCTGAAAGGCCGGTGCGGAAATGGTTGCATCGCTAACTACCGTGCGCGCAACCGCCGCATCCGCGATCGGATTCTCCTTGAGATCATGAAGCACCGCCTTGATCGCCGCAACGATGCCCATGTAGCCCGTACATCGGCACAGATTTCCCGACAGCTCCAGCCGGATGCGCGCTTCGTCGGCATCGGGAAAGCGTCGCACGATATCGCGTGCGGTGATCAGCATGCCCGGCGTGCAGTAGCCGCATTGCAAACCGTGATGTATCGAGAACGAACGACGCAGACGCTTCATCAGTTCGTCGTCGTCGAAGCCTTCTATGGTGCGGACCTTCTGCTGATCGCACGCAACCGCGAACGTGATGCACGAACGCACCGGCTCGCCGTCGACGAGGACGGTACACGCGCCGCACACGCCGTGCTCGCAGCCGAGATGCGTGCCAGTCAGATTTTGCGTATCGCGCAGGAAGTCGCCCAGATGCATGCGCGATTCGATATCGCCGCGCACGGAGCGGTCGTTGATGGTGAGTTCGATGACGGACATTGCGATCTCTTTTAAGCCTTTGTCACGTTCGACACGCCGAACGCCTGCGCGAGACAACGCTCGAGCGCCGCTGAGTGAATCGACCGGTCGATGTTGTCCGAGTTGGGCATCGCGTTGGCGACAGCTTGTGCAAGCGCGTGCTCGGTCGCGGCGGCGGGACCGCGTTGCGCGATCTGTCGCGCGAGTTCGTCGAGTGCGGCCGGTGGCCCGTCGAGCGCACCGAGCACCACGCGAGCGAGCCCGGTCCGCGCATCGAACGCGGCAGCCGCACTTGCATGCGCGAATTCGCCGGTCTTGCGGCACAGCTTGTAGTAGCCCCAACGCAACGTCGCGCCCAGCTTGGGCACCAGCACGGCGGTAATGATCTCGCCGTCGTCGAGCAGTGTCGTGAATGCGCCGAGCATGAACTCGCTCGCGCGTACTTGCCGCGTGCCGCCCGCTTTCGACAGCTCCAGTCGCGCGTCCAGTGCGGACAATGCAAGTGGCCAGTCCGCAGCGGGATCGGCATGCGCGAGACTGCCGCCGATCGTGCCGCGATTGCGAATTGCGCGGTAGGCGATGCCCGCCGCCACATGCTGCATGAACGGATGACGCAAGAGCGCATGCTTGCCGTCTTCGATTTCGGCATGCGTGACCGCGGCGCCCACGCGAATGAATTCGCCCGCTTCGGCAACGCCGCGCATGTCGTCGATGCGCGATATATCGACGACACGGCCGGGGCGCGCAAGACGAAGATTGAGCATCGGACCCATCGACTGGCTGCCCGATATCGGCTTTGCGCCGTTCAATTCCCGCAACGCTTCGGGCAGCGTCGTCGCTCTCACATAGTCGAACGCAGCGGCCTTCATCCCGCCACCTCCTGACTGAGTTCTTGCGTGCTCGCGGCCTTACTGGCCTTGGCTGCTTCGATTGCCGCAAGCAGTCGGCGCGGCGTCAGCGGCGTTTCCGACACGAGCGCGCCGAGCGGCGTGAGCGCATCGTTCACCGCATTGAAGAGCGCGGCCGGCGGTGCAATCGCGCCGCCCTCGCCCACACCCTTCGCGCCGAACTCCGTGTACGGCGAAGGCGTTTCCATATGGATGATCGTCAGCGAGGGCAACTCGGTCGGTCCGGGCAACATGTAGTCGGCGAGCGTCGACGTGAGCGGCTGCGCGTTGTCGTCGTAAAGCGTTTCTTCATAGAATGCGGTGCCGATGCCTTGCGCCGTGCCGCCGATCGTCTGTCCTTCGACGACCATCGGATTGATCATGCGGCCACAATCCTCGATGATCACGTAGTCGAGAATCTCGACGTCGCCGGTCTTCGGATCGACGGCGACCGCTGCTGCATGCGTCGCGTAGCTGAACGCGCCGGTGTCGACCTTCGGCTTGAAGCCTTGCGTTGCTTCCAGGCCGGCGAGATTGACGCCGGCAGGCAAACGTTCGGGACGCAGATACCACGCTGCTGCGATGTCCTGAATCGATACGCTGCCCTTCGTGCCGATCACTTCACCTTTCTCGAAGCGCACTGCTTCCTGCTCTTCACCCAGCAGATGCGCGCCGATGAGAAGCAGACGCGGCACGAGTTCGCGGCATGTCGTGGCGACCGCGCCGCCCGCCATCACGATGCTGCGCGACGCATACGTACCCGTGGAATAGGGCGTGAGCGCGGTGTCACCGTGCACGACCTTGATCTTTTGCAGCGGCACGCCGAGCACTTCGTTCGCAATCTGCGCGAGCGTCGTCTCCATGCCCTGTCCGTGCGAATGAATGCCCGCACGCAGTTCGAGCCCGCCATCGGCCGTGATGCGCACCGTCGCGAGATCGTAGCCCGGCACGACAGGCAAGCCCCACGACGCGAACACGGCCGTGCCGTGCGCGGATTGCTCGGTAAAAGTAGCGAAGCCGACGCCGACGAGACGCCCGTCCTGTTCGCCCTTCTTCTGCCGGGCGCGCCACTTCGGTACGTCGAGTTGCGCTACTGCGCGGCGCAGACTTTCCTGAAAGTCGCCGCTGTCGTAGTGTTTTTTCACGACGTTGGTATAGGGCATGTCCGCGCCGCGCACGAGATTGTCGTGACGAACCTCCCACGCTTCGCGGCCGACCGCGCGCGCGATGGCATCCATCGTCAGTTCGATCGCGAAGCACACGCCCGTGCGCGCCACGCCGCGGTACGGCAGAAAGCCCGGCTTGTTGGTCGCCGCGCATTGCGTGCGGCAACGATAGCCCGAGAAATCGTACGGCCCCGGAAGATTGCCGAGCGCCTGACCGGTTTCGAGACCGATGGTGAACGGCCATGCCGAATAGGCGCCGCCGTCGATCAGCAGTTCTGCATCGAGCGCGAGCAAACGGCCGTTCTTGTCGGCATAAGCGGTGAGTTCGTAGTGATGCTGACGCGAGTTCGCCCCGGCGATCAAATGCTCGCGCCGGTCTTCGATGAATCGGAATGGCCGCTTGTACGTCAGCGCGAGCCACGCAATGCATAGCTCCTCTTGCTGCAGCACGCACTTGTAACCGAATGCGCCGCCGACATCGGGCGAGATGACGCGTACCTGCGCGTGATCGATGCCCAGACACTGCGACAGCACCGTGCGAATCATGTGCGGCACCTGCGTTGACGTGATGACCACGAGTTGCCCATGCGTGTGGTCCCAGTACGCCAGCACGGCCTTGCCTTCCATCGGCACCATGCACTGACGCGCGAGATCGACCTTCTGCCGCACGACGACGGGCGCATCCTTCGAACGCTCGTCGAAATTGACATCCGCCTTGAGATCGAGAAAGAGATTGTCGGTCCAGTGATCGTGCACGCGCACATCGGTGCGTTCGCGCGCCGTGAAGGCATTCGCGAAAGCCGGCAGTTCGTCGAGATCGAGTTCGATTTCTTCGGCGACGTCCTCGGCCTGCGCGCGCGTCTTCGCGAAGCACATCGCGACCGGTTCGCCGACGAAGCGCACCTTGCCCGAAGCCAGCGGCGGATGCGACGACGCCTTGTACGACGGCAGGCTCGAATCCGCGACGATATCGCTTGCGCCCTGCATGTCGTCACGCAGAATCACCTGCCTCGCGAAACGCTCCGGCTTGCCGATGCGCACGATACGCGCATGCGCAACGGGACTGCGCAGAAACGCGACTTCCTGCAGATCGGGAAACGAATAGTCGGCGACGAAGCGGCCCTTTCCATGCAGATGCCGCTCGTCTTCGCGGCGTCTCACGCGCGCGCCGACGCCCCCGCTCTCGACCGGCGCTTCCGCATGTTCGGTATGTACCGTATCTTCCGTATGACTCATGCACACTCTCCGGGATCGGCGCTCAAACGGGGTAAGCGAGATCGTTGGCGATCATCGCCGTGTCGTAGACCGCCTGTCTTTCCTTCAGCAGAAGAACGTTACCATTGCGCGCGAAGCGGTCAAAAAGCCTGCCCGCCTGATGCAAGGTCGTCGCGCCTTCGACGAGCGTCTGCAGCAGCATGTAATTGCTCTGCGCGACGATCTCTTCATCGTTCGCGTTCAGAATGCGCACGTTCGACACAAAATGCAGCATCTGACGCGGCGCGAACATCTGCGTGCGCGCGATTGCAACCGCACGATCGCGCAGCATGTTGCGTCCTTCCGCATAGACGAGCCCTACGGGAAAGCCGTTCGCTGCGTTTTCAAACTCAGTCACGCGATACAGGCAGTTCTCGGTAAAGAACTCCGGCCAGCGCTCGATGTCGCCGCTATCCAGCGCCGCGCAATATTCGGCATGAAAGTCCTCGACTGCGGCGCGCGCGATCAGCGCCTTGTCGTGCGCGATGGCCTGCTTCTCGAATCCTGGCAACATCTAGAACTCCATGACTTCACGATAATGTTTGTACATGGCGCGAATGGCAGCCTCGGAGATCAGGTTGTCCGCCGTGCCGATTTTGTCGCCGTCCAGCTTGATGATGCTGCGATCGCTCGACGAGCGGCGCACGCCTTCCTGAACGAACTTCATCGCTTCGTTGTCTTCGAGGCCCAGAAAGCCGGATGGCCCCATCAGATTGCCCTGGCGCAAACGGTGCCGCACCATCTCTTCGCTGTCGTCTTCGTAGCCGAACATGGTCCACAGCATGATCATGCTGTTCGGGCCGTTGGGCACGATATGACGCACGCCGAGCGTATTCATCTCGCGCTGCACGATCAGGTTGGGCCAGATGGTCTGCATCGTGACGGACCATTCGGAATCGAATTCCTTGATGAACTCGAGGAAGCGTTCGTCGTGCAGCGTCATGCCGTCATGAAACGAACGCATCTCCTTCTTCTTGTCTTCGTCGATGGTGGCATAGAGCGAATCGCTTTTCGCCGACGCCATCGTGCCGTGAATGCCGTACTTGCTGTCCGCGACCATCGCCGAACGGTTGCCCGCCACGAGCAGGCCGAACACGACGAGGAACGAGTGCAGCAGCGTCGCGTGATACGGGTCCTTCAGATTCTCGTGATACATCTTCCAGTTGCACGGCAGCTCGTTCTTGTAGAAGCCGAGCACGCGCAGGCGCTTGCCGTTGAACACGGCGTCGAAGTCCTTCAGGATTTCGGGCGTGAGATAGTCTTCGAGCGGCTCCATGTCGTGCGTGAACGATGCGAACACGACACCGTTGCGGGTCGCGACCGAGAGCTTCTTCAACCCGTGCGCGTCGGTGCGGAATTCCTTCGGCATGCCGCCCAGCTTGTTCACGCCACGCCTGAACGGCACGCCCTGAAGATTGCCCTTCAGGTCATACGACCATTGGTGATACGGGCACACGAATTCCTTGTTGTTGCCGCGGCTGTGACGACAAAACTCCGCGCCGCGATGCGCGCAGCGATTCTCGAACACGTTGATCGAACCATCTTCCGCGCGCGATACGACCACCGGCGTCGGTCCGACGTAAGAGCGCTTGTAGTCGCCCGGATTCGGCACCTCGGCTTCGAGCGCGACGAAGTTCCAGGTGCGGCCATGAAAGATCCGTTCGACTTCGCGCGCATAGACGGCATCGCTCGTGTACACCCAGTCCGGGATGCATTGCAGTCCTTCGTCCGGCCACACGAGCCCTTCTATCGGCGGATTCTTTGATTGTGGCGTATGAACGCCGATGATCGTTTCAGACGAGTACACCTTGATCTCCCGATTGTGTTGAGCGAGTCAGCCGTTCGAGCTGGCGCAGCTTGATGCCGGGGTCGGCGAGCAGTCCGGCATCGACCGGTGTCGCTTCCTCGACGAGCCGCCTGATTGCACGTAGCTCGCCGCCCTGATTGATCGTGAACGCCTGGACGATGACGCCGTCGCGCAGACCCATCAGCAGGGTCTTGCCGTCGGCACCCGCGCGTTCGATCCACTGATCGGCGGGTGTGCCGGGCATGCCGAGCATCTGGATGTTCCAGTCATACTGATCGGTCCAGAACCACGGCGTGGGCGCGTACATGACTGCATCGCCCACGATGTTGCGCGCCGCGACGATCGCCTGCTCCTGCGCGTTCTGCCACGATTCGAGGCGTGTCGCCCGATCGCTCGCGCCGAATGGAAAGTTGGCGCAATCGCCTGCGGCATAGACATCGGCTGCGGACGTGCGGCAATGCCGGTCCACGACGATGCCGTTGTTCGTCGCGATGCCCGCCGCTTGCGCGACTTCATCGTTCGGTTGCTGGCCGATCGCGATCACGCACAGATCGAAGTGCTCTCCGCACACTTGCACGCCCGTCGCGTGTTCTTCCGCGTGCAGCTCCTGCGCATTGAAGACGAAGCGCACGCCGTGACTCTCATGCTTGATACGCAGACGCTCCGAGAGCGACGGCGGCAACGCGCGGCTCAGAAGACTCGACGCCGCCTCGAACACGCTCACATCGAGGCCGCGCGTGCGCGCGCTGGCCGCGAACTCCAGACCGAGAAATCCGCCCCCTATCACCGCGACCGAACGAGCGGTCGCGAGGCGCGCACGCAATCGCATCGCGTCGTCGAGCGTGCGCAAATAGAACGTATGCGGACCTTCGGGCACGCCGGGCAAGCGGCGCGCCCGTCCGCCGGTCGTGAAGAGACAATGGTCGTAATGCAGTTCACCGGCTCGTTCGAGCGTCGCCACATGCCGGTGCGTATCGAGTCGCAGAACGCGATCGCTGAGCCACTCGATCCGCGCCTCGCGATAGAGCGCCTCCGCATGTACCCAGCCCTTGAAACAATCGGCGTCATCCGCCGCGGTGAGCACGTCTTTCGACAGCGGCGGCCTTTCATACGGCGCGTGACGCTCGTCGCCGGCCAGCACGATACGTCCCTCGAAGCCGTATTTGCGCAATGCCTCAGCCGCGCGCGCCCCCGCCTGCCCTGCGCCGATGATCAAAACGGTCTGCGTCATGACTTTCGCTCCGCGCGCATCAAAGATCGACGAAGATTTCGCCGCCTTCCACCTGCACGCCGTACACGCGGATCGGCTGCGTGACCGGCGCGCACTGCGCGGCGCCCGTGCGGATGTCGAAGCGCCCCTGATGCAGCGGACATTCGATGCAGCCGTCTTCCATATAGCCGTCGCTCAACAACGCGAACTGATGCGTGCAAACGTTGTGCGTGGCGTGGACTTCGCCTTCGAGCAGATAAAGCGCGATGCGCTCCTCGCCGATCGTCACGCCGAGCGGCTCGTCTTCCACGAGATCGGCGAGTTTCGCCGCGAACTTGAGAGCCATCTGTCGCCCCTTCGAAAATTGCTCAGTATGCTGATGAACCTGATGGACGTATGCTAGCAGGACTTTTCGGCGAGTCAACCAGAACAAAAATAGTGGCTTTCCCGTAGACGATCGCGCGGGACGCGCCCGGTGCGGCGTCACCCGGCGGGCTATGCGATGATTCGAAGCTCCGTCACGATCTCACCGCGTCATGCCCACCACGACCGCTACGCGCGCCGGCCACCTTCCTCTCGCGAGCATTGGCTTCATCCTTGCTTCGATGCTGTGCTTCGCCATCGTCGATACGCTTGCGAAGGCGGTCGCCCTGCACTATCCGGCAAACGAACTGACCTTCTTTCGCATGCTGTTCGGCCTCGTTCCGGCGTTCGCGGTGTGCTGTGTCGGCGAGCGCTCGCTGATCGATCGCGTCAGACGTCTCGACATCAAGGGACAGACCTGGCGCGCGCTCACGCTGCTCGGCGCGTCGGGTTTCTTCTTCGCGGGTTTGCCCTATATTCCGCTCGGCGAGGCGGTGGCGATTGCCTATTCGGAAACGCTGCTGGTCGTCGTGCTCGCGCCGTTCCTTCTTAAAGAGCACTTGACGACGCGTGCAGCGGTGGCCGCGCTCATCGGCTTCGTCGGCGTATTGCTCGTGGTGCGTCCGGGCGGCGGCGAATCGAACTGGCTCGGGCCAGTTCTGCTGCTGTCGAGCGCGCTGTGCGGCGCGCTTTCGATCATCCAGATCAAGCGCATCCGTCCGACTGACGATTCGCGCACCACGGTGCTGTTCTTCACCGCCGTGGGAACGGTGGTGACCGCCTGCACACTCGGGTTCAGCTGGAAAACGCCGACGCTCGACGCACTTCTGCTCATGGCGTTACTGGGCGCGCTTGCCACCGCCGGGCAGATCCTGATGACGGTCGCGTTCCGAAGCGCCGATGCGGGTACGCTCGCACCGTTCAACTACACGAGCATCGTGTGGGCGGCGCTGTTCGCCTACATCGTGTGGGGTGAGACGATCGCGCCGCTTTCGCTCGCGGGTATCGTGCTGATCGTCGGCAGCGCGATTGCCGTCGCGCTGCAGCGCAAGCTTCCCGAAGGACCGATCGCCTGAATCACGATGACCGATAGCGCCGACATTCGCTTCCTTCTCACCATTCAACGAAGCGGCAGCCTGCTCGCGGCCGGCCGCAAACTCGGCGTGTCGCCGTCGGCCGTGTCGCAGCGCCTGCAGCAACTCGAAAAGAAGCTCGGCACGCGGCTCGGCGATCGCACTGCGCGCAAACTGCATTTCACCGAGGAAGGCGCATTGCTGTGCCAGCGCGGCGCAGAATTGATCGAGCAATTCGATGCGCTCGTCGAAGAACTGCACACGCGCCGCGGCGGTCTCGTCGGGACCTTGCGAATCAACGGGCCCTTCGGCTTCGGGCGGCGTCATCTCGCGCCGGTCGTCGCGGATTTTCAGCGCGATCATCCCGATGTCGATATCTCCCTCACGCTGTCCGATCAGCCCTTGACCGAGACGGCCGACCGCTTCGATGTCGTCGTGCATATCGGCGAGTTGGGCGCGTCCAACCTGATCGGTCATGCGATCGCGCCGAATGCGCGCTTTCTTTGCGCGTCGCCCGCATTCGTCAAGCGCTTCGGCGCGCCGGAGTCGCCGCAGGATCTTGCGCAATTGCCTTGCATCGTGCTGCACGAAAACAAGGAAGATGCCTCGCTCTGGCACTTCAGCAAGGGCCGCACGAGCACGAGCGTGAGAGTGGCGTCCAGGCTCGGTTGCAACGACGGCGACGTGATTCGCCGCTGGGCGATCGAAGGACGCGGCATCGTTCTGCGTTCGGAGTGGGATGTCGCCGACGACATCCGCAAGGGCACGCTGGTGCGGCTGCTGCCGTCGTGGAAAACGCCCGATGCGAACGTGGTCGCGCTCACGCGCAACCGCGCCGGATTGCCGCGCAGAACCCGCGAATTCATGCAGTATTTGCAGTCGCACTTCAGGCCTCATCCGCCGTGGCGAGACTGATGATTCAGTCTGACTGATTCATGGAGTTAGCGTAGCTTAATCGAGGCGAACCTATAATCGACGCCATTGCTTGAGCAGGCTCGTCATGGAGCAGCAATCGTGAACGATACGACATCGCACTATCCCAAAGCCATACTCTTCGATCTTCTCACCGCATTGCTCGATTCGTGGACGCTATGGAACGAATCGGCCGGTTCGCCCGACAAAGGCCGGATCTGGCGCGCGGAATATCTGAAGCTCACATACGAATGCGGCGAGTACGTCGATTACGAAACGCTCGTGCAGCGGGCAGCGCGCAACGTCGGCTTGCAGCAAGGCGCCGCTGATGCGCTGAGGCGGAACTGGCGGACGCTGCAAGTCTGGAACGGAGCGAATGAAGCGCTCGAACGATTGCAGCCGCACTGCAAGCTTGCGGTCGTCACCAATTGCTCGATTGCGCTCGGTCACGAGGCCGCATCGATTCTGCCGATTCACTGGGACGTGATCGTCACGGCGGAAGAAGCGGGTTTTTACAAGCCGAATGCGCGTCCTTATCTTCTCGCGCTGGACAAGCTCGGCATCGAGGCGAACGATGCGGCGTTCGCCGCAGGATCGAGTTACGACATGCTCGGCACGGCGCCTTTGGGCCTGCGCACCTACTGGCACAATCGCATCGGTCTTGCGCCCGTTGAAGGCAGCATGGCCCCCGATATCGAATCTCCGACACTCGACGCGCTTCCCGACTGGGCGCGCCGCTTTGGCACGACATCATGAATCTCGATCAGCTCGACACCCCCGCGGCCATCATCGACATCGCCAGAATGCAGCGCAACATCGACGCGATGCAGACACGCATGAACGCGCTCGGCGTGAAGTTCCGTCCACATGTGAAGACGACGAAGTGCATCGACGTCGTGCATGCGCAGATCGCAGCGGGCGCACAAGGCATTACCGTTTCGACCCTCAAGGAAGCCGAGGAATTCTTCGCCGCGGGTATCACGGACATTCTCTACGCGGTCGGCATGGCGCCAGCGAAGTTGCCGCGCGCGATGGCGCTCAGGAAACGAGGTTGCGCGCTGAAGATCATCGCGGACAACGCGGCGGCGGCAGCGGCGATCGTCGAATTCTGCAAGGCTGCACACGACACCTTCGAAATATGGCTCGAAGTCGATACGGACGGACATCGCTCCGGCATCGCGCCCGACGACGATGCGCTCATCACCATCGGCCGCGTGCTTCAGGAAGGCGGCATCGGCGTCGGCGGCGTGATGACGCATGCCGGTTCGAGCTACGAACTCAACGAACCCGAAGCGCTCGCCGCGCTCGCCGAACAGGAGCGCGCGGGATGCGTGCGCGCGGCCGAACGTCTGCGCGCGGCGGGCATCGCATGCGCCACCGTGAGCATCGGTTCGACACCGACTGCGTTCGCCGCAAGGCATCTCGAAGGTGTCGATGAAGTCCGCGCCGGCGTGTATGTGCTCTTCGATCTCGTGATGGCGAACGTCGGCGTATGCACGACGAACGACATCGCGTTGAGCGTGCTGACGAGCGTCATCGGCCATCAGCCGGAGAAAGGCTGGGTCATCGTCGACGCGGGATGGATGGCGATGAGCCGCGATCGCGGCACGTCGAAGCAAACGCACGATTACGGCTACGGTCTTGCCTGCGCGCTCGACGGCACGCCGCTCGCGGGCTGCGCGCTCATCGGTGCGAATCAGGAGCACGGCATCGTTGCCGTGGAAGATATCGGTGACATCGCCCGGCGCTTTCCCATCGGCATGAAACTGCGCATTCTGCCCAATCACGCATGCGCGACCGGCGCGCAGTATCCCGAGTATCACGCGCTCTCGCAGGACGGCAGCACGACGGCATGGCCACGCTTTCACGGCTGGTGATGGCGGATCCTCATCCCGTCAACGCGCGGAGAAGCGCTGCCGGATGACGAGCGCGCCGAACACGAGTCCGGCGGCAAGGCTCGTGCAGCCGCTATAACTGACGAGCCCGAGCGCCCAGCCTTCATCGCCGACGATGAACCGCAGCGCCAGCAAGAGACCGCACCACCCCGCGATGCGGAATCCGCGCGCCTGCCCCGCGCGCAGCTCGCGGCCGAACACGATTTCCTGATGACGTAACATCGAGAGCGCCAGAAACGCGAACGCGATGACGCAGAAAACAATGGTCAGAAGATGCATCACACGCGTTCCTCTTCAGGCTGCGCAGTAACGCTGCGCGCCGCCGCGCGCGCTCTTCGAGGCTCGATGCGCGGACGATGTCGCGCCACGCGCCACGCCAGCGCCGCATGCAGCGCGGCAAACGCCCACAACATGAGATCGAAGCCCGCGAAGACCCAGTCGCCTTGAGCGACGCTGCGCCACAACGGCCGCTCGGTAGTGAATGCGTTGAGCACGGGCAGAAGCGCGAGCATCGCCGTGGCAAGCCATAACAGTTCGATCCACGCGCGCTTCGCGGCACGCACCAGCGCGTAGAGCAGCGTTGCGCCCCAGATGGCGAAGAACAGGTTGATCTCGGCGTCAGCACGTGCGGCCATGTTCAACGGCAGCAGCCGGTTGCTCCAGAAGAAGCCCGTCATTGCGACGGACAGCCCCGCAATGCTCGCGATATTCAAGCGCTCGACCAACCGGAAGCCGAAGTACGGCCGCGCGGGATCGGGCAGCTTCTGAGCCCGCTTGACCGTCCACATGACGAGGCCCGTGCCGACCATCGCCGTGCCCGCGAGACTGACGATGAAATACAGCCAGCGCAACTGCAGATCGCTGAAGCGTCCGAGATGCAGCGCATACAGCACACCGCGCGTCTCGGCCGCACCGCCGACGCCGTCCTTCACGTCGATGAGCTTGCCTGTCACGCCATCGAACAGCATGTATTGCGGGCTCATCGAGACACGCGACGCCTCGCCGCGCGAGACCGCCACGCGCGCGGTGTTGTCGCCTGGATTCGTGATCGTCACGCGTCCGACCTTGTCGCGGCCCCAGCGGGCTTCGGCTGCGCGCACCATCGCATCGACGGGCGCGAGTTCGGCCTTCTGCCCCGACGGCTTGCCGGGCTGGATGAACGCGCTCAGTTGCGATGTCATCGCCTGGCGTTCGGCCGGCGTCTTGAACGCGATCTGCGCGCCCCAGGGCATGTACATCGCCATGAGGGTGACGAGGCCGGTGTAGGTGATCATCGCGTGAAACGGCAGGCCGAACACGGAGAGCGCGTTATGTGCATCTAGCCACGAACGCTGCCCCTTGCCCCAGCGAAAAGTGAAGAAGTCGGTGAAGATCTTCTTGTGCGTGATGACGCCGCTCACGATCGCCACCAGCATGAACATCGCGCACAGCCCGGCGAGCCAGCGGCCCCATAGCACCGGCATGTAATAGAACTGGAAATGAAAGCGATAGAAGAACTCGCCGCCGAGCGTTCCGCGCGCGCTCGTGCGCTTGCCGGTCGCGGGATCGAAGCTCGCTTCCTCGAACGTGCGTTTGCCGTTTGCCGCGCCCGGCGTGCGCCAGAACGAACCGATCACGCTCGAACGCTCGCTCGGCAGATCGAAGCTCCATTGCGGGCTACCCGCGGCGATCGCGCCGAGCGTCGCCGCGACGCGCTGCGCCACGAGCGCCGGATCGGCAACTACGCGTTGCTGCGGCTGCTCCGGCCGCATCCATTGCGAGATTTCGTCCTTGAAGTAGCTGACCGTGCCCGTGAGGAACATCGCGTACAGAATCCAGCCCGCGAGCAGACCCGCCCAGATGTGCAGGTCCGACATCGTCTGGCGGATGCCCCGGGCCTTCGGTTCCTCGTTCCGCGCGGCCTTCACGATGCGTTCCCTGCCGTCCACACGGTCCACGCTGCGAGCAGCAACGGCAGCGCCGCGACGAGCAGCCCGCTCCACGCGCGCCGCGCGCTGCGCACCGCGAACACCCAGATCACCGCGCCCGCATACACGATGAAGCTCGCGAGCATGCCCGTCAGCACGGCTTGCGGCTTGCTCATCGGCAAGGCGAGCGCGGCTACGCTCGTCAACGAAGCGAGCGCATAGCCGCCGAAAATGGCGGCCACGATGCGCGAAACCAGCGGGCCGTGCCGCCCGATGACGCGCATGGCGCCGGCTTCGGTCGCCGTGGAATGTGTTCTCAAATCAGTTCCTCAGGATACGGCGCAGTCACGGTGGCGACGAAGCCGCGCACGAGCTGGTCGTTCTCATGGGACAAGGCCGCGCGATGCTGGCGTGTGTGCCGCGTTGGAGCAGATCGGCGGCGTCGTGACGATGCAGCCGCTCAGGCGAGGCCGAAGTGGAAGGTGCCGGTGCCGTGGTGCGTCGTCTTTGTCCGCCGAACGGCAAAGCCGCGTAAATGATAACGATTATCAATAACCACGGCGGAACTTGTCAAGCAACGCTTAACTGACATCGGTTCGCGGGGTGCGAACGGGGGCCAAGTGCCGCGCAGAGAGTGCTGCGATTACTCCTCGCCCGTCACCCATTTTTTGGTGGCGTGATAGCCGCGCTTCGAGGCGTCCGCCACGGCGTGACCGGCGGACTTCGCGCCGTTGCCGACCGCGTGAGCGGCATCGCGGGCCGCATGCCCGGTCTGCCGTCCGGCCGACTTGACGTCTTCCTTGAACTCGTGCGCGCCCTCCGCGAGGCTGGCATGCGCGAGCGGACTGAGCGCGGCGAGCGCGATCGGGAGCACGAGAAGTGTGATCTTTTTCATGCCGCCGATTTTCGCACAATGCGGCGGCGCCTCGCGGCATCGTTCAGTTCGATGAATCGCGCGAAATGCCTTCCTTGATCGACGAACCGAAGCGCTCCGGGATCACGATGTCGAACGACTTGAGATAACGCGCGTACGCCGCGCTCGCCTGAACTCCGGACATGGGTTCGGTTACCGCCGCTGAATGACCGCTCGCCTGCAACGCAAACCACGACTGCGCCGAATCGCCGATTTTTGTTTCCGCTTCGTTTTGGGGTGTGCTCGCAATCGCTGTATTGAAAAGCGCGCCAAAGCAAAAAATGCCGATTGCCGCGCGCCTGATTTTCTCCTGTTTCATCTTCACTCCGTTTTTCGCAAAAACCGCATGCCCTGTTAACGGTCCCGGATACGAAAAAAAGAGTTTCATCGCGTAATGAGGGAAAAGCGAATCCACAAAGAACGATCGTGATGCACAAATTACTGATCACGCGAGGTCGTCCCAAATATTTATCGAAGTAAGCCTCATGTCACATTTATGTCCGCCGATAACATGTGCAAGAAGTACCTGTTAGCAAAAACGGCCGGGCGAAATTTCCGGAAATTCTTGCCGCAGAACTTCTAGCCCGGGCACACGGGTATTGGGCACGAAGAGCCTGAGAGCGAGCAGCCGGGACATCGGCCGGAACGAACGCGAACCATAAACGGACTCCGCCTTTGAGAGAGAGGCGCAGAGGCCGACGCGGAAACGGCTGGCCGATGGATCGGTGATCGAAAAAAATGCAAACAAACCGAGGAACATCATGAAACGCGTCATCAAACGCTACCTCATCGATTCGCGCGGCATCACCGCCATCGAGTACGGCCTCATCGCCGGTGTGCTGGCGCTGGGCATCCTGTCCGCAGTGGGCGGGGTCGCCGACCAGTTGAAGTCGACATTCCAGAATATCTCGACCGCGCTAAAAGGCAATTAAGCCGCCTTTAGCGTTTCACGGCATTTGATTCGCCATCGGGAAAACCCGCGATCACAAGTCGCGGAGGACCGCGCTCGCCTGTGGACATCCCACAGGCCGGCTCGCGGTAATTCAGCACGCCATTAAAAGGTCCGACCGGTCTGTTAATCCGTGTTTATGCATGTAGTAAAACCCACCGGCTTTTTCGGCATTGCCTCTTTATGCATTCGCCTAAAAAGTATCGGTGCAGGAAACGATAAAACCGATATTTCTGAGAAATGAAGACACCCACATTCAATCGCGAAACCATTCGCATGACCGCCGCCGCCGGGGCCGTCGCAACGCTGCTGGCCTTGTCGGCGTGCGGCGGCTCGGGCGCCGTCAACAAATCGACGGGCGCAGCCGGCCATTCGGCCAGCACCGCCGCAACAGACACGCCCGTATCGACGGATAACGCTCAAAGCTCCGGCGCACGGGACACCTCGGACATGGGCAGCACCGAAGGCAACGGCACCACGATCAAGACCAGCGCCGGCGGCGGCAATGGAACCGGCTCCGGCACTCCGGACACGCCCACTACGCCCACGACGACCGCGGGCGGCAACGGCGGCAACGCCGGCGGCAACGGCAACAACGGCGGCGGGGGAAATGGCGGAGGCAACGGTGGCGGCGGAGGCGGCAAGCCCGGCAATCCGCCGATCACCGACAACGGGCCGACCCCGACACCGCCCGCGACGCTCACGGCGACGCCGGCCGCACAAGTCGTCGACAAGGCGAGCAACGTCGTGACGGCTGCGGGCGAGACGGTGTCGAAACTCGGCGACAGCGTCGGCGGCGCGAAAGTCCCCGGCGTCAGTTCGGGCACCACGCAAGGCCTGGGCGGCGTCGTGTCCAATCTGGGCGCGGCCGTGACGACGCTCGGCAACGGCGTGGGCAACGGCATCGGCTCGATCGGCGCGACCGCGAATCCGGTCGGCACGACCGTCGCCAGCGTGGGCGGCGTCGTGCAGAAAATCGGCGATTCGGTCACGAGCGGCGGCAACGCCGTGACCAGCCTGAACAGCGGCGCACTCGCCCCGCTCGCCGCAATCACGACGCCCGTCGGCACGCTCGTGAGCGGCGTCGGCACCGGCGTGCATCAGGCGGGCGGCAACCTGACGTCCGCGCTCACGAGCGCGCCCGTGCAGCAACTGACGCAACAGGCCAGCACCGCGATCACGCCGATCACCTCGCTCGTCAGCACGACGACGCAAACCGTCGGCACCGCAACCGGACTCGGCGCGCCCGTCTCCAGCCTGCTGTCGAACGTCGGCTCCAACCTGGCCGCCGGTGGCCAGAAGCTGACGTCGAGCGGCAATCCGGTGGCATCGGGCGCCGGCACGGTCGTGTCGGCGACGGGCGCGACGGTCGCCTCGACGGGCACGCTGGTCGGCGGCAAGCCGGCGACGTCGGTGCCGGCCGCGGTCGGCGGCACGGTCGCGGGCGTGACAGCGGCGACCGGCACGGCGCCGGTGGCGAGCGTCGTCGCGGGCACGGTGAACGGCGCCGTGTCGACGGTGTCCGGCGCGGTTTCCGCGCTGACCGGATCGCCGGCGGCGGCAGGCGCGCTCGCGCCGGTCACGACGCTCGTCAACACGGTCACGACGGGCGTCAAGACGACGCCTGCCGCGCCCACGACGACGACGCCGGCGCCGGTCCAGACCGCAACGACGACGGCCACCGTCACCGCGACGACGACCGTTTCGGCGACGACTTCGTCGGGCGGCACGTCGGGCACGTCCGGCACCGGCGTGGCCGGCCTGCTCGGCGGCGTGACGACGGCGCTCGGCGGCGCACTCGGCGGCCTGCGCCGCTAACTGCTCGCACGATCGCACGATCGCAGGCAAGGCACGCGCGCGGTCGGTTCCGCGGGATGGCAGTTCATCGCCGTTCCGCGGGACACGAAATCGCCCGCGTGTCCTTAACCCAATATGACAAGCATTCCTAATCGAAATGGCTAATTGGAAAGCGGCAGCATTGGCAGCGGCACTTGCATTCGCCCAGGCCGCGCACGCGCAGACCGCGCCGCGCACGAGCGTCGGCGGCAACCCGCTCGAAGCCTTGCCGCAGGTGAACGCGCCGGCGCGTCCGCCGTCGGTCGAGGTCGAGGTGCAGGCGCCGCAGCAACAACTCCAGAATCTGCTCGCGCGGCATATCACGCCGCAGTCGATTCAGCTCGAAGGCGTGAAGTCCCTGCCCTTCGATGAAGTCGCGCAACACTTCACCGGCTTCGTCGGCAAGGACATCACGATTGGCCAGTTGCTCGAAGCGGCCAACGGCGTCACCGCGCTTTACAAGGCGCGCGGCTATGCGCTGTGCTTCGCCTTCGTGCCTGCCCAGGACTTCGCGAACGGCGTGGTGCACGTGACCGTCGTCGAGGGCTATGTCGCGGATGTCAAGATCAAGGGCGAGCCCGGCAATCTGGACAAACGCATCCGCGCGGTGGCCCGGCAAATCACCGCCGACCGACCGCTGCGCCAGAGCACGTTCGAGCGCTACGTCAACGTGCTCGGCATGATTCCCGGCGCGAAGATCGATGCGACCATCGCCCCGCCGCAAACCACCGACGGCGCGACCACGCTCGAACTCGACGTCACACGCAAGCGCTTCAATCTGTCGAGCGGCATCGACCTGAATCATCCCGGCGTGCAGGGCATTTTCAGCGCGACCGAAAACGGCCTGCTCGGGCTCGGCGAGTCGATCACGGCGTCGGCGCTCGCCCCGCCGGGCCGCAACGACCAGACCTACTACGGCGTCAACGCGATGGTGCCCGTGGGCGCCGACGGCTTCGCGCTCAAGGTCGATGCATCGCATTACTACGGCCATCCGGTCGATAACCCGGGTCTGCCTTCGTATGTCGAGCGCACGGTCGTCAACGACAAGCTCGCCTTCTCCGCCGTCTATCCGTTCCTGCTCAGCAACACGCGCAGCCTGCTCGGCACGATGAGCGTCTACGCGACGCACGACGAAGACCGCCTGAAGAACACGATCGTCGAGGGCAATCCGCAGTTGACGAACCGCTCGCAGATCCGCGTGGCGCAGCTCTCGCTCGACTACACGAGCGTGCAGATCGGCATGACGCGCCGCGCGAGCCTCAACGTGGCGAAGGCGATGAACATCCTGGGCGCATCGAAGACGGCCGAGACCAACATCGCCGGGCTGGCGCTCACGAATCCGGTCTCGCTCACGTTCCTGCGCACCGGCGCGAGCTTCTCGGAGAGCCGCGAATGGCCGTGGAAGATCGGCACCGTGGTCTCGATGACGGGCCAGCTTTCTCCGGACACGCTGCCGACGTCCGAGCAGATCGCGTTCGGCGCGCAGCGCTTCGCGCTCGGCTATCAGCCGGGCGAAGTGTCGGGCGACTCGGGCTGGGGCGCGTCCTTCGAGCTGAATCGTGCGATCGCGCTCGAATGGACGTATCTCAAGTCGCTGACGCCGTATGCGTCCATCGATGCAGCGCGCGTCTATCTGCACGGCGGCACGCCGAATCCGCGGCGGCTGTCGTCGGTGGGCGTGGGCTTTCGCGTGTCCGATGCGAAGCATTACAGCATCGACCTGTCGCTCGCGCGCGCGATCGGCGACGCGCCCATCGAAAGTCCGTCGCGCAGCCCGCGCGTGAACGCGACGTTCTCGTATCAACTGTATTGAGCCGACGGAGCGCGATGCCATGCGAACGAGACACGTCATTCAAGCGATGCACTGCGACGCGGGCGCGACCGCGGTCGAGTTCGCCATCGTGTTTCCGCTGTTCTTTCTGGTGCTCTACGCGATCGTCACATACAGCCTGATTTTCGTCGCACAGCAGAGCCTCACGCTGAGCGCCGAGGAAGGCGCGCGCACCGCGTTGCGTTATCAGCGCGGCGCGGCGACCGCGGCGCAGGCGCTCGACCTGCGCACGGCCGCAACCTGCACGACGGCCAACGGCCTGAAGAACTGGCTCGGCAGCGCGGCGAAGTGCACGGCGAGCCGCGCGCCCTGCACTTACGACGCGACGCTGCAGTGCGTGCAGGTGCTGCTGACCTACGACTACGCCGCGCGCCCGCTCGTGCCGACGCTGCCGCTGCTGTCGCTCGCGCTGCCGGCCACGCTCGCCGCGCGCGCCATGGTCCAGCTCAATCCCGACAACGTCCTCTGAGAGATCCGATTCCATGGCGAACGCTTCACGCATCATCGCGCTTGCCCTTTTCGCGCTGGCTGCGCTCTTCGGGCTCTACGCGTTCTCGCTCACTCGCGCCGCGCCCGCGCCGCGCGCGGCCGTCGTGACCGCGCCCGCCGACCCGGCGGTGACGGTCGTCGTGGCGTTGCGCGATCTCGCGCCCGGCCGCGCACTCGCCGCCGACGATCTCGGCGTGCGCATGCAGGCGGCGATGCCCGCGGGCGGCTTCGGCGCGGCGTCGGTGCTGATCGGCCGCGTGCCCACCGTGCGCATCGCGCAGGGCGACGCGTTGACGGAAGGCGCGCTCGCAAGCGGTCTCGCCGCCTCGATCCAGACGGGCGAACGCGCCGTCGCGGTGCGCGTCGACGAGAGCAACGCGGTTAGCAATCTCGTCAAGCCGGGCGACGCGGTGGACGTGTTCATCGTGATGAAGCGCGATCCCGGCGCCGACGGCGAGATTCCCGCGAGCCACGCGCGCCTGTTGCTGTCGAAAGTGCGCGTCCTCGGTTTCGGCGACAGCACGATCGCGCCCGCGCAGCCATCCGCCGATGCGAGCGTGCCCAATCGCGCGGCGGCGCGAACGGCGGTGCTGGCGGTGCGCGTCGATGACGTCGATGCGCTCTCGCTCGCCGAAAACAGCGGCCGGCTGCTGCTCGCGCTGCGCAATCCCGCCGATCCGGACACGCACGCCGACAGCGCGCTCGCATCGGCCAAAGGACAGTCGCCGGTGGCACGCGCGGCGGCGGGCGTTTCGCTGGCTGCGCTCACGGGCGGCCAGGCGGCGGGCGTCGCGCGCGGCGGCCCGTTGCCCCCGAATCTCGCCGGCACGCCGATGCTGCCGCCGCTGCCCGCCGCGCTCTCCACCGCGGGCGGTGCGCGCAAGGTCGTTGCCGCGGGCGGTGTCGAGGTGATTCGCGGCACGCAGCGCGAAAGCGTTCAGAACAACTGACAGGCCATCACGAACATGCGCCCTCTTAACTCTTTCATGCCTTCGCGGCGCTACATCGCGATGCTGCTGATAGCAAGCGCCGTCTTCGCGACGACGCCCGCACAGGCGCACGCCGCCCGGCACACGGCCGCCAAACCCGCGCCGCAAGCCGACGAGCCGAAGCCCGTCACCATCAAGCTGACGACCGGCGCGCAAAAGCCGCTGGAAGCGGGCCGAGTGTTCAGGCGCGTCGCGGTGGGCGATCCCGCCGTCGCCGATGTGCTCGTGCTCGCGGGCAACGACGGCGTGATGCTCGTCGGCAAGGCGCCCGGCGCCACCGATGTCATGCTGTGGGAACGCGGCCGGCACACGCCGCGTACCTGGCACGTCGAAGTGGCTTCGCAGGCGAGCGCGGCGCTCGTCGGCGCGGCGACGCCCGCGGTGAAGGTGCTCGGCAACACGGCGCTCGTCGAAGGCTCGGCCCCGACGATGGAAGCCCACGAGCGCGCCGTCGCGGCGGCGAAGGGCTCGGTCGGCAAGGACGGCACGGTCATCGACACGTCGAGCGTCGCTGCGAAAAGCGTCGTTCAGGTCGACGTCAAAGTGGTCGAATTCAGCAAGACCGTGCTGAAGGAAGCGGGCTTCAACCTGTTCTCGCAGAACAATGCGGGTTTCGCGTTCGGCACGTTCGCGCCGAGTTCGCTCAGCAGCGTGACGCGCAACGCGGACACGCGCCGGCTCGAAGTCACCGGAACCACGCCGATCAGCGCGGCGTTCAATCTGCTCCTGAACTCCAGCACGCACGGACTCTTCGCGAATCTGAGCCTGCTCGAAAGCAATAACCTCGCGCGCGTGCTCGCGCAACCGACGCTCGTCGCGCTGTCGGGCCAGAGCGCGAACTTTCTCGCGGGCGGCGAGATTCCGGTGCCGGTGCCGCAGGCGCTCGGCACGACGACGATCTCGTACAAGCCCTACGGCGTCGGTCTCACGCTGACGCCGACGGTGCTCGGCCCGCACCGCATCGCGCTCAAGGTCGCGCCGGAAGCGAGCCAGCTCGATTTCGCGCACGCAATCACCATCGACGGCGTGTCGGTGCCCGCGCTCACCACGCGCCGGGCGGAGACCACGGTCGAACTCGGCGACGGCGAGAGCTTCGTGATCGGCGGTCTCGTCGATCGCGAAACGGCGTCGAACGTGAGCAAGGTGCCTCTGCTCGGCGATTTGCCGATCATCGGCACGTTCTTCAAGACCTTGCAGTATTCGCAATCGGATCGCGAACTCGTGATTCTGGTGACGCCGCATCTCGTCGCGCCGATCGCCCGGGGCGCGGCCGTGCCGCCGCTGCCGGGTGCGCAATCCGAACAGCGCGACGGCCCGGTATGGCGCTCCTTCGCTGCCGGCGCCGCAGCCAACGACGAAGCCCCGGGGTTCTCCCGATGAACGCAAGCCTCCACTCCGAACGCGCCGCCGTGCGCATCCTGTGCGCGAGCGCGCAGCCGTCGCGCGTCGCGCGCTTGTCGGCGGCGCTCACGGCGATCGGCGAAGTCGTGCCCGCCGGCATCGAGGCCGGGCAACTGATACAGCAAATCGAAACGGCGGCGCCCGCGCTGCTGTTTCTCGACTTCGACGCGCCCGCGCAGGCATCCGAACTCGCCCGCGCGCTGCATCGCGCGTTTCCCGCGCTGCCGGTGATCGCGCTCGGCGCGGAAGATTCGGGCGATATCGCGCTTGCCGCGATGCGCGCGGGCGCACGCGATCTCATCGACATCGACATCGACGGCGACGGCTCGCAGCTCGCCGCGTCGCGCGCGTTCGATATCGCCACGCGCCTGCTCGCGCAGCCGCTCGCCACGCATGCCGTCGCGCGGCGCGGCAAACTGACCGTGTTGCTCGGCGCGCGCGCAGGCGCGGGCGTGAGCACGCTGGCCGCGAATCTCTCGGTGTTGCTGCACAAGCGGCTCGCGGCGCGCAACGAGGGCGCGGCGCTGCTCGATCTCGGCCTGCCCGCCGCCGACAGCACGCTGTTGCTCGACACGCACAGCGAACTGCATTTCCACGACGCCGTGCGCAACGTGCGCCGCTTCGATCAGACTTTCGTGCATACCGCGTTCGCGCGTCACGCAAGCGGCCTCGCGCTGATGACGCTGCCCGCCGATCTCGCCGAAATGCGCACGATCTCCCACGACGCCGCCGTCAAAACGCTGGAGCGGCTGCGGGCGTTTTTCGATCATCAGATCGTCGATCTCGGCGGTTTCTCGAATCTGGAGTTCGTGAGCCATGTCGTCGAGGCGGCCGACACCGTCTGGCTCGTCTGCGATGCGAACGTTGCGTCGGCGGTATCGGCGGCCAATCTGTGCGCGGCGCTCGCAGGCACGAGCGACGACGAAGCGGCCACCCGCCGCAAACCCGGACTGATCGTCAACAAGTACGACCCGACGTGCCATCTCGCCGCCAGCGAACTCGCCGCGCGCCTCGCGCTGCCGCTCGCCGCGACGCTGCCGGCGCGCATGCAGACGTTGGTGCGCGCCATCAATCAGGGACGGCTGCTCGCGGAGCACGCGCCCGCCGATCCGTATGTGCGCGCGCTCGACACGCTCGTCACGCAACTCGCGGGCGAAGCGCAGACGCGCGCCAGACCAGCGCCGCTCACGGCCCGATTCTTCAAGCGGAGTGCACGCGCATGAATCCGTCCTTCAGCCACGACATCGCCTTCGCGAGCGACGCGAATCATGACGCGGTCGCGTTCGCGCATTCACAGCAGTTTCAGGACGTCGCGACGGCGGCGCACGAACATCTGCTTTCGCGCATCGAGGAACAC
>FCOH02000017.1 GCA_001544595.2 Caballeronia peredens | reverse complement strand
GCCACCAGGTCCTCGCGTGGCTGGATGCGCCAGTCGGGATGGGCGCGCAGGTGCTCGGACCAGAAGCCCAGCAGGTGTTGCGACAGATCGATCTTCTCACCGGCGGCGAGGTTCGCCGCCGTGTTCCAGTACTTCGGCAATTCGCTACTCAGCAGCGTAGCGTCCGCTCGCTGCGGCTCAGCCATCATCAGATAGGTTTTGAGTGCGCCCTGGCCGTCTTGCGCGACGTGGGTGAGTTGATCGTCGATTTGTGTGGTCGGCATCTGGCCGAGATCGACCAGGCGTGCTTCGATATCTTGCTGGACCGGCGCGCTCAGCAACGCGCGGCTTTCTCGCGCGTAGGGTGTCCAGAGTGCATCGAGCACATCGCGGTCGTGGTTCAGGCCGAAGCGCGAGAACAGTGGCGCGTGGTGCTGCGTGCGGTTCTCGTAAAAGCCAATGCGTTGCTGCAGCGACATTAGCGCGCGCAGGCGCGCGGCGGTGTCCGGCGCCTGTTTGAGCGCGGCGAGTGCTTCGTTGGTCTGCATCATCTCACGGGCGTTCGACATGCCTGAAATGAGCATGCCGGCGCTCCAGACGCCCAGCGCGCCGAGTGTCGCGACGGAGAATACGGTCACCGGGTGTAGGCCCGTGCGGTGACCTTTGCATTGTTGCGTGGCCTCGGCAAGATATCGCCACAGCGAAAGGTTAATGCCGTGCATCGCATCGCCTTCTTTCGCATCGATAGCCGGCCACGGCGCGAAGAACGCACCCGCCACCGGCAGCGGACGACGCTGCCACGTCGACAAATCGGTGATCCACTTCGCGAGCACCGAAGCGCGCGTGTCCAGCCGTTGCGAGAGTTCAGATGAAAAGCGGTCGCTGCGGTCGCGTCCGAGCCGCATCGTTCCGCTATCCGCGAGTCGATCGCGCAGCCTTAGCAAAGCAGATTCAATCTCGCCTTGGTTTCTCAATTCCGCGAACTCGCTGCCCATCACGGGCGTGGCGGCTTTTGCCGTATTGCTGCCGTCCAGGTCGAGCAGATAAATTGGCGCCGACCAGTGCAATGTCCGAGCGATTCCACTGAGCGTCGTGCCCCAGCCCGTCCCGCCCAGTGATGCGGTCGGTAGCGGCACCGCACCGTCGATTGCAAATACGATTGCATCGAGGGGACGACCGCGACGCATCTGCCGGATCTCGTGTAGCCACCTTTGATCGATCTGTCCATCGGGCGAAAGACCGCCCCACAGCAAAACGACTCCATCGCCGACCAGCCAGCCGGACTTCGACAATTCTGGCAGCAGACGGTTGACTGTCGCATCCTGACCCGCGAGCAGCAGCCACGGCTGACGGAAACGCCAGCGAAAACCGTTCCGCTCCCGCAAAACACGATGGAGCGGCTTCAACGTTCGCGAAGTGTCTCGCGTTTCAAGAGCAGTCGACACGCCTGCCTGCGTCGTTCCCTCCATTGCCGTTTTGTGCAAGTGCAGCCATTTTCCCAATCTGCGCGCCGCGCTGGCCCCACGACTCAGTCCATCAAACGAAACGATGAGCGCAATGACAAGCGCGCCAACGGCCACGCCGATCAACGCAACACCTCTCGCGTCTGGGGTCGTAAGTCCTAAAGCATCCCCCCAGATCAGGACCGCGCCGGTAGCGAGCAGGGCGAGAACGAGCACAACAAGCAGGTCAATCTGCAGCTTTTTCATTGTTCTAAACGGGCTTTCCAGATTGCCTAAACGTCCATATAAGAAGCATCCTGCGATGCAATCAGGCGTGGACTCGGATCACATAGACACACGCACAGGTCATCACTCAAGGCACCTTCCCTACCATCTGGCCCAGTCATTGACAGACGTGGCCCTACGCAAACGATCCGTCCCATCATCTTGCAGACAGGACACCATACTGGGTCGCCTTCGTAGGCCTGCTCGTGTCCGTTGAGCGTGTCGTTCGAATCTCCGCCCTGGACGATACCTGCGGAGGTAGTCTTATCGCCTTTCACAATGTCATAACGGCGCGTCATGTCGAAGCCTCCAGTGTTCAGTTGTTAGTTCGGCAACAGCCCCGCCTTCCATAGAAATGACGGATG
This sequence comes from Caballeronia peredens, assembly GCA_001544595.2. Taxonomy (GTDB): domain Bacteria; phylum Pseudomonadota; class Gammaproteobacteria; order Burkholderiales; family Burkholderiaceae; genus Caballeronia; species Caballeronia peredens. The sequence continues at coordinate 133,111 of FCOH02000017.1, read as the reverse complement.
AAGTCTCACTAGCTGTTGCGCGAAGCACCGCGCAGTCAACCCCTTCCACCTGTCCGGCAAAGACAATCTGCCGCGGCAAATCTGCAGTCAGCGACCTTACCGCACATGCAGTGGCAAGCCACGGCGCCGCAACCCCGGCGTAGCCAATGCGAGGATCCAGGTCGATGGCCTGAACCTCCAGGCCGGCCTTCAGCGTCGATGCGCGCAGCACGCCAGACTGCGCCAGAGCAAGTCCTGTTTGCCATCCGCCGGAGATGGAGGCGGATGTTGAACTGCCCCACTTCAGCGCGTGCGCCAGCGCCTCATTCGACTGCTCGAACGTCCCGCGAACGGGCCGATGTAGATTGGCAATACGGGCACTTCCGTGCTGGATTGCGAGCGCATCCGGCATCAGCAACAAAGCGACGCCGGCTTCGGCAGTGCCCTTAGGGGGCGAGCCGTTCATGAGAGGATGTAGTTGAACGGACACGATCAGCTTCACCTCTAGTTCGTCCCCTCTGACGATCCGATCGAGCCAGGCATCGATCATCTGCAGATTGCCGGATTGCGCCGCAGGCTCGCCTACAAGCGCAGGGCGCAGGCCGAAACCGCCCCAGCACTCCCTCCAAAGCGCTTCGTTCTGTTTGGAGGTTAGCAACCCTGAAATGAGCAAATTGACCTTAAGAACCACCTGCGCGGGCAATGTTCTGATTGCGCCAGCCAGTTCCGCAATCATTTCCGCAAATAGCCATCGAGTCACTTCGATCTGCCGCTTCCGGTCATCCTCTTCAGTGCCGGATCGGAGCTTCACGTTCGGCACGTCGAGCCAGCGAACCTTCTCCGGTTCACTGTCGCGGGCGAACAGTTCGCGAACCGTAAGCCTGAGTCCGCCGGTTTGGACGCTCGCGATGTCATTCTCAGCACGGATCGCAGAGAAGCGATACGAAGCACCCAACACGGCGAGCGGCATGCTCGCTGCTGAGAAGACGCGATCGTTGTACTGACGTACCGCCTTGTTGTTCAGCTGAACATCGAGTTTCTGGGCGAAGTAGTGCTGAAACCGGAGCAACACGATGAGTGCCGGGATGCCGACCGGAAACAAAATCACTGCGCCCCAGAAATCGGACGTTTGCGTCGACCGGCCTTTCGGCCAGGCAAACAAAACGATGAAAATGCCGATTAGAACAAGCACAAGGAAAACCACCGCCCAGACCAAGCGTGACGGCGGCTTGTCTGGCTCGGGTGTCTCGCTCGGCAACAGCGAAAAATCAACGGTCATGCGACCTCGTGACGTATCGCCAATCGCACGAATCCGCAAGCGACTCCCTATGGGCTGGTGACACGAACGCGTCGTCGCACAGGTAGCGTAAGGCCTGGTTGACCGACAGGCTACGAGAAGATGCGGCTTGCGCGAATGGCAACGAAGCCACGCTTGACGCAGCGGCCATCGCCTTGATAAAACGTCGACGGGATATCCTCACACTGCTCCCGGTCGCAGGCGGATCGAGTTCACCAAGGTGTCCCAAAGTTCCAATGCTTCATCATCACTCGAAAAGGATTCGCGGTTCGTGGCGTATGCGCTTTCTCCGACCTCGATTGAAACGTTCAGATTCGGCTCCGCCAGTGAATAGTCTTTGCCCGGTGCTTCCCATTTGAAGCCATAGCCGCGCTTGCCGTTTTGAGTGCCCGCAACGAGAATTTCGTCGGCTTGGATCGGTCCGACCGGACGAGCGTGATTGCGCAACTGCGAGAGTCCTGCCGCCGTGCCAAGCACCTTGGCAACGGCACCTCCCGCACGTTCGCGCAGGCCCTCATTGGCTTTCCCCACGAAACCGCTGACCTCAAGCGTCACATCTGGCTTTCCATCAAGGCGAATCAGCAAGCTCCAGCTTTCGTAGTTCGGAAAATCATCTGCGATGATCGTGTCGCCCACGACGAAACCAACGCCCTCGGGCATCTGGTCCGCTGGAATCTCGCGCCATTTCTCGCTGCATCGCTTGAGGAACGTTAGGGCTTTGTCTTTATTGGCCAGAGGAATCGCGTCTTTTTGGTATCGAAGAATGCGGTTCCCCGCCCTGAAATACGTATCATAGGTATAGCCACCCTCATCGTATGGCTGGTCCCAGGAAACAAGCGCCTTCGAGCCATTAGGCAACGACACCGGTCCGACGAACGAGGGCTTGCCCGATTTCTGGACTTGCGCCTTCAGTCGGATCTCCTGCTGAGCGACAAGCTGAGCAAATTGCGCTTCCCCGCCCAAATCGAAAAGTTTTAACCCGTCCCGATCATACTTCCAGCTCTCAACCAACTTCGCATTCGATGGAACATTGATGATGTGACGTCCGATTGCATGGGTTTTCCAGCCTTCTTTCATACGGAATCCTTTTTATGCCATTGTGCCTGCTGCGCGATCTTGACAATCGCATACATCGTGGCGTAAAGCGAACGTTGATGTTTATCCCCGTAACTGCCTTGGTGGTCGTAACCGAAATGCTCATTCTGCTGACCCTGATTACCCTGCCCATGTGCAAAGCTACCGGCAATGCCTGCCTTACCCGGTGCAGCACCCGAATAGCATGGAACCGTACCGTCGCCAGGACAGTCAGGTACGCTAAGCGTGAGTTTAATGCCAGACGATGTGGTCAGCGTACCCTCGCCATCATCTCGGGGGACTGCAATGCTGGACGGATCCAAGGCGCCAACACCCGCGCCCTCCCACGCGACTTCACCCCAGGTGAAGAGGTCGGCGGACTCCCCTACGCTTGTGCCGAATATGCCGTCGTGTTCCTTCGCAGGCCGCACCCGCTTTCCCTGTGCTCCGTAGTGCGCGTAAGTCGGATTCTTGTATTTTTTTTCGATGGCTTCGTGAAATACCCTAACCTTTTCGATCACCTTGGTTAAGGTTCTACGTAGATCGCCACTACCAGACCCAAAATCCACCGACTCCTTGCTACCCGGGTTCATCAGCCCCAAGTTACGGTCTGGCACCATGCCATACCACGCCGGCGACAGATAGATCTCGTTATAAGGATCGCCGTTCATCGGCAGCGCCAGAATGTCAACAGCGACTTTATCTGTACGGCGACTCTTCTCCCGCACTTTCAGCCAAGGCTTGCCATCGTTGTAGTCCGCCGTCGGCAACAACTCCAGCCCGCCCGGCGCCTGCGACAAAGTCGCCACCACGTCTGCAGCGTTGCGTCCAAGCAAAATACTCGGCGCCCCTTCAAAACCCGCCCGCATGCGCTTGTACGTAGCCGGCGCTCCCGTGGCAGGCTGCACGCCGTGCGACACGCCCATCACTTTGTCGCACTGGTGAATTTCAGTAAGCGAACGACTAACCAAGCCACCCATTGAATGCGTCACCACAATCACCTTCTCGGCGAGTGGCCGATTTGGCTTTCTGCGACGGATGCTGCACTCCGCACCGCCATTGCCATCAGGCGCATCGACCACGACCTCTTTGCCCTCGTTGTAGTAAGGCAAAATCGTGTTCTCGATCAAGTCGCGAATTGCCGCTCCAGAGTCTCGATTGCTCTGCAACCAGTTGTACCCGCCCGCCCAAACATCGAATTGGTAGTTCGCCGCGTGCAGGATCTCTTCCCTGGTCAGAGTCTCACCATCAGCAGCACCCCATTCCGTGGGCGCTTGATCGCCATACTTCTCGGCCCAGCCTTTCAGATCCACTTCACAGCGTTTGAAATCATACTCAGCCAACGCATTGAGATGATGCTGCAATTGCGCCATGAACGGGTGATAGGCCGAACGCATGAGCGCACCCCAGCCACGCGATACCAGCACGTTCTTCGGCAGGCCGCTTACGCCTGCGCTAATCGGGCCGCTCGGATCGACCTCTGCCTGACCGGTGTCCAGGTCATTCGCACGCTGCGGCGTATTTTTGAACCAGTAGATTGCCAGTTGCGCAATCGCGTCCAATGAGCCGCGCAGATCGGAATTCGGCGGACTCCAGACAGCCTTCTTTCCGTCCTTCTTGCGCAAGTTCGTGCCCATGATGCCCGGCAAGAAAACGATCGGAATGATGTACGGTTTCGCGAGCACGATCTTCTCGCGTTTATCATTGGTCGACGTAAGGGTAGCCGGCGCATATTGATCACCGTCGCTATCGACGATGCTGTGATGCAGTACTGAATCAGTCATGGTTATTATGGTTGTTATCCGTGGTGTGTCCTGTTCCAGATGCCGTTCAATCCAGCGTTCTGATGCGCATGCCTTCGACGAATAGGCTCTTTTGCATGGGAGTCTTTCCTGCGGCATCAGTGACCATCTTCAGACGTGTACCGTCGCCACGGATCAACTCGATGGCCGTGTTGGAGAGCGGTTCACCGGTCGAGGGATTGCGCATGACATACGCATCGTTGAAATCGGCATGCTTCCAGGTATTCATTGATTCGGCGAGCGAAGCCGGACCCTGACGGCTGAATGCTGCCGACTTGATCGTGCGGTCACCGCGCGTGCCATCCTCGATACCCGTTGAAGACAGACGAAGATACGAGCCGCCGCATTTGAAAATGAGTTCCTGCTTCGCCTCGATCACGACACGACCGTTTGCGCTACTTATGGTCACGTCCTTGTCCGCTTGCAAGGCCATCTCGTCGCTCTGCGCCTGGATTTGAACCTTTCCCTTGGCAGCGAAGAGTTTCAGTCCGAGCCTCTCCGCGAACAGCGACACGAGCTCGCCTGCCGCGACCGTGAAGCGCTTCGCCACGCTGATGTCGGCGCTCTTCCCCGCTGTCGCAGAGATGCCCTCCTGAGCGGCAACCTGAAAGCCATTGCCCGTCACGATGGCCGCAGAAGCGGGCGTACTCATGAGCAATCCGGGCTTCTTCAGCCCATCCAAACCATCCTTGATCTGCTGCTGCGAATCGGTATCAGCGACAGCGGCCTCCGCACGACTTGCAGAACTGGCCAGCGCCTTCGCAAGTTCCAATGCGCTCTCGAGCTGCGCAATGGTTTCCTGCATGTCGAGCTGCGCGCCATTCGCGCCGGGACGGTCATGAGCTGTTAGGTACAGCCCCTTACCGGCCCGCTCTACCCCATAGCCGGAGGTTCTCAGCTCATAGCCCGCTCCTCTCTGCTTCAAATCGGAATCGACGAGATGGCCCAGATTGAGCTGCGACTTGCCCGAGTGCTCGGTGCTAAGCTTGATGCCCTCCTCGCCCTCCCAGTCTTCCATCCTGAGCTTGTTGTTGCTCTGCGTCCGGATCACGTTTCTCGACAGCCATCTCCGATCGTTCGTGATGTGATCAACCGCCTGGCTGTTATGATGGAATCCAAGCAGTTCAGGCTTATCCGGATCTCCGTCTCGGAAACCAATCACCACCTCGGTATCGTCGAGGCCCGGGAAATGGAAACCCGTCTGCAACGCGCCCGCGAACGGCTTGGCCAGACGCAGCGGCACGCTCTCACCGCCCTGAGGCCACTCATCGAAATCCACATCGAAACGAACTGTGTAATATCCGGCGGCCGTCAAATAAGCATATTTATACTTATCTGGACTGGTTACCCTGCCGCTTAACGTGCCCGCGATTTTCGGATACTTCGATTCGTCGATTTTTAGACGGAAACGCCGGTCAGCGGGAATTGCCTTGAACGTGTTGCTGTATGCCCGATCTCGCGCGCCGCTGTGGGTGACCTCGACGGCCACCAGCCCGTCTGCCGCATCCAGCAAGTCCGTATCCGTGCGGAACACGCGCCCGCAACGAAGCTCCTGCACGTTGCTTTGACCTTCGAACAGAACCTGCCAGCAGATCGCTTCCTCGTGATAGAGCTGCGCCTTGCGCTGAGCTTCGGCCTGATCGAGATGCGCCGTGCCGTAAATATAGGGCTTGCCGTATGTGGTCGGGTCTTGCGGCGCGATGTTTTCTTCGGCCTTGAAGCGCTCCCAAGCCTTGTCCGGATTGTAGTCCGCGACCACCATCGATTGCGGCACGACCTGCGTGTGATATTCGAGTTCGGACACCGACTCGATCGCTGCCTCCAGGCCAGCATTTTCCCGATAGGGCAATGTGCGAGCGGGATCGTAAATATAATGATCGATATCATCTGCGAAGACGACCCGGTCCCCATATTCGGCTTCCTCAATATAGAGATAGATACCCCACTTCTGCATGAGCATCTGCAGATACGCCAAATCATCCTGAGCGTACTGAAACCGGAATAGCGTCTGGGGATATTGGCCGCGCAAGCGGAAGATGTACTGGTGGGGTTTGAGCCCATGACGCACCAGGATCGCTTCCAGGATCTGCGGAATCGTCTGGTGTTGATAGATTTTTGTGGTGCGAATTCCCTGAAGCCTCGCCAAGTGAGATTTCAATACAATCTGATAACTCACAAAGTCGTTCGTCGTCTTCAACTTGGAAAACGACGCGATGAAACCGGAGAACTTCCGCTTCACGCCGTCATCCGACGTAAGCGAAAAACTCGCGTCGCGACTCAGATAATCGCGGCGCGAAATCGCGCGCGGATGCGACACCTGAATCGTGATGGCGACGGGCTCGCCCATCTTCTCGATCGCTTCATAGGACGATACGGACAAAAGCGACGCGCTCTCGGTGCCGGGCACCTCCAAATGATGAGCCTGACGCCCAGTGACAACGATCGCTCGGCTCATGGCGTGCTCCGCTCGGTCCAATACGCTGGACATAGTCATACGCTCCTTCTTTTGCAGTGCTATCGAATCCTGCCTAAAGGCAAGTGGTGATCAGCGGTCGCGCACGCGCGCTCAATAGGCGCAGACCTTATCCGATTTCTTCCACGAGCGACAGATCGAAATTTCCCAAAAGGGACACATTTTTTCGTTTCTCTACGATTAGCCTTACTATCCTTTGATGATGCCTTTAGATTCCGTTTCGTAGATCTCTTTCTCGCTCGATTTGAACGGAGAATCGTTCAGCGTGTCGCGCTCGACCATCACCCGCGCGGTCGTATCGCCTTGGCTTTCGATATTGGGTCCCATCGCTTCGTCTCCGGTTGGTGTCTCGGTTCAGTGCTGCGGTGGAATGAATCGTTGAAGGGGCGATTCTGCGTGAGATGCCTGCGTGCGGGCAGGCAGTTGAATGCCGCCGCCATGACCGCCGACGTCACTCACGGCGTTATGATCACCCTCGACATACACGAAGGTGCATGCGCCAAGCAACAACGCAACTGCGAACATGAGCACGAACACCGCAAATGCGGAGAGCTTCATCAGTAGGCCCTGAGGCACCACGAATTCGTTTGCGTCGATCGCGGCTTATGACAACCCCACCAAGTGGTGCACCCTCACGCGATCGGCGTCGAGTGCCTTGTCATAGAGCGCTACTTCGCCGATGACCCCATCGAATGCGCCGCAGGTCCAGCCCGTCGAACCAATCTGCAAAACTGGCTGGATCGTCACGTTGGCCGATTTCGCGGACGCGAGCAGCACGCCATTCAAATAAAGACAGTAGGCGCCATCCTGATAGGTCACGACGTGGTGATTGGCCGTCCCCAGCTGGGGCGCGGTATGGTCGCCCGATTGCACATTCTTGTGGCTCGCGGGCCAAACGATCAGGTTGTACGCCGCCCCCCCCCGGCATACGCCTCGATGTCCCAATCGATGCCGGACTGCGCGATGCTGCCGCCCTTCCACGTCTGATTGCCGAGGAACCGCGCACCGGTATTGGTGCCCCAGGGCGTGCCGTGCGAGCCGTCTGCACCCGATACGGTCCACGCACTCACGTTCGACCAGCACTCCGCCGACCAGCCCGGCCCCGCGCAGAACTCGGTCGCCGCGCTCACATCGACATACGACGCGGTGTCGCCGGTGAGCCTCACGTAGGCGTCGCCTATGCCTGGTGGCAACTCTCCAGAACGCAGTTGCACGGCAGCCTGATAGACGCCGTCGCGCTGATGGCCTGACAGGTCGGACGCGACTGCGCCACTGGTGTCGGTCAGTGGCCAGTACGCGTAGGGCACGTCGGCGAGGACCACATCCGCGTAGGGTACCGCTTGATGTACGCCGCATAGGCGCAGGCGCTTGGCCAAGAAGCTCATCGCGGCCTCATTGATTGCGCGCGGCAACATAGCCAAAGTAGCTCGCGCCGCCGTCCTGAGTGAAGAACACGAAGGTATCGACGCGCCCCGCCGCACCGGTGACTAACGGCGCGATGCCTTGCGACCAGCGCACGGTCGTAGGAAACGTCAGCACCGAGCCTGCGCCGCTGCGGACCTGAAGCGTGAACTCAGCCAACATGCCCGAGACAGGCGGGTTGCTGATAGTGAGCGTCGTCGTCACGCCTGCCGTGATGGGCAGATTGAAGAGGATTTCGGGTGCGCCGCCCACGATCGGCGTGAGATCGAGCGCCACGTTCGCGCCACTCGTGAGATTGACGATGACTGTGCCTGCGGTGCTGAGCGTGCCATCAGCCTTGATCGTGGTGCCCGGTCCCGCGATAAGTCCACCCAGCGTCGTGGCCGTGGCGGGCGGCAAGGCATAGGCGGACGGGATGACGGGCTTGTTCAGGATTTTTGCGACGCCCGCCGTGGCGTTCCAATCCGCGTTGACCTGTGCAGCAGGGATCGTTGGCAGATCGATGAGGTCTTCATACTTGCCGCTGGTCGCCACGGTGGCGAGATCGGGACGGTTCAGAATCGCACCCAGCCCGCTTGCCGCGCTCCAGTCTGCGTTGAGCGACACCCAGCCCGACGCAATTCCGGTCGCATCGGGATCGGTCGGATTCTCATCGCGGGTGTTCAGCCAGAAGCCCTGCCCATCCGCGCGCAGCAGCACCGCGCCTGAGGGATATCCGCCGACGTTCGGATCGGTGGCGAACGTCGCGTCGTATCTGAACGTGCCGCCCGCCTGAACCCAGCGCAGCGTTTGCGAGAAGAGGAACAGCTCGCCATTCATGTCGCGGCCGAACGGCGGAATGCCGCCCTCTGCAATGGGCTGGTCATCGTGAGCGGTGGAAAGCCGTCGTTCAGCGACGCGGCCCCCTTCGTGATGCCGATCTGTGATTCCTGCGGGATCACGTTGCGCTGACCGTTGAGCGCAAACGGGATCGGCATCGGCGCCGGCTTATCGGTGGCTTTCATGGTTGATTGTCCTTGCTCACCACTCGATGGCCAGTACGTCATTCTCTGACGTCGCAGCATTCAGCGCGTTTTTGAGGCACTGCCAATGCGCGAACGCGGCCCAGTTCTGCGCGAGCATCGCCGCATACAGTCCGTTCAGATCGGCCAGCGTGAAGGGCACCTTCGTGTTGTCGGTGGCGAGCCAGTAGAAGTCGTTTGGGGCCGAGCCTGCCACGCCGTATCCTTGCGATGCCATCAGGAGACTCAACTGGCTCTGGATGTCGGTCTGGAATGTGTGGGTCGCGCCGGCCGCGGTCGTGAACGTCACAGGCTGCTGCGTGGCGCGTTGATAGGCTGCCTGCAGTTTCGCGCCCTGCTCGGCCCGCATCTGTGTGAGGGTGGGTGCAGAACACGGCGGTGTCGGCGGCTCGAATAGCGCACCCTCGGGCGGCGTTTCACCGATTGCTTCGATCACGTGTTGGGTGCCGTCCGTGAGCCAGTAGGTTGTGCCGCGGAAGTCGGCCCGCACCTTCCACTGTCCATCACCGATTACGGCGATTTGATTCGTCTCGACCGCGGGGCGGTTCTCTGCCGCGGCAAGTGTTGGAGCAGCCAGCATCGTCTCCGGCTGTGAAGGCGGCGCCAACGACTCGACAGTCCATGCTCCCTCTGCGAAGATGGCCACGCTCGTCGCAGGATCAAACTGCGGCGGCTCGACCGGTGTGACGCCAGGCGGCAGCAGAAAGGTACCGACGTTAAGCGGATCTTCCTGCACGAGCATCGCGCCGACGAGTACGCCTCGCTCGTCGCACTGATAAGCGGTGGTCAGGTTCGTCATGGAAATCAGTACTTGATCAGGTAATTCACGGCGAGGTTCTTGCCACGCGTCTCAGCCCCGCCGTTCGGTTGGATCGAGATGCCCGTTCCGTTGCCGACGATACCGACGCCGGTTCCCGAGCCTTTGACGCTCAAGCCGGTGGCCGAGACAGCGGTGCTCGCAAAACCGCCGATATTGGAGCCAGCGGTGGTGTTGCCGCCCCCGGTGCCGTTGCCGAGAAAGCCAATGGCGCTCCCACCGGGTCCGTGGTCGTGACCGGGGTCGGTCACGCCGTGGCCGTGCCCAGGTCCGAGACGCCGTGACCGTGACCCGGATCGCCGACGCCGTGGCCGTGGGATGCCAAGCTGTCGCTCTGATAGCTACCGAGCGTCCGGCCCGGATCGAGCCCACGCCCGTTGTCCACGCCGCGCAAATCGACACCACGCGTGTCAGGGAGATTGAAGGTGGTTGCGCCGTCCCCGCCGCCGTAAATACCGCCAATCACGGCAAAGAGCGCAGCGAAAGCGGTGCGCGAAACCACGGCGCCGTTCGCCAGCAGAAAACCCGCTGGGACAGATACGCCGGCGAACGGCAGCAGCGTGCCCACGGGGATCGCGCCCGCCAGTTGCGAGGCGAAGACGACATTGCCCAGATCGGTTTGATCGACGGTCACGCCCAAACCACTGCCATCGGAACGCCAGCCGACATACACCTTGTTGACCGCCTGATTGACGCCGCCGCCCTGCTGCACGGGCGTGAAACCCAACGGCGCCTGGATCGCTGGCTTGTTCAGAATCACGCCTGGACCGCTCGTCGCATTCCAGTCGGCGTTCAGCGCGAGCCAGTTGAATGAACTGCCGTCCGTCGCGTCCGGGTTCGTTGTGTTGTTGTCGGCGGTGTTGAACCAGAACCCGGTGAAGTCGGCGCGCAGGACCATCGCACCCTTCGGATAGCCGCCGAGATTCGGATTGCTCGCGAACGCAGGATCGTAGATGAACGAGGCGCCCGCCTGCATCCAGCGCGCCACCGCCGACAGCAGAAACAGGATGCCGTTGAAGTCGCGCCCGTCGGGTGGCACGCCGCCTTGGGTCTTGGGTTGCATCGTGAGCGGCGGAAAGCCGTCGTTGAGCGATGCGGCGCCCGCTTTGATGCCCGTCTGCGAACCCTCCGGAATGGCGTTGCGTAGACCATTTGTTGCAAATGGCAGCGTGACGAGCGCCGGCGACTGATTAGCTTGCACGAAGCACTCCGCCGGAGAACACGCCCTGGTTGAAGGGCTGGAAATCCTCGACTGGATTCGAGAATCCGAAGATGTCGTCGGACGCCAGCGCGATATTGCACAGCACACCCGTGGGTCGCGGCAGCACGCCGGATTGGGTGAGGAACGCCACTTCCAGAATCGACAGGTCGAATTCGAACACATAGAGCATCGTCATCGAACCGGTGTCGAGTGCGTAGCAGCGGCCACGGCCATCGAACAGGTACTTGAGCAAGCGGTTCAGCGACGCGCACGAGCAGTCCGTGATATTGGCCATCGCCTTCGTCATGATCAGCGTGCGGTAAGTGCCATTGTCCAACGCAACATTGCGCACCACCGGCGATGAGCCGTCGTTGAACACGCCGCAATTGAAAGGCTGCACGCCGATCGAGGCATTGGCAGCATCGAAGGCTTCGGCGAAGCCAAACTCGGCAGGCGGCAATGCCGCGGATACACCCCGCTTCACATTGACGATCTTGCCCCACACGTCCAGACCATAGCCAAGCGCGGTTACGATATTCCAGATCGTGTCGTAGAAGGCGTCGAGGTCCGCCTGCGGGTCGAGGTCCTGGTTCAGACAGTCGATGATCGCCGTCATCGTCGGCGAGTTCGCGTACTGTGCGAGCAGCGTGTCGGTCCAGTTTTGCATGAGGTGGGCTTACGACGCGGTGCTTACGATGAGACCTGCAGCACGGTGACGTTCGTCGGATCGAGCGTCGGATACTGGTCGATGCCGAACGCAAGCGACGTTTGCGTCACCTCCATCGGACCGGTGCCGAGCGCGATCGAATAGATGTTCACGTTCGGGTCGGTCGCGGCCACACCCGCGTAGTAGCGCCCGGCGTAGGTGGTCGAGCCGATGCGCGCTGCCGCACCGCCGTCTTCGCCATTAAATGCCGCGACGATTGACTGTTTGATCTGCTGGGTGATGTCGGCGGGCAATTGCTCGTTGGCCTGGATCGTGACCACAAAGAAGCACTGCACCGGCGCGGGCGTGACCCACTTCACGGTGTACTGCGGCTGCGGCGGGTCGTAGCTCGTGTCGGTCACGACATAGGCGGTGTCGCCGTTGTAGTCGCAGCCGGGCGCTTTCTTGTTCCAGATGGCCGCGGCAATCGCGGCGGGATCGCCGCCCAGTGCTGCGACAAACAGCGAATGGGCCGCGAGCGGATAGTCCGTGGCGCCCGCCTCCACCACCGCACCCGTCGGGTTGTCGATCACGAACGCATCGAGCACGTTCGGCACGTTGAGCACCGCGCCGTAGACCGACTGCACGCCGTTGACGGAGTTGATCGCCACCGACAGACGTCGGCGCGCTTCGAACGCGGCGCGGCTTTCAGCCAGTTGCCCAGGCGTGCCGGCGGTGGCATTGGTGACGCGATCCCAGCCCTGCGCCGCAGTGTAGATGGTCGCCAGTGCGCCAATTGGGCACGCAATCGGACCCATCGTCTGGCACTGAAACGGCACATCAATCGCGCCCGAAGCCGGAATCGTCGCCGCGACGGTCGACGCGTACAAGTAGCCATTGACGTCCTGTGCCACTGACCCCGCCGGAATCACGGCGCCGACGAGGCCGATGCAGGTCGCGGTCACCACCGTGCCCGACGCGGCAATACGGTTCAGAAAGTAGATGCGCCCAATCGCATCCTGCCAGCGGCCGGAAGCCACGTCCGGATCGACCTGGTTCGCCACTTCGAGGATGTCGTCGTTCTTGTCGCCAATGATGGCGGTGAGCGACTGGGCGAGTTGCCCCTGCGGAGTCGTCAGCCCCGGATTGACGCCGCCGCCGAACGACGCGTTGATGTCGGCCTGCACCCCGCCGAGGATGGCGGATTCCGTGGGCACGACCGGTCCCTGATCCGAGAACTGGATCGGTGGGACGTTGGTCTGCATGGCATGCTGGACAGCACGCTGACGGGAACTGAAGGGAACGTTAGAAGGTGATGGCTTGCGTGTTGCCGCTGGTGTCGGTCACATCGATCTCACCAGCGAGCTGCCGGTCGTTGAGCACGAGCTGCGTCACATTGGCTGACGCTACGCTGGGGACCATGAGCGCCGCGTTGACGAGTTCGGAGCGGATGAACGAGGCTGGCGGCAGCTGACCGAGCACGGCCTGCCAGTAGGGAATGCCAAGTGTCGTGTCGTACCAGCACTCGCCACGAAACGTGCGAATCGCGCTCGCCACGTCCTGTGCGACTTGATACGGATCAGTCGCGCAGGCGATGTTGCCGGAAGCGTCGAGCACACAATCCCACGCTGTGCGGTCGAGTAGAAACGTCTTCATTTAAGACAAAGACTGTGTCCGGCAACTCAGGCGTAACTGCGGGTGTTCCATTCGAATAATCAGAACTCGACGGGATAAGATTTCCCTAAAAAATTAATAACACTGTAGTCTGGTTTCTCTCCAAGATCCTCGACTATTGCACTGACCGATTCCGTACCGTTCATCTGAAAATTCACAGAATAAATGTGACGTGGCTGCATGTTCTTAACGGTCACGGTCGGTTTTGCATAGTAAAGCACAAGACCTTGTACAGTGTTGAAGCCAAGCTCAAAGGAATGATCGCCCGGCAGCACACGAACATAGCTAGGGAAGTTACCTACCCACCGATTAAAGCTCTTGCTGTCTACACTACGAATAACACCGATGACCGACGATTCCTTTGGTTGGAAGGCTACGAGTACCGCAGTATCGGAGATAGGATGGTCCTCTGAATACACGATTCTCGGAGACATAGGTTGTAAACCACAACCAGCGAACGCGATGAATAAAATGGATAATATGATTGTTCTTATTAGGCTCATGTTAAAAATTTGAAATTCTACCAATGCGTAGCCAGAGAAGCGACAACTTCACCGGATAACTTGACATCAGCCTGTTGCAATCTGTGGCTGCGACCAGAAGATAACGCTTTGCTTTGCTACAGCGGAAAACTTGTTGAACCGCCTTGCGAATCACGATGCTTGTGAGCATGCACGCTAGTGCCCGCCGCCGTCACGTCCTGCTGCACGCTCAGCGTGCCCGGCCATCTTCGCCCCACCGCCCTGCGGCCCTTCGCCCTGCGTGATCGCACCATCAAGTTCGATGGCCGGTGCCGAGTCCACGATCCCATTGCCTGCGGTAAGCCCGATTTCGTTGTCCGCCTGCAGCACGACGGTCGGCGCGGCGAGCCGGATTCGTGTGGGTGAGATGATATCGATGCCGTCCGCCGTGAACACCACGTACTGCTGTGGGGATACGCCCAGCACCGTCGTCACATAGACCGAATCGGACAGGTCGTGCTTGCGCAGGCTGCCCGGCGCAGCGGCTGTCGCGTTCGCGATAATGGAGGAACAGTCGCGATCGCACACCACGATTAATCCGATATCGCCCGCCTGCGGATCAAGAATCACCGCGTTCGCGCCACCGGCCAGCCGAAGGTATGGCACGCCGTGAATCACCCCATGCGCGATCACGTTGCCCGCGCCATCGAGCTGGCCCGCCAACGGCTGCACGTCGACCGTGCCTGCTCCCTGTGCTGCGCCGTTCTGCCGTGCCGCGACAACCTTGCCCAGATACGCCGTTCGCACGCGCGCGAGCATTTGCTCGACCACGGTGCGCTGCCGTTCGTACTCGCCGGCAAGCGACCACGGACGAATGCTCGTGACCGACGCCGAAACATTCGCAGCGGCATCAGTTGGGGCTGACACCGAGGTACCCCACGGGCGATAGGTTGAGCGTGCTGAACCAAGCACCATCCGGTGTCAGCGTGGAGAGGTCGTGGCTTGAACGCATCACCTGCCACGTACCCGAAGCCATCGGCACAATCGACTGCACGTTCGCCGTCACGCCGAAGAGGATCGCCGGATTCCACTCGGAGCTCACCTCGATGCCAGTCGGCGTGAAAGTCGGATAGCCGCGCATAGCCGTCTCGGCAGACAGCGTCACCGGCGGAAAATCCGGCGCTCCGCCGTTGGGCCAGATGTGCAGCACGCCCTGGTCAAGCAGCACGAGCGTCTGGGTTGCGCTCGCCACCCGCTCGATCTGGTCCATCAGCGTCCCGGCGAGGTACTGCCCGAAAATCTTCGCGCTCACGCCGTGATTCTGAAATGCGTAGCCCGCCTGCTTCGCGAGTCCGCCAATGATGCTCGCCACGTCCTGCGGGCCAGAATCGGGGATAGGAAGTACAGACGTTCCTCGATTCTTCCTACGACATGCTGATCGATGGGCTGGGTAAGAGGTACGTGTTCAAGGAGCTGCGCGCCACCAGTACGGCGGGTGTGACCTACGCGGACGAACCGGTGAAGGGCCGCACGAGTCACGTGGTCGAGGCGTTCCAGTACCTGTATACCCACGTCGCAGCGTGGCCGTCGATGACGAGGGAGACACGGTGGCGTGGCGTGGGCGGCTCAAGAAACGGAGGGTGGTGTGAGAATGTCGCTTGGTCAATTAACGCTAGAATGAGGACGTCGGCGCCAATTAACGAAAAGCTATGGATCTTGTCGGTTTACAAACTAACCTATCTCGCATTCGTGAGGAACTCGACAACGGAAGCGCGCCCGTACCCGTTTCCGTGCGAGAACTGCTTCGTTGGGCGGGAGCCGAACGACGAGGAGCGAACGTAGTTTACGAAATTCGCCAAGCGCTACAGCGAAACGGCATCGATACCAATCCGAATTTTAACTATCCGAGTCTTGATGCGGCACTGGTGTTTCGATTCCAGCAAGAGCCTCCTGCGCAGTTGGAGTTAAACGGTGCGCGCGAGGTTGTTGGCGAGGTGCATTTAGGGGCCGAAGACGCACCATTAGTGGCGGAAGGTGTCGTCGTTCAGCCCGAGTTCCTTGGTGGCGCGATGTCGGAACCGGCGTTCCGAGTTAGTCGCTTGGAAGCTGCCAACCGCGCCCCCGTCAGTGTTGCGCCCGACTGCACGCTCGACGAGGCGATGACGGTGATGATGATGAGAGATTACTCGCAACTCCCGGTGATGACAAACGAACGAGAACTGAAAGGTATCGTTACGTGGGCTTCGGTTGCTTGGCATTTGTTGTTCGATAACCCAAGGCCGACGGCAACTAGGCAGTGCATGAAACAGGCCGTCGAAGTAAAACATTCGGACTCGTTGTTCGATGTAATCCGGGTGATTGCGTCGGAATCGTACGTTTTGGTTCGCGGTATCGACAACCGCATCTCGGGTATTGTGACATCGACGGACCTGAACCTTCAGTTCCAGCAATTGTCGGAGCCGTTTCTGCTGCTAGGAGAGATCGAGAATTTCATCCGTTCAATGATTGGCGGCAAATTTACTCCAGAACAGCTTCGCGAAATTCGTGACGAAGCGGATCAAGATCGTGAAGTCGTCTCAGTTGCCGATTTGACGCTTGGCGAGACAATTCGATTGTTGGAGGAACCCAATCGTTGGCAGCACGTCGGTCTTCAGATCGACCGTGCTAGGTTTATCAAGGAACTGGGCCGAATTCGAATAATTCGCAATGACGTGATGCACTTTGACCCTGATCCTATTTCTGAGGAAGATCATGAGGCATTGCGGGCGTTTGTGCGGTTTCTTCATCAGGTGCATCGTTTGAATCATTGAGCTGACGTTATCATCGACCTTGTTTGCACGAATTATTTCAGCCTCTAATGGCACCGGCGACGCGCTGTGATTTAGATATCTGCGCGGTTGAGCCGTTTCAACTCTTGACTAACGAACTCGCTTTGAAAAAAGTAAAGAATACTCACTATGCCACTCAATCTTCCGAGTCGAAAACAAATTTTCGACGGTGAAATTTCGTTTATCTCAATTGATACGAATGTCATCCTTGAAGAGGGCCGCGACTTTAACAAGGGGCGGCTAAACCAAGTTCCTAACCTTGTTCCTCACCCGATTCAGCTCCACCTTACCGACGTAACGGTGCGAGAGGTAGCTAGGCATTTTCATGATAACGCTCATCAGCTACGAGACGCGCTCAGCAGAGCTAGCAGGTTATTAGAGCAACATGGGTTTGATTCAAACGTTCTCACCGATCTGCGATCTCAGACTTCCAACTTGGATTTGCCGCACTACCTTGACTACATAAACAAGTATGTTGAGCGTTGCAGGGGAGGCATTCTGGCTGTCGAGAGTCACGATTTGATCGACAGGGTCTTTGATCGATATTTCGATCGAAGGCCGCCGTTCTCTACACCTAACAAGGCGAAGATGGAGTTTCCTGACGCAGTTTCGCTATTGGTGCTGGAAGATCATGCGCTAAGGAAGAATTCAAAGGCAATTCTGGTTTCAAAAGATAAGGATTGGAAGGAGTTCATCGCAAGTTCAAGCGTTTTGTATCACGTCAATACGCTAGACGAACTATTTGAATATTTCCAAGCAACCGGGAATTTACAGAGCCGTTTCAAGGTTTTTGCGATAGATGAAATAAATCAAGAAGGAACCCCTTGGTGGAACTCTATGTTTTATGCCGTAGCTGATCACGTTATCACATCAGCGTGGAAGCTATCTAAGCAACCTGAGTCTAGTTGGTTGCGATATGAATCGAAGGCAATTGCGCAGTACCCTAAGGAGTTTATGGTTGACGAGTCCTCGGTGAAACTATGGCCGATTGCCGATGGATGTGTGCTGGAGGTCCAGGTTAGAGTCGAGGTGGATTTGTACGTGGAGTTCGAACAATTCGAACGATTCGAGATCGAGCAAGGTTTGCATGATTGGTATCCTCAGCAGATAGAGATAGAGGATGCTACCGTATCAATCAACGTTGCAGCTTTTGTAACGTTTGTTGGAGATATAGAGAATCCTCCGGCTAATCCAACGATTCATGTCGATATCAGCCGAGGCGAGTATGAATGGATCATTACATCTGGTAAGCCAACACAGTTTGATCTGGTTGACTCAAATAACTCTTGATGGCATAAGCCGCCCATGTTCCTGTGGGGGGCGGTCTGTCCACACTCACGCGCGAGTCCACCAGACGCGGGCCCGGTCGTCCACCGGGCTCCGCGAACAAGCGCGCGCAGGACCGCCGCGCCTCGGCCCGCTCCGAGGCCGATGAGGCCACCCCGACCGACTCGAAGCTGCTCGATCCCGTTGCCATGCTGGTGCGCGACCGCTCCGACCGCGCCCGCCGCTGGCGCGCGACTGACTGCATCGGTCCGGTAACGGTCGATGAGGCGCCGAACAACTCCTACCGTCAGTATCACGGCATCCTCGATCCATGCGACGCCCAGCTCGTCGCGGACTCGGGCATCGACATTCAGGTCAGGCTCACTAAGCACAAGGTTGATGTACTCGTGGCGTGGATGTGCGATCTGTTTCAGGACAACGCCGACGCCCCGGTGCTGGTCGAGCCCACCCCGATTCCCGACCGCGCGCGTGCGAACGCAGATTATCCGAGCGCGGCGCAAATTAGTTCGCGCGGATAGCAATGCCGAGTTCGCAACAAAAAAGTTCCGCCTTTGCTCTTCCGACTCCTTCGCGTTACGTTGATCCCTGTTTGGGACAGCGGGCTCATGGTGGGTTCATTTTATTTTGGGATGCAGAATAAAAGCGGCGCAAATGCAAGCTGGGCAAGGCAGAAACGTCAGTCGCCGCGTGGGTGCTGTGACCCACCCGCGTCCCTGAATTGTCCCCGGAGTGTCCCCGAAAGCAGGTCGTCAGGGACGCAAAAACGCTAACCCTTTGATACTTTTAAGTAAGTCCTGGTGGGCCGGGTGGGATTCGAACCCACTATCGGTCGATTATGAGTCGACAGCTTATACCAATTAAGCTTCCGGCCCTTTAAACTCGGAGGGCAAAAAGAAAGCGCCGATGGCGGCGCTTTCTGTCACTTCCGAACATTGCGCGAGGCGGCTCTCGAAGGGTAGCGAGTGTGCCTCACAACGCCTCTCAATACAAGTCCGCCCGACTCGATCAGTTGCCTTCGAGGAACGACTTCAGCTTGTCCGACCGGCTCGGATGCCGCAACTTGCGCAGCGCCTTCGCTTCGATCTGGCGAATCCGTTCGCGCGTGACGTCGAACTGCTTGCCGACTTCCTCGAGCGTGTGATCCGTACTCATCTCGATACCAAAGCGCATCCGCAACACCTTCGCCTCACGCGGCGTCAGCGAGTCGAGCACGTCCTTCACGACGTCGCGCATGCTGGCGTGCAACGCGGCATCCGACGGTGCGACCGTGTTCGTATCCTCAATGAAATCGCCGAGATGCGAATCGTCGTCGTCGCCGATCGGCGTTTCCATGGAGATCGGCTCCTTCGCGATCTTCATGATCTTGCGGATCTTGTCCTCCGGCATTTCCATCTTCTCGGCCAGCGTCGCCGGATCCGGCTCGAGACCGGTTTCCTGCAGAATCTGCCGCGAAATACGGTTCATCTTGTTGATCGTTTCGATCATGTGAACCGGAATGCGGATCGTGCGCGCCTGGTCCGCGATCGAGCGCGTGATGGCCTGACGAATCCACCACGTCGCATACGTCGAAAACTTGTAGCCGCGACGATATTCGAACTTGTCCACCGCTTTCATCAAGCCGATATTGCCTTCCTGAATCAGATCCAGGAACTGCAGGCCGCGGTTCGTGTACTTCTTGGCAATCGAAATCACGAGACGCAAGTTCGCCTCGGTCATTTCACGTTTCGCCTGACGCGCCTTCAGTTCGCCCGCCGCCATCTGACGGTTGGTTTCCTTGAGATCCTTCAGTGGCAACACGACGCGCGCCTGCAGATCCAGCAATCGCTGCTGTTGCTCGCGAATCGCAGGAATATTGCGCTCGAGCACGGCGCTGTAATCGTGGCCTTCGCTCACGACCTTGTCGGCCCAGTCGAGGTCAGTCTCGCTGCCCGGAAAGCGCGAAATGAACTCGGCGCGCGGCATGCCGCACTTGTCGACGACCGTATGCAGAATCTGTCGCTCGACCTGACGCACCTCGTCCACTTGCGCGCGCAACGTGTCGCACAGGCGCTCGACGGTACGCGCCGTGAAGCGGATGTTCATCAACTCGGTCTGGATGGCTTCCTGCGCCTTCAGATATGCCTTCGACTTGTAGCCTTCCTTCTCGTAGGCGCGACGCATCTTGTCGAACCACTCGCTGATCAGCGCGAATTTCTCGAGCGACTGTGCCTTGAGAAGTTCGAGTTGCGCGGCGTTCGCGCTGGCTTGCGCGCTGCCGTCGTCGTCTTCCTCTTCTTCTTCGTCGTCGCTTTCTTCGTCCGCTTCTTCGCCCTCGGTCTCGATCGCCTCCGCTTCCTGCTCGGAGAAACCATCGGTGTCCTGCGCGTTCGGATCGATCAGGCCGTCGACGAGTTCGTCGACGCGCACTTCCTCGTTCTGCACGCGCTCGGCCATCGCGAGAATGTCGGCGATTGTCGTCGGACAGGCGGAGATCGCCATGACCATGTGCTTCAGGCCGTCTTCGATGCGCTTCGCGATCTCGATTTCGCCTTCGCGCGTCAGCAGTTCGACCGTACCCATTTCGCGCATGTACATGCGCACCGGATCGGTCGTTCGGCCGAATTCCGAATCGACGGTGGAAAGCGCGACTTCGGCTTCTTCCTCGACTTCGTCGTCGGAAGAAGCGTTCGGCGCGTTGTCGTTCAGCAGCAGCGTTTCGGCGTCGGGCGCCTGCTCGTACACCGCCACGCCCATGTCGTTGAACGTGCTGATGATGCCTTCGATCGCCTCGGTTTCCGTGAAGTTGTCCGGAAGGTGATCGTTGATCTCGCCGTACGTGAGGAAGCCGCGCTCCTTGCCGAGCTTGATGAGCGCGCGCAATTTCGAGCGCCGCTCCTCCAGTTCCTCGACGGTGCCCGGCGCGCTCGACGAGAACGCGTCTTTCAGAAGCGCTTTCTCCTTCGCGCGGCGATCGCGGGCCTTGGCCTTTTCGACCTTCGCCGCAGGGGCGGCAGCAGGCTCTGCGTTTTGCATTGCGTCGTCTTCGACGGATACATCGTTCAGCTTTTTCGTCATGGAGTTCGCCATACCGGCTTTAGTCTCGACTCGCGGCTGCTGGACAACAGCCGATGGAACCGTGAATACCCAATACGCGCACGCTGATTCGTCCTGCGTGCCCTGCCCGGGGCGCCATCGCGGATTCGACGACTACACGTCTCTCCCGCCTTACCCGCAATAGCAGCCGCTTCCCTTGCGCCCGTCTGTTCGTCGGCGTGCGTTTCCGTCCGTTTCGTATGATTTATGCGGGATGCGCCACACTGGCTCGCTCATTCCCGCACCGGACAGCCGTTCCGCCAGCGTCTCCCCGTCCGTCTCAAGACCGGTCGACCGCGCCACCTTCAACGCACACCCACTCGAAAATGCTCTTTGTCGACTGCTCGATGCGTTGCCCCACACGACCGTCAGGCCACTGTCAAAACAGGCAAACAGTTGACAAAAAGCAATTCCTTTTGAACTTTTTATTATAGCATTTCACCTTCCGTGATCCTGGCTCGCCGCCCGTCCCGCCTTGATCTGCGCGACTCGCGCCGACAGATCCGAAAACTCCGCGACCTCTTCCGCCGACAAGCTCGCTTGCCGCGCCAGCTGGTCCAGCCGCGCGCGATAACTGTCGTGCCGCAATTTCAGGACCGTCGCCTGCAATTCTTCCGCGAGCAGGCGCTTCTGTTCCTCGACTCGCTGCGCCGCGTCCTCGTCGGACGGGTCGCGCATCAGCAAATCGCGAACGTTTTCATCATAGGCGAGAATTTCCTGGAAGATATCGTCGTACGTGGGCGCGTTCGCTGCATTTCTCAAGATCTCCGACAGCAACTGGAACTCCGCCGCGCCGCCCAGTTCGCGCGCATGGGAGATCACTTCGCTGAACAACTCGCCGTGCTCGGTCATTGTCACGAGCGTGCGTTCGCTGTCCTGATCGAGCGATGCCGCGATGCCCGGATACATCACGAGATTGCGCAGCGCACGCTGCTCCTGCCCCGTCACACGGCGACGTTCGCTCTTCGGCACGTTCGCGCGGGCAACCGCGGCCGCGCGCGAATCGATGTCGCACAGCGCGGCGATCTCGGTGAACGGCGTGTCGAGCCGGTCCGCGAGCATATGCAGGATCTGCACCCGCAGCGCGTTGGCGGGCAGCGCCTGAAGCAGCGGCTTGGCGTCGAAAAGCGCCTTCGCGCGGCCTTCGGGCTGCTCCAGCTCCTTGTCGTTCAGGACCTCGTTCAGCAGGAATTGCGACAGCGGCATCGCGCGATCGACCTGCTCGCCGAAACCGTCCGTGCCGAACTCGCGCACGTAGCTGTCCGGATCGTGCTCCTTCGGAAGAAACAGAAACTTGATCGTGCGGTTGTCCGCCGCGTGCGGCAGCGCCGCCTCCAGCGCGCGGCGCGCGGCGCGCCGGCCGGCCGAATCGCCGTCGAAGCTGAACACCACGGTATCCGTCTGACGAAACAGCTTTTGCACGTGGATCGGCGTGCAGGCCGTGCCGAGCGTCGCCACCGCATTCGCGAAGCCGAGTTGCGCCAGCGCGACGACATCCATATACCCTTCGACGACCAGCACGTAGCCCAGTTCGCGAATCGCGAGCCGCGCCTCGAAAAGTCCGTACAGTTCGCTGCCCTTGCTGAACAGCGGCGTTTCCGGCGAGTTCAGGTATTTGGGCTCGCCGCCGTCGAGCACGCGCCCGCCGAAGCCGATCACATTGCCCTTCACGTTGCGGATGGGAAACATGACCCGCTCGCGGAATCGGTCGTAGCGGCGCGCCTGACCTTGCGAATCGGTTTTCTCGCTGACGATGACGAGGCCCGCTTCGACGAGATTGTCGTTCCGATAATCGGGAAACGCGGTCTCGAGACTTTGCCAGCCGTCGGGTGCGTAGCCGAGGCCGAAGCGCGCGGCGACCTCGCCGGTCAGACCGCGATTCTTCAGATACGCGATGGCGTTCGGCGCGCCGCGCAGTTGCTTGCGATAAAAATCGCAGGCGGTCTGCATGACTTCCGTGAGCGCGACGCTGACGGCCTTGCTCGGCGCGCTCTCGATTCCGCCGCCGCTGCCGCGAAACGTGGATGAAGGTTCCTGCGGCACCGTCAGTCCGGCGCCCTGCGCGAGATCTTTCACAGCCTCGGGAAACGTGAGGCCGGTGTGCTCCATGAGAAAGCCGATGGCCGTGCCGTGCGCGCCGCAGCCGAAGCAGTGATAGAACTGCTTGGTCGGGCTGACCGTAAACGACGGGCTTTTCTCGTTGTGAAACGGGCACAGGCCCATGAAGTTCGCGCCGCCCTTTTTCAACTGGACGTAGCGGCCCACCACGTCGACGATATCGACGCGGTTGAGCAAATCCTGCAGGAATGCGTGCGGAATCAACGTAGGCGAGCGCGCTTGAGATTACTTGGCCAGCGCGGCCTTCACCTGCGCCGAAACCGCCGTCATGTCCGCCTTGCCAGCGAGCTTCGGCTTGAGCACGCCCATCACCTTGCCCATGTCCTGCGGGCCCGCGGCGCCCGTCGCGGCGACGGCAGCCTGAATCTCGGCGGCGATCGCGTCGGCGGAAAGCTGCTCGGGCATGTAGCCGGACAGCACGGCGAGTTCGGCGTTTTCCTTCGCGACGAGATCGTCGCGGCCGGCGGCCTGGAACTGGCTGATCGAATCCTTGCGCTGCTTGATCATCTTGTCGACGACGGCGGTGATCGCTGCGTCGTCGAGCGTGACGCGATCGTCGACTTCACGCTGCTTGATTGCCGCGAGCAGCAGTCGAATCGTGCCGAGACGCTCGGTTTCGCGCGCGCGCATGGCAGTCTTCATGTCGTCGTTGATCTGGTCCTTGAGGCTCATCGTTCACCCGGTGCAATTGCAAAAGTTTGGATTCCGGCCGGCGCCGGCCAAGCCGCGAAAGCAAAAACCCGCTTGGGAACGCCTCCTCAAGCGGGACTTTGAACGGGCCGTTCCGGACGGCGACGACACGCGCCGCCATAACCGTTTGACGCCAGCCAGAGCGGAGAGAATCCTCCGATGACTGTCTGAGTATAGCAAACGGGTTCGCGTTTCGAGACTCGCCAAAACCCCGTGAAAAAGGGCTCAGGCGACGGTGGCCGCGTCGCGCGCGAACTCGGCCGCGGCCTTGCCCGCTGCGACGCCCGATGCCCACGCCCACTGGAAGTTGTAGCCGCCGAGCCAGCCGGTGACGTCCACCGCCTCGCCGATGAAGTAGAGGCCGGCGACGCGCTCGCTCATCATCGTCGCGGAGGAGAGTTCGCGCGTGTCGACGCCGCCGCGCGTGACCTCCGCCTTTCGATAGCCTTCCGTGCCGCTCGGCGTAAGCGTCCAGTCCGACAGCGACGCGCCGAGCGCCCGCAAGGTGCGGTCGGGAAGATCGGCGAGCCGCGCGTCGATGGCGACACCCTGCGCTTCGAGCCACGCGTGCGCGAGCCGCGCCGGCACCTGCTCGGCCAGAAAGTTGCCGATCTGCTTTTTCGACCCGGCTTTCGCTTCGAGCAGAACTTCGGTGGCGTCGGCATCGGGAAGCAGGTCGACGTGAATCGCCTCCGACGTATTCCAAAAACTCGAAATCTGCAGCACGCCCGGCCCCGACACGCCGCGATGCGTGAGCAGCAAATCCTCGTCGAACTCGCCGCGCGTCTTGCCTTTTCCCGCACTGATGCGCACCGGCAGCGAAAGCCCCGAGAGCGCAGCGAAAGGCGCCCAGTCGGCGGAAGTGAAGGTAAGCGGCACGAGCGCGGGGCGCGTATCGACGAGTGTGTGGCCGAACTGCTTCGCGACGCGATAGCCGAAATCCGTCGCGCCGATCTTCGGAATCGACAAGCCGCCCGTCGCGATGACGAGCGCCGCCGTGCCGATCGCGCCCGCGTTCGTGTCGAGCGTGAAGCGGGCGCCGTCGTGACGAATCTCGTGCACCGCGACCGGCCGCCGCCACGCGACGCCGCCCGCATCGCACTCGCTTTTCAGGAGGTCGATGATCGATTCGCTCGAGTCGTCGCAGAAGAGCTGGCCCTTATGTTTTTCGTGCCACTTCACGCGGTATTGCTTGAGCAGCGCGAGAAAATCGCGCGGCGTATAGCGCGCGAGCGCGGAGCGGCAGAAATGCGGATTCGCCGACAGAAAATTCGCCGGCTGGGCGTTGATGTTGGTGAAGTTGCAGCGGCCGCCGCCGGAGATGCGGATTTTCTCGGCAAGCCGCTCGGCGTGATCGATGAGCACGACGCGGCGCCCGGATTGAGCGGCCACGGCCGCGCACATCATGCCGGCCGCGCCCGCGCCGATGACGGCGATATCGAAGGATTCCATGGCGCGCATTTTAACCGCTGCGCCTCGAAACGTTCCGGACGGCGAAACGCGCGTTGGCCGCCGCTGCTATACTTTTCTGTTACTTCTTGAGCGCCACTCCCCATGCTCGTTCTCGGCATCGAAAGCTCCTGCGACGAAACCGGCCTCGCCCTCTACGACACGGAGCGCGGCCTGCTTTCGCACGCCCTGCACTCGCAGATCGCGATGCATCGCGATTACGGCGGCGTCGTGCCGGAACTGGCTTCGCGCGATCACATCCGGCGCGCGCTGCCGCTGCTGGAGGAAGTGCTCGCGAAGTCCGGCGCGGGGCGCGGCGACATCGACGCCATCGCGTTCACGCAAGGTCCGGGGCTCGCGGGCGCGCTGCTGGTGGGCGCGAGCATCGCCAATGCGCTGGCGATGGCGTGGGACAAACCGACCGTCGGCATCCATCATCTCGAAGGCCATTTGCTGTCGCCGCTGCTCGTCGATGAGCCGCCGCCCTTTCCGTTCGTCGCGCTGCTCGTGTCCGGCGGGCACACGCAACTGATGCGCGTGACCGATGTCGGCGTCTACGAGACGCTCGGCGAAACGCTCGACGACGCTGCCGGCGAAGCCTTCGACAAGACCGCGAAGCTGCTCGGCCTCGGCTATCCGGGCGGCCCGGAAGTGTCGCGGCTCGCGGAGTTCGGCACGCCGGGCGCGGTCGCGCTGCCGCGGCCGATGCTCCATTCCGGCGATCTCGATTTCAGTTTCAGCGGCCTGAAGACAGCCGTGCTCACACAGAGCCGCAAGCTCGGCAACAATGTGTGCGAACAGGCAAAGGCCGATCTCGCACGCGGTTTCGTCGATGCCGCCGTGGACGTGCTCGTCGCGAAATCGCTGGCCGCGTTGAAGAAGACCGGCCTGAAGCGCCTCGTCGTGGCCGGTGGCGTGGGCGCGAACAGGCAGTTGCGCGAGGCGCTGTCGGCGGCGGCGAAAAAGCGCCGCTTCGACGTGCATTACCCCGATCTCTCGCTCTGCACCGACAACGGCGCGATGATCGCGCTCGCCGGTGCGCTGCGTCTGTCGCGCTGGCCGGAGCAGGCGGTGCGCGACTACGCATTCACCGTGAAGCCGCGCTGGGATCTCACTTCGCTCGCGCGCGCCTGAAGGTCTCGCCTGCGCGTTTTCGTTTATTTCGGCGGATTGAACGGCTGCACGATCGACTGGAAAATCGGCAGCGCCTCGCATCGATCGCCATGGCCGATGAGCGCCGGCCAGCGCGTCGCCCCGAAAATTTCCGGATGCGCCTCGCGCACGAAACGCAGCGCGCACGCGACAGCGATGTCCGCGTGACCGATCGCATCGCCGAACCAGTACGGCGTCGGCCGCGCGGCGCGGTCGGCTTCCAGCGCGTTCAACACACGCTCGACCTGACCCGTGCAGCGCGTCACCCACGTCTGCGACCGTTCCTTGTGCAATACGCGTTCGTAGACGAGCGCGACGGCCTTGTCGGCGAGGCCGGTCGCGAGCGCGCAGACCTTCAGCGCCTGACGCCGTTGCGGCCCGCTCGACGCGATCAGCGCGCGCGCATCACCGGCCGCTTCGTCGAGATGATCGAGAATCAGCGCGCTTTCGATCAGCACGTCGCCGGAGTCGAGCACGAGCGTCGGCACGCGGATCAGCGGGTTGAACGGGGCGATCTTGTCGGCATCGCCGAACACCGACCACGGGCGATGCTCGTACGCCATGTCGTAAAGATTCAGCGCGATGGCGACGCGTCGCACGAACGGGGAATCGTACTGGCCGATGAGAATCAAGATACGCTCCGTGGTCGATTTTCCGGACGACCAGTTTAAGGGCGCGCGGGCTTCGGAAACAACGGCAACGCAAGCAGCGCGCACACGCCGGTCGCGAGCCAGACCGTCGCCCATGAACCGTCCGCGAGCAGGTGCGGGATGACGAGCGGCGTCACGAAGAAGCCCGCGTAGACCGCCGTGTTCGCCATGCCGAGGGCGGTGCCGGCGCGCGCGGTGCCGGCGAGCGTCGCCAGTTCGGTGTAAGCGACACCATGCCATGCCGACACGCACACGCCCGCGAAGACCAGCATCGCCGCGAGCAGCACGGGCGCGTTCGCGACGCCGCACGCGCTCGCCGCCGCCAGCGCGACGAACGAAGCCGACGCCACGATCACGGATGCCCGCATGTAGGCGCGCCGATTCCCGCGACGGTCGGTATGCCGGCCGCTCCAGACGCGCATCGCCATTGCGCCGAGCTGGATGGCGCCCATCGTCGCGCTGATCGCGGGCACGCCGAACCGACCGGCATCGTGCAGAAAGACGGTCGCGAAGGTCAGTACCGCGAACTGCGGCACGCACAGGACGCCGATGCCGAGCACGACGCGCCAGACCAGCGCGCTCCTGAGCGGCGCAGGGCCGTCGCTTCGAGCCGCGCGCCGGATCGCGTTCGGCGGCTCGTGCAGCCAGCGCCAGGCGAAGGCGCCGGAAATGGCGCACATCGCGGCCAGCGCGCCGAATACCGCCGCGAATCCATGCGACGACGCCAGCCACGGCAGCAGCGCCGCGCCGATGCCGCCGCCGAGCGGCACCGCCGTCTGCCGGATGCTCATCGCCAGACCGCGCTCGCCTTCGGCGAACCATGCCATCACCGCGCGCCCGCTCGATCCGTTGACGCTGCCGCCCAGCAGGCCGAGCGCGCACATCGCGAAGACGAGCCAGCCGAGCGTGCCCGCCGACGGCACGACGAAGCAACTCATCGCGACAAGGACAGCGGCCGTCGACAGCAGACCGGTCAGCAGAACCGGACGGTCGCCCCAGCGATCCGTCAGCACGCCCCACGGCAGCTCCGAGAGCGCGACGCCCAGACCGAGCGCGCCGAGCACGAGGCCGAGTTCGCCGTTGCTCAGGTGATAGCCGCTGCGCAGCCACACGGCCGTGGTCGGAATGCCCGCCGCGGCGGCCGAAAAGCTCGCGTTCGCCGCGACGCCGACGCCCAGCACCTTCCAGCGGTGCTCGCCGGCGAGCGCGGCAGCGTTCTTCGATTTCAAGGCAAGAGAAGTAGCCATCATGCAGTCCAGGTGGAATTGACTGCGGCCAGTTTGAAGGCTTACGATCATCCTGAAAATCGCAAAGTTCTTCATCCTCCATTCGGAAAATCAGGACGATCGCCATGAGTCAGACGACATTCGACCTTGCCGTGCTGCGCAGTTTCATCGCGGGCATGGATCTCGGCAGTTTCGCGAAGGCGGCGGATCGCGTCGGGCGCTCGACGTCGGCGATCAGCGCGCAAATCCGCAAGCTCGAGGAGCAGGCGGGCACCACGCTCTTTCGCAAGTCCGGGCGCGGGCTCGCGCTGACCGACGCGGGCGAAGTGATGCTCGGCTACGCGCGCCGACTCGTCGAATTGAACGACGAAGCCGCCGTGGCGATTCGCGGCGTCGATCTGGAAGGCTGGATCCGGCTCGGACTACAGGAGGATTTCGGCGAAGTCGTGCTGCCGGACGTGCTCGGCCGCTTTGCGCGGGCGCATCCGAAAGTGCGCATCGAAGCGCGCGTGGCCCGCAATACGGAACTGCTGGAGCGTATCGATACCGGGCAGCTCGATCTCGCGCTCGTCTGGGGCGCGAGCGGCGTCACCGACGAAAGCAACGCGGCGATGATCGCCGAGCCGATCGCCACGCCGTCGATGCGCTGGATCGCGTCGTCGGCGGTTCCGTGGCAGTACGATTCCGGCGAACCGCTGCCGCTCATCGCGTTCGATCGTCCGTGTCTGTTTCACAGCGCGGCCGCGGCGGCGCTGGATCGCGCGGGTATCAAATGGCGGGTGGCGTTCACGAGTCCGAGTCTGGCGGGATTGTGGGCCGCGGCGGCGGCCGGTCTCGGCGTAACGGTGCGCACGATCTACGGATTGCCGTCGACGGTACGCGCACTCGACGACGACGAATCCGGGCTGCCCGCGCTGCCCTCGATTCCGCTCGCGCTGCATCGCGCGCCGGGAAGCGCGTCGCCGCCGGTCGAGCGGCTGGCGTCGCTGGTGATGGCGTCGGTGCGGGAAGCGCACGTTTCGTCGGAAACGGCGCTCGCCTGACAGGCAAACTTACGCGTCGCGGCGCCGGGTCGACTCGATCACCGCATACGCGCTGTGATTGTGGATCGACTCGAAATTCTCGGCTTCGAGCACATAAGCGACGATGCGCTCGTCCGCGTTCAGGCGCGTCGCGACATCGCGCACGAGATCTTCGACGAACTTCGGATTTTCGTACGCGCGCTCGGTCACGAACTTCTCGTCCGGACGCTTGAGCAAGCCCCAAAGTTCGCACGACGCTTCTTCTTCCGCGATACGAATCAGTTCCTCCACCGCGACCTCGCCCGCCAGTTCGGCGGTGATCGTCACATGCGAGCGCTGATTGTGCGCGCCGTATTGCGAGATCTGCTTCGAGCACGGGCACAGGCTCGTCACGGGCACGAGCACTTTCATCGACATGCGCGTCTGCCCGTCGCGCTTCTCGGCGATGAACGTCACCTCGTAGTCCAGCAGGCTCTGCACGCCGGAGACGGGCGCGGTTTTCATCACGAAGTACGGCAGGCTCACTTCGATGCGCCCCGAATGCGCTTCGAGCTTCGTCAGCATGGCGGCGAGCAGCGCGCGCAGCGCGGCCTGATCGAGCGGCTCGCGATTTTCTTCGAGCAGCGCGACGAAGCGCGACATGTGCGTGCCCTTTTGCTCGGCGGGCAGATGCACGTCCAGATTCCACACGCCGATGCTCGGCTGCACGCCGTTCGTCGTGCGCACCGACAACGGATGCCGCACGCCTTTCACGCCGACGCGGGAAATCGCGATCTGACGCGTGTCGGGCGTGCTTTGAACGTCGGGCATCACGAAGGCGGGATTCATCTGATTCATCTTTTTTGTCCTTATGCGCCGCGTCCTGACGCAAGCGGCTCGAAACCTAGAAGCGCACACGGCGCGGGATGATGCCCGCGCCGTGTGCCTAAGCGATGTTGCACGGCGCGCCCCGAGCGCGCCGTCCGACCACGCTGCGTCAGGCGACGCGCTTGGTCAGCTTGCCTGCGTGCGCGCTCTCGACGGCGTCGAGGAAGCGCTCGCGGATCGAACGGGCGATGCCGCTCGCGTCCAGTCCCACGCTCGCAAGCAGCTTGGCGGGATCGCCGTGATCGATGAAGGTGTCCGGCAGACCGAGTTGCAACACGGGCTTCACGACCGAGCTTGCGAGCAGCGCTTCGACGCACGCCGAGCCCGCGCCGCCCATAATCGCGCCTTCTTCGATCGTCACGATGGCGTCGTGCGTCGCGGCGAGTTCGCGCAGCAGATCGGCGTCGACCGGCTTCACGAAGCGCATGTTCGCGACGGTCAGATCGAGTTCTTCCGCCGCAGCAAGCGACGGCGCGACCATCGTGCCGAACGCGCAAATCGCGATGCGCTTGCCCGAACCGAGCTTCTGCGACGACTCGCGGCGAATCTCGCCACGGCCCACCGGAATCGCGGTCATCTGCTTGACGGTCGCGACGCCCGTGCCCGCGCCGCGCGGATAGCGCACGGCGGTCGGGTTCGGCTGCTGAAGCGCCGTGTAGAGCATCTGCCGGCACTCGTTTTCGTCCGAGGCGGCCATCACCGTCATGTTCGGGATGCAGCGCAGGAACGCCAGATCGTAGTTGCCCGCGTGCGTCGCACCGTCCGCGCCGACGAGGCCCGCGCGATCGATCGCGAACACGACCGGCAGATTCTGCAGCGCGACGTCGTGGATCAGCTGGTCGTAGCCGCGTTGCAGGAAGGTCGAATAAATTGCGACGACCGGCTTCATGCCGTCCGCAGCCAGGCCGCCCGCGAAGGTCACGGCGTGCTGCTCGGCAATGCCGACATCGAAATAGCGGTCCGGGAAACGCTTCTCGAACTCGACCATGCCGGAGCCTTCGCGCATGGCCGGCGTGATGCCGACGACGCGCGAGTCCTGCGCGGCGGCGTCGCACAGCCATTCGCCGAACACTTGCGTGTAGGTTTTCTTCGACGGCGCCGTCGACGGCTTGATGCCCTCGGCCGGATTGAACTTGCCCGGGCCGTGATAGAGCACCGGATCGGCTTCGGCGAGCTTGTAGCCCTGGCCTTTCTTCGTCACGACGTGCAGGAATTGCGGACCGCGCAGTTCCTTGATGTTCTGCAGCGTCGGGACGAGCGAGTCGAGATCGTGGCCGTCGATCGGCCCGATGTAATTGAAGCCGAACTCCTCGAACAGCGTGGCCGGCACGATCATGCCCTTCGCGTGCTCTTCGAGCTTGCGCGCGAGATCGAGCATGGGCGGCGCGGCACGCAGCACGCGCTCGACGCCCGCGCGTGCCGCGGCGTAGAAGCGGCCCGACATCAGACGCGCGAGATGGCGATTCAGCGCGCCGACCGGCGGCGAGATCGACATGTCGTTGTCGTTGAGGATGACGAGCAGCGGCAGGTCGTCGGCGACGCCCGCGTTGTTCATCGCCTCGAAGGCCATGCCGGCGGTCATCGCGCCGTCGCCGATCACGGCGATCGAGTAGCGGTTGTCGCCTTGCAGCTTGTTCGCGACCGCCATGCCGAGCGCCGCCGAGATCGACGTGCTCGAATGCGCGGTGCCGAACGTGTCGTATTCGGATTCGCTGCGGCGCGGGAAACCGGAGATGCCGCCGAGCTGGCGCAAGCCGGGCATCTGGTCGCGGCGGCCGGTCAGGATCTTGTGCGGATAAGTCTGATGGCCGACGTCCCAGACGATGCGGTCAGCAGGTGTATCGAACACATAGTGCAGCGCGATCGTCAGCTCGACCGTGCCCAGATTGGACGACAGATGGCCGCCCGTCTGCGAGACGCTGTCGAGCACGTAGGCTCGCAGCTCGTCGGCTAGCGGTTGCAGTTGGCGTCGATCGAGGGCGCGCAAATCGGCCGGATCGTCGATGGATTTCAGCAGGTCGTACATCGTCGTCCCATTTTAGGAAAACTGGCGTGATTCGTTCAGCGCGATTGCTGCGCCGTGGGGTTCGTCACGCGTTCAACGGTTAATTCACCCGGTTTACGACCAGGTCGGCGAGCTCGGCCAGGCGCTGTCCGCGCGCACCGAAAGTCTGGATGGCGGCGTGCGCGTCGCGGCCGAGCTGCGCGGCGAGTTCACGCGACGCCTCGAGGCCGATGATCGACACGTAGGTCGGCTTGTCGTGCTGCGCGTCCTTGCCGGCGGTCTTGCCGAGCGTCGCGGAGTCGGCGGTGACGTCGAGAATGTCGTCCACCACCTGAAACGCGAGGCCGATTGCAGCAGCATACTGGTCGAGCGCCGCGAGCGCAGCGGGGCCGGGATGCGTGCCCGCCAGCGCGCCCATGCGCACCGACGCGCGCAGCAGCGCGCCCGTTTTCTTGCGATGCATGGTTTCGAGCTCGGGGCGCGACAGCTTGCGGCCGACGCTTTCGAGATCGATGGCCTGGCCGCCTGCCATGCCGAGCGAACCGCTCGCGACCGCCAGTTCGCGCACGAGCGCGGCTTGCTGGCTATCGTTCAGACCATTGCCTTCGGCCGTCAGCGCGACGAATGCCTGCGATTGCAGCGCGTCGCCGACGAGCAGTGCCGTCGCTTCGTCATATTGGATGTGTACCGTGGGCTTACCCCGGCGCAGTGCGTCGTCGTCCATGGCGGGCATGTCGTCATGCACCAGCGAATAGACGTGAATCATTTCCAGCGCGGCGCTCGCCGCTTCAGCCGCGCTCGCGCTCGCACCGGTCAGTTCGCCCGCCGCATGGACGAGCAGCGGGCGCACGCGCTTGCCGCCGCCCAGTACCGCATAGCGCATGGCCTCATGCAGCCGCGCCGGCGCGATGTCGGTGCCCGGAAGATAGTGTTCCAGCGCTGTCTCGACACGGTCGAGCGTCGCGCGCATCCATTGTTCGAAGGTCATAGGTCGTCGTCCCCGTTGTCGTTCGTGGCTCCTGTAGCCTGGGTGGCGCGCTGTACCTCGGCGGGCAGCGGCTTGAGCGTCTCGCCATCGAGTACGCGCACCTGCTGCTCGACTTTTTCGAGCTGCTGTTGGCAAAAACCCACAAGCGCCGCGCCGCGACGGTATGCCGCGAGCGATTCCTCGAGACTCAGTGCGCCCTCTTCCATGCGCGCCACGAGCGATTCGAGTTCGGCCAGGGCCGCTTCATAATTCTCCGGAAGCCGCGCAGTCTCTGCGCCGGGCGCGTCGGCGCCGGTTGCCTCGCCTGTTTCCTGAACAGCGGTTTTCGCCATGAATCGTGGATGTGCAATTGAATATTTGGAGCCAAGTCGCACATTCTACGGCAAAAGACAAAATTTCGACCCGCATCCGGTCCATGCCGAACCGTTAAGACTGCCTTTCGGCATTCTGCGTCAATCGCCCCCGAGCGGGCGATCCGCGCTCGTCCGCCGCGCGACTGTGCGGAACTCTCGCGACAATTTATACCCAAATCAAGACCTTAAGCACCCCAAGGAGGGGGTTTTCGGTATAATCGCGGGCTCCCTAAATCGAATCTTCGATGGTTGGGTTGTTCACTGCTTTCACGTTTTCATCGGGAGTGGGAATGTCCAATCTGAGCAATGCATTGCAGCTGAAGGCATTTCATAGCCAGCTGCCAGTCACGGCTTACTTTGACGAAGCGCTTCTTACGCGCGAACTCGACACACTTTTCAAGCAGGGTCCACGCTACATCGGGCACGAACTCATGGTGCCCGAGGCGGGAAACTATTTCGCGCTTCCGGGCGAAGGCGAAGGGCGCGTGCTCGTCCGTAATCAGCAGAACAATATCGAACTGCTGTCGAACGTGTGCCGCCATCGTCAGGCGATCATGCTGAACGGCCGCGGCAGCGCGGACAACATCGTCTGCCCGCTGCATCGCTGGACCTACGACCTGAACGGTCAGCTGCTCGGCGCGCCGCATTTCGCGGACAAGCCCTGCCTCAATCTCGGCCAGACGCCGCTGCAAAACTGGCAAGGCCTGCTCTTCGAGGCTCAGGGCCGCAATGTCGCGGCCGATCTCGCGAAGCTGGGCACGGCGCGCCATTTCGACTTCTCGGGCTTCATGTTCGATCACGTCGAAGTGCACGAGTGCAATTACAACTGGAAGACCTTCATCGAGGTCTATCTGGAGGACTATCACGTCGCGCCGTTTCATCCGGGGCTCGGCAGCTTCGTGTCGTGCGATAACCTCGAATGGGAATTCGGCGACTGGTACAGCGTGCAGACCGTGGGCGTCCACAAAAATCTGGAAAAGCCCGGCAGCCCGACGTACCGCAAGTGGCACGACGAAGTCCTGCGCTTTCGCAACGGCACGCCGCCGGAGTTCGGTGCGATCTGGATGGTGTACTACCCCGGTCTGATGATCGAGTGGTATCCGCACGTGCTGGTCGTGTCGTGGCTGATTCCGCAGGGCACGCAGAAGACGACGAATATTGTGGAGTTCTATTACCCCGAGGAAATTGCGCTGTTCGAGCGCGAATTCATCGAGGCGGAGCGCGCCGCGTACATGGAAACCGCCCGCGAGGACGACGAAATCGCCGAACGCATGGACGCCGGCCGTCGCGCGCTGATGTCGCGCGGCGAGAACCAGGTCGGTCCGTATCAGAGCCCGATGGAATCCGGCATGCAGCATTTCCACGAGTTTCTGCGGCATCAACTCGGGACCATCTGAACGCGGCGGGGTCATCATGAAAAGACGAGCTTTCGGGCTCGTCTTTTTGTTTAGACTACCGATTCATCCCCGCATTGCAAGCGCCGCTTCAGGAGCCGTCATGCCGCACACTCACTACACCACGCTCATTTCGGCGACGAATCTCGCCGAGCGGCTCACAGCCGCTCCCGGCAGCGTGCTCGTCTTCGATTGCCGCTTCGATCTCGCCGCCCCCGAAGCCGGCGAAGCGGCCTATGCCCAGGGGCATATTCCGGGCGCGCATTATCTTCATCTCGATCGCGATCTGTCCGGCGCCAAGACCGGCACGAACGGACGACATCCGTTGCCGGAACGCGCCGCGCTCGTCGCGAAGCTCGCGAGCTTCGGGCTGAACGAAGGTCAGCAGGTCATCGCCTACGACGCACAAGGCGGCATGTACGCCGCGCGCCTCTGGTGGCTGCTGCGCTGGCTCGGACACGACTCGGTCGCGCTGCTCGACGGCGGGCTCGCGGCGTGGGAAGCCGCCGGCGAGCCGCTCGACGCGACCGTGCCGCCGAAGACGCAAGGCACGTTCAAGGCGGCCGCGCCGCTTCAGGTGACGATCGACGCGCAGGCCATCGAGCGCAGCATCGGCACGCGCGATCATCTGCTGATCGACGCGCGCGCCGCCGACCGCTATCGCGGCGAAAACGAGACGCTCGATCCCGTCGGCGGGCATATTCCGGGCGCGCTCAATCATTTTTTCAAAGAGAATCTGACGTCGGAAGGCCGCTTCAAGACCGCCCACGAATTGCGCGAGGCGTTCGGCGCGCTGATCGGGGCGACGCAGCCGGACCGCATCGTCCTGCAATGCGGATCGGGCGTGACGGCGTGCCACAACGCACTTGCGATGGAAATCGCCGGGCTCCACGGCGCGGCGCTTTACCCCGGCTCGTGGAGCGAATGGAGCGCCGATCCGGGCCGCCCCGTCGCGACCGGCCCGAAGCCCTGACTCGGGCTCTGAGCCGTGTTACTTGACGCCGTGCTCGCGGAACCACGCGAGCGCGCGCTTCCAGCCGTCCTCGGCGTCCGCCTTCCGATAACTCGGACGATAATCCGCGAAGAATGCGTGCGGCGCGTCGTCGTAGACGACGAACTGCGAGTTTCTGGCCGGCGGCGGATCGTTGGCGAGCGCCTGTTTCATCTGCTCGATCGTGTCCTGCGGAATGCTCTGGTCCTGCCGTCCGTATAGCCCGAGCACGGGCACTTTGAGCTGGCTCGCGAGATCGATCGGGTTGGTCGGCGTGTTCTCGGTCTTGTTGCCGACGAGCCGTCCGTACCACGCCACCGCCGCCTTCACGTTCGGGTTGTGTTCGGCATAGAGCCACGTGATGCGCCCGCCCCAGCAAAAACCCGTGATTCCCACGCGCTTCGGATCGCCGCCGTGCTCGCCCGCCCATTTGACGGTCTGGTCGATGTCGGAGATCACCTGCGCATCCGCCACCTTCGATACGAGTTGTTCGTTCAGCTGCTGCATCGACTTGTACGCCGATGCATCGCCCTGGCGCGTGTAGAGATCCGGCGCGATGGCGAGATAACCCTGCTTGGCGAAGCGCCGGCAGACATCGGCGATATGCTCGTGCACGCCGAAAATCTCGTGGATCACGATGATCACCGGCAGATGCGTCTTGCCCTTCGGTTGCGCGCGATACGCCGGCACGAGCGCCCCGTCCGCGCCGCGAATGCCAATGGCGCCCGCTTCGAGGCCGGCGTCGTCGGTATGGATGGTTTGCGCGGAGACCGGCAGCACCGCGGCCGCGAAGCCGGTGCCGAAGGTTGCCTTGATGAAGGTGCGTCGATCGAACGGAACGTGCGGAATGAGGCCATCGACTTCTGGGTCTAGCATACGAAGCTCCCGCGGCAAGGGCCGCCAAGACGCCGCCCGCGCGAGTGCCTGCTGTCTCGCGCGACGGCGTGGATCCGTGAAACCGCGCGCGTGTTCAAGGCGTCACGATGCGCGGCGCTGCACGACTACGAACGGGCGAGCGACAGGACGCATCGCCTGGGACGCGCGATGCTTCGCGCGCCGCCCATTCTAAACAGCTTTGAACGAACGGCGCAGCCGATCTATTCCGTGTCAGTGCAGCTTTACGCGGGGAGCGGTGGAGCGGCGCAGCCAGTGCGCGACGGTATCGAGCACCATGCGCGCGTAGCCGTGCAGCGCGGCGATGTGCAGCCGGTACAGCGACATGTACATGAAGCGCGCGAACAGCCCTTCGATCAGCATGTTCCCGCCGATCAGCCCGCCCATCAGATTGCCGACCGCGCTGTAATGCCCGAGCGACACCAGCGAGCCGAAATCGCGATAGGTGTAATCAGGCAGCGGCTTGCCCTGCAGGAGCCGCTCGAACGACTTGAAGAGGAAGCTCGCCTGCTGATGCGCGGCCTGCGCGCGCGGCGGCACATTGCGTTCGTTGCCGGGCCACGGGCACGCGGCGCAATCGCCGAGGGCGAAGACGTTGTCGTCGATTTCGGTTTGCAGCGTGCGGCGCACGTTCAGCTGGCCGAGCCGATTGGTCGGCAGGCCGTCGAGATTGGACAGGATCGCGGGCGCCTTGATGCCCGCCGCCCACACGGTCAGATCCGCGCGAATGATTTTGCCGCTCGCGGTGCGGATCGAATCGCGCGAAACGTGCGCGACGGTTTCGCCCGTCATGAGCTTCACGCCGAGTTTGGTGAGCAGTTCGGCGGTCGCCGTGGAGACGCGCTCCTGCAACGCGGGCAGAATGCGCGGCCCGGCTTCGATCAGCACGATGCCGATGTCATGCTTCGGATCGAGCTTGTGCAATCCGTAAGCGGAAAGCACTTGCGCGGTGTTGCGCAGTTCCGCCGACAATTCGACGCCCGTCGCGCCCGCGCCGACGATCGCCACCTGAATGCGCGGCACGGGATCGACGCCCGGCTCGTCCTCGGCCTCGTCCACGCCTGCCGCGACGGGCTCCGGCGCGAAATGCTCGGCGCGCATGCAGGCCGCGATCAGCCGCTTGCGAAAGAGCTCGGCCTGCCCGACGGTGTCGAGCGCGATGCAGTTTTCCTGCGCGCCTTCGACGCCGAAGAAATGCGTCGTACTGCCGATGGCGATGACGAGCGTGTCGTATTCCAGTTCGCGTTCGGGCAGAAGCTCGCCGGCTTCGTCGTCGCGCAGCGCGCCGATCGTGATGCGTTTTTGCGCACGATTCAGCCCGACGAGTTCGCCCTGCTGGAATTCGAAGCCGTGCCACAACGCCTGCGCGGCGTATTCGAGTTCCTGCGTGAACGGGTCCATGCTGCCCGCGGCCACTTCATGCAGGAGCGGCTTCCAGATATGCGTCGGGTTGCGATCGACGAGCGTGACCTGCGCTTTCGGCGGCGTCTTGCCGTCCGTCGAGCCAAAACGGTCGCCCAGACGAGTCGCGAGTTCGAGACCGCCGGCCCCTCCGCCGACGATGATGAAGCGATGCATGGAACTCTCCCTGTGCTTTTTCTGTTCGATCGGCTTTCCTGACTCATTGTGCGTGAGCTTCGGTGACAGTCACAAGCGCGTCACCGACATGTCGGGCATACGCGACACGTGCCGCGCATGCCTTGCGAAAAGAATTTCAGTGCGCCTCTTCCCAGTTGTTGCCGACGCCCACTTCCGCGACCAGCGGCACCTTCAGCTTCGCGACGCCGCACATCAATTCAGGTAAGCGCTTCCTGACTTCCGGAAGCGCCTCCTCGGGCACTTCGAGCACGAGTTCATCATGGACCTGCATGATCATCTTCGCACCGATGCCCGATGTTTCGAGCCAGTCCTGCACCGCGATCATCGAGAGCTTGATGAGATCCGCCGCGGTGCCTTGCATCGGCGCATTGATGGCCGCGCGCTCGGCCGCCTGACGACGCGGCCCGCTGCCGCCGTTGATCTCCGGCAGCCACAGACGCCGGCCGAACACGGTCTCGACGAAACCATTCGCCTTGGCGCTCACGCGCGTGTTTTCCATGTACGCCGCGACGCCCGGATAACGCGCGAAATAGCGGTCGATATAAAGCTTCGCCGCATCGCGCGTGATGCCGAGATTCGACGCGAGCCCGAACGAGCTCATGCCGTAGATCAGGCCGAAATTGATGACCTTCGCGATACGCCGCTGGTCGTTGTCGACTTCGAGCGGCG
This sequence comes from Caballeronia peredens, assembly GCA_001544595.2. Classification (GTDB taxonomy): domain Bacteria; phylum Pseudomonadota; class Gammaproteobacteria; order Burkholderiales; family Burkholderiaceae; genus Caballeronia; species Caballeronia peredens. The sequence goes on along the minus strand of FCOH02000017.1, from coordinate 93,989 downwards.
TGACGCTGAACACTTCCGACGCGGTCGCGCGGTGCACGTCTTCGCCATTCGTGAACGCGCGCATCAGCGATTCGTCGCCGGAAATATGCGCCATGATGCGCAACTCGATTTGCGAGTAATCGGCCGATACGATCTTGCTGCCCGGCTGTGCGATGAACGCCTCGCGAATGCGCCGCCCTTCGCCCGTGCGCACCGGGATGTTCTGCAGGTTCGGCTCGTTCGACGAAAGACGCCCCGTCACCGCGACAGCCTGCGCATAGTTCGTATGCACGCGTCCGGTCGCTGCGTTGACCATGCGCGGCAGCTTGTCCGTGTAGGTGGATTTGAGCTTCGACAGCCCGCGATGCTCGAGCAGCACCTTCGGCAGCGGATAGTCTTCCGCGAGCTTTTGCAGCACTTCTTCGTCGGTGGACGGCGCGCCGCTCGGCGTCTTCTTCACGACGGGCAACTGCAGCTTCTCGAAGAAGATCTGGCCGATCTGTTTCGGCGAGCCGAGATTGAATTCACCGCCCGCGAGCTCATACGCCTGCGTCTGCAATTCGATGAGACGCTTCGCGATTTCATTGCTCTGCGTGTCGAGCTTAGCGCGATCGATCAGTACACCGTTTCGTTCCATCTTGCGCAGCACGCGCGAGGTCGGCAACTCGATGTCGCGATACACGCGCAGCAAGCCTTCCTCGCGCGCCACTTGCGGATAGAGCGCGCGATGCAGACGCAGCGTGATGTCCGCATCTTCGGCCGCATACGCCGATGCCTGTTCGAGCGGCACTTCGTCGAAACCGATCTGCGATGCGCCTTTGCCCGCGACGTCCTCGTATTTGATCGTCTTCACGCCGAGATGGCGCAACGCGAGGTTGTCCATGTCGTGCGGACGATGCGACTCCAGCACGTACGATTGCAGGAGCGTGTCGTGCTCGACGCCGCGCATCTCGATGCCGTAGTTGGCGAGCACTTGCTCGTCGTACTTCAGGTGCTGACCGACTTTTTTCTTCGATGCGTCTTCGAGCCAGGGCTTGAGCTTCGCGAGCACTTCGTCGCGCGGCAACTGCACGGGCGCGTCCGGCCCGCGATGCGCGACCGGAATATAGGCCGCATGTCCCGGCTCGACCGACACCGACATGCCGACGATCTGCGCGGTCATCGGATCGAGCGAGGTCGTCTCGCTGTCGAACGACGTGATCTCCGCTTCATTGATGCGCGCGAGCCATGCATCGAACTGCTCCCACGTCTGCACGGTCTCGTAGTGATGCTCGATCTCGGTGACTTCGGCGGGCGGCGTATCGGTCCGGCCTTCGACTGCATCGGCGATTTCGACTTCGCGCAGCCACGTCTTGAAGCCGTGACGCAGGAAGACGTCGCGCAGTTCGTCGCGCGCTTCGGGACGGCTCGCGAGCGTGCCTTCGATCGACTCGATCTGCGAAGCGAGGTCGCATTCCGTGTGCACGGTGACGAGCTTTCTCGCCATCGGCAGGAAGTCCAGAGCCTTGCGCAGATTGTCTCCTACCGCACCTTTGATCTCGCCCGCATGTTCTACGATGCCATCAAGGGTGTCGTATTGCGTGAGCCACTTCAGCGCAGTTTTGGGGCCGCACTTCTCGACGCCCGGCACGTTGTCGACCGTATCGCCGATGAGCGAAAGATAATCGACGATCCGCTCGGGCGGCACGCCGAACTTCGCGAGCACGCCCGCGCGGTCCAGCGTTTCGTTGGTCATCGTATTGATGAGGGTGACATGATCCGTCACGAGCTGAGCCAGATCCTTGTCGCCCGTCGAGACGATCACTTTCATGCCGTGCTTCTCGGCCTGAACCGCAAGCGTACCGATGACGTCGTCGGCCTCGACGCCTTCGATCATCACGAGCGGCCAGCCGAGCGCGCGCACGGCGACGTGAATGGGCTCGATCTGACGCGACAGGTCTTCGGGCATCGAGGGGCGGTTGGCCTTGTACTCGGCGTACCAGTCGTCGCGGAAAGTCTTGCCTTTGGCATCAAATACGCACGCGCTATACTCTGCATTGATTTCGCGCCGCAGGCGCCGCAGCATGTTGATCATTCCATACAGTGCGCCGGTGGGACCGCCGTCGGGACCACGCAGGTCTGGCATCGCATGGTAGGCCCGGTACAAGTAACTCGAACCGTCGACCAATAGCAGGGTCTTACCTTCAAGACTTAGTTCTTCAGGCATTATGAACAAGAGAAAAGTGATTCCGAGTCTGCGATCGCTCGCAGATCAAGAGCGCGCGACGGCCAAGAAGGCTCGCGCATCGTGGCAGATGTTCACGATTATGGCAGAGTTTATCGAGGCGACCGAGTACCTCTCGGAGATCCGCCCTGCCATCAGCATCTATGGTTCGGCGCGGCTGAAACCGGAGTCGCCGTACTATCAGCGCACGATCGAAATCGCGCAGAAATTCTCCGACGCGGGCTTCGCCGTCATCTCGGGCGGCGGCCCCGGCATCATGGAGGCGGCCAACAAGGGCGCGCACGCGGGCAAGTCGCCCTCGGTCGGCCTGAACATCGAATTGCCGCACGAGCAGTCGGGCAACCAGTGGCAGGACATCTCGCTGCGCTTCCGTCACTTCTTCACGCGCAAGGTCACGTTCGTGAAGAATTCGGACGCGGTCGTGGTGATGCCGGGCGGCTTCGGCACGCTCGACGAACTCGCCGAAGTGCTCACGCTCATCCAGACGAAGAAGTCGCGCCATGTGCCGATCGTGCTCGTCGGTGCAGAGTTCTGGGCGGGACTGCTCGACTGGTTCAAGAACACGCTGCTGACGAACGGCGTGATCGGCCCGAAGGATCTGGACCTGATGCAGGTGATCGACGATCCCGACCAGGTGCTCGACGCCGTGCTGCGCTTCTATGAAGATCGCGAAGACAGCCCGGAGCAGCCGGCGGAAGGCAAGTCGGACGAGGACCGGATGTTTTACTTGTGATCGATCGCTGGCACGCGCCGCCTCCATCCCGAGGCGAGCGCTGCCGGTGCGCGGCGGCTTCGTCGAGAATCGCTGCCACAAACATAGGCCTGCTAATCATCGAACAGGCTTGATTGACTCGCTTCAACTCGTTAAGATCGTCGACCAAGGGTAAAAGCAAGCCGCAGCGCAATTTGCGTACGCGGCTATTTTTGCGCCTGACCGATAGTTTTTATTAATTGAATTGCGGATTTTGAGATGACGCATCAATCGTCGAGCACCCTTCCGCAATGATTAGAGGCGATAACAGCAAGATGAAGTCTGCGTCGAATTCCCCTTTTAAATTGGTCGCGACAGTCGCTGTCATCACGGCGCTGCTCGCGGGATGTCACGACAAGCAGCACGACAGCGCGAACCAAAGCGCAGCGGCATCGCAACCTGCCGTGCAGGAAGAATCGAAAGCCGAAATTGCGCAGCGAGGAAGGGATCAGTTGTTGAGCGCAGTGTCCGGCGTCTGGAAGCCGGACACTGGTACGGGACTCACGATTATCTCCGCATCGGGCAGCGACATTCAGATCGTGCAAGGCGACACGCTGCTGCCAGCGGCGCTCGGCGACGTCGATAGCTCCAACGACAACGTAAACTTCAAGATCTTCTGGAAGAGCGGAAAGCAGGAAATCCGCACGATCACCTCGACGATGGACGGAGACTCGACCAGCTCGATCGTAATCACTGCGGCGGACGGGTCTCAGCACCGCTACGACCTTGTCCGCAGAATCAGCCAGGACGATCTCAACCGGATCAGCGCATTGAATGCGCGAGGCACGACCACCCTCACCGAATCGACACCCGCGCCCGAACAGGCGAAGGCAGTGGCCGACCGCGGTGTCATCGATATGTATCTCGGCGGCATCGACATGAATCTGCGCTCATGCCCGGGTTCGACTTGCGCAGCGGTCATCATCGTGCCGAGGGACTCGAAAGTCAGCGCGGATACGTCGACCGTTCGCGACGTCACGGAGACCTCGGGCGTCAACACGCCGTGGGTGCGTGTCACGTATGAGGGCGCCTATTGCGCGCCTTCCGAGCAGGACTCGGTAACCGGATGCGCACCGTCCAAGGGCACCGATGCGCCCGTGACCGGCTGGATGAACTACACGCGTTTGCTGAGTGCCCCGCGCGCCCAGCCATGATGCCTGCGGGCGGCTATAACGCCGCCCGCCGATCGCCAGCCAGATTACTGAAACGCCACTTCCGCGAAGCTGCGCAACTTCCGGCTATGCAGCCTCGATAGCCCGTTCATGCGCAGCAGCTCCATCGCTTTCACGCCGATCTGCAAGTGCTGATCCACTTGCGCGCGATAGAACTGGTCGGCCATGCCGGGCAGCTTCAGTTCGCCATGCAGGGGCTTGTCCGACACGCATAGCAGCGTCCCATACGGCACGCGGAAGCGGAAGCCGTTCGCCGCGATCGTCGCGCTCTCCATGTCCAGCGCGACCGCGCGGCTCTGCGACAAGCGCCGCACCGGCTCCCGATGATCACGCAGTTCCCAGTTGCGGTTATCCACGCTCGCGACGGTGCCCGTGCGCATCACGCGCTTGAGTTCGGTGCCGTCGAGCTGCGTCACCTGCGCGACCGCTTTCTCCAGCGCGACCTGCACTTCGGCCAGCGCCGGCACAGGCACCCAGAGCGGCAGATCGTCGTCGAGTACGTGGTCTTCGCGCACATAGCCATGCGCCAGCACGTAGTCGCCGAGACGCTGCGTGTTGCGCAGACCGGCGCAGTGGCCGAGCATGATCCACGCATGCGGTCGCAGCACCGCGATGTGATCGGTGATCGTCTTCGCGTTCGACGGCCCCACGCCGATGTTGACCATCGTGATGCCGCTGCCATCCGCGCGCTTCAGGTGATACGCGGGCATCTGCGGCAGGCGCGCGACCGGCGTGCCTTCCTCGGGCTGCTCGCCGAGATTGGCGTTATAGGTGACGACATCGCCCGGTTCGACGAACGACGAATACTCGCTGCGATATGCACGCGTCTCTTCGTCATCTGCGCGGGACATCATCGCGCGGCCGAGCTTCACGAACTCGTCGATGTAAAACTGATAGTTCGTGTACAGCACGTAGTTCTGGAAGTGCGTCGGCGACGTCGCCGTATAGTGCCGCAACCGATGCAGCGAGAAGTCCACGCGCGCCGCCGTGAACAGCGCGAGCGGATGCGGCTCGCCCGGTCCCGGCTCGAACGTACCGTTGACGATGCGATCGTCGAGCAGCGCGAGGTCCGGCGTGTCGAAGACATTGCGCATCGCGAGCAGGCGGTCGCGGTCGAGATCGCCTTCGAGATGAATGCCCTCGGCGAACGCAAAGTGAATCGGAATGGGCTGCGCCGACACGCCCACTTCGATGCCCACATGATGGTTTTTCGCCAGCAGGCGCAATTGCTCGCGATAGTAGTCGCCGAACAGATCGGGCCGCGTGAGTGTCGTTTCGAAGATGCCCGGCCCCGCGACGAAACCGTACGAGCGCCGCGAGTCGATCTGCGTGTTCAACTCGGTGCGCACGCGCACGAACGGATAACACGCGCGCACGCGATGCGTGAACTGCTCGTTGCGGCGATAGCGCGCGAACGCATCGCGAAGAAACGCGGTATTCGCTTCATAGATCGAGGAAAGACGCGTCACGGCCGCGACGGGATCCTCGAAAGATTCGGTTGGAAAGTCGTTGGCGGGCGTGCCCTGGGTGCTTTGAGTCCGGTCGTTTGTCATGATCTTGTGTCTTTGTTCCATGCCCTCGTAATGAATCGACATTAACACGGATGAATGCGCGTTCCATGAAGCCCCTCTTGGCATGAGTGCGTGCGATAACACCTCGCAACACGTTTTTTTCTCGCCGCGAAAAAATCGCGAAAGCAGCGCAAAATAAGGCGTTCCACTGAGTCGGCAATCGTTTTGTTAGAATCCGGCCATCGCCTGGAGAACCATCATGAAGCCGCACCTTTGCGCCGCCGCCGCGGCAGTCCTCGCCGCCGCAAGTCTTGGCGCATTTGCGCAACCGGCGCAGCAAGCCGCGCAATCGGCTCAATCTGCCCAAGCGGCCGCGCAGCCCGCGACTCAGAAGATGTCGCCGGAAGAAGCCGCCGGCCTTCCGGATCTGAAGGCCATCAACCGCCCGCCCGCCAACGTGAGTTCGAAAGTCGAAATCTCGCCGCCGCGCTTGCCGAGCTATCACGAACTGAGCACCAACGGCACCGAGATCACCGAATACCGCGACAAGGGCAAGCCCGTCGAAATCGACGTGCGTTCGAATTTCGGCACGCGCTATCAGATGAGTTCGCCCGCCGACACGTCGCCGCAAGTGCGCGACAACGGCAAGGCCAGCACGCGCCTGCCGTCGATCAACCTGCATTATTGATTCCGTAAGATTGTCCCGGACCTGCTCGTCAGAGCGGGTCGCGTCCTCGCGGCGCTGCGGCTCGCTGCCCTGCGCCGCCGTTCATCGGCCCGCCGCGGGCCGTCCAACCTGACCGACGTTCTCCCGCATGGCCGTTTTCACCCCCGTCACCAACGCCGAACTCGGCGACTGGCTGCAAGACTTCGATCTCGGCGACGTCGTCGAATTTCGCGGCATTCAGTCCGGCATCGAGAACAGCAATTTTTTTCTTACGACGACGCACGGCGAATTCGTGCTCACGATCTTCGAGAATCTCAGCGCGACGCAGTTGCCGTTCTATCTCGATCTGATGCGCCATCTCGCCTCGCATCGCGTGCCGGTCCCCGATCCGATGCCGCGCCGCGACGGCTCGCTGTTCGGCATGCTGAAGGGCAAGCCCGCGAGCATCGTCACGAAACTCGAAGGCGCGCCCGAGCTTGCGCCCACGCCCGCGCACTGCATCGAAGTCGGACAGATGCTCGCGCGCCTGCATCTCGCGGGACGCGATTTCCCGCAGCATCAGCCGAATCTGCGCAGTTTGTCGTGGTGGCAGGAAAAAGCGCCGGCGATCATCGAATTCCTGAGCCCCGAACAGCGCAAACTGTTCGAAGCCGAGCTCGCGCATCAAGGCGCATTTTTCGACTCGGCGGATTACGCGTCGCTGCCGGAAGGCCCGTGCCATTGCGACCTGTTCCGCGACAACGTGCTGTTCGCGCCCGGCCGCGAGCACGCGCGCCTCGGCGGCTTCTTCGACTTCTACTTCGCGGGCGTCGACAAATGGCTGTTCGATGTCGCCGTGACCGTGAACGACTGGTGCATCGACCTGGCGACCGGCGTGCTCGATCACGCGCGCGTCGATGCGCTGCTGCGCGCCTATCAGACCGTGCGTCCGTTCACGCCCGCCGAGGTGCGTCACTGGAACGACATGCTGCGCGCCGGCGCGATGCGCTTCTGGGTGTCGCGCCTGTATGACTTCCATCGTCCGCGCGAGGCGCAAATGCTGAAGGCGCACGATCCCGGCCATTTCGAACGCATTCTGCGCGAACGCGTCAAAACCGCTTCTTCCATCCTCTGATAACCCAGCGACATGCGACTGATCGAAGTTCCCGCCAAAACCGGCTACGTGTGGTTCCGCCAGGGAATCTGGCTGTTCCGCCGCAACCCGTTTGCGTTTCTCACGGTGTTCTTCGCCTATTTGTTCGTGATGACGCTCATTTCGCGCGTGCCGCTCATCGGGCCCGTGCTGCCGCTGCTGTTCATTCCGGGCATCGCGGTCGGCTTCATGGCGGCATGCCGCAACACGATCGCGGGCAAACCGGTCTGGCCGACCGTGCTCGTCGACGGCTTCCGTTCGTACGGCAGCGTCGTCGCGCGCAGGCTGCTCGCGCTGGGCGCGCTGTATGTGATCGCGATGGCGCTGATCTTCGCGGCGTCGGCGCTTGTCGACGGCGGCACGCTGCTCAGTCTCATGATGGGCGACGGCCCGACCGGCGATCCCGAAACGGTCGCCGCGAGCTTCAGCCCGCTCGCGGTGCTTGTCGCGATGGGGTGCTACATCCCGGTCGCGATGCTGTTCTGGTTCGCGCCGACGCTCGTCGCCTGGCACGACGTGCCGCCCGCGAAGGCGCTGTTCTTCAGCCTCGTGTCGTGCTGGCGCAATCGCGGCGCGTTCATCTATTACGGCGTGCTGTGGATCTGCATCGCGCTTGCGGTGTCGTTCGGGCTGACCGCGCTGATGCAGGCGCTCGGCGCGGGCCAGGAAATGGCGCTCGCCGTGCTGATGCCGGCGTCGATCCTCGTCACGACCGCACTGTATTGCTCGTTCTACGCAACCTATCGCGGCTGTTTCGGCGTGCAATCGCCGGACACGCCCGATATCCCCGAGGCTCCCGGCACGCCCAACACCTGACCGCACGACTGCCGCGTGCCGTCGGCGGCGCGCGGCGATCCTTCGCGCGCGAAGCATTGCACGTACACTGGCGGAACCGGCCGCCACGGCCTTTCCGCCGCGCTTTTGCCATGAGCCTGCCCGACGCCTCGCCCGAATTCCCGCTCGAACTCGATCAGCAACTTTGCTTCGCGCTCTATTCGACATCGCTCGCGATGACGAAGACGTACAAGCCGTTGCTGGAAAAGCTCGGCCTGACGTACCCGCAATATCTGACGATGCTCGTGCTGTGGGAATCCGACGATATGACCGTCAAGGAAATCGCGACGCGCCTTTCCCTCGATTCCGCGACGATGACGCCGCTTCTCAAGCGGCTCGAAGCGCAGGGTTATGTCGAGCGCGTGCGCGGCGTCGAGGATGAGCGTCAGGTGCATATCCGGCTGAGCGACGCCGGACGCGCTCTCCGACAATCCGCGCGCGAGATTCCGATGGAAATCTACTGCGCATCGGGCTCGGACATCGACGCCATGCTGCGCTTGCGCAGCGATCTCGTGCGCCTGCGCGCCTCGCTCAACGACTATCTCGACACCTGAAACGCGAGCGATAGATTTTCGCTAGCACCGTCATCAAAATAATTTAATTTGTGCACTAATTATTATCGCGATATATTTCACTCCGTGGTCGACGCAGCAAGTCAAACGAACCTGAATTCCTACCAACGGAGAAAACGATGAGCATCCTGTACAAGGCAACGGCAACGAGCACCGGCGGACGCGATGGCCGCGCGGTTTCTTCGGATGAGCAACTGAACGTGAAATTGAGCGCGCCGAAAGAACTCGGCGGCACGGGCGCACCGGGAACGAACCCGGAACAACTGTTCGCCGCGGGCTATTCGGCCTGCTTTCTCTCGGCGATGAAATTTGTCGCCGGCCAGCAAAAGCGCGCAGTTCCGACCGACACGACCGTCACCGCCGATGTGGGCGTCGGCTCGAACGACGCGGGCGGCTTCAAGCTCGACATCGAGTTGCGCGTGGCGCTGCCGGACCTCGCTGCCGCCGACGCGCAAGCGCTGGTGGACGCTGCGCACCAGGTTTGCCCGTATTCGAACGCAACTCGCGGGAATGTAGACGTTCGCGTGAAAGTGATCTGATCGGCAATCACGCTTAAACGAATCTGCCGGCTCTTGGGCCGGCAGTTTTACTTACAGCGATGAAGCGCCGCCATTCGAAGGCGCTTCTACCGCGTAATGCTTAGTTCGACATCCACGACGGATGACGGGCAGCAACGCGCTGATCCAGTTTCTTCATACGATATTCGAGATCGTAGATGTCGGTGGCTTCGGCGAGATACGCGTCGTCGCGCTCACGATCACGTTGATCGGCAGACTTGGTCAGGAACAGGAAAATACGGCTGAGCAGGAACATGGTGGGCCTCGCTTGGATACTGGGGTTACTACCTATGAAAGTGATTATAGGGTAATCCCTGATCAAACGCCAGCCCTGAACGCTAAAACGCTGATACTAAAGACCAAATTGCAACACCCGAAACGCTGGCAGCGCATTCAGGCGACGAACGCATCGCGCGTGGCTTCGCTGGAACGGCGCTGGTGCTTGAAAAATTCCCACATCACGACCGACGAGTCCGGCCCTTTCGCCGAATGGAACGCGACCGTATCGTCGCCGCCGGCCCACGAATGGCCGAGGCCGCGCACGATCGAGGTTTTGACGACACGCCGCCCGTTCTTGAAATGGTCGCTGACGACGCCTTCGGGATGCGTCTCCTGACGCGTCTCGCCCGCGCGCCGGTTTCCCGCTGCGTCGATGAAGCCGTTGAGCCGCAGAAACTGTTTCGTCAACTGCTCGGCGTTGTTCGCCGTAACGACGGAATCCAGCTCGCCATGCACGATGATTGCCGGCATGCCGGGATAGCCGCGGACATCGACGGCTGCGTCGATCAGCGCGACGGGGTCCGTCCGGCTGCCCCGGCGCATGACGTCCATTGCGCCGACGGCCGAGCGCGCTTCGCCGAACACCACGCCCGAGTGCAGGCCGACGGCCGCGAACACGTGCGGATAGCGCACCGCGAGCAGCGCCGCGAGCCCCGCGCCCGCCGACATGCCGGCGACATACACGCGTTCTTCGTCGAAACCGTTTTGCGCGACGACCGCCTTCACGAGCGACACGACCGATGCCGCCTCGCCCCCGCCTCCGCCGCCCGAATCGTCGTACCAGCGCCAGCAGCGATGCGCGTGGTCGTGCTTCGACTGCTCGGGGTAAAGCACGGCGAATCCGTATTTGTCGGCGAGCAAGTTGATACGCGTGCCTTGCGCGAACTCATCGGCGTTTTGCTTGCAGCCGTGCAGCATGACGACGAGCGGCAAACGGTCGCCGCCGGACTTCGGAGGCGTATAGAGCGCGTAAGACAGGTGATTGACGAAGCGCCCCGATTCAGTGGGCGGCGCCGAGTGATACGACCGCGCCCATTTCCCGCGCGCCCACGCCGACGCACGCGGACGAACCCGCGACTCGCGCATCGGCGGGCGCGCGCTGGTGCGGGGCGTCGCCGCTTTGGCGCTCGCGCCGGGTTTCACTTTTGGTTTGGCGGTCTTCGCCCGCGTTGGCTTCGCCGCCGCTCGGGGCTTGGGTACGCGAATCGCTTCCGCCTGACTGGTAACCAGGCGTCTCAAGCCGCGCAGCCAAAGCTTGGTTAGGCTTTTCGACATTCGACTGGGTCCTCACAAACATGCAAATCGGATGGCGCGCGCTAAGAAAATCGCGCCGGTTGTGCATTGCACAATAACACCAAATAACGCTGGTGGTACGCCATCGTCCCTTACATATTGGGATGGTTTAACAGCAAATCAACAGAAAAGCCAAAACTAAACAGAAGTTACGCGATGTAACTGTCGGGCGCTTTCAGCAATGTCGCATAATTCAGTATCTTCCCAAGCGGTATACTTCTGAGGTTTCCGGCCGCTCGTTCGCTTCGGGTCGGTACCATGCGTCGAATCTCAGTTCCGCTGCCGCACCGCAGCAACCCTTGTTCCCAATAAGATCAATGAACGTGGACTTACCCCTTTCCGTCTGGATTTCAATCACCGCGCTCGGCGGCGTCGGCGTGATGGGGCCCGTGGCGCTCATCGTCGCGGCCTGGCTCGCATTCGGTTATCGCTGGAAGTACGCCTGCGCATGGCTTGGACTGCTTGGCGCCGCGGGCGGCGTCGTCGCGTTGAGCAAGATCGCGTTCATCGGCTGGGGAATCGGCGTGCGCGATCTCGATTTCACCGGCGTCAGCGGACACGCGTTGATGTCCACGGCCGTGCTGCCGGTCGCGATTTTCGTCGCGTTGCTGCCTACGCGCGGCGCGCTGCGCGCGTGCGGTGTCGCGATCGGACTGCTCGCGGGAGCGGGCGTCGGGGTGTCGCGCGTCGTGCTCGACGCGCATTCGGTTTCGGAATCGGTGGCGGGCTGCGCGCTCGGCGCGGCGGTTGCGCTGACGTTCGTGCGCATCGCGTGGCGGGCCGAAGCCGGCAAACTCTCGCCCGCGCCCGTGGCGGCGAGCCTCGCCGCCGTGGTCGTCGCGCTGCACGGCGTGCCGGTGCCGACGCAACGCTGGATCACCGACATCGCGCTCGAACTGTCGGGCCACGAGCGCCCTTACGTGCGGGCGAGCTGGAAGGCCAAGCGCTATCAGGCGCCGCAACACCGCACGGACCTTCGGAATCAGGAACGGGCGGTCGCCTGACAGGCCTGAGGCGACCGCCGCTTGTAAAGCGGAAAAATCAGTCGTTCACGCCGATGATCACGCTCGATGCCTTGATCACGGCCACGGCTTTCTGGCTCGGCGCGAGCCCGAGCGTGTCGGCGCTCTGATTCGTGATGATCGCGGTGATGGTCGTCGCGTCGTTGAGCGAGAGCGTCACTTCGGCATTCACGGCGCCCTTCGTCACGCTGGCCACGGTGCCGCGCAACTGGTTGCGCGCCGACAGCTTCGCGTTCGTGTCTTCCATCAGCATGACCCACGATGCCTTGATGAGCGCGAACGCGTCGCTGCCCTCTTTCAGGCCCAGCGATTCGGCGCTCTCGTGCGTAACAACCGCGACGATCGTCTGGCCGCCCGGCAAGCCGAGTTCGATTTCATCGTTGACCGCGCCGCGCGTAAGCTTCGTCACCTTGCCCGCGAGTTGATTGCGTGCACTCGTTTTCATTCCCAGTCTCCCTATCAGTTGCCAATCATGGGCGAAGCCTTCGATAGCCTCGCCCGCCCGTTGCAGAAATTTTCGATGTTCACGCTCGACCGCGCGATACGTCTCGATGAGACGCAGCGCCGACGGCGTGAGCTTCGTGCCGCCGCCGCCCCGGCCGCCGGTTGCCGTCGTGACGAGCGGCTCGCCGGCGAGGTTGTTCATCGTATCGACGGCATCCCACGCGCCCTTGTAGCTCATGCCGACGGCCTTCGCCGCCGCGGTGATCGATCCCGAATCGCGAATCGCCGCCAGCAACGCAATGCGCGCCGCGCCGCCGAGCGTCTCCGCGCCGCTCTTCAGCCACACGGAGCCGCCGAATTCGAGCGGATCGTGCGTCGCGGGCGATTCAGTCTTGCTCATTCGTCGCCTCTGCAAATCGTGTCAAAACAGTGAAAAGCGTGACGCATTATAACGACGCCCGCACGCGCGGACGATGCATCGAGCGTAGCAGCCGCTCGCCGTCCCGCGCGTCCTTGCGCGCCGATGCCGCACCCCACGCGCGCGCGAATCCGCGCTGGTAATCGGTGGCGTCGGGCATCGAAGCGAGCCGGTCGGCGGCGACGGCGGCATCGTTTGCCTCGCCGAGTACCGTCTGCAGTTCGCCGAGCAACGTCGCCGTTTGCTTGCGCGTGCGCCGCGTCGTCACCGAGCGGAAAAACTCGAGCGCATAACGCAGCCGTTTCGCGTGGATGCGCACGCGATGCCGCTCGTGCGGTTCGAGCGAAGCGAGATCGGCCACCCGCGCGATGCGCCGGTAATCCTTGCGGATGCGCTTTGCCGCGTAGCTGACGAGGCGCTCCGGCGTCTCGTCCTCTTGCGACGCGAAACGCGCGAGCCACTCGACGAACGCGAGCGTGAGACGCGCGTAGCGCTTCGACGCCAGCGCGTCGCGCACACGCTCGCGCGCCACGCGTCGCCGGAGATCGGCCGCGTCGATGAGCGTTTGCCAGCGCGCGGCGTTGTCGTCGGACGCAGCGTAGCCCGGCAGCGTCTCGTCGGCGAAGACGTCCCAGTCGCGCGCGTCGGCGAGCAGTTCGCCGAACCACTTCAGATCGGGCGCGATGCGCGTGGTCCACGCCTCGTCGACATCATTGCGAAACAGCTTCAGCAGCGTCTTCAGCCGACGCTGCGCGACGCGCAACTGATGCACATGCTCGTCGCCGAGACCGGTGCGCGCCGCCGCCTCGTTGCCGAACCACTGCTCCGCCACCGACGCCGCGATCGCGACGAACGCCTCGCGGCGCGTCGCCGTGCGCGGCAGTTCGAGTTTCGCCGCAAACACCGGCTCGCCCGCCGGTTCGTGCGCTTCGCCCGGCGCGATGAAAAACGGCGCCGCATCGATGATCTCGCCCGCGAGCCGGAACACTGCATCGAGCGAGCCGTCGGCCGCCGGCGCCGCGAGACGCAACGCCGCGCCTCCTTGCGCGTCGGTTTCGAGCGTCGCGAGGATGTCCGCGCCGGCCGCGTCGATGCGCCATTCCACGCGTTCGGGCTCGGGCGTCACGGGCGGCGCATTGCCGTCGTCTTCGTCTTCTCCTTCGACCGCCGCGACCCGATGCGCCTTCGCGAGCGGCGCACGCAAGGCGTCGTCGGCTTCGGCGAATTCGCGCAGTGACGCCGCCAGATCCTCGCCCGCGGGCCGCGCGAACGTCCGATAGCGCGTGAAGCCGGGCATCGGCGTGTCGTCCTCGTGCATCGCGCACAAGGTTCGCGCGCCGTCCAGCGTTTCGACCGAGAGCCGCCAGCCCGGCGCCTTCAGCGGAATATCCCGCGTGGCGAGCCGCGAGCGGACGGGCGCGACGCCCGCGAAAGCCGGTACCCGCTCCAGTGCGCCTGCGAGCGCGGCAGGCGTCGAGTCTTCCGATCGATTCCCCTGATGCGCCCGATACGACTCCAGCGCCACTTCGATCCACACCGTCATGAAGGCTCCCTGAGCGATCCGCGCGCGCCGCCCGTCAGTTCATACGAAATGTCTGTCGTGTCAGGAGTCATGAAACCGACACACGTCCCGTGAAACATGCCCATTTGAACTTCTGAAACGCTTCTCGTCTGCTTTTCAACTTCCGATACGACCGCGCAGCACCCAGCCCCCAAGGACGCGACATGAACCAGATTGCCTTTCCCCAATCCCGCGAGGGCCGCACGCTCGGGCAGCGGCTTGCGCTGCTGCTCTTTTTGCTCGCCATCACGGCAGGCGCGGTGTACTGCGTCATGCATCTGCTCGAAGATCTCGCGCCGGTGCGCGAGTCGTCGATGTTTCCGTACGTTCTGCTCGGCATCGCGCTGCTGATCGCGCTCGGCTTCGAATTCGTCAACGGCTTTCACGACACCGCCAACGCCGTCGCAACTGTAATCTACACGCACTCCCTGACGCCCAACCTGGCGGTGGTCTGGTCGGGCGCGTGGAATTTCATCGGCGTGCTGATTTCGAGCGGCGCGGTCGCGTTCGGCATCCTGCAACTTCTGCCGGTCGAACTGATTCTCGGCGTGGGCAGCTCGCAAGGTTTTGCGATGGTCTTCGCGCTGCTGATCGCGGCGATCATCTGGAACCTCGGCACCTGGGCGCTCGGCCTTCCTTCTTCGAGTTCGCATACGCTGATCGGTTCGGTGATCGGCGTCGGTCTGATGAACCAGATGCTGCACGGCACGAACGGCACGTCGGGTGTCGACTGGAGTCAGGCGGCGTCGGTCGGCAAGTCGCTGCTGTTTTCGCCGATCATCGGCTTCGTGCTCGCAGGCTTTCTGCTCTACGTGCTGAAGCTCGTCGTGCGCGTGCCGGCGCTCTACAAGGAGCCGGAAAAGAACACGCCGCCGCCGTTCTGGATCCGCTGCCTGCTGATCCTCACGTGCACGGGCGTGTCGTTCGCGCACGGATCGAATGACGGCCAGAAGGGCATGGGCCTCATCATGCTGATCCTGATCGGCACCGTGCCGACCGCCTACGCGCTCAACAAGGCCGTGACCGCGAACGAGACGCAGACCTTCCTCGCCGTGAGCCACAGCGCCGCCGCCGTGCTGCAGCGCTATGGCAACGGCGCGGCGCCCGCCACCGATGCGCGCGCGCAGGTCGAAAAGTACGTGCAGACGAAGACGCTCGCGCCGGACACGGTCGCCTCGCTGAAGAGCGTGGTCGATTCCATCGAAACGCAGGTCCGCCCGGCCCAGACGATGGCCGAAGTGCCGCAGGGCAATGTCCGTAACGTGCGCAACGAGATGTATATCGCGTCCGAAGCGCTGCGCATCATGGAGAAGCAGAAGGCGCCGGCGTTCTCCAGCGACGATGTCGCAACCCTCGACAACTACAAGAAACAGCTCGATCACGCGACCAAGTTCATCCCGACGTGGGTGAAGGTGGCCGTGGCGGTGGCGCTCGGGCTGGGCACGATGGTCGGCTGGAAACGCATCGTCGTGACGGTGGGCGAGCGCATCGGCAAGACGCATCTGACGTACGGACAAGGCGCGTCGGCGGAGCTTGTCGCGATGCTGACCATCGGCGCCGCCGATGCCTACGGCCTGCCGGTCAGCACGACGCACGTGCTGTCCTCGGGGGTCGCGGGCACGATGGCCGCGAACGGCTCCGGCCTGCAATGGCGCACCGTGCGCAGCCTCGCGCTCGCGTGGATCCTGACGCTGCCGGTTTCGATCGCGCTCGCGGGTCTGCTGTTCTGGGCGTTCCGCGGAATTTTCTGAGCATCATCGGCTCTTCCGAACGGCGCGGATGGCCCTCCGCGCCGTGCAAGTTTTGCCCTCCCCCTGCATTTCAACGCTCCTTTTCGACAATCCGCCCCGCTGCGCGCGCGTGACCGGATCGCTGGACGCCTTGTCGCACGGGCGCGCGAGTCGACTGGCACAGTCATTGCTCAACTCTCCTCGTCGATCGCACCTCTGATTGGCCGGCGGTGCCGCACCGCCGACCGCCCGGCGTATGCATGGCAGTTGGGAGGCCGCGCCGGACGCCGATCTTTCGCGCGATTAATTGAACAAGGAGAAAGTCAAATGACGATCGGAACCATCCTGCTGATCATCCTGATCCTGCTTCTGGTCGGCGCCATTCCGTCCTGGCCGCATAGCCGCAGTTGGGGCTACGGGCCGAGCGGGCTTGTCGGCGTCGTGCTGATCGTGGTGATCGTTCTCTTGTTGATGGGACGGATATGACGTCCCGCGCGGCCGTGTCGTTTGCCGTGTTCTTTCCACGGTCGCGGGCAACATAAAACAAAAAGGGGCGCTCCGCCGGGCGCCCCTTTCTATTCCGTCTGCGCGGTGACTTCAAACGCGCATGACTTGTCCGTTCGGTTCGATCTTGCGCGGAATGACGGGCTCGATCTGCTTCGGCGACGACGATGCCCGCGCACGCGGCGCCGGACTCGCGGCCGGCTGATCGATGGCGCCCTTGTCGGCGACCTGCTTGACGGAAGTCACGCTCTTGCGCTTTTTCTTTGCCGCCGTCACGGTTGAAGCGTGCGTCCGGCTCTTGCCTTTCATGGCCTTCGCTTCGGGAGGATTCCAGACTTCCGTGTAACGCTCCGCCGCGAACAGCGACGACGAGCCGACGAGAAGTAGAAGGATCAGAAATACGCGCTTCAAGAGGTTGGCTCCAACGGTTAGTGGCCCGCTCTGCGCGAGAGGATGGCGTCGAGCGATTGCCCGGATGTCTCCAGTTCGCGCAACGCGGCATCGAGGCGCTCCAGCGAGCTCGCGACGGATGCGCCGCCTTCCTCGAAATCGGGCTCGCCTCGCGTGGCGTCGAACGCTGCGTTCACGGCACGCGTCGCGCGCATGAAACGTTCGAGCGCGGCGGCTTCGATCGAAACATTGCGTGGGTTCATCGGCAAGCTCCGGTTGCGGACAAGCTGTACGAATATACAGTAAGCGGCAGTCGCGGCAAACAGTCGGGCGGCGGCGTGGCAAAAATGCCGAAGCGCCTCTTGACCGGTCGACCGGCACCGCTCCCGCCTTCGCGGAGCGGCATTTCGCCGCGTCGCGCCGAGCGCCCTTGCGGAATTAAGTCGCGCTTAATTCTCTCCCGACACACTCGATTCGCGAACCGGCTCCGCTGGCGCCGTCCTGCCGGACGGCCCGAGCCGCCAACGATGAGGAATGTGCCATGTCCGCCCGCCACGCCGCGCGCCAAACTTTCGCCAATCTCGCTCCCACGCTGCGCAAGCAGCACGCGCTCGCACTGCGCGCGTGCCGGCTTTCCGCACCGGTCGAACCGCTCTGGGGAACGCCGTACCGGATGGTCGAATGGGAAGCCGCGAACGATCCGCGCGTGCAGCGTCGCGTGTTTCCGGCCGATTGCACGCCCTCGCAGATCGCCGATGCGCTCAAGACTCACATACCCGGTCGCCGCTACGGCCCGCGCGACGAAGAGGAGTGATCCGGCGCTTCGAGTACGAATGGTCATGTCGCGCTTGTATTAATCCATATATGGACTAATATACGTCTCAAGTTCCTTTGGAGACTTAACGACATGCCCAATGCCGCACGCGCCACCTCTGCGGCGGCCGGCCACCCGCTACCGCGCCCCGCGCTGGACTCGGGCGACCTGTCCGCCGCCGGTCTGCGCGCCTTTTTCAACATCGCCCGCGACTGGTCGCTTTCCGCCGACGAGCAGATCGTCCTGCTCGGATCGCCGGGACGCTCCACTTACTTTAAATGGAAGAACGCGCCGCAATCGGCGCGGCTCGCACGCGACACGCTGGAGCGTCTTTCGCTGATTCTCGGCATCTACAAGGCGCTGCAGATTCTCCTGCCCGACCCGAAAGCCGCCGACACCTGGATCCGGCGCCCGAACGCCGCGCCGCCGTTCGGCGGCCGTCCGGCGCTCGACCGCATGCTGGCCGGCAATATCAGCGATCTCATCGCCGTCCGCCAATATCTCGATGCGATGCGAGGCGGCTGGGCGTGATGGGAATGGCATTCAGCAAGGACGCGCCGGACTGGCGCGCACAGTGGCCGCACGGCACGCTCGACTGGTCGCCCGCCTATCGCGTGATTCCCACGCGCTTTCCAGCCGTCAATCTGTTCGACCGGGTGGCTTCGCCGCAGGATTTCGAGGCGCTCTACGCGCTCGAAGCCATGACCAACGACCGCCTGCGCACCGAAGTCGGCGAACTCGATCTCGTGCCGCCGGAAGAGCGCCGCTTCGGGCCGGGCTGCGGGCCGATCATGGCGGCCTTCACGCATTTGAATCCGAACGGCAGCCGCTTCTCCGACGGCAGCTACGGCGTGTTCTACTGCGCGCGCGAACGGCAGACGGCCATCGCGGAGACGCGCTATCACTCGAGCGTTTTTCTCGCCGCGACGAACGAAGCACCGCTGCGTCAGCAGATGCGGCTCTATACGGTGATGGCCCACGGTGAAGTCGTCGACCTGCGCGGCAATGCCATCGCAGAAGCCGGTCTCGATGCGCGCATCCTCGATCCAACCGACTACGCCGCCGGCCGCGCGCTCGGTCGCGCGGTGCGGGCGGCGGGCGTGTCGGGCATCGCGTATCCGTCGGTGCGGGACGGCGCGGGCGAGTGTCTCGCGGCGCTGCGCACGACGCTGTTGCGCGATTGCCATCATGCGGCGTATCTCGAATACAACTGGAACGGCGAAGCGATCGATTATGTGTTCGAGCTGAATCAGGTCGGCTGATCAGGCAAACGTTCAACCGGCTTCAGTTCGGTTCGTTTGATGCGGCCTTCTTCAGCGGATCGCGAGTGCGGTCGCTGAACGTGTGCGCGAAAGTTTCTTCGATGCCGGCCGCGCAGCCTTCGGCGCCGGCTTCTTCGCGACGTTCTCCAGCGCCTGCGACGCCGCGCCCTTGCCGCTCGTCTTCAGCGCGCCCGCGCGCGCCTTCCGGCTCGACTCCGTGAGCAGCCGGGTCAGACGCGCGTCGGCGGCATCCGCGCCCTTGCGGGTCTTGCGCGTCGCCTCGCGGGCGCGGCGTTTCGCGTCCCGTTCGAGAAAGATCGCGAGCGCGGCCTCGTCGGTCTTGAGGCCGTGTCGGCGCGACGCCGGCATCGCCTCGGCGAGTTCGCCCGCTTCGAACGCCTCGATCACCGCCGGATGCACGTAACACTTGCGGCACACGGCCGGTGTGTTGCGCAGCAATTGCGACACTTCCTTGATCGTTCCGACGACGTGCTTGCGCGCCTCCGTCACCGTTTCCCACCTGAGCCGCCTGAGCGCCGCGAGCGCGAACACGCTGCCGGCCCACGTGCGGTAGTCCTTCGCAGTGAAATCCGCGCCGGTGATTTCGTGCAGATAGTCGTTGATATCCGACGAACTCACCGAATGACTCGTGCCGTCGGCATCGAGATACTGGAACAGGTCCTGCCCCGGCAGATCCATGCAGCGTTTGACGATACGCGCAACACGCGCGTCGCTCACCGAAACATCGTGCTCGATTCCGCTTTTGCCGCGGAACCTGAAACGCAGCGTGCCCGCCGATACTTTCAGATGACGCTTGCGCAGTGTCGTCAGTCCGTATGAGCGGTTGTCGCGCGCATATTCCTCGCTGCCGATGCGGATCAGCGTCGTGTCGAGCAGGCGCACGACGGTCGCGAGCACCTTGTTGCGCGGCATGCCGTCGAGCGACAGATCGCGTGCGACGCGGGCGCGCAGCTTCGGCAATACCGCGCTGAACGCGAGCATGCGCTCGTATTTGTTGGCGTCGCGCGTCTCGCGCCACTGCGCGTGATAGCGATATTGCTTGCGCCCGCGCGCATCGCGGCCGGTCGCCTGCAGGTGTCCGCGCGAATCGGGGCAAATCCAGACATCGATGTATGCGGGCGGAATGGCGAGCGCGTTGATGCGGCGAATCTCGGCTTCGTCGTCGATGCGCTTTCCCTGCGTGTTGAAGTACGCGAACGCGCCGTCGATCCATTCGCGGGTATAGCCCCGGCGCGAATCGTCCATGTAGCGCAGGCCTGGCGGAAGATCGTCGGGGCAGCCTTGCACGCCGCCCGTCAGGGCGTCGCCGGTCCCGCCGCCTGCTTCTCTGTCCGGTCCGCCTCGTCCGATCCTCGCCACCGCGCGCCTCGCCTGTTTTGTATCCGATTCATGGCGAAGCATCGAGCAACCCGCGTGCCGGATGGCCCGCGCATGCGTGGGAACGAGCCGGAATCAGGGCAGCGCGAGCGCGCGCGCGCCTTCGGAGGCGGCCCAGCGCTCCTTGACGGACCAGCGTTCGTCCGTGCCTGCCTGAACGATCGTGAGCCGCCCTTCCGATGCGAATGCGCCCGTATCGATGAAAATCTGCGAGCCGATCTGCTTGATGGCACGCATCGGCGTATGGCCGCAGTACGTCGGCGAGAGCCCTTGCTGCTGCGACGGATCCGACTGCCCGAGCGCGAGTCCGCGGCCCCAGAGCATCTGGTTGCGCGTTTCATCGGAGAAATCGGCGGTGTCGAGATCCGCGTCGCTGCCGAGGAATTCCGCGTGCAGCACGTTGAAGCGCCGCGCGCCCTCACCGACGACGCGCACCAGCGGCAGCTTCGCGAGCCGCACCGCGAGCGCGCCCAGTTGGTCTTCGCCGAGTGTTTCGGCCCATGCACCGCCGATCGCGTACCAGGCCTGACGCCGCATCGCGCCGGTCGCGACCGCGATCAGCGAATCTTCGTGATTGCCGAGCACGGGATAGAACCAGGGCTTGTCGATGAGATCGATCGCCGCGAGCGAATCCGTGCCGCGATCGACCAGATCGCCGACCGAAAACAGCCGGTCCCGCGCACCGTCGAAGCCGATCTCGTGCAGCAGATAACGCAGCGCATCCACGCAGCCGTGCAAATCGCCGACCACGAAATCGCGGCCGACATCGTTGGCGGGATGCCTGCAAACGATGGGATAGGTAGGACCATTCATGCGTCGATCTTAGCGCCGGTCGGTTGCGACGTGTGAGGGCTTGGTCGCTTTCGTGGAGCAATTTCGGTGCGGACGGCCGATGCGGTTGCCGCGTGTCAGCGCGTGTCAGCGCGTGTCAGCGCAGCGGTGGCAAATGGAGATCGAAATTGAGTCCACTGCCGTCCGGACGCCGTATGCCGTCCTGATAATGCGCCCCGTTGAGCCGTAATGTGTCCGTATACCACCAGAACTCCGACAGGTCGGTTTCGGGCAGGTAGATAAAAGCGGGCGTGTGCAAACCCGAGGCCAGATGCGCGAGACCGGACGCCCCGCCGACGAACGCGGCCGCGCGGTCGATGATGTATGCCTTCTCGGCCAGCGGGCGCGAACCGCCTACATCGACTATCTGATAACCCTGTGCCTCGATCTGCCCGACGATGATGTCGACTTCATCATCCGTAAATGATTTGAGGCGGCCATGCGAGACGAAATCGAATGCGATCGCGACATAAGGTTTTGCCGGAATGGCGCACTGGGCGAATCGATTACGATTAAGCGGCCAATAGTATGGAAGCAGCCTCCGGTCGAACATGACCGGTGGCGAAAGAGCATGAACGACGGCTGGATTGGGAGGAAACAGATAGCGCGCAGGAAGACGAGCGAATATTGCCTTGCTGCTTGGCATCAGCAAATCGATTAACTCGGTCTGGACGTAAATGGCGCCCACAGCGCGCTGCTCCGGCGGAGGAATAGAACCATCGGAATGGAAGACAATGACTATTTTCGAGTCCTGCGATTCGGCCCAGTTAAGCAGCAACGATATCTGAAGATAATTGTCGCCAAGACCGGCGAGCGGAGTAAAGGTAACTGCGGGAAGCATCATGAAATTCTGGGCGCCCAAATACGCCTGTCTGTATTGTTTTAGAGAGGAAGAGTGAAACTTTGTCGCCAGAGTCGTCTTTATCCGAAGACTAGTTTATGCTTTCTTTTCGCCGATCGAGATTATAGTCATTGAATTAACGCTATTTATCGCGCTTAGTCATTCTAAATAATTCGGTTAATTCTTTTGCACATCAAGCAGCAACTCAATCAAAATATCAGCGATATTTCCGAACATTTTACCTACATTCTCGATACAAATGTGTAAATCAATATAATGATTAACTGAGTGGCACGAATCAGAAATGCGAAATTCGACAGACGCCGGGTCGATTTCACGGACACCGGGCCGGAGACCAACATGTCCAGCAACTTTTCCGTCGCAATCGCGACTCCGACACATCGCGGGCTCTTTTCCGCTTCCTACGTCCGCAGCGTTTGGGGGATGCAGAACAGTTGCATGAAAGCCGGTATCCCGGTCGAGCTGCTGCTCCTGCCGAATCTGACCATGGTGGATCGCGCGCGAAATGTGCTGTCGAGTTTCTTCCTGCACAGGACGAACTTCACTCACATGCTGTTTCTCGACGACGACATGGGCTTCGACATCGACGACATCATGCGCATGTTCGAATGGCACACGCACGATGTCGTCGCGGCTATGTACGGCAGCAAGAACATGACTGGGCGCGTGTCAAGCAGGCCGTCCTGAAGCATCCTGAAGTAGCGCCGGCGGAACTCGCCGGAATCGCGGGCCGGACCGAAGGCATGTACACGTTCCTCCACGAGAGCGACCGCGCCGACGAAGCGCTCGAAAAGCCGATGCCCGTGCGCGAAATCGGCACGGGCATCATGCTGGTGTCGCGCGCGTGCCTGGAGCATCTGGTCCGTGCGGGAATTCCGCACGCGTCATCCAGCGAGCACGGCGACTTCCCGGTCTACGAATTTTTCCGTCAAAAAGTGCTGGACGGACGTTTGGTCGGCGAGGACTTTTACTTCTGCAACCTCGTTCGGGAACATGGCGGGACCGTCTACGGCTGCGCGTGGCCACGCGTCGTTCATACGGGACCTTTTGATTTCGTCAGCGACGTACGCGCGATCTCCACGCTTTCGTGAACATTGCGCGGCGATCCGGATTCATTCGTCGTTCCGGCCGCGCACATTGGCGAGTCCCGCGAGACGCGCGATGATGTCGTCCTTGAATCGGCTTGGCTCCATATACCGTTCGTTCGCGTCGAGCACGCGCGCGAACTGGATGGCCTGATCGATCGTCGTGATTTCCTGCGGCTTCAACCCGTCGATAGTCAGGCGGCTCGCATAGCTCCACCAGAAATCGCCGACATACGGGTTGCACCATTTCTGCCAGGGCTTCACGGCGTCGACGAAATGAATAATCGACAAATCGTTTTCGCGCAGGACGGCCTCGAATTGCGTTCGGGTAATGTGCGAAGCGGAAACCTGTCTGTTCCAGCCTTCGCGCAGCACGAGCTTGCGGCCCTCCGCGTATTTATTGATCACGCACTGATCCGGCCAGGCCGCGTCGCGCTCATATCGTGCATAAATTGATTGCGCCTTTTCGAACATCCGGTCTTCCCGGAGCGCGTCGAGATTCATGACAAGCATGCCGGAATTGATATAAGGATCTCCGGCGCGACGCGGAATCCTGGTCGAACGCTCTCCGGCAGGGTCGGGTACGCCGGCGATGAGCTTATCGCCCAGATCGATCGTATAAAGAGGCTCGAGATCGGCGAGTACGAGGGTGTCGGCATCCAGATAGATGGCCCGGGGCGCGTCGATCAACGTCGGGATCAGGAGTCGCAGATACATGCCGCGCGTGAAGTGATTCGAAACCTTCCAATCCGCAAAGGCCGCACTCGAAGCCGGAATGACCGTGACGTTCAACCCGGTTCTATTTGCGAGTTGCTCCGCCACTGCAAGGACATACGATTCATCCTCAACGGGAACGATCCAGAAAATCCGTAATTCCGATCTCGAATTGATTAAAAGCGAATGGGCCGAAACTGCCGCGTAGTGCGCGTAGTTTCTATCGAAGCAAAAAATGATTTTGATGGAATTGGACATGTCGAATAGCTCGATACGGACTGCGCGAGTGTTTCCCCTCGGTGAGGCAAGCGTCGATTATTAACGCGTTGCGATCGGCAGACTGAGGAAAAGTGTCGATGCAACCATCGCGACCGAACACGCGGCAGATTTCCCCTACTCAGGTTTCTGAAAGCCATCCGCGCAATAATCGCGGACGTCGACCTCTCTCGGCTTCCCCGACCATGCCCGCAAACAAGAAGAAGACATTCTTCCTCCCGCCCGTCCTGCGCAACCGGCCGCGCGCGCTGATCGGCCTCGTGGTCGGCTGCATCGTCGCCGCGCTGATTCCGGCGCAGTTGCGGCCTACCGCGCGTGCGCTCATCGGCTGGGATTCGGCCGTGTGGCTCTATCTCGTGCTGATCTGGCTGCAGATGGCAACCGCCCGTCAGAGCGACGTGCAGGCGCTCGCCGCGCGCGAAGACGAAAACGCCGCCACCGTCCTGATGATCGTGAGCGTCGCGGCGGTCGCAAGCATCGTGGCGATCGTCGTCGAGCTGGCGGCGGCGAAAAGTCTCGGCGCCCGCGCGGTGCCCCACTATCTGCTCACCGGCGCGACGATGCTCGGCGCCTGGTTTCTCATCCCGACGATGTTCACGCTGCACTACGCGCGGCACTACTATCAGTCGCCCGCGAACGATCCCGCGCTCAGGTTTCCGGACAAGCAACTGAAGCCCGACTACTGGGATTTCCTGTACTTCTCCTTCACCATCGCGGTGGCGTCGCAGACGGCCGACATCGCGGTCGGTTCCACGAGCGCGCGACGCGCCGTGCTCGCGCAGTCGGTGCTGTCGTTCTTCTTCAACCTCGCGGTGCTCGGACTCTCCGTCAACATCGCGGCAAGCATGGTCGGCGGTTGAGAAGACCCGCATCACGCGACTGTCACAGGCGCTCCATAAGCTGATCCGATGCGCCGTGTAAAAACGCGGCGCGCTCCACTGTCAGTTTTACACGCGGCACGTCCGTGCCTTTTCCACGCATCGACGGGCGATCCCGGGGCGGGTCTCGTCTGGTCAAAGGCGGAATTCGCCGTGCGTCGGCGCACGCACGAAGTCGGTGGTGGCACACCGATTGCTGCAATGCGCCAGCCACTCCATAGAAACCCTAGATCAGCATTCGCATGCGCGGCGCATGAATCGCGCATTCGTTCCGCTCAGGAGCCCAACTTTGCCTTTGAACGTTCTGCTGGTCGCCTCCGAAGCCGTGCCGCTCGCCAAGACCGGCGGACTCGGCGACATGGTCAGCGCCTACGCCGCCGCGCTGCGCGAAGCCGGCGTCGATGCCACGATCCTCTTGCCCGCGTATCCGAATGCCATCGCCCGGACGGAAGGTCTGACCCGCGTCGGCACGCTGACAGGCCTGCCCGGCGGCGACGCGGCGCTGTTGCGCGGACGCATGCCCGATACCGGCGTGCCCGTTCTTTTGCTGCGCTGCGATGCGCTCTACGCGCGCACGGGCCTTTATCAGGACGCGCAGGGCCGCGACTATCCCGACAACGCGATCCGCTTCGCGACGCTTTCGGCCGCCGCGGTCAGAATCGCCGAAGGCGTGCGCGGCGTGAAGAAGCCCGACATCGTGCATGCACACGACTGGCACAGCGGCCTCACGCCGCTTCTGATGAAGCACGCGGGCGTGCACGCAAAGAGCGTTTTCACGATCCACAATCTGGCGTTCCAGGGCAACTACGCGCTCTCGCTTGGTGCGTCGCTCGGCGTGCCGGAAAAATGGCTCGTGCATGCGCTGAGCGATCCGCAGAGCATCGAGTTTTACGGCGCGCTCAGTCTGATGAAAGCCGGCATCGTTCACGCCGATCGCGTCACGACCGTCTCCGAAACCTACGCGCGCGAAATTCTCACGCCGCGCTTCGGCCATCTGATGGAAGGCGTGTTGCAGAGCCACGCGGACAAATTGTCGGGCGTCGTGAACGGCATCGACGAGCGCACGTGGGATCCCGTCGCCGATCCGCTGATCGAACGCAATTATTCTTTCGACGATATGCGCGGCAAGCACGCCTGCAAGCGCGCGCTGCAACGCAAGTTCGGCCTGCCCGTCGATCCGTTCGCGCCGCTCATGGCGATCGGCAGCCGCATGACCGGTCAAAAGCTCGCGGATGTCGCGCTCGAAGCGCTGCCGCGTCTTCTGCGCAAGCATCCGCGCCTGCAACTCGCGGTGATCGGCAAAGGCGAGGCGTATATCGAGGCGGGCTTCCGCAAGCTCGCGCAAGAATGGCCGGATCGCGTCGGCGTGCATATCGGTTATGACGAACGCCGCGCGCATGCACTGCATGCGGGCGCGGATATCCTGCTGCACGGCAGCCGCTTCGAACCATGCGGACTCACCCAGCTTTACGCGATGCGCTACGGCACGCTGCCGGTCGCGTCGCGCGTGGGCGGTCTCGCCGACACCATCGTCGATGCGGCGCAAAACGTCGAATTGCTTCATCACAACGTGCTGCGTCCGTCGATGTATCTGCGCGACGGCACGCACGATGCGCCCGTCGCGCAGGCGCCCGCCCGGCATGCCTCCCATGCGCCCACGGGCTTTCTCTTCGACGGCGAGCGCGCCGACGACATCGTCCACGCCGCGAGCCGCGCACTCGATGCATACATGCGTCCGCAAGTCTGGCGCGCGCTGCAACGCAACGCGATGTCGTGCGATTTCGGATGGAACGAAGCCGTCGCGAAGATGGTCGCACTGTACGTCGGCCTGAGCGAAGCACGCCCGAGCCGCACGGCACTGCGTGCGCGCCGCGTTCCCGATGCCGCCGAAGTCATGCAGCCCAGCGCAACGGCGACGGCAGCGGCGGCGGCGCAAGTACCGGACGAACGCGCGCTCGAAGGCGTCGATTCGCGCGTTGCGCGCAGCGCCTGAGCCGACCTTGAGCGAAACCCGCACGAAGTGTCGTAATGTATGACCGGCCCGGCCACACGCCGGGCGCGGCACGCAACGTGCTCCCCACCCCCGTGCGGCAACCGAGGCACGGTCCCATCGGAAGGTTCGGGATCGGGCAGGAGACGACCGGAGGGACGCTCTCCCGGGAGACCGTGGCGAACACCGCGAGCGCAGGAAGGCGCCCGAGGCACGGTGCATCGCGAAACGCGACCAGGCTGGCGTCGATTCGAGCGGCGCCGAGGTGTATTCTGAGTTCCGCCTGAAGTCCGCGCGAGATCCGTGACGTGTACGGACCGGCTCTTCAGCCAGTTTGGCCCGTGAGCGTGATCGCGATTGAAGTCCGCATCCCCGCCACCGCAGGACGACTCTGGAAAAGACGAACGATGGAAAACCATCAAGCTCATCATGCGTACGCGCCGCGTATTTATTTCATCGATCCCCTGCTCGTCGGACCGCTCCCGAACTGGCCAGCCCAGTTCGAGCACGCGGCCGCGCTCGGCTTCGATCATGTCCTGATCGGCTCGCCTTTCGTGCCCGGCAGCAACGGGCACCGCGAAGCCGTTGCCGATCATCATCGGCTGCATCCTGTCTTCGAAACCGCTGCGAGTGTCGCGGATGGCCTGCGCCAGCTCGCCGACACCGCGAAGAAGCACAAGCTCACACTGCTCGTCGATATCGTGCTCGACCGCGTGAGCACCGAAGGCGGGCTTTATCAGGACAACCGGCACTGGTTCCAGCCTTTCGAAGGCGCGGATGCGCGGCTCGATCCGCGCAAGGGACCGCGTCAACGTGATGTCGCCTATGCCAATTTCGCCGATGGCGAAGCGGCGCATCAACTGACCGAATGGTGGGCGCGCGAACTGAACCTGCTCGCGGATGCGGGCATCGGCGGCTTTCGCTTCGACTCGCCGCACGCGGTGCCCGCGCACGTGTGGCGCAGGCTCGGCGCGGCGGTGCGCGAGAAACATCCCGACACGCGCTGGCTCGCGTGGACCGCCGGCATCACGCGCCATGATCTGCATGGCCTGAGCGATGCCGGCTTCGACGCCGTGTTCGCGTCGACGCGCTGGTGGGACTTCAGGAGCGCATGGCTCTTCGATGAACACGCGGCGCTCTCGCGCATCGCGTCTCCGATTGCGTTTCCTGAAGAGCCCTTCGGCACGCGCCTCATCGGCGACCTCGCGGACACGAGCGACACCGCGCTCGTCGAACGTGCGTACACGCGCGTGCTCGATACCGCCGCCGCGTTCGGCACCGGCATCATGGTGCCGATGGGCTTCGAATACGGCGTCGGCTTGCCGATGTCGCAGCAATACGGCGTCGCGGCCGAATATCAACGCGCGAAGAGCGAGAAGCGCATCGATCTGAGCGCGCGCATCAAACGCGCGAACGACCTGCAGCGCAATGTCGGCACGCTGTCGAGCGTCGGCGAAGTGCGCGCGCTGACGGGCGCGGGCACGCCCTACGCCGCGCTCATCCGCGCCGACGGTCCCGATCTGCGTCGCAGCGAAGACGCCGTGGTGGTCGTCATCAATCCCGATCTCGTCGCGCCCGTGCATGTCGACACGCTGCATCTGCTCGAATCGGTGCCGGGAAATTACACGCGCTTCGCGCCCATCGAGGACGCGAAGGCCAAGCCCGAACGCCTCGCGCCCTTCTTGCTGAAGGCCGGCGAAGTGCGCCTCTTCCGCGCCGAAGCCGAGCCGTTCGTCCTGCTCGCGCAGCCGCAAGTGAAGCGCGGCGCGAAAGCCGCCGACAAGAAGTCGGTCACCGAGGCGCTCGCGGCGCCGCGCGTGTCGATCGAAAGCGTGACGCCTTCCGTCGATCACGGGCGCTTCCCGGCGAAGCGCATCGTCGGCGAGGCGCTGGAGATTCAGGCGGCGATCTTCGCCGAAGGTCACGACAAGATCGCCGCGGCCGTGCAATGGCGCGCCGCCGACGAAACCGACTGGCACGAAGCGCCCATGACCGCCGTCCAGCCCGCCGGCCTCGACCTGTGGACGACGCGCATTCCGCTGGAGCGCGTCGGCCGCCACGAATTCGTCGTGATGGCATGGCGCGACGATTACGCGTCGCTCGCCGATCACATGCAGAAGAAGCTGAAGGCCGGCCAGGACGTCGATCTCGAAGTGGAGGAAGCCAAACATCTGTTCGCGCTGATCCTCGCCGAAGTGAAGACGGTCGACGACGCCGACAGCGCGCCGCTGGAGGCCATCGTCAAGGAATTCACCAAGGCAGACGACGCGCGCAAGCTCGAACTCGTGCTCGCGCCCGCGACCGCCCGCGCCATTGCCGCCGCGCGCCACCGGCCGTTTTTGTCGCGCGATCCGGTCGTGTATCGCGTCGATGCCGAGCGCGCCGCCGCGCGTTTCGCGAGCTGGTACGAGATCTTCCCGCGCTCGATGAGCGACGACGAAAACCGTCACGGCACGTTCATCGACGTGATCGGCAAGATGCCGCGCATCCGCGAGATGGGTTTCGACGTGCTGTATTTCCCGCCGATCCATCCGATCGGCATCGCGAATCGCAAGGGCAAGAACAATACGCTGACGGCCGGACCCGGCGATGTCGGCAGCCCGTATGCGATCGGCGGCAAGGAAGGCGGCCACACGGCCGTGCATCCGGAACTCGGCAATCTCGACGACTTCCGGCGCATGCTCGACGCCGCGCACGAACACGGGCTCGAAATCGCGCTCGACTTCGCGGTGCAATGCTCGCCCGATCATCCGTGGCTCAAGGAGCATCCGACGTGGTTCGCCTGGCGTCCCGACGGCACGCTGCGATACGCGGAAAATCCGCCGAAGAAGTATCAGGACATCGTGAATCCGGACTTCTATGCGCAGGACGCGAAGCCGGAACTGTGGATCGCGCTGCGCGACGTGTTCCTGCACTGGATCGCGGCGGGCGTGCGCATCTTCCGCGTCGACAATCCGCACACGAAGCCGTTTCCGTTCTGGGAATGGGTGATCGGCGACGTGCGCGCGCGCCATCCCGACGTGATCTTTCTGTCCGAAGCCTTCACGCGGCCGCGCGTGATGAACCGTCTCGCGAAGCTCGGCTTCTCGCAGTCGTACACGTACTTCACGTGGCGCGAGAGCAAGCGCGACTTCATCGAGTACATGCACGATCTCACGCAGACCGACGCGAAGGAATTCTTCCGGCCCAACTTCTTCGTCAACACGCCGGACATCAATCCGCGCTTTCTGCAGAGTTCGGGGCGTCCGGGCTTCGTGATCCGCGCGGCACTGGCAGCGACGCTGTCGGGTCTGTGGGGCGTGTATAGCGGCTTCGAACTCTGCGAGTCCGCCGCGCTCCCCAACAGCGAGGAATATCTCGACTCCGAGAAGTATCAGTTGCGCGCGTGGGACTGGAACCGGCCCGGCAACATCGTGACCGAAGTCACGGCGCTCAATCGCATCCGCCGCGCGAATCCCGCGTTGCAGACGCACCTCGGCGTGAACTTCCTGCCCGCGCATAACGATCGCATCCTGTTCTTCGAGAAGGCGAACGCATCGCGCGACAACGTCGTGCTCGTCGCGATCAATCTCGATCCGTTCAACGAGCAGGGCGCGGACATCGAGTTGCCGTGGCAGACGCTCGAACGCTGGGGCGTGCACGAATGGGACGCGCTCGCCGTGGAAGATCAGGTGACGGGCGAGCGTTTCGAATGGCGCGGACGGCGTCAGCATGTGCGGCTCAATCCGCATTCGCTGCCGTTCGCGATCTGGCGCATTTCGCCGACATGGGGCTTGCCGAAGCCTCAGCCGAACGAGGAAGGATGAATCACCGGCGGCGAACGAGAGCACACCAATAACAAGGGCGGCAGCTAGCCCGCACGAAACATTGGAGCGAAACCGTGGATACAAGGGTGAAGCGCAACAAGAAAGCGTCGAGTCTCAGCGACGATCCGCTCTGGTACAAGGACGCGATCATCTATCAGGTTCACATCAAGTCTTTCTTCGATGCGAACAACGACGGCATCGGCGATTTTCCCGGCCTGCTTGCGAAACTCGACTACATCGCGGAGCTGGGCGTCGACGCGATCTGGCTCTTGCCGTTCTATCCATCGCCGCGCCGCGACGACGGCTACGACATCGCTGACTATCGCAACGTGCATCCGGACTACGGCACGATCGCGGACGTCAAGCGCTTCATTCAGGAAGCGCATGCACGCGGCATTCGCGTGATCACCGAACTCGTCATCAATCACACGTCGGATCAGCATCCGTGGTTTCAGCGCGCGCGTCATGCGAAGCCGGGCTCGAATCATCGCAATTACTACGTGTGGTCCGATACCGACAAGAAGTACGAAGAGACGCGCATCATCTTCATCGACACCGAGCCTTCGAACTGGACGCACGATCCCGTCGCGGGTCAGTACTACTGGCACCGCTTCTATTCGCATCAGCCCGACCTGAACTTCGACAATCCCGCGGTCATCAAGGAAGTGCTCTCCGTGATGCGCTTCTGGCTCGACATGGGCATCGACGGGCTGCGGCTGGATGCGGTGCCTTATCTCGTCGAGCGCGAAGGCACCAATAACGAGAACCTGCCCGAGACGCACGCGATTCTGAAGAAGATTCGCGCGACCATCGACGCCGAGTATCCGAACCGCATGCTGCTCGCCGAAGCGAATCAGTGGCCGGAGGACGTGAAGGAATATTTCGGCGACGAAGACGAATGCCACATGGCGTTCCACTTCCCGCTGATGCCGCGCATCTACATGTCGATCGCGAGCGAGGACCGCTTTCCGATCACCGACATCATGCGGCAGACGCCCGATCTCGGCACGACGAATCAATGGGCAATCTTCCTGCGCAATCACGACGAACTCACGCTCGAAATGGTCACCGACTCCGAGCGCGATTACTTGTGGAACACCTATGCGAGCGATCGCCGCGCGCGCCTGAATCTCGGCATCCGGCGCCGTCTCGCGCCGCTCATGGAGCGCGACAGAAGACGCATCGAACTGATCAACTCGCTGCTGCTGTCGATGCCGGGAACGCCGGTCATCTATTACGGCGACGAACTCGGCATGGGCGACAACATCCACCTCGGCGACCGCGACGGCGTGCGCACGCCGATGCAATGGTCGTCGGACCGCAACGGCGGTTTCTCGCGCGCCGATCCCGAGCAGCTCGTCCTGCCGCCCGTGATGGGTTCGCTCTACGGCTACGACGCGGTGAACGTCGAATCGCAGAGCCGCGATCCGCATTCGCTCCTGAACTGGACCCGCAAGATGCTCGCGGTGCGCCGCTCGAAGCATGCGTTCGGCCGCGGCACGATCCGTTTCCTGCGGCCCGCGAATCGCAAGATTCTCGCGTATGTGCGCCAGATCGAAGGCGAGCCGCCCATTCTGTGCGTGGCGAATCTCTCGCGCGCGCCGCAGGCGGTGGAACTCGACCTGTCGGAATTCGAAGGCTCGGTGCCGCTCGAAATGACCGCCGATTCGCCCTTCCCGGCCATCGGCAAGCTCACGTATCTGCTGACGTTTCCGCCCTACGGTTTCCTGTGGTTCCAGCTTTGTCCGGGCAACATGCGCCCGTCGTGGGCGCAGGCGCCGTCCGAGCAATTGCCCGAGTTCGTCACGATGGTGATCCGCGCGGGCCAGACCGGTCCGACACCTGAAAACGTACGGCTGCTCGAATCCGAAGTGCTGCCGAACTATCTCAGCAAGCGGCGCTGGTTCGCCTCGAAGGATCAGAAGCTGCATGCGGTGCGTCTCGCCGCGCTCACGACCATCGAAAACGCGGGCTTCGCGTTCACCGAGATCGAAGCGGATGTCGGCGACCATTGCGAGCGTTACGTGCTGCCGCTGTCCATCGCGTGGGGCACGGAAACAACCTCGCCGCTCTACATGCAACTGGCGCTCGCGCGCGTGCGGCGCAATCGCAACATCGGGCATCTGACCGATGCGTTCTCCGTGCCGCAGTTCACCTATGGTGTGTTGCGCAAGCTGAAAGAGCGCGCCGTCGTGCCGACCGTGCAGAAGAGCGAGATCCGCTTCCTGCCGACCGAACGGCTCGACGAGCTCAACTTCTATCCCGCCGATCCGCCCGAAATCCGCTGGCTCGCGGCCGAACAGAGCAACAGCTCGCTCGTGATCGCGGACAAGATCGTGCTGAAGCTGGTGCGGCGCATCGTCGGCGGGATTCATCCGGAAGCGGAGATGAGCCGCTATCTGACGAAGCTCGGCTATGCGAACACCGGCCCGCTGTATGGCGAAGTCGTGCGCGTGGATCCGCAAGGCGTGCCGCACACGCTCGTCATCCTGCAGGGCTTCATCGACAATCAGGGCGATGCTTGGAACTACGCGCTCGATTACCTGCGCCGCACCGTCGATGAACTCGCGGTCGCCGTCGAAACCGACGAACACGCGCAGGAACGCGAAGCGCAGGCCGAAGGTTTCGTGGGCTACGGCAACATCTCGGGCATCATCGGCAAGCGGCTGGGCGAGCTGCACGTTGCGCTCGCGAGCCCGACCGAAGACGAAGCCTTCGCGCCGCAGCGCGCCACCGCGGCGGACGTGCAGGGCTGGATCGACGGCACGCTGAAGCTGCTCGAATCGGCGCTCGACATCATTGCGCAGAAGATCGGCGAGTTCAACGAGCACGACCGTTTCCTCGCGCAAAGCCTGCTCGATCGCCGCGACAGACTCGTCGATACGGTCAGAACGCTCGTCGCGCCCGGTGCCGATGCGCTCTGCATCCGCATCCACGGCGACTTCCATCTCGGCCAGGTGCTGATGGCGCAAGGCGATGCCTATCTGATCGACTTCGAAGGCGAGCCCGCGCGTGCACTCGAGGAGCGCCGCAGGAAGACGAGCCCGCTGCGCGACGTCGCGGGACTGTTGCGTTCGCTGTCGTATGCGAGCGCGGCGGCGCAGTCGACGACCGAGAATGCGCCGGTGCAGACGGCCGATCGCAAGCGTGCGCTGTTCGAACGGCTGCGCGCGTTCGCCGAGGAGAGCTTCTTGCGGGAGTACACGGAGGCGATCGCATCGTCGCCCGAAACGATCGCGGCCGAAGACGTGTTCCAGCCGTTGCTCGATCTGTTCCTGATCGAGAAGGCCGCATACGAAATCCGCTACGAAGCAGCGAACCGGCCGACATGGATCGGCCTTCCGTTGCGGGGTCTCGCGTCGCTCGCGAGCCGCCTGCTGGGAGACACGGGCGAGCCGCCCGCCCCCGGCACGCGGCCCGTGTACGGAGCAACCAAGGACAATCCGGATGGAACCCACCATGAACACTCGTAGCGATCCGGCGGATACCCGAAACCCGGCACACGGCCTCAATCCGCTCGATATCGACGCACTCGTCGAGGCACGTCATCCCGACCCGTTTTCGATGCTCGGCATGCATCAGACCGATCTCGGACATGTTGTGCGCGTGTTCCTGCCGGGCGCGTCGGCGGTGAATATCGTCGATGCGGCGAGCGGCGAGCATCTCGGCTCGCTCGCGCGCGTCCGGGACGCGGGCCTTTACGCCGGCTTCGTCGAGCGGCCGGCGGCGTATCGCCTGCAGATCGACTGGCACGGAACGCCGCAGGAATCGCACGACACCTATTCGTTCGGTCCCGTGTTGTCGGACGAATCGCTCACGCGCCTCTCGCAGGCGGATCCGTACGCGGTGCTCGAATGTCTGGGCTCGCGGCCCGTCACGCACGGCAACGTGGCGGGCGCGCGCTTCGCGGTGTGGGCGCCGAATGCGCGGCGCGTCTCGGTGGTCGGCGACTTCAACACGTGGGACGGCCGCCGGCATCCGATGCGCCTGCGCCATAACGCGGGCGTGTGGGAGCTGTTCGTGCCGGGCATCGGCGCGGGTACGCGCTACAAGTATGAGATCGTCACGCGCGAAGGCCATACGCTGCCGCTCAAGGCCGATCCGTGCGCGATGCAGAGCGAGAAGCCGCCGTCGACGGCGTCGGTGGTCGCGGATGCGGATGCGATCGATCACTACGCATGGACCGACGCCGACTGGATGGCCACGCGCGCCGGCAAGCAGACGCCGCAAGCGCCGATCACGATTTACGAAGCGCACGCCGAGTCGTGGCTGCGCGTGCCGGAGGATGGCAATCGCGGCATGAACTGGCATGAACTTGCCGAGCGTCTGATCCCGTATGCGAAGGGCATGGGCTTCACGCACCTGGAATTCATGCCGATTGCCGAGCATCCGTTCGGCGGTTCGTGGGGCTATCAGCCGCTCGGGCAGTTCGCGCCGTCCGCGCGCTTCGGCACGCCGGAGCAGTTTGCGGAGTTCGTGAACCGGGCGCACGAGGCAGGGCTCGGCGTGATCATCGACTGGGTGCCGGCGCACTTCCCGAACGACGCGCACGGCCTGGTGGAGTTCGACGGCACGCCGCTCTACGAGCACGCGGACCCGCGCGAGGGCTATCACCAGGACTGGAACACGATGATCTACAACCTCGGCCGCAACGAGGTGAGCGCGTTCCTGATCGCATCGGGGCTGGCGTGGCTCAAGCGCTATCACGTCGATGGCCTGCGCGTGGATGCGGTCGCGTCGATGCTGTATCGCGACTATTCGCGCAAGGCGGGCGAGTGGGTGCCGAACGTGCATGGCGGGCGCGAGAATCTCGAATCGATTGCGTTCCTGAAGCGGCTCAATCACGAGGTGCGGCACATTCCGGGCGCGATCACGATCGCGGAGGAATCGACTGCGTGGCCTGGTGTGACGGCGAGTGTCGAGAGCGGCGGTCTGGGGTTCGACTTCAAGTGGAACATGGGCTGGATGCACGACACGCTGCACTACATGGAGGAAGATCCGGTCTATCGCCAGTATCACCATCATCTGTACACGTTCGGGATGGTGTATGCGTATTCGGAGCGCTTCGTGCTGCCGCTTTCGCACGATGAAGTCGTGCATGGCAAGGGATCGCTGATCGGCAAGATGCCTGGCGACCGATGGCAAAAATTTGCCAATCTGCGCGCGTATTTCGGCTTCATGTGGACGCATCCGGGCAAGAAACTTTTGTTCATGGGCGGCGAGTTCGGGCAGTTTGCGGAGTTCAATCACGACGAATCGCCGCACTGGCATTTGCTCGATGATTCGCTGCATGGCGGCCTGCAGAAACTCGTGCGCGACCTGAATCTGCTTTATACGGGCGAGCCTGCGTTGCACAAGCTGGACAGCGATTCGCGCGGCTTCGAGTGGATCATCGGCGATGACAACGCGAATAGCGTCTATGCGTATCGGCGGACGGATGCCGAAGGACGCGATCTCGTCGTGGTGTGCAACATGACGCCCGTGCCGAGGCTGGCGTACAGGATCGGCATGCCGCGCGGCGGACGATGGAGCGAAGTCTTCAACTCCGACGCCTCGGTGTATGGCGGGTCGAACATGGGAAATGGCGGGGTCATTCATACGGATGACTATCCGAGTCATGGGCGGGGGCAGTCGGCTGCGTTGACGTTGCCGCCGTTGGCGACGATTGTTTTGCGGGCTGATTAAGTGGAGGGAGTGGCGTTGGGCTTTCGTTGCTGTGGGCTTTCGTGAAATCCTGAATTCGCGTCGGTCTATTTGCACTGCCCCTGTGCGGGGCGGCACCTACTTTCTTTGCTGCTGCAAAGAAAGTAGGCAAAGAAAGCAGCTTGTCCCATCCAAAGTACCTCACACCGGCCCCGGCACAGGCGAATTGCCGGTGGCCGCAGTAGCAAGTGCCCCCAAAAGGTCAACGGGGCGTGGATCACGCACGGTCTGACGAGCTAGACGTTACAGGGCGCTGGTTCAGCACCAAAGAGTTCCGGCACAGCGCTGCGCGCTGCCGCTGGGCATGCAAGGGAAACCAACGTGCCGCATAGGCAGCGAGATGGAAGCATTAGCAAGGAGGCACGTGCGGACCCGATTGACCGGTCGGCCGCGAAGCGGGCTGGAGCGATTTCGTGCTGCGCCAATCCGCGGAACGGCGCGATGTCACAGTGGTCGCGAGCCAAGATCCGTTGCCCTGTGACGCCACTTGCTACTGCCGTGCCATTGGCTGTTCGCCTGTGCCGGGGCCGGCGTGAGGTACTTTGGATGGGGAAAGCTGCTTTCTTTGGTTACTTTCTTTGCAGCAGCAAAGAAAGTGACTGCCGCCCCGCACAGGGGCAGTGCTAATAGACCGACGCGAACTCAGGTTTCCACGACACAGACACAAACAAAGGCAAAAAGCACGCACAGAACAAAGCAAAAACCCCAACCCAAACCGCAACAAAACAAAGGCATAAACTTAACCACCGCCGCACCGGCGAAAAGGCAAACAACAGGACGGGGCACATGGCAAATGCACTTCCCGACAAGTTGCTCCCGGGCGCACCCTACCCGCTCGGAGCCAACTGGGACGGTCTGGGCGTCAACTTCGCGGTGTTCTCATCGAACGCGCATCGCATCGAACTCTGTCTCTTCGACAGCACCGGCCGCAAGGAGCTGATGCGCTTCGACCTGCCCGAATGCACCGACGAAATCTGGCACGGCTATCTGCCCGGCGCGCATCCCGGCACCGTGTACGGCTTTCGCGCGCACGGTCCGTATCAGCCGCAACAAGGGCATCGCTTCAATCCGCACAAGCTGCTGCTCGATCCCTACGCGAAGAAGCTCGTCGGCCCATGGCGCTGGTCCGATGCGCTGTTCGGCTATCGCGTGCATTCGAACCGGCTCGACATGTCGATGGACCGCCGCGACTCCGCGCCCGCGATGCCCAAGTGCATCGTCACCGACGACGCCTTCGACTGGTCGCGCGACGTGCGCCCCGACACGCCGTGGGGCGAGACGATCATCTACGAAACGCACGTGCGCGGCGCATCGATGATGCGCGACGACATCCGCCAGCATGAACGCGGTTCGTTCGCCGCGCTCTCGTCGCCATGGTTCATCGAGCACTTGCAGAAGCTCGGCATCACCGCAGTCGAGTTTCTTCCTGTGCACGCGTTCCTCAACGACCGCTTCCTCGTCGAGCGCGGCCTGAAGAATTACTGGGGCTACAACACCGCCGCGTTCTTCGCGCCGGAACCGTCTTATCTGTCGACGCATCGCCTGAACGAAATGCGCATCGCGGTGCGGCAGTTGCATGCGGCAGGCATCGAAGTGATCCTCGACGTCGTCTACAACCACACGTGCGAAGGCAACGAACTCGGCCCGACGGTCTCCTGGCGCGGACTCGACAACGCGAGCTATTACCGCCTGATTCCCGGCGACGAACGCCATTACATCAACGAGACCGGCTGCGGCAATACCGTGAACCTGTCGCATCCGCGCGTGCTGCAGATGGTGATGGATTCGCTGCGCTACTGGAGCACCGCGTTCAACATCGACGGCTTTCGTTTCGATCTCGGCGTCACGCTCGGCCGCGAAGGGCACGGCTTCGATCCGGGCTCGGGCTTCTTCGACGCAATCCGCCAGGACCCGATTCTCTCCACGCGCAAGCTCATTTCCGAACCGTGGGATATCGGGCCGGACGGCTATCAGGTGGGCAATCATCCGCCGGGCTTCGCCGAATGGAACGACAAATATCGCGACGGCGCGCGCCGCTTCTGGCGCAGCGACGCGGGCATGCGTCCCGATCTCGCCGCGCGTCTCACGGGCTCGGCCGAATTGTTCAACCGCCGCTTCAGGAAACCATGGGCGTCGGTGAATTTCGTCGCGTCGCACGACGGCTTCACGCTCGCCGACGTCACCGCGTATTCACACAAGCACAACGAGGCCAATCAGGAAGGCAACAACGACGGCCACAACGAGAATTGCAGCGCGAACTGGGGCGTCGAGGGCCCGACCGACGACCCGGCGACTCTCGAACTCCGCGTGCGCCTCGCCCGCTCGATGATCGCGACGACGCTGCTCTCGCTCGGCACGCCGATGCTGCTCGCAGGCGACGAATTCGGCCGCACCCAGCGCGGCAACAACAACGCGTATTGCCAGGACAACGAGATTTCCTGGCTCGACTGGGCGGCGGCGCAGAGCCCGCCGGGCATCGTGATGACGGAATTCGTCGCGCGCGTTGTTGCGTTGCGAAAGAATTACCCGGTGCTGCGCGAAACGCGCTTTCTTTACGGCGATCGCGAAGTGCTGCCCGGCCTCTACGACGTGAGCTGGTTCGACGAACGCGGCATCGCGCTCGCGATCGAAGCATGGCAGGACCCCGAGGGCCGCGCGCTCACGCTGCGGCGCGCAGGCCCCGGCATCGACGGCGAAATCGACGTGCTGCTGCTCATGTTCAACGGATCGTCGCAGGCGCTTTCGTTCGTGCCGCCCGCGCCGCACTTGGAATGGAACGTGCTCCTGGATAGCGCGGAACCCGATTCGGTCACGCGGCCGCTCGTCGGCAGCGAACTGGAAGTGGCCGCGCACAGCGTCGTCGTGCTGCTGGCCGAGCCCACGGGCGACGCCGACTGGCAAGCGGTGTGGATGGCGGGCGCGCACCAGGGGCCGCGTCTTTTGACGGCGCTGCCGCCCGATCCCGGCACGCTGCCTTCGTCTCGCCCGCCTGAAATCGACGCGCCGCACTGACGCGCACGCACGCACCGTTCACACGATGAACACCGGAAACCGCAGCAATACAGGCAGGAAATCATGTCCGAACGTCCGATCGATCCGCACAAGCATCATCATGCGTATTGCCTTCCCTTCGGCGCGCATCTGACGGGCGCCGTGCGCGAGAACCCGCGCACGCGCTTCCGCTTCTGGGCGCCGTCGCGCGATTCCGTGCAGGTGGAAATTCAGCGCGCGGGCGGCGCGCCGGAACTGATCGACATGCAATCGACCGGCGACGGCTGGTTCGAAGCCGAAGCCGACGGCGGCGCGGGCACGCTCTATCGATACAGACTCGATCAGGATCTCGCCGTGCCCGATCCCGCGTCGCGCTTTCAGCCGCAGGACGTGCACGGCCCGAGCGAAGTGATCGATCCGCGCGCGTACCGCTGGACGCACACGCACTGGCACGGCCGGCCGTGGGAAGAAACCGTGCTCTACGAACTGCACGTCGGCGCGATGGGCGGCTACGCGGGCGTCACGGCGCGCCTGCCCGAACTCGCGCAACTGGGCGTGACGGCCATCGAACTGATGCCGCTCAACGATTTCTCCGGCACGCGCAACTGGGGCTACGACGGTGTTCTGCCCTACGCGCCGGACGCATCGTACGGCCATCCCGACGCGTTGAAGCAACTGGTCGACACGGCGCACGGCCTCGGCCTGATGGTGTTTCTCGACGTCGTGTATAACCACTTCGGACCGGACGGCAACTATCTGCACGCTTATGCGAAGACGTTTTTCCGCGAAGGCGTGAACACGCCGTGGGGCCCGGCGATCGATTTCGAGCGTCCGCAAGTGCGCGACTTCTTCTTCGACAATGCCCTGTATTGGCTCAACGAATATCGTTTCGACGGCCTGCGCCTCGACGCGGTGCACGCGATCAACGACGACGAATGGCTGCGCGAGCTTGCGCACCGGATCCGCACATCGGTCGAAGCGGGACGTCACGTGCATCTCGTGCTCGAGAACGAGCACAACACGGCGAATCTGCTGGAAACGCATTTCGACGCGCAATGGAACGACGACGCGCACAACACGCTGCACGTCCTTCTGACCGGCGAAAGCGAAAGCTATTACGGCGCGTATTCCGAACAGCCGGTCGAAAAGCTCGCACGCATTCTTGGCGAAGGCTTCGCGTATCAGGGCGATCCATCGCCGATTCATGACGGCAAACCGCGCGGCGAAAAAAGCGCGCATCTGCCGCCGACGCGTTTCGTCATGTTCCTGCAGAACCACGATCAGATCGGCAATCGCGCGATGGGTGACCGTCTGCGTGCGCTGACGGACGACGAATCGCTGTTCGCCGCGACCGCGCTCCTGCTGCTGTCGCCGCAAATTCCGCTGCTGTTCATGGAAGAGCAATACGGATCGACGCAGCCGTTCCTGTTTTTCACCGACTATCACGACCAGCTCGCCGACGCCGTGCGCGAGGGCCGTCGCCGCGAGTTCGCGAAGTTTTCCGCATTCAGCGACGAAAAGCGCCGCGCGCTGATTCCCGATCCGAACGACGCCGACACGTTCGCGATGTCATCGCCCAGGCTCGACGATCGACAGGACGAAGAAGATCGGCTCGCGTGGCTGCACTTCTATCGTTCGGCGCTGACCGTGCGCGCGAAGCTCGTGACGCCGCGTCTGAAGGGCGCGAAGTCGCTCGGCGCCAGCGTGCTCGGCGAGAAGGCGCTCGTCGCGCGATGGAAGCTCGGCGACGGCGAGACGCTCTGCATCGCGCTGAATCTCGGTGCGACGGACGTCGCGCTGACCGACAAGCCGCCCGGCAAGATCATCTTCGAGACGCCGGCGCGTGCGCAGGATCGCGCGCGTGACGGCCAGCTCGGCGGCCGCACACTGCTCGCGTGGCTCACCGGCGAAGTCAACGAATACGCGCTCGCGCACGACGCCCGCCGTTTCGAATCGGCTACCGCTGTTTCCACTTCCACCGAAGGGAAAATCTCGTGAGCGCCGCAACCAGAACCGATGCGCACGCCGACGCACGCACGCGCCCGATGACCAGCATCGAAGCGCTCGCGGAACGCGCGGGCTTCGAGATCGAATGGAAGGACGCGCACAAGATCATGCAGCGCGTGCCCGAAACGACGCTGCGCATCCTGCTGGAAAAGCTCGGATTGCCGTGCGGCAACGCCACGCAGATCAGGCAGAGCATGGCCGCCGTCGATGCCGAAATGAGCGGGCGCAAGCTGCCGCCGCTCATCACTGCCGAAGTGGATCGCGGCATCGCGCTGCCGCTGTCGGCGGCGAAATCGGGCGCGCGCTATCGCATCGAACTGGAAAGCGGCGCGGTGATCGACGGGCGCTTCACGTCGCCCAAGGGCGAGATCGCGCTGCTCTCGCCGATCGCGGAGCCGGGCTACCACACGCTCGTCATCAACGACCATCGGACGACGCTCGCGGTTGCGCCCGCGCGCTGCTACACGATCGACGACGCCTGGCGCACGCTCGACGAAGACGCGCCGAACGCGCCGCCGCTGTGGGGCGTGGCGGCGCAGGTCTACGGTCTGCGGCGCAACGGCGACGGCGGCGTCGGCGACTTCACGGCGCTCGCGTCGCTGGCCACGCAGACGGCGAAGCGCGGCGGTCACGCGATCGCCATCAGCCCGATGCACGCAATGTTCAGCGCCGAGCCGAACAAGTTCAGCCCGTATTCGCCGTCGTCGCGGCTGTTTCTCAACATCGCGCATATCGATCCGGCCGCCGTGCTGGGCGCGCCCGCGTTGCGCGCGGCAATCGAAAAGGCAGGCGTCGCCGATCAATTGACCGAGCTCGAACGCCTCACGCTGATCGACTGGCCCCGCGCGACGAAGACACGTCTCGCGATCCTGCGCGCGCTCTTCGACACGTTCTCGCAAGACCGCACCTCGCCCTTCGCGAAGGATTTCGCCGCGTTCGTCGAGGAAGGCGGACGCTCGCTCGAAGATCACGCCCGTTTCGAGGCGCTGCAGGCGGCGCAGATCGCGCAGAACGGCGAAGGCCACTGGCGCGACTGGCCCGACGCGTTGCGCGATCCGCGCAGCGAAGAAGTGGCCGCGTTCGCGCAGGCCAATCGCCGCGAAGTCGACTTTTATCTGTTCACGCAATGGCTCGCCGCGAAGGGACTCATGCACGCGCAGCACGCCGCGCGCGATGCGGGCATGGCGGTGGGACTCGTCGCCGATCTCGCGGTCGGGTGCGACAGCGCGGGCAGTCACGCGTGGTCGTATCGCGACGAAATGATGACGGGCGTCTCGGTCGGCGCGCCGCCCGATCTGTTCAACCAGGCCGGGCAATCGTGGGGCCTGACGACCTTTTCGCCGCGCGCGATGCGCACGCAGGGCTTCTCCGCGTTCATCGACATGCTGCGTTGCGCGTTCGCACGCGCGGGCGGCATCCGCATCGATCACATTCTCGGCCTGCGGCGGCTCTGGCTCGTGCCCGAGGGCGAGAGCGCGAAGAATGGCGCGTATCTGCGTTATCCGCTCGAAGATCTGCTGCGGCTCATCGCGCTCGAATCGTGGCGGCATCGCGCGATCGTGATCGGCGAGGATCTCGGCACCGTGCCGCCCGGCTTTACAGAAAGATTGCAGGAGCACGGTTTGCTCGGCATTCGGGTGCTGTGGTTCGAACGCGAAGTGGACGGCCCGGGTTTCAAGCCGCCGCGCGAATGGGACAGCGGCGTCACGGCGACCACGACGACGCACGATCTGCCGACCGTCACCGGCTGGTGGCGCGGCGAGGACATCGTGTGGCGCTCGAAGATCGGCCAGACGATGGCGCGCGCCGATGGCCGCGATGCGGTCGAAGTGGCACTGGACGAACGCGGTGAGGATCGCGCGTATCTGTGGCAGGCGTTTCAGGACGCGGGCATCGCGCCCGCCGACGTCGAGGCGCCCGACATCGACAACGCGCCGGTCGACGAAGCGCTCGTCTTCGTCGCCGCGACGCCTGCGCCGCTCGTCACGTATCCGCTCGAAGACCTGCTCGCGCTCGCGGAACAGCCGAACCTGCCGGGTTCGATCGACGAACATCCGAACTGGCGCCGGCGCATGGCGAAACCCGTCGACGAACTGTTTCTCGACGATGCCTTTGCCGATCGTCTGCTCGCCGTGAATACCGCGCGCAAGCGCTCCGTGCAACCGAACGAAAACACCTCGAAACCGACAGAATCGCCATGACCGTACCGCGCTCCACGCTCAGGCTCCAGTTCCACAAAGACTTCACGTTCGACGACGCCGCCGCGCTCGTCGACTACTTCGCGTCGCTCGGCGTGAGCCATGTCTACGCGTCGCCGATCACCACGGCGACGGCCGGCTCCACGCACGGCTATGACGTCGTCGACTATACGAAGGTCAATCCGGAACTGGGCGGCGAAGATGCGTTGCGGCGCTTCGTCGAGAAGCTGCGCGTGCATGAAATGGGGCTCATCGTCGATATCGTGCCGAATCACATGGGCGTGGGCGGCTCGGAGAATGCGTGGTGGCAGGACATCCTCGAATGGGGCCGGCACGCCACGCATGCGCGCTTTTTCGACATCGACTGGCATTCGCCCGATCCGGCCTTGCGCGGCAAGGTGCTCGCGCCGTTTCTCGGCGCGTCCTACGGCGACGAATTGCAGGGCGGGAAGATCCGGCTCGCGTATCGCGCGGATGAAGGGCGCTTCGTCATCGAGTATTACTCGCATGTGTTTCCGGTGTGCCCGGTCGATTACCCCGCCGTGTTTCAGGAAGCGCCCGAGCTGGCGCAGCGTTTCAGCGGCCTGACCACGCAGCCCGCCGACCAGCCGCGCGCCGCCGATGCGCGCACGGCGCTCGTGACCATCGCGCAGACCGAGGGCGGACAGGCCGCGATCGAAGCGATGCTCGCCGCGCATTCGCCCGATACGCCCGCGGGCCGCGACCGGCTGCACCGATTGCTGGAGCGGCAACATTACCGGCTCGCGTGGTGGCGCACCGCCGCCGACGAAGTGAACTGGCGCCGCTTCTTCGACGTGAGCACGCTGGGCGGCGTGCGCGTCGAGCGGCCCGAAGTGTTCGAGGCGTCGCATGCGCTGATTTTCAGGCTCTTCACGGAAGGACTGATCGACGGGT
Source organism: Caballeronia peredens (assembly GCA_001544595.2). Lineage (GTDB taxonomy): Bacteria > Pseudomonadota > Gammaproteobacteria > Burkholderiales > Burkholderiaceae > Caballeronia > Caballeronia peredens. Next base: position 49,219 of record FCOH02000017.1, on the reverse strand, counting down.
TGCGCGTCGATCACGTCGATGGCCTCGCCGAACCGCGCGAATACGGCCAGCGCCTGCGCGCGCGGCTGGAGGAACTGTCGGCGGAGCGGCCCGAGGCGTTGCGGCATGGCAATGGCCGCACGTATTTCGTCGTCGAAAAAATACTGGCGCGCGGCGAGCCGTTGCGTCGCGACTGGCAGGTCGACGGCACCACCGGCTACGACTTCATGAACGATGTCGGCGCGCTGCTGCACGACCCGGCGGGCGCGGAACCGCTTGCGGCGCTCTGGTCGGAAATCACGGGACGAAGCGCGAGTTTCGCCGACGAAGCGCTCGACGCGCGCCGCAAGATTCTCGCGGAAAATCTCTCGGCGGAACTGGATCGCGTAACGCGCGCGCTGCATCGCATTGCACGCGACGCGCACGCCACGCGCGATTTCACCTTCACGTCGATCCGGCGCGCGGTCGGCGAACTCGTCGTGCAGTTTCCGGTGTATCGCATCTACCCGGTGGGCGGCGTGCGCAGCGCCGAGGACGAGCGTTTCTTCACGCAGGCGCTGGACGCCGCGCGCGCCGTGCTCGCGCGCGCAGATCATGTCGTGCTCGATCAGGTCGCGCAATGGCTCGGCGGCAAGCTGCCCGACGAAGCGACGCAGGCCGAGCCCCGCGTCGAACGAAACGAGCGCGGACGCGATCGCGCCGCCGAACGCAATCGCGACCGCGACCGCGACCGCAATCAGGCGCAGGCGGGCCAGAGTGCGCCGCCGTCGAGCGGATCGCAGCGGCGCGCGGCGCAGACGCTGTTTTCGCAACTGACGTCGCCGGTGGCGGCGAAGGCGGTCGAAGACACGGCGTGCTATCGCTATGGACGCCTCATTTCGCGCAATGAAGTCGGCGCGGATCCGGGCGAGTTCGCGCTGTCGGTCGATGATTTTCATGCAGGCAATCGCGAGCGATTCGACGCGTTTCCGCACGCAATGCTCTGCACCGCGACGCACGATCACAAGCGCGGCGAAGACGTGCGGGCGCGCATTGCGGCATTGAGCGAGATTCCCGACGAATGGGCAACGACGCTCCGGCAATGGTCGACGCTGAACACGCCGTTGCGGCGCGGCCCGAACGGCGGCCCGGGCGAGACGAGCGATGCCCACGACTGGGCGCCGGGCCCGGCGGCGGAAGCAATGCTGTATCAGACGCTCGTCGGATGCTGGCCGCTCACCCTCGCCCCGGACGACGAAGCCGGCGTTCACGCGCTCGCCGAACGCGTGGCGCAGTGGCAGTTGAAGGCATTGCGCGAGGCGAAACTGCGCACGAGCTGGTTCGCGCCCGACGAGGCTTACGAGAACGCGTGCCGCGAATTCCTGTTCGATATCGTCGCGCCGCAGCGGCGCAATGGCTTTCTGCAGGAGTTGTCGTCGTTCGTTGAGCGCATCGGGCCGCTCGGCGCGATCAACAGCTTTCAGCAGACGCTGTTGCGGCTGACATCGCCGGGCGTTCCGGATCTTTATCAAGGCACGGAGTTGTGGGACTTCAGTCTCGTCGATCCGGACAACCGGCGTCCTGTCGACTACGAATTGCGCCGCAAGTGGCTCGCGGAAATCGAGGAAAACGGGCCGCCTTCCGAGCAGATGAACAACTGGCGCGATGGCCGCGTGAAGCTCGCCGTCGTGCGGCGCGCGCTGGCCTTGCGCAAGCACTGCGAGTCGCTGTTCGCGCAGGGTGAATATGTGCCGCTCGATGTGCAGGGCGAGCATGCGAAGCATGTGATCGCGTATGCACGGCATGCGGGAAGCGCATTTGCGATCGTGATCGCGACGCGGCTCGCGGCGCCGCTATTGAACGCGGAGCGCGATATTCCGCTCGTCGAGGCCGACCGCTGGGGTGATACGGCGGTCGTGCTGCCGGAGGCGCTTCATTCGCGCGCGTTGTTCGACTGGCTGAGTCCGAATGCGCCCAAGGCGGAAGGCGAAAGACTCTTGCTGCGCGATGCGTTGGGCGCCATGCCGGTGGCGTTGCTCGTCGAGGAAGGCGTGCCTAAGCCTTGAAAAGCGGAACTTGCCAAGACTCCAGCTTCACTCCGCTTCCTCGAGCGCCTCTTCCCGTGGATAAACCCGCACGAGGACGATTCGCGGCCCCTTCATCTTCTTGACCACGATATCGAACCGGTCGAACTCGACGCGCTGCCCTTCGGAGGGCAAATCGTTGAGCGCGTTGATGACGAGTCCGCCGACCGACTCCGCGCGCCCTTCATCGATATCGATGCCCAGCGCCCGCTCCAGCGACACCACCGGCAAGCTGCCCTTGCCCATCAGCGTGCCGTCGTCCATGCGCGACCAGTCGGCGTCGCCTTGACGGAACTCGTCGTGGATCTGGCCGACGAGCGCGCCGAGCAGATTATCGAGCGTGATGAAGCCGATCGGCTTCGCGCCCTTGCGCCCGACGATCGCCAGATGCGGCGCGCCCTTGCGAAAGCGCCTGAATAGTTCGAGCGCCGACAGATTGGGAGCCACATACTGCACCGGCCGCACGTGCCGCGACAGCTTGTCGACCTTCTCGACATCTTTCGAAAACGTGAAGTGGAAGCCACGCCCGCCGCCGTCGCCCGCGAGCAGCAGATCCTTCAGATGAATCATGCCGATGACGCGCTCGCCCGACGCATCGGCGAAAAGCGGATAGCGCGAAAAACGATGCCGCGCGACCACGGCCAGGTTGTCGCGCATCGGCAGGTCGTTGCGCAGGCCGACCAGTTCATGCGCCGGACGCATCAGGTCCGACACTGTCATGCGGCTGAAATCGAGCGAATGCGCGATCGTGTTCCACTCGTCCGCGTTGTACGACGAGGCACCGCCGTGATGCCGTCCGCGCAGGATCAGCTTGAGTTCATCGGTGGAGTAATGCGTGTCGTGGCCGTGTTCCGCCGATATGCCGAACAGCCGCAGCACGAAATTCGCACTCGTGTTCAGCACCCAGATGAACGGATACATCACCCAGTAGAAGCCGTAGAGCGGCGTGGCGAGCCACAGGCCGACCTGCTCCGCGCGGCGAATGGCCCACGATTTCGGCGCCAGTTCGCCGACGACGATATGCAGGAACGAAATGACCGTGAACGCGAAGAAGAGCGAGATCGAATCGATCAGCTTCTCGGATTCGACGCCGATCAGATCGAAAAGCGGATGCAGCAGTGTGGCGAACGCCGGCTCGCCGATCCAGCCGAGACCGAGCGACGCCAGCGTGATGCCGAGCTGGCAGGCGGAAAGGTAGGCGTCGAGCTGCCCGTGCACCTTTGCGAGCAGGCGGCCCGGCAGGCCGTTGGTGCGCGCCATCGCCTTGACGCGCGTGGGTCGCAACTTGACGAGCCCGAACTCGGCCGCGACGAAAAAACCATTCAGCGCGACGAGCAACAATGCGCCGATCAGCGCGACGACCTGAGCCAAAGCAACTCTCTTCGAAAAAGGAAAGCGTCAGTATAAGAGTGACAGTTATTCGAAAGTAAAACTACATCCCTGCGACCGGCAGACGCACTGACAGCGTGACCTCGGCGCCGTCCACGATATCGCTGTGTTCGAATGCGCCGCCGTGCGCTTCCGAGACGCGCTTGCAGAGCGCCAATCCCCATGCGATACGTCCGCCCTCGCGCGGCTCCAGCGCCTGACGGCGCGCGAACGCTTCCAGCACGTGCGGCGAGTTCGCGTCGCCGAGCGCCTTGGCAGACGCAGTGAAACGCACGTCGGTGCGCCACATGCTGCCTTCGATATTGCTCGACGCACGAACCGTCGCGCCGCCCGGGCTCGCCTCGGCGGCGAAGGCCAGCATCAGCCAGAGCGTTTGCAGGAGACGCTCGGCGTCGCCTTCGATCTGCTCTTCCGCCAGCGGCGAATCGATCTCGATGTTCACGCCGCGCGCATTCGCGACGCTCGCACGTGCCAGCGACGCGCTTTTTTCCAGCAGCGGGCGCAGCGCGACCGGCGCGAGCGCGACCGACAGCGCCTTGGTCTCGGCACGCGTCGTATCGACGGATTGCTCGATCAGCTTGACCTGCTGCTCGACGCCCGAACGGATGCCCGCGAGCGCGCGCTGCGCAGCGGGATCGTTTGCATCGACCTTGCGTTCGAGCACGTAGCCCCAGCTGTGGATTGCGTTGAGCGGACCGCGCAGATCGTGCGACACGACCGACAACACGTGATCGCGCATGAAGAGCGCGGCCTCGGCACGCAGATGCGCGACGCGGTCGGCGGCATCGCCCGGCGGATTCGATGCGCCCGCCGACGGCGAAACGATCAGCGTGACGCAGTCGGCGCCCGGCAACGCGATGATCTCGAACGCGCGCGTCGCACCGTCCTCGCCGATCGTCACTTGCGCGCGCCGCGTGCCGTTGCCCGCGAGGGCGGCGTCGGCGGCCTCGCCGAGCACGGTCGCAAGCGGACGGGGCAGCGGCGTTTCGGCAAGCGTGCGGCCGTTCAGCGTGGCGGGATCGAGATCGAAGAGATGAGCAAAGACGGCATCGGCTGAAAGGCAGCGCTGAGCGGCGTCGAGCACCAGCACGCCGTCGTTTCCTGCGGCGGCCGCGTCGAAGGTCCTGACGCCTCCGGGCTCGACCGTACTGGAAAATGACGTTGTCACGGTTGTTGTCCTTGCGTGTATCGGTGTTGCGATTGATGTCGCGGAAATGCGAAGCGCTTCACGACTGCAATGCACGCATGTCTGCAGTAAGCGATGCGCCGCACGGACTGAGTCTGCGAGTCATTATATGTGAGCGCCTGTGGCGCATGCCGCGGCCGCGCTCGCCCGCGTCCGGGCGCGCCATCGGGAAGCAATCCGCGTGCTCGCACCGCAAGTTCGCCCGCACTCTGGCCGTGCCGAATTAGGTTGTAACCCCCTTTTCTTAATGCGGCGATTTAGCGACAGCACATCTCGCGCCTAAAGAAAATATGGCATTACATTTAGCTTACTTTTAAATGCCTGGTACAAAATCCGCCTATAACGGGGCGCACATCTCAAGCATTTTTTCTTAACGCTCGTACACGTAAACAAGAATCGATCTTGCCGCAAAGCCAGACTGGAGGCGGGAGCGAGCATTATCGGGATCGAAAATTGTTAAGGGAAACCCGGCGGCGATTTTATTTTTCTCTTGCACTTTTTCATGCGCTACCACTCGCAGGAATTACGAGAAAGCGAACTGGATTTTTAGTGCGTGCGTAGGCGAACATTCCCAGCTTACAGCTGCCTATACCATTCCGCCTGACGATTGGCGCAATCGCGCAGCCGGCGCACACGACCGGCCTCGGCCACGGTGGCTTTCAACTCAAACTCTAACCGGTGACACGAGCACTATGACACGCGTCCACAACGGCAAGCCCGCAACATTGCTCTCGGTGATCATTCCCGCGTACAACGTGGAGCACTTTATCGCCGCGTCGCTGGAATCCGCGCTCTCGCAACCGCGTTCGGACGAGATCGAGCTCATCGTGATCGACGACGGTTCCACCGACCATACGCTCGAACGCATTCTCGACGTCCAGCGCACCGAAGCCGGCCGCCACATCCGCGTGATCCATCAGGAAAACCGGGGTGTATCGGCTGCGCGCAATCGCGCGATCGCGGAAGCGACCTCGCCGTACATCGGCTTTCTCGATTCGGACGACGTCTGGTCGACCGACTTCACGCAGAAGATCATGCCGCTGCTCGACGCGAACGCCGCGGACATCATCGAGTTCAATGTCGGCATCATCAACTCGGCGGGCAAGGTGATCGACAAGGTCAGGCTGATCGATCCGGCGACCGTCGGCCCGCGCCCATGCGATCTCGCCGCGCTGCTCGATTTCGCGCGCGTGTATCAGGTGTTTCCGGCCGCGCGCGTCTACCGGCGCGCGTTGTGGGACGGTATCGAGTTTCCGGCAGGCCGCGTATATGAAGACGCCGCGGCGATTCCGCTCGTCTATGCGCGCGCGAAGTCGCTCTTCCGTCTGGACGACAATCTTTATTTCTATCGCCGTCGCGCGGGTAGCATTACCACGCGTGCGACGCCGTACACGGTCATGTCGCTCGCGACCTGTGCGGAAGAAACCATGGAACGCTGCGACGGTGGTCCGCTCGATCCTTTCTGGCTCGCGATGTTCCATAAGGTCTTCTCGTACGCATGCCACCAGGCGGCGCGCGTGGATGCGCGTGCATTCGCAGAAGCGATCAGAACGGTCGAAGCCACCGCGGCGCACTATCGCGTCTTCGCCGCGAATCGCTCGGATACGCCCAAGGAGCTGCGCTTTCACAGGAAGATCGTCGCCGATCGCCGCTGGTTCCAGGCCAAGCGCATGGTCAAGCGCGCGCTCGGCCTCGAGCTGCGTCCGCCCGCAGCGGCGCCGCGCGCGGTTCCCGCGGGGAATCTGCGCGGCCGTCCGTCCGCGGGCAGTCAACAATGATAAAAACGATGAGGCCAGTTCAGCATGCAGATCTATCCGATCAGGCCGGGCTTTACCGCCGGCGAGTCGTTCGAGCTCGCGGTGCAGCCGGGCTCCCGCTTTTCCATCGCGATCTACCATCAGGGCAATGACGAAACGCTGACGAGCACGGGCGGCATCGTCGTGCAGCCGGGCGGCGCCGTGCGCGCCAACCTCGTGAACGGCAGGACGGTTTTTCAGTCGCCGGGGCGCGTCGGACCCGTGAGTCACGACGGCGACTGGGGCTGGCCCACGATCACGATCAAACCGAATGTCGATCGGCTCGAAACGGGCGCCTATGTCGCGATCGCGTATGAAGTCGGCGCGAACGGCGAGCCGCTCACGGAGCTCGGACGCCGCGCCGCCGCACACAAGCCGGTCTTCGCCGGGCCGCCCGACAGCGACAGCATGGCGCTCGTCATCGCGCGGCCGAAGAAGCCGTCAGCGGACATCGCGTATATCGTGCCGATCAATACCTATCACGCGTACAACTCGATGGGCGGCGGCTGTTATTACGGCGACCCGATCCATCGCACGCAGCCGCAGACGACCGTGAGCCTGCTGCGTCCCGGCGGCGGTCTCGGCGCGCAGCTCGGCGAGCCGACCGATCCGTACGATCCGCGCTCGCCGCGTCAGCAATTCACGCATTGGGATTCGAAGTTCATTCGCTGGCTGCGCGCGGAAGGCATCGCGTGCGACTTCTATACCGATCACGATCTGCATCGCGGCACGGATCTCAAGCTCGAGAATTATCGTTGCATGCTGAGCGTCGGCCACCATGAATACTGGTCGACGGAGATGCGCGAGCGCGTCGCGAAGTTCATCGCGCAAGGCGGCAATCTCGCGATCTTCAGTGGCAATACGTGCTTCCGTCCGATCGATTTCGGCGACGCGCGCATGGAAGACGACTACAAGGTGATGAACCGTCTCGGCGACAAGTGGCCGGGGCATGACGAGTCGAATCTCATCGGCCTGAGCTATGCCTACGGCGGCGGCAAATATGGCGTATGGAAGCGATTGCGTGGCGGATGGATCAAGCGTGAACGCGAAGCGATCGGCTTCACCGTGCGTCAGGCGGATCATTGGGTCTTCGCGGGCACAGGCCTGGGCAATGGCCAGACCTTCGGCGCGCGGGATCGTCTCGTCGGCTATGAAGTGGATGGCGTGCCGCCCGTGCCCAATGGTTTCGTGAAGCTCGCGGACACCGTGCAGCTCACCGGCTGGGACTGTGGCGGCGTCGGCGCGATGGGCGTGTTCCAGCCCGATCCCGACGGCGGTCCCGAACAGGGTCTCGTTTTCAACGGCGGCACGACGGACTGGCCGCGTGTGCTGATGGATCCCGAGGCGGAGAGCCGCGTGGTCGTCGATCAGATCACGCGCAACGTGGTACGCAGATTCACCGGCTTGCCGCCGCGTGTGATCGCGCGCGTCGACACGATGTCGGACGACGCGTCGCAGCGCTCGATCGAGCCTGAGAAGGACAACGCCGCGGCCTGAATGAAGCATCGGAAAGCGCGCATGGACGTCGATGGATCGTCCATGCGCGCTGCTATTGTCCTACCAGCACTTCACGACATTTTCAATCGAACGATCGCGTCGAGAGTGGAAGCTTGCGTGTGCAAACCCACTGATGATTGCGTCTTTCTCTTGTTAAATGAAGCCTGTATTAGCGTTGCGCCTTCGCCGGTTGCCATTAATGGCCGGAACCGGCGCATCCTTTTGATAGTTCGGCAACTTCGCGCACCCGCAGCTCGGCCAAGGCTCGGGCGCGCAGCCCTCTTTGGCCGCGTACCGCATTGACGGCGAGACGCTCAAGCGAAACTATTCGCATATGGCGTTGTCACGCAAAGGCACACCGCGTCGCGGCGAACCTGCACGGTTCGCGATCTTGCGCCATTGTCATCTCGATCATGCAGTGCTCAAGCGGGAAAAATTGTTCAATGGCTTCATTCAAGAAGAACTTTACGATTCTGATGACGTTGCAGGTATCCACATACCTCGCACCGCTCCTGACGCTGCCGTGGCTCGCGCGCGTCCTGGGCCCGAGCGAGTATGGACGCCTTTCGTTTGGTCTGGCCTTTACCGCCTACTTCATTTCGCTCACGAACTACAGCTTCTCGCTCACGGCCACGCCCAAGGTTTCGATCAACCGCGAGAGCCGCGAACTGCGCTCGCAAGTGTTCTGGGAAACGATCATCACGCAGGCCGCGCTTGCGGTAGCGGGTCTCGTCGTGCTCGTCGCGCTGACGTCCTTCATTCCCTATCTCGAGGAAAATCGCTGGCTGTTGCTGATCGGCTATGGCCAGGCAGTCGGCGCAATGCTGATTCCGACGTGGTACTTCCAGGGCGTCGAAGATCTCGGCGTGCTGAGCGTGCTCGTGTTTCTGGGCCGCGCGCTCAGCATTCCCGCGATGTATCTCTTCGTGCGTCATCATGACGACGTCGATATCGCGATGGCGGTGAACGCACTGGTGCCGCTTCTTTCGGGTATCGCAATTTGCACGTATTTGTATTTTCGACGTGAACTCGACTTCGTGCGCGTCTCGATGAAGACCATCGTCGCTCGTCTGAAGGAAGGCTGGAGCGTGTTCATCGCCACGTCGCTCGTCGACATCTATGCGTCCAGCAACATCGTGCTGCTGACGTTCATCTCGGGTAACGTAGCGGCCGGCTACTTCGCCGCAGGCGACAAGCTGATCCGCGCGGCATTGAATATGCTACAGCCACTCAAGACGGCGGCTTATCCGCGCGTGAGCTTCCTCATGCATCATGCGAGAGACGATGCCTTTGCGTTCCTGCGCAAGATGTTCGTGCTGCAAGGCTCGATCGTCTCGCTGATATCGCTGTGCATCTTCTTCTGTGCGCCGCTTGCCGTAAAGCTCTTGTATGGGCCGCAGTTCTTGCCTACGGTAGATGTATTGCGCTGGATGGCATTCGTGCCGCTGATGGTCGGACTGTCCGATTTGTTCGGCGTTCAGACGATGCTTCCGCTCGGCATGAAGGCGCAGTTCAGCCGCGTGCTGATCGGTTCGGCGGTGCTGAATTTTGCGCTGCTTGTGGTGCTGGCAAAGTTCTTCAGCGAGCAGGGCGCGGCGGCGACGGTGTTGATCGTCGAGACGTGCGTGGCGGCCGCCATGGCCTATACGCTGCATCTGCAAGGCGTGCCTTTTCTCAAGCGTCCGGTCGTCGAAGAAGCCGGTTCGGGCACGTGACAAGGATATGTGACCTGCCTATCCTAATCCGCCAGATTCGCTGTCCGGCGCACGTCATGACGCGAAATTCGCGTGATATAAAAGCAGCAAGTATTCGCTTCAGTGATTCGACGCGATTCATCCGTCAAATGCAATCTTCAGCAAAGTAACGTGGCGCCGATACCGTGCGCAGCCGCGCTTTCGATTGCGCTCTACTCCAAAAGTTGCGTCCTTGTATGTGAGTTAGCGTACGGACCCGAGTGGATAGAGCCGATATCGTAATGGTACGAACAGTGTTTAATTAAGTGAGCTGTGGGAATGGAAACAGGGGAAATGTCGATCGAACGCGTGGAGAGGCTGGTCGAACAGGCCGAGAGTCTGCGCATGCAATCGGTCGCGGTTCCGCTCAAGGATCTGAAGATCCTTCTGGAGATCTGCGAAGCGGCGATTGCCCGGCAAAATTCCCCGCTGCCCAATAACCGTAATGAAACGGCCACACCAGAGTAAAGCCTGAAGTCGACGATGTCCCGGGCACGGACAGGGAAAGTGCTCAAGCAAGGTCCAAGAGGCCTGGCTTTGAGAAGCTAAAAAAGTTGTTTGACCAATCGGGGTTTGCGTCACGCGATAAGGCGGCGGCCTTTACGGCTTGCTCGTGTGTCATCGGCGCGACGCAAAATATTCTTCGAAGACCGACACCGTAGTGCCCATGAATCAGCTCGAGGTCAGCTGGTTCGTCCGGGTGCTCGAAGCAAGAACATCCAGGCTTGAAGCTCAAGCTTGACGGGGGTTCCTCGCACACATGCGCAAGGAACAAGTAATGCTTGGGTCGGATCGCGTGTGTATTCATCGGGTATTGGAAATTTCGCTCGATTAGTACTCCGACACGCATATCCCGACTTCTTTATGTGTTCCTTGCAGGTGGGTATGCGCCCTCCCGCCCTGCATGCATTTGCCGTGCTTGAAAAGTGTGATGTCTCCAACCGATAACCATTAGGCCGCTTCCTTCTCATTGCGTCTGCCGCGGGGCGCCCGGCAGTTCGCCAATCGAAGAGTTCAAATATGAAAGAGATCGTACATATAACCGAAGCTTTTGGAGGCGGGGTGCTGTCGATGCTGACCCAGCTTTCTAACCGTGCAGCGGCGGCCGGAGTCGGCGTAACGATCCTTCATTCGATAAGGCAGGAAACACCCAAGAATTTCCTGAAGCTTTTTCATCCGGCGGTAAAGCTAACCTACGTCAGCATGTTCCGTGAGGTAAGTGTAAAGAACGACTGGACGAGCCTCTGGAATCTCGTTCGCAAGCTGAAGGAATGCGATCCGTCTGTCGTGCATCTTCATTCGTCGAAGGCCGGCGTGCTCGGGCGTGCCGCCGCGCGCATCGCCGCACCGCAAGCGCGCGTGTTTTATTCGCCGCACGGTCTTGCCTTCCTGCGACGCGATGTGTCGCCCGCCAAGCAGTTCGCCTATCTCAGCTTCGAGCGCATCGCCGCGCGAATGGGCGGCACCATCGTCGCGTGTTCGAAGAGCGAGCAGCGCGAGATCGAAACGAAGATGCATACGCGTACGACTCGCATGATCGAGAACGGCGTGAACGTGACGGAGATTCCGCCGCGTATCGAGAGCCATGCTGGCGAAGTATTGGTCGGCATGAGCGGGCGCGCGTCTTATCAGAAGAATCATGAAGCGTTCATGAAACTTGCCGTCGATTTGCACAGCCCGTCCGTCAAGTTTCTGTGGATCGGCGGCAATCTCGAGGAATTGCCCGGCCAACTGCCCGGCGGCGCCGTGTCGTGCAGCGGCTGGGTCACGCGCGAGCGCGCACTCGAACTCACATCCGAACTCGACATCTACGTGCAGACCTCGCGCTGGGAAGGTATGCCGATCGCGCTGATCGAAGCGCAGGTCGCGGGTATCCCGGCAGTCGTCACGGATGTGGTCGGCAATCGCGATGTGGTTCAGCATGGCGTCACGGGCTTCGTTGCGTCACGCGTGGAAGAGATGGCCAAGTACGTCGCCCTGTTGCGCGACGACCCGCAATTGCGCGCGCGCATGGGCGTCGCGGCAAGAGAGTCCGCCAGCAAGCGCTTTTCGATGGATGCGATCTTCCGCCAATGGCTTTCGGTCTACCAGCTCGGCTCCGACAAGTACACGCGCGAGACGCTCGGTGCAAATGAAGTTGCATCGTATGAAACCAGCTCCGATTCTCAGTTCTGACGCCCCGAACATGGACACTTCCATCGCCACGAACAAGCTCGTCTATAACGGACGCTTCACGAGTCAGAAGACTACCGGCGTGCAGCGCGTCGCGCGCGAACTCGTCGCTGCACTCGGACAACTGCCGCAAGGCTCGCACGTCACGCTCGCCGTGCCGCCGCAAAACGGCCTCGATCCCGTGCAGGGCGTCGAGAACGTCAGGCTCGGCTTCGGCAAGGGCGTCTTCTGGGAACAGATCGTGTTGCCGCTCTTTGCCGGGCGCTCGCGCATCGTGAACCTGTCGAACTCGGGTTCGATCTTCCGCGCGAACCAGATCATCTACATGCACGATGCCGCGGTGTTCGATACGCCGTCCCACTTCTCCTGGAAGTTCCGCACCTGGTATCACGTAATGTTCTGGATTCTCGCGCGCACGTCGAGTTGCGTGCTGACGAATTCGAAGTTCTCGCGCGACCGCCTCGCGCATCATGTCGGCGTGCCGCCGGAACGCATCGGCGTCGTGCCGCTCGCGGCGGATCATCTCGATCACGTCACGCCGGATGCATCGGTGATCGATGAGCTCAAGCTCACGAAGAATCGTTACGTGCTCGCCGTGAGCAGCATGAATCCGACGAAGAATTTCAAGCGTCTCGTCGAGGCCTTCAGGCGTCTGAACGATCCATCGATCGATCTCGTGATCGTCGGTATGAAGAATGCCGCGATCTTCGGCAAGGCGCACGATCTTTCCGACGCGCCGAACATCAAGCAGGCCGGTTATGTGAGCGACGAAAAGCTCAAGGCGCTGTATCAGCACGCCGCCTGCTTTCTTTATCCGTCGATCTACGAAGGCTTCGGCATTCCGCCGCTCGAAGCGATGCGCAACGGCTGTCCGACACTCGTCGGACGCGCGGCCGCGCTGCCGGAAACGTGCGGCGATGCATCGATCTATTGCGACCCGTATTCGGTAGACGATATCGCGGCCAAGCTGCGCGAGCTGCTCGATTCGCCTGAACTGAGCGACGATCTCAAGCGCCGCGGTCTGGCGCATGCCGAGCGATTCCGCTGGACCGAAAGCGCGCGCCTGATGATGCAGTTCATCGACAAGCCGCAATGACTTACGATCAGGCGAACTGCAACGGAGAAAGCCAGTGAAGGTAGGAATCTATTGCGACTCGGGTATCAACGGCGGCCACGAGGAAATGCTCAAGCGTTTCATGCTCGCGCTCGTCGCGAGTCCGCAGTTCGAAACCTTGCACGTTCTCGTACCGCACGCGAACACGGCCCTCTTTCACTATGTGAGCGAATTGTCGGCCGCGCATCCGAAAGTCAGGGTGACTGGTCTTTCCTACACAGCCGAATCGATACGCGGTAATGTCTTCGCGCTGCTGCGCATGGTCCGCTCGACCGCCGCGACGTTGCGTGCGTTGCGGCTCGACAAGCTGGTCATCGCGCAGGGGACGATCGCATCCGGTCTCGCGGGGCTCTTTGCCGCGCGTTACGCGCGTACCGTTGCGGTGAGCTATCTGCCGCTCGTCGACGATGCACCCGTGAATGCCAGCCGCGCCGAGAAGGTCAAGTGGCTCGTGAAGCGCGTGCTTTATCGCGTGCCGAACGAGTACATCACGCTGAACGAACATCTTCGCAGCAAACTGAAAAGGCTCGCGCCGGGCGCCGCCGCGATGATCCTCGAGAACTATGTCGATGATCGGTTCAGCCATTCGGCCCTGACAAAACAAAATGCGCGCGCGGCGCTTGGCTTGCCGGACGACGGCACGACGATCATCGCGCATATCGGTCGTCTGAACTTTCAGCAAAAGCGTCAGGACTTTCTGATGCAGGCGATCGAACGTCACGCCGATGCATTCAAGCGCACGCTCGTGCTGATCGTCGGCGAAGGTCCGGACGATGCGCGCCTGCAGGCCCGCATCGACGCGAATCCGGCCTTGTCCGCGTGTGTCAGGATGGTCGGGCCGCAGAAGGATGTGCTGCCGTACATCGTCGCAAGCGATACGCTCGTGCTGCCCTCCGCGTATGAAGGCGTGCCGCTCGTGATGATCGAAGCCGTGCTGGCACAGCGGCCGATCGTCGTGTCGCGCGTATCGGGACTCGATTCCTATCTTCCCGATGCGCTGCTCTTTCCCGCGCAGGACCACGACGCGTTCGTCACGCGCATTTTCGCGGCCCGCGATCTTCCCCTCGTCGCGCTGACCGGCGAATTCCGGCGACGCTTCTCCCGCGAAGCGTTCGATGCGCAGGCGCAAAACGTCTTGCTGCACGCAGGCGCCTCGCGCAATGCGGGCGCGCAGGTCGTATCCAAACACTCCGACGTGCTGGCAAAGTAACGGCGCGCACCTTTTTTCGAGGGCCGAACGTCGATGCGAACTTTGGTGGTCGCGGTATCTGTCTTTGGCGCGCTCCTTTGCGCGTCGCTCCTGATCTTCGCACGCAGCGGCACGCCCGACGCCTTTCAGAGCAGCCGCTCGGCCATTCCGAGAGCGGACGCGGCAACGTTGCCTGCGCCGAAGATTCCCTGCGGCAACGGTTCGGCGAGCGTGTTCTACGGGATCGCGGGACATCTGGAACATCGCGGCGCGTATCGCATCAGCGACTACGACTTGCAGATTTCGCAGCTTCGCGATCTGGGTGTCACGATGTACGCGCAGGATGTCTCCAGCGAGGAAAGTGCGCACATGGTCGCTGATTTCGCGCGCGCGGCGGCGAAACAGTGCGTCGGCGTGCTCGCGCTCGTCACGCCCTTCGAGCAGGAAAAGCGCGCGAACGAGAAAGAGACGTACGAGCGCGGTTATGCACTCGGCAAGATCGCAGGCCGCGTTCTCAAGGGTCTCGTCACGTACTATCAGGTCGGCAACGAGTACGACAACTGGACCATTCTCGGCGACGACCGCAGCGGCGAGCATCCTTCGGACTATGACAACGCCCGCTTCATGAAGGCGCGCGGCTCGATTCTCGGTCTGATCAAGGGCATCCGCGAAACCAACCCCGACGCGAAGATTCTGCTCACGTCATTCAGCTGGCTTCACTACGGCTTCACCGACATGCTGTATGCGGGCACGCAACCGGACGGCACGCGCGGCCATCCTATTCCGCAGTGGGATATCACGGCCTGGCACTGGTATTCGAACATGGGCTCGATCACGGCGGCGGGCGGCAACAAGGTCAACGTGCTGGAACGCCTGCGCGACAGCTACGGCAAGCCCATCTGGATCACGGAATACGGCGTGCGGCCGAATCATGAGGATCCGGGCGGCTATCTCGTGGGTAACGATGCGTTAAAGGGCTTCGTATCGCTCGCCAAGACCTATAACATTCAGAACGTGACCTTGTATGAGCTGTACGACGATGAACGCTATGGCGGCGACGGCAACTACGGCGTGATTCACGACGACGGAAAAACGCGCAAGGCGCGCTTCGACACCGTGCGCGATTTCATCAAGGCCAACCCGATGCCTTAAGCGCGTTAAGCGCCTTAAGAAGCGCGTCAGGAATTCATTCGTTTCGTGCTACAAAAAAAGCGCACACGAAACCGCCGATTATCGCGCAAAGCGGCCTCTGCGCAAGTGGCATGCCCGACCCTGCGAGCCGATTAACGTTCGCTACTTAACAGACGCGGACACTTCGCGACCGGAAGATAGCTTCGACGCTATGTATTCCGGTCGTCTCTTGTCGTTTTGCAAGCGATTCATAGCAGGATTCGCAAGCGTATTAACAGAATCCTCAAGATGCGGATTCGAGGCACGGAGTGTGCTTTCCTGCAAAGGCAGATCGCACTCGGACGGGCCCTCGTGTTCCGTCAATGCGAACCCGAAGCGCACCGCGCTTCGCTCGTTTTTAATGAGCCTCTCGCGTCTAAGTCTTGATGATCCAACGGCCAAGCGCCGGATCAACAACAAGTAAGTCGCACCGCGGACATGCCGCGCGGGCCAGCGCTTCTTTCATGGCCCGAGAACACATGCTCAACTATCGAACTGAGGACGGCGCCTTTGAACACCCTCTATGTCAACTCCGGATCTTCGCGCCCTGGCAAGGACGATGGTGAATTCACCGCGAGCGACATGCTCAAGCTCCTGCGCGATCACCTCGGCATGCTCCTGCTCTTTGTCGTGGTAGCGGCCGCGCTTGCGAGCGCGTATGCGTTCCTCGCGAAACCCATCTATTCCGCCGATGTCGTCGTGCGCGTGGATCCGCCGGATCCAAACGCACTCGGCATCGCACCTCAGAACCAGCAGCAGGCACAACAGCCGCAGCAGACGATCAATCAGATCGCGCCCGCGGAAATTTCGGTGATGCAGAGCCGCTCGGTGCTGGAGCCGGTTCTGAAGCAGTTTCATTTCGATATCAAGGTCAAGCCGAACACGTTCCCGGTGCTCGGCCAGATCGCCGATCTGTTTGCTAAAAAGGGGCATCTCGCACCAGCATGGTTCGGCCTCGACTCATATGGCTGGGGTGGCGAGGACCTGCAGATCGGCCGGCTCGACGTGCCGCCGGCGCTCGAAGACCAGAAGCTCGATCTCGTCATTCTTGCCAATAACCAATACGAATTGCGCGACCCCGACGGCGAAACGATCCTGCGCGGCACGGTGGGCCGTCCCGCGTCGGCGAATGGCGTGTCGATGCTCGTCAATCATGTCGTGGGCCGTCCGGGCGTGCACTTCAGCGTGACGCGCCTGAACACGCTCGACGCCATCGCGCTCATGAAGAAGACGATGAAGGTGGCCGAGTCGACGAAAGACACGGGAGTCGTGCAGATTTCCTTCAACGCCGACGACCCGCAGCTCACGGCCGACGTCGCCAACGCGCTCGGTCAGGCTTACCTGAACTCCGCTATCGCAAGCCGTCAGGCCAATGATACGAAGACACTCGAATTCATCCGAGGAGAACTGCCGCGCCTTGAACGCGACCTGAAGCAGGCCGAAGGCAACCTGAGCGCGTTCCGCGCGAAGTCGCAGTCCGTGCAGCCGATCAACGAGGCACAGGCCTATTTGCAAGGCAGCATCGTGTCGATGCAACAGCTCGCGACGCTGAAACTTCAGCGCACGCAGGCCTTGCAGCGCTTCCAGCCCGACAGCCCGCAAGTGCGCAATCTCGACGAGCAGATTTCGCAGCTCGAATCGTCCAACAAGCAGATTCAGTCGCGCTTCGACAGCATGCCGGCGTCCGAACGTCAGAACGCGGAGCTCACGCGTGACGCACGCGTCGCCGAGACCATCTACATGGGCATGGTCAACAAGGCCGAGGAACTCTCCGTGCGCCGCGCGAGCACGAGCGGCGGCGCGCATATCGTCGATAACGCGCTGCGTCCGTATCGTCCCGTGAAGCCGAACAAGCCGCTCGTGATCATCGCGGGAACGGGGCTCGGCTTTTTCATCGGCACGTTCTTCATTTTCCTGCGCCGTCACGCGATGATCGGCGTGACCGATCCGATGTTCGTCGAGCGCCGCCTGTCTGTGCCGGTTCTCGGCGAAGTGCTGTACAGCCGCCAGCAGGTCATGCTCGATCACGAGATAGCCACGTCGCCGGTCGAGCGCGCGCCGCTCGGCTATTCGGGCGCGCAGGGGCGCGTCGAACCGCGTGCGCTGTCCTACGTCGAAGCTCCGCGGCACGATGCCTTCGCGATGCCGCACGTGCCCGAATCGAATCGCGATGCGCGCGTGCTGGCGTCGCGCTATCCGCACGATCCGGCGGTCGAAGCGCTGCGCGCGGTGCGCACGGAGCTGTATCGCGATCTGACCAATGCGCCCAACAACATCGTGATGCTGACCGGTCCGATTCCTTCGGCGGGCAAGAGCTTCGTCGCCGCGAATCTCGCCGTGCTGCTCGCGGAAATCGGCTTGCGCGTATTGCTGATCGACGCGGACATGCGGCGCGGTCACATCGCTTCGTTCTTCAAGCAGTCGAATCCGGGCGGCCTCGCGGAAGTGCTCAAGGGCGACATGGCGCTCGGCGACGCGATCCGCTATGTCGGCGTGCCGGGACTCTCGCTGATGTCGTGCGGCGCCTATCCGGAGAATCCGTCCGAACTTCTGATGATGCCGGGCTTTCGCGACACGCTCGCGCGCATGAGCGAACAGTTCGATCTCGTGCTCGTCGACACGCCGCCGTTCCTGGTCGTCACCGATGCAGCGATCGTCGCGAGCGACGCAGGCTCGACCGTGCTCGTGCTGCGCTCCGGCATTCAGAGCGAGCAGGAGATCGAGGATACCGT
This sequence comes from Caballeronia peredens, assembly GCA_001544595.2. Classification (GTDB taxonomy): domain Bacteria; phylum Pseudomonadota; class Gammaproteobacteria; order Burkholderiales; family Burkholderiaceae; genus Caballeronia; species Caballeronia peredens. Next base: position 31,199 of record FCOH02000017.1, on the reverse strand, counting down.
GAAGAAAGTGCAGCGCGCGGGCGGCAGGCTCGTGGGTTCGGTCTTCAACGCGATTCCACGGCGCGCGAGCAATCGCCGCAGCTATGGCTACGCGGCCGCTTATACGAGCACGTTCAAGGCGAATTGATGCGATGCGCCGCGATCGACCCTAACCGAGGAACGGGCACACGTACCCATCGACGATGAAAGAAAAAGCGGCTCTGACCGACCTCTACTACAGGATCTGGGCCTTCGCGATGCCGGTGACGTCGTTCCTCGTCGCACCGTCCATTCAGGGCACGACGATCGGCTATCTGATGTGCTTCCTCTCCGTGCCGCTCGTGCTGCTGTTCGGCGGCCGCGCGCGCAAGCACTGGCTCCACTTCGTGGGCGCGGCGATCGTCGTGTGGCTGCTGATGTTCTGCACGTCGCAGTTCGCCGATGTCATGGCGCCCTTCGATCCCGACTTCAGCAAGGTCGTGCTCGTCGACGAGACCGATCCCATCACGTTCGTTCTGCGCAAGAGCATGTTCACGCAGTCGATCTACGTGGCGGCCGTCGTGCTCTATGCGGCCTACGTGTACCACTACTACAAGCCAACCTGGGATCAGTGGATCCTCGCGGCCGTCACGCTGCTCGCGCTGTACGGCATGTTCGAAGTGGCCTACTTCGTCGCCACCGGGCAGGCGGGCGATTTCATCTCGAACCGCGCGTTCGGCGATCAGTTCGGTCGCGGCGTCGTGCGCTCGGACGGCACGGTGAACGGCAGCTCGTTTCAGCAGATCGACGTAAAGGGCTTTCCGATCCAGCGTCTGAAGGCGCTCACCGGCGAGCCTTCGATGTACGCGATGTCCATCTTCCCGTTCTGGGTCTATTTCAACGCGACCTCGCGCGTGCGCTGGCCGGTATGGGTGATCGGTCTCTCGCTCGTGATGACCACGTCGTCGACGGTGCTGATCGGCTACGCGGTGTATCTGCTGATCCGTGTGCGCAAGCTCGGCATCAATCCGGTCAAGGCGCTCATCGGGTTGTTCGTGCTGTGCGTGATCGCCTATATCGCGCAGGACTACATCGCCGATCTGTTCAAGCAGATGGTTACGGACAAGCTCGAGCAGAAGACCGAATCGGGCTCGGACCGCGCGCTGCTCTTCATCGAATCGCTGAGATTGTGGGCGCATGCGGCGCCGCTCAATCAGTTGTTCGGCATCGGCTTCGGCTATATCCGCTCGACCGATTTGTTTTCGACGCTGCTGGTCAACACCGGCGTCGTCGGCACGATCTTCATCAGCGCGCTGATGCTTTATCCCGCGTTCAGGCTCGACTGGGACGCGCGCGGCATGGCGCTGCGCCAGTGCTGCGCCGCGACCTGGACGATGATGATGGTCTCCGTGCCCGAGTTCGCCTATCTCGCACCGTGGACGCTGGTTGCGCTGGCTTATCTGCGCGTGCGAGCGCTCAGGATCGCCAGACAGAGCAATCACGCTTATGCCGCGGCCACACCGATGGAAGACTCGCAGAGCGGCGCCACGATCGGCACGGCGATAGGCAGGCACATCAGGCCGGATGTCGCACCGCGCATCGGCTCACGCTTCGGCCCGCGCGGACCGCATTTCTGAAGACCTTCTCGGGCCGGCGCATGTGCGCCGCCCGCTTCCCTGCGACGTTCTACAATATCGGTTTCGACCACCGGCTCATCCTCGCCGATGACCGGGCAACCAGGGAGCAACCATGCCGACAGTCACGACCGATTCCGGTCTCAAATACGAAGACCTCACCGTGGGCGAAGGCACCGAAGCCGTCGCCGGCAAGACCGTCAGCGTGCATTACACGGGCTGGCTCACCGACGGCCAGAAGTTCGATTCGAGCAAGGACCGCAACGATCCGTTCGCCTTCGTACTCGGCGGCGGCATGGTCATCAAGGGCTGGGATGAAGGCGTGCAAGGCATGAAGGTGGGCGGCGTGCGCCGTCTCACGATTCCGCCGCAACTCGGCTATGGCGCGCGCGGCGCGGGCGGCGTGATTCCGCCGAACGCCACGCTCGTGTTCGAAGTGGAACTGCTCGACGTCTGAGTCTTGCCAGCATGAGCGCGCTGCTGTCTCGTCCCGCCGTGTCGCTGCGTCGCTATGAAGCGACGCAGGCGTCGGAAATGCACGACTTTCACCAGATCGTGCTCGGCATGGACGGCTCGATGGAAATGGCCGTCGACGGCAACGGCGCGCGCATCGACCGCGGCGGCGCGTGGATCATTCCGGCGGGCGCGTGCCACGCCTACTGGGCCGACGGCGACAACCGCCAGCTCGTGCTCGATCTGCCCGCCACTTCCATTGCCATGCCCGAGCGCTTCTTCGAGCGCGCCCGGGCCATCGCAATCGATCCGCGCATGACGCGGCTCGTCGCCGATGTCGCGCGTCATATGCACATCGTCGAGGCGCGTGCATCCGAGCGCTTCGCGTGGCAAGCCGCCGCGCATCTGTGCGGCGCGCTGATGCACGACAGCGGTCATGCCGATGCCGCACTCGGCGCCATGCGCGGGCTCGACTTCGCGCGCATCGACCGATGGCTGCGTCTGCATCTGTCGGAGCCGCTGCGCATCGCCGATCTCGCCGCGCATTGCGGTTTCGGCATGCGGCGTTTTCATCAGCTCTTCAACGAAGCGTTCGGCGAAACGCCGCATCGCTATCTGCATCGCTTGCGGCTCGATACGGCGCTCACGCTGCTCGCCGATCCACGCGCGACGCTGACTTATGTCGCACTCGAAGTCGGCTTCGCCGATCAGAGCGCATTCACGCACGCGTTCACGCGACGCTTCGGCATCGCGCCGGGTCAATGGCGCGCGACCGGAATGACGGCGCCGCGCGCGCACTAGTTCAGGCCACGCTCCAGATCGGCGCGGATATCCGCCGGATTTTCGAGTCCCACCGCAAGACGAATCAGCCCTTCGCGTATGCCCGCCGCTTCGCGCACTTCGGGCGTGAGGCGTCCGTGCGTCGTCGTCGACGGATGCGTGATCGTCGTGCGCGTATCGCCGAGATTGCCGGTGATCGAGCAGAGTTTCGTGCCGTCGATCACGCGCCATGCGTTCGCGCGCTGCTGCTCCTGCGTGTCGCCCTTGAGCTCGAACGACAGAATCGCGCCGCCCGCCTTCTGCTGCTTCTTCGCCACTTCGTATTGCGGATGCGATTCGAGCCCCGGATAGAACACGCGCGCGACGGCCGGATGCGTTTCCAGCCAGCGCGCGATCTCCAGCGCATTCGCCGACTGCTTCTCGACGCGCAGCGGCAACGTCTCCATGCCCTTCAGCAAGACCCACGCGTTGAACGCGGACATCGTCGGACCGGCACTACGCACGAAGGGAAAGACGGTTTCCATGATGAAGCGCTTCGTGCCGACGAGCGCGCCGCCGAGCACGCGCCCTTGTCCGTCGAGGAACTTGGTGGCCGAATGCATCACGACATCCGCGCCGAGTTTCAAAGGCTGCTGCAACGCCGGACTGCAAAAACAGTTATCGACGACAAAGAGCGCGCCCGCAGCCTTCGCGATCTTGCCGATCGCTTCGATGTCCGCGATCTCCGTCAACGGATTCGACGGCGTTTCGAGGAAGAACATTTTCGTTTCCGGCTTAACGGCCGCCTGCCATTCCTCAGGCCTGGTTGCATCGACGAACGTGGTCGTGATGCCGAACTTCGGGAAGATCTGCGTGAACATGCCGATCGTCGAGCCGAACAGGCTCTTCGAACTGACGATGTGATCGCCCTGCTGCATCGACGCCATCACGACCGACAGGATCGCCGACATCCCCGATGCCGTCGCCATGCACGCCTCACCGCCTTCGAGCGCGGCGAGGCGGTTCTGGAACATCGTGACGGTCGGGTTAGTGAAGCGCGAGTACGTGTACGCTTCTTCCGCGTTCTTGAAGCGCTCGGCGGCCTCCGCTGCGCTCGAAAAACAGAAGCTCGACGTGAGGAACAGCGCCTCGGCGTGTTCGTTGAATTCGCTGCGCAGGGTTCCGGCGCGCACGGCGAGCGTATCGAAACTCAGGTTGTCGTCCATGTTTTTCTCCCTTGTTCAAAGGCTCGAAACGCAAAAAGCCGCAAAAAAGCCCGCTTGTCTCGATCGACGAAGCGGGCTCGTTCGGAACGGCGACGAAGCGCTCTATCGGCTCATCACTCGACCGATAGTTGCAAATGCAACTGCGAGCGCGTCATGCCGCCCTCTTGCGCTTCGCTCGCGGCATCGCGATCCGACTGCGACTGCGGCGCAAGACGCGCCGTCTCGATGCGATCGAGATAATCGGTCGTCACGTCGCCGGTAATGTAGTTGCCGTCGAAGCACGAGGCTTCGAATTCCCGGAGGTTCGGATTGATGTCGCGAATCGCGTTCTTGAGATCCTCGACGTCCTGATACACGAGATGATCCGCGCCGATCATGCGCGCGACTTCTTCATCGCTGCGCCCGTGCGCGACGAGTTCGCCGCGCGTCGGCATGTCGATGCCGTACACGTTCGGGAACTTCACCGGCGGCGCCGCCGAGGCGAAGATCACCTTGTTCGCGCCGGCGTCGCGGGCCATCTGGACGATCTCGTGCGAAGTCGTGCCGCGCACGATGGAATCGTCGACGATCAGCACGTTCTTGCCCTTGAACTCGATGCCCATCGCGTTGAGCTTTTGGCGCACCGATTTCTTGCGCACCGCCTGCCCCGGCATGATGAAGGTGCGGCCCACATAGCGGTTCTTGAAGAACCCTTCGCGATACTCGACGCCGAGCTTCGCGGCGACCTGCATCGCGGCGGGGCGCGAGGAATCGGGAATCGGCATCACGACGTCGATCGGCACGTCCGGCAGCACGCGCTTGATCTTCTCGGCGAGATAGTCGCCCATGCGCAGGCGCGCGTTGTAGACCGGCACGCCGTCGAGGCACGAGTCCGGACGCGCGAGATACACGAGCTCGAAAATGCACGGATTGAGCGTCGGCTTGTCGGCGCATTGATGGCTGTGCAGGTTGCCTTCGGCGTCGATGAAAATGGCCTCGCCCGGCTCGACATCGCGCACGAACTCGAAGCCGATGCCTTCGATCGCCACCGACTCCGACGCCACCATCCACTCGACGCCCGTTGCCGTTTCCAGCTTGCCGAGCACGAGCGGGCGAATGCCGAACGGATCGCGGAACGCCACGAGCCCGTAACCCGCGATAAGCGAGACGATCGCATACGACCCCTTCACCCGCCGATGCACGCCCCCCACGGCCTTCCACAGCGCGGCGGCGTCGAGTTGCAGGCCCGAACTCGCGAGCTGCAGTTCATGCGCGAAGACGTTGAGCAGCACTTCGGTGTCGGACGCCGTGTTGATGTGCCGGCGATCGATGCGGAACATCTCGTCCTTCAACTGCGTCCAGTTCGTCAGGTTGCCGTTGTGCGCGAGGATGATCCCGAACGGCGCGTTGACGTAGAACGGCTGCGCTTCCTCTTCGCTCGACGCGGAACCGGCGGTCGGATAGCGCACCTGACCGATGCCCACGTTGCCCGGCAGGCTGCGCATGTTGCGCGTGCGGAACACGTCGCGCACCATGCCGTTGGCCTTGTGCATATGGAAGTTATTGCCGTTCGCCGTGGCGATGCCCGCCGCGTCCTGGCCGCGATGCTGCAGCAGGAGCAGGCTGTCATAGATCAGCTGATTGACGGGACTTTGGGAAACTACACCTACGATGCCGCACATGGCATGGTCCTTCAAAGAGTCGAAACGGGTAGACGAGGCGGTGCCGGCTCACGTCGGGCACTTCTCTCGAAATTCGGCCGCACGAAGGTCGCACGAAAGCCGAATCGAAGCGCATCTTCGAGCCGTCGCGCATTCCCCGTGTAGCCGGCCGTTCGTCTATTGTGCGGCGTTTGGCGCCGGGCCGCTCAAAGCGGGGGCGACGTGCACGTACGCGGCGAGCGTATCGGGGAGCAGCGTTTTCAGTTCTCGCACGCCCTGCTCGGCCATCGGCCTCAGCAGCGCGTTGCGCCAGAAATCCTTTTCAGGCAGCTCGGTCAAGCCAGCGAGGGCGACCAGGATCACTACCAATATAGCCCCTCTCACGAGGCCGAACAGCAGACCCAGCGAGCGGTCCACACCGCGCAGGCCGGTCACTTCCGTGATGCGCGTGAGGAGCGCTGACAGCACGCTCGACAACAGCAGCACCGCCGCGACCACCAGCACGAACGCCACGAGCCATTGCGTCAGCGCGCCGCCTTGCCATGTGGCCGGAATATAGGGCACGACGAACCCGACGCAGCGCCCGGCGATCAGAATGGCGGCGATCCAGCCGACCAGCCCGAACGCCTCGGCCAGCAGGCCGCGCCACATGCCGCGCAAGGCGGACAGGCCGATCACGGCCATCACGGCATAGTCGAACGCAGTGAACATCGGGCGCGCTTAATTCGATGCCGACCGGTTGCCGCCGCCAAGCCCGGCCTGACGCACCTTCACGAGCGCAGCCGACGCCGACGCGCGATCCGGGAACGGTCCCGCACGCAACAGCGAGCGCGTCGAGCCGTCCGACTGCTTGCGATGTTCGAGATATGCGGGCACACCCGCGGCTTTCAACTTGTTGACCCAGTTTTGCGCGGCGGTTTCGTCGTCGAACTGGCCGATCTGCAGCACGAAGCGGCTGCCGGCTGGCGACGACGGCGTGTTCGCCGCGGTGTTCGCACTCGTGTCTTCCGAGGATTCGGCCGTTTGCGGCCTGGCGGCCTGAGCCGCCGGCTGAGTTTGCGGGGCAGCCTGATTGGCGACGGCGGGCTTCGACGGCTTCGCGTCGGCCTTGGTCTCGGGCTTCGGTTGTTCCTTGCCTTCGGGTTTGGCCTGAGCGGTCGCGGCCGGTTGCGGCTGCGTCACGCCCGCTGCCACGCTGCCCGATGCGCCCGCCGGGCCGTCATGCGCGACGCCGGCTTGCGTGTCTGCGTCTGCCGCGTCGCGCGACTGCTTGACAGCCGGCGCCGGGCGATTGGGAATGTCGATGGAGATGTCGTCGGTGACGGGCTTCGGGCGCGAATCCAGCACCATCGGCAGGACGATGACGGCGGCCAGCACCAGCGCGATCGCGCCGACCAGACGCCGTCGGGCGCGCTGCTTCTCGGGCAGGGTCGGATCGAGCATCATTGCGTCCGCGTCGCTGCGCTCGCTACGGTCCGACCTGCGCGTGCGGCGTTCCGTGCGCACGGTCTGGCGCGAACCGCGCGGAGAATCGGAATATGCGTCGCGACCGGAGTCGTCTTTCTTGCCGAACGAGAAAAGTCCCATGTATCGCTTGGTGCTGGACGGCAGACCGTCTCGGTGATGCTGCTCAGTTATGCCGCGATCGACGGTAGGCCATTACGCCCGCTACCGTGTAGAAACTGCCGAAAACCAAAATTCTATCATTTTCAGAGGCCCGGCTTAACGCATCTTGAAAAGCTGCGGCAGGGCTTTCAAAGCACGAAACGCTGCTGTCGGGCCCGTCGTTGACACCGGCATCGCGCAAGGCGGACTCCAGCTGTGACGCCGAGGCGCCGCGCGGCGTCGGCAGCGCGGTGACGTTCCAGTGATCGATTTCGCTCTTCAACTGGCTCACCACGCCTTCGATGTCCTTGTCGCGCATCGCTCCAAACACCGCGTAGGTGTACGGAAAGTAGCCCATATTGCCAAGGTTTTGCGCCAGAACTGCGGCCGCGTGCGGGTTGTGCGCCACATCCAGAATGATCTGCGGCTTGCCCGGCAGCACCTGAAACCGCCCTGGCAATTCGACGTTCGCCAGCCCGAGGCGGATGTCCTGCGCCGACACCGGCAGCCGGTCGCGCAACGCTTCGAGCGCGGCCAGCGCCGCCGCCGTGTTGATCAGCTGATTCGCGCCGCGCAGCGCCGGATAAGCCAGCGCCGGACGCCGCTGCTCGCGGCCGAGGTAGCTCCATTGCTGACGTTCGTTGCCCGGCTGCGCTTCATAACGAAAATCGCGGCCGACGAGCCAAAGATCCGCGCCGATCGCCCCGGCGTGATCGATGAGACTTTGCGGCGGCGACGGATCGCCGCAAACGGCCGGCTTGCCCGTCCGGAAAATGCCGGCTTTCTCGAAGCCGATCTTTTCCCGCGTGTCGCCGAGATAGTCCGTATGGTCGATGTCGATGCTCGTGATCACGGCGCAATCCGTATCGACGATATTCACTGCGTCGAGACGCCCGCCGAGGCCCACTTCGAGGATCACCGCATCGAGCCCGCGCGAGGCGAACAGATGAAGGATCGCGAGCGTCGTGAATTCGAAATAGGTCAGCGTCACCGGCTCCGGCAGGCTCGCACGCGCGCGCTCCACGGCCTCGAAATGATCGAGCAATTCGGCGTCCGTGGCCTCGGCGCCGTCGATGCGGGCGCGCTCGTTGAACGACAGCAGATGCGGCGACGTGTGGCAACCCACGCGATAACCCGCGCGCAGCAGGATCGTTTCGAGGATCGCACACGTCGAGCCCTTGCCGTTCGTGCCGCCGACCGTGATGACCGGGCACGCGAAGCTCAGGCCCAGCGCTTCCTTCACGCGGCCGATGCGCGCGAGACCCATGTCGATGCCGACCGGATGCGCCGCTTCCAGATGAGCAAGCCAGGCGTCGAGAGTGGGGAAAGTGTTCATTTTTGAGATCGAAAAAACAAAAACGCCGCGCGGAACCGGAGGTTCACGCGCGGCGCGGCGCTACGTTTCAAAAAGCTCAGGCGACCGCGTCGGCGGGTTGCCGCGTCATCAATGCCATCAACTGGGCCAGTTCTTCGCGCATCTTGCGGCGATCCACGATCATGTCGACCGCGCCCTTCTGAATCAGGAATTCGGCGCGCTGAAAACCTTCGGGCAGCTTCTCGCGCACAGTCTGTTCGATCACGCGCGGACCCGCGAAGCCGATCAGCGCCTTCGGCTCGGCGATCACGACGTCGCCGAGGAACGCGAAACTGGCGGAAACGCCGCCCATCGTCGGGTCGGTCAAAACGGAGATGAACGGCAGCTTGGCGTCTGAAAGTCGGGTCAGAAGCGCAGTGGTTTTCGCCATTTGCATGAGCGAAAGCAGGCTTTCCTGCATGCGCGCGCCGCCCGACGCCGTGAAACAGATGAACGGCACGTTCTGCTCGAGCGCATTGCGCGCGCCGCGCACGAAACGTTCGCCGACCACGGATCCCATCGAGCCGCCCATGAACGAGAACTCGAAGCACGCGACCACGCAGGGAATCGTGTGGATCGCCCCGCCCATGACGACCATCGCGTCGGTTTCGCCGGTGTCGTCCATCGCTTCCTTGATGCGATCCGGGTACTTGCGGCTGTCCTTGAACTTCAGCGCGTCGACCGGCACGACTTCCTGGCCGATTTCGTAACGACCTTCCGGGTCGAGCAGGCGATCGAGCCGCTCGCGCGCGCCGATACGCATGTGATGGCTGCACTTCGGGCAGACATGCAGATTCGCCTCGACGTCGTTGCGATACAGCACCGCCTCGCACGACGGGCACTTCACCCAGAGGCCTTCGGGAATGCCCTTGCGGCTTTTGGGATCGGTTTGCTTGATCTTCGGCGGCAGCAGTTTGTCGAGCCAGCTCATCGTTTTTCCTTGACTGATCGGGTGGCCGCGCAGCGCGCCCGAATCGGGGCGAACTGCGGCGGCGCGTATTTTACTTGGCGTCGAGCGCCTGACGAATTCCGGCGATGAAACTCGTCAGCGACGCGGCCGCGGTGTCGGGCGGCGCTTCCTCGAGCAACTGCACGAGGCGGCTGCCGATGACGACGGCGTCCGCGACATCGGCGACGGAACGTGCGGTCTGCGCGTCGCGAATGCCGAATCCTACGCCGACCGGCAGGGGCACATGCGACTTGATGGCCGGGATTTTACTCGCGATGCTGGAAACGTCCAGATTTGCCGCGCCGGTCACGCCCTTGAGCGATACGTAATAGACGTAGCCGCTCGCAATCTTGCCGACTGCCGCGATGCGCTCGTCCGTGGAGGTCGGCGCGAGCAGGAAAATCGGATCGATGCCGGCGGCGCGCATTGTCGCGCCGAACTCGGTGGCCTCTTCGGGCGGGTAATCGACCACCAGCACGCCGTCGACGCCGGCTTCCTTCGCGGCTTGAGCGAAAGCGTCCGCGCCCATGCGCTCGATCGGATTGGCATAGCCCATCAGGACCACGGGTGTCTTATCGTCGGTCTCGCGAAAGCGCGCGACATCGGCGAGCACGCGCTTCAGCGTCATGCCGCGTTCGAGCGCTCGCTCGGACGACCGCTGGATGACGGGGCCGTCGGCCATCGGATCGGAAAACGGCACCCCCAGTTCGATGACGTCCGCGCCGCCCTTGGCCAGCGCGTGCATGAACTCGACGGTCTGCTCGGGATTCGGGTCGCCTGCCGTGATGAACGGAATCAGCCCTTTCTTTCCCTGCGCGGCCAGTGCCGCAAAAGTATTCTTGATACGGGACATGAGAATTCTCGAAGTCGTATTCGTTGACGTCGACGCGAAATTTTCCGCATCTGACGCGATCAGCGACGAAAATGCGCGCATCCAGCGCTATTCGACGGCCTGCGCGGCGGCATCCGTGGCGATGGACGTCTTGCGGCGCGGCCGCGCCGGCTCGCTCGCACGCAACCTTGCGGCATGCGCCTCCGCGATGCGATCTGCGGCGATCGTGCAGTAATCTGCATTGATCTCATAGCCTGTGAACTCGCGGCCGTGACGGGCGCACGCAACGGCAGTGGTGCCGCTGCCCATGAACGGATCGAGCACGCGTCCGCCCGGAGGACAACTCGCCAGCACCATGCGCTCGACAATTTCCAGCGGCTTTTGCGTCGGATGATCGACGCGCTCCGCGTGTTGCCGATGCAAGCGCGAGACGGACCACACATCCTTCGGGTTGTAGCCGAGTTCAAGCCACTTGCTGCCTTCGAAGATCTTGCGCGAACGCGCTTTTTTCGTCTCTGCGTCGTAAGGGATGCGCACCGGATCGAGATCGAAGTAGTAATCCTTCGATACCGCGAAATAGCCGATGTTGTCGTGCACTGACGTAAATTTCCGCGTCGTTCCGCCCATGCTCGGCACACGCCGGTCCCAGACGATCTCGTTGATCATCAGAACCCTGCGTTTCAGGAACACGAACAGCTCGGGCGAATACTGCCAGGTGCAGAAAATATAGAGCGAGCCGCTCGGCTTGAGCTTCGGAATCGCCAGATCGAGCCAGCGGTACGTCCACTCGAGGAAGGCGTCGCCCGACAACATGTCCGAATCGTTCCCGTAATCCTTGCCCAGACCATATGGCGGATCTGCGACGATCAGATCGATCGACGCATTGGGAATGTTCGCGGCATCGGCAAGGAAATCGCGGTTGCGAATGTCGGGGCCGGCGCCCGTGAGAGCGCCGGCGGACAACGGCTCGTCGATGACAGTGCGCATCGTTTATGGGCTCAGAACTGGATGCCCGATCGCTCGGCGACCGTATGCATGTCCTTGTCGCCCCGGCCCGACAAGTTGACGAGCAGCACCTTGTCGCGCGGCAGCGTCTTCGCGAGCTTGGCGCCGTAAGCGAGCGCGTGACTCGACTCGAGCGCCGGGATGATGCCCTCGATACGGCAGCAGTCGTGGAACGCCTTGAGCGCTTCGTCGTCGGTGATGCCGACATACTCCGCGCGCCCGGCGTCCTTCAGCCACGCATGCTCCGGGCCGACGCCCGGATAGTCGAGCCCCGCCGACACCGAATGCGTCTCGATGATCTGGCCGTTTTCATCCTGCAGCAGATACGTACGGTTGCCGTGCAGTACGCCCGGACTGCCGCCCATCAGCGATGCAGCGTGACGACCCGTGTCGATGCCATCGCCCGCCGCCTCGACGCCAATCAACTTGACGTCTTTGTCGTCGATATACGGATAAAAAATGCCCATCGCATTCGAACCGCCGCCGACGCACGCGATCACCGCGTCCGGCTGGCGACCGGTCATTTCCGGCATCTGCACGCGGCATTCGTCGCCGATCACGCGCTGGAAATCGCGCACCATCATCGGATACGGATGCGGCCCGGCAACGGTACCGATGATATAGAACGTGTTTTCGACGTTCGTCACCCAGTCGCGCATGGCCTCGTTGAGGGCGTCTTTGAGTGTTTTCGAACCCGATTCGACCGGCACGACCGTCGCGCCGAGCAGCTTCATGCGATAGACGTTCGCCGCCTGACGACGCACGTCCTCGGCGCCCATATAGACCACGCACTCCATGCCGAAGCGCGCCGCGATCGTCGCGGTCGCGACGCCGTGCTGGCCGGCGCCGGTTTCCGCGATCACGCGCGGCTTGCCCATCTTGCGGGCGAGCAGCGCCTGGCCGATCACATTGTTCACCTTATGCGCGCCGGTGTGATTCAGGTCCTCGCGCTTCAGATAAAGCTGCGCGCCGCCGAGCATCTCGCTCCAGCGTTTTGCGTGATAAATCGGCGAAGGACGGCCCACGTAATGCTTGAGCTCGTACTCGTATTCGGCGATGAATTCGGGATCTTTTTGTGCCGCTTCATACGCGACGCGCAATTCGTCGAGCGCGTGGATGAGCGTTTCGGAGACGAACACGCCTCCATACTGGCCGAAATGGCCTCTTTCGTCTGGCAAGTTGTACATTGCGTCACTCTCTCGGTTACGCGAGCCGGCTGTGCGGCTCACGTTCGATTCACCCGGCATCCGCCGCGCGCACTGCGCGCACGAAAGCCGCCATTCGGGCGGGATCCTTCACGCCCTTGGCGCCCGGCACTTCGATGCCGCTCGAGACATCGACCGCGTACGGGCGCACACGCCGAATGGCGTCACTGACGTTTTGCGCGTTCAACCCACCACTCAAAACGGCCCGATGCCCGAGATCTGTTGGGATAAGTGACCAATCGAATACCTTTCCACCGCCGCCGAAGCCCTCGACGAGAGCGTCGAGCAGAAGGCCGCCTGCGGCTTTGAATTCAAGAGACGATTCTATCAAATGGTCTGCCGACGCATCATGCCCAATACGCAGTGCGCGCCAATAGGATAAACCCGCAATTCCGGCGAGTTCTTCGCATTGTTCGGGCGTTTCGTCGCCGTGGAACTGCAATAGCGAAAGCGGCACGTTCGACGTGACTTCCCGGATCCACTCGGGCGTCGCATTCACGAACAAACCCACGGCCGACACGAGCGGCGGCACATGGCGCGCCAGTTCGACTGCCTGCGCGACGCTGACCGAGCGCGGACTCGGCGGATAGAACACGAAGCCGACGGCGTCCGCGCCCAGCGCGACGGCGTGCTGCACGTCCTCGACGCGCGACAGTCCGCACAGCTTGATGCGGGTGCGATGCAAATCTCTTTCGGTCATTTCGGCTCCGCCCAGATGGCGCTCCACGGCATGCTGGCGATGTGCGGCGGCGGCACAGCAAAGTGTTCAGGATAGCCGACCTCGGCCAGATACAGCCCGTCCGGCATGAAGGTCGGTGCGGCGGCCCGCCGGTCGCGCGCGGCAAGCACTTCGGCCATCCACGAAGCGGGATGACGGCCCCGGCCGATCGCGACGAAGCATCCCATCAGATTGCGCACCATGTGATGCAGGAAGGCGTTGGCGCGAAACCGGAAGTGGATGAAGTCGCCCTGCTCGCGCACATCGATCTGATGCAGATGCTTCACCGGCGTTTTCGACTGGCAATCGGCGGCGCGGAACGACGAGAAATCATGCGCGCCGATCAGGCACGCGATTGCGTCGCGCATCGCGGCGACGTCGAGCGGCGTATGGACCCAGCCCGCGCGCTTCGCGAGCATCGGCGAACGCACCGGATTGACGTAGAGCACGTAGAAGTATGTCCGCTCGAACGCCGCGAAACGCGCGTGGAAGTCGTCGGGCATCGGCTTGGCCCACTGCACGGCGACAGTTTCCGGCAGAAACGCGTTGGTGCCGCGCACCCAGGAGAAATCGGTGCGGTCCAGATCCGTATCGAAGTGCACCACCTGGCCGAGCCCGTGCACGCCCGTGTCCGTTCGTCCGGCCACGACCGTCTGCAGCGGCGTCTGCGCGAAACTCGCGAGCGCGCGCTCCAGTTCGTTCTGCACCGTCTTGCCGTGCGGCTGCGATTGCCAGCCGAAAAACGCCGATCCGTCGTACTGAATCCCTAAAGCAATGCGCATTTCAGGAGTGCGGCGCGAGCGTCGAGAGAAGCGTGGCGGCCTGCTGGCGCGTCGCCGGATCGTTCGACTCGATCACTTCCTGCAGCAAGGTGCGCGCGCCCTGAAGATCGCCCAACTCGATGTACTCGGCGGCGAGTTCGAGCTTGTTGCGCGCGATCGTCGCGAGTTGCGCCGGGGTCAGCGCCGGCAGCGGCTCGGTCGCGCTCGACGACGGACCGAGATCGAAATCGAGGCTCAACGGTCCGAATCTCGTCGCGCCGAGGCCCGCGACCGAAGCCGGACCCGCGGTGCCCGCTTCCATCTGCGAGGCGACCGATTGCGGCTGATTCGCAGCGATATCGGCTTGCCGCGCCGGGCTTTGAGCCACCGGCTGCGGCACGAACGGCGCCTGCTCGATGGGCTGCGTGTCGTCGCGCGGCGCGGCCGGCGGCGCTTCCAGCGTCTGCGGCGGCGCGCTGGGAGCAACCGCCGGCGAGGCCGGCAGCGTGCGCGCTTCATCGCCGGGAGTGGCGAGCTTCAGCTCCATGCGCGGCGGCAAGTCCATATCGAGCGAGTCGAGCGCCTGAACCGCCTCCTGCGGAAACTTCGGCATCGGGAAACTATGTGCGAGCGCGGGTTCGTCGTCGGGATCCTGCGGCTCATCGGCGGCGCGCGCCTTCAATTCGCGGAGCTCGGCTTCGCGCCCGACGATCTCCCGTGCCGCCGCCTCGCGCGCCTCTTCCTCGCGCCCGGTGACTTCGCGCAGTTCGGCCTGACGGTCGGCCACGTCGCGAGCAAGCGCTTCGCGCGCGGCCGCTTCCCGCGCGCGTTCTTCGCGTTCCGAAGCCTCCTGAGCGGCGGCGCGGCGTGCCGCGGCTTCACGCTCCTCGGCCTCCCATTTTTCGGCAGTGCGTTCGGTGCGCTGGCCGGGCTGGGGTTCGACCGGCCCAGCCGCGCTCGACGGCGCGCCGGGCAAAGGCGGAACGAAATCGGGATGTCGCGCCGCAGGCGGGACAGGTGCGAACGGCGCGGTTTCCTCGACCGGAGGAATCGACTGCACTTGAGATTGCGCTTGCGATTCAGTACGCGACGCTTCCGGCTTCGCGGGTGCTTCCGTCGCCGGAGGCAGTTCATCGTCCGATGGCGTCGCGGGTGCCTGTGCCGTGTCCGCGCTTTCGACGCGCGCCGCATCCGCATCGGCTTCCGATGTGCCGCGCGCGGCCGGCTTGCCTTCGAGATGGTCTGCCGCGACGGCGCCGGCGGCCGCGGCCGCACGGGACTTTGCAAGCGCTTCGTTGCGCGCGGCGGCGTCGGCTTGCGCCTCTTCGAGCGTGGCGAACGTACGGGGCGAGGTATCGTCGTCTGCGACTTTCGACTCGCGTCGCTTGCCGCGTCGCATCATCAGGAAGAGAACGGCGATCGCCGCGATCACGATGCCGACGATGACCGGCGTCATGCCGCCGCTCTTGCCGGATGCGGGCGCCGTGCTCGCGGGCGCACTGGCCGTCGTTGTCGGCGCGGATGCGGTTTCGGCAGCCTGCGCCGGGGCCGATGCCACGTCCGCAGGCGCACTCGCGACCGGCTCGGCGGGCGACGCGGAAGCCGCGGAATCTGCAGACGACGCAGCCAGCCCGGCCGTCACGCCTTCCGAAGCCGGCGCGGCGCTGGCTGGCGGAGCCTCGGCGGCTGCGTTTTGCTGTCCGGCAGAAGCCGACGCCAAGGCGGGCGCGGGCGCTGCCGCGCCGCTCAGTTCCGCCGGCACGCTCAGCACCGAGCCGAGCTTCAGCTTGTTGATGTCGTGATTGGCGAACGCGCTCGGATTGGCATCGAACAGGGCGCGCGACGCGCGTGCGCGAACGTCGCGGTCTTTCGATCCCGTCAGCTCGCCGGCGATATCGCTCAGCGATTGCCCCGGCTTCACCGCGTATTGCGCCGCGCCGTCGGCGGCGGGCGTCGCGCTGGCTGCCGCGCCGCTTGCCTGCGCAAAGGCATCGCCGGGTGTCGCCCAGAACGCCGCGCATACGGACAAGCCTGCCGCAGCGAGCGCCGCGCGCGATGACGAAAGGAGAGACCGGCGAGGTCGTTGGATCATTGAGGCTCCGGAATGCGGCGAAATCGAAACGAAACGGCAACGGCCGTCCGCGCGGACACGGTTTTGCAACGAAGCAGCAGAAAAACAAAAAGCGCCGCGAGAAACGCGACGCTTTCTGGTTCTGGCCGCGCTTCAGGCGCGTAGTTTACTTTACTTGTCGAGCAGAATGCGCAGCATGCGGCGCAGCGGCTCGGCAGCGCCCCACAGCAGCTGATCGCCGACGGTGAACGCCGACAGATACTCGCCGCCCATGGCCAGCTTGCGCACGCGTCCGACCGGCACCGCCAGCGTGCCCGTGACGACTGCCGGCGACAGATCGCGCATCGATGCTTCGCGTTCGTTCGGCACGACCTTCACCCAGTCGTTCGCGGACGCGAGGATCTCGTTCACTTCGTCGAGCGGCACGTCCTTGTTGAGCTTGATGGTGAGCGCCTGCGAATGGCAGCGCATCGCGCCGATGCGAACGCACAGGCCGTCGACAGGAATCGAGCCCGACTGACCCATCGCCGGCTTGCCGAGAATCTTGTTGGTTTCCGCGCCGCCCTTCCACTCTTCCTTCGACATCCCGTTGCCGAGATCCTTGTCGATCCACGGAATCAGCGAGCCGGCGAGCGGCACGCCGAAGTTGTCGACCGGCATGCGTTCGCCGTTCATCGCGGCGAGCACGCGGCGGTCGATGTCGAGGATGGCCGAGGCCGGATCGGCGAGATCTTCCTTCGCCGCGCCGTAGAGCACGCCCATCTGCTGAAGCAGTTCGCGCATGTTCTGCGCGCCCGCGCCCGATGCGGCCTGATATGTCATGGCCGTCATCCAGTCGACGAGGTTCTCGCGGAACAGGCCGCCGAGCGCCATCAGCATCAGGCTGACGGTGCAGTTGCCGCCGATGAAATCACGGCCGCCCTTGACCAGCGAATCCTTGATGACGCCGAGATTCACCGGATCGAGGATGATCACGGCGTCGTCCTTCATGCGCAGCGCGGAAGCCGCATCGATCCAGTAGCCTTTCCAGCCCGCCGCGCGCAGCTTCGGATACACCTCGTTGGTGTAGTCGCCGCCCTGACACGTAATGATGGTGTCGCACTTTTTCAGGTCTTCGATGCTCGTCGCGTCTTTGAGCTTCGTCTCGTTTTTGGCGAACGACGGCGCGTTGCCGCCCGCATTGCTGGTGCTGAAGAACACCGGTTCGATCAAGTCGAAATCGCCTTCCTGCTGCATGCGTTGCATCAGTACGCTGCCGACCATGCCGCGCCAACCAACGAGACCTACGTTCATGACTCACTACCCTTGAAGTGGACGCTTCCCCGCATCTTTACCCGGCGTGGCCGCGCGGGGAAGACGCTCGGACACGGGGGACGATCAGCGAATCGTGATCGTTTTGATGGAGATTTTCGTAATGCGCGCGAATTTGGCGACGCGTTTGACGGCGTCGATGCGCGTGCTGATGTTGCCGATGGCGAATTCCGTAGCGCCGGCGTGAGCGCCGCGACCAGTGGAATTCAGAGAGAATTGAGAGTTCTTCGCCATGACAAAAGAATATACACGATAACCCGACGTTTTCGTCAGCCCGTCGCGGCGCGTGGCCGAAATTCGTACGGATCTTGCGCGAACATCGGCAAAAAGAGACGATCGGCCGCTTTATTGCAGGATCGGCCGACCGCTCTGCGGCTATTACAGCGCCTTCAGCACCGCGTCGCCCATTTCCTTCGTGCCGACGATCTTGCCGTCCGGCGTCGCGATATCTCCGGTCCGGTAACCCTGCTCCAGCACCTTCTTCACCGCGCTTTCGATGCGATCGGCCTGCTCCGTCTTGCCGAGCGAGTAGCGCAGCATCATCGCGGCCGAGAGGATGGTCGCGAGCGGATTGGCGACGCCCTTGCCCGCGATGTCCGGCGCGGAGCCGTGCGACGGCTCGTACAGACCCTTGTTGCTCTTGTCGAGCGACGCCGACGGCAACATGCCGATGGAGCCGGTCAGCATCGCGGCTTCGTCCGAGAGAATGTCGCCGAACATGTTGCCGGTGACGACCACGTCGAAAGCCTTCGGCGCCTTGACGAGCTGCATCGCGGCGTTGTCGACGTACATGTGCGACAGCTCGACGTCCGCATATTCCTTCGCGACGTCGATCATCGTGTCGCGCCACAGTTGAGACGTTTCGAGCACGTTGGCCTTGTCGACGCTCGTCAGCTTCTTCGCGCGCTTCCGCGCCGCCTGGAACGCGACGTGCGCGATGCGGCGCACTTCGGGTTCGGAATAGCGCATCGTGTCGAAACCTTCCTTCGCGCCTTCGAACGGGCCGTCCGGCGCCTGACGAACGCCGCGCGGCGCGCCGAAGTAGATGTCGCCGTTCAGCTCGCGCACGATCAGGATATCGAGTCCCGAGACGATTTCCGGTTTCAGCGACGACGCGCCCGTCAGTTGCGGATAGCAGATCGCCGGACGGAAGTTCGCGAATAGCTGCAAATGCTTGCGCAGGCCGAGGATCGCCTGCTCGGGACGCAGCGCGCGCTCGAGCTTGTCGTACTTCCAGTCGCCGACGGCGCCGAACAAAATTGCGTCTGCTTCCTTCGCCAGTTTCAACGTGGATTCAGGCAGCGGATGACCTTGCGCCTCGTAACCCGCACCGCCGACCGGCGCCTCTTCCAGTTCGAATTTCTCGCCGAGCGCGTTCAGCACCTTGACCGCTTCGGCCATGATTTCCGGACCGATCCCGTCGCCGGGCAACACTGCAATCTTCATGTCTCGATTTCCTTTGTGTTCGTTGGTCTATTTCCGCGTACGCGGAGTAGCGCCAAGGGGTACGGGGCCGCCTTGGCCTATGTTCCGGTCTACCTCCGTTTTACACGGAGCAATCTCAGTTATCCGACGAGCCGGTTGTTCAGCCACGGCTGCTTCGTGAGGCGCTCGGCCTCGAACTGGCGGATCTTGTCGGCGTGACGCAGCGTGAGGCCGATGTCGTCGAAGCCGTTCAGCAGACAGTACTTGCGGAAACCCGGCACGTCGAACTTGAACTCCGTGCCGTCGCCGGTGCGAACGACTTGCGCTTCGAGGTCGATGGTCAGCTTGAAACCGACGAACGCGTACGTCTCGTTGAAGAGCTTGTCGACTTCCTGCTCGGTCAGCACGACCGGCAACAGGCCGTTCTTGAAGCAGTTGTTATAGAAAATGTCCGCGAAACTCGGCGCGATGATCGCGCGAAAGCCGTACTGATCCAGCGCCCACGGCGCGTGTTCGCGCGAACTGCCGCAGCCGAAATTCTTGCGCGCGAGCAGAACCGACGCGCCCTGATAGCGCTGCTGATTCAGCACGAAGTCCGGGTTGAGCGGGCGCTTGCTGTTGTCCTGGCCGGGCTGGCCGACATCGAGATAACGCCATTCGTCGAACGCATTCGGGCCGAAGCCGGTGCGCTTGATGGACTTCAGGAACTGCTTCGGGATGATCGCGTCGGTATCGACATTTTCGCGATCGAGCGGCGCGACGAGGCCGCTATGCACAGTGAATTTTTCCATGACGCTTGAGCCTTTGACTTTACCGGTTGATCACGCGAGCTCGCGCACGTCGACGAAATGGCCTTCGATCGCGGCGGCGGCCGCCATCGCGGGGCTCACGAGATGCGTGCGGCCGCCCGCGCCCTGTCGGCCTTCGAAGTTGCGGTTGGACGTCGATGCGCAGCGCTCGCCCGGTTCGAGCCGGTCGGCGTTCATCGCGAGGCACATCGAGCAGCCCGGTTCGCGCCATTCGAAACCGGCGTTCGTGAAAATCTTGTCGAGGCCTTCGCGCTCGGCCTGCGCCTTCACAAGACCCGAACCCGGCACGACCATCGCCAGACGAACGTTCGATGCAACGCGCTTGCCGAGCGACTTCACGACGTACGCCGCCGCGCGCAGATCTTCGATGCGCGCATTCGTGCACGAGCCGATAAAGATCTTGTCCGGCCGGATCGCCTCGATCGGCGTGTTCGGCGTGAGCGCCATGTAGGTCAGCGCGCGCTCCATCGCGTTGCGCTTGACGGGATCCTTTTCCTTTTCGGGATCGGGCACGCGGCCGTCGATCGACGTCACCATTTCCGGCGACGTGCCCCACGTCACTTGCGGCACGATCTCGGCGGCGTTCAGTTCGACGACGCGGTCGAAATGCGCATCCGCATCCGACTTGAACTGGCGCCAGTATTCGACCGCCTGATTCCATTCGACACCCTGCGGCGAATACGGACGATCTTTCAGATAGTTGATGGTCGTGTCGTCGACGGCGACCATGCCGGCGCGCGCGCCCGCCTCGATCGCCATGTTGCAGACCGTCATGCGGCCTTCCATCGACAGCGCGCGAATGGTCGAGCCGCCGAATTCCATTGCGTAGCCCGTGCCGCCCGCCGTGCCGATCTTGCCGATGATCGCGAGCACGATGTCCTTCGCGGTGCAGCCGCGCGGCAACTGGCCTTCGACCTTGATGAGCATGTTCTTGCTTTTCTTCTGCAGGAGCGTTTGCGTGGCGAGCACGTGCTCCACTTCCGACGTGCCGATGCCGTGCGCCAGCGCGCCGAACGCGCCGTGCGTGGACGTGTGGGAATCGCCGCAGACGATCGTCATGCCGGGAAGCGTTGCGCCCTGCTCCGGCCCGATGATGTGCACGATGCCCTGACGCAGGTCGTTCATCTTGAATTGCGTAATGCCGAATGCATCGCAATTCTGGTCGAGCGTATCGACCTGCAGCTTCGAAACCGGATCGGCGATGCCGTGCGAGCGGTCGGTGGTCGGCACGTTGTGGTCGGACACGGCCAGATTCGCGCTGATGCGCCACACCGGGCGCTTCTCGAGCTTCAGGCCTTCGAACGCCTGCGGGCTCGTCACTTCATGCAGCAGGTGACGGTCGATGTACAGGATCGAGGTGCCGTCGTCTTCCGTGTGGATCACGTGGGTGTTCCACAGTTTGTCGTACAGAGTCTGTGCCATGGTGAGCGCTTTCGTGGGTGACTGCGGGGAATGTGCTGTCGTGGGTCCACCGACAGCTTGTGAGCCGATTATGCCACTTCCAGGCGCGTCGCGGGTACTAGGATTACGGAAAAAACCTTGTAAAAACAGTGAGTTATGCTGGTGGTTGCAGTACCCGGATCCGCACTACCAGCCTGTCTCGATACCCGATGCGCGTTCTTGAAGGCGAATCGGCCTAACCCGTTCGGCTGAATGGCCGCCGCGCGTCGCGTCTCTTAACCTGTCATCGAGCGTTTCGGCATCTGCTCGTAATAACATTGTATTGACCAACCAACACATGGGGTTATAACATCGTGCTTCCGTAATCGGCCACGAGCGATTCCATGAAAACCACAATCCGGAAGATGGGCAACTCTCAGGGCGTCCTGATTCCCAAACCGTTTCTGGCCCAACTGGGCCTTGAGAAGGAGGTCGAAATGGAAGTCGAGAATGACGCAATCGTATTGCGTCGTCCACGCAACAAGGCTCGCCACGGGTGGGCCGAAGCCAGCAAGTCGCTTGCGCAGAGCGGAGAGGATCGGCTCGTCATGGGCGAGTTCGGCAATGCCGAAGACTTGGAGCTCGAATGGTAGCCCGCGGCGATATCTGGTTGGTCGCGCTGGACCCGACCTCAGTCAGTGAGATTCAAAAAACCCGGCCGTGTGTCGTGGTTTCGCCGGAAGAAATGCACGAACACCTGCGCACCGTAATGGTCGCTCCGATGACATCCAGAGGCAGGCCGGCGCCCTTTCGCATTCCGGTCTCCTTCCGAAACCAGCATGGGCTCATCCTCCTGGATCAGATTCACTCCGTCGACAAAGTACGGCTGATCAAAAAAGAGGGCGCCGTTCCTGAAGATACGCTCTCGAGTGCATTGAGCGCCTTGCAGGAAGTGTTTGCGGACTAGCAAACGATCGACGCAACGTTTTCCGCGGTTTTGCATCAGGTCGAAAAGTAAAGAGCCCCGGCGGTTACCCGCCGGGGCTCTCTCACACTCATTCGAAGCTAAAGCCAGCTACGCTTAACGCTTCGCCAGCGGCTTCGCCTCACGCGGCGTCTGCCCGATGAACAACTGACGCGGGCGGCCGATCTTCTGCTCCGGATCCGCGATCATCTCGTTCCATTGCGCGATCCAGCCGACCGTACGCGCCATGGCGAAGATGCAGGTGAACATCGACGTCGGGATGCCCAGCGCGCGCTGCACGATGCCC
The DNA here is from genome assembly GCA_001544595.2 of Caballeronia peredens. Lineage (GTDB taxonomy): Bacteria > Pseudomonadota > Gammaproteobacteria > Burkholderiales > Burkholderiaceae > Caballeronia > Caballeronia peredens. The sequence continues at coordinate 8,833 of FCOH02000017.1, read as the reverse complement.
GAGTAGAAATCGACATTCGGATACAGCTTGCGCGACACGAAGTATTCGTCTTCCAGCGCGATCTTTTCGAGTTCCATCGCGAGCTTGAAGAGCGGATCGTCGTGCAGGCCGAGTTCGTTCAGCACTTCGTAGCACGTTTCGCGCATCAGCTTGGCGCGCGGATCGTAGTTCTTGTAGACGCGGTGACCGAAGCCCATCAACTTCACGCCCGAATTCTTGTCCTTCACCTGCTTGATGAATTCAGGAATGTTGTCGACCGAGCCGATCTCTTCCAGCATGTTCAGCGCGGCTTCGTTCGCGCCGCCGTGCGCCGGGCCCCACAGACACGCGATGCCCGCCGCGATACACGCGAACGGATTCGCGCCCGACGAACCCGCGAGACGCACGGTCGAGGTCGACGCATTCTGCTCGTGATCCGCGTGCAGGATCAGGATGCGGTCGAGCGCGCGCACGAGCACGTCGTTGACCTTGTACTCTTCGCACGGGTTCGAGAACATCATGTGCATGAAGTTCGCGCTGTACGACAGTTCGTTCTTCGGATACACGAACGGCTGGCCGATGCTGAACTTGTACGCCATCGCGACCAGCGTGGGCAGCTTCGCGATCATGCGAATGGCCGACACTTCGCGGTGACGCGGATCGTTGATGTTCAGCGAGTCGTGATAGAACGCCGAGAGTGCGCCGACAGCAGCCGTCAGTACGGCCATCGGATGCGCGTCGCGACGGAAGCCGCGGAAGAAGAAGTGCATCTGTTCGTGCACCATCGTGTGACGCGTGACCGTGTCCACGAATTCCTTGTTCTGCGCTTCGTTCGGCAGTTCGCCCTTCAGGAGCAGATAGCAGGTTTCGAGGAAGTCGGCGTTCACCGCGAGTTGCTCGATCGGGTAGCCGCGGTACAGCAGCTCGCCCTTGTCACCGTCGATGTAGGTAATCGCGGAATTGCACGACGCTGTCGACATGAAGCCCGGGTCATACGTGAACTTGCCGGTCTGACCGTACAACTTGCGGATGTCGATCACGTCCGGGCCCATGGTGCCCTTGTAGATCGGCATTTCGACGCTCGGCGAGTTGTCGCTGAACGATAGCGTGGCTTTAACATCTGACGGGGTCATAGCACATCCTCAATCGAAGTATGGATACAGGTTTTCGATAATTTGCACGACGGAAGCTGCGTGGCAAAACTGTACGGTCGGCCGTGAATCCGGGCGCCGACTCGTGCTGCAGCCGACTCGGTGCGAACCGGACTATTTTGCAAAACTCCGCGCATTCCTGCTGAAATCACACGGAGCGCAGCACGCCAAGCAAGCGGATCACATCCGGCGTCGCCAGGTCGCCTTCCGGCTCCATGCGCGCCAGCAGAAGGTCCATCAGTTCGTTGTCGCTCAGTTCCAGCAGGCGCGTCAATGCGGCCACGTCGGCGTCACTGAGGTCGTGCTCATATCGGCTGAAGAAACGATCGAAGATCAGATCGTTTTCCAGCAGGCCGCGTCGTGCGCGCCAGCGAAGGCGCGCACGACGAAGAGGGTCGGACTGATGCGGAGAATCGTTTGGGGTATCGACCATCACATAGTCCATCTCAGACAGCGCGGCGCACCATCAATTCCTTGATCTTGCCGATCGCCTTGGTCGGGTTGAGCCCCTTCGGGCACACGTCGACGCAATTCATGATCGTGTGGCAACGGAACAGACGATACGGATCTTCCAGGTTGTCCAGGCGTTCGCCCGTCGCCTGATCGCGGCTGTCCGCGATGAAGCGATACGCCTGCAGCAAGCCCGCGGGTCCCACGAACTTGTCCGGATTCCACCAGAAACTCGGGCACGACGTCGAGCAGCTCGCACACAGAATGCACTCGTACAATCCGTCGAGTTCATCGCGCTCCACCGGCGACTGCAGACGTTCCTTCTCCGGCGGCGGCGTGTCGTTGATCAGATACGGCTTGATCGAGTGATACTGGTTGAAGAACTGCGTGAAGTCGCAGATCAGGTCGCGCACCACCGGCAGCCCCGGCAGCGGACGCAGCACGATCTTCTGCGGCAGCTCGTTCAGGTTCGTCAGGCACGCGAGGCCGTTCTTGCCGTTGATGTTCATCGCGTCCGAGCCGCACACGCCTTCGCGGCACGACCGACGGAACGACAGCGTTTCATCCACCGACTTGAGCTTCACCAGCGCGTCCAGCAGCATGCGTTCGTGCTCGAGTTCGAGCTCGTACGTCTGCATGCGCGGCGCTGCGTCCTTGTCCGGATCGTAGCGATAGACTTCAAAAATTCTCTTTGCCATTTCGATTTCCTTGCGCTCTCGTGCCTTAGAAGGTACGCGCCTTCGGCGGCACCGATTCGACCGTCAGCGGCTTCATCTGCACCGGCTTGTAGTCGAGGCGATCGCCCTCGCTGAACCACAGCGTGTGGCGCATCCAGTTCTCGTCGTCGCGATGTTCGTAGTCGCTGTGCGCGTGCGCCCCGCGGCTTTCCTTGCGCGCTTCGGCCGACACCATCGTCGCGCGCGCCACTTCGATCAGGTTCGCCAGCTCCAGCGCCTCGACTTTCGCCGTGTTGAACACCTTCGACTTGTCCTTCAGATGCACGTGCTTCACGCGCTCGGCCAGCTCCGCGATCTTGCCCACGCCCTCTTCCAGCAGCTTCGAGGTGCGGAACACGCCCGCATGCGCCTGCATCGACGCGCGGATGTCGCCCGCGATGTCCTGCGTGTATTCGCCCGACGTGGACTTCTCCAGCACCGCGAGACGCTCCATCGCGAAGTCCGCGGCATCGGCCGGCAAGGGCTTGTGCTCCTTCAGTTCCTTCGCGTGCTTGATGATGTGATTGCCCGCCGCGCGCCCGAACACCACCAGATCGAGCAGCGAGTTCGTGCCCAGCCGGTTCGCGCCGTGCACCGAGACGCACGAGCATTCGCCCACGGCATAGAAGCCGTTGACCGGATCGTCGTAGCCCTTGGCCGTGCCCACGACCTGACCGTGCATGTTGGTCGGAATACCGCCCATCTGATAGTGGATGGTCGGCACCACCGGAATCGGCTCCTTGATGCAGTCGACGTTGGCGAACTTCAGCGCGATCTCGCGAATCGACGGCAGACGCTTCATGATCGTCTCCGCGCCGATGTGCGACAGGTCCAGCAGCACGTGATCCTTGTTCGGACCCACGCCGCGGCCTTCCTTGATCTCCTGGTCCATCGAGCGCGAAACGAAGTCGCGCGGCGCGAGGTCCTTCAGCGTCGGCGCATAGCGTTCCATGAAACGGTCGCCGTTGGCGTTGCGCAAGATGCCGCCTTCGCCGCGCACGCCTTCGGTGATCAGCACGCCCGCGCCCGCCACGCCCGTCGGGTGGAACTGCCAGAACTCCATGTCCTGCAGCGCGATGCCCGAGCGCGCGGCCATGCCGAGGCCATCGCCCGTGTTGATGAACGCATTCGTCGATGCCGCGAAGATGCGCCCCGCGCCGCCCGTGGCGAACAGCGTGGTCTTGCCTTCGAGGATGTAGACCTCGCCCGTTTCCATTTCGAGCGCGGTGACGCCGAGCACGTCGCCCTCGGCGTCGCGGATCAGATCCAGCGCCATCCATTCGACGAAGAAGTGCGTCTTGGCCGCGACGTTCTGCTGATACAGCGTGTGCAGCAGCGCGTGGCCGGTACGGTCGGCCGCGGCGCATGCGCGTTGCACGGGCTTCTCGCCGTAGTTCGCGGTGTGGCCGCCGAACGGGCGCTGATAGATGGTGCCGTCGGCATTGCGGTCGAACGGCATGCCCATGTGTTCGAGCTCGTACACGGCGTTCGGCGCTTCGCGGCACATGAACTCGATCGCGTCCTGGTCGCCGAGCCAGTCGGAGCCCTTGATCGTGTCGTAGAAGTGGTAGTGCCAGTTGTCTTCGCTCATGTTGCCGAGCGAGGCGCCGATGCCGCCTTGCGCGGCCACCGTGTGCGAGCGCGTGGGGAACACCTTCGAGAGCACCGCGACGGAGAGCCCCGCGCGAGCGAGCTGCAGCGATGCGCGCATGCCCGAGCCGCCCGCGCCCACGATGACCACGTCAAAGCGGCGACGCGGCAGGGAAGTCTTGATTGCAGCCATGTTCTTTAAACTCTCCAGAGAATCTGTGCAGCGTAGCCGGCGCATCCGATGAGCCACAGGATCGTCAGCACCTGCAGAAACAGGCGCACGCCCATGGGCTTCACGTAGTCCATCCAGATGTCGCGAATGCCGACCCACGCGTGATAGAAGAGGCAAAGCAAGGCTACGAAGGTGGCGAGCTTCATCCACTGGGTCGCGAAGATGCCCGCCCAGCCTTCATACGAGAAGTTGTGCGCGGCGAAGAACCAGAAGAGAAGAATGACGGTGTAGACGGCCATCACGACCGCGGTGATGCGTTGCGCGAGCCAGTCGCGCAGACCGTAGTGAGCGCCGACGACCAGGCGCTTCGGCCCGACTCGATTGTGGGTTGCCATGTTCTTGTTATCTCCTTAGAAGGCGCCGAAGAGCTTGAGCGCCATCGCAAGCGTGAGCACCAGCGACACGATCAGCACGATGAGCGCGGTCTGCCTGCCGCCTTCCTTGTTCACCGCGACGTGCGTGTCGAGCAGCAGGAAGCGAATGCCTGCGCAGAAGTGATGCAGATACGCCCACGACAACACCAGCACGACGAGCTTGACGATGGGGTTCGCCAGAAAGCCCTTGAATGCGTCGAAGCTGATCTCCGACGTGAGACTCTGATCGAGCAGGTACAGGATGAACGGCAGACACACGAAGAGCAGCAGTCCGCTCACCCGATGCAGGATCGACACCTTCCCCGCCAGCGGCAAGCGATACTTCGCGAGTTGACCGATCCCGATGTTCCGGTATTCGGGCCTTGGTTTTTTTACGGCTTCAGCCATGCTAGACCCCAACTTGTTATTACACTAATCCGCGATTTTAGCGCCTTTTTATTTCGCGCTGCAGCGAATAGCTCTCTAAGAGACTGTTGCCTCACGCGCGAAAATAGCGTCTCTGCGTGCCTTTTTTCACGCGCCGCTCAGTCCGTGCTCGCGGCCCTTCCACATTCGATCAACTGAGATCGTTCTGATAGTAGTAGCCGGTCGTGACATACCAGCCGCGCCGCACTTCGACGGGCCGATCGCCATACGTGTAGGACACCCGCTCCACGGATAAAAGCGGAAATCCCGGCGTCACGTCGAGATACTGTGCGGCGGTTTCATCGGCGGCGACGGCCCGGATCTTTTCCGATGCGCGAATCATGCGCGTGCCGAATTCCGTCTCGAACATGGCGTAGAGCGGACCTTTGTATTCCGAGAGTCGTTCGGCCGTCAGTCCCCGAAACACGGCGCCCGGCAGCCAGATCTCGTCGAATACGGTGGTTACGCCATCAAACTGCAACAAGCGCCTGATAAGAACGACGGGATCGGCCGGTTTCAGATCCAGTTGACGCGCGATTTCAGCCGGCGCGCGCAGTCGCTTGCATTCGAGCAGACGGCTGACGTGGGGATGAACGTCGCCGTCATCGGGAAGAAGGCGCAGGAAGCGGAATTGCACGCGATCTTCGTTGTGCGTCGCAACGAACGTTCCCTTGCCCTGACGGCGCACGAGGAGATTGTCGGCGGCGAGTTCGTCGATGGCCTTGCGGACGGTGCCCTGGCTCACCTTGTAGCGCGCGGCCAGTTCGACCTCGCTCGGGATGATTTCGCCGGGCTTCCACTCGCCGGATTCGAGTCCCTGCGTGATGAGCGCCTTGATTTGCTGATACAGCGGGCTGAACGTCGGCGACGGCACGCTGGCGGTCTCAGCCGCCGGCGCGGTGCCGTTGGGGTTCGTCGTGCTCGCCGGGTTGGAATTCATGCCGCGCATTTCAACACAAAGGCCCGCCGCCCGTCCAGAGCTTTCCCGTAGATTCCTATGTCTTATATAAGACATAAGATATTGTTGACTTTACCTCGGACCGATCCTACACTCCTTGTCGAGCAAGGGTTTGCGGGTTGTTGCGAGAGTGCAGAAGCCGCCGGTCAGCGTGTTCTTCGCGGTGTTTTTTGCCTCGAAGCCCGGCATCCGCATATCGCGCAACATACCGCCAGGCACGCCCTTTCGCTTTCGCCTCACGCCGATCGGCCACTCGATTCGCGCGCCGCTGCCTGCCCCACGCCTCGCAACGTCAAGCGCCGTCTCGAATGGGCGCTTTGCCGTAGACCCAAGCGAAATCATCGCGTCCCTCACGAACATCCCGCACGCCTCTCGCTCGAAGAGAAGGATTCATGGCATGACAGTCACGCCGCTCACGCAACCGCGAGGCGCGAGTTCGTATGCAAGCGCGCGCAACTCCGCGTGGAGTCTGCGTTCAAGGGTTCTCGCGCGGCGCGACGGGCATGTCTCTATCAACGCTTTGCGTAACGCGCATAAAATGGCGTTTTTCCCTAGCGTTCCACGCACCGTCCAGGAGAGTTCTCAATGGCTAAGTCCGCAAAGCGCGTTGCCGTAACCGGCGCCGCAGGTCAAATCGGCTACTCGCTGCTGTTCCGCATCGCCAATGGCGATCTGCTCGGCAAAGACCAGCCCGTGATTCTTCAACTGCTCGACCTGCCGCAAGCGCAAGGCGCCGTGAAGGGCGTCGTGATGGAACTGGAAGATTGCGCGTTCCCGCTGCTCGCCGGCGTGGTCGTCACGGACGATCCCAAGGTCGCGTTCAAGGATGCCGACGTCGCGCTGCTCGTGGGCGCCCGTCCGCGCTCGAAGGGCATGGAGCGCAAGGACCTGCTGTCGGCGAACGCCGAGATCTTCACGGTTCAGGGCAAGGCGCTGAACGATGTCGCGAGCCGCGACGTCAAGGTGCTGGTCGTCGGCAACCCGGCGAACACGAACGCCTATATCGCGATGAAGTCGGCGCCGGATCTGCCGAAGAAGAACTTCACCGCCATGCTGCGCCTGGACCACAACCGCGCGCTGTCGCAACTGGCGTCCAAGTCGGGCAAGCCGGTCGCGTCGATCGAAAAGCTCGCCGTGTGGGGCAATCACTCGCCGACGATGTACCCCGACTTCCGCTTCGCGACCGCCGAAGGCCAGGACCTGACGAAGCTCATCAACGACGACGAATGGAACCGCAACACGTTCATCCCGACCGTCGGCAAGCGCGGTGCGGCGATCATCGAGGCGCGCGGCCTGTCGTCGGCGGCATCGGCGGCTAACGCGGCAATCGACCACGTGCGCGACTGGGTGCTCGGCACCAACGGCAAGTGGGTCACGATGGGCATTCCGTCGGACGGCTCGTACGGCATTCCGGAAGACATCATCTACGGCGTGCCCGTCACGTGCGAAAACGGCGAGTACAAGCGCGTCGAAGGCCTGGAAATCGACGCGTTCTCGCGCGAAAAGATGGACGGCACGCTGAACGAGCTCCTCGAAGAGCGTGACGGCGTGGCACATCTGCTGGGCAAGTAAGCACGTCATTTGCGGGGGAAGCGCGTGCCGCTTCCCTTCTGCGCGAGCGCCTCGCGGCGTTCGCGCTGATCCGATCGCGCTTGCATTTGCGCTTGTTTTTTAGCGAGCGCGATCGGATCAGAAGTCAACGAGCAGAATCGAATTCCCATTCCCCAATTCGGACCCGACGCCGACGATGCGCGCTCTCACTCCCGCCGAAGTGCTGTTTGACGGCGAACCGCAACCCGCCGTGCTTCCGCCCTGCGATCACTACGCCGGCAGCGAGAAGCTGATGAAGAAGTCGTTGGCGTTGCAGGCGCAACTGGGCCCGGTGTTCGACGTCACGCTCGATTGCGAGGACGGCGCGCAAGTCGGCCACGAAGTGGAGCATGCAGAACTGGTCGCATCGTTCGTAGGCGGAGAGGACGATCGCTTCGGGCGCGTGGGCGTGCGTATCCACGACTTCAATCATCGCGCGTGGCGCGACGATGTGCGCATCATCCTGCGCCACGCGAAGCGCGCGCCCGCGTTCATCATGCTGCCGAAAATCCGCAGCGTCTTCGATGCCGCCGAGATGGTGGCATTCATCGAAGCGTCGCGCGGCGAATTCGGCATCGCCAGGCCGATTCCCTGTCATCTGCTCGTCGAGACGCATGGCGCGCTCGCGGAGGCGTTCGAACTGGCGGCGTTGCCGGGCGTCGAATCGCTGAGCTTCGGCCTGATGGACTTCGTTTCAGCCCACAACGGCGCAATTCCCGATACCGCGATGCGTTCGCCGGGCCAGTTCGATCATCCGCTCGTGCGTCGCGCGAAGCTCGAAATCGCGGCTGCGTGTCACGCGCATGGCAAGGTGCCATCGCACAATGTGTCCACTGAGGTGCGCGACATGAGCATCGTCGCGAACGACGCCGCGCGCGCCCGCAGCGAGTTCGGTTATACGCGCATGTGGAGCATTCATCCGGATCAGGTCAGGCCGATCGTCGAAGCGTTCTCGCCGCGCGCGGAGGAAATCGCGCTCGCCGCCGAGATTCTGCTCGGCGCGCAGCACGCGCAGTGGGGTCCGACGCGGCACGGCGACACGCTGCACGACCGCGCGAGCTATCGCTATTACTGGTCGGTGCTGCGCCGCGCGCACGCCACCGGGCAAACGATGCCCGACGAATGCGCGCCGCTTTTCGCCGCGCCTGACGGGGGCGTCGAGGCATGAGCATCATCGAATCGCAGTTCAGCGTCGCGCGCGAGGTCGCACTCGGCGCATTCTTCAAGCACAACAAGTAACGCCGCATCGCGAGCGTTCGCCAGGAGACTTGAGAGCATGACTGACACCGCATCGACCGAAGCACCCGCAACCGGCGCATTCAAGCCGAAGAAATCCGTCGCGCTGTCGGGGGTGACGGCGGGCAACACTGCGCTGTGCACGGTCGGCC
>FCOH02000072.1 GCA_001544595.2 Caballeronia peredens | reverse complement strand
GCGCCGATGCGCTGCAGCGTGTTGATCGCTTTCAGAAACGCGGGGTCGACGGCGCGCGCCGCGCTGCCCGTGCCCGTTGCGCCCGGTGCCGGTACCCATTGGTCGCCTTGAAGCTGGATCACGCCTGCGAGTTGCGTCGCGAGGAACGTGTCGATCAGGCCGCCCTGCGGACGCAGGAAGCGCGCGAGTTCCGGCAACGACGCATCGTTGGCCGTGTTGGCGAACGGATAGCGGCCCGCGAACGAGCGATTCCAGTTCGCGACGACGGTGTCGTTCCAAGCATCATTCAGGCTCGCCTGCGCGGGTTCGAGCACCGTTTGCGTCGCCTGCGAGACGGGGCGCACGAAGAGCTCCGCGCCCATGCCCGCCCATTGCTCGCCCAGACTCGCGGCCACGAGTTGCGCGTAGCCGAGCGTGTCGGCCAGTTCCGAGCCTTTACCCAGAAAGAGCGACTGCGCGACTTGTCGGGCTTGTTCGTCGGAATCCGGACTGTCGCTGATCTGCTGCAACTTCAGACGCAGGCTCGTGATGCGTTCGATGAAGCGTTCCAGACTCAGATCGCTGCGCGTGCTCGCGCTAACGTTTGCGTTCGATTGCGCGACGAGACGCAGCACCGGGCCGAAGGATGCGCCTAAGGGACCCGCCGGGTCGGGCTTGGCCGCCTGCGGGGCATCGTCTTTCTTGCCGAAGATGTTCTGCGCCTTGCCGACCAGCGTGTCCGACAGCGAGTCGCGTTGCGCGCCTGCTCCGCCCTGGTATTCGA
>FCOH02000027.1 GCA_001544595.2 Caballeronia peredens | reverse complement strand
CGCGATCTTCGCGAGCGAGCCGCCGAATTTGCCTACCGCCGTGCGCGCGGCCGATACGATCACTACGTCAGTCATTTTCTATCCTCGTCAAACAGCGAAAGCGTGAGCGGAATCCGGCCGCGAAAGACTTCGCGCGACGCGGAAATCGCGTCCATGGAAATGGACTGGATGAGTTCGGTTCGAACCCGGGCGGATTGTGCGCATCGTCGAGTTCGGAGCAACAGTTCGACCGTCGATGCATGAGCGCGACCACGACCTGCGTCGCGCTAGTTATGGAACGACCTGGCCCGTGAGCCGTTGTGCGTTCCGCAGAAAAAATCCCGGACAGGACGCGGCAATCTCGAAGCGTGTAGCGTGGTCCATTTATATGGGCCTTTAATGAAATCTCTCAGGTTAAGCACTGGCCTTCTCTTTAGCTTGCCGCCGGCGAATCACGCATACGTGACGCCACCTCGCGAAAAATCGCGCTGGCTGGCAGTGGGCATTTCGGAAGTTATTAGATCGTGCGTGCTTGTGCGACGCACCAAATTTAGGAATATTCTAAACGGAAAACATGCGTAAAAAATTTCATATTACTAGGTATAAACCCTGATTCAAGTAAAAAGTCCCGCAGCGAAGATGCCAAATATTCCAATAATCGGCGAACGGACGTTCAATAATCATCCTATATGACGAGGAAAATTGCATTTCCTGCGTCAATGCGGTCTCATGGGAAGGGTAAATACGTAATACAAACGAAAATCAGACGCTTCGACTCGACTGTGATCACATATATATGCCATTACCGAATGTTATATATAGAAATTAACTAGTCCGTATAACCAGACGATCTTATCCCGCGTAATTAAGTCGCAATAACTCTGATATATGACGCGCGAATGAAGGCACGCGCATTTAAATCGTGCCGATTGCCGCGACATAATGTCGTCGCCTAGAGCGCCTTTGAGCGCAGTGGCGCGCAATGACGTGCGGCACCGCCCGCCGTCAAAGCGCGAGGACCAGCCTCTTGCCCTTCGCGCGCGAGCAGCAAGCCATCATGCGGCGATTCGACTGGCGTTCGCCCCTGGTCAGCACGACGTCGCGGTGCTCGATTTCGCCGTCGAGCACGCGCACTTCGCACGAGCCGCACAGCCCTTCCTCGCAATCGCTCTGCACGTCAATATTCGCGCGCCTGAGCGTCGTGAGCAGCGTCTGATCGGCGGGAACGGTCAGCACAAGTCCCGAATCCTTCAACTCGACGTCGAACGCGTGTTCTTTCGACGGATCGAGCGTGCCGAGCGTCGATTCGAAATGCTCGATTCGCAACGCGTCTTCGGGCCACGTCGCGCTCGCCTGCGCCAGCGCGTCGAGCATGCGCGCGGGTCCGCACGCGTAGACCTGCGCGCCATCGCTCACGGCGAGCGCCGCGAAATCATTCCGTGCGCCTTCGTCCGATATGTACGTGAACAGGCGTTCGCCATGCAGCGCGCGCAGTTCGTCGAGCAAGGCCATCGACGTGCGCGAGCGGCCGCTGTAATGCACTTCGTAGTCGACGCCGAGCGCGCGCGCACGACGCGCCATCGCGCTGATCGGCGTGATGCCGATGCCGCCCGCGATCAGCACGAGTTTCTTCGCGGTCTCGTCGAGACGGAAGTGATTGCGCGGTCCGCGAATATGCCATTGCGCGCCGGGCTTCACGTTTTCGTGGACCCAGGCCGATCCGCCGCGGCTCGCGGTTTCGCGCAACACGGCGATTTCGAGCGCGGCGGCGGCGGCGGGATCGCCGCACAGCGAGTACTGGCGCGACAGGCCGGTTTCGCCGCAGACGACATCGATATGCGAGCCCGCCGTCCAGCGCGGCAGCGCGCGGCCATCCGCCGACACGAGCCGCACGCGCACGACGCGGTCCGCGCAAGCTGCAACCGACTCGACGATCACCGCGCGGCTCGCCGCATGCGACGACGGCTCGCCGATGCGCACCACCGGGCGCGGCTCGCGCACGGACGGTTCGGCGCGTTCGGGATTTGCGGCCGGATCCCATTCGACGTAAAGATGCTCCGGTCCGCGGAACGACGTGTTCGGCACATACGTGAAACGTTGCTCGGCGAGGCGCATGTGCGGCAGGCGGCGCGTGAGTTCGTCGAGGAAAATCTGCATTTCCATGCGCGCGAGGTTCTTGCCCATGCACTGATGCGCGCCGTAGCCGAAAGTGAGCTGATCGCTGGCGTTTTCGCGACGGATGTCGAAGAGATCGGCGTCGGCGAACTGATGCTGATCGTGATTCGCCGACGACGTGACAATCAAAAGCTTCGAGCCCGCCGCAATGTCGATACCGCCGATCGTCACGTCCTTCGTCGCGAGCCGCCGCCACGCCGCAACCGACCCGTTGTGGCGCAGACATTCTTCGACCGCGTTCGGAATCAGGCTCGGATCCTCGCAGATGTCGCGCCACGCTTCGGGATGTTGCAGCAGCAATTTGAGCGCGTTCGCGGTGGCGTTGGCGGTCGTTTCGTGGGCGGCCACGATGCCCGCCATCATCATCGAATGCAGATACGAGTCGGTCACGACCTCCGGCATCTCCTTCTGCTTGCGGATGCCGTATTGCATCCAGCCGGAACCCGACGGATCCTCGCGCATCTTGTCGAGCACCTTGCCCGCGAATTGCCAGAACTTGCCGACCGCGTGCGCGACTTCGACCTGCTCTTCGGGCTTCGGCCTTCCCCACGTGTTGACCGTATGCGCGATGGAATAGCGGCGCAGCGTGTCCATGTCTTCCTCGGGCACGCCGAGAAAATGCAGCGCGACGGTGAGCGGCACTTCCCACAGCATCTGATCGACGAGATCGGCGCGTCCGTCGTCGATCAAGCGGTCGACGTATTCGCGTGCGAGCGCGCGCACCATTGGTTCATGATGCGCGAGCGCCTCCGGCGTGAACGGATCCATCAGCGCGCGGCGGCGCGGCATGTGCGCGGGCTCGTCCTCGTTCACGAGCGTGCGGTTCAGCGCGAAGCCGTAGGACGCGAGCACAGCGTTCGCCTCGGGGCCGGTCGGCGTGATCTTCTCCAGCGCAATCGACGGGCTGAACGTGAGGTTGTCGCGGAAGATCGCCTTGATGTCGTCATAGCGCGTGACGACCCAGTAGCCGAGTTGCGGGCTCCAGAACACCGGCTCCTGCTCGCGTGCCCAGCGCACGTATTCGGGCGGATCCTGGCTGTAGCCGTCGCCGAAGGGATCGAATGCGGCGGCGCGCGCGCTCACCGGGCAACCGTTCGGCGCGAGTGCGTCCGTGCCGGCCGCGTCGTGAAAAGGACATCGAGGCGCGCGGTTTTCGCCGGCTACGTCGGTCATTGTTGTCTCCGGATGCTTTTTTTCGTGACCATAGTATGCAACGGCCCGGCGCTTAGAACGCACGCCCGCGCGGCGCGGCGCGGTGCGCTAGACCGGCTTGCCTTCGCTCGACGCCCACTTCGGCATCAGCGCGTTGCTCGGCAAGGTTTCATCGATCAGCTTCTTCGCCGTCTGCCGTCCCGCGACCGGCAGCCCTTCCGGATTCAACACGCCGATCTGCACGAGCACCGACGCCTGATCCCAGTAGATATGTTCGTTATAGAGCTTGTCGCCGCGAAAGCGGATCACGGCGAGCATGGGCACTTCGAAGTATTTTCCCGTCGGGGCGAGGCCGGGCAGCAGCCAGTCGATTTCGCGATCATGCGTCGCGCAGAACACGAACTCGTCGACGACGCGGTCCGCGCCGATCGTGCGCGACACCGGAATCAGCTTCGTGTCCGCCGGGTTCGAGTGGACGAAGTGATACGTGTAGAAGCGCTTCAACTGATCGTGGCCGACGCCGCCCGTCATCGTCGGGACGTGATTCACGTAGGGTTCGGCGACCATCGTCGTCATGACGGAATCGACGTCGCGCGTCGCGAACTCGAAGTAACAGTGCTGCTCCCACAAGTGGTTCAGATCGAAGTGCGGTCCCATCACCTTGCGCAGCAACGCGAGCGTGCGCGAGTAGGCCATCAGCGCGGCCGGCTTGTCATACTGCGCGCCGGCAGGATCGACGAAACCGGGCGCGCAACCCGGATAAACATATCGCTCGATGTGCGGCTTGTTCGCGAGCGCGGTAGCAATGCCGGGCTGATCGTCCGCGCCGCTGTCGGCGAAGTGGAACACGACCGGGCAGCGGATCGTCGGGATATCGGCGAGACACGCGGCGAAGTCATCGGCGTAGTAACAGGCCGCGCAATCGACGTCGGCTTGCGCGGCGATACGCGTCGCGAGCCGGCCGCCGCTTCCGAACCCGATCACGCCGATCTTGCCGGCGTGCTGCGGCAGCGCGCGCAGACTGTCGACGAGCGCCGCGAAATTTTCGGCGGCGACGCCGCCGGGCTTCGGATCGTGCGCGGGAAGTTGCGGCGCGAGCACGACGTAGCCTTCTTCGGCGAGGAGATCGGCGGTGCGCCGGATGAAATCATCGAGGCCGGCTGCGTCGTGCAGCAAAACGATTCCCGGCCCCGATCCCTGCGCGGGATGCGTAACGTAGGCGGGAAGGTTCGTGCCGTCGCGAAGCGAGATGTCGATGAACGATCCGCTCATTGTCTGCGTCTCCATATAGTTAGGCGAATTCGCCCGCGCTCACGAAAGCAGCGTGTCGGCCAGCAGCTTCACGTTCAGCACGACGATTACGGCCGCGACCAGCCACGCGAGCGCCGCCGTCCAGCGCGAGATGACAAAGACGCCCATTTTGCGGCGGTCCGACACGAAACGCACGAGCGGTATGACGGCGAACGGCAGTTGCATCGACAGAATCACCTGACTCAGCACGAGCAGTTGAGCCGTGCCCTTCTCGCCGTAAATGGCCGTCACGACGATCACGGGAACGATCGCGATGCCGCGCGTGATGAGGCGGCGCGCCCAGTTCGGAATGCGCAGGCGCAAAAAACCTTCCATGACGATCTGGCCGGCGAGCGTCGCGGTGACGGTCGAGTTCAGGCCCGACGCGAGCAGCGCGACGGCAAACAGCGTCGATGCGATGCCCAGACCGAGAAGCGGCGACAACAACCGGAACGCGTCGCCGATTTCCGCGACGTCGTCGTGTCCGCTCGCATGGAAAACCGCCGCCGCGACGATCAGGATCGCCGCGTTGACGAAAAGCGCGAGCGTCAGCGCGATGGTGCTGTCGATCGTCGCCCAGCGGATTGCGTCGCGCCGGGCCTCGTCGGATTTGCCGTAAGCGCGCGTCTGCACCACCGACGAATGCAGATAAAGATTGTGCGGCATGACGGTCGCGCCGAGGATGCCGATCGCGACATACAGCATCTCCGGATTCGTGACGATGCGCGGCGACGGCACGAAGCCGCGCAGCACGTCGGCGAACGGCGGCGCGGCGGCTGCGATCTGCACCGCAAAGCAACCGGCGATCACGACCAGAAGCACGATGACGAACGCCTCCAGCAGGCGGAAGCCCTTGTTGATCAGCAGGAGCAGGAGGAATGCGTCGAGCGCGGTGAGCAGCGCGCCCGCGATCAGCGGAATGCCGAACAGCAACTGCAGCGCGATGGCGGTGCCGATCACTTCGGCCAGATCGCACGCGACGATGGCCGCCTCGCACGCGAGCCACAGCGCGAAATTCACCGGCGTCGGATAGTGATCGCGACACGCCTGCGCAAGATCGCGGCCGGTCGCAACGCCCAGACGCACGGCCAGCGCCTGCAGCAGAATCGCCATCAGGTTCGACAGGAGGATGACCGCCAGCAGCGTGTAGCCGAAGCGCGAGCCGCCGGCGATGTCCGTCGCCCAGTTGCCGGGATCCATATAGCCGACGGAAATCATGTAGCCCGGCCCGGCGAACGCGAGGAAGCGCAGGAACCATCGGCCGCTCTCCGGCACCTTCACCGATGCGTAAACCTCAGGCAGGCTCGGACGAAACGTTTCGTCGTCCTCGGGCGGTTTCGAAGCGTGGCGTACAGGATCAAGCATCGGCTGGTCTCTCCTGCGGTTACCGGGTTTGCGCGTGCTGAAAATATGCGCCGCGCAGAATGAACATTCAAGCGCTCGGGAATGAGCCGCGAGCCTCGTCGCGTTTTAAGTTCAAGTGCTGATAATCGGACTTATCAGATGTAGCGATTTTCCTTGTCAAATTCGAAGGTGGTTGATAACCTTCCCGCAAACAATTGAAAAGAAAGGGAAAATGATCAGAGGCGCGGCACACACGGGACAGGCAGCGACAACCGGTACCGGCTTATCACAGGCACCCAGCCGGCTCACGCGTCAGCATTTCGCGCTGTATCGCGGCTATCTCGACGGTGTTTCGGAGGCGCAACTGCACGCCTCGTATGGCGACGGCTCCACGGACGTACGCGCGACGAAGCGGCTGATCGACGCACTCCGCGACACGCTTTCGGTTCTCGCCCGGCGTGCCCGCGATATCGAGGCGGCGCATCTGCTGCGGCTGCGCCCGGGCAGCATTCCCCTTTTCGATCCGCCGCCGGTTGCCGCCGCACCGACGCTCGACGAGTTTCGCGAGCGCGTCGATCCGGACGGCGTCTACGGCGAGTCCGAACTGCTGGCCCTGTATGAAGACGAGTATCCGCCGGGCACATCGCCCGCTGCGGACCGGCGAGCCGCGCGCAACGCGAGGCTGCGTCGCCGCCAGGCCGAAGCGCTCGCGCGCATGGAGGCCAGCCTCGCGCAGGATCCGAAACGGGATCATCCCGTCGACGGATGGTTCGAGCCCACTGTCGCGGCTCGCCTGAACGCGGCGGGGCTGGCGACGATCGCCGATGTCGTCGGTCTAATCGAAAAGCGGCGTCATCGCTGGTACACGGCGGTGCCGCGGCTCGGGCCGAAGGGCGCGCAGCGCATCACCGACTGGCTGCACTTTCACGCTCACGCCTTGCACTACACGCCCTCCCCGCTGATTCTGTTGCCGCGCAGACAATGGGGGCCGGAACATGCAGCGCTTGCTCGTCCTTCAGCGATGGGCGGAGACGATGGAATTGTGATCGCGCCGCTCGAAGCGCTGCGCGTCCCGGCCGCGCTGGACGGATCGAACGGCTCTAATCGCGCGACGGGGGCGCACTTCGGCAGCGACATCCGTGCAATTTTCGCCTGGCTCGACGCGCGCTCAGCCAGCGAGCACACGCGCCGGGCCTATCGACGTGAAGCCGAGCGGCTCTTGCTCTGGGCGTTGCTGGAAAAGGAGAAACCGCTGTCCTCGCTCGATCGGAACGAATGCGCGGAGTACATCGACACGTTTCTAGCGAATCCACAGCCTGAGGCCCGCTGGGTCTCGACGCGTCGCGGCGAGCGGCACCTGTCCGACTGGCGGCCTTTTGCGGGCGCGCTTTCCGATCGCAGCCGGGAGAGTGCCCGTTCCATTCTGAACGCCCTGTGCGAATGGCTGGTCAGAAAATCGTATCTGGCGAGTAACCCGTTCGCGGGCGTCGGGCGCGCGGCGACGCCGCCCGTCTTCGATTCGGCGGAGCGGACGCTCGATGTGCCGCAGTGGCAGCGGGTTCTGGATTCGGTCACGCGCGACGAATACACGTTTTCCGAACATCGCGACAGACTCGCGCTCCTTCTCGCCTACGCCACCGGCCTGCGCCGCGCCGAACTCGCCGCCGCCACGACCGGCGCGTTGAGCGTCGGGCGTTTGCACGGTGTCGACGGCGCGGTTTGCCGCCTGACGGTCGAATCCGCGCGCGGTTCTAGTCGCACGGTGCTTCTGCCGCCTGCCGTGGTCGAAGCGCTGGAAGAAAATCTCGCGCTACGTGGGCTTCCGGGTCCGCTTGCGTGCGCCGCAGACACGCCCGTACTCGCGCAGGCACGTGGCGGTCTGCCCGTGACGCCCGACGGAATCGGGAAGATTTTCAAGGGAATTTTCTTGCGAGCGGCCGCCTCGTTCGACTCGGACGTACCGGGCAGCGGCCGCAAGTTTCGCGAGGCCAGTACGCACTGGCTGCGGCACACCCACTCGATGCACGCGCTGGCGCAAGGGGCGGCACTGCATGAAGTTGGCGCGGGACTCGGACACGCCGACCTTTCGACGACATCCCTTTACGTTCAGAACGAAGACGCCGGCCGGTTTTTAGGGGTCGAAAACCTCATCCGGAGCGCGTCGTCCCGTCGGAAAACTTCCGAATCGTCCTAATTTGGCGTAAACGCGGGCGCCGAGCGTTGTAAAAATGCCCGGTCTGGGCGCTCAAGTACTTCAGAGTTTACTTGAGGTTTACCGGTTCGCCGTTTATTCTTCGGTTTGCAGCTTGTTTTCCACAAACCGAAGAATTACTTGCTTACCCAGGCCCGCCAGTGACTGCGAACTCCATGTTAAGCGCTCGGCTTCCCGAAGTCGATCAATCCGTTTCGATCGAAACGCTCTTGGGGGTGGCCGCCCAAGCCACTGATATTCTCAACCAGATCCGCGATGCGATGTTGGAGCCGTATCCGCGCAAGAGCGCGCCGACATTCACGAGCTCCCAGGTGGCGTCGCTGTGCGGCATCGACAAGCAACGGTTCCAATACCTGACCACCAAGGGTGACCTGCCCGCCGGTACGTCGAAAGGCGCAGGCCGGAGCAAGGAATTCACGCTCGAGGAAACGTTGAACTGGATCCGCGCGACGAAGGAACGTCCGCGCCGGCCCGAGGGCAAGCGCGGACGCATCGTGACCGTGGCCAACTTCAAAGGCGGTGTCGCCAAAACGACTACCGCCGTGTCGGCTGCACAAGCGTTGACGCTGCTCGGCCGCAGGGTGCTCGTCATCGATTGCGATCCGCAAGGCACGACCACGCAGCTGTGCGGCTGGGCGCCGGACGCCGAAATCTCGGACGATCAGACGCTGCTTCCGCTCATCTACGGCGATCGCGAGACGTTGCACTACGCCGTGCAGGAGACTTACTGGCACAACCTGGATTTGATCCCGGCGTCGTCGTCTCTTTTCGACGCCGAGTTCGAAATCCCTGCCAAGGTCCTGAACGACAGCACGTTCGAATTCTGGGAGATCGTGCGCAAAGGCCTGATGCCGCTCACGGATGAATACGACGCGGTGATCATCGATACGCCGCCCGCGCTCAGTTATCTGACGATCAATGCGCTGCTGGCGTCGGACGCGATTCTGCTGCCCTGCCCGCCCGAGGCGCTCGACTTCGCCAGTTCGACGCAATTCTGGCATCTCTTCGCCGATATCGCGAAGAAACTGCCCGGCGTGCTGGAGCAAAAGCGTTTCGACTTCGTCAACGTGATCCTGACCAAAGCCAAGTCCGACGACGTATCGCGCGTCGTGCGCGGCTGGCTGCAAAAAGCATACGGCGATCGCGTGCTTCCCTTCGAGATTCCGGAATCGACCGTGCCGAAGGGCGCGTCGGCGCAGTTGTCGACGGTCTACGACCTATCGAAACCGGACGGCAGCACGGCCGCCTATAACCGGTTCAAAGAGCCGCTTGACCGGCTCGCCGAACACCTAGACGCGCAATTCGTTCGCGCTTGGAATCAGACGGAGGCGTAAATGGGTATCGGGGACAGACTCCTCGCGAAAACCGCGAACATCGGCAGCAAGCCGGCGGACGCTTCGCAGCCGCGTCCAACCAACACGGAGCCTCGCACATCGCCGGGCCGGTTGATGGACGCGCAACATCGCATCAATACGGCGCAAGCGCGAATCAAAGAACTCGAAGTTCAGCTCGAGGAGCGGGCGGCACTGGAAGTGCCGCTCGACTCGCTTATCGAGGTGCGCGGGCGCCGACGCAAGCTCACGAGCGAGCAGTTTCAGGAACTGAAGAACAACCTCGCGCAACATGCTCTCGCCACGCCGATTCTGGTGCGCGTGTTGCCCGACGCTCGCTTCGAGATCATCGCCGGGCATAACCGCGTCGCTGCTTATCGCGAACTGGGTCGCACGACGATTCGTGCGAACGTGGCGTCGATCGAAGAAGGCGAGATCGAATTCGCAGCGTTCTTCTCGAACCTGTTGTCGCCTTCGCTGACCGATTTCGAAAAGTACTGGAACTTCAAACGCCTTCAAGAGCTAAGCGGATTGTCACGCACGGAGATCTCCGAAAGCGCTGGCTTGAGCAAAAGCCACGTCACCCGGATTTTTTCGTTCGACGCGTTGCCCGACGCAGCGAAGGCGGCGCTCGCGGAAAAGCCGGAACGTCTGGGTAGCAACGCGGCGCAAAAGCTCGCAGCGCTGACCGAAGCAGGAAAGTCGGAGAAAGTAGTCGAAGCGGTTCGCCGCCTAATCGACGATGAAAGTTTCACTCAGGACAAGGCTGTGGCCTTTGCCGCAGAAAAGCCGCGCACCGTGGCTCCGAGTGCGACAGTGGTCCGATCGGGAAGAAGGAAGGTTTGTGAGATTTCGACTCGAAACGGCGTCGTCGGCGTTCGTTTCTTCGAGAAGGATTCGTCAGATGTCGAGCAGTGGGGTCAACGCATTGCCGACTTTATCAACAAGACGTTGAGCGAGTCGGAGCAAGACTGAAGCTCTAGTAGGTTTTCTTTTTAAATCAACGACTTACCGATTTGCTTGCTGTGGCGAAGAGTTTGACTCTAGTAGAAACTCTCGACAAATCAACCACTTGAAGAATTCGCAACAAAGAGGTCTCTATGTAACTAGCAAACGCTAGAAAGACAAAAGCCTTCGGCGCCAACCGAAGGCTTTTGAATATCGGGCTTTACTGCTGATCGCCCGGTCCGCTTCCCGACGCCAATCGGGTCACGAGTGCACACCTCGAAGTTTAGCGGAACGCGATGGGCAGTCAAGCACTTGTCCTCCATTTTTCGAAATGGACGCATTTGACATGCTTATCGCGCAACATTCCGTTGCAGGCGAGGTCGATTCTCGCCTGCAGAAACCTGAAATGCCTCCAGAGGCAGACGATCGTCAAGCGCTCGAAGAGTACGCTTGCGACCGCTCTAATCTTCCTTGGGTCATCTTTCGCGCAGCGCATCGCGCGAACCATACATCCGCGCTCCCCGCACGCGCACGCGCATTGCTTGCAGCACTCGCGCGCACCGTCGACGCCGCGCGTCCGTACGCCGCTATCTTCGCGCGACGGGAATTGCTCACCGGCCGTGCAATGCAGTCGATGCGCACGTTTTATCGAAGCCTGGACGATCTGGAAAAGGCAGGATTCATCACGCGCCCTCCGCAGAAGCGATACGGCGACGCGGGGCTTTTCGGTCGCGCCTATCTCCACCTGACCGCCAAGTCTGCAGAACTCCTCGGGCTAATCGAACCTGCCGCCGAGACGCTTCCGTCGACGAGTCTCCGCGACGAGCCTGCTACGAAGGCCGATATCGATCCTTCATTTACGGTTCCGTCTGCCACCGTGGCAGACGGCGCTATATATAAGGATCTATACCCTAATAATCAAAAGAGACAACCAGGAGCCGTCCCCGCAGATCTTCGGCGCCTGTTGCCACTGGGATTTCGTGATTTCCTCGTTTTCAAACTGATGCGCGAGGCGAAGCGTCACGGCAAGCTTCTCTCCGATGTCGTCGAAGCCAGCTGGGAACACTTGCGCCGCGCGACCCATCCGATCAGCTATTTGCGCACGTTGTTGCGCGCTCCGGTCGATTTCGCGTATCGCGTCCGCACCCAACGCGTCGTCGACATCGAGCGGACGGAACAGCGCGACCGCGCCGAGAAGGTCGAGAGCGAGATCGCAGGTCTTGGCGGGGAAACCTTCGTCAGCCGAGATGGACTGCGCCGCTATCGCATTTCCGACGACGCCAGGTCGATCGTGATCCATCACCGCGACGAAGCGCAGCCGCGCGTGCATGCAGGCAACTGGGCCCGCGAGTTCCTCGACGCGCTGGGCACGGGTCAAATCGTCCGTGCGACGTACCTCGCGCCCACAGATGAACCCGACAACGTGCCTGACCGACCCGAACGAGTAATGACGTCCGGCGACGTTAACGTCGATGCCGACGTCGAAAAGCATCGCGCAGGCGCGGGCCGCAATTTCAGAACCGAAATCAACGATCTGAAGCAGATCCTGCGCTTGAAGCAAGCGGGTTTCGCCCCAAATAGGGAACCAGGACGTGCTGCAGAACGACCCGGCGGATCACCAGAGAATCGCTTTCCTTTCGATTCGTTGTTGAGAACGATATCCGGCCATGCTGCACCACGAACGTGATGACGATCCATTTCGGCGGCGATCGTCATCGCTTCGCGCAAAGACTCATCAGATGTATTTGTCTGATGAATACGCGTCCAGCGAAGCACGAGGAAACTTTTTGAAACAGCTGCTGCGCCGCAGCAGATCCTGATATACTCTAAGGTTGCGCCTGATAGGGCGTTTCAAAAACGCTAACCGCGCGTGATTGCGGTTCGTGTGCTTTGCTCGATGCGATTTTCAGCAGCCGTCCGTGGTCGAAGCTGTCATCGATATCATCGCGAGCCGTTACGCTCGCTCCGGGGATCTGTCGTCGCCGAGCAAACCTGTCGAGGAGAAAGTATGGCAAGTTTTGATCGGGAAGATTCGGAGCTGGACATCGTCGCGCCGGCGCGCAGGTCAGCAGGCCGACGGGCGAAACAAGGCAAGGGCCAGACCGGCACGATGCAGCCCGATGTCGCAATGACCGCGGAGCAGAATGAAGAGCGTCAGCGTCAAATGCGCGCGCTCATCCAGTTGGGCAAGGAACGCGGCTACCTCACGCATGCCGAGATCAGCGACCACCTGCCGGATAACTTCGCCGAAACCGCGGCGATGGAAACCATCGTCAGCACGTTCAACGACATGGGCGTCGCGGTTTACGAGCAGGCACCGGATGCCGAAACGCTGCTGCTGAGCGATAACGCCCCGAGCGTCGTCGCGGACGAGCAGTCGGAGGAAGAAGCGGAAAACGCGCTGTCGACTGTCGATTCCGAGTTTGGCCGCACGACCGATCCCGTACGCATGTATATGCGCGAGATGGGCGCGACCGAACTTCTCACGCGTGCGGGCGAAATTGCCATCGCGAAGCGTATCGAGGACGGTCTGCACGAGATGATCCAGGCGATCGCGGCATGTCCGTCGACGGTTGCGACTATTCTCGCGGACGCGGCGCAAGTCGAGTCGGGCGAACTGAAGATCGACGATCTGGTCGACGGTCTCAAGGAAGAGGATCTGGAAGAAGAAATTTCGGCCTCCGACGCAAGCGACTCGACCGAAATCGATACGGATACCGAAGAGTCTGACGATGATTCGGACGACGAAGACGATCTCGACGGCGGCGACGCCAGCGCTTCGAACGAAGCGCGCCTCAAGCAATTGAAGGCCGACTGTCTCGAAATCTTCGCCCGCGTGCGCGAGTTGGCCGAACAGGCCGGTGCGCCGAAGGGGTCGGGCGCGGCGGCGGCGAAGGCTGTCGAAAAGGCGCGCGCCGAGATTCAGCGCGAACTCGGTTCGATCCGTTTCACGGCGAAGACCATCGACCGTTTGTGTGTCGACGTTCAGCAGCAGGTTGCGCAAGTGCGTGAAATCGAGCGCCGCGTGCTGCAGATCGCGGTGGATCGTTGCGGCATGCCGCGCGAGAAGTTCGTCGAATCGTTCCCGGGTCACGAAACCGATCTCGAATGGACGACGCGCGCAGCGGGCGCGAAGCAATACGGCGCATCGCTCGAGCGCAGCCTGCCGGCGATTCAGGCTGAACAGCAAAAGCTCATCGACATCGAAAGCGTGGTGCAGATGCCGCTCAAGCAACTCAAGCAGATCAACCGTCAGATGACGGCTGCCGAGTTGAAGATGCGTCAGGCCAAGCGCGAGATGATCGAAGCGAACCTGCGTCTGGTCATTTCGATCGCCAAGAAGTACGTGAACCGCGGCATGCAGTTCCTGGATCTGATTCAGGAAGGCAACATCGGTCTGATGAAGGCGGTGGACAAGTTCGAATATCGCCGTGGCTGGAAGTTCTCGACCTACGCGACGTGGTGGGTTCGTCAGGCCGTGACGCGTTCGCTCGCCGATCAGGCTCGCACGATCCGCGTGCCGGTTCACATGATCGAAACGATCAACAAGCTGAACCGTATTTCGCGCGAGATCCTGCAGCAGACCGGTCAGGAAGCGCATCCGTCGGTGCTCGCCGAGCGCATGGAAATGCCCGAAGAAAAGATCCGCGGCATTCTCAAGATCGCGAAGCAGCCGGTGTCGCTGGAAACGCCGGTCGGTGAAGACGCCGACGCGACGCTTGGCGACATGATCGAAGATCAGGGCGCGACGTCGCCCGCGGAAGCCGCCGTGCATGCGAACATGCGTGCCGCAATCGACGACGCGCTCAACGCGCTGTCGCCGCGCGAGGCGAAGGTGCTGCGCATGCGCTTCGGCATCGACACCGCGTCCGACTACACGCTCGAAGAACTGGGCAAGCAGTTCGACGTGACGCGCGAGCGTATTCGTCAGATCGAAAGCAAGGCGATGCGCAAGCTCATGCATCCGAGCCGCGCCGACAAGCTGCGTCCGTTCCTGGATCGCTGATCGTGTGAGACGCCCGATCGAAAGATCGGGCGAACTCGACAACGCGTGCCGCCTCAACGGGCGGCACGCGTTTTTTTATGCCCGCCGAATCGATCAGCCGTGCGCGGCGCCCTTCGGCAAGCCGGGCGACGCACACGCCTGCAATGCGACGATCGCCTTGTTCGCCAGCGCCAGCGTTTCCTCGCACGCGAGCCGGTCGCGGAAAATCGAACAACCGCCGCCCGCGTTGACGCGCGCCACCGCGCTGCGCACCTTGTCGAGCGCTGATTGCGGCGAACCCGTATCCCTGATGATGGAGGCGATGTCAAACGCGCTGCCGGCATCGGTCTCGACATAGCCGGGACATTGCGTCTGCGCATGCGCCGCGGCGCAGATCAGGCCGATCGCCGCGACGACGGGAAAACGTCGCGCGCGGACCGTGCGAACCGAAAGGGGGAAGGGGAGAGTATTCATAGGCGTCACCACCCTTGAACATCGAATTGGTGTGTCCGGAGGCGCGAGGCGTGCAGCGGTTGTCCACAGTTTCGCTGGACAAGCATGTGGATATCCTGAGCATCGCCGGGCCAACGCATTGATGCGTAACGCATTTCACCCGACGTGTGAAATTCGCGCGCGTCGCGTCTTATTGTGAACCCGTTCCGCGATTTCCGTCATCGCGCCAAAAAACCACCGATCGCATGGCCGCGAATGCAGGGATGCGCGAAGCCGCCACCCGTGACATAACCTCCGGAATGCGCCTGCGCGACGCGCGTCGGCGCCCGAAAAACATCGGAAGGAGGAAGACATGGCCAACATCAGGATTTCCGTGATCAATGCGAGCACCGTTCTGACGGATGCCGAAGTGCAGGCCGCGGTGCCGGCCTTGCAGACGCAGGTTCACCAGCATTTCGCGCCCGCGTGGGGCATCGATGCGGATCTCACGTTCGTCAAGAAAAAGGGCAAGCCCGCGCCGGGCACTTGGTGGCTCTCGATTCTCGATAACTCCGATCAGGCGGGCGCGCTCGGTTATCACGACGTGACAAACGAAGGCCTGCCGCTCGGCAAGGTGTTCGCGAAAACGGATCAGCAGTACGGCAACAAGTGGACGGTCACCGCGAGCCACGAATTGCTCGAAATGCTCGCGGACCCGGACATCAACCTGACGGTGTTCGTGCAGCCGAATGCCACGCAAGGCGTGCTCTATGCCTACGAAGTCTGCGACGCCTGCGAGTCCGACGATCTCGGATATGACATCGACGGCGTGCGAGTGTCGGATTTCGTGTTTCCGTCGTGGTTCGAAACCTCGCGCAAGACGGGCAGCACGCAGTTCGACTACTGCAAGCATCTGAAGAAACCCGTTCCGGCGATGTTGCCGGGCGGCTATATCGGCGTGTTCAACGTGAGCGCGGGCAGCGGCTGGAATCAGATCACCGCGCAGGGCCAGCCGGCGACGTATCAGATGCGCGCCAAGGTCGGCACGCGCCGCGAGCGCCGCAGGACGCCGCGCGATCAGTGGATGGCCAGCGCGGCGTCCTTCAAGAAGAAATAGCCGATCAGCCGATCAGCCGGTCCGACGCGCTCAAACCTGGAACGCCTGCACGCTCTGCCGGAGCTCGCGCGTTTGCGCGTCGAGCGAGAGCGCGGCCGTCGCGGCCTCGTTGACGAGCGCGGCGTTCTTTTGCATCAGGCGATCCATCTGCGAGACGGCGTCGTTCACTTCGTCGATACCGCCGCTTTGCTCGCGCGAGGCTGTCGCGATCGCTTCCACGAGGCTCGACACGCCGTCGACGGAATCGAGCAGATCGGCGAGCGTCGTGCCGGCGCGCTTGACCGTCGAGCCGCTCGATTCGACCTGTTCGTTCACTTCGCGCGTCAGTTGCGAGATTTCCTTGGCGGCGCCCGCAGAACGCCGCGCGAGCGCGCGCACTTCCTCCGCGACGACCGCGAAGCCGCGCCCGAGCGAGCCCGCGCGCGCCGCTTCGACCGCGGCATTCAACGCGAGCAGGTTGGTCTGAAAAGCGATCGATTCGATGACGCCGGTAATCTGCCCGATCTGCGACGAACGCGCGGACAGATCGGTCATGCGCGCGATGGCATCGGCGACGGCGCGCTCGCCGTCCTTCGCGCGTGTCGATGCTTCGCGGGCCAGTTCACGCGCACGATTCGCGTGATCGGCGTTGGCGCGCACCGTCGATGCGATCTGCTCCATGTTCGCCGATGTCTGCTGCAGGCTCGCCGCGTGTTCTTCGGTGCGCGCGGAAAGCGCGTGATTGCCCTCGGTGATGTCCGCCGCCGCGACGCCGATGGTGTCCGTGGAGCGTTTGATGTCGCCGACCATCGAGGCGAGCTGGCTGCGCATGACGCGCATCGCGTGCATCAGGCTTTGCGTGTCGCCGGGCGCGACGGGCACGTCCGTCAGGAGATCGCCTTGCGAGACGCGTCGCGCGACGCTCGCCGCCACTGCCGGCTCGCCGCCGAGCTGCCGGATCAGCGCGCGCGCCATCGAGAAGCAGAGCCAGCCGACGAGCGCGACGCCCGCGACGACGCACGCGCCCACCGTCCACTGCACGATGCGGCTCACGCGCTGGGCATCCTCGTATTCCCGTTGCGCGGCGGTGAGCTGAAAGGCACGCAGTTCCGTGCTTTCCGTCTTGACGCGGCGGGCGGACGGTTCGATCTGCTGCGTCACGATCCACTGCGCTTCGGAGAGATTGTTCGCGGCGAGCAGCTTCGTCGTCGGGCGAAAGCCTTTGTCGCGCAACGCGGTCCAGTCGGCGGCGAGACGCTTGGCAAGCGGCGCTTCGGTCGCGTCGAGCGGATAGCGCAGATAGCGGGCGAGCAGGGCATCGACGGACGCGATGCCCTGCTGCGTCGCGGCAACGACGGTCTGCGTCTTCTGCGCGGACGGATCGAGCACGGCGTCGCTGATGGAAAACTGGCTCTGCGTGATGAGTTCGTCGATGGTCGAGATGGTTTGCAGCGCCTGTGCGCGGCCTTCGAAGACGTGGCGCAGCGCGGCATTGCCTTGCTGGACGCCGAATAATCCGACGCCGCCGACGGCGACGAGCACGGCAGCGACCGCGCCCGTGACGATCGCGAGGCGCGCCTTGACGGTGAGCTTTGACATGTTCCGGTAGAGGAGAGAATTGCGCGAGGAAGTCCGAGGCCGGCATGCGGCATGGCGCGTGCCGGACAATCATCAGACGTTTTCGAAGAGCGCAATCTACCGGCGCATCACGACGTTTGTGTGACAAGCGCACCCGCGCACGAGCGCGGGCGACGAAACGGCGTCAGCTCCAAGCGGCATCAGTTGCGCTTCGGGATGTCGAGTCCGCGCTGCACGGCCGGCCGCGCGACGAACGCCGCGAGCACGCGCTCGACGTTCGCGAATTCATGGAAATCGACCAGTTCGCGCGCCTCGTAAAAGCCGATCAGATTGCGCACCCACGGAAACACCGATATATCCGCGATAGAGTATTCGTCGCCCATGATCCAGTCGCGTCCGTCGAGCCGCTGATCGAGCACCGCGAGCAGCCGCTTCGATTCGGCGACGTAGCGCGCACGCGGCCGCTTGTCTTCGTATTCGCGCCCGGCGAACTTGTGAAAGAAACCGACTTGCCCGAACATCGGTCCGATGCCGCCCATCTGGAACATCAGCCACTGCAGCGTCTCGTAGCGTTTCGCGATGTCGTCCGGCATGAAGCGGCCGCTTTTTGCCGCGAGATAAACCAGAATCGCGCCCGATTCGAACAGCGGAAGCGGCTCGCCGTTCGGCCCGTCGGGATCGATGATCGCGGGAATCTTGTTGTTCGGATTCAGCGACATAAATTCGGGCGACAACTGATCGTTCGCGTCGAAGCGCACGAGATGCGGCTCGTAGGGCAGGCCGGTTTCCTCGAGCATGATCGAGACTTTGACGCCGTTGGGCGTCGGCAGCGAATAGAGCTGAATGCGCTCGGGATGCTGAGCGGGCCATTTGCGGGTAATCGGGAAGTCGGCAAGCGCGGTCATGTAAGGTCCTCGAAGGTCGAATCGCCGAATATAACCATTTCGCGGATTTCGTGTATCGCACCGGCAAAGTGCGGGCTGTCATCGGGCGGACGCATCGAAAAGAAAAGATTGAGGGATCTCGTACAGACGTCCGTGGTCGAAGCGCAGAATCTGTCTTTGCCTCGACTACAAAAACGATTGTAGGAATCACTTACGAGTACGAGGATTGCGCGAAGCGCGACGGTCGAAGAAGTCAACCAACAATTACGAAACCAAGCCCTTGCGGGAACAATGCAGCGCGCGCGACGTTCGGGCCGGTTTGCTGGCTCGCTTATTGCATTGATACGGATGCCCGAGCATCCGTGTCGGCCTTACGAACCGTTGGTTACCGCTGCCATGAAAACCGTTCCTCTCGCAACGCTTACCGCCTTCGCTGCCGTGGTCGGGGGACTGCTGCCCGGCTTGTGCGACGCGGCATCTCTCGAAAGTCAGCTTGACTGCAAATCCAGCGCGCACCGATTCATCGCGCCGCTTGTCGCCGACAATTCCATCGAGGCGCGCCCCATGCGAGTCGAGGCCAACTCCGTCAACGCGTTCCGGCCGACGAAGGGCAGCGAGCTCACGGCGTATGGTTTCCGCGTCTACGCCGTGCTGGGCTACGAGCAGGGCGACGACATGTTCAAGCGCGGCAGCGGCCAGCCGATCAACGATTCCGCATACGGCGTCGTGGTGCTCGCGGCGTCCGAGACGGTCGAGGCGAAAGTGAAGGAATCGGGCAGCACGGCGGTCGTGAAGCAGGTCGTGCCGATGATGATGACCGCCGTCTTTTGCGACGGCAGCGGCGTGCGCGCGACGGCGGGCCCGGTCACGACCGAAGCGTCGCGTAATCGGTGATGCGGTAAAAGAGCGGCGCGGCATGGCGCATTCGCCGATAATGTTCTCCCGATTTCAGCGCGCATCTGTTGCGCGCGACACAACAGGAGAACGCCGACATGTCTGACGCAGCCAACCAGTCTCAACGAATCGCCATCGTTACCGGAGCGGGCAGCGGCATCGGCCGGGCGGCGGCGCTGGCCTTGCTCGGCGACGGATGGTCGGTCGTTCTGGCCGGAAGGCGCGCCGCGCCGCTCGACGCGGTGATCGCAGAAGCCAACGCCGCCGATCGCGCGCTCGCCGTGCCGACCGACGTCTCCGATCCCCAGTCGGTCGAAAAACTCTTCAAGGCCGCGACCGAACGCTTCGGCCGCGTCGATCTGCTGTTCAACAACGCAGGCGTGTCGAATCCGCCGGGGCCGTTCGAGGACTGGACGCCCGAGCAATGGCAGAACGTCGTCAACGTCAATCTGAACGGCATGTTCTATTGCTTGCAGCAGGCTTTCCGCACGATGAAAGCGCAATCGCCGAGGGGCGGACGCATCATCAACAACGGCTCGATTTCCGCAAGCGCACCGCGCCCCAATTCGGCGGCCTACACGTCGACGAAGCACGCGGTGCAGGGGCTCACGAAAAGCGCGTCGCTCGATGGCCGCAAATACGATATCGCCGTCGGTCAGATCGATATCGGCAATGCGCTCACCGAGTTGTCGGAGCGCATGTCGCGCGGCGTGCCGCAGGCGAACGGCGAGATCGCCGTCGAACCGATGATGGACGTGAAAATCGTCGGCCAGTCGGTGCTGTACATGGCGAATCTGCCGCTCGAAGCGAACGTGCTGTTCCACACCGTGATGGCGACGAAAATGCCGTTCGTCGGGCGCGGCTGAGCTTCGCGGTCAATCCTTACGCGATCCGATACCAGACGCGAATGCCCGAATACCAGTGACTGACGCTGGTATCGTCGCCGGCGCCGAACGTCGAGAGGCTCTCGACGTTCAGCACGTCGACGCGGTTCTCCTCGATCCACCTGTTCGCGCGCTCGACGAGCGCCGCGCCGTTCTCGTACACGTTGCCCTTGATGAGGTGATGCTGCACGACCTGTCGCTCGAAATCTTCGTACGCGATCTTTGCCATCGTTCTTCTCCCGTTTTGTGGTCTTGATGATCCGGCCGCCAGACACGCGCTTTTGCTGCGGCGCAGCGCTCTCGCCGCATGACGCGTCCTGCCGATTCGAGCATCATATGGCCTGATACACGCTCGTGCGAATCGGAGAATTCCGCGCGTGCGGTACACGACGAATGCGCGGCCACGCACCCGACGCGTCACGGAGACACCAAGGAGAGCACGATGGACATGCGGCAACGCGAGCACATCGAGGCAGTCGTCGCGGCGACCACGCGGGCGGATTCGGCCGTATCCGCGCCCGCGCCGCTGCGAGCGCACGAGAGCATCATCGAGAGTTCGTGGCGGCGTTGCGTGCATCAGTACGGGCTCGATCCGTCGCGCATGCAGGAGGCGCGCATTTTGCCGCAGACGCGTCTGCGCGAGCATCAGCAGCGTATCGACGACTTCGCGCGCATTGCGCGTCACGGGCTGGAAACGCTGTACGAGCAGGTCGCCGGCATGGGCTACGTCGTGTTGCTCACCGATGCGTCCGGCGTGACGGTCGATTACATCGGCGACACGAATACCGATCTCGCGCTGCGTCGCGCCGGGCTCTATCTCGGCGCGGAATGGAGCGAAACCGGCGCGGGCACGTGCGCCGTGGGCACGGCGCTCGCCACGGGCCAGGCGTTGACGGTTCATCAGGTCGATCATTTCGACGCGACGCACATTCCGCTCACCTGCACCGCCGCGCCGCTCTACGATTCGCGCGGCGCGCTCGCCGCGATCCTCGACATTTCCGCGCTCATGTCGCCGCAAGCGCGCGACAGCCAGAATCTCGCGCTGCAGCTCGTGCGCATCTATGCGGGGCACATCGAGAACGCGAACTTCCTGCGCACGCATCGGCAGGACTGGATCTTGAAGCTGAACGCGTCGCCGGAATTCGTCGATGTCGATCCCGAATATCTGATCGCGCTCGATGCGGGCGGGCGCATCGTCGGACACAATCGCCGCGCGCAGACCATGCTCGCCGCGGAAATCGGCCGGCCGATCGCACCGGGCGTAGTGACGCGCGAATCGTCGGCGTCGCTGATCGGCGTGCCGTTCGACGCGCTGTTCGATGCGCGTCTCGAAGAACTCGGCCGTTTCGTGTATTCGCGGCCGAGCGAACTGCGCGCCGTGCCGCTCGCGAAAAGCGGCGCGCTTCTGTACCTCAGCGTGATGCCGCCCGCGCCGTGCTTCACGCCGGCCGCGAAGACGGCGACGGACGCGCGCACGGTCGACGTTCCCGCGCCGCTCGCCGCGCTGTGCGGTGGCGACGCCGCGCTCGCGCGCCAGCTGGAACGCGCTGCGAAGCTGGTCGATTCGCCGATCAACCTGCTCGTCAACGGCGAGACCGGCAGCGGCAAGGAATTTTTCGCGAAGGCGCTGCATCGTGCGAGCGCGCGGCGGGCCGGGCCGTTCGTCGCGGTGAATTGCGCAGCGATTCCGGAGACGCTCATCGAAAGCGAATTGTTCGGACATCTGCCGAACAGCTTTTCCGGCGCGGGCGCGCGGGCGAAGCGCGGACTGATCCAGGAAGCAGACGGCGGCACGCTCTTTCTCGATGAAATCGGCGACATGCCGTGCGCGCTGCAATCGCGCCTGCTGCGCGTGCTCGCGGAAGGCGAAGTGCTGGCGATCGGCGCGTCGCGGCCGGTTTCTGTCGATGTGCGCGTGATCTCGGCGACCCATCATTCGCTCGACGCGCTCATGCAGGACGGACGTTTTCGCGAAGATCTCTATTACCGCCTGAACGGCGCGCGCTTCACGCTGCCGCCCTTGCGCGAGCGCACCGATCTCGACTGGCTGATCCGCAAGTTCCTCGAAGACGGCAACGACATCGCGCGCGGCTCCGTCGCGTTGTCGCCGGCGGCGCGCGAGCGCCTGCATCGGCATGAATGGCCGGGCAATCTGCGCGAGCTTTGCAACGTGCTGCGCTACGCACGCGCGGTGTGCTCGAACGGTTTGATCGACGTGGACGATCTGCCCGACGGGTTCGGCGGCGCAGCCATTCCGGTTCCGCGCGACGTGGAACCGCCCGCGCAGATCGCCGAGGAATTCGATTCGCATCGCTTGCCGCCCGAAGGCATGCTGCTGATGCAGTATCTGCGCGCGGCGAGCTGGAACCTGAGCGCGGTCGCGCGGCAGATCGGCGTGAGTCGCATGACGCTGTATCGGCGCATGGCGCGTTACGGCATCCGCTCGCCGAACCAGCGCGACGCGAACGGGCACTGAGCGCACCCGGCGTATCCGGTCGAACCGATACGCCTGTCCACCCGCCGATACACCTGCCGCTGTGACACCTGTCACGGCGGCGCACCGTACACCCTCTGAATCGCCCGTTTTCTGCGGGTAATCCCTCGACTTTTCCCGCCTCCGCAGCCCTTGTCCGATTGGCATGGCGCTTGCCTTTATCCGCCGCACAAAACACAGAACGGAGACACCGGCATGCGTGACAGCGCGAAGCCGCTGGTCGGCATCATCGCCAATCCTGTTTCGGCGCGCGACATTCGCCGCGTCATCGCCAACGCGAACAGCCTGCAACTCGCGGATCGCGTGAATATCGTGCTGCGCTTGCTGTCGTCGCTGGCTTCGTGCGGCGTCGCGCGCGTGTTGATGATGCCCGACCGCGAAGGCCTGAAAGTCATGCTCGCGCGTCATCTCGCGCGCAAGCAGGGCCCGGACGCCGCGCTCGCGGAAGTCGAATTCCTCGACATGCCCGTCACCGCGCGCGTCGACGACACCTTTCGCGCCGCCCGCATGATGCGCGAAGCGGGCGTCGATGCGCTCATCGTGCTCGGCGGCGACGGCACGCATCGCGCGGTCGTGCGCGAGTGCGGCCAAGTGCCGCTCGCGGGTTTGTCGACCGGAACGAACAACGCGTATCCGGAAATGCGCGAACCGACGATCGCCGGAATCGCGGCCGGTCTGTATGCGACGGGACGCGTGCCCGCGAGCGAGGCGCTCGCGTCGAACAAACGGCTCGACGTCGAGATCCGCGATTCGAAAGGCGGCGTGCGCCACGACATCGCGCTCGTGGATGCCGTCATCTCGCACGAGCATTTCATCGGCGCGCGGGCGCTCTGGAAGATCGACACGCTCGCGGCCGTCTACGTGTCCTACGGCGATCCGCAGGCGATCGGCATGTCGGCGATCGCGGGTCTGCTCGAACCGCTCGGGCGTCACGACGCGGGCGGCCTCGCGATCGAACTCGCAGCGCCAGGAAAGGGCGAATTCGATCTGCATGCGCCGATCGCGCCCGGCCTCATGGAACCCGTGCCGATCGCGAGCTGGACGCGTCTTGCCGGCGGCATCCCGCATCGCGTGAAGCAGCGCACGGGCATCGTCGCACTGGATGGCGAACGCGAGCTCGCCTTCGGCCCCGCCGACGAAGTGACGATCACGCTCAGGGAAAACGCCTTCCGCAGCATCGACGTCGCCGCGTGCATGCGCTACGCGGCGTCGTCCGGGCTCATGCGTGAGCTCAAGCGCAATACCCGCTAGACCAACCCAACGAAGGAGACAGAGATGACAGCAACGCAGCATGCGGGCGGCTTGCCGCTCTCGAAGGAAGAACTGCTGGGCGCCTATCGCCAGATGCGCACGATCCGCGATTTCGAGGAGCGCCTGCACGTCGATTTCGGCCGCGGCGACATTCCCGGCTTCGTGCATCTGTACGCGGGCGAGGAGGCGGCGGGCGTCGGCATCATGAGCCATCTGAACGACGGCGACCGGATCGCGAGCACGCATCGCGGACACGGACACTGCATCGCGAAAGGCGTCGATCCGGTCGCGATGATGAAAGAGATCTACGGCAAGAAAGGCGGCTCGTGCAACGGCAAGGGCGGCTCGATGCATATCGCGGACTTGTCCAAAGGGATGATGGGCGCGAACGGCATTCTCGGCGCGGGCGCGCCGCTGATCTGCGGCGCGGCGCTCGCGGCGAAGTTCCGCGGCAAGGGCGAAGTCGGCATCACGTTCGCGGGCGATGGCGCGTCGAATCAGGGCACGTTTCTGGAAAGCCTGAACCTCGCGGCCGTGTGGAATCTGCCGGTGATCTTCGTGATCGAGAACAACGGCTACGCGGAATCGACGGCGCGCGATTACGGCACGGCGGTGGATAGCTACGTCGATCGCGCGGCGGGCTTCGGCATTCCCGGCGTGACCGTCGACGGCACCGATTTCTTCGCGGTGTACGAAGCGGCGGGCGAAGTGATCAGACGCGCGCGCGAAGGCGGCGGCCCGGCGCTGCTCGAATGCAAGATGATCCGCTTCTACGGCCATTTCGAAGGCGATGCGCAGACGTATCGCGCGGCGGGCGAACTCGACGACATCCGCTCGAACAAGGACTGCCTGAAGAAGTTCGCGAACGCGGTCACGCAGGCGGACGTCATCTCTCCGGCCGAACTCGATGCGATCGACAAGGAAGTCGCGGCGCTCATCGACCACGCGGTGCAGGAAGCGAAGGACGCGCCGCTGCCGAGTGCCGCCGATCTGCTCACCGACGTCTACGTCAAATATTGAATCGCCGATAACGAACAGGAGACAAAACCATGGCCCGCAAACTGAGCATGAAGATGGCGATCAACGAAGCCATCGATCAGGAAATGACGCGCGATCCGAGCGTGATCGTGCTGGGTGAAGATATCGTCGGCGGCGCAGGCGCGGACGGCGAGAAAGACGCGTGGGGCGGCGTGCTCGGCGTGACAAAAGGACTGTACGCGAAGCACGGCGACAGATTGCTCGACACGCCGCTGTCCGAATCGGCGTATATCGGTGCGGCGATCGGCGCGGCGGCGTGCGGCATGCGCCCGATCGCGGAACTGATGTTCATCGACTTCATGGGCGTGTGTTTCGACCAGATCTTCAATCAGGCTGCCAAATTCCGCTACATGTTCGGCGGCAAGGCGGAGACGCCCGTCGTGATTCGCGCGATGGTCGGAGCGGGTTTCCGTGCGGCGGCCCAGCACAGCCAGATGCTCACGCCGCTCTTCACGCACATTCCCGGCCTGAAGGTCGTGTGCCCGTCGACGCCTTACGACACCAAAGGTCTGCTGATCCAGGCGATCCGCGACAACGATCCGGTCATCTTCTGCGAGCACAAGAACCTTTACGGCTTCGAAGGCGAAGTGCCGGAGAACTCGTATGCGATTCCGTTCGGCGAGGCGAACATCGTGCGCGACGGCCGTGACGTCTCGATCGTCACGTACGGCCTGATGGTGCATCGCGCGCTCGAAGCGGCGGCGACGCTCGCGAAGGAAGGCGTCGAAGCGGAAGTCGTCGATCTGCGCACGCTCTCGCCGCTCGATATCGACACCGTGCTGGAAACGGTCGAGAAGACGGGGCGGCTCGTCGTCGTCGATGAGGCGCATCCGCGCTGCAACATCGCCACGGATATTTCCGCGCAAGTCGCGCAGCAGGCGTTCGGCGCGCTCAAGGCCGGCATCGAAATGGTGACGGCGCCGCATACGCCGGTGCCGTTCTCGCCGACGCTCGAAGATCTCTACATTCCGAGCGCGGCGCAGATCGCCGACGCCGCACGAAAAACCATGAAGGGAGGAAAGCACTGATGTCCGCAATCACACCGATCGTGATGCCCAAATGGGGCTTGTCGATGAAGGAAGGCACGGTCAACGAATGGCTCGTGGAGGAGGGCACGGAGATCACCGTCGGCATGCCGATTCTCGATGTCGAAACCGACAAGATCGCCAACGCCGTCGAGGCGCCCGACGCCGGCTTGCTGCGGCGCAGGGTCGCGTCGGCGGGCGATACGCTGCCGGTGAAGGCGCTGCTCGGCGTGCTCGCGCCCTCCGACGTGAGCGATGCCGATATCGACGCGTACGTCTCCTCGTACGAAACGCCGCCCGATGAAGAAGGCGAGGGCGACGAAGCGGCGTCGGCGTATCACTTCGTCGATGTCGACGGCATCCGCGTGCGCTACGCCGCGCGCGGCGGCGATGACGCGAGCCGGGCCGCCGTGCTGTTCATCCACGGCTTCGGCGGCGATCTCGACAACTGGCTCTTCAATCTCGATGCGCTCGCCGAGAAGCATCGCGTGTTCGCGCTCGATCTGCCGGGCCACGGTCAGTCCACGCCGAAAGTGCCGGGAACGACGCTGGCGGATCTTGCGGGCTTCGTCGCGAAGTTCATGGATGCGGTGCAGCTTGAAAAGGCGCATCTCGTCGGGCATTCGATGGGCGGCGGCATCGCGGCGCAACTGGCCGTCGATCAGCCGGACCGGGTGCAGTCGGTGGCGCTGATTTCGCCCGCCGGGCTCGGCGACGAAGTGAACAACGCGTACACCGAAGGCTTCGTGACCGCCGAGTCGCGCCGCGAGTTGAAGCCTGTCGTCGAATTGCTGTTCGCGAATCCGGAACTGGTGAGCCGCCAGATGCTCGACGATCTGCTTAAGTACAAACGGCTCGACGGCGTGAGCGAGGCGCTGAGCGCGCTGAACGGCGGACTGTTCGCCGGCGGCAGGCAAAGCGCGCAGCCGGGTGGCGGTCTGGCTGCGTCGGGCAAACCGGTGCTGGTGATCTGGGGCGCAAAGGACCAGATCATTCCCGCCGCGCACGCGAAAAATGCGCCGGAGGGCGCCACGGTGCGCGTGTTCGACGACGCCGGCCACATGAGCCAGATGGAGAAGGCGAACGACGTCAACAACCTGCTGAAGGAGCACATCGGCGGCAGAGGCGCATGATCGTGCCATGAACGCGTGCCCCGTCGGACAAGGCTGTCGACGGGGCGCGCTCGTTTTTCCCGGTTATTCGCTACCATGCCGGGATGGCGTCGCTCGCGACGCGCTCCGATATCGATTCCATGTCCTTCGAACTGATCGATTCCGCTTCGCTTCCCGGCGATCCTCACGATCCGCTGAAAGCCGAAGAAGCGCTACTCGCGCGCGCGGCCGCGGGACACGCCGTCGCGCACATCTGGGACGCGCCCGCGTCGCTGATCGTGCCGCGCAGCTACCAGCGTTACGCGCCGCTCGCCGATGCCCGCGACGCTTTTGCCCGGCGTGGCTGTCCGGTGTGGCTGCGTCTGTCGGGCGGCGGGCTCGTGCCGCAAGGACCGGGCATTCTCAATCTGAGTCTCGCGTATCCGGTGCGTGCGCCGATGGGCGCGCTTTCGGAAGGCGTCTACGAACACCTGTGCAAGATCGTCGCGGATGCGCTCAACACGCTCGGCGTGCTGACGCACTGGCAGGCCGTCGAAGGCTCTTTCTGCGACGGCCGTTTCAATCTCGCGTGGGGTCCGGGCGGAGAAGCGCGCAAGATCGCGGGCACGGCGCAATATTGGCGGCGCGTACCCCACGACGACGCGGCCCAGCCGCTCTACGCCGTGCTCGCGCACGCGGTCTTGCTCGTCGATGCCGATCCCATCGAAATCAACGAACGCGCCAATGCGTTCGAAGCGATGATCGGCAGCGGACGTCGCTATGAAGAAATGAAAATCGTGACCGTTGCGCAGGCGCTTGCCTACGAATGTTTCTCGATTCCCGCCGACTTGCGCGATCGTGTGCGCGCGGCGCTCGTCGAACGCGTGAAGGAAGCTTCCGTTCCCGGCCAACAGGCAGAGCAATAAGACGCATCGAGGTGGCCATGCCGCTCAGACGTGCTTCGAACGGGTTCTTCTTCGCGCTATGGGTGGCCATCTGCGCCGCCTCGCCCGAATTTCTGTGGCAAGGACTGTTTTCGCTCTTCGGCCATTTTTCCCTGACCGATGCAGCCGCCGCGCTCCTGATCGGCGCGATTCTCGCGTTCTTCGTCGAACCCGTGCTCGAGCGGCTGCGCAGTCTCGGCGACGCGCCCGAGCACCCGCAGAAATCCCCCGCGTTCGCCGCGTGCGAGGCGCTGAGCTTCGCGATCGTCGCGGTGTGCGTGCATGAGGCGATCACCGTGTATATCGCGGCGAGCCATTCCAACGAACACGCCGGCGAAAATCTGGCGAAAGCCGTCGCGCAGGCGCTGCAATGGGCGGTGACGCCGTTTTTCATCACGATTGCGTGGATGGCCGCGCGCGGGCCGTCGTGGATCGCGTGGCCGGTGGCGGCGCTCGCGGTCATCGTCACGTATCTGGTCGGCGTGATGTTTCAGTGGAGCGCGCACGTACTCGTGACGAGCGCGATTCCGGCGCTTTTCGTGCTGATCGCGGGATGCATCATCGTGCGCGAGCAGTGGGATGAATCCACCTTTCTGCGCTGCGCCCGCGCGACCGGCGTGATCGCGCTCGCGTGGCTCGCGCTCACGGGCGCGGTGCAAGTCGTGTTATGGCTCGCGCACGTACAGGCGTTCCGCATCTACGAACGCGCGGAGTTCTGGACCGATTTGCGGTTCTATATCGGCTGGGTGACGGGACTTGTCGTGGCGCCGGCCATGGTGCCCGCCGTGCCCGTGCGCCTGGCCGACGATAGCTGGCGCAGGCGCCGCTGAATGCTTTAGCTCGACGGCGGCGGAGGAGGCGGCGGCATGCCGGGCGGCGGAGGCGGCGGCGCGCCGTAGTACGTGCCGCTCGGCTGCTGCTGCTGTATCGTGCGCACGCCGCGCACCGGCACGCGATCGCCCGATGCGTACATGCATTGCAGATACGCGTAGTCGTAACGCTGCTGCACGTTGTAGCCGGACGTCTGCGCCGCGCCGACGCCGAACGCGCTGCCGGTCAGAAGACCCGCACCCGCGCCGATGGCCGCGCCCGAACCGCCGCCGAACGCCGCGCCCGCCGCCGCGCCGAGCGCGGTGCCGACCACGGCGCTGCCGACCGCGCTATTGGTCGCGGCCGTGTTGGCGTCGACGCCGCCGACTTGCTGATTGGCGTATTGACGGCAGTTGCCGTCGTCGGCGCGGAACTGGTCGAACGTCTTGCCGGTGCCGGGCAACGCCATCACGCTGGGGCCGGTGGGCATCACGGTGCAGGCGGAAAGACCAAGCGCCGCGAGAAGCAGGGCGAGCCTTGAGTAGTTCATGATCTGGTGCAAATTCGCTTCATGTTCGGTTTTTCGGGTGACCGGCTGTTCAATTCGATGGCGGCGGCGGCTGTGCCGGAACCGGTCGCCAGCCGGCCGGGCACGTCCTCACATACGGGTAATACGCGCGCGACGCGTCGCAGTAATACCAGTTGCCGTCGGGCTGACCGGGGCTGACGGTCGCGGGCTGGCCTTGCTCGACATACGTGACCGGCGCCTGCGGCGCAACGACGACGGGCGGCGGCGGATAGTAGTAATAGGGCACCGGCGCGACCGGATACGGGTAATAGACCGGCCCGCCGACCCACACGCCGACGCGGGACCACGCGCAGGCATTGGCGGCGACGCCCGCACTCGCAATCAGCGACAGCGCGACTAAAGCCTTCAGGCGATTCACGACGTTCTCCAGAAAAAAATTGTTCGCTGAGTCGATGCCTATAACGGAAAACCGACCTCCGCTGTTGACCGGCCGTGGCGCATCTTTCAACGCTATTCCAGTTCCGGTGGAATATCAATTACACGAGGCCGGCGGTTTTT
The DNA here is from genome assembly GCA_001544595.2 of Caballeronia peredens. Taxonomy (GTDB): domain Bacteria; phylum Pseudomonadota; class Gammaproteobacteria; order Burkholderiales; family Burkholderiaceae; genus Caballeronia; species Caballeronia peredens. The sequence goes on along the minus strand of FCOH02000027.1, from coordinate 45,762 downwards.
TTCGGCGCGTTACCCGGTAACAAAGTGTCGCGAATCTAGGCTCGGAGTACGGTGATTCCGGCCTGTTCGACCGGTTCGATGAGTTTCGCGTCGGTCGAATCCTCGACGATGATCGTCTGCGCCAGTTCGATGCCGCCGATCCGGTACGCCGACGCCGCGTTGAGCTTCGCCGCCGACGCGAGCACGACGGTTTCCGCCGCACGCGCCGCCAGCGCCCGCTTGATGTGCGCTTCCTCGAAATCGCCGGTGGTGAGACCGGCCGTCGGGTGCACGCCGGTGACGCCCATGAAATAGATATCGGCGTGGATGTGCGACATGGCTTCGACGGCGGCCGCGCCCACCGTGACGATCGAATGCTTGTAGAGCTTGCCGCCGATCAGCACGACTTCCAGCGAGGCATGCTCGGCGAGCGCCACCGCGACGCTCGGACTATGCGTGACGATGGTCGCGCGCAAGCTCTCGGGAAGCTGGCGCACGAGCAGCGCGGACGTGGTGCCGCCATCGATGATCGCCACCTGGCCCGGCGCGATCATGTCCGCCGCCCGCCGCGCGATGCGCCGCTTGGCGTCGGATTCCATTTCCTGCCGCCGCGCAAACGGCGCGAGCGCCGGCGATGCGGGCAGCGCGCCGCCGTGCACGCGTTGCAGCAGTCCTTCGGCGGCGAGTTCGCGCAAGTCGCGCCGCACCGTGTCTTCCGACACGCCGAAGCTCGCGCTGAGTTCGGTGGCGAGGACTTGTCCGTCGCGTTTGAGGGCGTCGAGAATCGCTTTCTTGCGCTGGCTGGTCAACATGGTTTGCACGAATTTTCTTGATATTGCACGAATATGCACGATACCATGAGTTCAGCGAATATCGAACGAGAGAATCCATGCATACCAAAGACCGCGTCCGCATCCTCGATACGACTGTCCTTTCGGACGACTGGTACGTGCTCAGAAAAGTGACGTTCGATTTTCTGCGCCGCGATGGCGCCTGGCAGCGTCAGAGCCGCGAGACCTACGATCGCGGCAACGGCGCCACGATTCTTCTACACGACCGCAAGAGCGGCAACGTCCTGTTGACGCGGCAGTTCCGCATGCCTGCGTTCGTCAACGGACACGACGGCATGCTGATCGAGGCGCCGGGCGGCCTGCTCGACGACGCATCGCCGGAAGAGCGTATCCGCGCGGAAGTCGAGGAGGAAACGGGCTATCGCGTGGAGCACGTCGAGAAGGTCTTCGAAGCCTTCATGAGCCCGGGTTCCGTGACGGAAAAGCTCTATTTCTATCTCGGCGAATACGACCGTTCCATGCGCGTGTCGGATGGCGGCGGCATCGCGGAAGAGGGCGAGGAAATCGAGACGATCGATGTGCCGCTGCACACCGCGCTGGAGATGATCGAGCGCGGGGAAATCATGGACGGCAAGACCATCATGTTGCTGCAATACGCCGCGTTGAAGGCGCGCTGAGCTGCCCTGAGCGCACGTGAGCGCACGTGAGCCGCGCTCAGGCGAGCAGCGACACCGCCTTCACCTGCGCACGCAACTGCATGCCTTCGACGATACCCAGCCGGTCCAGCGAATAGCGCGTCACGCGCGCGAGCAGCGGCGAGCCGTCGACGTCGAGCCGCACGACGGCCTGCGACGGATTGCTGTCGTCCGCAATGCCGACGACCGTCGCGGGCAGCACGTTGAGCACGCTGCTGCGTTCCTGTTCATGCGTGCCGGTGACGAGACTCACGTCGCGCGCTTTCACGGTGACGCGCATCGTTTTGCCTTCCGGCAGCGGCGCGTGCACGACGGTCAGCTTCGCGTGCGAACCCGGCAACCCGAGCGTGAGCAGGCCGTAAGCGCTGTCGTATCCGTCGACGACGCCATCGAACACGACCGATGCATCGTCGGTGAGCGCGAGCGGCAGGTCGAGGCGCGCGAGCGTATCGGAGATCGGGCCGCTCGCGCTCGCGCGGCCGGCTTCGAGCAGCACGAGATGATCGGCCAGGCGCGCGACTTCTTCCGGCGCATGGCTCACGTAGAGCATCGGGATGTCGAGTTCGTCGTGCAGACGTTCGAGATACGGCAGGATTTCGAGCTTGCGCTTCTGATCGAGCGAGGCGAGCGGTTCGTCGAGCAGCAGCAGACGCGGGCTCGTCAGCAATGCCCGCGCGATGCCCACGCGCTGCCGCTCGCCGCCCGACAGCCCCGACGGCATGCGTTCGAGCAGATGCCCGATGCCGAGCAGCTCCGCCGCCTGCATCAGCTCGACGCGCCGCTCGGCCGGACGCACGCGATCGAGCCCGAAACGCAGGTTCTTCGTCACGCTCAAGTGCGGGAAAAGGCTCGCTTCCTGAAAGACATAGCCGAGCGGACGCTTGTGCGTCGGCAGAAAGATGCGGCGTTCGGTATCGAGCCAGACTTCGCCGTTGACGACGAGCCGTCCGTTGCGCGGCCGCGCGAGTCCCGCGAGGCAGCGCAGCAGCGTGGTCTTGCCGGAACCGGAATGGCCGAAGATCGCGGTGACGCCGCGCCCGGGCAGCGTGAGATCGAGATCGAGCGTGAAGCCGCCCTGTTCGACGAGAAAGCGCGCTTCGATGGCGGCGCCGGAACTGCCTTGCGCGCGCCCGAGCGTCAGACGGGATGAAGTGAGTTCAGACATGAGCCGCCACGGAACGCCGGCGCGAATAGAGCAGCAGCAGGACGACGAACGAGAATATCACCATGCCGCCCGCGAGCCAGTGCGCCTGAGCGTATTCGAGCGCTTCGACGTGATCGAAGATCTGCACGGACACCACGCGCGTGCGCCCGGGAATATTCCCGCCGATCATCAGCACGACGCCGAATTCGCCGACCGTGTGCGCGAAGCCGAGAATGGTCGCCGTGATGATGCCCGGCCGCGCGAGCGGCAGCACCACCGCGAAGAACGTGTCCCACGGTCCCGCGCGCAGCGTGGCGGCGGCTTCGAGCGGACGGCGGCCCATCGCCTCGAAGGCGTTCTGCAACGGCTGCACGACGAACGGTAGCGAATAAATCACCGAGCCCACCACGAGACCCGCGAACGTGAACGGCAGCAAGCCGATGCCGAGCGACTGCGTGAGCTTGCCGACATAACCGTTCGGCCCCATCACCACGAGCAGATAGAAGCCGATGACCGTCGGCGGCAGCACGAGCGGCAGCGCCACCACCGCGCCGACGATGCCCTTCAGCCGCGAGCGCGTGCGCGTGAGCCACCACGCGATCGGCGTGCCGACGACGAGCAGCAGCGCCGTCGTCAGCGACGCCAGTTCGAGCGTGAGCGCGATGGCCTGGAGATCGGCGCTGTCGAGCGGCATCGGCGGATTTACAGTTGATAGCCGTAGGACTTGATCACTTCGGCGGCCTTCGGACCCTTCAGGTAATCGATGAACTGCTTCGCCACCGGATTGTCCTTTCCTCGGCTCAGGATGACGGCGTCCTGCTTGATCGGCTCATGCAGATTGCCCGGCACGATCCACGCCGAGCCGCTCGTGATCTTGCCGTTCTTGTAGATCTGCGAGAGCGCGACGAAGCCGAGTTCGGCGTTGCCCGTCGCGACGAACTGCTGCGTCTGCGAGATGTTCTGGCCTTCGACGATCTTCGGCTTCACTTGCTCCATGAGGCCGAGCTTGTCGAGCGTCTGCATGCCGGCGAGACCATAAGGCGCGGCCTTCGGATTGGCGATCGCGATGTGCCTGAAGTCGTTCTTCTTCAGCACTTCGCCCTTGTCGTCGACGTAGCCGTCCTTCGCGGACCACAACGCGAGCGCGCCCGTCGCATAGGTGAAGCGGCTGCCGGGCACGGTCGCGCCTTCGGCGTCGAGTTTGGCGGGCGTGGAGTCGTCGGCGGCGAGGAACACTTCGAAGGGCGCGCCGTTCTTGATTTGCGCGTAGAACTGACCCGTGGCACCGAACGACGCGACGACCTTGTTGCCCGTGTCCTTCTCGAAGTCCGCGGCAATCGCTTGCACAGGCGCGGTGAAGTTGGCCGCGACCGCGACCTGGACTTCGCCGGCGAGCGCCGCCGTAGCGGCCATGCCCGCGGCGAGCGGAACGAACGCGGAAAGCAAAGCGCGCAAAATACGAGTCTTCACGTAAAGCTCCTTGAATCGAGTTGAAATTCTGGTTATGGATCGACTTCGGACGGCACGTTGGACGGCCGCGAGCATCGGGGCATGGGGCTGTGCGGTTCGGCGAGCACCGTAATATATACGACTATATTACGTCGGCGCGTGTTGGCTTCATGACATGGCGGGTATCGGTTTCGTCGAATGATTGGTGCTTGCAAGTTTTGTGAGTCAGGCTCAAACAATCGGGTTGACGTTTGTAGCGATTTTCATAGACACTGAACGATCAACATTCGCCGCAACGCATCGGAAAATTGAGCAATGCTCAATTCAAGGGAGACGAAAGCATGACCGACGCATCGAATCTGCAACGCCTGAAGCTCGGCATCGAAGGACACGTGGCGCGCGTGACGCTCGATCGCCCGGACGTGCGCAACGCCTTCGACGACGCGACCATCGTCGAACTGACCGCCGCCTTCCGCGCGCTCGATGACGACGCGAACGTGCGCGTCATCGTGCTCGCCGCGAGCGGTCCGGCGTTCTGCGCGGGCGCCGATCTCAACTGGATGAAGCGCATGGCGGGCTATTCGGAAGCGGAGAACCGCGCCGATGCGCTGGGCCTCGCGACCATGCTCAACACCATCTACGCGTGTTCGAAACCGGTGATTGCGCGCGTGCAGGGCGATGCGTACGCGGGCGGCATGGGACTCGTCGCCGTATGCGATATCGCGGTCGCGGCGGATACCGCGCACTTCTGTCTCTCCGAAGCGAAGCTCGGCCTGATGCCCGCGACCATCGCGCCTTACGTGATCCGTGCGATGGGCGCGCGCGCGGCGCATCGCTACTTCGTGACGGCCGAGCGCTTCGATGCGGCCGAAGCGCTGCGTCTGGGCTTCGTGCACGAAGCCGTCGCCGCCGATCGGCTCGATGCATGCGTCGATGCGATCGCCGCGAGCATCGCCGCGAACAGCCCGAACGGCGTGCGCGAGTGCAAGAAGCTGGTCGCGGATTTCGCGGGCAGAGACATCGATGAAGCGTTGATCGGCGAGACGGCCGAGCGCATCGCGCGCATCCGCGCATCGGAGGAAGGCCGCGAAGGCGTGCGCAGCTTCCTGGAAAAGCGCAAGCCTTCGTGGCTCGGCTGAGCGGCAGGAGAACGCACTTGATTACGCTGCACCATTGCGTGAGCGCGCGTTCGTTCCGGCCGCTGTGGGCGCTGGAAGAAATCGGCGTGCCGTACGAACTGAAAATGCTGCCGTTTCCGCCGCGCGCGCTCGCCCGCGCGTTCAAGGACGTGAATCCGCTCGGCACGATTCCGGCGTTCGCGGACGACGCGCTCTTCATGACCGAATCGGCGGCGATCTGCCAATATCTGGCGGCGCGCTATTCGCCGGGCGTGCTCGATGTCGCGGCGCACGAAGCCGATTTCGGGCGCTATCTCAACTTTCTGCATTTCGGCGAGGCGACGCTCACGTTTCCGCAGACGCTCGTGTTGCGTTACACGCATCTGGAGCCGCCGGAGCGCCGGCAGCCGCAGATCGTCGACGATTACGCGCGCTGGTTCCACGCGCGGCTGCGCACGCTCGCGCCGCTGCTGGAAGCGCAGCCGTATTTGTGCGCGGGGCGCTTCACGGCGGCGGATATTTCCGTCGGCTATGCGCTGATGCTGGCTGAACTCATCGGCGAGAGCGAACGCTTCGCGCCGCCGATCGCGCAGTACTGGAAGCGTCTGCGCGAACGCGAAGGCTTCCGGCGCGCGATGCGTGCGCAAGAGACCGCGGCGCGCGCCCAGAACGTGTCGACGGTGCCGTCGCCGCAACTTCGGCCTTAATCTCCGGTTACCCCTCTTCGAGTCCCCTCGTCCGTGGGGCTGTGCGAAGCGCCGCACGGCTCTACTCTTCACATCACGCGCTGACGTTCACGCGCGCCGATCCAGAGTTCACTTGACGAGGTTGGCGATGGCCGTCTTTTCCTGGTTACTGTCGATGATCGTTGCGCTCGCCGCAACGGCTACGATCGCGATGGCGTTGCCGCGCTCCGCCGCCGACGAACTGAGCGCAGCCGCGCCGCAGTCGATTTTCAGCGTGGAGATGAACCGCATCGACGCAATGGTCGCGTCGTGCCTGCCTAACCGCGACTGAGCGTGAAGTCGAGTCCGGCGGCGCGAACGGGGCGCTTTGCCGGGCGTCGGAGGTAAGCGGTTTCGAATCAAGGTGTTGCGGCGAAACCTGAAACGATATCCACAGGCTTGTGCACGGAAACTGTGGACAAGCCGGAGCCGGCGAGCATCGGCATGAAATTCCAGACCCTCGCGTAGTTCGCGATGGGGAGACCAGATACACGAAGAATCATCGAGGCCGAAGAGCCTGGGAACGAAAACCCCAAACCTAACGTGAGGGGCGTGCGAGAAGACCAACACACATCGACAAAGTCGACATTCCGTGCGGATGCAGCGCCTTGACGCGGGAGCGGGGAGGCGGGGAAGCGAATTCCGCTATATTCGAGCGCTTGAGCGGCCGACGGGCCGTGCCGCACGGAAAGGATCGACGAATGGCGAAGCGCGCAATGGCCGCGAACAACGGCTACGACGAATTCCGCTCGGGCATCGTGGAAGTGCTCGAGAGCGCGCGGCGCGCCGCCGCACGGAGCGTCAACGCGATCATGACGGCGTCGTACTGGGAAATCGGGCGGCGGATTGTCGAGTCGGAGCAGGGCGGAGCGCATCGGGCGGGCTACGGGGAGACGCTCATCACGCGGCTGGCCGCCGATCTCACGAGCCGTTTCGGCAGAGGATTCGGCCGTGCGAACCTCGCCAACATGCGCGCGTTCTATCAGCAATGGCCGCCCGAGCGGATTTTCCAGACGCCGTCTGGAAAATCGGCGACGGCCGCGCCAACGCTCCAGACGGCGTCTGGAGAATCCACGCTCGCCGTGCTCGCCGGCCGCTTCGCGCTGCCGTGGTCGGCGTACGTGCGCCTTCTGTCCGTGAAAAGCGATGCGGCGCGCGCCTTCTACGAAAGCGAAGCGCTGCGCGAAGGCTGGTCGGTGCGCCAGCTGGACCGCCAGGTGAACAGCCAGCTCTACGAGCGGCTCGCGTTGTCGCGCAACAAGGCGGCGCTGCTGGAAAAGGCGTCGGAGCGCGCGCCGGACGACGCTCTCACGCCCGAGCAGGCGATCAAGGACCCGTTCGTCCTCGAATTTCTCGACATCAGGGATGAGTATTCCGAGTCGGATCTGGAAGAAGCCCTGATCCAGCGTCTCGCGGATTTCCTGCTCGAACTCGGCGACGATTTCGCGTTCGTCGGCCGGCAACGGCGGCTGCGCATCGACGACACGTGGTTTCGCGTCGATCTGCTGTTTTTCCACCGGCGGCTGAAGTGTCTCGTGATCGTCGATCTGAAGGTCGGGCGCTTCAGCTACGCCGACGCCGGACAGATGCATCTCTACCTGAACTACGCGCGCGAGCACTGGATGAAGCCGGGCGAAAACCCGCCGGTCGGACTGATTCTGTGCGCGGGCAAAGGCAGCGCGGAAGCGCGCTACGCGCTCGACAATCTGCCGAACAAGATCCTCGCCGCGGAATATCAGACCGTGCTGCCGGACGAACGGCTGATCGCGGAGGAACTGGAGCGTTCGCGCAAGGCGCTGGATGCGCGGCGCGGAGAGAACGACGCCGAATAGCACCGAAACACGCCTGAACATCACTACATCGACACATGCTTCCTCTTCTTCCGTCCCCCGGTGCCGTACTTTTACTGATCGACCTTCAGCGAGCCATAGACCATCCAGGCTGGGGCATCCGAAACAATCCTCAAGCAGAGGTGCAGATTGGCCGGCTGCTATGTTATTGGCGCAGCCGAGGATGGCCGGTGTGGCACGTTCGGCACGACTCGACAGAGCCGCAGTCTTACTACCGACCGGATCAGCCAGGGCACGAATTCAAGCCGGAGCTCGCGCCCGTGTCCGGCGAGCCCGTCATTCCGAAGCAGACAAACAATGCTTTTATCGGAACGGGTCTGGAGGATCGGCTACGGGCCGGAGGTCACGACGCACTGGTTGTCGCGGGCGTCATTACGAACAATTCTGTCGAGGCGACGGTCCGCATGGCCGGCAATCTCGGCTTCCAGACCTGGCTCGTCGACGACGGTTGCTTCACGTTCGCCCGGACGGACTGGAACGGCGTGCCCCGCAGTGCCGAGGACGTGCACGCCATGTCGCTTGCGAATCTGCATCCGGAATACTGCACGGTGGTCACCGCGGACGACCTGATGGCGAATGTCCGCTAAAGCACGCGGGCGATTGCCGTCGCATTGCACAAACGCAGGCGAAAAAAAAGCCCGCTTCAGTTGAGCGGGCTTGAATCCATATCGGTTGAGACATGGAGGAGACAAGGCCTAGTATAAACCCTTAGGCCAATCCGTCAACCCCCAAAACAAAAAAAATCGCAATCGGGACTGTACCGCAGCAATTTCGCAACACCTCGTCGATGTCACTGCTTACCGAGGCTGTGGTAGTACGCCGCCAGATTGGCGATGTCCGCGTCCGACAAGGGTTTCGCCATCATCGACATCATTTCGTTCTTGCGCTCGCCGGAGCGGAAGTCGTTGAGCGCCTTCACGAGATATTCCTCCGTCTGGCCGGCGAGATTGGGCGCTTCGGGCAGTTTCGACATGCCGTCGATGCCGTGACAGGCCGCGCATGCCGTCGCCTTGGCGCGCCCGGCCTTGACGTCGCCGGCGGCGAACGACGCATCCGACATCGCCGCCAGCGCGCCCGCCAGCACCACCGCCGTCAGCGCGAACCTCATTTCGACCCCGTATATGAGATGCGGTAGATCGCGCCCGCGTAGTCGTCGGAGACGAGCAGCGAGCCGTCCTGCAGCATCTGCACATCGACGGGACGGCCCATGTACTCGCCGCTCGGCGTGAGCCAGCCTTCCGCGAAGACTTCGGCCTCGCCCGCCGTGCCGTCGTCCTTGATCGGGACGAACATGATGCGCGCGCCGATCGGCTTCGTGCGGTTCCACGAACCGTGTTCCGCGTCGAAGATGCCGCCCTGATATTTCTGCGGGAACATCTTGCCGTTGTAGAACGACATGCCGAGGTCGGCGGCGTGCGCGGCGAATTCGACCTGCGGGAACACGACGCCCGCCGGCGGATTCTGGTCCTTATATTCGACCGTGCGCACCTTGCCGCCGCCGTACCACGGGAAGCCGAAGTTCTCGCCGGCCTTCGTCGCGTGATTCAGCTCGCCGGGCGGGATGTCGTCGCCCATGCCGTCGACCTGGTTATCGGTGAACCACAGCGTCTTGTCCTTCGGATTGAAATCGAGGCCGACCGAATTGCGCACGCCGTGCGCATAGACTTCGCGGTTCTTGCCGTCCTGATCCATGCGCACGATGCCGGCGAGCCCGTTGCGGTCGAGGTCGGCGAGCTTGTCCTTCGGCGGCACGTTCCACGGCTGGCCGAGCGCGATATACAGCTTCTTGTCCGGTCCGATGCGGCACGCGCGCGCGCCGTGATTGAAGCTCTCGAACTGCGTCGGAATCAGCTTGCCCTGCGGCACGACGACCGCCGCGGCCACATCCGGACCGCCTTCGCCGAAGAATTGCGCGGCGGGAAAACCCAGCACGCGATTCTGCTCGACCACGTAGAGCACGCCGTCCGGCGAGAAGCAGACGCCGTTCGGCACCTTGAACGTCACCGACGACGCAAACTGCACGACATCGCTCGCCACGCGCTGCTTGGTGCGATCAGTCACCTGCCACACGCGATTCTTGCGCGAACCGACGAACACGACGCCCGTCGACGGCTCGATCGCCATATGCCGCGCCTCCGGCACCACCGCATACAGCTCGATCTTGAAGCCCGGCGGCAGCTTGATCTGCTCCAGGTTCTTGCGCAGCGCGTCGGCGGTCTGGCCGGCCTGCGGAATGGTTTCGGCCGGTGTGGTGTTGCCGGTCTGGCGGAAGTTCGAGAGCGTGTTGACGTTGTCCTGCGCCGCGTTCGCATACGGCAGACAGGCAAACATCGCGCCGACGGCGAGGGGCAAGAGCTTGAGCGTTACGGTCATCTGGTTGTCTCCTGTTGTACGGCTTTCTGGAAATGCACTGAACAACAAGCCTGATTCCGTCGATGCGCGCGGTCTCGAAAGCAAGCGGACGCGAACGCGACGACGCTGCCTGCAGTGAACAATCTTAGGATAGAAATCGCTTATGTAAGCAGTGAACGGGAAGTTCTCCCGTCACTTGCCGTTTTTGTGTCGGGCGTTATTTCCGGCCGTCGAAAAGAAACACGTTCGAGCGGTCCGGGCTCGGCAGCGCAACCATGAGGCGCGCGCCGTCGAGCACGGCATTGCCGGTGACGGTCGTGTCGGGAAGCGGGCAGGGCGCGGGGCCGAAGGTCACGGAGACGTCATAGGCGTTGGTGCCTTCGTGCGGCGCCGTTCTCCCCTTGAAGATGCAGCCCGATGTGGTCGTGCCGGCGAGATAGCCGTCGGCGGCGACCGTGATGCGCGTTTGCGTCGCGCCGCCGAGCGACATGCCGCGGCCGCTGTAAAGGCCGCCCGCGTTCGCGCGGCTCGGCGCGACGTCGAGCATCGGCAGAGCGCTGGCCGTGAACGCGAGGCCGGCGCTGCCGTCCTTCTCGGCGACGGTGCCGTCGACGGCGGGCGCGTGCGCGAAATCCGCGCTGAAGACAGCGGGCGATGCAGCCGTCTTCCCCAGCCGATAGTCGAACGCCGACGTGCTGGTGAAGCGTCCGTCGCTCGTTTGCGCGCCGTTGGCGGCCACCGCGACGCCCGCCAGATCCGGGCCGCCTGCGCCTCCGTAAAAGAGATACGCGGTGCCGTCGAAGAGCATGAGGAGCGTGGCGTAGGCGCTGCTGCCCTTGAGCGTGCCCTTGTAGACGCCGCCCGAGGCAAGTGTGGTCGTGACGGTGCCGGGCGGCGGCGGGGTGTTGGAGCCGCCCGTCGAACAGGCGGTCAAGGCGACGGCGCAAATTACGAGAGGAATCGCGTTTCTTGTCATTCAAGACTCCGGTCGCGAGCGATGAGAGTTCTGTATAAGCGCTTCAATCATGCAGGTCAAGCACGCAGCGCCGCCTCATTCAGGGCTCATTCGGCCTCTTTACGATGTTTTCCATGGCAACGCGGTCCGCGAATCGAGGACCGACCAGACAACATCGCGAAACTGAGGAGCGAAACATGAACAAGTCGACTATCGCAGTCTGCACACTGGCCGTCGCGTGCACCGTGGGCATGAGCGGCTGTGCATCCATGGGCGGGATGGGGAGTTCCGCCGACGTCTACAACGACCTTCAGACGCAGCACGAGCAAACCGTGCGCATGGCGACGGTGGAAAGCGTGCGCCCCGTGACGATCGACGACAACAACGGCCAGACGAGCCCGTTCGGCGCGATCGGCGGCGGCCTGCTCGGCGCCGTGGCGGGCAGCGCGATCGGCCGCGGGCACGGCTCGCTGCTCTCGGGCGTGATCGGCGGAATCGCGGGCGCGGTGGCGGGCAACGAAGTGGAAGGCCGCATGGATCGCCAGAGGGGACTGGAAATCACCGTGCGTCTCGAGAACGGCGATCTGCGAGCGATCACCCAGAGCGCCGACGGGCAGATGTTCTACGCGGGACAACGCGTGCGTCTGCTGTCGAGCGGCGGTATCACGCGCGTGACGACCTGAGCGCGATGGAGCGCAGCGGCGGGGCGGCGGGCACGGAAGGATGTCGCCCGGTCGCCTCGCGAAGCGCCGCGAAAAACGCCCCGCGCGGTACATTCCGCGCGGGGCGTTTTTCCACGAACAGCAAGAACGGCACGAACGCCGAGGATTCCATGGGCCAGGCGAAATCGCGGCTCGCGGGTCGCGATAGAAAGCCTCCGACCGGACCCTCCGAAAGCCTCAATCCCTCCGATAAATCGATGCCCGCGCTCCGCTCTTCGCGCGCCCCCAGATCTGCTCGTCGGTGAGCGACGTCTCGATCAGTTCGACGGGCGCTTCGCCGTCCTGGATCACGGCGACGCGAAAGCCGTCGATCGGTTCGTACGGACCGAGCAGAACCGTTCTGCCCTGGATCGCTTTCGCCAGATCGCTCACCTTGAACGCGGCGTGCGGCACCGTGCGCATCAGTTCGGCCAACGGACTGCCCGCCTCGAAACGGTGATACTGCACGCGCAGCAACGCGCAATCGGCGTCGCTCGTGTACATGCGGGAAGCCGCGCTGTACCGCTCGCCTTCGCGCGGTTCACACGTCGGAATGCCCATGTGATGAAATTCATACGTGACGCCTTCCCGTTCGAACATGACGCCTCCAGCGGTCTTCGTTCAATGCTTTCGTTCAGTACGCGCCGGCCATCGGCAGAAGCAGATAGGGCAGGAGATCTTCGTAGCGCATCGGCGCGGAAGAATCGATCGCGTCAGGGGTTGCTTCTTCATGGGGCGTTTCGCGCTTCGCATCGTCTGGAAGCAAAGACGCCGCCGCGACGGCTGCCGGTTCGATCTTCATGTTTCCCTCCTCTCGTACAGCGTGTGATGGAAGTCTGATCGGCGAGAGTTAGGCGATCGTGAGCGCTGCGTGTCCGAAATTCGCGTACATCGGCTTGCCGTGGCGTTCCGGCATTGAACCGGTCGAGGTGAAAAGGGAACTCATGATGTCCCGAGAGCAAGCCGGTGCAAAAGCCGGCCAAATGGCCAACGTCGATGCTTCGACGAAGCGGCCGACTATCGTCTTCGGCGCATTCGATCGGCACAATTTCGGCGACATGTTGTTCGCGCACGTCGTCGCGCGTCTGCTGGATGAGCGGTGCGCGGGACTCGCGCCCGTCTTCGCCGGCTGCGCCCAGCGCGATTTGCGCGCGTACGGCGGTCACGAGACGGCGGCGCTCGCGCAACTGGCGGCGCGCTGGCGCGACGAGCCCGTGACCCTGATTCACGCCGGCGGCGAACTTCTGACCTGCGACGCCTGGGAAGCCGCCGTCATGCTGACGAACCCCGACGACGCGCAGTCGCACATCGCGCGCCACGGCTCGCGCGCGCAAGACCGCCGCGCATGGGCGCGCTCGGTGCTCGGAACGGATGCGCCCGCGCCGTACGTCGTCGGACGCGAGACGTTTCCGCACGCGACGTCGATTTGTTTCAACGCGATCGGCGGCGCAAGACTCGATGAAATCGATGCTTCCCTGCGTGCCGAAGTGCTGGCCAGACTCCGCACCGCCGACGCAATCACCGTTCGCGATGCCCGCACGCAAGCCGCGTTGCGCGCCGCGGGAATCGAAGCGCCCCTCGTTCCCGATCCGGCGTCGATGGTCGCCGCGCTCTTCGGCGAGCGCATCGCGGCGCACGCGAGCGCGGGCGCCGTCGCCGAGGTGCGGCGCGCGTTTCCTCGCGGCTATCTCGCCGTGCAGTTCAGCGCCGATTTCGGCGACGACGCGACGCTCGCGGGCATCGCCCGTCAAATGGATAGCCTCGGCGCAGCGAGCGGACTGGGCATCGCGCTCTTTCGCGCGGGCGCGGCGCCGTGGCACGACGACATCGCTGTATACGAACGCATGGCGCGGCGCATGTGTCACGCCGCCGTCAGAATTTTCTCGTCGCTGAACGTGTGGGATATCTGCGCGCTGATCGCAGAGAGCGCGGGTTTCGCGGGCAGCAGTCTGCACGGGAGAATCATCGCGATGGCGTATGCGTTGCCGCGCGTCAACTTTCAGCCCGCGGATTCCTGCAAACAGCAGGCGTATGTATCGACGTGGGAAGGCGCGGACACGCCGGGCGTCGTGCCGCTCGAACGATTGCACGAGGCGATGCTCGTCGCCCTGCAAGCGGATCGCGACGCACTTCGTCAACAGGCGTCGATGCTCGCGCGACGGCATGAAGCGGGATTCGACGCCATCGCCGGAGTGGTTCGCACGTGAGCTGTTTGCTATCGTCGTGCGCTGAACGTATTCATGTCGACCGCTCTCCGATGGACATCCTTCGCCATTCTCCGCAGCCCGTCATCGACGTCAGCATCCGCACGCAAACGCTCACGCTGACTCAGCCCGACGGACGCTCGCGAAGCTTTCCCGTTTCCACCGCGCTCAACGGTCCGGGCTGCGTCGCGGGCAGCAATTGCACGCCGCTCGGGCTGCATCGCGTGCGCCTGAAGATCGGCGCGGGCGCACCGGCGGGCGCGGTCTTCGTCGGGCGGCGCGCCACCGGCGAAGTCCATCACGCCGATGCGTCCGCGCGCGAGCCCGAGCGCGACTGGATACTTTCGCGCATTCTCTGGCTGCAAGGCATGGAGCCGGGACGCAATCGCGGCGGCAACGTCGACACGCTGCGGCGCTTCATTTATATCCACGGCACGGCGGCGGAAGCGGAGATCGGCACGGCGTGTTCGCACGGCTGCATCCGCATGAACAACGCCGACGTGATCGAACTGTTCGAGCTCGTGCCGCCGGGCTGTGCGGTGCGAATTCATCGCGACTGAAGCCGCGCAAGCCGCGCAAGCCGCGCAAGCCGCACCGCTAGGTCTCGCCGACGAATCCGAGATAAGCCCGCACCGCCGCCGCCCGCTCGAATCGCCGATACATCATCGCGACCTCCGACGGCACCGCCTTGCCCGCAATCTCCCGATACTCGACGCCCGGCACCGTCACGCATTGCGCGAGCGAGCGCGGCACGACAGCGACGTCGCCGCCCAGCGACACATGCGCGAGCACGGCGGCGAGCGTCCCCGGCTGCGCGACGATGCGCGCCGTGAAGCGCCCGCGCCGCGCCACTTCGAGCGTGCCGGATTCCTGCTCGGGCACGACGAACGACTGGTCGCGCAGTTGCGCAGGCGCGATCGTCGCCGACGACGCCAGCGGCGAATCGGCGGGCAACGCGACGATGAACGCATCGCGATGCACGGTGCGCGCCTCGACGCCTTCCGGATGAGGCACCGGCGGCCGCACATACGCGACGTCGATGCGTCCTTCCATCAGCAACGCGCCCGCGTCGCGCATGACGATTTCGCCGATGTTGATCTCGACGAGCGGATAGCGCGCCCGAAAGCCCCGCACCGCCGCCTGCAACACGCCCGCATACACCGCCGACCCGACATACCCGACGACGATCCGCCCCGACTCCCCGCGCTCGGCGAGCGCCGCACGCTCGGCGCCGCGCGCGAGATGTTCGAGCGCGCTCGCGGCTTCGGCGAGATAGGCCTCGCCCGCCGCCGTCAGCGCCACCGAACGCTTCGTGCGATGAAAGAGCCGCACGCCGAGCAGCCGCTCGGCTTCCTGAATCTGCCGGGTGAGCGCGGGCGGCGCGATGCCGAGTTCTTCCGCGGCGCGCGTGAAGTGCAGATGCCGCGCGACGCTCAGAAAACAGCGCACGTGACGCAGTTCGACGGACATATCGGTATTGATGATTTTGCGAATTATTCAGCGATTCTATGTCAATGACACGCAAGACAGATGTCTTTAGCATCGATGTTCCGAATCGCGTCTCATCACATCGCCATGTCCGACCACGCTCCGTCCGCCCGTTTCGTGCTGCTCACCGCCTCCGCGACCTGCGCGCTGATCACGCTCGACACCAATGTCGTCGCGGTCGCGCTGCCGTCCATTGCGCGCGATTTCCACGCCGGTTTCGCCGACGTCGAATGGGTCGTCAGCGCCTATATGGTCGCGTTCGCCGCGTGCCTGCTGCCGGCCGGCGCGCTTGCCGACCGCATCGGCCGCAAGAAGATGCTCATCGCGGGGCTCGCGGTGTTCATGCTCGCGTCGCTCGGCTGCGGGCTCGCGCCGTCGGCGCTGGCGCTGAACGTCGCGCGGGCGGCGAAGGGCGTCGGCGCGGCGATGCTGCTCACGTCCGCGCTCGCGATCATCGCCAATACGTTCCACGAAGGCGCGGCGCGCGCCCGGGCGTGGGCCGTGTGGGGCACGTGCATGGGCGTGTCGACGACCATCGCGCCGCTCGTCGGCGGCGTCATCACGCAATGGGCCGGCTGGCGCTGGATCTTCCTGATGAACCTGCCGATCTGCGCGGTGCTCGCCGTGTGCGCGTGGCGCGGCATGCGTGAATCGCGCAATCCGCACGCCGGCGCGCTCGATTTCGCCGGCAGCGCGCTGTTCGCCGCCGCGCTCGCGCTCGGCATCTGGGCGCTGATCGACGCGCAGACCGACGGCTGGGCGAACTGGCGCACCGAAGCGCGCCTCGCCGCGTGCGCGGTGCTGTTCGCCGTGTTCGTGCGCGTGCAGCGCACCCGGGCGCACGCGATGATCGACCTCGCGCTGTTTCGCCAGCCGCGCTTCGTCGCCGCCGTCCTCGCGATGTTCGGCTATGCCGCGTGCGCGCAAGTCATGATGACCTTCCTGCCGCTCTATCTGCAGAACGCGTTCGGTCTGCCGGCGGTGCGCGCGGGCATCGGCATGCTGCCGTTCGCCGTCGCGATGGTCGTGGGTCCGCACATCGGCGCGTCGCTCGGCAAGCGCGTCCCGCCGATGACGCTGCTGACGCTCGGTCTCGCGACCATCGGCGCGGGCAATCTGATGACCGCGCTTTTCGCGGGAACGTCGAGCTATGCGCTGATCACGCTCGGGATGATCGTCACCGGGCTCGGCGCGGGCGTGCTCAACGGCGACACGCAAAAGGCGATCATGGCGTGCGTGCCGGCGCATCGGACCGGCATGGCGTCGGGCATCAGCACGACGACGCGCTTCACCGCGATCGTCACCTCGGTAGGCGTGCTGGGCGCCGTGCTCGCGAGCCGCACGCACGCCGCGCTCGACGCGCACGCGAACACGCTCGCCGATCCGCAAGCCGTTCTCGACGCGTCCTTCCTCTCGCGTCTGCTCGCGGGCGACCTCGCGCACGCGGGTGAGAGTCTGAGCGGCGCGGCGGGCGCGGCGCTCGTGCGGATCGCGCGCGAGAGCTTCGCCAGCGGCTTCGCGGCGGCGCTCGGCGTGGCGGGCGTATGCGCGCTGACGGTTGCGGCAGCGGTGTGGCTGCTCGCGGGACGTGCGCGGACCGAAGAGAATCCGAAAGCAACGGGAAAGGCTGGATCGGCGCTGGCTGAATAGCGCGGCGCTCGGCTTCCGGATGAACATCGCGCGAAGTAGGATGGCAGATTCGTCCGACATCGCCGATATTCACCGAAAATGAATAGCATTACGAAGATTTTGAAAGCCGAAACAATCAATTCCCCGCGCGTCACGTTCGAGTTCATGCGGGCGCTGTGGCATCTGCGCTCGTTGCTGGGCACGTTCCTGGTTGTCTTCTTCGTGCTGTGCGTGGCGATGTTCCACTTCGGCGCGCCCGTCGAAAGCGCAACGCACGCCCGCGCCTCGTTCGGCGGGACGATCTATTTTTGCGGCGTGACGGCGCTGACCATCGGTTACGGCGACATCGTGGCGACCACGGGCATCGGGCGGGCGCTTGCCGTCGTGCTCGGCCTGTACGGCGTGCTGGCCACCGGCGTCACGACAGCCGTCGCCGTTTTTGCCGTGCAGCGGGCCGCGGGCCGCATCCCCTCCAATTCGCCCGAAAAAACCCCGGACTAAATCGATACAGCGGGAAAACACCTATGGGTCGTTCCCGTTCCCGCGTTTACTGTATCGATACACTAAATCGATACAGTCGCGACGAAAGAATCGCGAATTTCCAACGCATTCGTCCGCGCTCGCGGCATCCAGGAGACACACCATGCATTCGATTTCCCGGCGACGCTTCATTCAGACGGCCTCGGCGGCGTCGCTCGCGGCGGCAGGCGGCGGCTTGCCGATGTTCGCGCGCGCCCAGCCGGCGGTCACGCTGCGTCTTTCGTCGTCGATGCCGGCCAACGAAAACGCCGCGCACTACGTCTGGTATCAGAATCTGGCGGCCAATCTGAAGGCGAGCGTCGGCGACCAGATCCGCATCGACTATTTCCCGAACAGCCAGCTCGGCAAGGAAAGCGATGTCGTGCAGCAGGTGAAGGTCGGCGCGGTCGACATGATGGTCACCGGTTCGTCGATCTGGGCGACCGTGCTGCCCGAGCTCGGCATGCTCGATCTGGGCTACGTGTTCGACGGCTTCGATCACGTCGGCCGCGCGATGGACGGCACCGTCGGCAAATCTTTCGACGATCTGCTGCAAAAGCGCGCCGGCTGCTCGGTCGTGACGTGGGGCTATTCCTTCGGCGGACGGAACGTCTTCACGAAGAAGCCCGCGCATTCGCTCGCGGATATCAAGGGCGTCAAGCTGCGCGTGCTGCCGACGCCCGCCTTCATGGAGACCTTCCGCCTGATGGGCGCGGTGCCGACGCCGATTCCGATCGGCGAGCTTTACATGGCCGCGCAGACGGGCGTCGTCGACGGCTTCGAACACGATTGCGCCACCGTGCTCGCGAGCAAGTACGACGAAGTGGTGAAGTCGTGCTGGCAGACCAATCATGTGTTCAGCCCGCTCGTCGTCGTGATGGGGCGGCGCGCGCTCGCGAAGATTCCGGAAAATCTGCGTCCGGCGTTTCAGAAGGCCGCGCAGGACGCGACCGTCAAGCAGCGCGCCGTGGCGATCCAGACCGCCGCGAGCGCCGAACAGGAACTGAAGAAGCGCGGCATGACCTTCTTCCCGATGTCGCAGGCCGATCGCGATACCGCGCGCCACGAAATGCAGTCGCAGTTGTACGCGAGCTTCTCGAAGCAGTATCCGGCGACCGCGCCGCTGTTCACGGCGATTGCCGCCGCACGAGGCTGAGACGCCATGACCACATTTTCCGCGACGCCCGGACCCGAAGCGTCACTCGCCGCGCCGGGCTTCGGCCGGGACACCGCGATCGCCCGCGGGCTGGCCGTCCTCATGCACGGGATCGAATATCTGTGTGCCGCCGTGCTCGCGGCCGATGTGATCGTGGTGTTCGTCTCGGTCGTCTATCGCTATTTTTTGCATGATCCCGTCGACTGGGCCGAGGAAATCGCCCGCGCGCTGATGATCGTGCTCGTGTTCTTCGGCGCGGCGACCGTGCTCGGGCGTAGTCAGCATGTCGGCGTCGATCTGTTTCGCGGCGCGCTTCCCGCGCGCTGGCAACCGGCGCTCGTGCGCGCGGGACACTGGATCATCGCGGGCGTCGCGGGCAATCTGTGCGTGTCGTCGTGCCTGCTGCTCGTCGATTCGTACGGCCAGATGACGCCGAGCGGCCTGCCCGCGTGGATCAACGTCTATCCGCTCGTCGCGGGCGGCGTGTTCATGACTGTGTTCGCGCTCGCCAACGCGCTCAACGGGCCGCGCAGGATCGTGGCCGGCACGCTGATCGGCTGCGCGTTGCTCGCGGCGGCGCTCTTCGCGTGGAACGCCTTCGTGCCCGCGCATGCGGTGAAGCCGGGCGTTCTGCTCGCGGCGGGCTTCGTGCTCGGGTTGGTGCTCGGCGTGCCGATCGGCTTCGTGCTCGCGTTCTCGGCGCTGCTGTATTTCCTCGCGGAGCCGTCGCTGCCGCTGCTCGTCTACTCGCAGCAGGTGATGGCCGGCACCGACCACTTTGTCCTGCTGGCGATTCCATTCTTCGTGCTCGCCGGTCTGCTGATGGAAAGCAACGGCATGTCGTCGCGGCTGATCGAACTGCTGCTGCGCCTGTTCGGGCGCGTGCGCGGCGGACTCGGACTCATCACCATCATGGCGACGGCGTTCTTCTCCGGCGTGTCCGGCTCGAAGCTCGCGGATATCGCGGCGGTCGGCGGCGTCGTCATGCCCGCCGTGCGCCAGAGCCGCCAGGATCCGAACGAAGCGGCTGCACTGCTCGCCTGCAGCGCGGTGATGGCCGAAACCATTCCGCCGTGCGTGAACATGATCATCATGGGCTTCGTCGCGAATATCTCGATCGCCGGGCTGTTTCTCGCGGGCGTCGTGCCGGCGGCGGTGCTGGCGCTCGCGCTCGCGGTAGTCGCGGTGATCTTCGGCAAGCGCATCGATATCGCCACGGCGCTCACGAACCCGCGCGCCTGGCTGCCGCTGCTCGGCGGCGCGCTCGTCGCGCTCGTGATGATCACGATGATCGGCAAGGGCGTGACCTCGGGCATCGCGACATCGACGGAAGTATCCGCGTTCGCCGTGGTCTATGCGCTCGTGGTCGGCTGGCTCGCGTTCCGCGAACTCACGCCGAAGTCGGTGGCGCGCGTGTTCGTGCGCTCGGCGTCGATGGCGAGCAGCATCCTGTTCATCGTCGCGGCGGCGTCGAGCGTCTCGTTTGCATTGACGATCGAGCAGATTCCCGCGCTCGTCTCCGACGCGATGATCGTGTTCGCGCACCAGTACGGCCCGACGATGTTCCTGCTGCTCTCGGTGCTCATCATGATCGTGTTCGGCGCGGTGCTCGAAGGCGCGCCCGCGCTGATCATCTTCGGGCCGCTGCTCACGCCGATCGCGACGCAACTCGGCATCAATCCGCTGCACTTCGGCACGGTGATCGTCGTCTCGATGGGGCTCGGACTGTTCGCGCCGCCCGTCGGCCTCGGACTTTTCGCGACCTGCGCGATCACCGGCACCGACATGAAAGCCGTCGCGCGCCCGATGATGAAATATCTGGTGGTGCTGTGCATCGCGCTTGTGGTACTCATTCTCGTGCCATCGTTTTCGCTGTGGCTGCCGACCCGGCTCGGCCTGTAGCCGGATGTTGAACCCCGTTATGAGCACCATTCAGGACGTCGCCCGCCACGCCGGCGTTTCCGTCAGCACCGTATCCAACGTGCTCAACGGCCGCACGGACCAGATGCGCCAGGAAACGCTGGCGCGCGTGCAGGCCGCGATGAGCGCGCTGCAATACCGCCCGAGCACGCTCGCGCGGCAGCTCAAGACCGGCCAGACGCCGCTCGTCGGGCTGCTCGTGCCGTCGATCGCCAATCCGATGTACGGCTACATCGCGCGCGAAGTCGAGACGTATGCGCAGGAGCGTTACGGGTATCGCGTGCTGATCGGCAATACGTATCGCGATCCGGCGAAGGAAGCCTCGTTCTTCGAGGATCTGCTGTCGCACGGCGTGCGGCGCGTGATCGTGATTTCGTCGCTCGCGGACGAACGCCATCTCGAAACGGCCGCCGAGCGCGGCATGGTCGTCGTGAGTTACGACCGGCGCGCGAACGAAGGCGAAACGACGCGCGTCGATCACGTCACGCCGGACAACTTCGAGGCCGCGCGGATCGCGACGCGTCATCTGATTTCGCGCGGCCACACGCGGCTCGGCTACGCGACGCTCGCGGGCATGACGCTGTCGCGCCGCGACAAGATTCGCGGCTTTCTGGCGGCGGCGGAGGAAGCGGGCTTGTCGGGCAGCGCGCGCGTGCTCGACAGCGGCCCGGTGAACGAATACGGCGATTCGATGATCGCCGAGAACGGCCGCGCGCTCGCACGGCAACTCGCCGGCGACGCAAACCGGCCGACGGGCATCGTCGCGGTGAACGATCTGATGGCGCTCGGCCTGATGGCCGGCTTGCGCGAATCGGGCTTGCGCGTGCCGCGGGATATGTCGGTCGTCGGCATGGACGGACACTTTCTCGCGGCGATCTCGAACCCGGCGCTCACGACCGTGCAGCTTCCCGTCCCCGCGATGGCCGCCGCGATGGTGGAACGCGCGATGCGCCCGAGCGACGAAGCGCTGCCCGATCCGGCGCAGGCGCTGTTCACGGAAATCACGCTCGTGGAACGCGAATCCGTCGCGCCGCCGGCTTAAGCCCGCAGCACTTCAGCAATCCAGCAATCCAGGACAAGGACATGAACAAGGTATTCGTCAGCCATCCCCGACACATGCTGGAACACTACTTCGGCGCGCGCGCGGCCGACGCGCTCAAGGCGATCGCCGACGTCGGCTTCAACGCCGAGTGCCGCGAACTGACGACCGACGAACTCGCCGCCGCCGCGAGCGACGCCGACGTGATCATCGGCTATCGGCAGACGCCCGCGCCGCGCGCGCTGTTCGCCGCGCTGCCGAAGCTGGCGGCCTTCGTGCGCTGCGCGGTGGATATCCGCACCGTGGATGTCGATGCCGCGAGCGAGCACGGCGTTCTGGTGACGCAGGCGAGCGCGGGCTTCGTGCCGGCGGTGGCCGAATGGACGATCGGCGCGATGCTCGATCTCGGCCGCTCGACGACGTTCTATGCCGAGGCGTATCACCAGCGCGGCGCGCCCGTGCCGCGCATGGGCCGCGAGCTGCGCGGCGGCACGCTCGGCGTGATCGGCTACGGGCAGATTTCGCGCTATCTGTGCGATCTGGCGCTCGCTTTCGGCATGCGCGTGCTCGTGTCCGACCCGTACGCGCAGATCGACGATCGCCGCGTGCATCCGTGTGACTTCGACACGCTGCTCGGCGAAGCCGATTTCGTCGTGTGTCTCGCGCCCGCGAACGCGCAGACGCACAACCTCATGAACGCGAACGCCTTCGCCGCGATGAAGCCGGGCGCGTATTTCATCAACGCGGCGCGCGGCGAACTCGTCGACGATGCCGCGCTCCTGAACGCACTCGATCGCGGCCATCTGGCCGGCTGCGCGCTCGATGTCGGACGCGCGCCGGACCAGATGCCGTCGCCCGCGCTCGCGCTGCATCCGCGCGTGATCGCGACGCCGCACGTCGGCGGCCTGACGCCCGCGGCGATCGAACATCAGTCGATGGAAACCGTCGCGCAGACCGACGCGCTCTTCAGCGGCCGCATGCCGCAAGGCGCGGTGAACGCGCCGCGTGCGTCGCGCCTCGCGCGCTTCGCGGTCCCGGCGCACACGCAATGACGAAGCTCCCGTCCGGCGCGTGCGATTGCCACATCCACGTCTACGAAGCAGGCTATGCGCTCGCGCCGAGCGCGACGTTCGTTCCGCCGCCCGCATCCGCCGATGCCTACCGCGACGTGCAGCGCGCGCTGGGCTTGTCGCGCGTGATCGTCGTGCAGCCGACGGGCTACGGCTTCGACAACCGCTGCACGCTCGCCGCGATCGAACGGCTGGGCGAGGGCGCGCGCGGCATCGCGGTCGTGCCGTCCGACGTGAGCGACGCCGAACTGCAACGCCTGCACGACGCGGGCATTCGCGGCGTGCGCTTCATGATGCTGCCGGGCGGGCTTCTGCCGTGGGACTGCCTGAGCGACATGGCCGCGCGCATCGCGCCGTTCGGCTGGAACATTAATCTTCAGCTCGACGGCCTGACGCTGCCGCAGCACGAACAGCTGCTCGCGCGCTTGCCCGCGAAGCTCGTCATCGATCACATCGGCAAGTTTCTCGGGCCGGTCACGACCGAAAGCGAAGCGTTCGCGTCGTTGTGCCGTCTGCTCGACGGGCCGCGCTGCTGGGTCAAGCTGTCCGCGCCCTACGAAAGTTCGCGCGCCGGGCCGCCGCTTTACGACGATATCGCGCCGCTCGTGCGCACGCTGGCCGCGCGCTATCCGGAGCGGTCGCTGTGGGCGTCGAACTGGCCGCATCCGAACGTCAGGCCGACGCCCGGCGACGCGGACATGCTCGACTGGATGGCGCGCTGCGTCGACAGCGACGCCACGCTGCACAAGATTCTCGCCGACAATCCCGCCGGTCTCTATTTCCAGGCGGGCTGACTCGCGGCGGCGCGCGTTCCGTTCTATTCTTCTTGTGGCGCCATCGAACGGAGCGACAACGCAATGAACAGCCTGGAAGGAAAGATCGTCGCCATCACGGGCGGCTTCGGCAGTCTCGGACTCGGCACGGCGCGCGTGCTCGCCGAACGCGGCGCGCGCATCGCGCTGATCGGACGGAGCGATAAGACCGCAGCCCTGCCCGCGCCGCTCGCCGACGCGTGCATCGTCACCGGCATCGATCTGACGGATGCGCGGGCCGCGCAAAACGCCATCGATACGATCGTGCAGAGTACCGGCGGCCTGCATGCGCTCGTCAACGTGGCGGGCGCGTTCAGTTGGGAGACGATCGGCGACGGCAGCGTCGATACCTGGCAGTCGATGTTCGACGTCAACGTGAAAACCGCGCTCAACGCATCGAAGGCGGCGCTCGGGCCACTGAGCGCGGGCGCGTGCGGTCGCATCGTCAATATCGGCGCGCTCGCCGCGCTGAAAGCGGGCACGGGAATGGGCGCGTATGCGGCGTCGAAGGCCGCGCTGATGCGGTTGACCGAAGCGCTCGCCGAAGAGCTGAAGGACAAGGGCGTGACGGTCAACGCGGTGTTGCCGTCGATCATCGATACCGCGCCGAATCGCCGCGACATGCCCGACGCCGATTTTTCCCGCTGGGTGAAGCCGGAGGAACTCGGCGCGGTGATCGCGTTCCTGCTGTCGCCGGATGCGCAATGCATCACGGGCGCATCGATTCCGGTGACGGGGCGCGTCTGAAACCTAGCGCGACTGCGCCTTGAACCCTTCGCCTTGCATGCCCGCGCGATCCACGGCGGCGATGCGGTTGCGGCCGTTATCCTTCGCCTGATAAAGCTGCGCGTCGGTCAGATTGATGAACGTCGTCACGTCCATGCGGTCGCCCGGCAGAACCGTGCCGACGCCGAAACTCGCCGTCACCTGCTGGTTGTGCGGCGAGCGCACGTGCGCGATCGCTTCGTCGGCGATCAGCGTGCGGCAGCGTTCCGCGACGCGCATGGCGGCTTCGGCGTCCGTGTCGGCGAGAATCAGCGCGAATTCCTCGCCGCCGAAGCGGCCGAGGAAATGCGTGTCGCCGGCGGCGTCGCCGAGCACGCGCGCGATGCGTTTCAGGCATTCGTCGCCTTGCAGGTGGCCGTAATAATCGTTGTACGACTTGAAGAAATCGATATCGATCATGACGAGCGAAAGCGGCTTGCCGGACGCTCTCGCGGCGTCCCATTCGCGCGCCATCACGTCGTCGAAGCGGCGGCGATTGCCGACGCCGGTCAGGCTGTCGCTGAACGACAGGCGTTCCAGTTCCTTCTGCAATTGCGCGAGCTTTTCCTCGGTGCGCTTGCGCTCGCTGATATCGAACATGAAGCCGATGAGCGCTTCCACGTCGCCGTTGTCCTTGCGCACGACGTGCACGACATCCCGCAGCCACACGTAGCCGCCGTCGCGCGTGAGGGCGCGGTAGTCGGCTTCGTGATCCGTGCCCGCCTGCGACTGCGCGACGCAGAAGTTGACCACGGCTTCGCGGTCGTCCGGATGCATGCGCGCGGCCCAGTCGTTCACGTTTTTCCACGACGACGGTTCCCAGCCGAGCAGCGCTTCGATCTGCGGACCGATGTAGGCGAATTCCATCGTCGCCCAGTCGATCTTCCACGGAATCGCCTTGGTGGATTCGAGCAGCGTCCGGTAGACGGCGTGATCGTCCTCGCCGAGCGCGCGTTCGGCCGGCGCGAGGGTGTCTTCGTGGCGCAGGAAAGCGGCCTGGAGCGGGCTGTCGGAGGGATTGGCGTTCATCGTTTCGGTATGCGGCCTGATTGGCGTTGCGTGTGTTTACGGCCGCGCGCGTGCCATTCTGAAGGGCGACATCGATCAGGAAAACGCCATTCGGATGCAGCGTTTCGGAGTTTACTGGTGGGAAATGCAGGCGTAACTGCCTATGCTTTGCCGCGTAGCTTCATCGCTACACAAGGTGGTCTCGAACCTTTGCCCCGATTCGTTCGGGGCTTTTTTTCGCTGATCGTTTCGCCCATTGTTTCGCGCTTTGAAGCCTCGGGCGGCGTTCCTCAGCTCTCTTTCGTCACGACGAAATGCATGACGTCCGTGCGCGCTTCGTCGAAACCCGCCTCGCAATAAGCCAGATACAAACGCCAGGTCCGCACGAAAGTCTCGTCGAAACCCTGCGCGCGAACCGCGTCGATCCTCGCCTCGAATGCGCGGCTCCAGTGCCGCAGCGTGCACGCGTAGTCCGCGCCGAAAGCCAGCGTCGCGCGGGCGCCGAGCCCCGCGCGTTGCGCCGCACGAATGAAGCGCTCCGGGCTCGGCAGCATGCCGCCCGGAAAGATGTATTCGCGGATGAAATCGCTCGCCGCGCGATACGCGGGAAAATGCGCATCGCCGATGGTGATCGACTGCACCAGCGCCTGCGCGCCCGGCCTGAGGCAGCGCCGCAACGTGTGGAAATACGTCTGCCAGAACGTCTCGCCGACCGCCTCGAACATTTCGATCGACACGATCGCGTCGTACTGGCCGCGCAGATCGCGATAATCCCGCAATTCGATATCGACGAAATCGTTCAGCCCTTCGCGCATCACCCGCTCAGCGGCGAACGCATGCTGCGCCGGCGAGATCGTCACGCCGTGCACGTGAATGCCGCGCCGCGCCGCGTGCCGCGCGAAGCCGCCCCAGCCGCAGCCGATCTCCAGGACGCGCATGCCGGCGCGCAGTCCGAGCGTATCGACGATGCGCCGGTACTTCCGCTCCTGCGCGGCTTCGAGCGAGAGGCTCGCGTCGCCATCGAACCATGCGCTGGAATAGGTCCACGTCGGATCGAGCCAGAGCGCGTAAAAGTCGTTGCCGATGTCGTAATGCGCGTGAATGTTGCGGCGGCTGCCCGCGCGCGTGTTGAGCCGCAGCCGATGTCGCAGGTTGTGCCAGCATTGCGCGGCAAACCCGCCCGCGACGGTTCGCTGCAACGCCGCCTCGTTGCGCATCGCGAGCCGCAGCAGCGCGCACGGATCGGGCGTATCGATCCATTGCGCGCGGTACGCCTGCGCGAAGCCGATGTCGCCCGCGCTCAGGATCGCCCGGCAGGCGCGCCAGTCGTGGACGACGAGACGCGCGGCGGGCTGCATCAGCGGATCGCCGAACACGCAGCGGTCGCCGTCCGGCATGACGAGCACCAGATGCCCGGTGCGAATGCGGCGCAACAGGCCGAGAAAGATCCGCGCGGACAGCGGCAGGCCGGCTTGCGCGGAGAACGAGCGCAGCAGATTCATGGTCGGGCCCGGTCGTTGGATTCGTTATTGGCGGGCGGACGCCTGCCGTGAAAAGGCACGCGCTTCATCCACAACCGCAGCGCCTGCCAGTGAATGCGCACGACGACGTTCGCGGCCAGCAGCGGCTGGCGCAAGAGCGCGCGCCACGCGAGCGCGCCGGTGAGCGGCCGCGCGACCAGGCCGAGCGCGGTGCGGATCAGAAGACCGTCGGCGTCGCGATAATCGATCGACACCGACAGATGTTCGCCGCGCCGCCGCACGCGAAACGCGTAATCGCCGGTGACATCGCAAAAGGGCGAAACGTGCAGCGTCTTGCGGCAGACGAGCACGGTGTCGTCGGCGATCGGCGCGTGATCCGGCGCGCTCAGCAGATAGCCGCGGCGCTCGCCGAAGGTGTTGCGGACATCCGCGTACAGCGCGCGCAACGCGCCCGCGCGATCGTGACAAAACCAGAAGCTCACCGGATTGAACGCGTAGCCGAACACGCGCGGAATCGTCAGCAGATGAATCGCGCCGTCGGCGGGAATGTGCGCATCGGCGAGACGCGCGCGCATCCAGCGGTCGAGGTCGCTGCCGTCGCGCGCGCCGTAGTCGCGCGTGTGGAGCGCGAGCGGCCGCAAGCGGTCGATGCCGAACCACGCGCTTCGCAACGCATCGAGCCGCGCCACATCGCAGAACACGTAACACACCGGATATTCGAAGCGATGCCGCGCCGGACGCAGCCGCTCGTGCATCACGCGGCCGGTCAGCCATTGCGCGCGGCTCATGGCTGCGCCCACGCCGGCTCCACGCCGAAATCGCGCGCGACGCGCAACGCGGACTTCAGGCCGTCCTCGTGAAAGCCGTAGCCGGTCCACGCGCCCGCATGCCACGTCCGGCGGGCGCCCTGAATGCGCGGCAGATGCGCTTGCGCGTCGATGGCGGCGAGGTCGAGCAGCGGATGCTCGTACACGTAGCGGCCGAGTTCCGTGCCGGGCGCGGGATCATCGACGGGATTGAGCGTCACGATCACCGGCGTCCTGAAGGGCAGCGGCTGAAGCTGGTTGAGCAGATAGCTCACGCAAACCGGCCCCGAACGCCCGCGCGCGCCGATGTAATTCCACGCCGACCACACGCGCGGCCGCCGCGGCAGCAGCGCGCGATCCGTATGCAGCGCCGCGACATTGCGCTGATAACGCACGGCGCCGAGCAGCGCGCGTTCGTCGGCGCTGGCGTCGTCGAGCAGACGCAGGCTCGTCGGCGCGTGCGTGGCGAGCACGACGGCATCGAAACGCTCGGGACCGGCGGCATCCGTCATGACGATGACGCCATGCGCATCGCGCCGCACGCCTCGCACGGGCGCGCGCGTGCGCACATCGTCGAGCGTGGCCGCGATGCGCCGCACGTACTCGCGCGCGCCGCCCGCAACGGTCTTCCACGGCGGCCGGTGATTCACCTGCAACAGCGCGTGATTGAGGCAGAAGCGCAGGAAGGTCGCGGCGGGAAAGCTCAGGATGTCGCTGGCCGCGCTCGACCAGATGGCGGCGGCCATCGGCACCAGATAATGGCGCTGAAAAGGTGCGCCGTAGCCGCCTTCGACGAGCAGTTCGCCGACCGAACAGCGGTTCGCGCTCGCCGCTTCGAGATGAGCCTGCGCCAACGCGTTGAAGCGCAGGATGTCGCGCAGCATGCCGATGAACGTCGGCGAAAAGAGATGGCGCCGCTGTGCGAACACGGTGTTGAGATTGGTTCCCGCCCACTCGAAGCGCCCGCCGTCGAGCGAGACGGAAAACGTCATGTCGCTGCGATGCGCGGCGACGCCGAGTTCGTCGAACAGCGCGACGAGGTTCGGATACGTGCGGTCGTTGAAGACGAGAAAACCCGTATCGACGGGATGCCGCATGCCGTCGAGCTCGACATCGACGGTGTGCGTGTGGCCGCCGAGATAATCGGCGGCTTCGAAGAGCGTCACGCGATGCGCGCGCGAGAGCAGATACGCGCACGCGAGACCGGCGATTCCCGCGCCGACCACCGCGATGCGCTGCCTTTCCCCTGATACCGATGCGTTCATGCCGGGTGGTCTCCTCACGCCAAAAGGTCTCCTCGCGCCGGGCGGACGTGGTCGCTTTTCAAGAGATACGAGGCGCACACGCGCGCGGATGCACGCGCGGCGCGGGCTCAATCGTTCAATCGCCGGGGCTCTGGAATCCGGGCAAGCCGATCTGCTCGGGCGATTGCGGCACGCGCCGGAAGCGCGCGGTGTCGTAACCCATCGCGTCCAGGCGGCCGAGCATCGAGCGATAGACGTCGTCGCTCATGGTCGGCTCGCGCGAAAAGATCCAGCCGAGCTTCTTGTTCGGATAGCCGAGAATCGTGTAGCGATAGTCCGGATCGACGTACAGCGTGAGTTGTGTCACGTGAACCGGCCAGAACGGCTGCACGCTCCATTCGCCGCCCTGGCTGCCGGGCTTCACGGTATCGACGAAATGGTGCGTGGTTTCCGGATGCTCGAAGCCGTTCTTGCGGCCGTGGAAGATGTCGTCGATCTTGCCGTCCGGGCGCAGCGACCACTCGACATGCGTGCCGACGTAATCGCGCTCGGCAAAGTACGGAATGTTCGCGATGACGTACCAGCGCCCCATGTAGCGCGGAATATCGACGGGCACGGTCGCGAGCGGCTGCTCCGCGCGCGGATTCGGGTTCGGCGGACTCGAACACGCCGCCACCGCCACGACCACGCCGGCCGCCACCAGCGCAACGACGAGTGCGCGCTTCATGATGCCGCTCCCGTCGCACGCTTCTCGAACAGAAAATGCGCGACGCCCCATTCGCCGCCGCGCGCGTAGCCGAAGAGTTCGGCCACGGCCATGTAGAACATGCGCCAGCGCTGGAACCAGATGGCGGAGGCGTCGCCGTAGACGTCGCGCAGCATCGGCATGATGCGATCGCGCGCGGCATCGAGCGAGGCGAGCCATTGATTCGCGGTGCGCGCGTAGTGAGAACCTTCGAGCCACCATTGGCGGCTCACGCGCAGATCGTCCTGAAAGTGCAGCAGCAGCGGCGCGGACGGCATCGTGCCGCCGGTGAAGAAATAGCGCGACATCCAGTCGCTGCCGTCGCGCGATGTGAAGTGATACGCGAGCGTCCTGTGCGCGAAGAGGTGGACAAAAAGTCGTCCGTCGTCGGCAAGCCAGCGCGCGAGTTTCGCGAGCAGCAGGCCGTAGTTCTTCATGTGCTCGAACATTTCGATCGACAGAATGCGGTCGAAGGCGGCGTCGCCGCGCGGGAAATCGAAGCCGACGATATCGCCCGTGACGACGCGCAGATTGTGCAATCCGCGCTCGCGGGCGCGCGCCTCGATGAACGCGCGCTGTCCATGCGAGTTCGACAGCGCGACGACTTGCGCCCGCGGATAACGCGCGGCCATCCACAACGCGAGCGAACCCCAGCCACAGCCGAGATCGAGAATGCGCTGGCCATCCGCGAGTTGCGCGCGCTCGGCGTAGAGTTCGAGCATCGCGAGTTCGGCTTGCGCGAGCGTCTCGTCTCCGCGCGGATAAAAGCCGCACGAATACTTCAGCCGCGGCCCGAGATGCGCCTCGAAGAACGCGTCCGGCAACTCGTAATGCTGCGCGTTGGCGGCTTGCGTGTCGATCGCGATCGGGCTCGCGCGCAATTCTTCGACAAAGCGCTCGACGTCGTGCGCGTGTTCGTCGGCGAGACGCCGCCGCAGCAGCGCGCGCATGCCGAGGCGCATGAGCGCATCGGGCACGAGACCCCGCTCGCACGTGCGAATCAGCAGGCTTTCGTCCAGCGCGGGCATATCGGCGGGCGAGGCGGGCGTGGCCGGCAGGGCGGTCGTTTCGCGGGCGGTGACGTTCATCGTGGTCGTTCTCCGTGTCATGTTCGTTTCGGCGGCCACGGGATCAGGACGCTCGTCGTGCGCATGTAGTCGCGATAGCCGTTGCGCGTGTCGGCGAGACGCGCTTCGAGAATCGGAATGCCCGATACCTTCAGCAGCAGCCATGCCATCAGGAGCGGCGGCGCGAGCGTGGCCCAGCCCCACGGCAGCCCGATCGACAGGGCCGTGTACGCGACCCAGTGCACGCATTCGAAGAAGTAATTGGGATGCCGCGAATAGCGCCACAAGCCTTCCCGGCACACCTTTCCGCGATGCGCGGGATTCGCGGCGAAACGTTTCAACTGACGATCGGCGATGGCTTCGCCCGCCACCGCGACGATCCATATCGCGATGGCCGCGCCGATGTTCAGCGCGCCCGCGGCTTGCGGCGAATACGCCGGCACGAGGAACGCGATGGCGAGCAGCATCGAGATGAATGCCTGCAACTGGAAGAACCAGAACATGTTGCGCGCGGCGTGCGTGCCCCAGCGTTCGCGAAACGCGTGATAGCGCGGGTCTTCCGGCTTACCGTGATTGCGTCGCCACAAATGCAGCGCGAGCCGCGCGCCCCAGAGCGCGCCGCCCGCCGCGACGCACGCGCGATTGAGCGCCGCGCCCGTGCCGCACGCGCCGATGAACAGCGCGAGCGCGCCGAGCGCGGCGGCCCAGACCGGATCGACCATGCCGGCGTTTTCCGTGCGACGCTGCCAGAGCCACGCGACGAAAAACACCAGCACGAGACCGGCGACGACAATGAACAGGGTGACGATGACGGGCATGAAGGCTCCGTGAACTTGCGTTCACAGAGCAATACGGATGCCGCGTCCGCGCGGATGCAGCGTGAGGATGGCGAACGAAAACTGGACGATGGCGTTCGTCCGCGCCCGGCGGGAATCAGGTCGCGTGCATCGCGCCGGTGGCGAGCACCGGTCCGGTCGGCGCGCCGGTCGGCGATCCGCCGCTTGGTTCATCCGATACGGCGAGCACGGCTTGCGCCGTCATCTGCGCGACGATCTCCGGTGGCAGCGACATCGTCGCGGGTTGGTCGGAGGCGAAAACGCCGAGTGGAATCGGCTTCGCGTTCGGCGGGATGAGCCACAGTTCCGTCGTGCGATTCGCGGGCATCGACAGAAGCGCGACAGGCACGACGACCATGGTTCCGCGCTTCACGTCGACGGTCGCGGTCCAGTGCGCGGCGCCGTCCTTGCGGGAGATCGTCGCGACGAGATAGTCGCTCGAGACGGCGGCTGTCGTGGGAGCTTGCGGCGCCTGCCGTGTCCCGATGAAGTTCACGCCGAGCAGGACGAGCGCGGCGACGCTCGCGCCCATCGTCAGCCAGCGCCACAGGCTCACGCTGTCCCACCAGTTCTTGCGCGCGCCGGCGCCCGGCTGCGGCGACATGAAACCCAGATCGCGCCGGATGCGCGTCCAGACGCGCTCGGGCGGCGCGATGGCGCGAGTGTCTTCCGCGAGCGGCGCGAACCTGCGCTGCCACGTTTCGAGCGTGCGCTGCAAGGCGGCATCGCGCGCCACGTCCGCTTCGAACGCCTGACGCTCCTGCGCGTCCAGCACGCCGAGGGCGTACTCGGCGCAGCGCAGATCGTCGTCGTCGCGGATGGGCGTGTTCATTGTTCGAGGCACGTCTTGAGTTGCATGAGGCTGCGCCGAATCCAGCTTTTCATGGTGCCGAGCGGCACGGCGAGCCGCTGCGCGAGTTCGTTATACGTGGCGCCGGTAAAGAACGCCTCGCGGACCGCGCGCTTCTGCTGTGGTTCGAGACGGTCCATGCACTGTTCGAGACGCCGCCGTTCCTCGCTCGATTCGGCGGCGGCGGCGGGCGTGGGAGCGTCGTCGGCGATGTCGGGCGCTTCGTCGTCGCCGAAGAGTTCTTCGCGATGCTGGCGCAGGCGGTCGATCGTGCGATTGCGTCCGAGCGTGATGAGCCATGTGATCGCGCTGCCGCGTGCCGGGTCGAAGGAATCGGCGCGTCGCCATGCGCTCGCGTAGACCTCCTGCAGGATGTCTTCGGCCTCGCCGCGATCGTGGATCATGCGCACGATGACGCCGAACACGCGTCCCGACGTCTCCCGGTACAACTCGGCGAACGCCTGCTCGTTGCCGGTCGCGACGTCGGCGAGCAAGCGGTTTACGCGCTCGCGACGCAGGCGCTCGGCGTCGTCGGGAGCGCTTGCGTCAGAATTTCCAGTGCTGCCGGAGGTGGTGTCCGTCATGGGCAGAAGGAGTCGGGCTGCGCGTCGGGCTGGGTATGTCGCGCAATATAACATTGCGCTTGGCCGTTGGATCGCTGTCTTCATGACGATGTCGATTGCTTCGCGGGGCGACGCTTCTATCGACCATACGGACGGCGGGGCCGCGGGGATGCAGTGGCGCGGACGCTACTTCCGGCCCGAAAGCATCGTCCCCCGGCACCCTTTCGCGAGACATCGGCATTGGTAGAGTCGCTTGATCGCGGCGGTGCGCCGGCCATCGACCGTCAGGCAATAATCGATGAACAGTTCCTGCCCGATCCCGATCGGCCGGATCGCGCGGATGAACACGCGTTCGCCGTCCTGCTCCGCTTCGCAATTCGGCGCGCAACTGTGATTGAGCCAGCGCGCCGAGTTGCCGCCGCGCGCGCCGTCGATCACGCTGCCGTCGTCGAGGCCGAAGAGGAACGTGTGACCGTCCTCGGCGGCGGAGCGTGCGTGAGCGCGCTGTGCTTCTCGCCACGACAGGCGCGTGCCCTTGTATTCGAGCAGCAACGCGCCCGGCGGAAGATCGGCGAGGGCGAAGACGCCCCGGCCATGAACGGGCGATGTCCTGACAGTGATTCGACGCATGGTGTGGCGGTTCGCAGTAAAGACAAGGGAAATTTGAGGGAAGACGCCGGCATCGTTATGATGTGGCCGTCATAAATCGCTGTCACTCCCAATGTCCGCAGTTTCTCCCCGCAAGAGCAGTAAGCGCAAGCCGTCACGCGGCATGCTTGCGCGATATCACAACAGGATCGTCGAAGTGCTCGGGGAGGCGCGCGGCCAGCGCGTGATGATACGGTCCATTCACGACGATGGCGTCGAGCGCCGCACCGCGGTGAAGTGGATCAATCTGCTGCCTGTCGATGCGGAGTTGTTCTAACCCCGCACCAACCCCCGCGCCTGTTCGAGCAACGCGGCGGCCGCGAGCATTTCCTTTCTGCCGGCCATCGTGAGCGCGGCCATTGCCGTGTCTCTGAAGAGCTCGTCGTCGGAGATGCGCGGCACGCCCGCTTCGCCTAAACGTGCCCGCAGCAATCGAAAGAACGCCAGCATCTCGAACGCCTGCGCGCGCAGTTCCTCCGTCGCGCCGGACGCGACCAGTTCCGCCGCGCCCGTCAATTGGGTAATCGCCTGTTCATAGTCTGAGCGCTGCATCGTCGTCTCCAGAGTCTGCGGATCGCGTCGCGAAACACATCGGTGATTCTCGCCGGATTTGCGTCAAACTATCGCATTCCAACCGAACCCGAAAGAATCAACGGAGACGACGCATGGCGGCAAGTGAAGCGGTAATGGCATTGCGTGAAGCGCTCGGCGCTCAGGTCGTGGCGCTGCCCGACGAATTCGGCGACCGGCGCGTCACCGACTGGAGCGGCATGCCGGGCGCGACGCCCGTCGCGATCGTCCGTCCGCGCACGACGGACGAAGCCGCGCAGGCACTCGCGATCTGTTCGCGGCACAAGCAGCCCGTCGTCACGCAGGGCGGGCTGACCGGGCTCGTCGGCGGCGCGAATCTGCTCGGCGGCGAAGTGGCGCTGAGTCTCGAGCGCATGAACCGCATCATCGAGATCGATGAAATCTCCGCGACCATGACGGTCGAAGCCGGCACGCCGCTGCAGGTCGTTCAGGAAGCGGCGAGCGCGGCCGGCTTCTACTTTCCGCTCGATCTCGGCGCGCGCGGCAGTTGTTCCATCGGCGGAAATCTCGCGACGAACGCAGGCGGCAACCGCGTCATCAAATACGGCATGATGCGCGATCAGGTGCTCGGCGTCGAAGCGGTGCTCGCGAGCGGCGAGATCGTCGGCGGCCTGAACAAGATGATCAAGAACAACAGCGGCTACGACTTGCGGCATTTGCTGATCGGCAGCGAGGGCACGCTCGCGGTCATCACGCGTGTCGTGCTGCGGCTGCGCCCGAAGCCCACGGCGACCGCCACCGCATGGTGCGGCCTGCCCGATTTCGCCGCCGTCACGACGCTGCTCACGCGCGCACAAGCGAGCCTCGCGGCGGGCGTGTCCGCGTTCGAAGTCATGTGGGCGGGCTATCACGATACCGTCATCGCCAATCTGAAGAATCTGCGCGCGCCGCTCGCCGAGCCGCATCCGTTCTACGTGCTGCTGGAAAGCGTCGGCACGGATCCCGCGCGGCATGGCGAAGCGTTCGAGGAATTTCTCGGCGGCATGCTCGAAGCGGGCATCGTGAGCGATGCGGCGATCGCGTCGTCGGAAGCGCACGCGCGCGATTTCTGGGCGATTCGCGATGCGCCCGGCGAGTACGATCGCTTCATCCCGAATTACGCCGCCTATGACGTGAGCTTTTCCATCGCGCAGGTGGGCGACGCCGCGCAGCAATGCGAAGCGCGTCTGCGCGCGCGCTGGCCCGACGCGATCGTCATGACCTACGGTCATCTGGGCGACGGCAACATACACATCGTCGTGGACATTCCCGAGCGCGGCAAGCAGGATCACGACGACGTCGATCGCGTGATCTATGACGTCACGCGCGAATTCGAAGGATCGATTTCGGCGGAGCACGGCATCGGCACGAAGAAGCGCGACTATCTGCATCTCGCGCGCCGCGCAGCCGATATCGCATCGATGCGCGCGATCAAGGCCGCACTCGATCCGCACGGCTTGCTGAATCCGGGAAAGGTGTTCTAGCTTCGTTCGTGCGAATGCCGGTGATGAATATCCGGGAAGTGCGCATGCGAATGAGTAATCGGCAGATGCACGTGCGCATGCGTATGCGGTTCGTCGCCGGAATACGGAAAGTCGTGCTCGTGCCGATGATGTTCGTCGTGCGTATGCCGATGCGCATGTTCGAGCCGCTCGTGCGTGTGCTCGTGCGCGTGCCGTTCGCGTACATGCAGCCACAGGCCGAGCGCCATCAGACCGGCGGCGATCCAGAACGCGCTACCCGGCGCGCGCGGCCAGATCGCGAGCGACAGCGCCACGCCGAACACCGGCGCCACCGAGAAATACGCGCCCGTGCGCGCCGTCCCGAGATGGCGCAGCGCGATCACGAATAGCACGAGACTGACGCCGTAGCCGCCGAAACCGGTCGTCATGGCGACGGCGAGCTCGCGCGGCGCGGGCACATGCGCGCCCATCGCGAGCGCGATGCCGAAGTTCGTCGCTCCGGCCGCGAGTCCCTTCACGCACGCGATGACCGCTGCATCGGCGGTCGCGATCTTGCGCGTCAGATTGTTGTCGATGGCCCAGCAGCCGCAGGCCAGGACGATCAGCACCGCTCCGCCCGAGACGCCGCTCGCGCGGGCCGCGTCCGGCTGCCATGAAAGCACGACGCCGCCCGCGACGATCGCCGCCATGCCGAGAAACACCAGCCTGTCGACGTTCTCGCGGAACACGATCCACGCGATAAGCGCCGTCAGCACGCCTTCGAGGTTCAGGAGGAGCGCGCTCGTCGCGGCGGGCGTGTCGGCGAGGCCGAGCATCAGCAATGCTGGTCCCGCCACGCCGCCCGCGACGATCGCGCCCGCGAACCAGGGAAGCGCGGACACGCTCAGGCCGTTGCCTTCCGTCACGTTTGCCGGACGCGCCAGTCTGCGGCACACGATGACCGCGCCCAGCCCGATGCCGCTGCCGAGATAGAACAGGCCCGCGAGCATGAACGGCGGCATCGCGCCGAGCAGGACTTTCGCGACCGGCGTCGTCGCGCCGAAGAGGGCGGCGGCGCTCAGGGCGATCAGAATGGCGGTGAATCGGCTGTGCATGGAGCGGGCATCGCGAGGTATCGACACTTCATTTTAGGCGGCCGATTAAATCCGCCTGTTTTGCCGCGCCCGCGCGTTCTCATTTTTTGCTCATTTTCCGGTCGCAGAATGTCTCCATCGACAAACCGGCACTGAGGAGACGGAAAAATGAAAGCGATCAGACACCTGATGTTGGCAGCGAAACTGAGCTTTGGCCTCGTGACGGTCGCGCAGGCGCACCCGTTCATCGGCGTGGGCATTCTCGGCGGACCGGTGTTTCCGGTCGCATCCAGCGCACAGAGCGCGCCGCCGCTGCCGGTCTATGCGCGCGCGACGGACTCCGGCCCCGCGCCGCTGCCGCCCGAAGCGCCGCCGGTGCGGTACGCGGAACCGGCCATCGGCAATATCGCGGCGATCATGGGTCACGCGAACGCGGTGAATTTCCAGAGCGGCGTGTGAGCGTTGCGTTTGCCTTGGCAATCGCGCTCACATAGGCGCTAAAAACATTCGTTTGCCGCGTATTGCGCGTGGCGCTAGGCTGAATGGCTCGAAGTCAAAGAATCCCGCAATCAAATGACCGAAACCATCGACTACGCCGCCATCGCCGATGCCGCCCGCGACGGCTACATGAATCGCGTCATCGCAACCGTCAACGATCACGACGTGCATATCAGCGTGATGGATGCGCCTTATCGGTGGCACTTCCATCCGAACTCCGATGAAACGTTCGTGGCGGTCGAAGGCACGCTGGTCATCGAGTTCGAGGAAGGCGCCGTCGAATTGCGCGCCGGGCAATTGCTGACCGTGCCAGCCGGAAAGCCGCACGCCACGCGGCCGGGCGGCGCGCGCTCGGTGAATCTGACCTTCGAAAAGAAAGACGCCGAAACGGTGTTCTGCGACGCGCCGGTCTGACGCTCTCGTTCAACGCGCCGCGCGCGTTTCCAGATGTTCCACGAGCCGTTGCGCCGGCGGCTGCAACGTATCGAAATCCCTGAAGCAGACGACGAAGCGGCGTTCCGCGAAGGCATCCGAGAGCGGGATCGCCTCGATGCCGAGCGCCTGCCGATACGTCCCCGCCACTTCCAGCGGCACGACGCTGATGCCCAGTCCCGCCGCGACGACGCGAAACGCCGCGTCGAAGCTCGACACGATCACGCGATACGACATCGTCTTGCCCGCCTGGGCGGCGGCGCGCTGCAACATCGTGTGAACGGCGGTGGCGGGCGGCAAGCCGACGTGTTCGAACGCCAGCGATTCCTCGAAGCTCACCGAGTGCCGCCGCGCAAACGGATGATCGGCGGGCACGGCGAGCCCGAGCCGGTCGCGACGATACGCGCGATGCTGCAATCCGCGCAGATCGACACTGTCCCAGCACACGCCGACGGACGCGACGCCTTCGCGTAACTGCCGCACGAGTTCGTGCGACAGACGCTCTTCGACATCGACCTTGATGTTCTTGTTGGCGGGCTCGCGCATGAACGACGCGATGTCGTCGAGCAAGGCCTCCGCAATCGCCGACGCCGACGCGCAGATGCTCACGCGTCCCATCAGGCCGCCGCCGAACGCGGCGACATCGCTGGCGATGCGCTCCATCGTGAACAGCACGCTGCGCGCGTGTTCGAGCAGCGCGATGCCCGCGGGCGTCGGCTCGACGCCGCGCCGCGAGCGCGACAGCAGCGGCACGCCGAGCGCCGTCTCGAGCTGCGCGATGCGCTTGCTGATCGCCGACGGCTCGATATGCGATTCCTGCGCCGCCCGCGCGATGTTCTGATACTCGCAGACGGTCACGAAGAGACGCAGCGTCTTCAGATCGATATCGCGCATGGTGGTTCGTCATTCATCTGACATTCCGAACGGGAAGCATGGGCCTTCCAAAATACCGCTTTTAGGGCATTTACGGAATCTCTAAAGTCGAGTCCATACACAGAAAAGACACGGAGACAAAGCCATGCCCGCGTTCCCCCAGCGCGTCGCGATCCGCGAAGTCGGCTTGCGCGACGGCCTGCAGAGCATCCGCACCATCGTGCCGACGGAGCGCAAGATCGAATGGATCGGCGACGCGTATGCCGCCGGTCAGCGCGAGATCGAAGTCGGCTCGTTCGTGCCGGCGCGCCTCCTGCCGCAACTCGCCGATACGGCCGAACTCGTCGCGTACGCGAAGACGCTGCCCGGCTTGTTCGTCTCCGTGCTCGTGCCGAATCTCAAGGGCGCCGAGCGCGCGCTCGAGACGCAGGCCGATCTGATGCTCGTGCCGCTTTCGGCGAGCCGCGCGCACAGCCTCGCCAATCTGCGCAAGACGCCCGATGAAGTCGTCGCCGACGTGGCGCGCATGCGAGCCGCGCGCGATGCGTCGGGCGCGAAGACGTTGATAGAAGGCGGCATCGGCACCGCGTTCGGCTGCACGATCCAGGGCCGCGTCGATCACGCCGATGTGCTGCGCTACGTGCAGGCGCTGCTCGATGCGGGCGCGGACCGCGTGAGCATCGCCGATACGGTCGGTTATGCCGGTCCCGCCGCCGTGCGCGCGCTCTTCGAGAAAGCGCGGCACATCGCGGGCGAGCGCTTCTGGTGCGGCCATTTCCACGACACGCGCGGCCTCGCGCTCGCCAATGTCTACGCCGCGCTCGAAACCGGCGTCGCGCGCTTCGATGCGACGCTCGCGGGCATCGGCGGCTGTCCGCATGCGCCGGGCGCGAGCGGCAATGCATCGAGCGAGGATCTCGCCTTCATGCTCGCCGACATGGGCATTGCGACCGGCATCGACATTCCCGCGCTGTTGACGCTGCGCGCCAAACTCGCGCACTGGCTCGACGGCGAAACGCTGCACGGCGCGCTCGCGCTCGCGGGCTTGCCCGTCACCTACGCCGAATCCACCGCATTTGGAGCCTGAGGACGATATGAGTCATTCAACCCTGCCGCTCGAAGGCATTCGCGTGATCGAGTTCACGCACATGGTGATGGGCCCGACCTGCGGCATGATCCTCGCGGATCTCGGCGCGGAAGTGATCAAGATCGAACCGCCCGGCGGCGACAAGACGCGCAATCTGCCGGGTCTCGGCATCGGCTTCTTTCGCTCGTTCAATCGCAACAAGAAGAGCGTCGTGCTCGACATCAACACGGACGAAGGGCGCGCGGCCGCGCTCGAACTCATCGGCGAATGCGACGTGCTGCTAGAGAACTTCCGTCCCGGACTGATGGCGAAATTCGGGCTCGATCATGCGACGCTGTCGCAGACGCATCCGCGGCTCATCTACGTGTCACACAAGGGCTTTTTGCCGGGGCCTTACGAGAAGCGCCTCGCGCTCGACGAAGTCGTGCAGATGATGGGCGGCCTCGCGTACATGACCGGCCCGGCGGGCAGACCGCTGCGCGCGGGGACGTCGGTGAACGACATCATGGGCGGCATGTTCGGCGCGATCGGCGTGCTCGCCGCGCTGCGCGAACGCGATCTCACCGGGCGCGGTCAGGAAGTGCAGAGCGCGCTGTTCGAGAACTGCGTGTTCCTCTCCGCGCAACACATGCAGCAATACGCGATGACGCACGAAGCGCCGCCGCCGATGCCCTCGCGCGTGTCGGCGTGGAGCGTGTACGACGTTTTCACGCTGGCCGAAGGCGCGCAGTTGTTCATCGGCGCGGTGAGCGACAAGCAGTTCGTCACGCTGTGCGACGTGCTCGAACGCCCCGATCTCGCGCGCGCGCCCGAATTCGCGACGAACGCGATGCGCGTCGCGGTACGGCCGCATCTGTTGGAGCGCCTCGGCGAGATTCTCGCCGAGCATCGCGCGGACGATCTTGCGCCGAAGCTCGAAGCGGCCGGCATTCCCTACGCGCCGATCATGCGTCCCGAGCAACTGCTCGACGATCCGCATCTGAAAGCAAGCGGCGGCCTCGTGCCGATGCAGACCGACGACGGCGGCACCACCGACGTCGTGCTCCTTCCGCTCACGATGGGCGGACGGCGCCCCGGCGTGCGGCAGCCGCTCGCGCGCGTGGGCGAGCACACCGACGAAGTGCTGGGACGCCTGAAGAAGGACGTCGCCGTCTGAAGAAAAGCCGCGGCAGGCGCACATAAAAATCCGCGCCGTCGTCAGTCAAGTTGCATCCATGGAGACAACGCAATGCAGCCCACTTTCAGCGCGGTCGCGCAGCCGCTCGCTTCGCCCGATATTCGTGTCGATACGACCCCCGGCGCCCAGATTTCCGCGCGCATGGATCGATTGCCGATCACGAAGCATCTGTGGATGCTCGTGCTGCTCATCTCGCTCGGCGGATTCTTCGAGATTTACGATCTGATCTTTACCGGCTATATCGCGCCGGGCATGGCCAAAAGCGGCCTTCTGCAGACGACGACGCATGCGTTCTTCGGCTTCACCGGCATCGCGGGTTTTATCGCGGCGACATTCGCTGGGCTGTTCATCGGCACATTCTTTTTCGGCTGGCTGCCGGACCGCTATGGACGCCGCAGCGTGTTCACGGTCTCGCTGCTGTGGTACTCGATCGGCTCGGCGATCATGGCATTCCAGACCACGCCCGAAGGCGTGATCTTCTGGCGCTTCGTGACGGGCATCGGCGTGGGCGTGGAGATCATCACCATCGACAGTTACGTGACCGAGCTCGTGCCGCAGCACATGCGCGGCCGCGCCATGGCGTTCAATCAGATGGTGATGTTCGCTGCCGCGCCCGTCGCCGCGATTCTCTCGTATTGGCTCGTGCCGGAAACCGTGTTCGGCCTCGATGGATGGCGCATCGTCGTGCTGGCCGGATCGGTAGGCGCGGTGATCGTGTGGTTCATTCGCCGCGCGGTGCCGGAGAGCCCGCGATGGCTCGCGATGCACGGCAAGGTCGAGGAAAGCGAGCGCATCGTGAGCGGGATCGAACGAGCGGTCGAGCGCGAATCCGGTGCCGCGCTGCCGCCGCCCGCGCCGGTCGTGGAGCAGCCCGCGCATCGGCGCGCATCGCTCGGCGAGCTGTTCAACGCGCCGTATCGCTCGCGTCTCATCATGCTCATCGTCTTCAACTTCTGTCAGGCGATCGGCTATTACGGCTTTGCCAACTGGGTGCCGACGCTGCTGATCGGGCAAGGCGTGACCGTGACTAAGAGTCTGCTCTATTCGTTCGTCATCGCATTCGCGTTGCCGGTCGGTCCGCTGCTCGCCATGCTTTACGCAGATCGCGTGCAGCGCAAATGGCTGATCGTCGGCGGCGCGCTTGTCGTGATCGCGAGCGGCCTCGCCTTCGGGCAGATGAAGTCGCCCGTCGCGCTGATCGCGCTCGGCGTGCTCATCTCGCTCGCGGGGCAGACCATCTCGGTTTGCTATCACGCGTACCAGACCGAACTGTTTCCGACCGCCGTGCGCTGCCGTGCCAGCGGCATCGTGTATTCGGCGAGCCGCGTGGGCGCGATGATGTCGGGATTCATCATCGCGTTTCTGCTGAAAGACTTCGGCGTGCCCGGCGTATTCATCGGCATCACGGTGTGCATGCTGCTCGTGGCACTCGCGATCGGCGTGTTCGGACCGAAGACCAACGGACTGCGTCTCGAAGAGCTGAATCACTGATTCGATGCTTCGCTGTTTTTAGCGTCGTATTAAGGGGTGCATGAAGGGCGAGTCGAGCGCCCGTCATGCAATGCGAGATATAGCGCCACCTTCATAAAACCTTCATCACGCGTCCGCAAACATTTGCGGGAACGACTCCTGCATGACCTGCTCTAAGCGAGCGACGAGGGCGAACCGGGCTCGCGCTTGATTTCCTTTTCGCTTCCACGACAACGCCCGCTCCATCGCGCTGGCCGGTGTTTCCGGGCGCCGCGCGGAGCGTGCAGGCTTGGGCAAAATGAACACGCAATTCAGCACGCAACTCAGTGAGCAATGTAAGTCTCGCCTGTACCGAATGAAATTCGAGACGCCTGTCGATAGCGTCGCGTTCGTCATGGCGGACAGCCGCGAGGCTGCCTGGCGCATCGGCAAGACGGTGATGGCGGTATTGCACAGCGTCGGCATTCAGGACGTATCGCTGCACGACATCCGATCCTTCAGGGAACTGGTGCGCACCGGTGTGAGCGATGACGAAGATCTACGCATCTTCGAGATCAGCGCATCGGAGGGACAGGTCGAAGAATGGACGCGCGCGCCGTACTTCTTCACGGATGACGCATCGCTGCTCGGCAAGTGGGCGGCGCTGTGCGCGGATCTCGCCGCGAGCGTCGTGCGCACCGCGATCCGCCGCGCGAGATAACGCCGACGGGAACGTCGTGTGCTTGCTGCACGGTCAGGCGCCGTGCGCCGACATGTTGCGTGCCAACCGGCGCACGCGTCACCGCATGCTCACGGCGTATCCCTTTGCGTCGGACGAGAATGACGGGGTGCCGCGATGATACGGTCGTATAACCATAAAGGCTTCGTGCTCGAAGTGGCCGTCGAGACGAGTTGTCGGCTCGTGCCTCAACCTGCATCCACCCGCTATCTGGCGATCGTGACGATCAGCCGCTCGGGCAGACCTGTGACCGCTTTCTCGCCGCTTTGCGTCGGCAACACGCGCTATGCGAATTTCGCCTCGGCCGAAGACGCGCTGATGAGCGCTCACACGGCCGCGCGCGCCATGGTCGACGAATGGGTCCAAAGGTCTGCGTGATGTTTCGCGATGCGGGACGAGCTATGCGGCGGCGCGGCGTCGTCGGTCGTCGTGGGCGTTGCCGTCTTGTTCGTTTGCTTCGAACGGAGTCGCGTCGAGGGCGGAATCCAGCAAGGCCAGCTTTCGTTGCAGCGAAATGACGCGCTGACTTTGCGTCGGCACGAGATCATAGTCGGCGTCGAGTTGCGCGATGCGCATGTCCCAGTAGCTCGCGGGAAGCCGCTCAGGGGCGGTATTGTGTTCGACGAAGTTTGCCAGAATCATCTCCAGATGCTGTAGCTCGCGCTCGGCGAGTTGTGCGGGTCGCCGCTGTCGGAACGCAGGGACCGTGGTCGCGTGGATGCCTCTTTTCATGTCGATATTCCAACTGAGTACTCAGAGGCTAAACCTTCAGCAAACGATGTACCGATTTACCCTGTGAAGCCGCCTCGATATGTTTCGAGATGAAACATGAAATCTGATATCGGCCGCAATCCCGCGTAGCAAACGTTTTGCGCGCTGTTACATTTTCTTCCGAGTGGTACCTCTAATCTTCAGCATTACATTGCTGCTGCACGGACGGCTTTCGCCATGAAAGCGAGCAATGCGCAAACTTTTCAAGCATTCCGGCAAGATGTTGAAATATGCGCATGCAAGACCGGGCAGCCAAATGCGATTCGTTTCGGCAGGCGCGGTCCTGATCCACAGAAGAGGATTTAGTAATCGCTAATAGAAATTAACAGGCGGAAATATGCGGTATTAAACCAGACGCGCAGAAACATCGGACTCACATTCTGTATTCCGATATTAACGGCAAATTGAAACGGAGCGGTCTCCTCTCGCGAAACCGCTCCGTGCCTTCAGAAAAGCAACTCGGAGTTCTGTCGACGAGAGGAAGCATAGCAACCTTGGTTGCCGTTATTAACCTCATGCCGCGCAATGGACTAATCCGCGCCACGCAGCAATAACGTCGCTCATGTGCAACAGCGATTGGCGTCGAGGCATCACCTGATATGCGCTAAGCGTCTGAGCTTAAAAGAATATGAAGCGTCTCGCGCGCGTTTTCCCAAAATCGGCAACACATTATTGCGCACGATACGCCGACACAGCGCGCTGACCGTCGAATAAAGTGTGTCCCAGTTTCTTAACGGCAACGGCCGGCAACATGGCCCGTCGGGCCTCGGGAAGCTTTCGCATTAACAGGAATCTCAGAGAACCATGAAAAAGACTCTTATCATCGCGGGTATTCTCGG
The DNA here is from genome assembly GCA_001544595.2 of Caballeronia peredens. Taxonomy (GTDB): domain Bacteria; phylum Pseudomonadota; class Gammaproteobacteria; order Burkholderiales; family Burkholderiaceae; genus Caballeronia; species Caballeronia peredens. The sequence goes on along the minus strand of FCOH02000027.1, from coordinate 1,182 downwards.
CACGTTCGCGGCGTCGGCTCAGGCACAAAGCAGCGTGACGTTGTACGGTACGCTGGATGCAGGGCTCGTCTATACGAACAACTCGGGCGGACATAACAACTGGCAACAAGGCAGCGGTTCGGTTTCCGATACGTATTTCGGCCTGAAAGGCAGTGAAGATCTGGGCGGCGGGTTGCACGCGCTCTTCAAGTTGGAGAGCGGCTTCAACCTCAATAACGGCCGCTTCAACGAAAGCAACACGATGTTCAATCGTCAGGCTTACGTCGGCCTGCAACACGATCAATACGGCACCGTCACGCTCGGCCGTCAATATGATTCGATGGTCGATTATCTGTCGCCGTTTTCGGAAGCGGGCGCGGGCTATGGCAATAACCTGAGCGCGCATCCGTTCGATAACGACAATCTGGATCATTCGTTCTCGATCAAGAATTCGGTCAAATACCAGAGCGCGAATTACGCAGGCTTCAAGTTCGGCGGCCTGTATGGCTTCTCGAACGACGCCGGCGAGTTCTCGAATAATCGGGCGTGGAGCGCGGGTGCTTCGTACAGCAACGGCCCGCTGAATTTTGCCGCCGCCTATTTGCAGCTGAACAATTCGCGCAATCCGAACGCGAACGGCGCGGTATCGGCCGGACAAAGCAACAACGCCAATCTGACGGCCGAACTGCAGCGCACCTTCGGCGCGGGCGTGAACTACACCTACGGCCCGGCGACTGTCGGCTTCGTGTGGACCAACACGCACTACGACAACCTGATCGCCGCGTCGCAGGGCGGCACGTCCGTCGTGCTGCCGGGCAACACGAATCTGCATCTCAACAACTTCGAATTGAACGGCCGCTATGCGCTGACGCCGGCACTGAGCCTCGACGCCGCCTACACGTACACGGACGGCAAGACTTCGGGTTCGAACGGCTCGGGCGATCCGAAGTGGCACACGGTTTCGCTGCAAGCCGATTACTCGCTCTCGAAGCGCACCGACGTGTACGTCGAAGGCGTGTATCAGCACGCATCGGGCGATCTCGGCAACGCGGGCGCGAACGTGGCGATGATCAACACGCTGTCACCGTCGTCGACGCAGAATCAGGTCGCGGCGACCGTCGGTCTGCGTCACCGCTTCTAACGCTTCTAAGCCGCTTCCAGGCATCACGCGCAGCAAGCAAAACGGCCGCGATCGTTCGATCG
>FCOH02000053.1 GCA_001544595.2 Caballeronia peredens | reverse complement strand
GATTCTTGGTATCTATGGTGTGGTGTTGCGTTGGTTTGGTTTTTCAGATTTTGTTATATTTCAATGGGTAAGGCGGCCGAGTTATCCACAGGATATTCACTTTTCGGGTGTTCCCTGTTGCGTGGCCGTAGCGCTGGCATTTGTTGCGTCGATGCTCATTCGAGCACGCAACAGGGTGTGGCCCGGCAACGTGATGTTGTCGGACTCCGTGTTGCGTTCCAGCTGGTCCCGTGCTTCCGACTTAGGGTCGGCTTTTCGGTTTCACACCCAGTTCCCAAAGCATGTCGATGTTCTTGAGATACGTAGCGACGTTCTCGGCCGAACTGTGGATGATGGAATGTTCGTGGCCGTCAGCGCTGTCGACTTTCGCCGACCATGGGTCTTCCAGGCACTGGCAGATGTCGTTGATATCGTCGCGATACTGCTTCAGGGTTTCAGGGTCCCAATCGCGCACAACATCGGATGCCAGGAGCACCGAGAGCGTGCCTTTCCGCTCGCCGATATAGCGTACCGGCGCGAGCAGGCCACTGATGTAGAGCACCATAATCGCGTCGATCACGCGATCGTCATGATCCTCATCCCAGATGATAGCGAAGTCGAGGAACGCGCAACGTTCGAGCCGGCTCATAAACTCGTCGTGCCAGACCGGTGCCCGCAGAACAGAGTAGTGAGTTCCCTTGCCGAGATTGCCCACGGGGCGCGTTTCATCGTGCAGGGTCTGGAAGAAGGGGCAATAGGACATGCGATACTCCTTTCAGGAGATAGGCGGCTTCCACCGCAGAACCGCAGCCATTTCGTGGCTGAGGGGATCAAGCGAACTTTGTCACGCCAACTGGACTGTCATCGACGCTTTGTTTCCCCCCGACGCTTCGAACTCTCCGCCGGCATTGGAGATACTGTTGCTTCTGGTATCGCGCCAAGCTCCGCAAGTTTGTCCCGGGCGTCGCGATACTGTTCATAGAACCTGGCCCACTTGCTGAAGCCACCGAGTTCGCCGACGGCGCGCAACATCGCAAGGTGGGAAGCGGTCAGTAGTTGCACAGTGGCTTCGAGTTCTGCAATCCTGATGTCCTTGTCGGCGAGCGAGGCCGCGGTATCGGCGCCGGAGCGTTTCGCAACGCGGCCTCGCCAGCGCCGGTATTCGGCTTGCCGCTGCTGATATTCAGCGAGCAGCTTGCTCCGGGATTCGCTACGAGTGATCGACGACGCCGCATTAATGGATGGGTGTAACCGGGCAACAGCGCGTGCGGTGATATCTTCGTCTTCAGCCAGCAGCGTTTCGAGAATCTCACGCATCTCGTCGTCGCCTGGCGGGGCAATCTCGTTCAGTTCAATCATCAAGTACTCCGCGTTGCCGGGGCAGTGACAGGTCAACGCCGTCAGGGAAGGGGCGTTCGCCCGCTGGCGTTGCAAGAAGCTTCTGTACGCCGGCCAGCCGCTTCTCTGCATGGTCAAGCTGGTTTTTCCAGCCGATGCTGGTCGATGGTCTGGCCTTGATCGACTCGAGGGCGAGCTTGAACTTGCCCTCAAGCCGGATCAGGTTCTGCCGGTTCTCCGGCAGATCGGTGCTCGACAGATGGCGGCAGTCCGCGAAGCACTCGAGATGCTTGGGGCAGGGATCGACCGTAAATGAATTCAGGCAATGCCCATACGGTGTGGCATGGAAACCGTCCGCTTCAGCACGAAGGTACTCGTACGCGGCAGTGTCGCCCTCTGTTGCCTGGATGCGCCGGAACGCGTCTACGATCGGGCCATTGGCCTTGCCGCCCTTGATGAGCCTGGCAACCGTGCTGGCTTTTTCGCCCAGCATGATCTCGATGTCCTTCGGGATCTCGATCTGGTCCAGATCCTCTGCGAGGCTGCGATGGTCGTACTCGTAACTTTGGGCGACGCTGCGCCGATTGAAGCGCTTCGAGATGATGGTGTCGGCGACGCCTAGCCGGAACAACTCAGTGTTTTGGAGATGTCGCAGCATGTGCGACTCGATCTTCAAGGCCCGGTCTTCGTCGGTCTGTCCATATTTTTCGAACAGCGACGGCAGGTGCTTCGCGTCGCCGAGTGCCTGTCCGATAAACGATGGATCGGGTCGGTTGATCCCCATGTAGCGGGTCACGTCGCACAGGCCATCGTTGCGCTCCTCGGCGAGTGAACGCTTCGGATGCACGAACAGGAACTCCCACGGCTGGACGACCCCGGCCGCCAGCCGCAAAGGCGTGGTGTCCGATACCTTCGTTGGTGTTGTCGTGCGGACATGACTCTCAAGTTCGCCAACGTGCAAGTAAGTGTTATGCCAGCCCATGCGTTCCCGGACCCCGATGACCTCTCCATTGGCGCGCCGGAAGCGCAATGCAATTTGCCCGTCACGCATTTTGTCCAGTAGGCGCTTGCCGAACTGATACACGGCCATGTCAAGCGTAAGCTGGCCGGACTGCTGTTTTTCCCGCTGAAGCAGATACAGGTCTGTTAGTACCAAAGGACCGAAGCTCTCTCGATAGCGTTCGATGAACGGCTCTCGTTCAATTTCCGACCAGAACGGGTTGCCCATTAGGTGCGTATACGCCTCGGTGAAGGGCACGACATCATCGACCCCGTACCACGGGAGCAGTCGGCCAGTCTCGCACTGCAGCTTCAGCGTCGCGCGTAGCGGATCTGTGAGCTTCACGACATGGTCAAGCGTCTCGGTAAGCAGGGTCCGGAACATGTCGGGCACAGGCTGTGTGTTTTCACGCAGGATGCGGCTGTCCGACTCGTCGTCCTGCTGCTTTTCCGCGAAGTGACGGACCATCAGCGACGTTGAGATTCCACCGGCTTCGCCGGCAGGTCGCCCCTTTGAGTCCAGATATGTCCGTTCGCGCTTCCAGTCGACTGGCAACAGGGCAGCTTCACCCGCACGCATGCCAGTCACGATCATTGCCCGCACGGCGGAGAACCGCAGATCGTCCATGAACGTGCGTGGTTTCTCGGTCATCACGATGCGGGTCAGTTCCCAGAACGCCCTGCGCTCAGGTAGCCGTTCCTCCCGCTTGCGCGCCTCCAGGTCGGCGCGCAACTCGTCCTGCGACCAGGTATGTTTCGCCTTGATCGCGCTTTTCATTTTCATGCGCGAAACCGAGAGGGACGAGTACAGCTGCCCAGCATCGCAAAGATGCTGGGCATCGAGCACTGTCTTGATGATGCCGACCACCAGGTCTCCCAGCTTTCCTGTGGGCTGGATTGCCTTTCCGATACGGATCGCCAGACGCAGATCGTCGACGGTCAGTTCCCAAGGGTCCTTTTCCACGCACGTTGCGACCACTCGTAGCGGCCGCGCGATGTGTTGCAGTACGTGTCCGGTGGAGTTCCGCTTGAACAGTAACTGTTCGGCAACTGCCGCCTTGATCAGATCCTGCCATGTTGGCGATAGCGGCTGCCTGGGCAGTGGCGTCAGGCCGAGCTCGGCACGTTCCGCATTGATGATCGCCAAAGCCTTCACATCAGGCCCGAGGTCTCGGAGGTAATAGTTCGGCGGCGGTACGTCGTCGGCAATGACAGTAAGATTCCAGCCGACACCGTCGCAAGCGGCGCCTGTTTCGTCGAGAGGCATGTCCCATGACAGGCCTTTCTCATGGGCCAGCGTTTTGCCCAGATCGATGAACGCGGAGTAGTGTGGATTCATCGACTCTCGCCTTCCAGTTCCTCGATGACCGCCTGTATCTCAGCGATCGTGCGCTGCAACTGCAGATAGGCCGGCGACCTGGTGTCGCCGCGGGAACTCTGGTCGAAGAAGATCACCACTTCGCGCATCTCGGCCAGCACGCGCTCATGCATCGTCTTGTCGTGCAGGGGCATGAACTTCCTGCATCCGTAGCACGACGTGACCGGGTTGTAGGGGCAAGCGGGCTGACCAGATTTGCAGCCGCCGATACCGGCGATCGGAATGCCGTGAGGCACGCCGGCAATCTGTTGCTCACCTTTGAGTTGGGTGAGCTCTTCCGGGGAGATGAACCGGTCGTGCGCAATCTTCGCCACACGCCGGTATATGTCCGACGCACCGAGCGCCCGGTTCACCCGCTCCGCGTGGGTGGCCGATGTCGCGTAGTAAACCAGCCCGGTCTGAACATGCGAATGGCCCATGAATTCAGCGAGCTCCTCATGACTGGCACCGGCGTCAACGAGTCGCTGCGCCGCGGTATGACGAAGGTCCATAGCGCAGGCATCGTCGCCGATCAGGCTTTCCACGCGGCGGGCGATGCGAGAGCCGGCTTCATGATTGGATCTGACGCCGAAGACGCGATCATTGCCATCGCGCCCCTGAGAGTCTGCATATGCAACCAGCGCGATGAACAAGATCCCCCATTCCTGTTTCACACGACGGATCATCGGTCTCTTTCGAAGCTTCCCCTGTTGCTTGACCATGAGAAACGTGAGATGTACGGTCGGCTCGCCACTGTGTTCCGGATCCCATATCCGTACGTCACGCATCGCCAGCATCGCGATCTGGATCGGACGCATGGCAAACTGGTAGGAACAGAGCACCATCGCGGCATCGCAAAGTGTCTCGTATGGAAGATCTGACCAGCCGCTTGTCCTGATGAGGTCCGACGTTTCATCCAGGTAGCGCACAATCGCGGCTTCCTCCTCAACGGACAGAAACACATCGCCTGATCGAACACGGGCATACTTGTCTGTTGCGGGGCCGGGCAGGGAAGTGCTGACATAGGCCAGATATGACTCGGACCAGCCATACAGGCGATGCCGACATAGTAAACGCAGCACGGCCTTGACGAAACGATAGGCGTGCACGGCTAACTGGCGGCCGCGCAGCGTCATCCATATCGTTGATATGCGGGTTGGCCCGGCTTCGACGATGCGTTCGACATCGTGAACATCAAGATGCATTGCTGCGTTCAGAACATTGAAGCAGGTCGAGATATGCAGGTCCTCACCCAGCAGGAAGACCAGCAGATGCTTCTGGAGGGTGCCGTACGAAGAAGGGTACCGGCTAAGGTCAAGCCGGAACAGTCGACCATTGATGTGAAGCCCGAGGATAACGGCCTGGCGGACTTCGGGCACGGAGCGCAGCTTGTCGTCGAAGTCGTCGTAGTAGCGCACGACCGGCGGCAGTTCTGGCAACGACGCCATCATGCTTTCAAGCGCCGATGATTCGACTCCCAGGCGAGTCTCGGACGATGGAGCTTCCTGCATGCTCAACGGCCCTGTGGAAGCGCGCGCAACACAGCCAAACGATCATCGAATTCGTCGTTCCATACGCTCGCGAGCCGGTTTTCAAAGACGGCCCTGGCATAGCGCGAGGGCATGTCTGATTCTTTTGTCCAGCCGAAGAACGTGCGCATCTTCTGTAGTGCTTCGTCCATCGTGTCGCCTCGCTCCAGTAACTGGTGAAGTCGCAGCACAGCGCAGGTGTGCCGGAGGTCGTGGCAGGTAACCGACTTTTTCCCGGTGCGATCGTGCAGTTCCTGCAGCACCTCGGCTGGCAATGCCTTCGATATCAACGTAAAGATCTTGGTCAACGACTCTGTGGACAGAGGACCGCCAGTCTGGGCGTTAAGCATGAACGAATGGGAAGGTCGGCCCCGGTAATTTTCGCAATAGATCTGCACGAGGCGCGCCGTCGCATCGCTTACCGGTATCTGCCTGATCGAATGGAGCGTCTTGATGCTCGGTTTCGAGTAGCGGCTATCGCCGTCTGCTTCTTCATACCCATTTTGTCGGACGTTCAGCCAGTACCGCGTCCGATTGACCTTGCGGTCGTGGCTGCTCTTGATGGCATCCGCCGTCAGCAGCAACAGTTCGCCCCGGCGCAATCCCTGATGCAGCATCAGCACGAATGCAATGAAGACCCGCCAGCGCGTCTGGGAACGCCGGAACGGATTGGCGTCCGACTCTGGATCCAGTATCTGATAGAGACTTTCGACCACGCAGGCAGGCAGCGATCGAACTGTCTCGCTTCGGCCGCCTTGCCGTATGTGCAGCTGGCTGTAAAGCGTCGACAGCCGATGGATCCGCGCTTCGACCTGCCGCATTTTCGCGTCGGCGGACTTCGAAAGCCAAGTGACCACCGATGTTACGAAGGTCAGTCCGGTCTGCCACCGATCCTCGTTGCTGCTGGTCGCCGCAGACTGGTTGCGCAGGCTGACAAACCACGATTCGAGAATGTCTGCGAGCTGGGCGTCGTCGCGACTGGACAGCGCGTCATCGAGCGCATTCGCCCGGAACGACCGATCAGCGTGTTCATAGAGGTTCTCGATGTACCTTAGCCGCATCGTCTGGGTAGACGTCGCCCATTGTGACGCAGCGACGACCAGCCAGACTGAGACCCAGTATCGAGGAACGTGATTGCTGTCGGCCAGCAGGACGCCTCGAAGCGAACGCGGCACGGCCTCGGCGCTGATCTGAACGAACATTAAAACCCCGCAACAGAACGCAACGCCAAAACCTACCATAAATACATACAGTTGTTGCGGTATCTAGGGTCAGAAAGCAGTCCAGCATGCAACACCCTAAAACATACCAACAG
>FCOH02000028.1 GCA_001544595.2 Caballeronia peredens | reverse complement strand
CCTTTATATATAGAAAGTATATCATAACAATTAATAGGAGACTTAATATGATGAAAAAACTAATCGCAGTCGCCGTAGCTTTATCCGCAACATCTGCCTTTGCTGGACAAGCGTTAGATCAAGCTAAAGAAAGTAATCAGATCATCGTTGGACATCGCACCAATTCCGCCCCCTACTCCGCAGAGAATAACAAGAAGGGAAATGGCTTCGCCGTTGCAACCAATGACGGAACATTCGTTGAAGGCTACAGCTTAGAAATCACCAAATACATCATTGACGACGTCAACAAAGCAGTCGGCAAGAACTTGACTGTTGTGCCCAAGAAAGTAGATAGCGGTAATCGTATGGCCTTCATCAAAACCGGTCAAATCGCCATTGAAGCGGGCTCCACCACCATCACCGACGAACGCAAGAAAGACACTGACTTCGTGCTGATTGACTTAGACAGCGTCAACGCCTTGTATCTCTCCTCCACCAAATTCAATAGTGTAGAAGACTTGCGCGGCACCAACGTCGTTGTCGCAGCGGGTTCCACTGGCTTAACCGCCATCCAAGCCCTGAACAACAAAGGTTTCAATATCAACGTGATGATTACCAAGGACTACCCTGAAGCATTGAGCAAGTTGAACACTCACCAAGCGCAGTTCCTCGTGACTGACCGCGTGCTGGAAGCTGGCCTAATCGCGAAGGAAGAAGCTGGCAAATACTCCATCAGCAAGACGCCAGTATCTGACCTCAAAGAGCCTATCGGCATCATGATCTACAAGAACGACGCAGAGTTGGTGAAGATTGCCCACAACGCCGTCGACAAGTTGCGCGCTAACGGCAAGCTTGCTGAGTTGCATGAGAAATACTTCAACAGCGACTTCACTGGCGTGAACCTGCACTTGCCTTTGACTGCTGCACAGAAGTCTGAACTCGGTATCAAGTAATCATGGACTTCTCTTTCCTGACCCAACCTGTCGCCACCGGCGAGAACACGACCTACCTGGGCTGGGTTCTCGCTGGTATGGAGAACACCGTAGGCGTTTTCCTGCTTGCGATCACTATCACAATGGTTGTCGGGATTGCTCTGGCTTTGCTCAAGTGCTCGGGGGGAATTGCCGGCCGTATCGCCAACGTCGTCTTTGAAACGATTCGTGCCGTCCCTCTTCTCAACCAGTTGATGATTGTGGACTTCGTAGTCGTCCCAACCCTCTTTCCAGATGCCGTCCAGCACTGGAACCAGGCGACGCTCACCTTCGTGATTGGCTTCACGACCTTGGGTGTCTTCATGGGAGGACGAGTAGCGGCGCACATCTATGGTGCTATCCAAGCCCTACCCGCGAGCCAGATGAGAGCAGCGACAACACTGGGCTTCACGAAGTGGCAGGCATACCGCTACTTCCTCTTGCCTCAAGCTCTGAAAAACATCATGCCTACCCTCACAAGCGAAGCCATGAACACGGTGAAAAACAGCAGCGTCATCGGAGCCATTGGCTTACTGGAGCTATCCAAACAGTCACAGCAAATCATTGACTATACGAGCAACTCCTATGAAGCCTTTGCCATCGTGCTTGGTTGCTACCTCGCTATCAACCTGTGTGTTCAGCTAGCAATGAAAACGATTGACGCAGGCACGAGCAAACTATCAAAGCTACGACAACAACCCGCCTAATAAAAAGCCACTTAATGTGGCTTTTTTCTTACCCAAAGATATCCGACGCCATTGCCTTTTGATTTTCTTTTGATATATTTAATATATCATAAGGAGACCAATAATGCAGGACATAACAAATACATTAACCCAAATATATTCAATGTTCCATGATGCCCTACCGCAGCTAACAAAGGGGGCAACGACCACTTTAGAACTCACGGCAGTAGCAGTAATAGCAGGTGCTTTGTTAGGTGGACTTCTATGTCTCATGAGAATCAGTAAAAACAAGACATTGAACATCATCGCAAAGGGCTACGTGAACACTATGCGTAGTATCCCTCTCGTGATGGTTCTGATCTGCCTCTACCTCATCGTCCCTCAGTTTTTCCGAGACAAGCTACACATCTACACCGACTTGAGCTTGCCTTCCGCCTTGCTCGCCTTCTCAGTGTTTGAAGCGGCCTACTTCTGCGAAATCTTGCGTAGTGGCGTCAATGCCATCCCAAAGAACCAGTTCACAGCGGCAACGGCGCTTGGATTCACACCGTTACAGACCTTCTTCCATATCACGGTTCCCCAAGCCTTCAAGAATGCCCTGCCCGCCTTCCTGACCCAGTGTGTGACCATCTTCCAGGACACGAGCCTTGTATACATCGTTGGACTCACTGACTTCCTGGGAACAACCGTGACAGTCGGAGAACGCAACAATCACATCCAGGTGGCCGTGCTTTTTAGTGGCTTCATCTACCTGATTATCTGTGTGGCTTCACAACGAATCATCAACAACATCAAAGTAAAAGGAGACAAAAAATGATCGAACTCAAAAACGTAATCAAAGCATACGACCCATCTAATCCAGTGTTGAGAGGCGTATCAACCACCATCAGAAAAGGTGATGTGGTAGCCGTTTTAGGCGGAAGTGGTAGCGGCAAGTCCACCATGCTCAAGACCTTAAACGCGTTGGAACCCATCCAGGGCGGCGCCATCAAGGTGCTGGGAAAGGACATTAAGGCATGGGATGAACGCGAGTTGAGAAAGAAAGTTGGCATGGTGTTTCAGGACTTCGGTCTGTTTGCTAACAAGACCGCACTGGAAAACCTCGTGCTGACCCAAACCATCGTGCGAGGCACACCCCGGAAAGAGGCCCAAGCTCGCGCATTGAGTCTCCTCTACAACGTGAATATGCAAGAGCACGCTCACAAGTTTCCTCATGAGCTTTCTGGCGGCCAGCAGCAGCGCGTAGCGATTGCCCGAGCATTGGCAAACGAACCCGAAATCATCCTCTTTGATGAGCCCACATCCGCGCTTGACCCGGAAATGACACGTGAAGTCCTGTGTGTCATGAACGAACTAGCGGATTCAGGCATCACCATGGTTGTGGTCACTCACAGCATGTGGTTTGCCGAAAACGTGAGCAACCATGTGCTTTTCATGGCTGACGGAAAAATTGTCGAAGACCGTCCAACCGCTGACTTTTTTCGCGAGCCAAAGACGGAGAAGGCGAAAAACTTCCTCAACATCGTGAAGGTGTAACTATGAATAAGACATCAACAAAGAAAGTAGTCTGTGAGACAAAGCGAAAAATTGTTGAGCTAGGAGACAGCACATCGCAGGCGCTCTTCGAAATAGCTCTACACTTCCAAGCTAGCAGTAGCCGAGCAATGCTCTTTTGCCTGGAACGGGAATATGGCGTCACATGCGTTCTAGGTCGCAAGCGTGAATATGAAAATCGGACACGCGCCACACATATCTGGGTAAATGTTCCTTACCCCGTGCAAGTCCAGAAGGTAGAAGGTTTAATGAAAAAGTATGACACCACCTTCGCCGGCCTGTGCAAGCTTGCCATTCATGAGACGCGAGCCAAGCTCCATACCATCGAAGAAGACGAACTCACGCACAAATACTTCAAATAATATCTAAACAAACTAATAGAAAAGGAAAAGAAATGGCAAGACTAACAAAAAAGGAAACGCAAAGACTACTAGACCAGGAAGCGAGTTGCCTTGCCTTCGTGCGAGGCATCAACACGAGCAACTACACGAGGGAAGCATTGTGGAACGAAGCGAAAGCCAAGGGCTACACGAACATGAGCTTGGAAAGCTTCTACGCATGGCTTCGCAAGCATAGCCTCAATGTCGCGTTGAAGAAGGACACCTCCTCCGCAAGGCTTCTGGATACCCTCTCCACAATTGACACGGCATCGCTAACCCGAGACGAACTGTTTGAACAAGTTCTCGCCTTGGGACACAAATCTGCCCGGAGCACCTTCATGGCATTCCTTGTTAAGCACCGCATCCCCTACAAAGGCACCAAGCGTGTCTCTGGCGTCGTCACTTTCCCTCATGGACCCGTGAAGTTGGAAGGCGTGAGCGACACTGTTTGGGCAATCGTTGAATGCGCTTCACGGTTGCCAGAAGGGTTTGGCATCTCAACGCTGCACAAGGCACTGGCAAAGGAGGGCATCGCCACGACTGAAATCTATATCCGGGATGTTCTGAGAAAGCACCGTATTGTCTATACGCAACACACGAACAAGAAAGACAAACCCGTCCATCCGAGCGTCAAGGTAGTCACCATCGTCAATGATCAGGAAGCAGCAATGGTGATGGCGCGCCTTGCCAGCATCCGTAGCCGTGGCGAAAAAATAACATACGCAAGACTTGCAAATGCAACGGGACTAACAAGAAGTGAAGCTATCGTGAAATATGGGAAGTATGTGGAGATGATGGTAGAAGCAAACTTACACTGAGAACAGAAAGACTAATAGTTTTGATGCTATTAGTCTTCTTGCTTCCCCCGAAGCTCACCGCTTGCAGAAAAACCATCAAGGAGCTAGGTTTTTCCCAACCGACAACAACAACAACAAAACAATCTAATCCTCACGATAGCGCATTTGTTCTGATCGTCAACTACCGTCCATCCAGATTTTGCGCATTTCGTCGGGAAGTCGCAAATACTTCACCGCCCAGTATCTGTCAATACCTTTACGCGATGCGTGAGAAATCTACGCATGCCCATGAGGTTGCCGGCCGTCATTACCATCCCATCATTCACTCACAACACGGAGGCTATATGAAGATTAAAGAAATGAGCGATATGACGGACAACGACTGGGCAAAGCTCTTCCTGGAGCAAGACAAGTCCTATGATGCGCTGGCGACGGAGAAAACGTGGTCTTGCAACTTGGAAAAGTCCATCTCCAAGCTCAAGACCGCAGAGATTCACTTGGTTTATCAGGCAGCAACCAACACCATCTATCAATGGAACAGACCGTTCGGGGACGCTGGTGTCCCCTACGGATGCACCGCTGTCACGCGCTTCAAGGAGCCGCCTTTTTTCAGCCGGGACTCCAGCATTCCAGTCAAACTACGGCTGAAGGGAACTGACCTCGCAATCAGGTATGGGAAGCTCTACAAGCGAACCGACATTAAGGCACTTGAGCCCGTCCTCATCGTTGGCCGCAAAGGTGGCTACTTCGGAACCGATGTCGTATTCATTGATGAGACGTTGTTCAAAGCCACCTGGACCGATGGAGCCAACGAATTTTGCGAACCCATCAAGGCTCATAGCCAGCGACGAGCATTCAAGGCGTTCTATGAGAAGCAGATTGCAGCGGGCTACAACCCGAAGACCTTCAAGATCAAGTCGGTTGTTCAAGCCTAAGGAAACCCGCCTCCTGAGAAAGTGGGCGGGGCCACTCGCCTACCGGCTACCCCCTTCTGATGTAGTCTTGTCAGGAGGGTTTTGCTCGTCCTCATCGCTGTAGCCGAAGACTTTGCAAAGTCTTGTATATCGCTTGCTCTTTCTCAGGATGCCATCGGCTCTGACCTTGGCTGGTGCATCGGTTCGCTTGAGTATCCACCCCATCACAAACCGCTTGATCTCTTCTCCGCTTCCCAAATAGATGGTCTCGATGGGTCCGGCCAGCATACCCACGAGCAGCACATCAGCAATCAGGAAACTATCGCTCTTTTCATTAGCGACTAGCCAGAACGCTACGGCCGCGACGAAGTAGCTTCGCCATGTATCAATCGCAAGCTCAAGATCTTCTTCATCTTCAACCGCGACATCGGAACGGAACTTCTCCGTCACCAAATTCGGCAGTTCGCCTTCCAGCACGGCCAATTCATTGCGAGCATCTTCCCCAGTCACATTCCTGTAGAAAGCACGGATCTGGTCCGAGAACGGTAGTCCCGACCGGAACATAGACTTGGCGAACTGCCTGGAAAGCTCACCTTGGATGATTTCGCGTGAGAACTTGATATCGCCGTCCAAGACCCGCCATAGACCCGAGCCGTGTGGACCGCTAGTGAAAAAGGCGTCGGTCCCAGCAAATGGCCTTTCGCCAGAGAGTAAGACGGGCACCGCCTGAGCAATCGCTTTCACCGTCGCCACGCTAGGTTCTCTCACACCGAGCAGATAGAGCGCGATGTCGGCATTGGGCGGCATGGCACGGGTGCTTAGCTCAAGACCACTCTCCAGTGACCGCGCATCCTCTATAAGCCGCTGCATTAGCTCTTTGCGCAATATCACGTGGGCATCGTGCAAGGGAAACAGATGAATTCGCCAACTCCAAAAATGGGCATCGTGAAGTGCTAGCGGCGGCAGTACATGCCGGGACATACCGATTGGCACGCCTTCTTGGAGCTTGGCGACGCGTTGCGACAGCGCGCAGGCCTCCTGAAGCACGAAATTAGCCCCTAGCCGACTCGGACTGCCACCCGCAATCCGTAACACCTCCCGAACCCAAACCAGCGTTTTTAACCTGGTGAGCGGCTCAAGCTTTACACCAATCTCGCCTGCCTTGTGCGGATGCCTCTTTGCCGTCCGCGCTGCCACAGTCTCTTCCATTTGTCAATGTTCCGAAAGCAGTTTTTTGGCCGTTTTCCAGATGCGTGGAATTTCCACGCATCAACACTCAATTCAGCCGAGATTTTATAGTTCAACCACTGCAACACAAAACCTTTTTCAACAAAACCAAGGAGAAAAACATGAGCAAACTGATTATCAACTTCGTCGGCAATATCACGACCATCGACATCAACGAACCGACTTCCAGCAAGAAAAAGAAAGCGAAAACCAAACCCGTTAGTTACTCCTCGCATAACTACATCGGAGAAACGTGCGTCTTCTTCCGTGAGGTCGATGTGTGGCCGTTGCCTGGATTCACCTATAACTTCATCGAAGCCTACGACGAGTATCACAGCCTTATCCGTGGTTCGGAGGTTGCAAGTGTGATTAAGCAACTGAATGCTGGTCGCCCCGTTGGTTGGAGCCTGCCGTATCACTTGAGTGACGATGAAAGTCATCTTGAGATTGTCCGCACTGCAATCAAGAACGGCTCCTTGCGGCTCAACGCCGAGTTCCCTTACTTCCTTGAAGGACTTGGCTTGCAGCGCTTCTCACTGAAGAACCACAAGGTGGCCGACCTTCTTTTGGAGCTTACCTTCCAGGCAGGCGCGACACCCGCGCAGGTTCTGCGTGAATGGAGCCATCGCGGGTTTCTTGAGGACAACGCTCAGGACGCGGCCAAGTGGGTGGCTGACACCTATAAGCGACTGCTGAAAAATTTCTCAATCAGATTTGCAGCTTGATGTCAATAACTAAGCGAGATGCGTGAGAACTCCACGCATCCCCACCAACACGAGCAACAATTTTATAGTTCAACCACTGCAACACAGAACTCTTTCTTAACAAACGAGGAGAAACCATGACAGCAGTTATTCAAGACTTTTATGCTCAAGCAGACCTGTGCAACGAGCTTCCTTCCGCACTCAAAACTATCCGTGAATACAATCTTCGGATCAGTGATAAGACCGGTTTGGTTTTCGGCTCAAACAGGGATAGTTTCGTGCTTAGGGAATGCGCGGGCATGAGCGACAACATGCTTCTCGACGGGATGCCAAGCAATAACCGACTGCCGAAATTCATCACGAAAGCGTTTCTGGAAGCCAATATTTCCATGAATGAAGTTATCGACCTGGACTTTGACCCCGCAACGGAACTCTTCATCGTGACTTTGCAGAACGGAACCCGCAAGAAAATGAAGATGACTATGGACGTGAAGGAATATGAAAATGTCCTGGATCGGGCTGTCGCACGCTCTTTGGAAAACCAAATGGAGGAGGTAGCACAATGAACATTTTTAAACTGTGCTTCGTGACACTTCATGAAACTTTCGTTGAGATTGAAGCGACATCCCGAGAAGAAGCCTGGGACATCGGAAGAACGATGGAAAACGAAAACACCAGGCTTGCAAGCGTCGCCACCGTCCCACCCACAAAAGACTAAGCGTATCAACCTTACCAACCAACAGCCTTAAGGAGATAACTATGAACGAGCCAACCGTCACTGAAAAACATCAAGATTTCATCGATTATCACAATCACTGCTACAGCAGGAACTACGAGGACAACCACCTTCCGCTGGAAGGTTATCTCTACCAATACTCGGATATTGAAGACGACCACTGGAGTATCTTGTTTTCGAGCGAGATTCCCAGCATCAAACAACAGATTGCAAATGGCAAAAAGCTTGATTCCTCAATCGCACTGCGACTTACCGACGACCCAGAAGACATTGATCTTATCGAGTTTGCCATCCAGCACAGAGCATTGGACTTGCAACACTCCCACTTCAACGACCTTGAGTTCATGCTTGGCATTCACCTTCAGAAGAACGACTTCCAAAATGAGAAAGCGGCCGAAGTCCTCTTGCGTCTGTGCTTCGCTGCGGGCATGACACCCGACGACATGCTGGAGGAGATGTGCGAGGTCTGGTGGTACGACGATGACGAAGAAATGGAAATTTGCGAGAAGTGGCTTAAGAAAGTCTACAAGAAGACCACTAAAGAGCCCAAGAAATAATGATATCTGATTTACGCCCCCGGCGATGGGGGCCGTTGACACGTCTCCAAAATTGTTTAAGGTAAATGTATAGGTAGACAATACGCGGAGACGAATATGAGAGACAAAGAGTGGGACAGAATGTGGGATGAACAGATAGCAAGAAAGCATGCCGAGTGGGAAAGCTGGATGTTTGACGGTCGGAACTCACCCCATGAACCAGTCAAGCAACAACGAACATATTCAGCCCCCAGGAAAACGACTTTTACCGACGCACCGGCCACAAAGAAGCCGTCGATTCTAGACGAGATCAAAAGAGTACGGGATATGAGCAATCAGCCAACAAATAAAGGAGACCCAAAATGAAGAAGATTTTCGCAGCAGTTGCAGTAACAGCAAGCCTCGTCAGCAGCGCCCAGGCTTGTGAAATCAACAGCATCACCAAGTTTTGCCTTGAGCGAGCCCAGAAGTTTGACTCAGCCCAAGTCTTCGTGGACGGCAAGCCTTCCACCGACTACACAGCCAGGATGACTTCCTTTGGCTACGTGAAGATTAGCAAGCTTTCAGGCATCAATCAGACTCAAGATGGTTACGTCTTGCTCACGAGTGGAGCGATACAGCAGAAGGTTCCCTTCAAGGTGACCACCAAAGACTATGCAGCCGGCCACAACCAGATTGGTAAAGCAATACCTGGCTTACTGAACGACATCCGCAAGAACTGAAGTAGCACCTGACTCACATGAAGCAGCCCTTTTTTGAAGGGTTGTTTTTTTCGACCCAACCCAAGTGAATCTTGGACGTTTTTCAACCTTCTACCTGACACGGGAGACCCATCAGTAGAAACACGGGGAGTATGCAATGACTACCAACACAACTGAGAATACCACCGAGAGTCTGGAACAATACGGCTTCTTGTTCGCGTCACACGCAGACCTCGCAAAATTTCGTAAATATATCTTCGCTTTCAAAAAGTATTCGCTTCTCAACCTTAGCGGCAAGACAGTCATTGTCAGTAGCCGGACCGATGAGGCCGTTGGCTTCAAGTATGAGTTCTCTTCTACCAAAGATTTTCACGAGTTCCATCGTGAGAGCTACTTCCATGTCGTCATCGAGCATCGGGAAGTGAAGAAGTATTTCAGCTTCGTGTGGCTTGAACAGCCTGCATTTCGCAAGCGTTTTGAATACGCGACGTTCAACGCCAACCCATCGTTCAACAAGAAGGACGCCTTCAACTTTTGGACCGGCTACATTGAGCCCAAGAAGGGGGATGCCCAACCGTTTATCGACCACATGCACAAGCTCCTGGTCGGGACGAAGGAAGAAATTGACCATGCCATCAAGTTGCTGGCTTACACGGTCCGCTACCCCCACATTCGCACCGACACCTCCATTGGCTTTCGAGGCGTCCAAGGTTCCGGCAAGACAACCGTCTCCATGACGATGCAGGCTCTGTGTCCGAACCACAGCCGCATCATTGACAGCATTGATCAGATTTGGGGCTTCAACGACCACACCATCCACGTCAAATACTTCCTGATGGAGGAAAGTGTCTGGGGTGGAGACAAGGCGAAAGAAGGCCAGCTTAAGAGTGCTATCACGGCTCCGACGCGACATATCGGCATCAAGCACGTGACCTCCACCACCATCCCCAACTACGCGTTCTACATCTTCACATCCAACGAGGACTGGATTTTCCCCGTGGACAAGGGCGACCGACGCTTCAACATTTTTGACTGCACCACGACCCTGGTTGATGACCGCGAGTATTTCAATACCTACTATACCTGGCTCCATGGTGAAGGCAAGCACCACCTCATGCACTACTTCCTCTATGAGATTGACCTGGAAGGCTTCGACCCCAAGGCGATGGTAGTGAACCAGGCAAAGGCTGACGTGAAGGCTCAGTCGCTGCGCCCCGTGGAGAAGTTCCTTTTCAACTTGCTCAATAGCGAACTGAGCGTAGATGAGATTGAGCGACAGGACTGGAGTGCTGAAATCAAGGTTCCGCGTGAAATCCTCTTCGACTTCTTCAAGTGCAACTCTGCCTTCGCGAGCAAAGTGGAAATCATGGAGTTCAGCAAGACACTGGGCAAGATTTTCAGCTTTCCCACCAACTGGGCGAGCAACTGGAAAGGCTCCAAGGTCAAACCCTTCTATCGGCTTCCCAGCCGCGCACGAGCACAGGAATGCCTTGCCAGGTATATGAAGGAAAAACCCGAGCATCTCTTCGCTGACTATGCAGCCAACATCACGCAGGCCGCGGCCGTTGAGGACTTTGATGCTTTCTCAGAGAAAGCAAGTGTGTGACCAGCATGAACCCGATGAACCAAGCCCCTATTCTTAGGGGCTTTTTTTATGCTTGTCAGATATCCACTATCAATTGACTATCCAGCAACCTGCGCTAAATTATAGATAAACATAAAAAAAGGAGACAATATGATATTTTCATGGAACAAGCCCAAGCTGACAATCGATGACGTGTTGAGCCGAGTCATTCTCCAAGGTCAATCTGTCCATTACTACGACATGAAGGGTGATTCTCATTACTTAGGCTCCCTCCAGCCAGAACAATATAAATTCTCGCAGGATGTGATAAACGATTTCACAAAGCAATTCTTGGTTGCCACTATACACACCAATCAGTCACTCTCAGAACTTTATTTGCAACCACATGATGAGCTAAAAAAGAATATCACCAAATGGTGTAACGGAACCCAATGGGACGCAAAAGAGGAGCGAACTTCCTTATTTGTGTCCCCAGCGTTTGAAGACGCGCTGCGCAAAGAAAACACCGCTTATTTTGCTTCATTTGAGAGCGACCCTCAAAAGTGGCCGAAAGAAATTCAGCACATAGACGAAAAGCTCATCAGCGAGAAATTGTTCGGCATGGAATACGACAAGGATGAAAACATTTGGGAGTGTTATATCGATAGTTCAGACACTTTCGAGAACGAACTCGTTGCATCCGTTCGCCATTCTCTCGTGAAGCACTTCTGGCATGGCGAAAATTACCCAGTTAGCCTAGACAAAATCGACTATTCGCTTGTCTCAAATCGCGACCTTATCAAGGAACTAGCTAGAGCCGCAACCGAAACCGACCTTGAACGGGACCTGTTTCGCACAATACCCGTTGACTTTGTCTACAAGCACCATGACTGCTTCAATCCAGGCTCCGTAGCGAATTCCTTGGGGCTTGCCAAAGATGAAGACTACACGGACGCGTTGCAACATCTCTATGAGCTTTCTCAACTCAAAAGAAAGCTTGAGACCAACCTATCGACACCTTCAACAAAAGACAAACCGAAACTCAAGATATGAATAAGAGGCGCCACACAGGCGCTTTAATTGTCATATTCGATATCACCCATCAATTGACTACCAGAGGGAGCGCGTTAAAATAAAACCATAACTACAAGAGGATGAATCATGGAGATAGACTATGAAAAAATTTTGAAGCGGCTGACGGTTTCTGGAAGCGACATTTATTTCGAGACCGAGGATGTCGGCAAACACCAGATTGCGACATGGAGACATGAAATCGAATATATGCACCGCGAGGAAAGAGTCTTGGACGAGCTACCCGGCCTCGTCCTGCTCGCATATGTGAACGGTAACGAGCCATTAGCTGACCTGCGGCATCAGTCTGCTTACGACCTCAGGCACATAGTCAAGGATGCAGAAATCGGTGAGTATGGGTCACCCTTTTCGTATGCAATAGCGGAAGGTGCGATTTGCGTTCTATCGCAAATTGAATTCGAGGATGAGGAAGACCTTCCAGAAGAGTTGCGAGGCGTCGACTTGTTTGACCTCGATGAAAAAGTCCGAGAATCCGAGCATCTTAGCGACGAATGGCTAGATTCCTTTTACGATTGGTCGGAGGCAGAGTTCAACGAAGATATCGCGCAACGGGTCCACGGGAAACTGAGACCATATTACGAGAACGGTGCTGACTACTACCCTGTTCATATTCCCGATATCGATTATTCAAGTATCACAAATGAAGAACTGATTAACGAACTGATAGAACCAGCACATCGGTGGGATAATTCGCAACGCATGTTGAAATCGCTTCCGATTGAGCAGATCTACAAGAATATCGAGTTATTTGACGAAGACGATCTCAGCGAACGCTACCAAGATGTGAACCCCTACGAAGAGGTGAAACGGCTCTATGACCTAGACCAACTCAACAAGAGACTCAATGATACACTTCCGGTGAGCACCGCCAAAGAAAGACCGAAGCTTAAGCTTTGAATATGAAGCCCCACACCGGGGCTTTTATTTTCGTATCTGATATCACCCGTCAATTGACTTAAAGGGCGTCAGCGTTAAGATAAAACCATAACTATAAGAGGATAAATTATGGACGCTGGCACAGGAGACATCACAGATAAGCTGACAGTTAAAGGACGGGGCATTTACTACATGCCATATGGAAATCAGAGCATTCATATTGCCACATGGGATACCGAGCGGTTTTATGACGGAACACCCGTTCAGGCTCAGGAAGAGATTCTCAATGCAACCTTTCTAAGATGCATCTACGAAGACAAACCTCTGAATGACCTCTTCCAGCTTGGAAAGCGCGACTTGAGTGGTTATATCCGAAATACCCAGGTCTCCACCTACCAAGATGCCTTCTCTTATGCTGAAGCCCACGGCATTGTCGGAGTCGGCTCTTACTTGAACCTCGTAGATGAGTTGCCTGAGGAACTCGGTCAGACCGCCACTAGCGACCTCTACCTCGCAATCTTGAGCGACGAGCGACTACGTAGTGAGTATCTGGAGGAGGAGCGCGAAGACTATGCTCGGGACTATCACGATGACATCGCGGAAGATGTTCACACGAAGCTCTACGAATTCTTGATGCAAGGAAGTCGTCGCTATCCGGTGCATGAGTCCCTCATTGACTTCTCAAGACTGACCAACCCGGCATTACTTGAGGAGCTTGTTCCAGCCTGCTCCCTATACGACAGTTGCCAGAAGATGCTCAGTGAGTTGCCTATTGAGGTGTTGCGAAACAATGTGGACCTTTTCAATGCCAGTGACCTATCAGATTACTTCAGACTGGACAGCGACCAAAACCCGTATCTGGAGGTCGAACGCCGGTATCGAGACATCCTTCGCAAGAAGCTTGACGCTGCACTTTCGCACAAGGAATCAACTGACAAGCCAAAACTGAAACTATGAGAACGCCCAACTCTGTGAGAATTACTGGCTTACAGGGAGGGAGATAGGTTGGAAAAGAAAAAGCCCCCAGTTTTGAGGGCTTATTTCGTCATCCGCTTGAGGATATAAGCAGCGGTTCCTAGAAGGAAGGCTGGCAGGGGCAACATGAACCACAAGCCGACAGCATGACCTTCGTTTGCGACACCGAGACCTGCTATAGCCAGAGTGCCAACCACCACCAAAGCGAAGCACCACACGAGCACCACCGAGAACATCACAGCATCCAGGTGATGACCTTGCCGAGCCCGGTAGTTACGGATCTTGTTATGTGCGGAAAACTCGTTATCGACACCAGGCACAACACCGGCATTGAACTGTGTCGCGTCATTGGCATACACATTCAAGAAATTGCTTTTTGGACCTTCCATTTTTCTCTCCATTTTTGTCCCCATTCCTACTACTTATACTGATCCTGGCGCGTGTACAGTCTAAAGTCAAGGCCGCATGCGATTATTTTTACCGTTTATCGGATTGTCCAGACTATTTCCCGCACTTCACTTGAATAGCAAAAATTTGCAGTTAAGATAAAAGTACCAACTAAACACATATCGGGGGAGACGACAAATGGAACAAACAACGAGAAAAACAAGCAAATACATGTGGGCAATTATCCCACCCTTCACCGGCTTTTATATTTTCTTCTATGCCCTTCTTCTGCTCACCAAACACCGAGAAACATTGCTTAGCCTACGCAACCAGCAACTCTTCTGCTTCGCCCTGATTCTCAATGCAGTCCTCTGGTTTTGCTTCCCACCTGACGCCAGCCTAGATTACCGGGTCATCAACTACGGCACATGGTTTCTCAACACAGAAATTCACGCTTTAATCGACGCAGTGGCGAACATTAAGACGCATATTGCTATTAAGTAAATATTTCTCTTGGCGACTATTGCAAAACAGAAAAAATCTGATAGGGTAAATAGTAGTAAAGAAAGTATATGATAAGAAACAACTAAACAAAATAAAAACGGGAGACCATTATGAAAAAGATCATTTTAGCAGTCGTAGTCTTAGCATCCGCAACCTCTACATTCGCAGCAAGCATCAACACTCAAATCGATAGCTGCAAAAGCATCGCTATCCAGTTCAAGCCAAACGGCGGCAATAGTGATGGCGGCGACGTAGATCAACTCTACAACTTAACCTCGAAAGAAGCACAAGCTCGTGCTAAAGCAGTAGTCGCACGCAACAAAAACAGCAAGCTCATCAACAACGGCTCTTGCCAGTTGGTTGTGGCTTACAAGGAATAAAACAGGACACGGCAACCAAGCGATGACTTCGGTTGCCTTTTACTTACAAATATAAGAACAGGAGACTAATAATGAAAATCAAAACAACTGTCGTAACCGTAGCTCTGGCTTTCGCTTCCATGGCACAAGCTCAAACCACCCCTACCCCAGACGCAACCTTGGACCACGTGATGAAAACCCACACGTTCAACATCGGGGTTCGTGATGCATCCGTTCCTTTGAGCTATCGCGATGGAAAGGGCGGTCACGTAGGATTGGCCGTGGACCTGTGCAACAAGATTGCTGACCAAGTGAAGACCGTGGTTCCCGATGTCAAAGTGAATTATGTGGAAGTGACTTCTTCCAACCGTATCGACTTCGTGAAGCAAGGCAAGATTGATGTGGAGTGCGGCTCTACGACTGACAATGATGCACGTCAAAAACAGGTCAGCTTCACCATTCCCTACTTTTACTCCGGCATCAGCGGCGATGTCTTGGCTTCATCCCCGTATCGCAAGCTTGGCGACCTACCCGATGGCTCCGTCATTGCCTATACGAAAGGAACAACCACAGCCACCGCCATCGGAACACTCGATAAGAGCTTCTACTTCCGCAACAAAGACAATCGCTTGAAGAAGGTTGAGGGGAAGGATCACCAGGAAAGCTTCAACTTCGTGCGCGATGGAAAAGCATCAGCTTTCCTAAACGATGACATTCTAGTGTATGGACTTATCGCCAACAGCGACAATCCCAAGAACTATCGCATGCTGACCAAGGAAGATGGAACTGAACAAGTCTTCTCCGTTGAACCATACGGGATCATGTTCCGCTTAGGCTCTCCGCGCTTCGCCCGTCTTGCTGATCGCACCATCGCAGACTTGATGACGAGCGGCGAGTTCAAGAAAATGTACGATCAGTGGTTCATGAATCCAATCCCACCAAAAGGTGCAAACCTTAATGTGCCAATGTCTCACCTCTTGAAGGACTTGGTCCGCAACCCAACGGATGTCATCGGCGGATACACAAAGTAAGCAGCAACCATCAATCAAGCCCCTCATCAAGGGGCTTCGCCTTTGCGGGTGAACCTCTTGCGCGCACTATCGATCATCTCCTGATTGTGCTTCTTCCACGCCTCAGCCGAAGCCGCACTAGGCCAATCCGTTGGTCTATCCACACCCTCTGGTAGCTGTGTGAACTCGTCGGCTATCGCGCCGTCCAATACCCCCTCGTCGAGCCTCATCTCGCATTGAGGGAAGATTGCTCCCCTCACGTCCGCTCGCCAAAAGCGCGCCTCGCTCAGTCTTACTCCTTTCAACGTCGCATTATTGAGGCTCAACCGTTCCGCTCTCATGTTTGAACCGTCTCCAGACTGCCAAACGACACCTTTAAAATTCGTGAAGTTCGCTCGTGCTCCAACGCAATCAACTCTAGCTAAAGAGGCTGCGCTAAAGTCAGCGTGTCCTAGGTCTGCATGAGCGAGATTGCAGTTCCGCACTTCTGCCATCTGGAAATTCGCGGATTCCAAGTTCGCGCCGCTCAAGTCAAACCCTTGTAGCGTTGCCAAACTGAGGTCAATCCCAGTCAGATCAAGCCGCATGCCCCTTTCGTCCTGAAATCTCTTCGCTTCATCCGAACGCCGGCCAAGGACCGTCAGTGCTGCTGATACGTCGCCATCAAGCTCTCCCTTATTCACCCTTGTCTTTGACCTCTCACGCACGAAAGCGCACAAGGTCTCCATCGCCGGCCAGTAATCACGCCAGCTTTCCAACGAAATGCGTTCCATCGTATAAATTCCACCGAGCCGAACGGAAAGCTTGTCATCTCCAAGTTGTTCCGCGGCCTTCGTGAAGCTCTCCGTTATCCTTCTTAGGATGTCAGCGCGTGTCTGCTCTTCATGCCTAAGTCTTGCCGTCTTGGCTTGCCTAAGGGCCGCCCAAGCGACCACCGCTGCACCAATGAAGGTAGCTACCGGTGTGACAGCAGATTGATTGGTCCCATACCAGCCCCAAAGATGGCCCATGGCTGAGATGATATAAAAGAGAACGACGAAGAGCAGGAAAACTACCAGCCATGGTGAGCCAAGCTCATTAGGAACATCGGGGTTCAATAGCTCTTCAACCGCAGCCCAGACCGTCTTCTTGTTCATGAGCGACCCCACCGTTGGAAGGCACGACCTCACCAGTGTAGACCATGAGAAAACCCCTCATTGAGGGGCTTCCCTGTTGCATTGCATCCGTTACTTCTTGTCTTTCGGGACGACCTTGTTCATCTCGTTCGCGAAATATTCTTTGAACGGTGTGGAGCCTCCAGCAGCTTGCTCTTTTTCGAATGCAGCCCGAGCCTTGGCAGTTGCACCGCTGAGCGCACGAGTGACTTCCGTCTCAGACATACCGATTGCCGAAAGCTTGCTGGCAGTATCGCGATAGGTATCGACCGCACGATTGAACGCGGGGCCAGAGAAACCACCACCAACCTTCGCCGCCGCATTGCCTGCACCCGCTCCAAAGTTGTCATCCAAACCCTTCCTCACAGCACTGGCGACATGCTGATCAAAGGTGTAGCTTTGCCGTGCTGGATCGGGACTGTTCTGGCTTTCACTGATACGGTCAAGAAGCTTGTTCGTGTCGGAAGTATTAGGTCCACCGAAACGAGTCATGGCTTCAGTCAAAGACGTGCGGTTCTTAACAGCCTCAAGCCCAGACTTGGAGCCTTTTCCTGCACCAGCAGCCTTCTCAAGGATGCTCTCAGCGGAGGCACCAATGAACGCGGCTTCAGCACTGGCGGCGCCTTGACCATTTGGACTATTTCCCTTGTTGAGAAGGCGGTTGAGCGGATTACCACCGGCTGCCCCATTACCACCAGCACCCGCATTGGGATTTGCAAGACTGCGCCCACTCATCGCCTCAACAGCCTGACCACCAATGCGAGGGAACACACCAGCAGCCGCAAAAACGTTATTCCCGCCGATGTCATCGCTGTAGTGCCCAAGTTGCGGACCACCACCGCCAATCCAGTTGAGTAGTTGATCGGGTATCACATGCACAAGCGAGAACATCTTCTTGACCAGCACGAACATTAGCCCAGCATAGATGAGAGGAGATGCAATCAAGGCACCAACCACCCATGTGAGAAACCCACTGTCGCCTTGACTGAGCAAGAACATGTCAGCATAGGTGCGAGCGAGAAGATTACCAAACACCTGTGTCAGGGTAATCGATGCCATAAGACCGAAGGTCATCAACACGGGTCTTAACAGCAAGGCCAGCACAAGCCGGTAGCCGTTGGTCCCGCCACCCGTTAAGTCGTCACCATGCGGATGGAGGTGCATCACAGCCCATAGAGGCGCCGCCACGATTGCCTCCACGACCAACACCACCCAACCCACTATCGTTCCAATCCAGATGAACAACGGTGTCATAGGCACGATATACGAGCAAGCGAAGCCTGCAAGTAGCATCGGAGGCAATATCAGCAGCATCGTTGAATTGATGAAAGCACCGATACCTGGCGCGTTACCAATCGTTGCCGATGCGATGCCCGTTGCCACCAATCCGCCGCCCGCGACGCCTTGAACATAGTTGCCCAAGAGCTTGAGATTGATGACTGGGTCACCCGTCGATGCGATGACGACACTTCCGGAGCTTGTATATTGCTTCTTGAGCAGCAAGGTGATATCGAGACTGCCACCACCGACCGCCTGCTTGAATGTGGACCACCAGGTAGTGTTAGACCCTCCCGCTTCATTGCCCACACCGAACTGAGCTTGCCCAGCTTGACTTGCTTGCATGGTCTTTGCCAGGATTATCAAGACCGGACCAAACCTATCCTTCGCCACCTCAGCCATCATGTCCGTGGGTCCCGAGCTTGTTGGCACGTTACCGATTTTCTTCTGAACGGCATCAATGAGCGCGGCGAGCTTCATTTGCCATGCACCAGCGAGGAAGAACCCGTTTTGGCTCGCATTCTTGCTTAACTCTTTGTAGGCATCGGTTGAGAGAACGGCTTGTGCAGCAGCTTGCTTGATAGTGGCTTCGTATGCCGCGATTGCCGCGTCGATGGGAGCGGGATTGATGGGAACACCACCATTCACCAACGCATCAGCCTGAGGTTGCAGCGCACTCATCAAGGTTGCAGTCGCAGTTTGGTGTGCCGTTGTGATGGGGTCGACAAGACTTTCCACTTCACCCGACGAGAAGAGACCCGATCCATCTCCACTCATCGTGGCATTGGCCGCGAAGATTTTGGGCACCGTCAGCTTGCCGCAACTATCACGCGAGAACTGAGATGTCTCGTTCTTGTCGCCAAAATAATATGTCGTTGCCGTTGACGTGTCCTCTTTCGTGACCCCGATGTCTGAGTTGCCAAAGAGTAAGTCATGCTGTGCGCTCGTGACTTGCTTGAGCACATCCATGCACACCAAGGATTGAAAGAGGTTGTAGCCCAGTTGCTTGGCTTCCGGGGGGGACAAGGACGCCGTTGCCACTTGAACCAGGTTCGCGTTGCTCGTGTAAGAAGTCCAAACCGCGTCGGCAAGCCCGATACCCTGAACCACCAGCCAGCCCACGATTACCTGCATCAGACAGTAACCACCACCCACGATGGGCAGCACCAAGGCCGTGCCAAGGCTATAGCGAATCGGAATCCACACGGAGGAAAACTTCTTGCCCAACATCTCGCCATCGTGAGCCGTGCCGAGCGTTCCCGCGAGGATAGTGTATGCAGCCAATATCCCGCCAATGGTCAGAACGGCCCCGTTGAAGATAGACAAGGGGACAACGAAAGGGTCACTGCCTCCACTTCCAAACATGCCCAACTGCCCGAACACCGATTGAAGAACGAGCATTGCCGTGTCTCCAGACACGGGATCAAACACATTAGCCGAGAAAGCTAGCTCTGGGGAAAGAGCTAACAGCATGAAAAAGATCAAGCGAATCATATAGTGGTCTCCTGTTTATAGTTTTTATCTAGTTATAAACTAGTTATATGCTAGTAATAACATATGTCAACAGACTTACTCGCGTATTCACGTTGCTTTGCGCAGTTTTTACGCTAGATTGTCTACTGACACTGGAGACCACTACCATGGAGATACTATACGTCCACAACTTTGAGACGAACGATGAATACTTGTCTTATGTTCAACACATGCTCAGAACCGAGCCGCACCTCTTCGATAAATACATGACCGTTTTGCAACGAAGCAGCGAGAACCTTCTCGCATCGAAGTCAGTTGATATGCACCTTCACATCTTGACGAACTACATGCTCGGTGTCTGTCATGCCGTTGAATACACCAACGCAACCTTCCACTAACCAAAAAGGCGACGGTCTAACCCATCGCCTCGTCACTTCATGAATTGAAGAACTTCTTCTTAGCAGTGGACGATTGTGTAGCCGTCTTTGTTTTCAACGGTGCAAAACTCGTTCTTTGAATTTGTCTCAACAGACGGAGTAGATGCTGTGTTGCTTGCTCTCACGTAGGCATTGACGCGAGCGGACACGTGCATGGTCGTGACGGCGTTTTCTGCATGGGCGGCCGACGTCAGACCGAGGATAACGAATGCGACTGCGATTACTTTTACCAATTTCATGACTTTCCTTTCTTGTTGTTATATCTTAATTCTACGAAAAGGTAACTCAAAGTCAAACTTATACACTAGTTTCCAGCAACTTTCCGACGAACGGTTACCAACCGTTTATCTGAAAAGCACACGATTGCATTGACTATTTTCCGTATTTTGCTAATTTATAGATATAAATATAAAAATGGAGACCAACCATGACAACAACAATCGCTATCTTTTTTATCCTCGCTTCCGTGCTGTTCGCATGCACTGTGAACTGGGGCGACGTGTTCAGCTTTATCTTTGCCGCCTTCTTTGCCGCTGCCGAAAGCGTGAGCGAGAAAATCGCCAGCTTCTTCAAATAACGACAAGGACACAATGAACGAAAACGAGGACTATCAACTACTACATCGATGCGGCTATAAAGTCGTCTACCAGCTTCACCATCTATTTCTCTGCACTGAAACCGGAGTGGTGAAAGCGGTGCCACTCGCGGATGACAAGCAATCAAAGGCGCAGATAAACCACAAGCTTCCGTTCGTTAGAGCCCGCAGTAAGATAGGTCGGGCATTGAGCGACCTCGCGACGGCTGTCGTTGAGAATAAGTTGGAGACTCCTCACGACATTAAAACCTACAGGAAGCACCAGCAGAACAAGACCTACCGGGTAATCCGGAAGCTGGGCCTCGATGTCCAGATCAAAGGAAGCAAGATGCTCCTTCTAGATGAGGACGATAGGGTATGTAAGAGCCTGCCAACGGGTGGCCTCTACATCAACCACGAAGCCGGCCGCATTCGCAACGGCTCACATGGCGACAAACTCTTGCACGAGCTTCTTTGGTTCGCCCAGACAACTGACCTATCAACGCTAGAGAAACGCGACCTCAGCAGCTTCGTCAACGGGCACAAGACACAGCGAGCGAGACCCGAGCGTGTGACCCTAAGAATAGAAGGCGAGACCTTCAGCACCGTTCAGAAACAATAAGGAGGGGATACCTCAGAGGCAGCTTTCCCCGACTTAATCCTGACCAAGCGTTGACGTGTGGTTTTTTAACGCTACGATATAACAATATTGAAGAGGAATCCCAATGAAAAATATAAACGAGATGTTAGTGGAAGCCGCCGCACGTGGCGACCTCAACAAGGTTAAATACTGTGTCAATCGCCGCGCAGACATCAACTTCGATGAGAACGAACCCATAATGGAAGCAGCCTTGGGTGGCCACCTCGATGTCGTTGATTTCATTCTCTCTAATGGCGGGGACTCCCCATATGCACGAGAAATGACGTTGGGCTGTGCTTCGCAAAACGGCCATTTGCACGTTGTAGACCACATGCTGAAGGTCGGAGCCGGAGACATGATCGATGCCGCTAGGGTTGCAGCCGCCAACGGTCACATTGACGTGCTGAAGCGCCTTCTGGACAATGGTTTCAATGTGCAGGATTTGCGTTGCGAAGGTCTCTGGGGAGCGGCGGGCAACGGTCACGTGGACGTGATTCGCTTCCTGTCAGAACAAGGATACGATATCGCTTGCCGGAATGGTTCGGCGTTAGTTTATGCAGCGGGAGGCGGCGACACTTACACAGTTTCCTTCTTTCTGGAGCGGGGCATTACTGCAAGCCTCAACGATGCTGCTGACTGGGCAGCGCGGAGCGGCAACTTGTCCGTCTTGAAGCTCCTATTTGAGAACGGGCTTGATGCGCATGATGTGTGCGACGAATGCCTGCACAACGCGGCAGGGGAAGGCCAACTGAACGTTGTTGAGTTTTTTCTAGAGATAGGACCGAGTTCCGAAGCCCTCAACTTCGCTTTGGAGTCTGCAACCGCTCACTCACGCCTCAACGTCATCAAGTCATTGGTCGAAGCGGGAGCAGATGTCCGATACCGAGACGACTCCTGTATCGGGCTCGCAGCGAGCTTAGATTTCATTGAGACTACCGTCTTCTTCCTCGACCAATATCAAGATAGCGAGCTTGAGCAGATACTAGCTGAGATCGAGTCGTTTGCCAGCCCAACTATAACTAGTAGCATCGCGAATTGGCGGCTAAACCGGAGATTACATCGAGAGCTATCAGCAAACAACCTTCCATCCACGCACCTCAAAATTTAGTCACAGCTTCTCCAACAAGCCACTCATTGAAGTGGCTTTTCTACATCTAGACATCGCCTCTCTAACCGTTCGTCGGAAAAACACCTCAGAACATTGACTAAAACCCGTATTTTCATAAGATAGTTTTATATACACAAATAAAGGAGATTCAGTATGGAGGAAGGTACACTACTCAAGAAAGCAATTACATCTTTCTGTTTATTGCTCACTTTCCTCTTTTGTCTTTCCTTGTATGCGCAGTGCATGGCAACACAGCACCGTGAGGCGGTTCGCAGAAAACGGATTAGGGCCATACAGAAACAGCGGCATGAGCTAGCCCACCTCTACGGGGACGGTTTGATTGCAGAAGATGAATACGAGCAGAAACTTGGCGAACTCAATAATGCACTAAGACAAAAAACTGATTGAAAAACAAGAAACAGGAGACCATCATGTTGAAATTAGAGAACTACAGCTTATACGGCGTTCCAGCCGAAAACATTGGACGATTACTAAAGCTTTTCCCCGAGATTCCCTTCGAGAAATATCGCGAGAAGTCTTTCCTCGTGCAAAAGCTCCAAGAACTCAACCGTCTGCCAAAAGAGTATCAACTATGATGCACTTCACACGGCTCGTTGACTTCATGATCTGGCCTCAGAAGAACTACCCAAGGCTCAACATCTTCGAAGACGAGGTAGTGGAGGCAGCAACGGCGGTCGATGCTCGCCTGACCTATCTGACTACGGACGACATCTTTGACAACCTGGAAGAGCTTGGCCGTCTTCCCGACTCGCCTCTTCGCTCTCAGGCCATCAACATCAACCTTCGCCTACTGCTGAATCGAGGACGGCTCTTTCACGAAGAAACCCTTGAGTTCCTGATGGACGAACAGATGATCGAGACGGGAGCCTTCGATGATGTTGTCTGCTATGCCTACCTGTGTGCCGTGCCGCTACCGAGCATCGTAGAACTAGCTCGCAAGACCCATAATGAGCAGGCCATATACTCGCTGCATCGCTTCGCTTACATGTAGCCAAGTCGATTTGACAAACGGTATTCGGCCCATAAGATAAGGACAACTACAATCACAGGAGACCATATGCCAAAATACAAAGCGAGCATCTTAGACAGACTGACATCCAGACCATTCTATCTCTACATCATCATCGCAGCCGTAATCTATTCCCTACCCAATCTCGCAGCCCGAGCCGTTTCAGACGACAATCCCCTTGCTCAAGAAGTCATCTATCAGGCGCCGGCCGTCACCGACTTCCTAGCTCTCGTCTTCTGCGTCATTGCCTTCGTGACCTACTGCACGAGGCAAAACGGCAAGAAGATTTTCGCCAACCATCTCTCCACCCAGAACCTCTACAACATGCACTGGGCTGTCTTTGAAAAACTGGTGCGAGAAGTCTTTGTGCGGCTCGGATATCGCGTAGTAGCCCGAGGGGGCGCTAGAGCGGATGGAGGTGTTGACCTTGAAGCCTACCGCGACCGGAAGAAGACCATCATCCAATGCAAACACTGGAAGCGCAATGTCGTCGGCGTTTCAGTCGTGCGGGAAATGCACAGTGTCATGATGGTAGAGAAAGCCGAGGCAGTGTTTATCATCACCTGCTTCCAGTTCTCAAAAGATGCGAAGAACTGGGCACGAGGCAACAACATCCACCTCATCCACGGCCGCTTGTTGCTGGAATGGATGAAGAAGATCGACAAGGGCGAGGCTGTGAACATCTACAAGGGACACACCTACTGACCGAAAAAAAGCCCCTATTTCAGGGGCTCGCTCGTTAGTAGTATGTCCGCACCTTTGTTGCGCAAACAGTGCCTCGTTGCCCTATCCCTTCTTGAAAGGACACCTCCATGCCTTTGAACAAGTCGCTGAACTCGGAGTTGGTCAAGGCCGTGTGATGGAAGAAGAGATTGTCACCGCCTTCAGTCGGCTTGATGAAGCCAAAGCCATCCAGCAAATTGACCACCGTCCCCTCCTTCCAACCGGACTCGTCTTTGTCATCTTCGGACACGGGCTCCGGCGTTTGACTACGCGCTTCTTCCGCCTGCACGTTTTCACGCTTGCGCACGAACATGTTGCCAATCAGAGCCTGTTCTTCCTCGCTTCGCTCTTCCTTGCTATCGATGATTTCATCCATGCGCATGGGGTAGCTCACTTCCCCCATGAGAAGCTGAGACGCACGCGTGCCTCGCTGTTCGCCGTGATCGTCTGTGAAGCTGAAATTCCAACCGAGCACCGCGACTTTGACGGAGTGGCTGTTGAGCTTGCGCACTAGAGGAATGTAATCGCTATCGGCCGCTATCAGAACCACATGCGTCAGGTTCTTGAGAATTGCTAGCTCCAGTGCTTCCACCGCGAGCCAAACGTCGATGCCCTTCTCGAAACTTCTATCCTTCTCCCGGTTGACTTGCATCGGGAGGTAGTGCGTTGTGACCGCTTCGCGCACCAGGATGTCTTCCCAGAGCCTTTCGCGATAGAGGGTATCTTCGCCCTTCTCTACGCTTTGATTGGCTGTGTAGCGACCTCGAAAGTAATGTGACTCAACAATCTGGGAGTAACGAGTATCAACCCCTTCCTCTTGAGCTATCTTTTCGCGAATGAACTTGTGCAGGCCGCCGATTGACAGACGCGCCATTCTTGGGTGATGGTAGGCATAGTAAGAACTAACGAGGCCAAAGTAGGAGCCATCGTAGAAGACACCGATACGCAGCATGGAGTTAGAAAGTGATTGCATGTTCTTGATTGATATCTAGGAAAAACTATTAGCTAGGCCGCCACATTACCAGAAGCACTGACGGCTGCGACCATCCGCTTCGCCGCTTCCGCTAAAATCGTCTGAATAAAACCGCTCGGGGGTTCGCCGTGGCTAACGTCGTCTTCAAGGAACTGGGCAAACTTGCCTGGAAAGTGCTGCGCCCCCTCATCGAGGAGGCTTTCAAAGATGGTCTCGCTTGGCTCTTCGCCAAGATTGGCGACATCTACCGCAAGTATTCCAAGCAGCGAGCCGACGACGCACAGGCGAAAGCTAACGAAGCCGCAGCGAAGGCAGACGCAACCGAAGACCCGGTCGAGAAAGCGCGTCAGGAAGGCAGGGAGGAAGCCTACCGCGAGATGGCGAAGAACTACGAGCGGGACATGAACCAGTTGAAGGCGGAACTGGCGCATCTCAAGTCTCAAGTCATGCAGCAAGGCGTGAAGGAACTGGCCGAGCTACCCAACCGCGACATCAAATCCCTTTCATTTGACGGCAAGGCTCCCGAATCCGACCTGTCCACGAAACAATGAAGGCTGGTGCACGATACCCAGCAACCATCCAATCAGAAAAGAGCCCGCCGAAGCGGGCTGAATCACAACTTTCCGAGGCACTAGCTTGATGCCACGCCAGTGTATCTCGGTGGTTCACGATAATCGGACAAAGAAAAGCCCTTTTTATGAGCCAAGGAGCAGGTTTTGCAAGAAATGGGTTGTCTGGTTTTGCGGGTCTGTACTTGTTACAAATCTTGCCTGGCGGTGGCACCAAATTTGGTCTATATTTAGTGCTGTAGCATCCAACACGGAGCCGAACACATGAAGCCCAGCCAAGTAAGACCCATCTCTTACCTCAAGCGCGACGCCGCGGCCATCGTCAAAGAGCTTTCCGAGACCCGTGAGCCTCTTCTCATCACCCAAAACGGCGAAGCCAAGCTCGTGGTTCAAGATGCGCAGAGCTACGAGGACTTGCAACAGACGGTAGCCCTTCTCAAGATTCTGGCACTCGGACAGCGAGACATCCAAGCAGGTAACTACCGCAACATCGATGACTTTTTCGCTGAACTGGATGCCGAGGACGAAGCCGAGGACAAGGAATGAAAAAACCGATGGTCGTCATCCTGCCGGCCGCTGAAGCCGACATCCGAGACATCAGGCGGTATGTAGTAAAGAAGTTCGGCAAGGCAGACTGGCAAGCTCGGTATCAGAAGCTCAAACAGTCAGTCGCAACTCTCCAAGAGTTCCCCGAGAGCGGCAAAGTCCCAGAAGAACTTTCGGACTTCAACCCAGACGGATACCGAGAAGTCGTTAGCGGTCAAAACAGAGTCATCTACAACTTCACCAAAGAAATTATCTTCGTTCACGTAGTAGCAGACACTAGACGAGACATGAAGACGTTGCTTCAAAAAAGACTTCTCTCTTACTAACATACTCAAGATACAAAGAAGCCCCCGACAACAACCGGGGGCTTTTCTCTTTGTGCCTCAATCTACTTCTTCGCCTTTGCATCTTTTCGTACAAACTCAGGACAAGCAAAGCGAAAATTGGGTTGCAAGTATATTTAGTTCAATCTGAGCTTGATACGATATCGAGACTTGCGCGGGTCGATGAAGCGGGAGAAGTCTAGTGCATCCAACTCTAGCAACCCGTTTCTCTTGGCAACCGTGAGACGGTGAAGCCCATCTACAAGCATTCCCCGACTGACGGCTGGGTATCGCGTAGCCCGAACCCCAAGCACCTCAAGGTAGCGAGTTTCCTCATCGGCCGACATCCCCACGAGCAACGACTTTTCCCTCAGCTTCGCCACATCAATGCGAACCACAGACACGAACTTTTTGTAAAAGGAGACCTCTGTGGCACGGGGGAACTCCAGGACATGGAGTTTAAAAAGCTCTTCTCTAATGTTTCTATGGAGTGTTCCGACCATCACTTTCTTAGTGTTCTTCATGGATATCTTCTCTATATTATCCGCCATACCTATTCTATATGCCGCAATTGCTAGAGTCCCCCTCTCGAACAATGAACACACCCACTATAGCGCGCAAGCTGTTCAATGTGTCAACAAACAGGGCTCGCCCCTTGACTATAGTAAAACTTATAATAAGATAGATGTATAGAAGCTAATTACAACAAAAACAGAAAACCGTTAGCAAAGGAGACTATAAGAATGACACCATCCATGACAGTAGAAGTGTTAACAATTATTCTACTTATACTTCTAGCAGCATTCTCACGAAAAATTTCCTCTCTTCGTGACTGGGTCAAATGTGCATCCTTCATCATCGCGTTGACGCTTACCTTTTCCCCATTGCAGAAACACGAATGTGAAGGCGCCGCACAGCAGACCGTTGCCAACATCGCGAAGTCCAAAGCTAACATTGCCGATCTCAACGACAAGCTGGAGACAGACGCGGCTCATGCCGATAGCTACGCGCGGTTGCGTGAGCAAGCTAAGGACAATCTGGATACGCTCCAATCCAACCTTGCGACGATCAACAACCTTTTGAGCCACCGCAAATACGCGACTTGCTCATTGAACTACGCCTAACCGACAACCATAACAACGACAAAAAAAGGAGAACCGCCATGAACAACGCAATCAATCTGACTTACCCAGCAAACAAAGACGAGAACACCACAATTACGAACCGCAGGGAGCGAATTGGGCTCGCCCTACTGGCGATAACCACCGGTAGTCTTATGGGCATGATGTTAGCCTCCCCTCCCGACCTTGAGCTTGTAATACCCATTAGCGGCTTAGTTCTTGTGAGCCTGACTGTTCTCGTGAGCAAAGCCGAAAAAGGCAAAAAAAAGTGCCGCATCACATTGACAAGCCCAGAATAGACGCTAATGCGAACAATGTAATAACCTAGCTATAACAATAGGAGACCACCACCATGACTGAAACTACTTTTTTTAATGGCGCAGCACTAAGCTTTGCCAAGAACCCAGCAGAACATGCAGAACTAATTTGCCGCTTACCTGAACTTACAAGAAGCGGCGTCACTGACACCTTAATCGCCATCCGCGAACAAGTGATTGACAACAAAGACTACTGGTATCACCTTGGCAACCGTTTCATCGCCAACCCTGAAGATTTTTCTCTAATTCCCTCCGAGACTTTGAAGGGCATCTTAGAAAACGTCAGCAGCACCCTCAACTATATTAACTGATACCAAGATGAAATCTACGACCATGTCCCGACTGTCAAACCTGCCATACAGTACAAAAGCAGGCTTCCTGATGGTAGTGATTGCGACATTCTCGGAGGTTTTTCTCATTGGATATCCGTCAACAATTGACATCAGTGCTTCTCTTGTTAATATGAACAATATAGACAACAGGAGACCTCATGAAAATAAACCTATACGACGACATCATTGAAAAATGCAACGAAGACAAGACATACTTCAGCACTCTGTCCAGTGACCTCAAGAACAACAAGAATTTCCTGAACGCAATTCTCGATTCCCGAGCCAGCGATAAGAGATGGTATGTTGGCAACGAAGACATCTTGCGCGAACGACCCGACGCGATCACTGAAGACCCAGATTTGATGGTCAAGGTGCTGGGCAAGCTGCGCGGACTGGAGGAAGAGGAACGGCTGGACGACTTCATACCTGAGGCACTCAAAGCGAACAAAGCCGTGATGATGGCCGCAGCGAGTCAAACGGAGTCTTCCTCACTGGTCTCTTGGCTGGAGGGAGTTGATCCCGAGCTACTGTGTGACACGGAGTTCATGCTTCCCTGCATTTCAAGAAACTCGTCTGCCTTCAACTCCCTCCCCTATCATCTTAGAAACGACAAAAACTTCATCGTTGAGTGCATCCAGAGCAACCATGAGGTGTATGCAGTCTTGCCGGATGCTCACAAGAAAGATTTAGATATCGCAACCGAGTATGCGATGAGCCGTCCAAGCGCGAAGCACACGAGCGTCTTGCGGGGAATCCCCGAGGAAGTGACGGTGCGCAAGGATTTCATTCTTGCAGTCACCGATAGACTACTTGCAGATGGGAAGTTACGCGGCGTTTTCTATGCTGAAGAGCTTGACCCAACCCTTCGTTGCGACAGCGATGTGATGCTCAATGCAGTGAAGCTTTTTCCAAGGAATCTCAACTTTGCAAGCGCAAAGCTACGCAACGACAAAGACCTCGTTCTGACGGCACTTAGAGCCAATGCAGAGAACCCATATGTTCGCATGGAGGAGAGCTTGTTCAAGATCGGACCCGGACTGATTGCTCGCATCAACGAAAGCCAGAGGCTCAAGAGCTTGGAATCAATTGACCTCGCTGAGAAGATGGACGCCACGCTATCTCATAAAGATGTGCCGGCCAAGACTGCCAAGCTGAAGATTTAAAGGAAGCCGCCTGCTGGCGCACGTAGCTTCCTGCACGTAGCTTCCTTGATAAACACGTAGCTTAAATATGCAACGCACGGCTGATGTCTTCCATGAGTCCACGAGCCGTTGTATCGTCAAGACCGCAAGCCAACATTGTGGCACGACCACCTGCTTCCAGGTCCAATTGCCACGACACACTGGCGACTTTTCGCTCATAGGCTGAACGTGCCCGAGCCGCACCCGAGTGAATGCTGGCATTGATAGTCCGAAATGCGAGTTCAATGCCCGGTGTCCCTGCAACTACCGTTGCACTGAATGGCGCTTGGGCGTTAAGGGCCCAGTTCCTGAGCACAAAGCGATGAATGTCTTCTCGCTTAACTGCCGCGCCATTTACCTCAATACCTGTCTGGCTTACAACAATGGATGAAGGATAACGCTGCCTTAACGCCACTTTGTCTATCTGACGCTTGAAAAGCCAGTAGCACAGGCCTGCAAACGCACCCGCAACCAACGTAGCAATCAGTCCCGAGCCTGATGCACCACGAACAATAGTCCATGCGATTATCGTTAGTATGACTACGGAAATCGCTTGAATCGTGATGATAGCAGATGCTGCTGGAGGAGGCGACGGCTCAACATCGAAGACATAACCGTCCGGGATCTGACGCTTGCTATAGGAAGCCACCATGGAATTATTCCTTTCTTCGTGGACGTGTCGGGCAAAGTTGCGGAGTATCTTTAGTAGTTCATCTGAGAGGCTGAAGGCATGGTGACTACCCAAGCACGATGATCATCTGAGTTCCCGGCTAGGTCATAGCTCATTGCATACATGAACTGGGCGAACAAATTCATCCCGTTTGTCCCAGCGAAGGAACCGACATAGCCCGATCCTTGGGGGAAGTTACTTTTTGGCGGATTAGGTCCGTTGGTGCGGCGTGTCCCTGTGTTCGGATTCGGTGCAAGCGAACCGCCCCACAATAGAAAATCACTCGTGCTGGCCGATACGATGTGGTCGGGTATGTCATTGCCACAGAACCTCACTCCGTCAAAACGCTGACTATGGGTTGCATCGCGCCACAGCACAATTGACGCATTCAAACAGAAGCCTGGCCCATAGTGGAAGTTGCTCCCCAGATTTGTCGCGAGGCTGGAGGAGTAGGCGTCGCGTGGAAGACTATTAATCATTATCGCCGCACGGGGCCAGCCGTTCCCACCATCTTTCAACGCATGGTAGAGGCCCGAGTCTTTGAAGTGTCCCGTGGTCCCACCCGTGAGCGTATTAGGCAGGCTACTTTTAAGGTTGTCCGTGATTTGCGACAAGGCACCGCCCATATCGGGTGATCCGGCACACCCCGACACCAGCACTGTCGCCACCATTCCCAGGAAAATCGGTTTTTTGTTCTGTTTCATTTTTGTGATTTTTCAATGCTGACGTAAATCCCCTACTGACGCGGCATTCTCGCTGGACGATACTAGGAGCGCATGATCAATATTGATCATGTGGGCGCGCAGCGACAGGCTCACACTAAGAACAAAAAGCAAGAAGCGAAAAAACATGGCGACACGAGAAGTAAAGACGGGCAAGCCCGAGGCGCTGGACGCCATCTTGGCGCAGTTCTATGAGGCCGTTCTCGACCCCAACGCGTTACTCTCCGCCCTAACCGACTTTGATACATGGCTTGGAAGCGAGCTTTGTCACATGCTAGGGTGGAACCGCTTGCATGATTGTCCTCAGTTCAGCTTCATGTCCGACCCCGCGTATCACCCCGCTGGCGACGCCTACGCGAGCTACTTTGCTTCTCGTGACCCACGCCGCGCCTTGGTTAATGGCATGCCGGAGGGGCAGGTTGTTCATTGTGCGGACTACTTCGACACCCGGTTCGTCGACCGAAGCGAGTTTTACCAAGACCTTCTCCTGCGCAACAACATCCGCTATAGCGTGGGAGGATGTGCCCTGCGCGATGACGCGGTCGATGTCCTCGTGGTTTTCAATCATTGTGTAGGGCAACCAGCGTTTTCCGACATCCAAGTTCAGGGGCTCAAGCGCCTCTTCCCTCATCTACGCCAAACATTTCGTCTCATTAGCCGCACAGAATCACTGCGCGCCGGCCTCTTTGCGGGCGACGCAGCCCTTCAAGCCATGGGTCAAGCGGTCGTTGTTCTCAATGCAAGAAACGACATCGTTTTCTGCACGTCAGCGGCTGAACAGATTCTCAACGAACGCAAGTCGCAAAGAGTTTTACCTTCGGCCTTCACTGGCACATCCCTCTTCAGTGAGATTGTGCGCAGCACCTTTCAAAGAGTGCGGGTAACACGGCATCCGGAAAGCGTCATTGCAGCCACCAGCCTGCGTTCCTACTACCTCACCGCCATCCCGTTCCCCCGTGAAGGCGTCCAAGACACTCAGCTTTCTTGCCAACTTAGAGGAGCGACATCCTGGGGTAGCAGCACTGACATCAATCGTCGCCTACCCTCGTTTCGTGACGCAGACCTAATCATCGTCATTTCTCCCGACCCTCGCGACGCCACCGTCTCAGCCCAGCAACTCATGCAGCTTTTCAAGCTCTCTCCCGCAGAGGCGAGACTAGCGCACAACTTGGCAAAGGGAAAGTCGATTGAAGAACATGCACAGGTAGTCGGAGTTTCCATTGCCACCGCACGCAACCAGCTACGCTCAGTGCTGGAAAAGACGGGACTGGGGCGGCAGCAAAACCTTGTGCGAGTTCTTTCCCAACTACCAAGCGTGAAAGACCGAGGCGAGTAATAAAGCTCCGTCAGTCCCTAAGGAAGGCTGGTCCACCCAGCTTTTTTCAACGATTCGATATCACGTCATCATTGACTATAGAAGCTCTTCCAATAAGATGAAAATAAAGAGGAGACAACTATGTCACGAGACATCATTCAATCAATAAGGTATATCAGACTCACAGACGGCAAAAATGAAGTCTATCTTCAAGGGACTAGATGGCAAGACGAAAGCGACAATCGTGTTATCTTTGACAAAGCATTCGATAACGAACAAGACGCGAGGCTGTATCTTGTTCAGGACGCTGCACAAATTGTCAGAGACACCGTGCATCTCAAAGGCATGAGAGATATTCATCCCAGCATACAAGTTGAGACATTCCTTCGCCGTGCCGAATCCAACCTCGCCAAAGCTCCGGTATTCACCGTTGAAAACATAAATTACGACGCCGCAAAAGATAGTTATCAGATTGATTGGGGACTCGCAAAATCGGATGTCGTCGTTCACGTAGGTCATTCGTGCGCGCTGGACAACGAGACCAGCCGCTTCTCTAGCTACGACAGCACCACATCAAAGCCGGTATCCAAGAATACATTTGACATCAACTATAACCAAGCCTGCTACGACTACCTGAAGTTGCCTGTTCGCGATGCAGATAGCACCATTGCCATCTCCAGGATAAGCAGCCTCCTTGGTTGCCTCTTAACCAAAGGAAGCCCTATCACTGAAGAACAACTCTTTGAACTTCAAAACAGCAGTAAGAACATCTTCCGCCCCGAGCATCTGTATCAAAGCACTCCAGTTCGCTTTTCGAACAAATCCAAGGTCTTCGCGTGGCTTGCTGACTCCGACACGAGAGACTTGGACTATCAGCTTCTCAGCAAAGGACTTCGTGACGATGTTGAAACGATGCATCGCTACATTGAGCGTTTTCCGAATTGTTTTTTTCTATTGAGAGACACCGATCGTCTCAAGAAGCTACAGGACGACGAAGATCTTGCCTATAAGGGTTGCGTGCCATGGTTTCAGAACTTCGAACACGTCTCCCCACGGTTGAAAGGTGACAGATCCTTCGTATTGCGTGTCGTGAACGGCGAAAACAATGCGCAGATTATGCGATGGTGTTCGGAAGAGCTTAGAAACGACGAGGACTTTGCCTACGCAGTGTTTTCCGTCTCAAAGCCACACACAAGGGAAGGCGAATACTTGGGGCAGGAGCTTCGGAAAAAAATAGGCGAGCACGATGCATGGCTGTGGCTCAAAGCTCGCCACGACTACATAACGCTTAACAGCACGCTCTCGCACAAGGAAGAGCCCGTCAGGACGAGGAAGTTGAAGATTTAATCAATGAGCCTCGGGAGGCTTTTGCCACCCCAAGCCATGACTTGCATCTATCTGTCAAGAGGGTTGCCAGATGCGTGAGCTTCCCACGCATCCCCGGCATGTTCCGGCCACTCCCTACACTTCGAACATCAAAACAACCGGAGTGCTTCATGGACAGACCCCTGACTGACGTAGACGAAAGCTACATCAAGAGGTGCGAAGAGCATCCGACCTTTTACTATCAAATTCCCAGGCATGTGACGCAAAACCACGTCTTCATGATGTCGCTTATCCAGCGCGCCAAGGCTTTGGTTGCAATGTGGATTGACCAATGCAACGGCCACCGCGACGCCTTCCGCAAGCTCCCGCGCGAGGTTCGAAATTTTGGGTATTTCGTCGACCTTCTTCTTGACTCCCGAGAAGGCTTCGTTAGGGGACACGATGACATTCTTATGGGCAACTCTTCCACCCTGGATTCTCCATATCGGGCTTTGTGTGTAATGTCAAAACTTCAAGCGAAAAACTGGAGCGCTGAAGCAATCCTCAGTCATCTCCCAAAAGCCACTCGCGATCTAGCGCTTTCCGCAGCTTCGCCAACACCCCAGCCCTCTTTTTGCGGTTCAAGGAATTTCTGTGGCCGCCGACATCAGACCCTGCACGGGAAACGCCGTTTAGCTGGCTGGAATCCCTGCCCGAGTGTTTTCTTTTAGCAAGTTCCGAGCAACTCAGTGATAGAGCTTTCGTCATTTCTTGCATCAAAGCGCAGCCCATCGTTTATCACTTCCTGACGGCAGCGCAACAAGCAGATTTCGATATAGCAGTTACGTTTGGCATCGCTGTCGCATATGACGACGATACGCCTTTTGACCATAGCCGCGTCTCAGAAGAACTGCGTGTAAGAAAGGACTTCTTCCTTCATATTGCAAACGGAATTTTGGCGCAACGAGAGAGTAGCGATGATCACTACCGCAAGACTACGCACCGATATAATCCATTTGAAGATTACTATGTGCGGCATGACATCCCCCAGCTTAACCTTGCCTCGTTCCCGCGTGCTTTGGCTCGCGATGGCGAGATTGTCTGGAAGGCTATCGAAATTTCGGCTATGAACTTCAACCAGGCAACCGAGAAATGGCGAAACAATCTGGACTACGCTCTCCATGCAGTGCGGGTCAATGCCGCCTCTCCTGACGACTTCGCAATTGGCGAGAACCACTTCAAGTTCGGCAGCAAGCTCAAGCCACTTGTGGACAAGAACAACATCCTCAGGAGCCTTGAGACGATGGAATTCGCGCGCAAGCTTGAGCGGACACTTCCTGTCAACAAGACACCTAAGAAAGCAGCAAAGCTCAAAATTTGATGAACAATGCCGGGTAACGGGCAGGCCGCCTTGACATAGATTTTTATTACATTAATTTATAGGTATAACCAACAACATCATGGAGACCACCAATGTTATTTTCAACAGGATACGAACAACAAGTCTTTCACTTCTACTTTGGTCAGAATGCGAATATATCTCACGAACTAGACCAAACTAATCTCATCAAGGCCAAAAGTCTTGATGTTCGCTACAACTTAGTCGTTCGCTTCAAGAACTCCAAGAAGACTTCCGAGTGCAACAATGAAAGCTTGCAGCTTCAGTTTGACCAGGACTTGTCACCTGATTTCACCCGCTCACATGTGGACTTCAAGACGGGCAAGTCGCTTACCTTGAGCCTCATCGCCGCCGATCAGCCTTACTACGGCAACACTGCGTTGACCCTTCATGCCGTCTATACCAACGAGCAACAAGAGCTACTGACGAACCGCATCACCTTCTATTGCAAGACCCTTCCGGGCACCATAGAGAAGCGGCTCCAGCACTACAGGCGAGCTTTTGAGCATGAGTGCAATGGACTGATGGCGGAATACTTCGAGCAAGGTTTTGCGGTTCAGGAAGAACACATCATTAGCAACATGGCGAGCTTCCTTCACTTCGCCCGAGATGGGAACGGCAAGAGCTATCTATCCGAGATTGTTCCTGTCGCCAGCATCAACCAGTTGCTGACCATTTTCTCCGTTCTGAACGACGACTGCTTCCATAAGGATCAGCGTGTTCCGCCCTGGACAGACCTTTACACGTATCCGTTCAACGGTCGCAAAGACCATCGGCACACGAAAGCGAACATTCCCGCTGACCAAGAGGCTGAGCTTCTTACCATTGCCGAGCTACTTGCTCGCAACAAGAAGACCCTCAGCGAACTCTTTGACGAGTGCCATAGAAGTCCCCGAGCAAGCGCGGGCAGGTTTGACTATGCGATGTTCAAGGAAACCTTCCTGAACCTTCGGCTTCAATGAATCCGTTGACGACATGATGAAGACCGCTTCTTAGGAAGCACACGCGGGCGACACCGCGACCTGACGGTCAGAGCTTCGCCCTCTTGCATTCCATCGCGACATCAATGGCGAAGCCGATCATGCCGTGAGGCCGGCCCGTGGCCTTCTTCCCAACGGGGACATTCTTTTTTTGCTTCTCTTCACTTCCCTTCCCGTCTACCGTCCGTCTGAAAAATCATTAATATGGCTCTATAAATTTGACTTCAAAAACGATTTTGCTAAATTAGATATATAAAAATAACTTACTGGAGACCGACCATGAAGCTCAACAATACCTACACTAACAAAAAGCTCATCAAAAACGCCGAAAAAGAATCAGCCAAGAAACAATCGAAAACATCTCCATTACTCGCCAAGATGATGGGCGCAACAAGCCCAAAGGAACCATCCGCACAAGTGGTTTATGAGACACGTCTCGCTGCTGATGGAACAGTTGTAACGACTGCTCGCCCAGTTTCAGACCTTCCTCCAGAAGTGGCAGCACTTTTATCGCGCTCCAAAGGAAAGAACGCAGCTTTTTATGCGGGATTGAAAGAGGTGATTGCAAACATCGAGGACGAGGCATGAGGAAGCTTTTCATCTCGCTCCTCCTCGCCCTTCCCGCAGCCAGTGCCTTCGCCCAACCATCGTGCTACGTAGTGGGCGACTCTATTGCTTACGGAGTGAGCGTCAACCTGCCCTGCCAAAGCGACACACAGGTCGGCATCAACACCCGAGACGCTCTCAAACGCTTCACGAACCCACCTTCTGCCGCTCTCGCCATCATTAGCCTTGGCATCAATGACAGAGGAACCGCACTTCCCACCAAGGCCAACCTGGAAGCCATGAGAATTCGCGTCAAAGCACGTAGAGCCGTCTGGATACTCCCGTCATACCCAGATAAGAAAGCCATCGTTCAGGCGGTAGCGAGCCGTCATCATGATGAAGTCCTGAACATAGACCCCCTCATCAGCACGGACGGCATCCATCCAACCATGCAAGGCTACCGCACCATCGCGCACAAGCTACAGAACGGCATCAAGTGATAGACGAAAAAAAGGACTGGTCTAGCCAGTCCCCTAGTGTCAATAAAGCTTGCAGGCCGATTTCACCATCTCAGTATCGTTATGCAGAACCGCTGCCGCGTTTTCGATGTTGAGTG
This sequence comes from Caballeronia peredens, assembly GCA_001544595.2. Taxonomy (GTDB): domain Bacteria; phylum Pseudomonadota; class Gammaproteobacteria; order Burkholderiales; family Burkholderiaceae; genus Caballeronia; species Caballeronia peredens. The sequence continues at coordinate 38,169 of FCOH02000028.1, read as the reverse complement.
ACATAACATTACGGTCATGCAAATCATCGTTCCCATGGTCAGCAACCACGCGGCAGTTTGGCTCATTCGTTCGCTGATAACGCTGCGCCAATCTGATGGTATCCACCAGGCGATCGAATTCGACCGTCAAGGCATTGCCCTGAGGACGGCCACCGTCCGCGACATCCGACACCTCATTGCCATAAGACACTGGCGACTTGGGCTTCGTTATATCCGATAGAGCCACAGTGACCAACAACAACGGAATCATCGGCAGCATGATTCGCTTGCGCGTCGGATTGCTGATGAACCTTCCAGCGAGACGCGGACGCCACATCACGGTGACGAAGGCAAGGAAGCTGACTACGAAGAGCAGATGGAACAAGCTGTGCATTGAGGAGCCTCTGACGCATGTTTTTTATTGGGTGTGTTCCACACGGCGACAATCAAGCTGCCGCTGGCACATGCGCTTAACGACTTCAGGCACGAATACTTGAGCCGATTTCCGACCTTTTCCGCTTTGCCTAGTCCTCCCTAGGCTGATACATGTCGTCTGGATAGGGAAGCATGGCATTGATGGACCTCAGGAAGATGAGGTGTTGCCTGATGGCTTGCTTGAACTCCGCGAACGAGCCAATCTCCTTGTCCTTGAACGCATGAACCGTATTTCGCCGTTCCTGGACGAGCTTCACATACTCACGCATGGGGGACCCTTCCGCCCAGATACGCTTCTCAAAGAACATCTTCAGATCGTTCAGCCTCACACCATCTGGGTCTTTGACCTTCCCCTTCACTTTCACCGCTTCTGGGTCAGCCTTGTAGTCGTCATAGAAGACCGACAGATGAAGCTTCAAGGCTCCTTCAACGAGGGTTCCGAGATTGACCCACGCCAGCACGAGGTCTCCATCGCTCTCACACGCCACCCACTTCTTCAACGATGTCGCAAGTGATGACTGAACCTCCAGCATGGACTTGTTGAGTAATCCGGCCGCTTCAATCGACGCCCAGCCATGAGCGTTCTTCCAGAACCCCATCAGACGATGAGTGAGCCGCTCGATACGAACCAGCACCTCCTCATCCGTCATCGCATCGGGGTTGTTCGGCACCGAGTTGTGAAAGGCCCAGCCCATCAGTTTTCTCCGCTAAAGCACTTGCCCCATCATAGCTTGAGGAACAATCCTGCCCGCTACAGACGAAAAAAAAGACCGCCTTAACCAGTCTTTCTTCATTGCTACCTTATCTTGCCGACGAAGCGCTTTCCCTGTCTTCGTGTGGCTTCCCGCTCCTTGCCTTTGAACCATGTGAACAACCATTGGGTTGCGCACTTTCACTTTCATCGCCTTCTTTTTCATGCTTTCTCCTTGTTTATAGTTTTTATTCTATCAAGCAAACAACGCATGTCAATTGTCTAACGTAAATAAACCCCGCATTGATGTTGACGAACAAAGAATTTCTTCTAATATTGAAGATATAACAGGAGACTACCTACATGATTTTCGAAAACAAATACAGCTTTAGCCATCTTAGATCGGACGAGACTGTGAGCCAAGGCTCTACCGATTCAATAACCGACATTGTTCAAGCAGTAGTTGGGCGGGAGCTAGAAAACCAAGGCTGGGATGTCGAAGTCACAGACAGAAGCATTGCCTGGAGTAGCCATTTCCGCCGCTTACCTCATAGCCCCGAACATCTCGCCACGTTTTTAACAAAGTTTAGAGCCGAGATCGGATTCCCGGACGAAGAAGTCCTAATATTCAAACACTACTAAAAAAGGAGACCTATGAAAAAAACATACAACATCACAATAGCAGTTGAACGACACATCTACGATACTTTTGAGATGAACGGCATCGAAGCCGATACCAAAGAAGAAGCTCAAAGCCTTGCCCTCGAACGCTTTGATTGTCGCGAACATGACTGGAACAACTACGCTTCTTCCGCTCCCGTTATCACCGTTGCTTCGTGGATCAGTCAGACAGAGCTTGCCAACATCGCCGCGAAGGCATCGGAACTAGAGAAGCAACGTAACGACTTGCTTGAGCGAGCGAAAGACATCCAGAATGAAATCAACAAGCTTCAAAGACACTAAAGCAACCCGCACACAGGCGTAGCAAATGGAAACCCCTCAATGAGGGGCTTCCTTATAGGTTGTTCTCATGCCAGTCCTGATCGTGAGCATCGTGCCAGCCGTTGGCCCAATCCTCAAATTCCCGCGTCTCCTTCTCATACGGGTTGTGATAGATGCGGTAGCCTTTCTTGAATTGGTCCCCGCCTTCCACATATTCTTTCGACTTTTCTTCCATCTAACCAAGTTCCGTTATCGCTAAAGACACGGAAACAGTTTAGCACGCAAGCCCTTACCGTTCGTCTGAAACTTGTCAAATAGCAGTCTATAAATTTGACTTCAAGTAGGTTTTTGTTAAGTTATAAATATAAGAGTAATCCACGGAGACCATCATGAACGAACAACAAACGATCTATATCTACAGCCACTACGAGACAGACTCCACCCTCCACCAATGCACAGCCAAATCCCTGAAAGACATTGTCGACAACATCATCGCCTTTGACCTTGAGGGATGCGGTTGCGAAGTCGAATTGACCGACACTTACATTGAGTGGGATGACCGTCGCGAAGAGTATCCAACCGACCTATTTGACCTCGCTGAGTTTATCGAGAATCTGCGAGATGAACTTGGCTATCCGCACGAGAAGGTAGTCATCAAAGCCTACAGCCTCCAAGCAGTGGCATAGCGGTAGAACAATGCAGGAGACCCATCGTGACAGAAGAACAGATAAATAAGCTCGCTCAAGAGGGTCACGTAGATACAACGACCCTCAGACTGTTTTACCACCTACACAGAACGAGGGACTTCAGCGTTGAGAACGCGCTTGATGCACTGGAGAAGATGCAAAACCAAAATAACAACTAAAGGATAGACCCATGGAAGATACAAGAGAAGAAGAACATTTGAACGAGCTACTGTCAGACATTGATGCGGTCTTAAATGATGTAGATACCGAAGATAACGATGTTGCGGACACATCTTCAAAGCCCAGCACACCAATCTATCGAGGTGCAGTGAGCAACAGTGAGACGGCACAGCTAAGAAAAATCTTCCCTGAGAATGATAAAGGACTTATCTACGCAATCTTTCTCACGGCTCAGCATCAGTCTGTCAATGACGAACTCGACGGCGCAACCATCGAACGATATGCCAGAGAACTTACGGTGCTATCCAAACTACGATCAATTTTTGACGAGAGGAAGGACTTTCCTGAGTGGCTGCGCAATCGTCTTGCACGGTATCTGAACTCCCTTTACAAACACGCCGACCTATTCGACGCAGAAGACGCTCACTGCATATATGCCCTAGAGGTTCTTAATTTCATCGATGTCCTGGAATGCGACGATGCTCTTCTTGAATCCTTTCTCGCGACCATCATCTATGACTATATAGATGCAGAAAGAGGCTTCTTCTTTGAGGAAATAAAAGCCGAGACGAGCAATAGCGAACCCTGGAACGCCTTGTATCCTGTCTCTCGGTACCTCGATGAAGCAAACCAATCACGCATCGAGACCCTCTTTCCACCAAACGATAACGGTTTGATTTACACAGTTTTCCTCGCTCTATGCCACATGGACAAAAATGGCGAGTTGGGGGCAACGATAACCTCCTTGAAGGCTCTCAACCTCTTAGGTCTTGGAGAGCTACACCGACTATACGAAATCCGCCGGGACTTTCCTCGCTGGTTGCGTGAGCGACTTAGGACTTATCTCGCGTCCCTACCCTCTTACTCTGAAACCGCGCCCGCGCAGATGAGAGAGACTGAGAACGCACACAAAGTTTTCGCTTCGCAAGCAGAACGCTTCCTAAAAGACATCTACAACCAAAACCTCTTTCTAGACTTCTATCAGCGCATTGAATGCGACCACACAGACTTGCAAAACGACTTCAACATCCGTGAGTTATACGGCCCGTTGGACAATCGCGAGCGCGTGGAATGGTTGAGTATCGACGCACTAAATATCGCGGCCGAGAGTGTCTCCGAAGACAATGCCACCTATTTTTGCTACATCAAAAAATTAAAATCCCCAGGCACCTTGAGCAAACCAAGACTCCCTGCACCAGCCGAAGCAATCTTCAACAAGCTCCTGGACGACTTCCCCAACTTCGCTGAGGTTATTTCGTTCTACAAAGCGCAATTTCGCCTTCGCAAGCTGACACGCAAAGACCGTCTTGCTCCAGTTCTTCTTCTGGGCGAGCCTGGCATTGGCAAGACACACTTCGCTCAAGCTCTCGCCAAATCACTTGAGACAGGCTACGAGTTCATTGATATCGCATCGACTTCCGACGCGTGGGTCCTCTCCGGACTTCACGCAAGCTGGAAAGGTGGGAAGCCAGGCAAGGTATTCAGAGCGATGGTGCAGAGCCCAACCCTGAGTCCCGTGATTCTTCTTGATGAAGTGGATAAGGCGCGGTCAGGACGAAACGACGCCAGCACGCCTCTCTACCAGCTACTGGAGGAGACCAATGCCAAGAGCTTCGTTGATGAATTTATCGATGCACCAGCCGATCTCTCGCACATCATCTTCATTGCGACCGCCAACACCTTGGAAGGCTTGTCTGAGCCGCTACAGACCCGCTTTCGCGTCTTCAACATACCAAGCCCAACCGAGGAGCAACACATCCGTATTCTCGACCACATTTACGAGGAGGAGACGGGAAGAACACACCTTTTCAGCTACCACCTCTCGCCTGAGGTTGCTCGGGAGCTTACCCAATTCTCCGTTCGCGAGTCCAAGCTCAAGCTTCAGGAAGCCATCGGACGCACGTTGCTAGAGCTTAGTGAAGAGCAGATTGCAGAGTCTCCAAGAATCGCGCGCGGGATCGAGGTCGAACTTCGCCATCTCAGCATAGATCGAAAAAAGGCGAGTTCAAGCTCAAGCATTGAGCCGACAAAGGCCGTGCATTGGTGGACCTTACTGAAGAGCAAATTGAGGAGGTCCCGAAAGCGGACACTGGATCGATGTCGGAGGGCGACATCTCACCATTGAGCGAGGAGTGGTAAGACCAACCATCGGCTTCTGAGACCAAATAACCGTCTGTCTGAAAGTTGATTGATAGACGGTTATAGATTTGACTTCAGGCCCTCGTTTGTTAAATTAGAAGTATAAGAACAACAAAAACGGAGACCTAGATGACCAACTACAAAAACAACAAATCCCATCCATTTGATAGATACGGCTCATACCTTTGCGACGCAGTCGAGCTTACTCAAGCTTGTGCAATTGGGTCGCACGATGTCAGCAGTTGCAAGATTCAGATGGCGTTTGTCCATCTCTTCCACTTCAATCAAGCATACGAGTTACACCTCGATGCGGACCTCGAAAAAGTTCAGCCCTTCGCGTTGACTGGCATCACCGACGACATGGAAGGAGTGAAGCTCGCAGCCATTTCGATCAGCAAGGCTATTTCTCGCCTCGTAGACGAAGAAACCCGTTCTCAAGATCGTCTGATCGAAGTCTTCAAATCTACTCTTCCAGGATTTGGCTTCATCGCAATAGACCAAACTACCGCCCGCCCCGATGAATGGTGGCACGTTCTAGCTCGCAAGCTTCTGGACCGCCACGCTCCAGCCTGCACCGTCTTGATTGACATTCGGACCTGCAACGACACTTCCACCAACACCTTTTTTACGATTGGATGGGATGGCACCAAGCTCAAATATGACAGCTTGACCCGTTGCAAAGACCTCTCTGATGAATTCTTGGAAGTCCTTGATGAGCTTCGCTACGCGGACTAGGGGGAAGCGATGACCACGACCTTCCCTATCAAGATGGACATCCGCCAAAATTTCGCGATGTTCCAAGCTAATAATCGTATCGTGATTGTAGAGAGCTTTGACAACTACATATTTTCGGTGCGTGTCGGAACCATAAAATATACAGACCATCTAGACGACATCACAGCAAGAACCACGGAAGAACTCAACAGGAAGCTACGTGAGTTAGTGAACGGATGAGACCTACAAAGAAAAACCCCACTCAGAAGACTGAGCGGGGCATTTCTCTTGCAGTAACAGGAGACCAATCGTGTCCACAAGGTCGAGTAGGATAATCACCAAAAAATACTCACCCCTATAGTAAGGATTTTTTCCACAATGTCAACCCGATATCAAATGGATGAATTCACACAGGCCGCTATTGACATTGTCTATAGCCAAACTATTATTAATAAATAACCACAACAATATGGAGACCACCATGATCAGAGTATTCTTCGGCCCAAGTGCCAAACCCGAGCTTCACTACAACAAATACAGCAAGCAACAACTCGCTGATATGAACCAAGCTTTCGGTGAAGCCACCCGCCATATCCGCGAAGCTCAACCAAGCCTGCCAACCTTTTCCAAGCCCAGCCAAGAAGCCTACGACTTGATGCTTGCCTGGCGTGCCGGCCTGTGACTTCAGGATGGCGAGCAAAGAAAAGCACACCATTCGGGGAGAAATAGAAGCCTGCCTCGCAGAGAAACGAACCCTCAACTACACCCATATCGCCAAAGCCGTGGGTGTATCTCGCCATCGGGTTCAGAAATACTGCAAGAACCACCATATAGACATTGAGTTTCTCAACGCGAATTTGCACGAGGCGCCCACCCTTCCACCTCCAACTAAGCCCGCCAAGCCCGAAACCGAGAACACGAAGCGACGCAAGAAGAAGATGAACCTCGGGCAAACCACCAATGTCAAAATTTCTCTCGGGGCACCAGTGAGTGTCAGAATATCGCTAGATTGAATATTTCATCAACTAGATATCCTCCTGCATTTGACAAACGAAGTTCGATACCTAAGATAAAATTATCAACTACAGGAGACATCTATGAATACACCTTTTGCTAACGACATCAATCCGACACAACCTCAACCAGTCACCTTCGATTCTGAAATCAAGGCTCAAAAAACCGCATTGCATGTCATGAAAGCGATGGATGAGCATAAGCAGGAGTTTGGCACTATCTACATCAGTGAATTTCGTCGCGAAGACATCGTGACCTATGAATTCATCGCAATTGACCCAGCGACCCGAGAACCGCTAACCGTCTACGAGTTTGACATCCAGGACCACGACGAAGAAGCAGTTGCCTTCATCGATGCCATCAACCGTCATGTCCGGCCACAGAGCTACTCCGACATCGCTTTTCTCGCTCTCAACACTGAGAAGCCAGTCAGCAAGCATCTCCATCTCATGGTGACGGTTGAGACCGAGGCCACAGGCACTACCATCTCCTCCAGTCACATCGAAGATCTCATTGTGAGCTTCACTAAGGACGGTAAAGGACAATGGCAGAACACCGCGGCCGAGTTTGTTGACGTTGCCGTGATTGCCAACCTCGCCGGCCAGCCCGACTTCTACTCCTCCACCGTGCCAGAGACTACAACCAAGATTGAAGACGGAGAACTCATCAAGGCAATGCTTGCGACCATGCGGGACATCAACGCGACATATCCCGTAGTCAAGGCTCCCATCATCGGGCAGCATGCAGCGGACAGCCTCAAAGATGACCCCGCCTTCATGCTTTCAGTGTTCAACGACTTCCCCGAGTTCGTAAGCGAGCGCGACTTGTCTGACACCGACCAGCAATCCCTAAAACACACCGCCGCTGACATCAAAACTTACCTAAGCGCCAAGGCACAGTTCTTCCGCCCTGAAGTGAAGCCGTCAATCGTCACGAAGCCAACCCTCAAGCATTGAGTCACGAACCGCCCCCGAGTCGGCGGCTACATCTACTGCCTCGTTATGTGACCAGTATCAGCTTGCAAGGAAGGGGGTTTTTCGCAGCATTTGGCACGGTTCGCTCTCTTCCCTACTTACTAACCATCAACGAGAAAAGCCCCTGATTTAGGGGCTTTCGTGCTTCTATCTAAGTTGGTTCGTTGAGTTGCTTCGTTGAGTTCTTAGGCTTGCGTCTTGGTGCTTCTATGAGTAGGGAGCTTGAACTCCAGCTTTTCCAGTTCTTCGTTCATAACGGTAAGCTCAGGATAGTCCTTTCTCACTTTTGCGCGGTTTTCAGGGGTGTTGGCAAGCCCGTTGAACACCGAGTAGCCCATGGGCACACCCCGCTCATCCTTCTCTTTGGATGCCATGTCGACGGCGACCACCACCTTCTTCGCCTTGGTCTTCATCTTTTTGAGAACCTGCGTGTAGTCCACGAGGATGCTGATGAAGAGACCGTCTCGCTCATATTCGATGTCGGGATAGATTTTCGTCGCATGCTCCAGCAGAGCTTTGCGGTCTTCCACTCGCGGCACATCGATATTAACCATCCCGCCGTCACCCCAGTCCGTAGCCCGACCGATGACGCGACCCGCACGAACCAGAGTGCATTCAAAGCCGTGACCTTCCATGCCGCGCAGGTTCTCAATGCCAGCCACAGAGAACTCACCCGCGAAAGCTTTGATAATTTCAATCATTTTCTTCAACCTTGTTGTTTGTTGTTAAGGTGAAGATACTTTAACGCGCAACATCAAATATAAGTCGATACCCGTTGATTGAATTTATCTAGATCTATATCCATGCAATACGTTTATCCAACTACCCTGGCAACTGTCCTGGCTAACGACTAAACCCGCCTGGTTGAGACAACCCGCTTCCTGGAAGACACGCGCGGGCGACACCGCTTCCTACCGGCTCCAGCTTCGCATCAATTAGATATCGCTCCTTGATTGACTTAGAAGACAATCCTGATAATTTATATCTAACGATAACAACTGGAGACTACACCATGATAAAGATTCATTCCCTAGATAAACTAATTGAAGCCGACAATCTAACGTTTGACTTCTTCTCGGACCGATATTCAGACCTCATCGCTGTAAGGGACATTGACAAAGTTCCGATAGGCGACCAATTCGTTGACCGATACCACAATCAACTCTTTGGCAAGAACCGAAAGACAGCCAAGTGGGAAATGGTTGCTGAAGAGAAAAACTGCGATTGGGATCTATCCGATGAATGGGGCGACCTAGAAGTCGCATGTGACCATCTCTGTCTTTGCGCAGGCTACTACACACGTTGTTTGGGGCCGGAATATAAGGACTTTATTGCGCAGACCGGCTACATCCACCTCTGCCAAGCCGGTGAGACGGTTCGCAACGACAAGGATTTCATGTTGAAGGCCATCAGACACAATCCCGACAACGCTCAATTCTCAGGCTTTGCACTTCGCCTTGATCAACACTTTGTATCTCTGGCGGCAGCAAATGGAACCGATGTTTTTGACCCGGACCTGAGCAAACACCCAGACCTTCGAAATTTCTTAGTGGAGGTCACCATCAACGACGAGCAAACGGATTATCAGCTTGTCCTCTACGGACAGAACCAGGCTGGGCATTTTGTAGCTCTTGAGAGCTTCGACACTCGTTGCGCAACCCTCACCACACGCCCTCAAATCTATATAGAGCAGATTGACCCGGACGTTGCATTTGAAGACATCGCTGGAAAGCTCTCCAACATCAAAAAAGAATTTGCGCCCTTCGTTGCTCAACGCAACTACGCCTATCTCAACCAGCTAGATGCAGAACTAGCCGACGATATCGAATTTTTGACGGGAGCCGCTGATGCACTGCCCTTTGAGGAAGTGGAGCTTATCGCCAGCCCCCGGCTACAAGCAGAGGTCAATGCCATCAAAGACGAATGCGGAGACTTCAATCCGTTTCGCTACCTGAAGGTCAAGACCATGTATGAGCGTTTGGACCATGGGTTACAGCGTAAGGATGTGAAGCAGCCCAAGAAACTGAAGATCTAGTAAGCGCCCCGGAAGAGGCTTCGCTTTCCGCTGCATTTCTCCTCCGAAGGCTAGCCTCTATCACTCGTCATCATCTCCCTCCTCTTCGTCATTGAGTTCACTGATAAAGAACGAGTAATCGCCCGACAGGTGACCGCCAGAGCCTGCGCAGTAATTCTTCGTCTTGAATTCCTCGACCAGCATCATTAGCGTTGCAATAGCACTCTCTTTATCTGGTTGGCTGATATCTATCGATAAATATAAATTGGACATTTTCTTCTCCTTTTTCTTTTAACTTACCAGATTGCTAAAGGCAGTCAAGATACGACTTAACCAAGCCAAGAAGATCTATGGATGTAAAAAGTCACCCAACTTGTGAGTGCCGATTTTCTCTACAAATGATTGACAAAAACGCGCGCGGGCGGAACATCTAAACCCAATCCAAAGATAAATTATCGCGCTACTTCCCGGCCAGCTTAAGTAAACCGTTTGTCTGAAAGTTGACAGATAATGGTCTATAAATTTGACTTTTGGCTTTGTTTTGCTAAATTATCAGTATAAGGAACTACAAACGGAGACCATCATGACGACAGTTACATTAGACATCACATCAGGCACTTGGATGTCATCCATCGCAGCCTACCCATCCAATACGATCGATCATAAATTTATTAATGACTATCAAATCGCCGGAAACACTAAAGTCTTCACGTTGACCGATGGCCTTTACTCCAAGCGCGACCTCACCGATGGCAAGTTCAAAGACAGCGATTTCGCCGTTGTTTCAGGTGAAGTTATTATCCTCAAAAGAGACGAAGTAAGAGCAATTGACCATGCAGTTGGAGCATTTCTTAGCTCTCTCGATGCTTGCGAACGCGACATGCCAGAAGAACGATACGACGCGTTTCTGGCAAAAGACGTTGGCGATTTGCTTGCCTATATTGAAGCGAGTGACGCAGGCGCCAAGCTTAGAAAGAACAAAACGAAAAGCTCAAGAACCTTCGAAGAACTGCGCTTGCTGACATTGAAGTTGGCTCTGCACCATGCAAAAGTAAGGACCTGCGACAAACTTCATCGCTCGACCGCGAAGATCTTGCAGCGCGAGATTGAAGCCCTGGAGGCATGAGCTTAAGACGAAAGGTCCAGCCCACCGCACGGGCTATCCAATAAGTAAAAGTACAGGAGAGCGCCATGCAACAGCCACAACAAGCCTACGAAGTGACCATCGAGAGAACGGTTGAACCTCTGCTGGCTGAATCACTATGACCATGGTCTCCACATTGATCTTACGCTATCACAACTTCACTAGATGGCAACACCAAAACAAAAGCCACTCCGAAGAGTGGCTTTCCTAATGAATTAATTCGCCTGCCAGCCAATTATTATGTATAGCCTTAATCTACCAGAAATTTTTGGTTTGTCAACGGCATCAACAAAACAAAGAACCACCCCGAAGGGTGGATCTTTGCGCAGCGAAGATAATATAAGGCCTGACCGCATTAATCATCGTCAACCCAATCTACCAAATTTCTCTTACTTGTCAACAATCAAATCGCGAGTTCTTGCGACAACTTTAGAACCTTCACATCTATCTGATATCCGGATTGAGCCGTATCGATAAGCCCAGTGAAGTCCAGAGCCAAACACTCCTTCTTGCCGGAGAGCCTCATGGCACTGATGCGATGCATTCCATCTACGAGATTGCCATCAGCAACGGCCGGAAGATACCTGTCTCCCGCCTTCACTACCTGCATATACTGCTTTACTTGCTCAGGCTTCAGGTTCATCAAGTCTTCCCGCCCAAGCTTGCGTAGATCCAGCTTCACAAGCTTAACAGACTTGTTGTAGAAATCCCGCTCACTGCACTCAGGATCAACAAACCATGCATGCAAGTTGAAGAACTCCTCTTTGATTGCTCTATCCAAGTCTCCTATTCTTATTCTTGTTTTCATATTGACCTCCTCTTTTCGACCAAAGTAAATCGAAAAAGAAAGAAGTCAACGAAGAGCCGTTACCTCGGCACGAAAACTGCGGCAGGGCTGTCGATAACCATCAGAAGGGGACCTACGATGTGCGGACGCATCTCACAAGCTCGCAATCCCATCGAATATGCCCGTATCCTCGAATGGGAGAACGCGGGCTTCCCACCCAGCGACGCCTACCGACACGGCTATAACATCGCTCCCACGACCAATCCCCTGGTGGCTTACCCTGACGGCAACTTCAGACCCGTGAGATGGGGCTACAAGCCGTTTTGGGCCCGAGAAAAGAAGATGCCGCCTGCTATCAATGCACGAGTGGAGACCGCGGCCAAGGGACCTTTCTTTCGCAACATCTTCAAGACGGGTCGCGTCATTGTTCCGGCAGACGGCTGGTATGAGTGGATCGTGGATGAAGACAAGAAGAAGACCCCGTTCTTCATTCGCCTCAAAGACAGAAAGCCGATGTGTCTTGCTGGCTTGACTAGTGTGCGCGAGGAGAAGGACTTGGAAGACCCCATCAACGGCTTTGTCATTGTCACGGCCGCATCGGACTCAGGGATGGTGGACATTCACGACCGCCGGCCACTCGTGTTCACACCTCAGGACGCCAAGATCTGGCTAGACCCCGACACCCCGGTCGAAGAAGCCGACCTGATGGCTCACGATGCAATGAGACCCGTGGAAGACTTCGAGTGGTTCAAAGTCAGCCGTGATGTGAACAATGTGCGCAACGAAGGCGAGTATCTGATCGAGCCCGTATAGACGATAATAACGAGTGAACACTGAAGCCTTTGGAGACCCATGCAATGCCCTATAGCACCCAAGACATTCAAGACGCAGTTGATGACTATAACGCCGTTGTAGCGGCCTACCGTGACAACCGAGCAACCGATGATGAAGTTGAAGGCGCGCTGGACGATGTTAAAAATGTTTGCCGCATCGTCTACTTTGACTCGGACGGCAACTTTGACCAAGCAAAGTATGCAGCGAACGCGGCACAGGGCAACATCGTGGAATGGAAGAACCAGAGCCTTATTATTTCGCTGGAAGACCGGGACCGTCCCAATCAGATGATCGACTACACCATCTGAAAATGAACTTGTCTCAAGCGACCATCCAGAAGCTCGCGGACTTCACATGCGGGGGATCCAACGGCTGGCCGTATCGCAGCGGACCTGAGCTTGTCGCGCTCTTCAATCGCTACGGATTCAAAGACACGTATCCCTTTACGTCGTCTTCCCGCACTGCCTTCGCTCGTGAGAAGCTCACCGAGCTAGCAACGAAAGAAGCGATGGGTAAGTTCCTCTGTGATCTGATAAGCCCCGCGAACTGGATTGAGCTTCGACAGCCCGAGCTTCGACAGCCCGAGCTTCGACAGCCCGAGCTTCACACACCCAAGGAATGCCTCGACAGGCTCAATGCCCTCCTCGCCTTTGACAACTACGAAATCGTCGCGATGGGAAACCGGGGCATCTTCCATAAGGTTCAATTCATCTCAGGCTCCCTTGTCACCGTGGACTCGATGCCTAAAAGCTTGCCCGAGTTCACTGCAACTTCCATTGAAGAGCAAATCATCAAGTGTCGCCAGAAGATAGATTCCGAGGACTACGATGGAGCTATCACCAACGCGCGAACTTTGGTTGAGCACATGCTTCTTGCCATCGAAGAGGAGTTGAGCGAAGAACCTCCACCTCAATTTGATGGAGACCTTTCAAGGCTCTTCAATCGGGTCAGAAGCCTACTCAACTTGTCAGCGAGCAGGAAGGATATTTCGGAGAGCCTCAAGCAAGTTTTGACGGGCTTGGCTTCTATCGTCACGGGGCTGGCTGCGATGAGAAACAAGATGTCTGATAGCCATGGGAAGACCTATCGTCCGGAGCGACATCACGCGAAGCTTGCCGTGAATTCTGCAAAGACCCTAGCCGAGTTCCTCTTTGAGACCGTGGACTACCAGCGCAAAAAGGGGTTGCTCAAGCCCTCTACGCCGCCTTCTTCCTCGCAAACGGCTTGATGCCTTCCAGAAACTGGACCGATGCGTAGCTCGCAGTGACGTTCTTCAGCTTCGCTACGATATCCGCATCAATCTCGTGAATACCGTTGGCTCCACGGAAGTTGGCACGGAAGGCCGCCTGATATCGATTGTTGAGGATGTTGGTAATTTCGTTCATGCGCTCGTCGGTTCCGGAGTCCGTGAACCAAAGCGAATTTGGTGATGCTGCGTCATAGAAGACATTGTGACGCTTGGAGGGTGCGCACCCATCTGGACATTCATCAACGACCGATAGCCGACCAAGGACTTGCAGATTGCCCATCTTCCCTTCTGGCGTCTTGAAGACCCATACACGATCAGCAGGACGCCTCGCTAGCATGCGCTCAATATCTACGATGTCCGAGCCCAATGAGCCGATGCGGTTTGCGCGGATGTCCGCGACGTAGTCTTTCCAGTAATAGAAGAGGTCCATTTTTAGTTTGCGTTGCGTCCTTGTCTCTCAACACTTTATCAAACCAGTTAGAACGGTAGCCAAGAGAGGTTGTTACACGACCAAATGCGCGGCAAGGTTTCGGGGTCGCAAGCCCGCATGCAAGACGTGAATTGCTCTTGTGGAACCTTCAGAGCGGTTGCCATGCACTTGTCCGTACACTGGCGAAGCTCCGGGGTTCGCATTTTCTCCATATCCTGAGCACCGCGCATCATCGCGACCGCGGACCCTGTTGGGTCAATGTAGCCAAAGCGAATGCCGAGATACTGAGCGAGATGCTGCCCTTTGTCGTTGATGCTTGACCAATTTTTCTTGACGATATCTGGTAGCGCGGCATTGGTCTCTACGTCCGGCACAATCTCTTTGAAGTCTTTCTTCTGCTGAGCCATGACACCAGCGCAGTAGGAGGCTTTCAAGTCAGTGTCAGTTGGAGCGGCATCTTGCGCACGGCAGGCGCCGGCCACCATCATCAGTCCAACCACCAGTGCGCAAATCCGTCTTCCCATCGCTCTGCCCCATTTCGTCTTGTCTATCCAGGAAGATATCGGCAAACAGGGCGGAAACTGAAGCCATGAACAAAGCCCCACATCGGGGCTCTAGTTCATCCAGCTAGCGTCTCCATGATGTAGCTCACCAGTTCCTTCTTGGGCAATGCCATCTTCTCATCCAGAACTTCCGCAATCTTGTCCGTTATCTCTTCATGCTCAAGATAGCCCCAGTAACCGAGACTGATGGCATGTGAGTCGTGAAAGCATTCCCAGAAGTTGCGAGGCTCTTCATTGGTCAAGATAAGCTCTTTCCATGTTCCGAATGACGCGGTCATGTAGGAAAGAATCTTATAGTGTGGCATAGCGGATAGTTCTTGGATGATTTCTTCTTTGGTCATGTGGTCTCCGTTGTTTTCATATTCTTAATTTATCAAAAGGCAACGCAAAGTCAAATTTATGGCCGTCTTTTGTTCAACTTTTAGACGAACGGTAAAGGGAGCATATATCTATGTTTTCTCCTGGACGCGCCGCTAGATGTTCGATATCTTCGATTTATCACCTACCGAATCAGGAGATGACATGTATCAAGCGATGATGTTTAACATGGATGGCGGCCAGGAGTATCAGGGCATCACTGATGGTGAAACATGGAATGGCTGGGAGATGCCTAACTTCACCTTCGAAGTCGCCAAGAAGCTCGCTGATGATATGAACTCCGTCACTACTGAAGAGAAGTTGATGTATGACGCGGAGAATGACCGCTTCATCTATGCCGTCGACTACTATCCCGAAGACGAGTGGGATATTTTCCCTGCTATCGTGATTGACGGCATCAAATACTATCCAATCGGAGCAGGTTCTTGGGTGTGGGATGCAGAACCCATCAAAACGTGAAATAGAAGCCTCAAATTGGACGTCCTTCTCGCCTCCCTAGTTGGAGGTTTTTTTATGAGCAAAGTCGTTCTAGGCGATGAAATATTGATATCCACGCGGCCTTGCTTTTTCTGAAACTGTCGCTAGGATAAATCCCATAACTACAATAAAGGAGACCTTTATGCACGACGCAGATAAAACAACCCTAGTCCTTAAGGACGAGACGGTAAGACCCGAATCACGGTGGAACATACGATTTTCAAAATATGACCTAGTGGCACTTTGGATAAACATCGTGTTTGGGTTATTGAACATATTCTTCCCACCCCACTATCACCTCATTCCAATTGCCGCCTCGGTCGCCAGCTTCTTCCATAATTTCCAAACTTTCGTGTGTATCGGCCTTATTTTCTACATGTTCAAGCTTTCCAGGCTTGCAAGGAAGCCCACTCCACATGGTCTGACTCGGCGTCGACATCGTGACATTAGACTCTGCGCGATCAAATACAACTTGAATTTAGCCCTTAGTCTGATGTATACGACTTGGGCAATCGATTCGGTGGCTACTTTCATCCTTGGCTTAATCTAAGCACCGAAAACATCCCACACAAAGCCCCCTTTTTGGGGGTTTTTTCTTTTTCAGCTACATGAACACCAGAAGACCCCGAACGCGACGAATTTGCCCCGTCCCGTTGATATTTTGATTGGTTGCTTCGCCTCCTCTCGGTGAACGGAGCTTCGCCAAACGGAGCTACCGCCTGAATGACTTCGTTGTTGTCTCGCCTGGACTGTTTGCTGAGAGGCACTATGTGGGGGAGAACTTCGTTGGGCGGGAGCTACCGCTTCCAAGCTTCGCCTGTAACCATGCAACCGTCTCGGGCTAGGTCAAGGACAAGACCCGCCTCTTAGGAGGCATAGCGGGCGGCACCGCTTCCTACCGGCAATCAGCTTTGCGCGCAGTCAAATGGAAAAGGCAGATGATTTCTCACCTGCCCTTTTCTTTATGGCTGGAATCCCTCTTCAATTATTGATCACTCCGGGTGATCAACCCATTTCTGGGCCGGGTCGGTGTCAGTTTTCACTGTTCCGCTGAAACACCACTTATCTTCGTTCTTCTTTGATTATGCAGCGTGTGTGAGCATTGTCAACGCTCCACATCCCGAAAAGCATCAAAAACGCGCCGCGTCCGTTTTTATTTTCTTCTTCTCTATTTGGATATTTTCTTATTCTTCTGCTAGAGGGAGAGCTACGCTTACATCACTTCGTCTATAACTTATCTTCGATATCATGTAGACACTACGTGTACACTACTTCGTACTTGGTTTTACTGTACTTGGTTTTGCTTTTACTTCACACGGTTTGGCTAAAGTCTTCCCTAACCCTCAGAGATTGAGGGGTTCCGACTTAATGCACTAATAGAAATAAAAACGGACGGGGCCACTTTTTCACATCTATTGGCATTGACCATCAAATCAGTTGGTCAATCTAGGTAGTTCAGGTTCTGATTCAACCTCCTGGCGCGGCTACCCTTAGTCTTCGCGTTCCACTGTGCCAAGATCCCATTCTAGTGGATTTCACATCAACAATCTTTTACCCCAACTAGCCAATAAGTGTATCGAATAAATTCGAGCAGTCACTTTTGTTTGATTACACGCTTTCTGCTTCTTGTGCCTCGAAGGGGGAACTTGCCTGGAGAGTAACGAACCGGGAATTGTAACTGGTAACTAGATGGACAGTCCCGAAACAGTTAACAATCGACGCATAATTACTATCACATCCAAAGATAGCAAAAAAACTTCAGTTGTCAACCGCCTCTACGAAAATGAAAAAGGCCAGAATTTCTTCTGGCCTTCCTCGGAACGTTTGATTGTCAACTGGTCCGAGACTGTCTGATACTGATACTACGGATAAATTCTTGTTTGTCAACGCCGAGTGGAGAAATATTTCGTGTTGACAATGAAACATCCGACGCTAACCTAAATAAGAACACACGGGAGACGACATGCAGTTCAAGATAATAAAAACGACTAAGCCGTCGAAGGAGCCGCTTTACACATTAGAGATAAGTCGCACATTCCAACCGAAGGAATACCTCGCGTTGCTGAGCTTCTACAAAGCAAGCACCCTCTTCAAGTTCAACCGCGTTTTCATCGAAGCAAAGGACAAGAGCTTCACTGCCAGAGCAGGCAGTGCCTACGAATACCAAGCAACCACTGGCGAGCGCACTTACTTCATCCTGGACAACAAGGGAAAGCTCAAACGCTACAGCCTTGATGAGATGACCCGAGTTTTCGTGAACTAAAAAATTCACTCATCGTTGCTTTAGGTCACCGTGGTCGATCATCGTCTGAGCCATATCGAAAGCAGGTTGCGGCATGCCAAATTTCGGATCTTCAGCAAATTTGCCGTCAGCCGTCTTCATTACACACGCTGGCACCAGAAGCATCACTTTCCCCGACTGCGGGTCGCGGCCCATGTATTGTGGAGTAGTTGTTCGCCGGTTGTAGAGGCCAACAGGAACGAAACGCGTCGGCATTCCCTTCATGATTGGAGCCATATAGGTTATGAATCCGGAAATGCCTTGACGACAAGAGGTCAGGTCTTCAAATTCATAGGGGGTCTTCCCCGCCCTCACCGCCTTCTGTGTCTCCAGGTCATACATCGTCAAACCGAGCGCGTGTGAGCCAGGCTCCAGACGATTCGCCTCGTTGAACCGTTCATCATATGACTTCGCCGCACTCGGTTCATTTTGAACCAGATAAGTTGGCGGCTTCGGGTCTGGTCCCTTGGGCGGCAACTCGCTTGCATCTGACTGCTTTCCAGCTACCTTCTCAGCCGAGGGAAAATCTGGAGCAGGCGCCTGTGTCGCACTGCTGCCGCTCATATCCCAGCATTGCAATGTCACAAGCTCGGGACCAATTTCCGGAAGCTTGTCCGCGTACTGGTCTGTCGACACCGCATGGATAAAGGTCTGTCCAGTGCTAGACGACTCAGCCTGGGCTTTGTATGCGATGTAGTTGCGCAGATTTGCCTGACAGTCCTCGATGGTCCGAAAGAAGATCGGTGCATAGGCAGAGCCCACCATCTCCTGAGACGAAAGCTTGAAGTGCCTCTCGGTCACCATGACCTTGGCCCAGTCAGGAGGAAGCGGCCTCACAAAGCGATGCTGGAAGGTTACCCAATCCATGCTGGCAGACGGAACACTCTTCCCGCATCCAGCCAAGCTTACCGAGAAGACGCCTGCAAAAAGGCACCACAGTGTCCAGTTCTTCTTTTTCATTAGAAGTATGTGAAATAAGTAATCGGGCTCTCGACGCAAGCTATCACATGCTTCCAACGTTGCTTCGTTCTGAAGCGAACACAGAAAACTCCGTGGGGCGCGACACAAGGAAGTGCTCTAGGCACCGTCGAGTTACCGGCGACTCTTTCACCGGTTTGAAAATCCAACCACAACCCCGCAAAGCTTCATACATGCCGTCTGTCGGAAATATCAACAATACCCCTTCATAAATTTGACTTCGCGTTTATTCTCGTTAAATTAGTTATAGAAGAACAAAAACACGGGGACCAAGTATGAACATCAACACAGAAGTCGTAACGAATCAAGCCACCGAAGAACAAGTCGTTGCTCTCTATCTTGAGCTTGTCCGCGACTTTTCGCGCAGAGACATTATCTTGCGCACCCCGACCAAAACTCTGCCCGATTACACCATTCGCCTGACACCTAATCGCGGTCTTTCTGACCTAGCCTTAGCAACGGGGGACGCTTCCGAAATCTATGCTTGGTTAATGGAGTGTCGGGCAGAATCAGTGCGCCAGCAACACCTCGAATCACTCCAATCTTCTGTCGTCTATGACGGGCTTGCTTCTGTTAAACAATCGATCTGCGATGCTGCGAGCGTGGGACTAATAGCTCACCAATCATCCCCAGACCTGTTGGTGAGTGCAGCCCGCCACGGAGACTTGGAAATTGTGAAATACCTCCATGCCGAGGGCTGGGATATTCACTTAAGAAACGAGCAAGCAATCTGCGATGCCAGCCAGTATGGTCACATAGACGTTGTGGCATACCTTCTGGAAAACGGAGCAGACCTCAACAATCACGCGAAGGATAAGTGTCCCCTTGATGGAGCCATGCGTTTTCGACACATGGAGATTGCCCAGCTTCTCGTTGAACACGGGATCGGACAAGAAAACATCAGAAAGACGATCAAACAGGCGGTCTGGAATGAACGCTGGGACTTCACGGGATACCTGCTTCCTCACCTCAAGGACATCGAGTTCAACGACAACGAGCTTGCCAGGCTCGCTTGCAAGAAACAAGCACGCGAGTTCCTCTACCAGCTATACGACATCCATCCCGACAAGAAGGCCTTCAAGGCAGTAGTGAAGTCGTTTCAGAACGCCCAGCCGTTACTCGAAACGAAGCTTCTGAACGAAAAGCTTCACAACGACCTGTCGAAGTCATCGAGCGTACGAACCAAGCGTTTGAAGATTTGAGCAGCATATAAGCAGGTTTTGGACTAGCCCTCCTCACGGGCTCTATAACTATAAAAGGAAGACGAGATGAAAAGAAAATCTGACGAAGAACCGCTCTCTGGCGACATCTATGAATGCAGGGATGAGGTCTCCCGACAAGAACTCATATCTATCCGAGAAGCCATACCGATACCGAGAACCCCAAGCCTAAGTATTCCTATCGGCTTCTGTGTTCCGTTCGACACGATGACGCACAATGAATTTTTGAAACAATACGAAGACGGAAAGTATAAGCACATCATGGAGGAAATGGCTCTGTCCTTGGCGGCTCAAGAGGGAGACTTGACGACCGTCATGGAGAAGTTGCAAAAGCATCCCGATATGAAAACCGACAATGCTTTGCTTATGGCTGCGCTTCTAGGCTTCCTACCAGTTGTAGAGTGCCTTGTTGAACATGGTGCTGACATTGGCAGCGCGTTCGATGAAGCCACCAGACACCAGCACAATCACATCATGGCCTGGGCGTTGGATGAAGGCGTCGACGTCCGCAGGAACAACGACTCAGCATTGAGATGGGCTTGCGACCATGCCAACCCTCAAACACTCCAGTTGCTCTACACCCACTATGAAGACGCAGAAGCCTTCCGACGCATCGTGTGGAAGTGGGGAAGTGACGAGGCAGTTGCCTGGCTGAAAAAGAAGCAGCTTTGCGAAAAGCTCAACCAAGACTTGCCCAAGTCATCCGAGATCCGCACCAGCCGCATGAAGATTTGACGGGTATCACCAGCACAACCCGCCTCTTAGGAGGCACAGCGGGCGATACCGCTTCCTATTCCATAGGCACATCGCTTCGCTACACGTCGACAAGTTCATCAAAGCCACAGCGAAGCAAGACAGCCGCTAGGCCGGCCATTGGCCCACTTTCCCAACGGGCAGCTTTTGCTTTTCTTGCGCCCAAGACACTTGATATGCAATATCAACCGTTCGTCTGAAACATTGAAAAAGACCGCTCATAAATTTGACTTTAGGTGCGATTTTGATAAATTAAATATATAAACAGAATAAGCATGGAGACCGAAATGAACAATCAGAACTTCCACTACGATACAAACGCAAAAAGAATCAACGCTACATACATCTCCGATGACCGCAAACTGACAATCATCACGGGCTGGAGCCTCAAAGACGAAGCCTATTCAAGAATGGGCAGGTTCTCGGTGGAGCGCCAAGCGGAATATGTGAGGTTACAACTCACGATGGGCTTCCAGACCACCAAGTCTCAAGTCCTCGATCTTGCAATCCCTCTTCTCAAGGCCGCACAAGCACTTCTGCTTGAAAAGGTCACCGAAGACGAAGTTGCAGCCAAGGTAGCGTCTCTCGAAGCGAAGGAAGCTTCCGCGCCCTTCACGCCCTTCGCCCTCCTTCCTGCACCAAAGAAAGAACCCGAGCAGGAAATCATCGCGCAAGCACCCGATCTTTTACCTCTAATCGATGTCGCGACTTTTTCAGCAGGTCTCAAGTCACTAGAAAAATCTGAAGAAGTCGTCGGAGACGGAGACATAGAACGCGTTCGGCAATATGTTGCCACCCTAACAGAGGGGTCCAAGAAGGAACCTTCGCTTATCGCTGTAGCCGCTAGATATGGACATACTGCAATTGTCTCCCTTCTTATTGACCAAGGATGGAATGACCCTAAGACGAAGAACCGCGCGCTCTGGGCGGCTCTAGATGCGAGGGAATTAGAGACCGCCAGGCTTCTCATCGCCAGGGGAGCCGATGTCAACTCTAGCGAATGGCAACTACTCTATCGTGCAATGAATGACGGCCACCTTCCTGTGGTGAAACTACTGGTCGCGGCAGGAGCCGACACAACCAAGTGCGGTCGTTATATGAATTTGGAAAGGTCCGATATTGTAGAGTTTCTCGTAGATCACGGCGCGGATGTTCGGCAGGACGACGATTACCAACTTAGACGGGCATGTATGTTTGGGAACGTCGCAAACATGGAGTTCTTGTATCGCATGTATTCCGGCCAAGCCGCCTTCTCGTCAATCGTTGTGGAGCACGGAGACGACACCGCTAAGAACTGGCTCCGGACAGCGCAATTCATTGAGAAGCTCGAACGCGAATTGCCGAAAAAGCCGGTAGCCGAATCTAGGAAGTTGAAGATATGAGACCCGAATCTGACCTCATTGAGTCTTCCTTCGCGGCGCTTGCCATCAAGCACGTTCGTCTTGACATGATCGAATACGGCTACGACCACACAGGAGATCATGCCGTCTGGCTGCACATAGAGGTGGACATCCGCCGCATGTCAAAGAAGAAAGCAATTTCGACGATCAACGGCTTCTCAAACGCGCTCTGTCTAGACTTGATATCCAAGGGATTAGAACCCTGGCCTTACATCCGGTTTCACCTAAAACAAAAACAACGAGGGGATAAAAATGCTAACTAACGAAGAGCTAGAAAAGATATTCGCTCACAAATCCCAAAGTGAAGTCCTGCAAGAAGAAATATGCGCGCTGGAGAAGGAGCTTGGTATCAATCAGATTCCATCCAAACAAGACTTTGTGAGCGAAAGAACCCTATGGGAAAGATTCAATCTGTGGATTGGCTTCGCATCCCAAGCGAGCATCGATCAGAAGCGACTGCTACGTTACGACCGGCTTGAAGTGTGCCGCAACATCCGACGCAACGGTGACCTAGTAGTCGTCAACCCAGATTTCGGTTACACGCGGCGCCTGAGCGAAGAGGATGCAGTCCTGATGTGCCAACGCAAGCTCGACAGACTGAAGAAGCTGAAAGCCGAAAATAAGAAGTCCTAGACATTCAACAATAACTATAACAAGGAGACCATCTATGAAATTCCCCAAGCTAACGTTCCAACGAGACGAAGTGCAAATCGACTTCACCAAAGAGATAGCACCCCGCCCCGCCAAGCGCAAAGCCGGCAGCATGCAGACCAACATCCTCTTGCTTCTTACCTTCGCTGGGTTGGGCACGATGGCAAGCCTTGCTCTTCACAAAGATGCTGAGTTCAGACGGAGCGAAATCTTACAGAGCTACCATCAAGGCTACGAGATGGCGAAAGATGCGTCGTATCGCAAAATCCTCAAAGGGGAAAACGTCGCTGGCTACACTCGGCTCATCGCACAGATGAACCGGGAAGAAACCTGCATGGACAAGCTGGGCTCAAGCCTCACTGAGGAGAGTGCCAAAGCCTGCCTTCAGTAAAAGACAAAAAAGCCAACTCAACGGTTGGCTCTTTTCACATCGCTCCCATCTTCAGTAGTTCCAATCCAAGTTGCCGACATCAATAGCGAAAGTCTCAGTCTTCCCATCCCCCACCGGCACATCAATCCAAGCTGTCTTCGCCGTCTTAATCATGGAAATGAGGGTGCTTGCCCGATTCACGAACACAGCCCCATCTTCGCCTGCCGCTGCTTCCACCGAATACTTCTCGCTAGCACTTCCGTCAAAGCGAATCTTCACGAAGCATGGCTCGCCGGCCGCCGGACACACGAAAGCCTTGCCCATTTTGAGAACGGCTTGAACATCCTGATTGGGCTTGCGAAGAAGCACCACGTTGAGAGTATCGCCTCCTTTGCTCTTGTCCGAGACATCGACCGCAACCCGTGTCATTTCCACCTGCCCCGCTTCCACCACGTTGTCATAGACCCATTTTGTAGGCTCTTTGCGCGGCACTTCCGCCTTGATTGCGGCGGTCTTAGGAAGCACACGTTTGGGCTCATCTTTGCAGCCACTTAAAAAGACGGCCATCAACAGACCTATCCATATTCTTTTCACTTTTACCCCCGGTTTCTCTTTATCTTATTATTAGAAAAACTATAGTCAAGCACCGTTCGTCGGAAATATTGAATAAACCGGTTCATAAGTTTGACTTTGAGCGCGAATTTGCTAAATTAAGACTATAACTAGAAGTCAAAATGGAGAACAAAATGACAATAATAAAATTCATCGTATGCGCAGCCCTAGGCTTCGTTGCATACAACCATCTCGATCAAATACAGAACTTAGCGACCACTGGCTTAGGCATTGCTTGCGACTATGCTATTAACCATGTCAAAGAAACCTTGGCTGGAAGTGGCGTATCAGCAATGACCATCTTCGCGGTTGCGAAGACCTGGGCAACCATCAACAGTTGATCATCATGGCAGGCTATAACTATAAACAAATGATGAGCAACAACGCGGTTGCTGATAAAGAGAAGGGAATCGTTCCAGCCTACGAGCTTCCAATTCCCATGACTTTAGTTGCCAAGTATTTCAGAGCCGACACATGGCATCATGTCGGAAAGCAGTATTATTGGGTTCCGTTCGTTCAAGCCGAAAAAATTCTTGCATTCTTTGGACTTGTTGAATCGCAGACATATCCAATGAATATCATTGCGGCCCAAGAATATATCGCTACTCTTCCCGAGGAGGACCGAGCAAGAGCGACGATACTCAGACCTACCGTTGATCCGTTGGGAGTAATCCCGACCGAGTATCCCTACAGCATCGATGGCGGTTGGCGGCTGGAGGAGGACTTACACGAGGAGTTGAATATGCCCGCGACCGACGAAGTGGAAGAAATAGTTATTATGAACCTCACCTTCCGCTTTCAGAAGAAAAAGAAGAGTACACCGAAGATACACACGTTCCCCAATGTAAGGGTGGAGAAGCTCAAAAGTGGCTACTGGCGATTCATGATGTTCGTTCGTCACCCAAGCCAAATAATGGAATACGAAGAACTAGAGAGCAAGAAGAATAGAAAGATAGCGAACATGACCACATCGGTCACACAGAAGATTTAATACAGGTTGAAAACAAGGAAAAGGAGAGCAACATGAAGAAAGCAGAAACAAAAGAAAAGAAGCTGGCCAAGCTAATCGAAACCATCGCCACTTTGCGCAGCGAAGGCCTTCAAGTCACGTATCAGAATATCGGTAGAGTGGAACACCTCAAGAAGCAGGATGTCATCCCTACGGCTCACCGTATCCTGAGCCTGGAAGGACCTCACAAGCAGCGCGCTCATGCACGCTATGCAGGTGACTTCGCAGATGTCATCGCCGGAACCCGCATCGCATCGATCAACATCAGCCTCGCCTCCCACCGTTTAGCCGACGATGGCGCGACTCCAGTAGTCGTGAAGCGCAGCAAGACAGTAGTGCGCGAGAAGAAGCCAAGAGTGCAACGCGTGAGACTAAAAATTGATGGCGAGACCTTCGGCGCCGTTCACAAACGCTGAGCCGCACATAGCATCGACACGACAAGCCACACCCCTCGGGACACACGCTTTTTGCACCGAAGGACGGAAAACCGCTTCTTGAGAAGCACACGCGGGCGGCACCGCTTCCTTCCGGCATCTTGCTTCGCGAACATTCCAGTCAGTCCTGCGCCTGTCACCTATATTGAAGCAACCGTAGGAGGGACTGATGCGGACACTCGTGCTTATTGCGCTACTCCTTTTTGCCATCATCCTCATTGCTTTCGTCGCTCTGAGAAGGAAGCAACCACCAACCGCGAAAGAGCATCGGAGCGCGCAGGAGCGATTTCAGGAAGCCCTGAAAAAATACCCATCGGCTAAGCCTGGGTCTCGCACTGTCGCCGGCCAACAAAGCGCGACCACGACATCCAACCCCGCACAAACTCCGTCAAAGTGTCCTGATTGCCAAGGAAGCGGCCGAGTCAAATGCCCGTGGTGTCATGGCTCAGCCCGAGTAAATTGCACTGCATGCGGCGGATCTCGCTTTGCCCTTGGTGTTCCAACTAAATTCGGCCGCAAGCTTTGCCCGTTCTGTCAGGCTGTAAAAACGCCTTGTTCTTGCGGGTCGGGGAAAGTTCGTTGCAAGCACTGCAAAGGCACAGGACTTCTTCCCGCAGTTTAACTCTTCCGCTCTGATATCTGATTGCTTACCGTTCGTCGGAAAGTCAATAAAAACACGCTCATAAATTTGACTTTAGCCCTCCATTTGCTAAATTATATATATAAACATAATAACTCAACGGGAGACCACCATGAAAACCATCAAAACTAACCCAGCTAAAACTGTCAAAGCATCCTCATTACTCGCATCTTTGTTCAAACGTGCAGACGTGCCAACTGTCAAGGTTCCAGCAGTAACACCAGCGATGCAAAAGGAGTACGACGAAGGTGTTGCACGTGCCAACAAGGTTCGTGCTACCTACGGCAACATCATCAGCGACGAATATTTGACCATCGATGACTACAACCTCATCGTTCGCCTCAACAACGAAGACTTATTACTCGCAGCCTAAAGAAAAAGATGGTTGCCCCACCTCACGGGGCTCTTATTACAACAAAAAAACGGAGACTACTATGTATGACATGTTCAAGATTCACCCAAACTCAGTGAGAGCAGCCTTCAACAAGCTTCGCTCCAGCAGCAACAACCGCATCGAGACCGCTAACTTCATATTTTCGTTGGCACCTGAGCGTCACACGAGCACCATCTCAATCTTTATCTACACCAGACCCAAACATGGGAACGCCAAGCCTCGCCAGCTAGGATACCTGGACGAAAATTTCTTCATTGGTCGCACCTCCTACAGCAACGGCTTCATTGAGCCCAAGAACCGGGAAGCCGTAACCCAAGCATTGGATGAACTTAAGAAGGTCAGAGTCTTCAGATAAGCCGGAATCGAACAGCCCCACCCCTACTTGCTAGGGGTTTTACCACGAGGAACACCTATGGATTTACAAAGCAACGGATATAACTACATCGTCTTAGAAGACCTTCGAAACAAACTACTTTTTGACCTCACTCGCGAAGACTACATTCAAGACAAAAAGTATCAAGCTCGCTACCACCTGAATAGATGGAAGACCAGCAGCAGCAATAGAAGGGACAAGAGACTCGGCTTCAATAACGTCGGCTACAACAACGAGTGCATGAGACTCCGCTTCGATACTAACCTCTCACCCGATTTCTCCAAGACCCACATCGACATCGCAACGCAGCGAAGTCTCTCTGTCTATCTAGATGAAGTGAACCAGCCCGAGTTCGGACGAACCCAGCTTGTTTTGCGCATTGAGCATGTGGACGGCGAACAGAACCTCTATCAGAACCGTAGCTGGCAATACATCGAGACCTTGCCTGGCACCGTAGCGAAGCGCATGAAGCTCTACAAGGACGAGTTTGAGCGCCTCAGTGAGGAGTTCATCACCACGTATCTGCAAGACGGCTTCAAAGTCGTTCTCTCACACATCACTGACAATATGGCGAGCTACCTTTTCCATGCATATTTTCGAGGCACGGCATGGTGCAACTACGACATCGCTACACCTATCAACAACATGCTCCTCGTCTTCTCCGTTCTCAACGATGACTGCCTCACTTACGGCAGGAAGACCGTCGATGAGTGGAACGCTTTCACGGACTATGAGCGGCTCAAGAGCTACCACCCCGTTGTCATCCCACCCGAGCAACAGGACAGGCTGGACACCATCTTCCGCTTCTACCGAGAGCGATATAAGGAGTTCAACTCCATCGTGGAAGGCTCAATGGTCAAAGAGGGGCTGGGTAGAAAGATACATCTAGCCAAGCTCAAAGAACTCGTGCAGCAATCGCCTCTTTGCACGACAGCCTGAGTCTCTCTTCCCCACCTATCCCTCCCTAATCCCCACAAAATAAAGATTACATGGGGATGCTCTGTGCCTTATCCGGAAAGCCTTCTAGAGCTATTCCCTATCTATCCCCAGTAGCGGCAGGAATAAAAGGATCAGCAGCGGCCTTCCCCGCTCTCCAAAAATTTTTTCACCTTCTAGATATTTTTTCCCAGACCAAGTGGGGATAACAAAAAACTGCTTCGAACCCTTATCTGACAAGCCTCCAGCAATCCCTAGTAGCGGACAATTATCAAGTGGGGACCGAGGTTGTTTTCTTTGCTTTTACCACATAACCGTTCGTCGGAAAGTTCCGCGACTATCTTCCAATAAATTTGACTTCGGACTCTCTTTTGATAAATTAAAGATATAACCATATCAAAGAAGTAGTTCATGCAGAACATATCTACGGGGAGACACAATGAAACATGATGACTTTATGAACAATCACAGGGAGACACCCTATTACACGGCGAAGACTGTCCAAGTTCCAAACGCCAACAGCGACGGAATGGTTGTGCAACTCACTTTCATCGTGCGCATCCCCAGTGCTCTCTACACCGCCTTCGGTCATGAGGGGAACTTTGAAGGTTCAGCCCTACGTGTTCGGCTCTGTCCGGTTCAGGACCCGGCCGCGACCCAGGAAACCTTCGACCGACTTAACTCCCTTCTTCTGAAGCTCCATAAGAAGCCCAACATTAGAGCCATGAAGCTGCCAACCTTGCTCACAACTTTTGCCAACGCCTGCAAGACCAACAACGCTGACTTGATTGACGAAATATTGCAGTTACCGCTGGCTAAAGAGTTCTCCGCATTTTCTTTTGGAGTAGCGGCTAAAAGGTGCATTGAAGGAAAGAACTACGACCTCTACCTGAAAATGTATTCTCACATCCTAGACGCGCAAAAGACCGAGTGTGAACCTGTGAGAGAGCTAGACGAGATCATCAGCGATCTCATCTCCGAGGCTTGCGCAGCGGACCAGCCAAAGGTCATTGAGCACCTTTCTGCCCTCCACCCGAGCATTGACATTCACCAAGGGTATGACCGGTTCTTCTACCGTGCGGTTTATAGCGGCTCTTGGAATGTCGCCATGTACTTCTTTGCCAACAGCCTCATGACACTGAGCACAGACATGGAAGACCGAATCAAACGCAATCTCTCAACGAAAAAAGCCGAAATCGTCATCCAGAAATTACAGCAGATGAAGTATCTGCCACTACAGACGAAGTTGAACGCTGAGCTTTCTCTGAACGGCACGAAGAAACCCCGAACAACAAAAATCTAACAGGAGACTCCATGTTCCCAACGCCAGCACACAAAGCCCTCTTCTTCCTCGCCATATCACCAGATGAGCACCTACCAACAGGCGCCGTTCTACTCAATGGAGTCTATCGCCATCGAGCGGCCCATGAAGCAAAGCGGAAAGGAGGGACTTGTCCCAGCCGACCCAAATACACACCCGCTAGATGATGAAAACCGCCTCGTTAAGAGGCATACGCGGGCGACACCGCGGCCTGACGGTCAATGCTTCGCCCACATCCCACTCCTCTCATTGCCCATCTTTCACCTGAAAGATAAGGTGATATCTATATCAACCGTTCGTCTGAAAGTTGATAAATAACGGTCTATAAATTTGACTTTAGATAGTCTTTTGCTAAATTATTAATATAAATAAACACAAACGGAGACCACCATGACCAAATTTTACACTTTCAACACTTTGTGGAAGAAAGCCCAAGAATACGTTGCCTTTGATGAGACAAAGTATACCAGGGCCTACAACTGCTTCATGTGGGCATTGGAAGAAAACGCCAAGAAAGTCGAAGGGGACGACTTTGACCCCAAAGCATTTAACTATTTCCTCTTGTCTTGGAGATGGAATGCGCAACAAGCACAACTGAACCGAGACTGTAGCATTCGCCAGCTTTGCTTGTCTGTCTACGAGGCATATACCCTCCACATATAAATAATCTCCCTTGGCTTGGCCCACCTTACGGGCCCCCAATCCCAAAAAAATTAAAATAGGAGCCTCGCATGACAAAAGATACCTATCCAGCCAAGACTCTCAATCGACGTAACCGGCGGCAACAACAGAGTGAGGAAAACATCCAGCAGGTTCGGGAAGCCATTAAGATCTTGGAAGAAAACGATCAAAAAGTTACCGTCGCCAAAATTGCTGGATTGACTGGTCTTGGCAAACTCACACTTTACAGCTACGACATCCTTAAACCTTATATCCGGACCATTGCACCACGGGAATCATTTACTAAACAGAAACAAGAGAATGTGCAGAAAGTCTTGAAAGCCATTGACATTCTAGAAAGCAACAATCAAAAGGTTACCGTCGCCAAAATTTCCAAGTTGACCGGGATTCAAAAGCGCACGCTCTACAACTACGACATCCCTAATTTGCATGTCCGGACTGATCGAATAGGAGAGTCGTTCGCCAATCACAGTTCACCTATAACTACGACCAGCACATGTGATTGCCCCCATAACGAACCCTTAGGCGACAGTGTCTCGGGTTATGTCAGTTATCTAGAGGACAATCACTTCTACCACTCTGAAAGCCGGGAGGACGTAAAAAACGAGATGCTCGCTGAGTTCTCCGACTTCAACGTGCGAACGTTCAATCTCGCAATTGAAGAGCTTCTGAAATCTGGCGCCCTCGCGACCAACATTGCATTGAAGGGCCACTACCTCAAGGTAAGACGGCCATCAGTAGCCAATGCAACATTGGCAAGCAACGAACCCGAGAAGATGGAGCAGGAGCAAGAAGTCGTTCCTTCTTTAGCCAATCTTCCGCCTGCACACAAGCGCCTGGTGATCATCGATCAATATGGCAGTCGACACGAGCACGATGACGATGCGACGATTGACCAAGCCGTAGAGCGCATCCTTACGGCTCATGCGGGGCTTGTTCTCACAATCTATAAGGCTGTGAAAGTCGCGAGAAATAGAGTGAGCATTGAGGAGATGACTGATAACTAGACCGACCCCGAACCCAGACATCTGCACCAGACATACATAAAATAAAGCCATTGGACTAAGTTTCACTGGCTTTTTTAGGCGTGGATATCTATTCCACCGTTCGTCTGAAAGTTGATAAACAACGGTCTATAAATTTGACTTTAGGCTCCGTTTTGCTAAATTATAAGTATAAATAAAATAAAAACGGAGGCCACTATGCAGCACAGAAACCCAGAACTTGTAACTACAAATGCCAGCGTTGAACAGATGCTCGGCAACGCGAAGAACATTACCCTGGACGACGTCCACCGCGTCTACTTCATGGTAAAGGAACATCGCGACACGGAGCTTAAGCTCTGCTACGACGCAAAAACCAAGAACAGAACCTTCACGTTCTACAAAGGCAGCTATCACGAACCGAGCTTCAAGGCCACCTTCCAAACTCGCCGCGAAGCCTACGAATTTATTATCCGCACCTACGGCACCAAATGAACCTCATGGACTTGCCCACCTACCTCAACGGGCTACCCAACCAACAATAAGAACAAGGGACCAGCATGAGCCAGACGAAGAGCAAGCAACGCATACGGGACCTGGGGGAAGTCTTCACCGCAGAGCGAGAAGTCAACGCCATGCTTGACCTCATCCCCGTGGAGCAATACCGCAATCCACTCTCAACGTGGCTTGAGCCTGCCTGTGGCAACGGCAACTTCCTTGTAGCCATACTTGCCCGAAAGCTCGCGCACCGCCCCGATAACATGCCGGCCGACATTCATGCATTGCAGGCTATCTCTACCCTCTATGGCGTCGACATCGCACCAGACAACATAGAAGAGGCGAAAGCTCGTCTTCTGGCTCTTCTGGCGACCATCACCACCACCGACGAAAACGAGCGCTTCCTTGCCCATGCCAGAGCGATTTTGGACACCAACATCATCATTGGCAACACCCTCCAGCCCGAGACCGTGACCATCCAACAATACATCTGGCAAGGCACGAGCTACACCGCCAGGACGATGAGCCTCGCTGACTGCATCGAGGGCTAGGCAAATGAGAAACTTATTTGAGCGCCCTAGTCAACAGCGCGAATGTTGCAGCCAGTTTTGCCAGTCCAGAGCCAGATTGCGCCGTGCGCTCAATCGCCAGCAAAGTTCCCTCTGAGATCACGGGCTTTTTCCTGATCTTTCCAGTCTTAACAGCGACCGCCTCTACTTTGACCGTGGGGACGGTTTTAGCCGGGGCCTTCTTCGCGGCAACCTTCTTGGCAGGCGTTTTTTTCACCGCCACCTTTGTCGCGATGACCTTGTTCACAACTGCTTTCTTGACAGTGGGTTTTTTTGCAGGGGCTTTCTTAGCGACAACCTTTGAACCGACCGTCTTGATAGCGGCTTTCTTCGCCACTGGCTTTTTGACGGCTACCGTGGGCGATGCCTTACGAGCCGTCTTTTCCGAGGTCTTCTTTGCGGCAGACTCTTCGACCTTGGACGCAGCCTTCTTCTTGGCAACCGGCTCAGGTTTCTTCACCGCCGCAGTCTTCACAGCCACTTCCGGCTCCGTTTTCGCACTGCCAGGCCTGATCGCTTTCAGTCGCTTAATGACTAGCTTGCCCATCGTTTCGAAGTCTTCAGCATCGTCTTCGCTGAGAACGAACTTCTCATGGGCGATCTTATTGCGAAGGACAGCCAGTTCCCGGATGTTCCGAATCACAAGCCGAGGGATGGCGGCACCGCCTTCGATTGCTGAATCGAGCAGATTGTGAAGCCCCCGTCCTGTCCCACCCAACTCCTTCAACAGATACTCAACCTCAATTGCGGTATCGAGCACCTTTCCTTTCGACATGATTAACCCCGTTGGCAGTAGTCGTTGGAATCGATTTTTAACCGGCTAGGCTAGCACGAAAAGCAAGTGTCCAGATGAGCATATTAGGCACATTCCAGAGGACGTCACCACGAATTATTTTGCACATTGCGGCCTCAAGTTCTTGAGGTTTTTGACGACAAGCAGATGGGCGGCCATGGCATGAATCCTCGCCGGGTCAAGAAAAACAGAGAAACGCGAAGGTCAGAAGATGCAAATGACGACAATGAAAGCGCCAAAGAAACGCCGTTGGGGTCCGTTTCTGCTCTACTTCATGCTGCCGTCGCTCGTGAGCAAGATGATCTACCCAAGCCGCGACGCGGCATTGATGTGGGACATTTGCCTCGTTGCCTATGGAGCCGCGCTACTAGTCTGGGCACAGAAATTCCCCTACCTGCGTGATCTGCCGTCAGTCAAGGGCTGGAGAGTTTGGGGAGGGTTCGTCTTTGTTGTGAACACCGCGCTTGTAGGCTATGTCATGACACAGCCGTCCCCGCCAAATGGTCCTTGGACTGCCTTCGCTACATGGTCTGATGGCACCGGCCTGACATCGCAATGGTTCATTGATGCTGATGCCCTAGAGACAGTCGGGGCACGGCGCGCTGCATGGGTCAAATTCGAATACAACATGCCCTTCCGGGGCTCAGATAACAAGGTTGTCACTTCCGCTGTCGTGAAGATGCTCATCGACTGTCAACAACAAACGATGGGCACCCTCTACGAAGACGATTTCACAAACAGCAATTTGTCCGGGGCAGTAACCCACAGCGTTCAGACGACACCGGATGAAGTTCAGATGCAACCCGTCACCGATCAAAACTTCTACCTCTGGAAACAGAACGTCTGCCAACGGACGTAAGACACTTTTCCACCAATCTAACGAAAGAAACGACCAATGTTTGCACGTATTGTAGGAAGCCTTCTTGCAGCCCTAGCATTCGCTTCCAATAGCCACGCGGGAGACCTCGACGATGTCCGAGCCGCCCAAAGTCACATCCAGCGACAGCAAGCATCGAAGCAAGCCCTACAAGACAAGTCCGATGCCCTGGATGCCGAGTCACAGAACATCACAGCCGATATCTTCCTCGCTTTCTACAAGCAAGCAAAGAAGGCAGGGGTTGGCTTTGCGAAGGTTGATGTTCCGACAACGGTCACCCAGTCCAATGATGGATTGATGACCAACCAGACGATTGCGCAGTATGACGGCGGTCTCTTCGCAATCGTCAATAGCTGCGTGCTTGGCATCACGTGCACGAAGGAGCCGACCGTGAATATCAAAGGGCTCGGTGGCGACAGCCTGACGATGTATTTCGATGGTCCCAACGATCCAGGACACTGCGGAGATGGCGTGCATTCGCTTTCCTGCACATGCCGGTTCGCTGCCTTCAGCGATTTTCTCTCAAAGCCTTGCTCGGTTGTCTTTGACGAAAAACGGCGACCCGCTCTCACCAGGGAACTCATCACCTGGATGAACCACTCCTTGGCTCAGAGAATGAAGTAAGCCTCGTAGCAAAGACAAAGCCCCGTTACTGGGGCTTTTTTGTCGGTTTCGAGAAACACGCATCCTAAGAACTACACGCGGGCGACACCGCTCCCTAACGGCTACAGCTTCGCCACACAGCTTCCTACGGGAGACTTGTCCCAACCCACACTCAGCTTTCCGG
Source organism: Caballeronia peredens (assembly GCA_001544595.2). GTDB lineage: Bacteria > Pseudomonadota > Gammaproteobacteria > Burkholderiales > Burkholderiaceae > Caballeronia > Caballeronia peredens. Next base: position 3,979 of record FCOH02000028.1, on the reverse strand, counting down.
ACCATCTCGCCAGTCCCCTATCGAGTTCTTCCAACGACATCGGAGGAAGCTTTTCGAAGAGCCGCTTCTCTGACTCAGACAGCACAGGCACGGGACGCCTAGCGTTCTTTGACTTGTTTGTTATCTCATCACCTTCTTTCTCTCTTTCGTCCATAACGCTTTCCAAGTGTATATATGCAACTTAGCAGTAGATTGTATTGCATCAACTAGGTAACCGTTCGTCTGAAAGTCACCAAATAACCGTCTATAAATTTGACTTCAGGCTTGTTTTTGATAAATTAGAAGTATAAGAAAAACAAAACCGGAGACCACCATGTTAATCAAAGTAACCCGCACAACAACCTACACTGTCACTGAGAGCGAATCCCTAGTAGTAGAAGCTAGCAGCCGTGAAGAAGCTCTTTCTCTATTCGAAGACTTGTCTGATGGCGCCTATTACAACAAAGAGAAATCTGCCCCCAAAGAGAACATCATTTCGGCTGTGTTGGATACTCGCTCACTCTACAAACTGGCGATAAAACAAAGCTCTGACAGAGAAACCTTCATCGTCTACAGCCCCTCTCTCAAGCAAAGCGAGATCAAGGTAGCTGTCTTAGAACAACATCCAGCCTTCCACAGCATCACTTTCAGCGGCGGCATCAACAGTCTCTATATCGACTGTGCCAACGGAACCGTGAGCGCAGAACTGACCGTGTTGGAAGAGCCAGCGGCTTACGTCTTTGCTGGAGAAGATGACGGCTACTGCGATTGATGCACCCCATAACCAATAAAAAAGACTGGAGACTGCAATGACCGAGACCACCACTACCCACCTGATCAAACCTATTACAGCCGCACAAGCTTGTGAGCTTGTGGACCACCTTCTTGCCCTCAACCCACCCGCTACCCCAGTTATGCAGACACGCGTTCCAAAGGTGAAGAAGTATCGGCGCGATTGGCCCTTTGAAGTGGTCGACATCTCATTCTCAAACTGGCTCAAGAGGTATCTCTCTGACTACGATGTGAGCGCTTACCGTCGCGCAGGCAATTGCCACATCTTCCGCTCTACGAAACACGACCTGATTACTTTGATTGTCGAGCCAGATGGAAAGCTTGGTTGGACTTGGTAAGGGCCGGCCTCATTTAAAGGCATACGCGGGCGACACCGCGGCCTCACGGCTTCAGCTTCGCCACAAACACAAAAGCCCTCAACACGAGAGCTTTCACACGTCCATCTTTGCAACGCTACAGAGCCGGGAGGCGAACCTTCGTTCCAACGGGAGGCTTGTTCTAGCCCAGACCTCATTCTTTCCTAGCTATCTTCGCTAGTCCTCTATCGAGTTCTTCCAGAGACATCGGACGAAGCTTTGCGAAAAGCCGCTTCTCCGAATCAGACAGCACAGGCACAGGACGCCTAGCATTCTTTGGCTTGCTTGCTGATTCGTCACCTTCTTTATCTTTTTCTTCCATAACGCTCTCCGAGTGCATATATCCAACTTAGCAGAAGATTCAATTGCGTCAACTAGGTAACCGTTCGTCTGAAAGTCGCTAAATATTAGCCGATAAATTTGACTTAAAGCTCGTTTTTGATAAATTGATATTACAACCACAATAAAAAAGGAGAATCAAGAATGAAAAACCTAGTAAATCTGACACCTCACACTCTAAACATTTTTGACGCCGAGAACAAAGAGATCGTCATTCCTCCAAGCGGCACGATTGCCCGCCGCGCAGCGGCCAAATCAGAAGCTGGTGAAGTCAACGGTATTGCGCTCTTCACTACCACCTATTCGTCATTGATCTTCGAGAACAAAGACAAACAACCCGTTGAGTTCACCAATGACAGCGACGCTATCTACATCGTATCCAGCCTTTGCCTGAACGGTAGCGACACTCCTTCCAATTTCGTCGCTCCAGGTGAGCAAGTGCGCAATGCTGAAGGCAAACCCATCGGCGCAAAAGGATTGACCCACTAAAAAGCAAGAGACCTTTACCCCGTTTTCGGGGCTTACAAGAACAACAACACGGAGGCTTACATGAACAACACAGACACGAACCAGAAACAACAATCCACCGACACAACACCCGATTACTTCTTCGAATCCGAAGATGACGGCTACTGCGATTGATGCACCCCATAACTAATAAAAAAACTGGAGACCTTATGACCGAAACGACATCAACCCTTACCTACAACACCGTCAAATCTCGCGCTTTTGCCTTAGCTCAACAGTTCATTGACCTCGGTTTCATCAAAGTAAACAGCGATTGGACCGTTGACCTAGAGAACATCGCGAGCGCCGCCAAACCAGTGACCTTCGAAGCCATGCTTTCCGTTGTCGCAAGTAACCCTGCCATCGAAGCCTCGAAGGACCCCAGCATCAGCAACCTCATGCTCGTGATTGACGCCAGCATCAAAGCCCAAATTGAGCGGGACGCACGCGACTATCTGAACAGCTACTTCCAGAAAAATTGACACGAAGAATCCCGCGCGACGAGGGGTATATGCCCATCAACGATCTTGGCTCTGCGTCCGAGATTCAAGAAGGTAGCGGGTGAGTGCAGCCAAGAGTGCTTGCGAGCGTTCATCCGCAGCGGGCTTCTCGCCCCACGCAATCATTATGTCTTTGACATTCTCAAGCAGGGTTTCGACCAGATCGGTATCAAAATCTTCCAAAGCTTTGAATGCCTCAAGGTGCTCAATGTCTTGCGGTGTCAGTGGCATTTTTTTGTTCCGATAGACAGGGCATCGCGCGAATCCTCAGAAAAGAGGCCGCTGCATGGCAGACGCTAAACGTCCAGCCGACAGACCCTTTCATCACATCTCGCCTCGCTTGTCAATGCCCTTCCCAGATGCGTGAACTTTCCACGCGTCCCCAGCCGATATCGAGGCAGGCATACGATGCGTCTTACCCGAGATAACAAACAACCTAAACAACTACTGGAGCAAAACATGACCATCCAAGCCAACGACATCCATTTTTTTGCTTACGTGGACGATGCCCTTGAGCATGCCCTTGAACTCATTGAAAACGGCTCTATCAAGGCTGACGAGCTTGAACACATGGCTGAAGTTATCGCCTACTCTTTCACTCCGACCACCAACACTGAACTGCGAAAGCTCGCTGAAGACGACGACGACATCCAGGCCGAATGTGGGCTCTCACCGAAGCGGATTAGTCGCCTGTTTTCCGAGCAGCTTACCGCGACAGTCCTTCTCTTCCTGCAACAGCATTTTCCCGCCACGAACACAACGGCCGAAATCTGAAAGGAACGATGGCTAACACGCCTCCAGCGGGGCTTCGATTGGTAGGAAAAAACCGCCTTCTAAGAGGCACACGCGGGCGACACCGCTTTCCTCACGGTTCCAGCTTCGCCATCGATCTACCCTAACTCATCGTCACTTCATCTCTGAACTCAAGAGGTGATATCCATATAAACCGTTCGTCGGAAAGTCGGTAAATATAGGGTCATAAATTTGACTTTAGGCGCGTTTTTGCTAAATTATAAGTATAACTAAAGCAAAAAACGGAGACCAAATATGAATAACGAACTGACTTATGAAGACCTTTTGAACAAAGCCAAAGCATCCGCTAAAAATTTAATCGCATTTGGCGACATCGATTCCGATACCGACCTCACTGAAGCTGCCTATGACATCGCTGTTGATGTCACCCCTGTCTACATGGCAGACCTTTGCGCAGTTCTCGCCAACGATTGCTGGATTCCTGTCTCCGCCAATTGTGATGACGGCTGCTACGGAGGCTTCATCCGTCTTATCCAAGAAAGTATCGCCAACGAATTGAGCAGAGATGTTGAAGAGTATCTGACCGAGCGCCTTGAATCCGTGGAGGACAGCGAAGAAGAGGACGAGGAAACCGAAGAATAAGCACCACCTACCCCGCCCCTTCTGCCAAGGAGGGTGGGCCGGCCCCCGCAAATACCGGACATGCGGCAACGCTTAAATTTTGAGGTAGTCTTCTGCCTATGTTTAAGCCTA
>FCOH02000026.1 GCA_001544595.2 Caballeronia peredens | reverse complement strand
TGCCCCTGTGCGGGGCGGCACCTACTTTCTTTGCTGCTGCAAAGAAAGTAGGCAAAGAAAGCAGCTTTCCCCATCCAAAGTACCTCACGCCGGCCCCGGCACAGGCGAAGAGCCCGTGGCCGCAGTAACAAGAGCTGTCAAAAGCTTCAACCGGCTTGGCTCGCGCACGGTCTGACTATCCATTCCCTTTAGCGCGCTGGCTCAGCACAAAAAAGCTCCGGCACAGCGCTACGCGCTGCCGCTGGGTATGCAGGGGAAACCAATGTGCCGCACATGCCGTGAGATGGCGCCTTTAGCAAGAAAGCACGCGCCGACCCGATTCACCCGTCGGCCGCGAAGCCGGCCGGAGCGATTTCGTGCTGCGCCAGTCCGTTGAACGGCGCGATCGCACAGTGGTCGCGAGCCAAGACCGGTTGACCTTTGAGGGCACTCGCTACTGCCGGGCCACGGGCTCTTCGCCTGTGCCGCGGCCGGTGTGAGGTACTTTGGATGGGGAGAGCTGCTTTCTTTGGTTACTTTCTTTGCAGCAGCAAAGAAAGTGACTGCCGCCCCGCACAGGGGCAGTGCTAATAGACCGACGCGAACTCAGGCTTCCACGAACGAACGAACGAACGAACGAAAAAGAGCGAACAAAAAAACCCTTTAAACCGCCACATTAAGCAACCGATCCCGCATGACAGAAGCGTCGTCCTTGCTAAAAACCTCGACGATGTAATTGGCATCCCGCACATAAGCGGGAAACCGCCGATCGACGATGCCATCCGCCGCAAGCGCCTCGAGCGGCGCATTCACCTCGACCTCACATGACTTCACGATCATCAACCGCTCAGCATTGAGCGAAGTGGACAACCACGCCGCAAGACTGTCCGATGTCGTGTCCCAGTTGGTCATCGAATCGGGCGTCGAGCGCATCAGATCCGTCGGCACCCAGACCGCCACGCGCCCGTCGCGCAACGCCCGCCGGATGCGATTCTCGTTCGACGCCAGCACCAGTTCCGGCACCACGCCCTGCATCAGGATCGCGTACTGTGCCATCGCAAGCAGACACATGTTATGAGCCGCGAGATCGTCGAAATGCCATTCCTGCTGATACTGCCGCACCGCATCCGCGAAATCGCCGCCGCCCGGCACGATCACGACGCGCCCGCCACCCACTTCCCATAGCCGCGTCAGCCACTCGCGCAGCGCCGGGTCGTGACTGAGGCTACCCCCGATCTTCACCACCCACATGGTTGCTGTCCTCGTTCAATCTCGTTCGATGATGCCGCCGGGCCACGCTCCCGGTTCTCTCCCATCACGCCCGCCGTTGTATTCAGCAGGCTATCACGCAGCACGCGGCGACGCATCGTGCGACGGATGCGCCGCGTCTGCCGACGCGCCCTTCGTCCCGCCCGCCGCCATCGACGCAAGCAGCCCGACCGCCACGCTCGGCGCACACGTCGACACCCATTCGGCACACGTCGCATCGTCGTCGGCGACGCCCGCAAGCCGCGCAAAGTCGATATAACCGCGCGCCTCCTGCCGCGCGAGCGCCGCCGCCAGAAACCGCCCGCAACCCGCGCCGACGATCGGCGCCGCCGCGAGCGCCGCATCCTGCGCGATCACACGCGCGAGATTCGCGCCGAGCGTGCGCAACTGTTCATGCCGCCAGCTTTGCGCGAAGCGGCGCCATTCGGCATCGCTCGCATCGGCGGCGTCGCGGCCGATCATCCGCGCGATACGCGCGCGGCTCGCGGCCTCCGTCTTCGGCCCGTTGTCGGCGCTCGCATGCTGATCGTGCTCCGCCCACAACTCGCCCGTCAGACGATAGACGTCCGCGGTCGTCGCGAACCATTCGTTCATCACGCCGGTCGTCTCGCCGCGAAACGCGATGCGATGCGCCACCCCGCACAACGGCGTGCGCACGATGCCCTGATAGACGAGTTCGCCGCTCATCAGGCGCTCGGCATCGTTCGCGCCGCGCGCCGCGACGCGCCCGCCGACGATCGGAACGATATCCGTCGTCGTGCTGCCGATATCGACGAGCACGGCATCCGGCACGCACGTCGCGACCCATTGCGCGGTCGCGAGCCAGTTCGCCGACGCCACCTTGCGCCAGCCGTCCGCGCACGCCGAGCGCGCGAGCCAGCCCGCGTCGCCGGCGAAGAACATCGTGCGCGGTCCGAGCCGCTGCGCCAGCACGCGCGTGAGCGTGCGCACGCCTTCCGCGCGGTCGGCAAAGAGATCGACCATTTCGCCCGTCATCGTGACGGCGTGACGCGCGGATGCATCGGCGGCGGCAGGCCAGCGCGCGAACACGCCATCGATCGCGCGCTCCAGATGCGCCATGCCCTGCCACAGCGGACATGCCCATTGCGCGACATCGGCGAGCTCGCCGGCGCGCGTCGTCATCGACACCTTGACGTGCGCGCCGCCCACGTCCCAGCCGAACACCGGCGCATCGGCGGATGTCGATGTCGTCATGACGCCGCTCCGCCGACTGCACGCAGCAGCGCGGCATCGCCGTCGAAGCCGGGCACGCGATGCGCCGCGAGCAGTTCCGCCGCGAGATTTCTGCCGCCGCGCCGGCTCAGTTCCGCATACGCGACGGTCAGGCGCGGATTGACTTCGATCACGACCGGCCCGCGCTCCGGATGCCACACGACATCGATGCCCGCGAAGCCGCGCAGACCCGGAAACGCTTCGGCGACGCGCAGAGCGAGCCGCTCCAGCGCGCGTCCCTGCGGACCGTGCCTGTCGATGCGATCGACGTCCACGCCGTCGAACTGCACGATGCGCTCGCGCCGCTCCGAGCCCGCCGCGTCCGACAGCCCGATGCGCTGCCGGTTGATGCTGACAAGCCGCGCAAGCCGTTCGCGGCAGATGAGCGAAAGGGAGAGCGGCTCGCCGTCGATCCATTCCTGCAGCACGGGATTGCGGCCGGCCGCCGCGCGTGCTTCGTATTCGGCGCGTGCGGCGGCGAGGTCGTCGTAGACATAGGTGTCGAGGCCGCCCGCGCCGTCGTCGGGTTTCACGACCCAGCGGCGTCCGGGTCCGGCGACGGCGGCGTCGGGTTCGAGCGCGGGCGTCGAGGCGATGCTGCGCGCGGCGAGACAGGCGGCCGTCGCGCTCTTGCTCGATGCGGCGCGGACCGCTTCCTTCGCGCAGCCGAGCCAGCGCGCCTGGCCGACCGCATCGTGGAGCTTGAGCAGCAGGCCGTCGCACTCGGGCGCGACGATGCAGGCATAGTCGTGCTCGCGCGCCACGCGGGCGACGAAGCGTATGACCGGCTCGCCCGGCTGCGCGCGCACGTAGCCTTGCGCGTCGTCGAGCTGTTCGAAGCGCGAGGTCGCGACGGTGACGTCGACGCCCGGCAGCGCGCGCAAGTCGGCGGCGATGGCGTCGCGCATCACGCGGCCTTCGACGATCAGCGCGGAGAGATCGGCGAGGCTGCCTGCGCCCGCCGCGTCCGGATCGATGCCGCCGCCGGTGAGATACTCGAATACAAAGATCTTGATCAAAGGAAAGCCATCCATGCAGGTGATACCCGTTCTCGATCTGCTCGACGGCCACGCGGTGCGCGCAGTGCGCGGCGAGCGTTCGCGCTACCGGCCGATCCAGTCCTCGTTGTGCGCGACGAGCGATCCCGTTGCGATCGCCCGCGCGCTCGTCGCCGCGACCGGCGCGCGCACCTTGTACGTGGCCGATCTCGGCGCGATCCTCGGGCGCGGCGCGCACGACGTCGTGCTGGCCGCGCTGTGCGACGCGCTGGGCGAAGGCGTCGACATCTGGCTCGACGCGGGCTTCACCGCATTCGCGCCGATGCGCGCGCTCGCCGAACGCATCGCGCGGCTCGCGCATGGCCCATCGCGTGCGGCGCTGGTGCCTGTGTTCGGCACGGAGACGCTGCTCGACTCGGGCGCTATCGCGCAGGCGTCGGCGTGCGGCTTCGAGCCGATCCTGTCGCTCGACTATCGCGGCGGCCGCGCGCTCGGCTTGCCGCATGCCGGGAGCGCGTGGTGGCCGTCGCGCGTGATCGTGATGACGCTCGATCATGTCGGCGCGTACGCCGGGCCCGATCTCGATACCCTCGCCGACGTGCGCGCGCTCGCCGGTGAGCGCGAGGTGATCGGCGCGGGCGGTATCCGCGATGACGCCGATCTCGGGCTTGCCGCGAGCAGCGGCGCGGCTGCGTGGCTCGTCGCTTCCGCGCTGCACGATGGGACGGTTTCGTTTCGTCGCGATGTGGGGCACGGATCGTCGGTCGAGTAACTCAATATCTGTGCCAAGGCTTTTAGGGCTTCTCTTTTGCTGTAATCCTTTGGCAAGCAGGTGTTGCATCGAGTGATGCATGGGTGACAGTGTGTTGCATTGCGGAGCAGTTTTTTTTGTTGTTGCTCCGCTTGGTTGGTTCTTTCAGGGTGTTTCTGTGAAATCCTGATTTCACGTCGGTCTATTTGCACTGCCCCTGTGCGGGGCGGCACCTACTTTCTTTGCTGCTGCAAAGAAAGTAGGCAAAGAAAGCAGCTCCTCCCATCCAAAGTACCTCACGCCGGCCCCGGCACAGGCGAATTGCCTATGGCCGCAGCAACAAGATCTGTCAAAGGCTTCACCGGGCTTGGCTCGCGCACGATCTGACTATCCATTCCCTTTAGCGCGCTGGTTCAGCACAAAAAAGCTCCGGCACAGCGCTACGCGCTGCCGACGGGTCTGCAAGGGAAACCAGATTGCCGCACACGCGGCGCGATGGCGCCTTTAGCAAGGAGGCACACGCGCACCCGATTGACCCGTCGGCCGCGAAGCCGGCCGGAGCGATTTCGTGCTGTGCCAGTCCGTTGAACGGCGCGATGTCACAGTGGTCGCGAGCCAAGATCCGTTGACCTTTGAGGACATTGGCTACCGCCGCCACGGGCTCTTCGCCTGTGCCGCGGCCGGTGTGAGGTACTTTGGATGGGAGGAGCTGCTTTCTTTGGTTACTTTCTTTGCAGCAGCAAAGAAAGTGACTGCCGCCCCGCACAGGGGCAGTACTAATAGACCGACGCGAAAGCAAGTTTCCACGATAAACCAAACCGACAAAACCCAAGCGAGAGCAAAAAGCAAAAAAGCAAACCGCAAATCGGCATAGACCTTGCTCCAAAGCACGACCATGCACGATTCCCCCACGACGAAGACCGCGCAGCGTCCCTCCGCGGCTGCTGGCCACGAGCCCTGGACCTGCCCGTTCTGCCCACTCCTATGCGACGACATCACGCTCGCGCCCGCCGGCGCTCATCGCCTCGCTGCGCCGCACACCGCCTGCCCGCGTCTGGCGGACGCGCTTGCCCGCTTCGGTCCGCAGGATGCAAGCCGAAAACCCGAGATCGACGGACAAGCCACCGATCTCGCCTCGGCGCTCTCGCGAGCCGCGGAGATTCTGTCGAACGCGCGGCGGCCACTCTTCGGCGGCCTCGCGACCGACGTAGCCGGCGCACGCGCGCTGTATGAACTCGCCGCGCACTGCGGCGCGACGCTCGATCATCTGCACGGCGACGCCATCGCCGATTCGAATCGCGCACTGCAGGATCGCGGCGCGTTCTTCACGACTCTCTCGGAAATACGCTCGCGCGCCGATCTCGTCATCGTGTTCGCGTGCGAGCCGTCGCGGCGCTATCCGCGCTTCTACGAGCGCGTGATCGATCCCGCGCGCAATGCGAGCATCGTATTCGTCGGATGTGATGTCGATCACGCCGCCAACGTCGGCAGCGAAACGATTCTGCAAAACACCGATCCCTTCGATCTCCTCGCGCTCTGGTCCGCGCATGTCGAAGGCGGCCGCGCGATTCCCACGCCCGAACTCGTCGCGCTCACCGAACGCATCGGCGCCGCGCAATACACGGCGCTCGTCTACGAGCCGTCCGCGCTGCCCGCGCCGCACGGAGCGCTCGCGATCGAAGCACTGCAACGCATCGTCAAGGCGGTCAACCGCACCGTGCGCGCCGGCGCGCTCGCCCTGACCGGCGACGACGGCGCGCTCTCCGTCAATCAGGCCACGACCTGGCTTTCAGGCTTTCCGCTACGCACGCGCGTCGCGTACGGTTTGCCGCTGGATCACGACCCGTACCGCTATCGCACCGATACGCTGCTCGCCCGCGGCGAAACCGATGCGCTCCTGTGGGTGTCGAGCTTCGCGCCCGAAGCGCTGCCCACGTCGCTCGGCGACGACGTGCCCGCGATCGTCCTCGGCCATCCATCGACGACACTGCCCGCGCGCACGGGCGCCACCGTGTTCATCCCTGTCGCGACGCCGGGCATCGACAGCGGCGGACATCTCTTTCGCGTCGATACTTCCGTCGTCGCGCCGCTCGGTGCCGCGCGCGATACGGACTTGCCCACGGTTGCCGCGATTGCATCGCGTCTCGCGCAGGCAAGGAGGCCGCAATGAGCCTCACGCGCCTCAGGGGCGGCACGCTCTACGATCCGGCGAACGGCGTGAACGGAGAGAAACGCGACATCCATATCCGCGACGGACGCATCGTCGCCGATCCGGCGCCCGGCGAAACCATCGATCGCGATTTCGACGCGAGCGGCATGATCGTGATGGCGGGCGGCATCGATCTGCATTCGCACATCGGCGGCGGCAAGACGAATCTCTCGCGTCTGCTGTTGCCCGAAGATCATCGCGACGACCCGCGCGCCGTGCCCGATCGGCCGAACGAAGGCCGCTACATGCGCCTGCCCTCGTGCGGCACGTGTGCGCCGGGCACGCTCGCGGCCGGTTATCGCTACGCGGAAATGGGCTACACGGCCGCGTTCGAACCGGCGATGATCGCGTCGAATGCGCGCCACGCCCATCTGGAAATGGGCGACACGCCGATCATCGATCACGGCGCGTACGTCATGATGGGCAACGACGAACTCTTCCTGCAGATGCTCGCCGCGAACGAAGACTTCGAGCGCCTGCGCGATTATGTCGGCTGGACGATCCATTCGAGCAAGGCGCTCGGCGTGAAGGTCGTGAATCCGGGCGGCATCTCGGCGTTCAAGTTCAATCAGCGCTCGCTCGATGTCGATGAAAAACACGTCCACTACGGCATCACGCCGCGCGACGTGCTGAAGACGCTCACGCGCGCACTCACCGATCTGCGCGTGCCGCATCCGCTGCATGTCCACGCGAGCAATCTGGGCGTGCCGGGCAATATCGAATCGACGATCCGGACGATGGACGCCGCCGACGGCCTGCCCATTCATCTGACGCATATCCAGTTCCACAGCTACGGCACCGAAGGCCCGCGCAAGTTTTCGTCGGGCGCGCGCGCGATCGCCGAGGCGGTCAACGCACGGCCCAACGTGACGATCGATGTCGGCCAGATCATCTTCGGCCAGACGGTCACCGCATCCGGCGACACGATGATGCAGTTCAAAAACGCGCCGATGGCCCGTCCGCGCAAATGGGTGCTGGGCGATATCGAATGCGATGCGGGTTGCGGCATCGTGCCGTTCAAGTATCGCGAGCAGAGCTTCGTGAACGCGCTGCAATGGATCATCGGGCTGGAGATCTTTCTGCTCGTCGACGATCCGTGGCGCGTCTCGATGACGACCGATCATCCGAACGGCGCGCCGTTCACGAGCTATCCGCATCTGATTCGGCTGCTGATGGACAAGTCCTTCCGCGACGAACAACTCGACACGCTGCACGCCGATGCGAAAACCGCGAGCGCCCTGAGCGAGATCGACCGCGAGTTCTCGCTGTACGACATCGCGATCATCACGCGCGCGGGCCCGGCGAAGCTGCTCGGCCTGAAAGACCGCGGTCATCTCGGCGCGGGCGCGGCGGCGGATATCGCCGTGTATCGCGATGACGCGAATCGCGAGCGCATGTTCACGTCGCCTGCTTACGTGTTCAAGGACGGCGAGCTGATCGCGCGCGACGGCACATTGCTCGCCACGCCGACGGGCGGCATCCATTACGTGAGCCCCGACTACGATCGCGCAATCGAGCGGCGCGTGCGCGACTATGCAGAGGCGAATCTCGCGCAGCGCTTCGAGAATATCGCGATCGGCGACGACGAAATCTGCGCCTGCTGCAACGGCGGCAAGCTGCTGCCGGTCGCGTGTTTCGCCGCAAGCGAGACTTAGCATGCGCATCAACGACACGCAGATCGACGACACCTTCGCCGAAGCCTTCCCGATGAAGGCGACGCGCCTCGTCATCACCGCGCACACGCCGAACTGGGCACGTCACGCGGCGAATTCGCTGACGGGGTTCGCCACATCCGTCATCGACTGCGGCTGCGAAGCGGGCATCGAGCGCGACCTGTCCGGCGACGAAACGCCCGACGGCCGGCCGGGCGTCGCGGTGCTGATCTTCGCGATATCGTCGAAAGAACTGGCGAAGCAGATCGCACGACGCGTCGGACAATGCGTGCTGACGTGCCCGACGACAGCGGTCTACGGCGGCATCGACCGCACAACGAGCCGCGCCCCGCTCTCCGACGATGCACCGCTCGGCGCAGGCCTGCGCTTCTTCGGCGACGGCTGGCAGATCTCGAAAGTGCTCGACGGCACGCGCTACTGGCGCGTGCCGGTGATGGACGGCGAGTTCGTCTGCGAAGAATTCACGGCCACGGTGAAAGCGGTCGGCGGCGGCAATCTGCTGTTTCTCGCACGCGACATCGACAGCGCGCTGCATGCGGCCGAAGCGGCCGTCGCCGCGATGCATCGGCTACCGAACGTGATCACGCCGTTTCCGGGCGGCGTCGTGCGCTCGGGTTCGAAGATCGGCTCGAAGTACGCGGGCGCCACCGCGTCCACCAACGACGCGTTTTGCCCGACGCTCGTCGGCTTGTCGAAGAAGAGCGAGCTGACCGCGGACGTCGCGTGCGTGCTCGAAATCGTGATCGACGGCCTGACCGACGCCGATGTCGGCGCCGCGATGACCGCGGGCATCGCGGCCGCGACGGACATCGGGCGCGCGGGCGGCGTGCTGCGCATCTCCGCGGGCAATTACGGCGGCAAGCTCGGTCCGTATCACTTCAAGTTGCACGCGCTCGCGCAGGGCATCGACGGGAGCCGCGCATGAAAGCCATCACGCTGCGCGTAAAAAATACGCCGGGCTGTCGCGTCGACGGGTCGAATTTACTGCCTGCCGCGCTCGCGGCAAGCGCGCCGGACGCGTTGCCGCGCATCGTGCTGCAAGGTGCCGGCGAAACCTGCACGCTCGGCGATCTCTTCGATATCGATATCGAGCAAGCCGACGCAGACAAGCCGTCGCTGACGATCGAGGGCGACGCGCATTGGTTCGATCGTCTCGGCGCGAACATGAGCGAAGGCTCGCTCACGGTGCACGGCGACGCAGGCGATTACGCGGGCATGAAGATGTCCGGCGGCGAGCTGCACATAACCGGTGATGCAGGGCTTTTCGCCGCCTGCGAAATGCAGGGCGGACGCCTCTCGATTCACGGCAACGCCGGCGATTTCGCCGCGGGCGCGCTGCCCGGGGACATGGAAGGCATGAGCGGCGGCACGCTCGCGATTCGCGGCAACGCGGGCGCGCGCCTCGCCGACCGCATGCGGCGCGGCACGGTGCTCGTCGGCGGCGACGCGGGCGACTTCGCGGCGTCGCGGCTCATCGCGGGAACGGTCTGCATCGGCGGCAAAGTGGGCGCACACTTGGGATACGGCATGCGGCGCGGCACGGTCTTGCTGACAAACGCGCCATCTTCGGTTCCGCCGACCTTCACCGAAGGCGGACGCGGCTTTGACGTGTTCTGGCTGCTCGTCACGCGCATGCTCGCGCGCGAAAGCGCACCCGGATTCGCGCCGTTCGCGACGCTTGCGGGCAATGTGTTGCCACGGCGCTACGTCGGCGACCTCGCCGTGGACGGACGGGGGGAATTGCTGATCGCCAATTCATAGCGGGGCGGGAAAGAATGGACCTTGTATCCTGGGGCACGCAAACCACTTTCACGGGAGTGACGCCATGAGCACCGCGCGGACATCGGCCACGGCGCGCAACAGCGGCATCGACGTCGCGGGCGAACGCTATGCGCGCCCGGTCATCGCGATGCACTGGCTGATCGCGGTCGCCATCATCGCGATGTTGTGCATCGGCTTCTATATGGTTGGCTTGCCGCGCGGATTGCCGTTCAAGTCGGACCTCGTCAATTTCCACAAGTCGCTTGGAATCACGGTTTTCCTGCTGGTGCTGATCCGCGTCCTGGTACGCCTGGCCTATGGCCGACCGCCTCTGCCGCCGATGCGGGCGTGGCAACGCGCCGCCGCGAGCATCACGCAGGCTCTTTTATACGTTGGCATGTTCGCGATGCCGCTGACTGGTTATCTCGGCTCGTCGTTCAACAAGTTCGGCACGAAATTCTGGGGTCTGGCTCTGCCGCAATGGGGCTGGGACGACAAGCATCTGCGGCAGATTTTCTTCGGCATTCACGAATATCTAGCGTGGATCATGGCGGCGCTCGTGATCCTCCATTTTCTCGGCGCGATGAAACATCACCTGATCGATCGCGACGGCCTTCTGCGGAGGATGTGGCCTTGAAAATTCGCGTGCTCGGATCCTCGGCGGGCGGCGGCTTTCCGCAATGGAACTGCAACTGCCGCAATTGCGACGGCGTGCGGCGCGGCACGATCGCGGCGCGCGCGCGCACGCAGTCGTCGATCGCCGTGACCGATAACGGCGAGGACTGGCTGCTCGTCAATGCGTCGCCGGACATCCTCGCGCAGATCGCCGCGAACGCCGGGCTGCAGCCCGCGCGCCGCGTGCGTGATACCGGTATCGCGGCCGTCGTCACGATGGATGCGCAAATCGATCACGTGACCGGCCTCCTGATGCTGCGCGAGCGCGGCACGCCTCTGCCGCTCTATACGACCGACGCCGTATGGCAGGACCTCTCCACCGGCTTTCCGGTCACGTTGATCCTTGCGCACTATTGCGGCGTCGAACACAGGCGCATCGCGCTCGACGGCGCGTCGTTCGACGTGCCCGAACTGCCGCGCGTGAGCATCGACGCGCTGCCGCTGTCGAGCAAGGCGCCGCCTTATTCGCCGCATCGCGATGCGCCCGAAACGGGCGACAACATCGGACTGATGTTCACCAACACGGCGACCGGCAAGCGCGCGTTCTATGCGCCGGGACTGGGCGCGCTCGACGCGCATGTGCTCGAGGCCATGCGCACGGCGGACCTTCTGCTCGTCGACGGTACCGTGTGGACCGACGACGAAATGATCCGTCTCGGCCTCACGAAGAAGACCGGCCGCGACATGGGCCATCTCGCGCAAAGCGGCCCCGGCGGCATGATCGAAGTCCTCGATTCGATCGATCGCGCGGGCGTGCGCAAGGTGCTGATCCATATCAACAACACGAATCCGATCCTGATCGAGGACGGACCCGAAAGGCGCATTCTGACGGAGCACGGCATCGAAGTCGCGCACGACGGCATGACCTTCGAGCTATAGCATTCGCACTGGAGACCGTTCGATGTTCGATCCGATGCTCAACCCGACCACAGGCCCGGTCTTCACGAAGGTGAAGGACGTTGGGCCCGCGTGGACGCGCGAGGAATTCGAAGCGCAACTTCGCGCGAAGGGCACGGCGTATCACATTCATCATCCGTTCAACGTGAAGATGAACGGCGGCGGGTGTTCGAAGGAACAGATACGCGGCTGGGTCGCGAACCGCTTCTACTATCAGATCAACATTCCGCTGAAGGATGCGGCCGTGATGTCCAATTGCCCCGATCGCGAAACGCGCCGCCGCTGGGTGCTGCGCATTCTCGATCACGACGGCTACGACGATCAGGCGGGCGGCATCGAGGCATGGGCGCGTTTAGGCGACGCCGTCGGTCTGTCGCGCGACGAGTTGTGGTCGCTCGCGCTCGTCACGCCCGGCGTTCGCTTCGCGGTCGATGCCTATGTCAACTTCGCGCGCCGCGCGCCGTGGCAGGAATCGGTGTGCTCGTCGCTGACCGAAATGTTCGCGCCGCAAATCCACAAGGATCGCCTCGCGACGTGGCCCGGGCACTATCAGTGGATCGAACCCGAAGGACTCGCGTATTTCCGCTCGCGCGTATCGCTTGCGCAGCGCGATGTCGAGCACGGGCTCGAAGTCACGCTCGCGCATTTCACGACGCGCGAGGCGCAGCAGCGCGCGCTCGACATCCTGCAATTCAAGCTCGATATCCTCTGGACCATGCTCGATTCGATCGAAAAGGCTTTTCCGCAATGACCGACAGCCATCCGACCCAACGCGTGCAAGAAGCCGTCGAAGCGCCGGACGATTCGTTGCATCCGAAACTGAAGCGCCTCTTCCGGCTGCAGTGGGAGCCGGCGCAGGACGCGCATGTGCTGCTCTATCCGGAGGGCATGGTGAAGCTCAATCAGAGCGCGGCGCAGATCCTGCTGCGCTGCGACGGCACGCGCGACATTCCCGCGCTCGTCGCCGATCTCGAAGCCGCGTTCAATGCGACCAACCTCGGCGACGACGTGCGCGCGTTCATCGCGGGCGCGCGGGCGCGGGGCTGGCTGGAGTAGCGCAATGACCGACCTGTCCGAACCCATCGCCCGGCCCGAACACGAGGGCACGCCCATCGCGCCGCCGCTGTGGCTGCTCGCGGAACTGACGTATCGTTGTCCGCTGCATTGCGTGTTCTGCTACAACCCGGTGAACTACGCCGATCACACGCGCGAACTCGATACCGATCAATGGCTCGATGTCCTGCGTCAGGCACGCGCGCTCGGCGCGGCGCAACTGGGCTTTTCGGGCGGCGAGCCGCTTCTGCGCGACGACCTCGAAACGCTCGTGGGCGAAGCGCGCAAGCTCGGCTTCTATACGAACCTCATCACGTCAGGCATCGGCTTGACGGAGAAGCGCATCGGCGCATTGCAAGAGGCAGGGCTCGATCACATTCAGTTGTCGTTTCAGGACTCGTCGCAAGAACTCAACGACTTTCTCTCCAGCACCAAAACCTTCGACTACAAGAAGCGCGTCGCGGGTCTCATCAAGGCGCACGGCTTTCCGATGGTGCTCAACTGCGTGCTGCACCGCTATAACCTGCCGCATATCGGACGCATCATCGACATGGCGCTCGCCATGGGCGCGGAATATCTCGAGCTCGCGAACACGCAGTATTACGGCTGGGCGCACACGAACCGCGCCCAACTCATGCCGACGAAAGAGCAGCTCGACGAAGCGGAAGCCGTCGTCGAACGCTATCGCCGCGAGATCGGCGACAAGTGCAAGATCTTCTTCGTCGTGCCCGATTATTACGAGCGCCGGCCCAAGCGCTGCATGAACGGCTGGGGCTCGGTGTTTCTCGGCATCGCGCCGGACGGCGCCGCGCTGCCGTGTCACACGGCACGCTCGCTGCCGGGCCTCACGTTCCCGAACGTCACCGAGATGCCGCTCAAGGACATCTGGTACGAAAGCGACGCGTTCAACCGCTTTCGCGGCTTCGGCTGGATGAAAGAGCCGTGCCGCAGTTGCGACGAGAAGGCCATCGACATGGGCGGCTGCCGTTGTCAGGCGTATCTGCTCACGCAAGACCCCGCGAATGCGGACCCCGTTTGCGACAAGTCTCCGCATCACGAGCGCGTGATCGAAGTGGTGCGCGCCGCATCGGTGAGAGCGGCACGACCGGAACCGCAGGAGCAACCCATCGTCTTTCGCAACGATGCGAATTCCAGGCGCATTGCCGCGCTCGACCGCGAGAATGGTTCAGAAGAAGGAGAAGACACGCCATGATTGCCGACATATCCGTGCTGCTCGTGGACGATCACGCCGTCGTCCGTGAAGGCTACAAGCGTCTGCTCGAACTGAGTCCCGATGTGAACGTCGCGGGCGAAGCGGCGAATGCGGCAGAGGCCTACCAGAAGTTCTGCGCGTTGCAGCCAGATGTCGTCGTGATGGATCTCGCGTTGCCCGGCGCGAGCGGCATCGAGGCGATGCGGCGCATGCTCGCGCGCGAGCCGCACGCGCACGTGCTGATCTTCAGTGTCCACGAAGAAGCCATTTTCGTGCGACGCGCGCTCGATGCCGGCGCGCGCGGTTATGTCACGAAGGCGAGCGCGCCCGATGTGCTCGTCGAAGCGGTGCGCTCGGTCGCGCGGCGCGTGTGCTACCTGAGCCCGGATATCTCGCAGGTGCTCGCGTTGCGCGCGACGATCCAGGAAGGTCCGCCGGGACGCCAGCTATCGGCGCGCGAGTTCGAGGTGCTGCGTCTGCTCGTGCAGGGTTATACGCTGCCGAGCATTGCGGAGAAACTGGGTTTGAGCCAGAAGACGGTGGCCAACCATCAGTCCGTGATTCGCCAGAAATTCGGCGCGGACAACGGCGTGCAGCTCGCGCAGATCGCCAATCGACTCGGCCTTCATTTCGCCGATTTCGCCGGATCCGCCGACGCCGCGTTCACCGCTTCGTTCGGCTCGATGCAAAGCGGCAGTCCCGCCTGAGCCGGCACGCGCGCGCAGAAAAGAAAGCCCGCGCCCGGTTCGCTTGCAAGCTGAAACTCTCCGCCGAGCGCCTCGACGCGCTCGCGCATGCCGATCAGGCCGAGGCCGTCGCGCGGCTTCGCGAGATCGACGCCGGGACCGTCGTCGGCCATCGTCACGACGATCTCGCCCGCGCCCTCCGCATTGCCCGGCGCACGCGCCAGATAAATCTCCACGCGTGAGGTGCGCGCGAACTTCGAGACGTTCGTGAGCCCTTCCTGCACGAGCCGGTAAAGCGTGATGTTGAGCGCGTCGCTGAGATTGTCGAAATCGCCTTCGACCGCCAGCGTGAAGGTCGCCTGCGGAAGCCGCTCGCGCCAGCCGTCGACGCAATGTTCGAGCGCCGTGGGCAAGCCGAATTCATCGAGCCCGATGGGCCGCAGCTTGCGGATCATGCCGCCGATCTCGCGATACACATGCGTCGCGCTTTGCATCAGCGCCAGCGACAGCCGATGAATCTCCGCCTCGCGCGCGGCCGACAGATCGCGGATGCGGCCGGCATCGAGCGAGATCGCATTGAGATACTGGCCCAGTTCGTCGTGCAGTTCGCGCGCGAGATGGCGCCGCTCCGTTTCCTGTGCGGCGAGCGCCTGATTCGCGAGCCGCCGGTTCTCGGCCAGCAGATGTTCCGCTTCCTCTTCCAGCGCGCGCCGCCTGCGCACTTCCGATTGCGCCTCGCGATAGCGCCGCCACGCGAACCATGCGAAACCCAGCGCGAGCACGACGAGCGTCGGCGGCAATTCGTCGATCTGAAAGCGCTCCGCGCTGCGCGTCAGGCGATAGGCGTACTCGCTGAAGTCGAATCGCGCGAAGAGCGCGCCGGCGACCAACGTCGCGGCGAGCACGAGCGCGAGATCGCGCCAGACCGGCGCGCGGCGGTCGGCATCTTTCGCGAGAGAGGGCAAGGATTCGGATGGCATCACGGAATGCATTCTACGCACGGCTTCGTCGTCCGGCGGGGTGTCCGGAACGCGATTGGGAACGCTTCCCTGCGCGATCGGGAAAAGCTCCCGGTGCATGCGCTCATTCTTATGCGACGCTTTCATTGAAAGAAACATTCTCGATGCGTGGATCAGAAAACAAGAGGAGACGACGATGAAGAGCATGCAGCGCCTGCCCGCGCCCGCGCATCCGTTCAAACCCCGAGCCGGCCTGCGGCTCGTGTTCGGCAGCGCGTTCGCGAGCATCACGGTAGCCGCGTGGGCGCAGACGCCGCCCGCGACAGACGCCGCCGAAGCGCCTGCTGCTGCATCGGCGCCGGTGTCCGTCGCGCAGGCGAGCCCGCCGCCGACCACGGAACTGCCTTCGATCATCGTCATCGGAACGACGCCGCTCATGGGCGTCGGCACGCCGCTCGAAAAAGTGCCCGCCAACGTGCAGACGATCAAGGGCAGCGAAATCGAAGCGCAGCATTCGCAGACCACCACCGAGTATCTGCAGAAAAACGTCGTGAGCGTCGATACCAACGACGCGCAAGGCAATCCGTCGCAAACCGATATCCTCTATCGCGGCTTCACGGCGTCGCCCTTGCTCGGCACGCCGCAAGGGCTTTCGGTGTTCATGGACGGCGTGCGCATCAACGAGCCCTTCGGCGACGTCGTCAACTGGGACCTGATTCCGCAGGCCGCGATCCAGACGATGCAGATTATTCCCGGCTCGAATCCGACCTTCGGGCTGAACACGCTGGGCGGCGCGATCGCGGTGCAGACCAAGAACGGCCGCAGCAATCCGGGCGGCAGCGCGGACGTAAGCTTCGGTTCGTGGGGCCGCAAGGCCGCGCAGATCGAACAGGGCGGCGTGATCGGCGATCACCTCGATTACTACTTCACCGCAAACGTCACGAACGACAACGGCTGGGCGGATCACAATTCGAGCCGTCTGCGGCAGGCGTTCGGCAAGCTGCGCTACACCGACGCCGATACGACCATCTCGGTCTCGATGGGCGGCGCCGACAACACGCTGAACGGCTCGCAGACGATTCCGCGCTCGTTCATGGACAACTTCCGGCAGGCCTACACGTTTCCCGATACGAACGAAAATCAGGTCGGCTATCTGACGATCAACGCGGAGCATTACTTCACGCCGAACATCCAGTTGAGCGGCAACGTTTATTACCGCCACTATCGCAACAAGAACGTGAGCAGCAACGTCAACGACGATTTCGACCCGAACGGCGACGACGACGACGAACTCACGCAAGCCACCAACGATCAGTCGGTGATCGTGACGGACAGCTACGGCGCGAGCCTGCAGCTCACGTTGCTCAACAAGCTGTTCGGCATGGACAACCAGCTGATCCTCGGCGCGGCGGGCGACTTCGCCAATTCGCACTTCACGCAATCCTCGCAGCCGGCGGAATTCACCGATTCGCGCGCGACCATCGGCACGGGCCCGTTCGTGCAGGGCACCGACGCGAAGACACGCAATCAGAACTGGGGCATCTACTTCGAGAACACGCTGTCGTTCACGGAGCAATGGTCGATGACGCTCGCCGGGCGCTACAACTGGGCCAAGGCGACCATCGGCGACGAAAGCGGCGTGCAGCCGCTGCTCGATGGACAGCACACGTTCTCGCGCTTCAATCCGGCCATCGGCTTCAACTGGAATCCGACGCCGTACTTCACGGCCTACGCCACGTATAACGAAGGCATGCGTTCGCCGACCGCCATCGAACTGGCGTGCGCGGACCCGGAAGCGCCCTGCTCGCTGCCCAACGACTTCATCGCCGACCCGGACCTGAAGCCGGTGATCTCGCGCACCTTCGAAGTCGGCGCGCGCGGCCGCATCGGTGCGCATACGACGTGGAGCGCCGCGGCCTACAGCACCACGCTGTCCGACGATATCCAGTTCGTCAGCAGCCAGGGCGCGGCGAGCACGCTCGGCTATTTCCAGAATGTCGGCAAGACGCGTCGGCAGGGCTTCGAACTCGCGGGCCGCACGCAATGGGGGCCGCTCGGCGTCGCGGCGAGCTATAGCTACGTGAACGCGACGTATCGCTCGACGTGGACCGAAAGCAGCGCCAGCAATTCGAGCGCGAACGACGACGGCAACATCACCGTGCATTCGGGCGATCGCATTCCGGGCATTCCGGCCAACACGGTGAAGCTGCGTCTCGACTACAACCCGATCTCGCGCTGGAACATCGGCACGAATCTCACGTATCGCAGCAACATCTTCGCGCGCGGCGACGAAAACAATCAGGACGTGAACGGCAGCGTCGCGGGCTACTTCCTCATCGATCTCGACACGACCTACAACGTGACCAAGCAATTGCAGGTGTACGCGACGGTGAAGAACCTCTTGAACAAGCGCTATGCGAACTTCGCGATTCTCGGCGAGAACTTCTTCAACGGCCCGAACCATACGTTCAACGGCGCGGACACGACGAACGAGCAGTTCCTGGGCGTCGGCGCGCCGCGCGGCGTGTGGGTGGGAATGCGTTACGCGTGGAAGTGAAGCGATGAGCGCTCAGCGCGGCCTGAACGGATAAACCTTCGCGGGCCGCCGCTGCTGCAGTTCGGCGAGATAGTTCTCGACGAAACGATCGAGCGCGTTGGCCTTCAGCTGTTCCATCATGCGCATGGCGTCCGTCGGCGATTCGGGGCCCAGAATCAGCGCGCCGACGCCGAGCGCACCGAGATGCACGATCAGCGCGCACGACGACAACGAACCGGCATCGAAAAGGCGTACGGCATCGAGGGCGTCATCGTCGAGTTCGATCTCGGCGTCCGATGCGGCGTCGCAACGGAACTCGCCATGTTTGCCGATCGACGCGGGCAGCCAGCGGCAATTGCCGCGATCGCCGCGCTCGCCTTGAACGGCGATCAAAACGCGCTTGCGCATCGGCGCGTCACGGATTTCCTCGAATGCTCCGGCCAGGGTGAGCATGGCGATCCTCGCAGGCGGGCTCAAAGCCGATACTAGCAGCGCAGCGGGGCGCGGCACGCAGCGGATCGCGCAATGACGCGCCGCAGAAAGCGAAATGGCCGCGCACGGCGGCCATCCTGCATTGCGCCTTAGGACCATCAGCGTCCGACGATCGATCCCGCCGCCGCCGGATAGGTCACGATGCCCCAGGCAAGCGGCAAATCGCCGATCTGCTTGATCTCCTTGTAGTCCGCGGCGTCGAGCACGTAGACCGCGTTCGAGCGGCCGCACGCGAGCAGCAGTTTCGAGCCGTCGGGCGTGAAGCTGAAGTGCCAGCAGCGCTGACCGACGGGCACGTCCTGCATGTGCTCGTACGTGGTGCCGTCGAAGACCTGCAGCGTCTTGTCGCGCGACGCCGCCACGAGAAGCCGCTTGCCGGACGGATCGAAGGACACGCCGTATGGACCCGTCTTGGTATCGACGGTCTTGACGGTCTTGAGGCTGCCGCCGTCGAGCACGACGAACTTGTTCGCGTTCTCCAGCGTGACCACATATTGCTTGCCGTCCGGCGAGACCTTGATGCCGCGCGGACGCGAGCCCTTCGTCAGTTTGACCGTGCGCACCGGCTTGCCCGTGCCGACGCGATAGACGGACACCGTATCGTCGCCCTCGTTGGTCACGAGAATCAGCTTGCCGTCCGGCGAGAACTCCACACCTTCGGTTTCGTGACCGCTCTTGACCGAATGCGTCACCTTCATCGACTTGAGATCGACGATCGCGATTTCCGCCGGCGGCGAGTTGGCGTCGTCGTCCTTTTCCGGTTCGCCGGGCTTGGGCGGGCCGCCGCTTTCGCCGGGCTCGTAAGTCACGTAGGCCTTGCCGCCGAACACGCGCACAAACTCCGGATTCTTGCCGATCTTCACGCGGCGCACGACTTTCCCCGTCGAGGTATCGATCTCCGAAAGATCGCTCGTCGTCTTGTTCGCGACGTACAGGCGCGTGCCGTCCTTGTTGAGCGACAGGCCGCGCGGACCATCCTTGCCGACGTCGTAGGTCTTCGCGAGCGAGAGATTGTCGAGATCGATCACGCCGACGCCGGCGCTTTCGGTCGTCACATAGGCGGTCGGCGCGGCGGCGTGCGCGAGGCTCGCCGCGAGTGCGAGCGATGGCGCGAGGGCCGACGCGCAGGCAATGCGCGCCGCCTTGAATCTGACATGCATGTTCGTCTCCGGCGTTATCGGTTCGATTCTTCGGGTGCAAGGCCAACTTAGCCCAATAAGCGTCGAAGTGGCAACGCCCGGCGCCGGGAGAAATTCCCGAATTCGGCGGCCGTGATGCGGCGCGGAAAGTTCAGCGCGTCGCCGACGAATCGCCGGCGAGCAGATCGACGAGCGCCTTCGCGGCGCGCCGCCACGACTGATCGGTGTTGCCGCGCATGTCGACCGAACGCTGGAACAGCGTCTTGCCGCTGGCGGCGTCTTCCACGCGCAGGTTGATGTTGAGGATGAGGTTGCTGATCTTCTGCACCCAGCACACGCCGACGCGCGAAGTGCCCAGTTGCTTCGCCACGCGCAGCTCGCAGCCGTTGCATGCGCTCAGGTCCTGCGCATTTTGCAGCGACGCGATCAAGTCGCGCGCCTGGTCGTTATCGGCGACGCGAAAGAGTCCGCGCTGCTGCACGTCGTCACGCAAGGCGGCGCTCGTCATCGCGAGACGTTCGGCCTGCGTGCGATTGGTTTGTGCGTCGTTATAGGCGGCGTTGTCGTCGATCAGCGTGCAGTCGGGTATCGCGATCGACTGCGCGGCGGTCTGCGCATGCAGACTGCTCGCGCACAAGGCCAGCATCAACACGAGCGGTACACGGTGTCTGCGGATCATGGTCGTTTGTCTCGCCGAAGGATGATTGAAGCCGGGCCTTCAGGCGTCAAAGCAGATCGCGTACCCGTTCCCCGTTTTCACGACGCCGCGCGCAATGCTTCATCCGCGACGGCGAGACGCGAAGCCATCATCTTCACGACGAAACGATGCCATTCCTGCGCGGTCAGCGGATCGTCGAGTTCCAGCCTGCGCAACGCGGCGAGCGTCATGCGCCTGAGGCGCGCGGGCTCGTCGGCGACGACATCCGCGCTGCGCGGCGCATGCGTGTACACCGCCATCTCGCCGATGATCGTCCCCGGTCCGAACGAACGCAAGCGCACCGAGCGTCCGTCCGCGAGCGGCAGCGACACCGTCACGCGCCCCGCTTCGACGATATACAACGCATCGCCCGCGTCGCCGCGGCGAAACAGCGCCTCGCCCGCGCCGATCTCGCGCACGTCGAGCAGCGCAGCCAGTTGAGCGAGCGCGCGCTCGGTGAAATGCGGCGCGAGCATCGTGCGGAAATCGCCCGCGGGAGCGCATGGCGGCGGCGCGGTCGTGTGCGCGGCGAGCTGTTGCGCTTCGATCCATTCGAGTCCCGCGTCGAGCGAATCGAACTCGTGGATGCCGAGCGCGAGCGTGCCGGTACGCCCGAGCAGCAAGCGCGAATCACGCGGCAACGCAGTGAGCACGAGTTCCGCGCCGATCGCGGCGCACGCCTGACGCAGCTTTACGAACGCAATCGACACCGATGCATCCATGCCGTTGGTCCACGCGAAATCGAGCACGACAAAGCGCACGGGCTTCGGCTTGTGCGAGCGGATGCGTTCGCGGATGCGCTGCAGCATCGAATTCGCGGAACCGAAGAAGAGAAAGCCCTGCAGGCAGACGCCGCAAATCTCGTCGCCGCGATCGATCAGAAGGCGCGTTTCCTCGATGCTGCGCTCGACGTTCGACGTGCGCGTGCGGCCGTCGAACTCCATGCGCACGCAGCCCGCGCGGCCATAGAGCAGCGCAAACGTGACGCACGCCACGACCACGCCCGCGACCACACCCGCGATCACGCCATAGAACGCGATCACGCCGAGAATCAGCGGCACGAGCAGATACTCGTGCCACGTCAGCTTGTGATATGCGCCGACGAGCCAGTCCATCATGAGCCGCAAGCCCATGTAGATCTGCATGCCGACGAGCACCGGCACCGGAAACAGCGAAACGAGATCGGGCGACGCGATCAGCACGAAAAGGCACGCGAGCGCGGCGAACACGCCCGCGACGCGGCTCGTCGCGCCGGCGCGCGCATTGAGCATCGAGCGGTTATACGACTGATAGCCGACCATGCCGCCGAACAGGCCGCTCGCGATGTTCGCGAGGCCCGCGGCGCGCATCTCGCGATTGAGGTCGATGTCCTGTCCGGTGGCGGCGCCCATCGCGGTCGAATTCATGATGATCGTGATCGCCGACACCGACGTGACGATCAGCGTCTCCGGCAGATGCGCGACGATCGCGCGCCAGTCGATCTCGCCCGCCGCCAGCGACGAAGGCAGATGCAGCTCGGGAATATGCAGCGCGTGCATCGGGACATGCTGAAGCAGAAGGCCCATGCTGCGGGCGTCGTCGGGAGAAATGCCCGCGACGTGCAGCAGTCCGTAGAAGAGCGCGATGCCGATGGCGAGCGTGATCGGCAATGCCGCCGAGTGGCGCCAGGTGCGCGCGAGAATCGTCGCGAGCGCGCCGACGAACAACGCGGGCACCCACGCGAGCCAGTGCAGACGCGCGAGCATCGGCAGTGTGTGCCAGTCGAGCGCGACGCCCGTCAGCACGCGAAACGCGCCCGCGATCAGCAAATAGCCCGTGCCCGCGAGAAAGCCGCCCATGACGGGATACGGCAGAAACTGCAGCGAACGGCTTTTCTTCGACGAGCCGATCGCGAAAAGGATCAGCCCAGTCACGAGCGAACACAGCGCAATGGCGACGAGCACCGTCAGCAGGATGACCGTGGGCGTGCCGCCGTTCGCGCGCACGCTGCTCGCCACACCCGCCGCCACGCCGACGAGAAACGCCGTCGCGTTGCTGTCCGGCCCGCCGATGTTCATGCGCATCGAACTCGTCAGCGCGATGACGAACGCCGTCACGATGCAACTGACGAGCGCCGTGGGAACACCCAACTCGGCGTAGCGCGCGAGATCGGCACTGAAGATGAGCGTGCCCAAGCTCATCGCGTAGCACAGCATGACGAGCGTGGAAACCGTGCCCGCGGTCATGTCGCCGACGAGCGCGGCCAGCCACGGCATGGCACGCATGCGCACGTCGCGACGGGTCGAGGCTGGTGTCGTACTCGGCTTCACGGCGCCCCCGGAGAAGGGAAACGGCAGACGGATGCGCTTGCTTGACGGCTGGACGTGCCGCGCTCGAACGGCCGGGCGCGAAGTGCATCGGAGAGTATCCATCGCGCGTGAAAAACGTGTCAATTTCTGCACGCGCGCGAGTTTTGTCTGATGAAGCCGCGACGTTGGATTCCGCGCGCCAAAGGAGTAACGTTGACTGGCGAGCGAACCACAACCAAGGAGGCGATCATGCCTGACGATCCCGCTCAATGGCGCGTCTTCGACTACGAGGGCTTCGAAATCCACGTGCTGCCGCAACTCAAGCCGACGCCCGAGCATGCGCCGCCGCGCGCGACGGAGCGCTTCGTCTATATCGGCCATGTTTGCCGGCCCGGCGCAAATGCCGGCGTGCCCGGCGATGCGGTGCACTTTCACGCCGACGGCGACGACGAATACAAGACCGAACAGGATGCCGTGGACGATGCGCGGCATATCGGCAAGAGCATCGTGAATGGCACGCATCCGGATCTCTCGGTGCTGTCGCTCGTGTCGCATCACCATCATCCGGGGTGACAACGCGCGCATGGAATCGTCCGGGGACATCGAAAGCCTGAGCGCGATCACGCTCGCGACGCACGACATGGCGCGCGCGGTGAGCTTCTACGAAGCGCTCGGCTTTCGCATCGTGCACGGCGGTGCGAACGAGGCGTTCACTTCGTTCGCGCTCGGCGGTTCGTTTCTCAATCTCACCAGCGAGACGCATGGCCCGATCGGCTTCTGGGGCCGCGTCATTATCTACGTGTCCGATGTGGACCACTTCTACCGACGTGTAAAAGCGCACGGTATCGAGCCGCAATTCGAACCACGCGATGCACCGTGGAACGAGCGCTATTTTCATCTCACCGATCCCGACGGCCACGAACTGAGCTTCGCGCGCCCGCTCTGACGCACCGCTGCGATCCATGCCGTTCAGGCACGCGAATCGCTTTTTCTGCAAGTGACGGTTAGCGTACGCACCGGGCCATTGATATGACCGTTCGCGTACATATCCGCGCATTGCGTTGTATGAGGATACGTCCATGGGCGCTACGCGCCTTGCGTGTACGGGACGTGAAAAAGCGCATTTTCGCCCGCTGTTGCTATTTCGCAAAAACGGGCTCCGCTCTCGATTAGGGGCGTAGAGTTAAAGTGCTTTCTGAGGAACGTGATGCGTTGCGGCAGGAGTTTTACCGATCGATGTTAAATCGGCCGCCATTTGCGCCGTTAACCCGAACATGAATGCCGCGTGCTGGAGACTGAAATGAAATGCGCGAAAGAGCAGTCCCTTCGTTACCAGGTCGAGAAATGGCTTGCACCGGGCAGCCTGCCGGTACATGTGCGGCAATTCAGCCGCACGCGCTCCGATGGCCGGCGCTACGTCTGCATCGAGACGTGCCATGGCAAGGCGGCGCGAGCGCTGTTCTTCTTCCGTCATGACGACGGACACTGGTGTGTCTATCCACCTGCGCCGAGGCAAAGCAACATGCGCAGCGAAAGACTCGCGGCCTGAAGCGCGTCTCCAACAAAGATCATTCGATTCATTTATTGCCGCCCCGCTTAAACACAGTGCGTTCCTTGCGTCAGCAATCCATAACTAAAGACGCAGATTGTTGAGGAACTGAAACCACATTGCGCCAAGCGGATTAGCAGCGTCAGCGGTGGCGGCTTCCTTCTTCTCGTTGTTGTCCTGCTTCTTCGTTACGGACTCTTCTTCACGCGTTTCGCGTTCTTCGCGCTCCTGACGCGATTCATGCAACGCGATCGCGCTATCGGCGATCTGCCTTGCAGTGGCTTCGTCGCAATGCGCGCCGAGCAGCACGCCGAACACGACATCGCGGTTATGGCCTTGCGACGCAAAACGCATGGCCAGCGATACACGTTCCGCATAGAGCGCCTCGCGTGCTTCACGCTCCTTCGCTTCACGCGCTTCGCGTTCCGCTTCCTCCTGACGCACGCGCGCTTCCCAGCGCTGCATCTCTTCGGCGAAGATCCGGTCATACACTTCGCGCTGCGCGGGATCGGAGAGGATTGCGTAGGCTTCCTTGAGTTCCTGAAACTTCGCGCGGGCGGCGTCTTCGTTGCCCGCGTTGCGATCGGGATGGCAGCGCATCGCGGCCTTGCGATACGCGCGCTTGAGTTCTTCTTCGGTGGCGTGCTCGTTCACGCCGAGCGTCTGATATAGCGTTGCCATCTTGCGTCCGGTGGATACGGGTCGCCGAGCATCGTAACACGCGAAAATCAGGGCCTCTTCGCAAGATGCGGCAATGCAACACGCCGTTTACCGGCCTGTTACGATGCGCGCGGCCGCGCCGCCCAGCAAGTCGAAGACGGCGCGCGCAGACTTCAGATAGCGCGCGATATGTAGCCTGATATTGACGACCGCCACGACGAAAATAACCAGCGTGATCAGCAGATAATCGCGCCGCTCGGGCACGACGTCATAACGCGCATGCAGCAGCACGAAAACGATCCACGCGAACGCGGGCGCATGCAGGGTCCAGTGCCGCTGCGCGAAATGCCACGCAATGCGGCGCACTTCGCGGCGCGATCGCAGATCGAGTCCGGCGAGTTCGGGGCGCCGGCTGAAAGAGAAAGGCATCGCGTGGTCCTCGCGTTGCGCCATCGCCTCGTCACAAAGGCGCGCGACAATCCCAAGTTTTCACGTCACAGCATACGCATTTCAGGGCTTCGTTACGATGGCGCTTTCCCTCGACGACATTCAGCATCTCTTCGATCAATACGGCTCGATCGCTTATAGCGGCGAGCCGGTCACGCAATTGCAGCACGCATTGCAAAGCGCCACGCTCGCGCAGCAGGCGGGGGCGAGCCGCGAACTCATCGTCGCTGCGCTGCTGCACGACCTCGGTCATCTGCTGAATCTGCAAGGCGAGACGCCGACCGAACGCGGCATCGACGATCTGCATCAGTACTTCGCGCTGCCGTTCCTGCGGCCGCTTTTCTCCGATGCCGTGCTCGAACCGATCCGCCTTCACGTCGATGCGAAGCGCTGTCTGTGCGCGATCGACTCGTCGTATCACGCGCGGCTTTCCGCGGATTCGGTGCGCAGCCTGCAACTGCAAGGCGGCGTCTTCGATGGCGACGAAGCGCACGCGTTCCTCGCTAAACCTTACGCAGAGGATGCGCTCGCATTGCGCCGCTGGGACGACGAAGCGAAGGACGCGCATCGCTTGACGCCCGCGCTGCCGTATTTCATGGAAATGGCGGCGAGCGTCGCGCGAATCTGACCGCACGGCGTCCGGGAACGCCCGTGCGCTTCTCGCGCTAGACTGTGCGGCATGCAACCATTCTCTTTCCCGCACGCGCTGCAACCCGTCTTGCAGCAAGCCTTCAGCGCCCACGCGAGCCGCGCATCGTGAAAGGCGGCAACTTCCGCCTCACTGCCGCCGTCGTTGCCAGCGCCCTGTTTATGCAGAACATGGATGGGACGATCGTCGCGACCGCCATCCCGACGATGGCGCGCGATCTCCGGATCGATCCCGTTCATCTGAGCAGCGCGATCACCGCCTATCTCGTCGCGCTGACCGTGTTCATTCCCGCGAGCGGCTGGGTGGCCGACCGCTTCGGCGCGCGGCGCGTGTTCATGTGGGCGATCGCAACCTTTACGCTCGCATCGGTCGCCTGCGCCGCCGCGATGACCCTGCCGCAACTGCTGGCCGCGCGCGTCGTGCAGGGCCTGGGCGGCGCGATGATGGTGCCCGTCGGCCGGCTGATCCTGTTTCGCGGCGTCAAGCGCGAAGAATTGCTTCAGGCCACGACCTGGCTCACGATGCCCGCACTCGTCGGTCCTCTGCTCGGTCCGCCGCTCGGAGGCTTTCTCACCGACGCGCTCAGCTGGCGCAGCATCTTCTGGGTCAACGTGCCGGTCGGCATCGTCGGCCTGTTGCTGACGTGGAAACTGCTCCCGCCCTCGCCGCCCGAAAGCCGCACGCCGCCCGATCTGCGCGGCATGTTGTTGTCGGGCGCATCGCTCAGTCTGTTCATGATCGGCATCGAGAGCGCGGGGCGCGGCGTGCTGCCTGCGGGTCTGCCGTGGATCGGCGTCGCGGTCGGTCTGCTGCTTTTCCGCGCGACGGTGCTGCATTGCCGCCGCGTCGCCAATCCGGCGATCGACTTCTCGCTGCTGTCGATCCCGACGTTCCATGCCGCGACCGTCGCCGGCAGCCTCTTTCGCGCGGGCGCGGGCGCGCTGCCTTTTCTCGTGCCGCTCACGCTGCAGACCGGTTTCGGCTACAGCGCGACATCCAGCGGGCTCGTCACGTTCGCAAGCGCGCTCGGCTCGTTCTGCATGCGCCCGATGACCGCGCTCGCGTTGCGGCGTTTCTCGGTGCGCACGGTGCTGTGCGCGGGGAGCGTGTGCTTCGCGGCCGTGCTGCTCGTCTGCTCGACGATGTCGCAAGCGTGGCCCGCCGCCGCGATCTTCGTGCTGTTGCTGCTCGGCGGCCTCGGCCGCTCGCTCAGCTTCGCGACGATGGGCGCCCTCGCCTTCGCCGACGTACCGAAGTCGCGTCTCGCCGCCGCGACGTCGTTTCAGGGCACCGCGCAGCAGTTGATGAAGGCCGTGGGCGTGACCGTCGCCGCCGGCACCATCCAGGCGACGATGCTCGTCTCCGGCAGCGCGCACACGGAGCGCTGGCAACTGGCGTGCGCGTTCATCGCGACGGCGCTCGTGGTTCTGGCCTCGCTGCCGATGTTCGCGCGGCTCTCGTCGGATGCCGGCGAAGGCATTTCGGCGCCATCGGCGAAGCGCGCGGAACGCACGTAATCCGTTCCGATTTGCGAAACGAAACATCAGATTTAAGACAAGTCCATGATCCACAAGGAATTTTTATGGGGATATAATGCGACTCCGCTTTGATCTCGCCATCCGATGCGCCGAATTCTCGTCACCTTCGCCGCCTTAGCCATTTCGTTGAGCACCGCGCACACGGCGCTCGCTCAGGAGAACGCGCTCGCCGCCAGCGACGCAACCGTTCCGCAAGACGCGAAGACGCAGCAGGCCAATCACAAGATTTCGGAATTCCTCACGCGCAAATTCGGCGTGGCGCGGGAAAAGGCGCAGACCATCGCGACGGCGGTCATGTCGTCGGCGTCGAAATATTCGCTTCCGCCGGCGCTTTTGCTCGCGATCATTTCCATCGAGTCGCGCTTCAAGGAAACGGCCAAAGGGCCGAACAACGCGACCGGACTCATGCAAGTGGTGCCGTCGGCGCACAAGAAGCTCGTGCGCGACATCGACCTGACGGACCCCGAAGACAATATCGAAGCCGGCTCCGCCATCCTGCACGGCTACATGAAATCCGCGCAAGGCGACCTCGACGCCGCGCTGAAGAGCTACGGCGGTTCACGCGCTTATGCCGAAAAGGTCAGTCTGCGCGTAAAGACGTTCGAACCCGCCGCCGCGCCCGATGCGGCATCGGCAAGCGGTCAGTAAGTCTCGCGCCAGTCACGGCGCATCGAATCATTCCTCGTTCCGATATCGGGCGCTGCCAGCGGGCGGATGCCGCTTCGCGCCGTCGCGCCATAGCGGCGATCGGGCCCGCGTCTGCGCCGGCACATCAATAGGCCTTTTGCGTGCCGCTGCCCTTCGAAGGCGTTCCGCCCGAGTTCATGTTGCCGTTGTTCGGCGCGCTGCGCTTGATCGTGCTCTGATCCTGGCTCATGCCGTTGGTGGCGTCGTTACCCATGCCGCTCTTGGCACCCGTGCCGGCCGTGCCGTCCGACGATCCGCCCACGCCCGTGCCGCTCATGCCGACGCCGCCGCCCTTGCCGCCCGCCGCCGAACCGGAACCCGACGAGCCGTTGCCGCCCGCACCCATCGATCCGCCCGCCGCTGCACCGCCCGCACTGCCGCCGCCTGCTCCGCCGCCGCCGCCCGCCTGCGCGTAGACACCGCCGGACAGACCCAACACCAGCGCCGAAATCACCAGCTTCTTCGTAGTCGCGTTCATCGAAAGTCTCCAAAGTTTGCGTGTCGGTCGCGGCATGTGACTTGTGACTCGCTGCGCGACCGTATTCGCTTCAGCGCAAGGCACGTGCCGCGACTTCGCCGCCCTTCAGAGCCACGCGATCAGTAACCGCACGGCACGTACGCGCGGCGGTAGTTGTCATAGCAGTAGCCGGGCGGCTGGGCAGGTTGTGCATACACCGGCTGGGCATACGCGGGCTGTGCATACGCGGGCTGTGCGTACACCGGTTGTTCGTAGACCGGCTGCGCATACGTGGGCTGCGCACTGGCGACCGAAGTGACGAGCGCCCCGAGCACTGCACCGCCGATCAATGCGCCGACGATCGCGCCGCCGTCACCACCGCCATGACGGCCGCCGCCGCCGTGTCCGTGTGCCGATGCCTGGCCCGCCGCCGTCAAACTACCGATCATCAACAAGACAAGTGCTGCGCGCTTCATGAGCTTCTCCCATTCCCGTTTGCCGTTTGGCCGGGTTCATGAAACTCATCTTAAGCAACCGGCTAAGAAATAACTGCTGCGTTTGGTAACCGCACATTTCAACGATTACAAATAAGAAGTCGCCAAGAACTCACCCAACAAAAAGCAATTCGGATACCGAATTATTCTTAGCGGCAGTTACAAATCGAATCAGATTCGCGCACCCGTAACAACTTTTCTCGCTGATCCGGTATTGCGCGCAGGCAAGCCTGGCGACTCAAGGCGCTTTTACCGCATGCCGTTGCATTTGCTCGCCACTGGTTACCGTTTGTCACCGGAAAAACGTCAACGATATTCACGGACGCGGCGTTTTCACCCTCAGCGCGGCGCACTGCGCCACGCGTCCTACATAAAAGATCAAGGGAGTTTCAAACCATGAAGAAGATCGTCGCTGCTCTCGCATCCGCCATGCTCGTCACCACCGTATTCGCGCAAACGGCCACGACCGACGCAGGCAAAGCGCAACTGAAAGCCAACAACGAAAAAGCCGAAGCTCAGGCGACCGCGAACAAGAAGAAAGCGGACGCGCAGCACGACGCCGCGAAGGCGCAAGCCTCCGCGAACGAGGACAAGGCTTCGGCGCAAGCCGACGCCAACAAGGAAGCCGCGAAGGTAGCGCAGGCGACCACGCCGGAGCAAGCCTCCGACGCGCGCGGCGACGCCGCCAAGGCACAGGCGAAGGCCAACAACAAGAAGCACGCTGCGCAAGCCAAGGCCGACAAGAAAAAGCAGGACGCAGCGAAGGATGCCAACGTGGCGCAAGCGAAGGCCGACAAGGAAAAAGTCGAGGCACAAAGCGACGCGAACAAGTCGGCCGCCGATGCGAAGGTCGACGCGGCGAAGAAGTAAGGGAGGCCGTCGTCCCCGCATCGCGCACTGGCATTGCATAAAGACAACCAGTGCGTTGAATTCAAGCGAGCCTGCGGGCTCGCTTTTTTATCGGCCGGCGCTGTCGGCAACTAAAGGAAATGCTCTACTTGCCGATACCGGCGCGCGGCTTATCATTCGTGAATTAAAAGAACACGAAGGAGACGCCCGTCATGCGCACGCTGACCGATCAGTTGTCGCAATACGCCGAATATCATCGCGACAGGCGCAATGTCGCCACGCATTTCATCGGCATTCCGCTCATCGTGCTTGCAATCGCCGCGCTGTTGAGCCGTCCCGCGTGGCCCGTGTTTTCAGGCGCTTTCACGCTCACGCCGGCATGGCTGCTGTTCGCGCTCGCCACGCTCTACTATCTCTGGCTCGATGTGCCGCTCGGCATCGGCATGGGAATCGTGTCCGCCTTGAGCGCGGCATTCGGCCGATGGACGGCGGCGCAGGGCACGTCGACCTGGCTCGCGCTCGGCATCGGCATGTTCGTGATCGGCTGGGCGTTTCAGTTCGTCGGGCACGTTCGCTATGAACATCGCAAGCCGGCATTCGTCGATGACATCGTCGGGCTCCTGATCGGGCCGCTTTTCATCCTCGTCGAGCTGCTGTCCGGACTCGGCATCCGGCGCGATCTTCACAATGCGATTCGGCCGCGCGCCGTGCATTGATCATTCGACCCGCTCGATTTCCTCCGCAACCGTCTCATGCTCGACGCCCGCGTGATGCTCGCTCATCGGCAGCGTGGCCCGGCGCGTGCGCTCGCGCATCAACAGACGCGCGCTGTGCACGCCCGTCAGCACGACTGCGATCCAGATCGGCACGTAGGTTCCAAGCTGCCGCGCTGAGAAAGGCTCGCCGAGCAGCATCACCGCGACGCCCACCAGCAGCACCGGCTCCACGTAGCCGAGAATGCCGAACAGCGCGATCGGCAGATGCCGGCTCGCGCGCAGATACGAGGCAAGCGCGATGGTGCTCAACGCGCCCAGGCCCGGCAGGAGCAGCATCCAGAGACGCGGCGCATCCGCGACCTGCGCGAACGAGCCGCGCACGAAGAGCATGATCAACGCGACGGGGGCGATCAGCATGATCTCGACCGCGAACGACACGAGCGGATCGGCATTGAGCCGCCGCCGGATCACGAAATAAGGCGGATAACCGAGCATCACGACGAGCGTCGGCCATGCGAACGCATGCGTGACGATCAGTTCGTGGGCGACGCCCACCGCCGCCGCCGCGACGCCCGCCCATTGAAATCCGTCGAGGCGCTCGCCGTAGTGAAAGCGGCCCAGCAGCACCATCGCGAGCGGCAGCAGAAAATAGCCGAGCGACACTTCGAGCGCACGGCCATGCAGCGGCGCCCACAGAAAGATCCACAGTTGCAGGCCGAGCAGCGCGGCGGCGACAGCGAACGCCAGCAGCAGATGCGGGGTTTTGGCGAGCTTGAAAACGAGCGCGCATAATTGCGGCCAGCGGTTTCGCAGCGCGACGAGCGCGAGCGCGCCGGGCAGCGTCCAGACGATTCGCCACGCGAAGATGTCGAGGCCATCGAGCGGCGCGAGCCATTTCGTATAGCCGGACATGAGGGCGAAGAGCGCGGAAGCGGCGACGGACAGCGCGATGCCGCGCCCCAGGTCATGCTGATTCATCGAGTGTGGCGCGAAGCGCGAGGTTGAAACGCAAGCCGAATGCAATCGAAACTGCCGGGAATGGCGCATTCTAAACGCACCTTGCAGCCGTTCTTCAAGATTCGCTTCAAACGAAATTCGCGGGCGTGCCCGCTTTTTGCTTCCATCATGCTTCGCATTTCGGCATGAAGCGCGCCGCGTGAGTTTGCGCGAACTTTTTCTCGCGCAATGGTCTGAAGTTGTCCTTTGCCGGTCACGATGATCGGCGATCCTTTGGCGGTCCGGCTCCGTTCCGGTCTGCTTCCGAAGTCCGGGCGGCACCACGCGCGATCAGGCGCCGCTCACGTCATTGCATCCGCCGCAACACGCGCCGTGCCGGTCCCGACGAGGACGGCATGCGAAGAAAACGCCGCATCGATGGAGACGTCATGACTCAACCTGCCCTATCGCCCCGCTTTCCCAATGCTTTCGCCGAAGCCGTGCACGCCGGCCTCAGCAAACATCCGCAAAAAGAATTGCCCTCGATGTATCTGTATGACGAAGTGGGCTCCGCGCTCTTCGAAGTCATCACCGCATTGCCCGAATATGGCGTGACGCGCGCCGAAGAGCGCGTACTGAAAGACCACGCGACGGATATCGTCGCGGCCATGCCGGGCGACATCAAGGTGGCTGAACTGGGCAGCGGCAGCGGCCGCAAGACGCGCCGCATTCTGGAAGCGCTGTGTAAGAAGCAACCCACCGCTTACCATCCGATTGAAATTTCGCGCACCGCGCTGCAGTTATGCCGCCGCGAACTGAGCGACATCGAACGCGTGTCGATCGTCGGACATGAGCGCGATTACCTCGCGGGACTGTCGGAAGTCAGCTCGAAACGCAATGAAGGCGAACGGCTGCTCGTGCTGTTTCTCGGCAGCACCATCGGCAATTTTGCGCGGCTCGCGGCGACCCGGTTCCTGCGCTCGATTCGGGGCATGCTGCAGCCAGGCGACGCCCTGTTGCTCGGCACCGATCTCATCAAGCCGCTGCCGACGCTGATCGCGGCCTACGACGATCCGATCGGCGTCACGGCCGCGTTCAACCTGAACATGCTCGCGCGCATCAACCGCGAACTCGGCGGCGAGTTTCCGCTCGACGCCTTCGAGCACGTCGCGCGTTTCAATCCGGATGCGCGCAGCATCGAAATGCATTTGCGTGCGAAACGCGCGCTGTCCGTGCGCGTGCGGGGCGCGGATCTGCGCGCGGAATTCCGCGAAGGCGAGACGATCTGGACCGAGAGCAGCCACAAGTACGCGGCGGAAGAAGTCGCGCCGATCGCCGCCGATGCGGGCTTCGACTGCACGCATCAATGGCGCGACGACGAATGGCAGTTCGCGGAGAGTCTGCTCGTCGCGCGTTAATGCTGTTCGAAGCGCTCGTAGCGCTTCTCGACGTGACGCTCTTCGCTAAAGAAGTCGGTGACGCGGGCGTGCGGCGGCCCGCGTCGCAGCCATTCGAGCATCAGGTCGACCTGATTGGCCGCGCCCTGAATGATTGCTTCGACCGAGCCGTCGTCGAGATTGGCGACCCAGCCGCGCACGCCGAGCGCATGCGCGCGGCGCACCGTGTGATGCCTGAAACCCACGCCCTGCACGACGCCCCGCACGCGCACGTAGTAGGTTTCGATTCTCGTGTTCAGATCCGGGCCAGGCATTACGCTCTCCATCGTTCGTGGTTCGTGGTTTCTCGATAGGGCGCATTGTAGACATGCGCGCCCGCGAACGTGTCAGCTGAGACGGAACGGTTGCGCCATGTCGGCGCGTTCGCCCGAACGCGGGTGCGGCACGCGCGGCAACGTGACTTCGAAAACCGTGCCCGCTTCGGACGTCGAGCGCACCCGGACGTCGCCGCCATGCATCTGCGCGATCTCGCGCGTGATGTAGAGCCCGAGTCCGAGCCCGCTCGATTCGTGTTGGCGCTGGCCCGAACGATACGGCGCGAAAATCGTCGGCAGAATCTCGGCGGGAATCTCGCCGGCGTTCTGCACCACGATGGTGACCGCGTCCGCGTCGCCGTCGAGGCGCACCTGGATCGCCGAGCCCGCGAGCCCGTGTTGCAGCGCATTGCCGATGAGATTCGAAAACACTTGCGAGAGCAGATCGCCGTCGCCTTGCAGCAGCGTGTCGCCCTGACGCTGCACGAAGATGCGCCCGCGGCCGACGCGCGCCTCGTATTCATCGACGATATTTTTCGCGAGCGTCATCAGTTCCACTGCGCGCGGCTGCAGGGTCACGCGGCCGCCGCGCAGACGCGCGAGGTTCAGCAACTGATCGACCATGCGCACCATGCGCATGCCGCTCGACTTGATGCGCGTGCCGATATTCGCGACGTTCTCGTCCTGCACGAAGCGCGCGAGATACTCCGCCGACGCGATCACCGCCGACAGCGGCGTGCGCAGATCATGGCCGAGCACGGCCATCAGCATTTCGTTTGCATCGAGCAGTTGCTGCACGGTCGCGAGTTGCGTCGCGAGCTGCTGCTTCTGGCGCTCCATCTGAATGAACACATCGACCTTCGAGTTCAGGATGCGCGAATCGAACGGCTTGTAGAGAAAGTCCACCGCGCCCGCTTCGTAGCCGCGGAACGTGCGGCTCGCGTCCTGCGCGGTCGCCGTCAGAAAGATGATCGGCACGTGCGCGGTGCGCGGGCTGCCGCGCATCAGTTCCGCGAGTTCGAAGCCGTCCATGCCGGGCATGTTGACGTCGAGGATGGCGAGCGCGACTTCGTGCTTGAGCAGAAGCTCGAGCGCGGCCGGTCCCGATTCGGCTTTCAGCACCGACAAATCCGGCCGCGCGAGCGACGCTTCGAGCGCGGTGATGTTGTTGCGGATGTCGTCGACGATCAGCACGTGGATGGGTTGCGTCATCTGGTGACTCCTTGCCTTGCCTCTTTCATGTCGAGTGGTCGATGTATTGCGTGAGCCGCATCGCCATCTGCTCCAGCGTGAGCACTTCGTTCGCCGCGTCCGCCGCGATGACCGCGAGCGGCATCGCGGGCGCGCTGGCCGTCGCTGGGTCCTGCGCCCAGCACGCGCCGCCCGCTTCGCGAATCGTGCGCGCGCCGCGGGCGCCGTCGTCGTTGGCGCCGGACAGGACGATGCCGAGCAGCCGCTCGCCGTAAGCATGCGCCGCCGATTCGAACAGCACGTCCACCGACGGCCGCGAAAAGCGCACGGGCGGATCGACCGACAGCGCGATCGACGGCGCCGCGCCGCCTTCCGCCTCGACGAGCATGTGATAGCCGGGCGGCGCGAAATACACGGTGCCGGGCGCGATCTCGTCCTTGTCGAACGGCTCTTCGATGGCGAGCGCGCAGCGCGCGGCGAACAGTCCCGGCAACAGGCTCGGCTGCCCCTGCCGCACATGCACGACGACGAGCACCGGCGCCGCGAAGGTCTTCGGCAGCATCGGCAGCAACAGATTGAGCGCCTCGACGCCGCCCGCCGATGCGCCTATCACGACTGCTCCGATGCGCGCTGCGTCGAACATCGTCACACCTTCTGATAAAGCCGCTCGCGCGGATTGAAGTCCGCGAAGCGGTCCGCATACTTCGAAAAGCGCAGGCTCTCCTTGCTGCCGAGACCGAGAAACCCGCGCCGCACGAGCGAATCGCTGAACAGGCCGAGCGCGCGATCCTGCAGCGCGCGATCGAAATAGATCAGCACGTTGCGGCACGACACCAGATGCGCTTCGAGAAACACGCTGTCGGTGGCGAGGCTATGGTCCGCGAACACCACGCGCGCCTTGAGCGTCTGCGAGAACTTCGCCGCGCCGTACGCCGCGTGATAGTAATCGGACAGCGAGCGCTTGCCGCCCGCCGCCAGATAGTTCTGGCTGAAGCTTGCCATGCGTTCGAGCGGATAAATACCATTCTCTGCCTGACGCAGCGCCTCGGCGTTGATATCGGTCGCGTAGAACACGGTACGCTCCGCGATCTTCTCCTCGGCGAACAGCACGGCGAGCGACCACAGCTCCTCGCCGCTGCTGCAGCCCGCGACCCACACCTTGATCGACGGATACGTCTGCAGAATCGGCACCACCTGCTCGCGAATCGCGCGGAAATACTGCGGGTCGCGGAACATCTCGCTCACCTGCACCGTGAGGTACTGAAACAGCCGCGCGAACAGCGCCGGATCGCGCAGGATGCGCTCCTGCAGTTGCGAGAGCGTCGGCAGATGCAGATCCTGCACCGCCTGGGCGAGCCTGCGCCGCAGCGAACTCACGGAGTAATGCCGGAAGTCGTGCTGATAGCGCAGGTAGATCGCTTCGAGAAGCAGCTTCAGTTCGATGTCGAACGTTGCGTCTTCGTCATGCGTGCTGTCGTTCATTTGCAGGGTCGAATCGTTCATCTTTGCCGCAGCCACACGCGGCACAGGGAGACGAGCTTATCCACGTCGATGGGCTTGGATATGTAATCGTCCGCACCCGCTTCGAGACATTTCTGGCGATCGCTCGGCATCGCCTTCGCCGTCAGCGCGATGATCGGCAGCCGCGCGTGCTGCGCCTGCTTGCGAATTTCGGCCATCGCGGTCAGGCCGTCCATCTCGGGCATCATCACGTCCATCAGCACGAGGTCGATGTCGCTGCGGCGGGCGAGCGCCTCGAGCGCCTCGCGTCCGTTGCGCGCGATTTCGAGCGTGGCGCCGAGCGGTTCGATCACGCGCGAGAGCGCGAAGATGTTGCGCACGTCGTCTTCGGCGAGCAGGATCGTGCGGCCTTCGAACACGTCGTCGCGCTGGCGCGCCGCGCGCAGCATGCGCTGCTGCTCCGGCGGCAGCGCGCTCTCGACGCTGTGCAGGAACAGCGTCACTTCGTCGAGCAGACGCTCCGGCGACTTCGCCCCCTTGATGATGATCGATTTCGAGTAGCGGCGCAGGCGCTGCTCTTCTTCCTGCGACAACAGCCGCCCCGTATACACGATCACCGGCGGCGACGCAGGCCCGCCGCTCGTCGACACGCGTTCGAGCAGTTCGTAGCCGGAGCCGTCGGGCAGCGCAAGATCCATCACGACGCAATCGAAGGACGCGCGCTGCATTTCGTCGAGCGCCTCGGCGATCGACCCCGCTTCGACGATCGCCACCGTTTCGCTCGCGAGCAGCGCGTGGATGCTCTGGCGCAGCGCCGGATCGTCCTCCACGACGAGCACGCGGCGCATGCCCTGCGACGAACGCGCTTCGAGCTTGCGGATCGCGGTCGCGAGATCGTCGCGCGCGCTCGGCTTGAGCGTGTAGCCGATCGCGCCGAGATGCAGCGCGACGTCGGCGTGATCGGTCGCGGACACGATATGGATGGGAATGTGGCGCGTCAGCGGATCGTGCTTGAGCCATTCGAGCACCGTGAGTCCCGACTGGTCCGGCAAGCCGATGTCGAGCAGGATACCGTTCGGCTGCAGCGAGCGCGCGAGTTCCACGCCTTGCGTGGCGGTGGCGGCGTGCACGCAGTCGAATTCGAGTTCGTGGGCGAGATCGTAGAGAATGCGCGCGAACGTCTGATCGTCCTCGATGACGAGGATCGCGCGATCCGGATGCCTGCGCGCGGCACGGTCGTCGGCGATGGGCAGCGGCTCGGGAATCGTCGCGGGCATGGGCGCGAGCGGCTGGACCGGCAGCGCCGGCGCGGGCGCGGTTTCCGGCGGGAGCGCGGATGCAGCTTGCGGCAAGTACGCCGGCGCGGCCTCGCCAGGCGCCGCGATCGTGTCGAGCTTCGCGACGACGGTGCCTTCACGCGCGGCGATCGGCAACGTCACCGAAAACACGCTGCCCTTGCCCAGTTCGCTCGATACCGCGACCGTTCCGCCGAGCAGCCGCGAAAACTCGCGCGAGATCGAAAGCCCGAGGCCGCTGCCGCCGTATTTGCGGCTCGTGGTGCCGTCGGCCTGCTGGAACGCCTGAAAGATCATGTCCTGCTTCTCGCGCGCGATGCCGATGCCCGTGTCGCACACGTCGAAACGCAGTGCGTTGTCGCCCGCGCGCCGGACCGCGACCGTCACGCTGCCGCGCTCGGTGAATTTGAACGCGTTCGACAGCAGATTGCGCAGCACCTGCAGCAAGCGCTGGCTGTCGGTGACGAAATACTGCGGCACGTTCTCGCCGTGTTCGGTGACGAATTCGAGACCCTTGTTCTGCGCGACCGGCGCGAAGGATTGCTTCAGCGCCTCCAGAATCGAATCGACGGCGGCGGGCGCGAACTGCACGTCCATCTGACCTGCCTCGACCTTCGACAGATCGAGAATGTCGTTGATGAGCGAGAGCAGGTCGCTGTTCGACGAGTGGATCGTCGCGGCAAAACGCACCTGTTCGTCGGTCAGATTGCCTTGCTTGTTGTCCTGCAGGAGCTTCGCGAGAATCAGCGAGCTGTTGAGCGGCGTGCGCAACTCGTGCGACATGTTCGCGAGAAATTCCGACTTGTACTGGCTCGCGCGCTCCATTTCCAGCGCGTTCGCGGTCAGTTCCTGCTGCGCCTGCAACAACTCGGCCTTCTGCCGTTCGAGATGCTGCGTGTGTTCTTCCAGCTGGACATTGGTCTGCTCGAGTTCCGCCTGCTGCTGCTCGAGCCGCGCCTGCGAATCCTGCAGCGCGCGGCCGCGCTCCTCCAGCTCCTCGTTCGACACGCGCAGCTCTTCCTGCTGCACCTGCATTTCCTCGCTCTGGCGCTGCGTTTCCTCAAGCAGTTCGACGAGACGAGCACGATAACGCGCCGAGCGCAGCGCGACGCCGGTCGGCTCCGCCGCCATGTCGAGCAGCGCACGGGCATCGTCGAAACGGCCTTCGCCGCCGACGAAACCCAGCTCGATGGCGCCGACAACGTCGCCGTCGGCGTAGAGCGGCGCGATCACGACACGCGACGCTGCCGCCCGTCCGAGCGCGGAACCGGTTTGCAGATAGTGCGCCGAAGCGTCGCGCAGTTCGAGCACGCGCGCATCGGCGAGCGCCTGGCCGACGAGCCCTTCGCCGCGCGCGATCCGGCGCGGCGCGCTGTCTTCGTCCGGCAGCGCCCACGCGGCGACGCGCACGAGCACCTCGCCTTCGAGCGCATAGACGACGCCCACTTTGGCATCGACATACGGCACGAGCGAACGCAGCACGCCCGCGCCGATCGAAGCGGGAGACTGCTCGCCGCGCAGTTGCAGCCCGAGCTGCATGATGCCCTGCTGCAGCCATGCCGTGCGTTGAACCGCGAGCCGCGATTTGATATACAGGTGCGCCACCGCCGCGAGCACGAGCAGCACGAAAATGCCCATCGCGCGATTGAGCTGCAGCACTTCGCGGCCCGCGCTCGCGTCGGCGGAGGAGAATACGTATCCCGCGATCATCAGCGCCGACGAAACCAGCGCGGTGACGATCGGCACCGCCGGCCGGTTCGCCCAGACGCACAGGACGACGGGCAGCACGTAGAACACCCAGATCGCCACGCGCATCGGCGTGAGCAGATCGATGGCGAACACGGCGGCAAGCGCGATCGCAATGGCGAGGTAAATCCAGGAGGTTAGGTTTCGAGTGTCTTGAGGCATCGTTCACCGGTTGTGTTCATGTTTTGCGCGGCCTCGCACCGGCAGCAGGCACGGACCATAGCATGCCGGGCAAGCCCTTGTCACACCGAGGTCTGCGGCCGATCGACCCGAACTCTTTTGCGCGGCAGTTGTTACGAAACACGGCCGCGCGTGCGTTTTCAACGAGGTAAGAATGACTGATTTTTCCGGCTCTCGCGTGCTCGTCACGGGCGCATCGGGATTCGTCGGGTCCGCGGTCGCGCGGCTCGCCATCGCACGCGGTTTTGACGTGCGCGTGCTCGTGCGCGCGACCAGCCCGCGCAAGAATGTCGAATCGCTGGACGCGGAGATTGTCGTCGGCGACATGCGCGACGAAGCCTCGATGCGCGCCGCGCTCAAAGGCGTGCGCTTCCTTTTTCACGTCGCGGCCGATTACCGCATCTGGGCGCCGGACCCGAGCGAAATCGAGCGCGCCAATCTCGAAGGCACCGAGGCGACCATGCGTGCGGCGCTGGCCGAAGGCGTGGAGCGCATCGTCTACACGAGCAGCGTCGCGACGCTCAAGGTGACGAGTTCCGGCGCGATCGTCGACGAAACGAAGCCGTCGGACGCGGCGAGCACCATCGGCGCCTACAAGCGCAGCAAGGTGCTGGCCGAGCGCGCGGTCGAACGCATGGTCGCGCAGAACGCGCTGCCCGCGGTGATCGTCAATCCGTCGACGCCGATCGGCCCGCGCGACGTGCGTCCGACGCCGACCGGGCGCATCATCCTCGAAGCGGCGACGGGCAAGATTCCCGCGTTCGTCGATACGGGCCTGAACCTCGTGCACGTCGACGACGTCGCGAACGGGCATTTTCTCGCGCTGGAGCGCGGCAAGATCGGCGAGCGCTACATTCTCGGCGGCGAAAACCTGCCGTTACAGCAGATGCTGGCGGATATCGCGGGCTTCGTCGGACGCAAGCCGCCGACCATCAAGCTGCCGCGCGGGCCGCTTTATCCGCTCGCGGTCGGCGCGGAACTGTTCGCGAAGGTGAGCGGCAAGGAGCCGTTCGTCACCGTGGACGCGCTGCGCATGTCGAAGAACAAGATGTATTTCACGTCGGCGAAGGCCGAACGCGAACTGGGTTACGGCGCGCGGCCATATCGCGAAGGGTTGAAGGACGCGCTCGACTGGTTCCGCGCAAACGGCTATTTCGCCGGATGAAGCGCGAAATCATTTCGTGAAACGTTCCGGCTGCCGCAACGAAGACGCCGGAACGCAACTCTTGTATAAGACTTGAAAAAATCTAAGTATTTGATATAGCAAGAAAAACGCCCGTTTTAGCCGTCCGCGCAAGGCTTCTTTCGCACGCGCGCCACGCAATTTCAGGCAGAATAGCGGTTTGTTGCCGGAAAGGCGATTTGAGGCCGGCGGTTTTTTCCCAACCTGTTTTCGGATGTCGAGACAAGCGATGAGTAATCAGCAACCCACCATCATCTACACCCTGACCGACGAAGCCCCGCTGCTCGCGACCAGCGCCTTTCTGCCGATCATCCGTACCTTCGTCGCGCCGGCGGGCGTGAACATCCAGACCAGCGACATTTCGGTCGCGGGCCGCATTCTCGGCGAATTCGGCGAATTTC
Source organism: Caballeronia peredens (assembly GCA_001544595.2). GTDB lineage: Bacteria > Pseudomonadota > Gammaproteobacteria > Burkholderiales > Burkholderiaceae > Caballeronia > Caballeronia peredens. Next base: position 39,807 of record FCOH02000026.1, on the reverse strand, counting down.
TGACCGACGAGCAGAAGGTTCCGGACAACCTCGCGCATCTCGGCGAACTCACGCAGGACGCCGACACCAACATCATCAAGCTGCCGAACATCAGCGCGTCGGTGCATCAGCTGATCAGCGCGATCAAGGAACTCCAGTCGAAGGGCTACAAGCTGCCCGACTATCCCGAAGAGCCGAAGAACGACGAAGAAAAGGCCATCCGCGCGCGCTATTCGAAGTGCCTCGGCTCGGCGGTGAACCCGGTTCTGCGCGAAGGCAACTCGGATCGCCGCGCGCCGCTCGCCGTCAAGAACTACGCGAAGAAGCATCCGCACAGCATGGGCGAGTGGAGCATGGCCTCGCGCACGCACGTCGCGCACATGAAGCACGGCGACTTCTATCACGGCGAAAAGTCGATCACGAACGACCGCGCCCGCGAAGTGCGCATGGAACTCGTCACGAAGCGCGGCGAGACCATCGTGCTCAAGCCGAAGGTCAAGCTGCAGGAAGGCGAGATCGTCGACAGCATGTTCATGAGCAAGAACGCGCTCGTGCAGTTCTACGAAGACCAGATGGAAGACGCGCGCAAGACCGGCGTCATGCTGTCGCTGCACGTCAAGGCGACCATGATGAAGGTGTCGCACCCGATCGTCTTCGGCCACGCCGTCAAGGTGTTCTACAAGGACGCGTTCGCCAAGCACGCGAAGCTGTTCGAGGAACTCGGCGTCAACGTGAACAACGGTCTCGTCGACCTGTACTCGAAGATCGAGGCGCTGCCGGAATCGCAGCGCGACGAAGTTATCCGCGACATGCACGCGTGCCACGAGCATCGCCCGGCGCTCGCCATGGTCGATTCGGCCAAGGGCATCTCGAATCTGCACGCACCGAACGACGTGATCGTCGACGCGTCCATGCCCGCCATGATCCGCGCTGGCGGCAAGATGTGGGGCGCCGACGGCCGTCCGCAAGACACCAAGTGCCTGATCCCGGAAAGCACGTTTGCGCGCATCTATCAGGAAATCATCAACTTCTGCAAGACCAACGGCGCGTTCGACCCGAAGACTATGGGCACCGTGCCGAACGTCGGCCTGATGGCGCAGAAGGCCGAAGAGTACGGCTCGCACGACAAGACCTTCGAGATTCCCGAAGACGGCACGGCGCGCATCGTCGACAACGCGTCGGGCGAAGTCATCGAAGCGTTGACGCAGGAAGTCGAGAAGGGCGACATCTGGCGCATGTGCCTCGTGAAGGACGCGCCGATCCGCGACTGGGTCAAGCTCGCCGTGACGCGCGTGAAGAACTCGGGCATGCCGGCGGTGTTCTGGCTCGACCCGTATCGTCCGCACGAAAACGAGCTCATCAAGAAGGTCGAGACGTATCTGAAGGACTACGACCTCACCGGTCTCGAAATCCACATCATGTCGCAAGTGCGCGCGATGCGTTACACGCTCGAGCGCGTGATCCGCGGCATGGACACGATCTCGGCCACCGGCAACATCCTGCGCGACTATCTGACCGACCTGTTCCCGATCATGGAACTCGGCACCAGCGCGAAGATGCTGTCGATCGTTCCGCTGATGGCGGGCGGCGGCCTGTACGAAACGGGCGCGGGCGGCTCGGCGCCGAAGCACGTGCAGCAGCTCGTGCAGGAAAACCACCTGCGCTGGGACTCGCTCGGCGAATTCCTCGCGCTGGCGGTATCGCTGGAAGAACTTGGCATCAAGAACGACAACGCGCGCGCGAAGCTCGTCGCGAAGGCGCTCGATGCGGCCACCGGCAAGCTGCTCGACAACAACAAGAGCCCGTCGCCGAAAACCGGCCAGCTCGACAATCGCGGCAGCCAGTTCTATCTCGCCACCTACTGGGCGCAGGAACTCGCGCAGCAGACGGAAGATCGCGAACTCGCCGAACTGTTCGCGCCGCTCGCGAAGACGCTGACCGAAAACGAGCAGAAGATCGTCGACGAACTCGCAGCCGTGCAGGGCCAGGAAGCGGACATCGGCGGCTACTACAAGCCGGACGAGAAGAAGCTCGAAGCCGTGATGCGTCCGAGCAAGACGCTCAACGCGGCGCTCGCTGAAACGCAGTCGCGCGCGAAGTAAGCAGGCACGGGCGCATCGCCGCCGGATGCGCCTCGACGAACCGGCATCTCCTCGGAGATGCCGGTTTCGTTTTTGGGGCCACCAAGTTCACGCAGAAAAAACTGTCGTGGAATCCGCACGTTCGGTGCAATTGGTTACAACCTGTGGCGGCTGCGCCAAATGTGAGCAGGTAGAATCGTTGCCTCGCCGCAAGCTAGCAAGACATCAGACACATTCGCATGAACCTACACGACCAGCTCGGCGCGCTGGAGTCGAGCCTCGACACGCTCCTTCAGATCGCCGCCGAATCGCATGCATCGCCCGCATCGGCTTTGCCGTCTGCCGAATCGACGCAATCCGCCGCCGCTCCTTCCAGTGCTGCCGACACCGCCCCGGCCGAGCCGCCCGCGCTGGGCAAGTCGGCGCCGCCCGACGGCACGCCCGCGCCCGCCGAACCGCCGGCGCTGAATGAGCCGCCCACGCTCGTCGTGTCGCGGCCGGACCGCGATGCCATCGAAATGACGATCGCGGGGAAGTCGGTGAAACTGAGCCCGGAAGGCGTTTCGGAGCTGATCGAGGAGTTGTCGAACGTGCGGGCGTCGATGTCCGTCGAGCAGCCAACCGGCGTCGCGCCGGGCTGGCGTTTCGCGGCGACCAAGAATCCCGTCATGGCAACGCAGAAATACGCCAACGGCGACCGGCTGCTGATCATGCGCCACGGCGGGCACGGCTGGGTGCCGTTCACGTTTTCGCCGAACATGGTCATCGAGCTGTATGCCATGTTGACGCAGAAGTAAGACGCCCTCGCTCAGGGCTCCGCTCAGACTCCGTTCAGGAGCCTTCCTGCGTCGGCGCCTGCACGCGCGCCTTCCACTGTCCGCCCTTTCCGGTCCAGTAACGCACAGCCGAGCCGATCGTCGCGCTCACGTAGAACAACGCGACGAGCGGCAGCAGCGGCGCCCACAGCAGCGATCTCCGGTAGTAACGCAGCATCGGCCCATAGGCGATGCACATGAACGCCCACGCTGCGCAGGCGGGCCAGGCGCGTGCGCCCATCGTCAGTGCGAGCACCGGCGGCACGAGATAGATGATCACCATGCCGATCACCGTGCCGACGAGCAGCAGCGGCGAGTAGCGCAGTTGCGTGAACGCCGTGCGCGCGATCATGTTCCAGACGTCGCGCCAGCTGTCGTACGGCCGCAGGGATTCGCTGCCGTCGGCGAGATCGAGGCGAATCGGCCGCGCGGCATTGCGGCCTGCCCGATGCTTGATGCGCGCAGCGAGACTGCAATCGTCGATCAGTTCCTGGCGGATCGATTCGATCCCGCCCGCCTCCACCAGCGCCGAGCGGCGCACCAGCATGCAGCCGCCGGCCGCGCCCGCCGTCGGCTTCTTCACGTCGTTCACCCATGCGAACGGATAAAGCTTGGCGAAGAAGAACACGAACGCCGGAATCAGCGCCTTTTCCCAGAGCGAATCGGCGCGCAGGCGGACCATCAGCGAAACGAGGTCGCGGTCTTCGAGGATCGTGCGCGCGACGAGCTGCGTCGCGGCATCGGCCGGATGGTAGATGTCCGCGTCGGTGAGCATCAGGTATTCGGCGGGCAGCCCGAGCGAATCGATCGCGCCGATGCCCTGCGACTGCGCCCACACCTTGCCCGACCAGCCCGGCGGCAGCGGCTGCGCGGTCAGCACTGTCAGCCGGTCTTCGAGACCGAGTTCGCGGGCGGCGGCGAGGGCGACGCTGGCGGTGCCGTCGGTGCTGTGGTCGTCGACGACAATCACATGGAACGCGCCCGCGTAGTCCTGCTTGAGCAGCGAGCCGACCGCGCGGCCGATGACATCGGCCTCGTTGCGCGCGGGCACGACGGCGACGAGCGCCGGCCACGCGCCGCGCCGCGCGATCTCGGCGTTGCCGACGGCGTGGATCGTCGTCCCGGACAGCGCTGCCGCGGGCTCGGCCCGCCAGAAACCGCCGCGCGCGAAGAGCAGCACGATCCAGATCAAAAATGACAGCCAGGCGATCAGTAGCATGAATTGAATGAAGAGCTTTCGGAAAAGCGCATGGCCGGAAAACGCGATGACGGTTCGATCCGGCCCCGCAAAATCCGGGATGTTCGATGGGAAAGGCTCAGGCCGTTCGGCGACGGGCGGCGTTCAGGCGTTGCGCCAAAAATACAGTAGCGGACCGCGCGATGAAGCGGCCCGGCGCGCCGTCCGATGCGGGCGGCGCAGCGCGAGCCTCGCACGCATGCGGCCCGAAGCGTTCGACAGTTTACTGGGTTCTGAAGATCGCCGTATTTGCGTGCCGCACGGCGCCGCGCCTTGCGGCACAGCCATTGAGCACCCAAAAAGGGAACGCGATAGAATACGCGGTCATCTTCGGCGCGCAGACCCGCTCCACCGTGTCTTTTTTTCCGGTGTGCTTTCCCGGCCTCTTTCAGGCCGATTCACGGGAAGCGCGAGCTTCGCGCCGGCTAACCCGAAACCCGCGTCAGTCGGAGTTCGTTCGAATATGCGTATCATCCTTGCTCAACCCCGCGGCTTTTGTGCGGGCGTGGTCCGTGCGATCGAAATCGTCGATCGGGCCCTCGAACGGCATGGCGCACCAGTCTATGTGCGTCACGAGATCGTTCACAACCGTCATGTCGTCGACAATCTGCGCGGCAAGGGCGCACGGTTCGTCGAAGAACTCGATGAAGTGCCGCACGGCGCGGTCGCCATTTTCAGCGCCCACGGCGTGGCGCAGAGCGTCGAGAAAGACGCGCAGACGCGCGGGCTCGACGTGCTCGACGCGACCTGCCCGCTCGTGACGAAGGTTCACGTGCAGGGCCGGCAGTATGTATCGCAGGGGCGCACGCTCATTCTGATCGGCCACGCGGGGCACCCCGAGGTCGAAGGCACGATCGGCCAGATTCCCGGCAAGGTCGTGCTCGTGCAGAGCGAAGCCGAGGTCGCGAACCTGACGCTCGCCACCGATGCACCCGTGGCGTACGTCACGCAGACCACGCTTTCCGTCGACGACACGCGCGGCATCATCGACGCCTTGCAGCGACGCTTCACGGATATCGTCGGCCCGGACACGCGCGACATCTGCTACGCGACGCAAAACCGCCAGGCCGCCGTGCGCGAGTTGTCGAGCCAGGTGGACGTGCTGCTCGTGGTGGGCGCCACCAACAGTTCCAATTCGAACCGTCTGAGGGAGATCGGCGCCGAGAGTGGCGTACCGAGTTTCCTCGTCGCGGACGGTTCGGAGATCAGGCCGGAGTGGTTTGCCAACGTGCAGACGGTCGGCATCACGGCGGGCGCCTCGGCGCCCGAGGAAATGGTCAAACATGTGATCGATGCCCTGCGCGCGTTCGGCCACGTCGAAGTCTCGACGATGGACGGCCGCGAGGAAAAGGTCGAATTCAAACTCCCCGCGAAGCTCATGCAGCCGCTCGCCGCCGTCGCGGCCACGGCGATTCGCGAAGAATAAGGAGATCAGACAATTGTCTATCCCGATGCTCCAGAAAGTCCGCGTTGGCGCCTATATCTTTCGCCAGCACTTCTCGCGCAACAAGCGCTACCCGCTCGCGCTGATGCTGGAACCGCTGTTCCGCTGCAATCTCGCCTGTAACGGCTGCGGCAAGATCGACTATCCGGATCCCATTCTGAATCAACGCCTGTCGCTCGAAGAGTGCCTCGGCGCCGTGGACGAGTGCGGCGCGCCGGTCGTGTCGATCGCCGGCGGCGAGCCGCTCCTGCACAAGGAAATGCCGCAGATCGTGAAGGGCATCATGGCGCGCAAGAAGTTCGTCTATCTCTGCACGAACGCGCTGCTGATGGAAAAGAAGATGGACGATTACGAGCCGAACCCGTACTTCGTCTGGTCGGTGCACCTCGACGGCGACCGCGAAGCGCATGACCACTCGGTTTCGCAGGAAGGCGTCTACGACAAGGCCGTCGCGGCCATCAAGGAAGCGAAGCGCCGCGGTTTCCGTGTGAACATCAACTGCACGCTGTTCAACGACGCTCAACCGGAGCGCGTGGCGAAGTTCTTCGACACGGTCGGCGAGATCGGCGTCGACGGCATCACGGTTTCGCCGGGCTATGCCTACGAGCGCGCGCCGGACCAGCAGCACTTCCTGAACCGCGAGAAGACGAAGAACCTGTTCCGCGAAATCTTCAAGCGCGGCGACAACGGCAAGAAGTGGTCGTTCAGCCAGTCGAGCCTGTTCCTCGACTTCCTGGCGGGCAACCAAACGTACCAGTGCACGCCGTGGGGCAACCCGGCGCGCACGGTGTTCGGCTGGCAAAAGCCCTGCTATCTGGTCGGCGAAGGTTACGTGAAGACCTTCAAGGAACTGATGGAAACCACCGAGTGGGACAAGTACGGCACGGGCAAGTACGAAAAGTGCGCGGACTGCATGGTCCACTGCGGCTTCGAGGCGACCGCCGTGATGGACACGGTGGCGCATCCGCTGAAGGCCGCGAAGATCGCGCTTTCGGGTCCGCGCACGACGGGCGCCTTCGCCAAGGAACTGCCGATCGACAAGCAGCGCCCGGCGGAATATGTGTTCTCGAAGCACGTCGAGATCAAGCTGGAAGAGATCGGACGGATGCAGAAGAACAAGGGCCCGAAGACGGCGGCCGCGGTCAACTGAAGCGCGCGGTGAACGGGTAGAAGTGCGAAGGGCGGGTGACCTGGGTCATCCGCCCTTTTTGTTTTGGTTTTTTGCTTTTTGGCTACCAGATGGTCTTGACGTGCTCGTAGCGTCGGATGTGCAGGTCCTTGGTCACCAGTGGGGCGGACAGTGAGCGAGCGGTCGCGACGATCATTCGATCTGCGGGATCCTGATGGAAGTTGCCCGGCAGATCGGCCGATGCGAGCGCAATATTCCTATCCACGGGTGCGAAGCGTACGCCGTTGATTCGGCTGACCTTGTCGAACCAGCCGCCGACATCCATAGCCAGACCCAGCCGTCCTTTCTTGACCAGAAGCATGACTTCCCACGCGGTCATGGTCGAGACGACGATCTCACCCTGATCTTCGATTTCGCGGTCGATTGCGGCACGTGCATGTTTGCTCAACCCGGCACCCCCTACCCACCACAGGAGCGCATGCGTATCCAGCACGATCATGGAAGCAGCTCCCAATCCTCCAGCCCTACCGGTTCCTCAGGATCGTTGTAAAACAACACGCTTCCACGCAGTTCTTCCAGCGGCGTCAGCGATGAGCCCTCGAAGCGCCGGACTTCGAGGACGGGTTTTCCATGGTCTGTCACGATCATATGTTCTCCTGTCGATTCCACGAGACGAAAGTATTCAAGCGCTTTGGCCTTGAACTCCGATTTCGAAACTCGCCTGACAGTCATGATAGCGTCCATAGTCATTTTCAAGTAGTCATTTTACCCTCGTCCAAATGGATTAGGCAAAACGGACACTCCGCGCGCGCATAAAAAAACGCGACGGCTCATCGCCGTCGCGTTCTCGTCGATCAACATCCGAACAACATCACATCAGCAGCACTTCCCCGCTCCTGATCCGTACCGCGCCTCCTGCCGCTCGCGGAAAAACTCCGCGTAGGTCATCATCGGCTGGTCGGGGTGCGTCGTCTGCATGTGCGTGACGTACGCGTCGTAGTCGGGCATCCCGACCATCAGGCGCATCGTCTGGCCGAGATAGCGGCCGGCTTGTCGAAGATCGCTGAACATTTCAAGCTCCCGAAGGCATTCAATGTCCCGAACGCACGGCCGCGGCGGCGCCGGCCGGCATCGCTTCGAACGGCGTCTCGCGCACGGTCGGCTTCGCTTCGCGGCGCGCGCGCAGCACCGACAACACGCCATACACCGCGATGCTCACCACGACGAAGATGAAGAGGCCCGCGAGCGCCGCATCGACGTAATCGTTGAAGATGATGCGCTGCATCTCCGGCAGCGACTTCGCCGGCGCCATCACCTTGCCCGCGTCGTACGCGTCCTTCAGCTTGCCCGCGTGCGCGAGGAAACCGACCTTCGGATTCGCATCGAAAATCTTCTGCCAGCCGGCCGTCAACGTGCAGAGAAGCAGCCACGCCGTCGGCACGAGCGTGACCCACGCATAGCGTTCGCGCTTCATCTTGAAGAGCACGACAGTACCGAGCATCAGCGCGATGCCCGCGAGCATCTGGTTCGAGATGCCGAACAGCGGCCACAGCGTGTTGATGCCGCCGAACGGATCGACCACGCCCTGATACAGGAAGTAGCCCCACGCGGCGACGCACAGACCCGTCGCGACCAGATTCGCCGGCAGCGATTCCGTGCGGCGCAGCGCCGGATGGAACGTGCCGAGCAGATCCTGCAGCATGAAACGGCCGGCGCGCGTGCCTGCATCGACGGCGGTGAGGATGAACAGCGCCTCGAACAGAATGGCGAAGTGATACCAGAAGGCCATCATCGCCGGGCCGCCGATCACCTGATGGAGAATCTGCGCCATGCCGACCGCGAGCGTCGGCGCGCCGCCTGCGCGCGCGACGATGGTCGTCTCGCCGACCGCCTTGGCCGTCGATGTCAGCATGTCGGGCGTCAGCATGAAGCCCCAGCCCGTCACGGTCTGTGCGACCGCTTCCGGCGTCGTGCCGAGCATCGCGGCGGGGCTGTTCATCGCGAAATACACGCCCGGCTCGATCACGCAGGCCGCGACCAGCGCCATGATCGCGACGAACGATTCCATCAGCATCGCGCCGTAGCCGATGAAGCGCATGTTGACTTCGTTGTCGATCATCTTGGGCGTCGTGCCCGATGCAATCAGCGCGTGGAAGCCCGACACCGCGCCGCACGCGATCGTGATGAAAAGGAACGGGAACAGATTGCCCGACCAGACCGGACCCGAGCCGTCGACGAATTTCGTGAAGGCCGGCATCTTCAGTTCGGGCGCGACGATCAGAATGCCGATCGCGAGGCCGAGAATCGTGCCGATCTTGAGGAACGTCGAGAGGTAGTCGCGCGGCGCGAGCAGCAGCCACACCGGCAGCACCGACGCGACGAAGCCGTAGCCGATCAGAATCCACACGAGCTGCGTGCCGGTGAACGTGAAGTACGGCGCGAGCGTGGCCGATTCGGCGACTTGTCCGCCATACGTGATCGCGAGCATCAGGCCGATGAAGCCGATGATCGACACCTCGCCGATCCGCCCCGGCCGGATGTAGCGCGTATAGATGCCCATGAAGAGCGCAATCGGAATGGTCGCGGCGACGGTGAACGTGCCCCACGGCGAATTCGTCAGCGCCTTCACGACGATCAGCGCCAGCACCGCGAGAATGATCACCATGATGAGGAACGCGCCGAACAGCGCGATTACGCCCGGCACGGTGCCGAGTTCCATCTTGATGAGATCGCCGAGCGAGCGGCCGTCGCGACGCGTCGAGATGAACAGCACGACGAAATCCTGCACCGCGCCCGCGAACACCACGCCGCCGAGAATCCACAGCATGCCGGGCGTGTAGCCCATCTGCGCGGCGAGGACCGGACCGACCAGCGGACCCGCGCCCGCGATCGCCGCGAAGTGGTGGCCGAACAGCACGTATTTGTTGGTCGGCACGTAGTCGAGGCCGTCGTTATGACGCACGGCCGGCGTCATGCGCATGCCGTCGAGCTGCAGCACTTTCAATGCGATGAAGCGCGAATAGAAGCGATACGCGATGAGATACACGCAGACCGCCGCAATGACGATCCATAGTGCGCTGATCCGCTCGCCGTGCGCGAGCGCGATGGTGCCGAATGCGAACGCGCCCAGCAGCGCGAGCGCGATCCAGACCAGGAATCCGGAAGCCCGATTCATGGTGTCTCCTTGAGTATTGTTGGCCCTCGGGGTAACCCCTCGGTGGCGGTCCATGCGCCATATCGACGCATTGGGCGGTAGTATTCGCCTTCGCCCAGGCCGCCACAAGCGCACAACTACGTACCCGCGCTACGTAGAATCACGTAGCAAGAAACGCATCCGAGCCGATGAATCTCAAGGCAAAAATCTTCCTGCTGGCGATCGTGCCGTTCGCGCTGGCGATCGGCGGCATCACGTACGGCGTGCGGCAGCAGGCGGAATCGCTCGCGCAGGCGCAGCACGAGACGATGCAGGCCGCGTACATGTCGAGCAAGGAAATCGAGTTGCGGCATTACGTCGAGATCGCCAAAAGCGCGATCGCGCCGTTTTACGATGCGCCCGCCGGCGATCCGCGCAGCGACGACGAGCGTCGCCGGCTCGCGCTCGACGCGCTGCAACGGCTCGATTTCGGCCAGGACGGCTACTTTTTCGTCTACACGATGCATGGCACGTCGCTGATGCATCCGCGTCAGCCGGATCTCGTCGGCCGCGATCTGTGGCTCATGCGCGATCCGAACGGCGCGCTGACCATCCAGGAACTCATCACGCAGGCCTCGCGCGGCGGCGGCTATGTGCGCTACGTGTGGCGGCGGCCGTCCACCGGCTTGCTCGCGCCCAAGCTCGGCTATGTCGTGCCGCTCGAACGCTGGGGCTGGATGATCGGCACCGGCATTTATCTGGAGGATGTCGAAACGACGCTCGCGCGCATCGATGCGCAGGCGGCTGCGAATATCGCGCGCACGCTGATGTGGATCGGCGCGATTGCGCTCGCGGCGCTCGCGATCATCGCGCTGTGCGGGGCGGTGCTCAACATCAGCGAGCATCGCAGCGCCGACGCGAAGCTGAAGCGCCTCGCGCGGCAAGTGGTCGAATCGCAGGAACAGGAACGCGCGCGGCTGTCGCGCGAATTGCACGACGGCATCAGCCAGATGCTCGTCTCGGTGAAGCTGCTGCTCGAATCGGCGCTCGCGCGCTTCGAACGCGGGGCGGCGCGCGAACCGACCGCCGAAGCCGCGCTCGCCACGAGCCTCGGACGGCTCTCCGGCACGCTGCGCGAAGTGCGCCGCATCTCGCACGCGCTGCGTCCCGCCATGCTCGACGATCTCGGCCTCGCTGCCGCGCTGGAGCAACTCGCGCGCGAGTTCGACGGACAGGACGGCATCGAGGCGCGTTTCGAATCGATGGCGAACGGCGCGCCTTGTGCGGCGCAAGCCACGACGCTTCCCGATCCGGTCAACACGGTGCTGTTCCGCATCGCGCAGGAAGCGCTGACCAATATCGCGCGCCATGCGCACGCCACGCGCGCGGCGCTCGCGCTCGATATCGCGACGCACGCCGTGACGCTCGAAATCACCGACAATGGCCGCGGCTTCGACGCGCCGCGCGCGCTTTCCGATCCAGCGAGCGGCGTTGGCCTGCGCAACATGCGCGAGCGGCTCGACACACTCGGCGGCACACTGGCGATCAGTTCGCAACTCGGCCGCACGGTCATCGCCGCGAGGGTGCCGCTGCCGCTCGCCGCGCCGAATCTGCAAGGAACCCCTGATGAGCGCTGAACCCGCCCGCATCATTCTCGTCGACGACCATCCGCTCGTGCGCGACGGCCTGCGCGCGCGGCTCGATTCCGTGCCGCATCTGCGCGTGACCGGCGAAGCGGGCAACGCCGCCGAAGCACTCGCACTCGCCGCCGACGAAGCGAATCCGCCCGATCTCGTGCTGATGGACGTGGGCATGGCCGGAATGAGCGGCATCCAGCTAGCGGCGCGTTTTCACGAGCGCTTTCCGGGAATCCGCGTGCTGATGTTGTCGATGCACGACAACATCGAATACGTGACGCAGGCGGTGCGCGCGGGCGCGAGCGGCTATGTGCTGAAGGATTCGCCGTCGACGGAAATCATTCAGGCGATCGACGCCGTGCTCGCCGGAAAGACCTTTTTCAGCGCGGGAATCGCCGCCCGGATGATCCAGGCACGATCGATGCAGACGCCGCTCGAACGTCTCACGCCACGCGAACTCGAAATTCTCGACGCACTGGCGGAAGGCTTGTCCAGCAAGCAGATCGCGCAACAGCACGGACTGTCGGTGCGCACGGTGGAAACGCACCGGCTGAATTTGAAGCGCAAACTTGATATTGACGGACAGGCCGAACTCATCAAATTCGCGGTGGAACATCGCCGCAAATGAGGCCCGGCCCGGCCGGAAAGACACGCGCCGAAAGCGCGATTTTTAGCCCGCGGAACGCGCGTTGTGCTCGGCGAGGAACTTGATCAAGGCGTCGACACCGCCTTTTTGCAACTGGCCCGCGAATTGTTGCTGATAGACCTGAATGAGCCAAGCGCCCATCATGTCGATGTCGTAGATTTTCCAGCCCTGCGGCGTCTTTTGCAGGCGATAGCGCACCGGATTGTCGCCGCCGGTGGAAATGACGTGCGACTCGACGACCGTGTCTTTGGCGTTGGCGTCGATGTTGGGGGCGTCGAACTTGAACTTCACGTCCTGATCGCGCAGTTGCGACAGCGACGCGGCGTAAGTGCGAACCAGCAGCGTCTGGAACTGGTCGTAAAGCTGTTTCTGCTGCTCGGGTGTGGCGCTCGCCCATGCCTTGCCGACCGCGATGCGCGTCGTACGCTGGAAATCGGTGGCGGGCAGGAAACGCGTCTCGACGAGTTGCGTGATCTTCGCCATGTCGCCGCCGCGCGCCTGCGGGTCGGCCTTCATCGCGTTGACGGTGCCCTCGACGGCGCCCTTCACGACGGCATCGGGACTCGTTTGTGCGGTTTGTGCGAGCGTCTCGCCGGCGAAGAACACGGAGGCAAGGAGGAAGCAAACAGACAGATAGCGTTTCATGGCACCCGTTCTCTAATCAGGTTTTTGGTGGCGCGGGCTCTGCGGCCTGAAGCCTTGCGGCAGCGGCAGGATGGCGGTGAAGTCAGTATACCGACACCGCAGCGCCGCAACAGTTCAAGCACAGACTGTTCCGACGCGCCCGCTATACTTGCGCGGCAACCGCATCGTATCGCGTACATGACCTGAAATTCCGGCGGTCGTCATCATGCAATCGCGCATCGCATCGCGCAAAAATAACAGGACACACCAGGTAGCGTCTTCATGCTGACGTCCAACATTACTCGTTTCGTCACACTCGCCATCCGCCGCCCGGCGTGGATTATCGCCGTTTCGCTCCTGCTCGGCGTGCTGAGCTCGATTTACGTCGTCCATCACTTCAAGATCAGCACCGACGTCAGTCAGCTGATCGAGACGGAACCCGAATGGGCGGCGCGCAGCCAGGCCATCGACGACGCGTTTCCGCAGCGCGGCGCAACACTGCTGATCGTCGTCGAGGCGCCCGCGCAGGAATTCGCCGACGCCGCCGCGAACGATCTCGCCGCCGCGCTCGCCAAGGAACCGGACCGCTTCAAATCGGTGTCGCAACCGGCCGGCGGCGCGTTCTTCGAGCACGAGGGCCTGCTCTATCTGCCCGTCGACAAGGTCGGGCAGGTCACGAAGCAGCTCGTCTCCGCGCGGCCGCTCATCAACACGCTCGCGCACGACCCGACGCTCACCGGGCTCGCGCAGACGCTCAACACCACGCTGAACTTGCCGTTGCTGACGGGTCAGGTCACGCTCGGCCAGATGGCGGGCCTGCTCGACAAAAGCGCGACGGTGCTCGACCGCGTGCTCGCCAATCAGCCTGCCGCGTTCTCGTGGCGAGGTCTGGCGGATTCGTCGAACGGCAATGCGCCCGGGCGCGCGTTCGTCACCGTGCTGCCGGAGCTGAACTTCAACGCGCTGAAGGCGGCGGCGGGCACATCCGAGGAAATCCGCGCGAAGGCGGCGGAACTCGGCATCGACAAGAAATACGGCGCGACGCTGCATCTCACCGGCGCGCAGCCTCTCGCCGACGAGGAATTCGCGTCCGTGCAGGACGGCGCCGCGCTCAACGGCATGCTCACGTTCCTCGTCGTGCTGATGATCCTGTGGGTCGCGCTGCGCTCCAAGCGCATGATTCTCGCGGTGTTCATCACGCTCTTCGTAGGCCTGGCGATCACCGCCGCGCTCGGCCTCATGATGGTCCACGCGCTCAACATGATTTCCGTGGCGTTCATGGTGCTGTTCGTCGGCCTGGGCGTGGACTTCGGCATTCAGTTCGGCGTGAAATATCGCGAGGAACGCTACAAGCACAAGCGGCTCGACGTCTCGCTCGCGGAAACCGCGCGCCATGTCGCCGTGCCGCTCACGCTCGCCGCCACCGCGACCGCCGCGAGCTTCTTCTCGTTCCTGCCGACCGCGTATCGCGGCGTGTCGGAACTCGGGCTGATCGCGGGCGTCGGCATGTTCGTCGCGTACGTGACCAACATGACGCTGCTGCCCGCGCTCATCAAGGTGTTCGCGCCGCCGGGCGAGGCGCATTCGCCGGGCTTTCCGGTGCTCGCGCCCGTCGATGAATTCCTCGACAAGCATCGCAAGCCGGTCCTGATCGGCACGCTCGTGGTTGTGATCGGCGCGCTTCCGCTGCTGTTCCAGTTGCGTTTCGACTTCAATCCGCTGCATCTGAAGGATCCGCACACCGAATCGATGGCAACGCTCACCTCGCTGAAGGATTCGCCCGAGGGCGCGGTCAACGACGTCGCCGTGCTCGGCTCCTCGCTCGCGGATGCCGACCGCATCGCCGCAAAGCTGCAGAAGCTGCCGGAAGTGGAACGCGCAACGACGCTCTCGACGCTGATTCCCGCCGATCAGCCGAAGAAGCTCGAACTCATCAAGGCCGCCGCGGATCAGCTGCTGCCGGCGCTCGATCAGCAGACGGCGTCGCCCGTGTCGGACGAAGTGCGCGTCGCCGCGTTGAAGCGCGTGTCGAACCAGCTTTCGCTCGCCGCCGACGAACATCCGGGCCCGGGCGAAAAGGAAGCGAAGCATCTGTCCGAGACGCTCGCGAAGCTGGCCCAGGCGGACGCCGCCGCGCGCGACCGCGCCGAGCACGCGATGGCCGAGCCGCTGCGCCTCGCGCTCGCGCAACTGCGCGCGCTGCTGACGCCGACCGAAATCACCCGCGCGACGCTGCCGCCGCAGATGGTCGAAAGCTGGGTGACGCCGGGCGGCCAGGCGCTCGTCAGCGTGTCGCCGAAGATTCCGCCCGGCGTCGATCCCAACGACGACGCACTCCTCGCCCGCTTCGCCGACGCCGTGCAGAAGGCCGAGCCCGAGGCGATCGGCGGCCCGATTTCGGTGCGCCATTCCGCCGAGACGATCATCAAGGCGTTCGAGCAGGCCGCGCTGTACTCGCTCATCGCGATCGCGGTGCTGCTGTGGATCGCGCTGCGCCGTTTTGGCGACGTTTTGAGAACTTTGGTACCTTTGCTCGTCTCCGCGATCGTGACGCTGGAGTTGTGCGTCGTATTCAGGATGCCGCTCAATTTCGCGAACATCATCGCGCTGCCGCTCATGCTGGGCGTGGGCGTGGCGTTCAAGATCTATTTCGTGATGGCGTGGCGCTCCGGCCAGACGCGGCTGCTACAGTCGAGCCTCACCCACGCCGTGATGTTCAGCGCCGCCACGACCGCCACCGCGTTCGGCAGCCTGTGGTTTTCGCATCATCCCGGCACATCCAGCATGGGACGGCTTCTGGCGCTGTCGCTCTTCTGCACGCTGATCGGCGCCGTGGTGTTCCAGCCGGTCCTGATGGGCAAGCCGCGCCGCGTGCGCGCGGCGGACCGTGCGAAGCTGCGCGCGGCGCAACGACATGACAACCTAAGAGGAATTAAAGAATGAAGTCGGGATCGACGGCGTTGACCGCTCGTGCAGCGCGTAAGTTGGGAATCAGCCTGATGATTGCGGGCGCGCTGGCGACCGCCGGCTGCGCGACCGGCCCGGACCGCAATCCGAAAGATCCGCTCGAGCCGATGAACCGCAAGATCTTCACGTTCAACGACACGCTCGATACCTACGTCGCGAAGCCCGTCGCGCAGTTCTACGTCGATTACACGCCGAGCCCGTTCCGTACGGCCGTCAGCAATTTCTTCTCGAATCTCGGCGATTTCTCCAACTTCGCGAACAACCTGCTGCAGCTGAAGATCACCGACGCGACGCAGGATCTGATGCGTATCGCGATGAATTCGCTGTTCGGCATCGGCGGCCTGATCGATGTCGCGTCGCCGGCGGGTCTGCCCAAGCATCATCAGGATTTCGGCCTGACGCTCGGGCATTACGGCGTCGCCTCCGGGCCGTATCTCGTGCTGCCGCTGCTCGGGCCGAGTTCGTTCCGCGACGCGACCACCTGGGCGGTCGACTGGCGCGTGAATCCGCTCAGCTACTCCGAGGCCGAGATCCGCTGGCCGCTGTTCGGCGTGAATTTCGTGAGCGCGCGCGCGGATCTGATCGGCGCGACCGATCTGCTTTCGGCGGCCGCGCTGGACAAATACGCTTTCGTGCGCGACGCCTACATGCAGCGGCGCCAATATCTACTGACGGGCGGCGGCGCGGCAACGCTGCCGGATTATGGCGACGAAGGCGTCTCCGCTCCCGAAGGAGCCAGCGCCCCGGAAGGCGCCAGCGCGCCGGGCGAGAGCGGCGGCGGCAGCAAGGAGCAAGGCTTGCCGAGTTATGTCGATCCGGGCGCGGCGGCGTCGCCGGCGGGCGGTGTCGGCGGGAAATCGCCCGCGCCGGAGGAAAGCGCGCCGAGTTCGAGCAAGGCGCAGGGCTTGCCGCAGTATCAGGATCCCGCGGCGCAGCCGGCAGGCAAGTGAGTGAGCAAGTGAGCCGCCGCCGCGAAAAACGAAACGGGCGCCTCGGCACCCGTTTTTGCTTTCAGTGAGCCGCTTCTTCGACTTCCTGTTCGATGAAATCGTCGCCTGACGCCGCCGGCGCTTCCACCGTGCGCTGATCGCGGCGATACGCCTCGAACAGTTCATCGGCATAGCGGATCGCCGTGCGGCCGTGCGGCGCCGGCTCGCCCTGCTCGTTCAGATTCACGAACACCATCTTTTCGACGGTCAGAATGCTCTTGCGCGTGATCTTGTTGCGCACTTCCGCGCGCAGCGTGATGGACGTGCGGCCGAAATGCGTCGCGGTGATGCCCAGCTCGATGATGTCGCCCTGACGCGCCGAACTGGCGAAGTTGATCTCCGACATGAACTTCGTCACGACGCGCTGGTTGCCCAGCTGCGAAATGGCGTAGATGGCGGCTTCTTCGTCGATCCAGCGCAGCAGGCTGCCGCCGAATAACGTGCCGTTCGGATTCAGGTCTTCCGGCTTGACCCATTTGCGAGTATGAAAATTCATTTGCGTGCCTCTCTTGCTGCGGCGGCGCGGCCTCGATCGAACGAAGCCACGCACGGATAACTAGGGTTTTCCCTGATTATACCGAGGTGAGGGTTAACCCGCAGAAAGCAAGACAGAAGGCAGCAAATCAGTCGAACGCGAGTGCCCGCGCGGTTTCGAGCGCATGGCGCGCCTGAACCAGCGTCGCGCGGGCGTGGCGGGCGTCGGAGGCGAGGCGCAACAGCGCGCCGAGTTGCGAAGGCTCGCGCAGCAGTTCGCGCAGGATCGGGAAGATGGCGGTCGTGCCGTCGTCGCGCAGGCCCGCGGTGGCGGCCGGCGGCAGCGTGCGCCAGGCCGGATCGACGACCGCGCGGCACACGGCGAACGGCAGGCCGCGCGCGGTGGCGATGGCCCCGGCGATGTGCGATTCCATGTCGACGGCGAGCGCTCCCGTCGACGAATGGAGCGAGCGCTTTTCCTTCTCGCTCTTCACCGGCGCGGTGACGCCGGCGATCACGCCGCGCTGCGTGACGCGCGCGACGGGCGTGCCCGCGAACGCATCGACGATGCGCGCCGACCACGCCGCGTCGGTCCGAAGCTCGCCGAACGGACCGCACACGCTCTCCGCGACGATCAGCGCGCCCGGCGCGAGGTCCGGCGCGAGTCCGCCTGCCGTGCCGAAGCTGATGATGCCCGAGCAGCCGCGCGCGATCGCATCGGAGAGCGCGCGCTCCAGCCAGTCGGCGCGCGCCGCGAACACGACATCGACGCCGCGCCCGCGCACGATCTGCGCTTCGAACGCCATGCCGGTCACGGCCACGACGGGCAGGCCCGGCGCCGCGTGACGCAATGCGCGGGCGGAACGGGCGTCGGGCGCGTTCACATCGCCGCCGTGACGCGGGTGATGCCTTCGCGCGTGAGGTTGCGATAGCGCGCGAGCGCCCACAGCGGGAAAAACTTGCGATAGCCGTGATAGCGCAGATAGAACACGCGCGGGAAGCCCGTCGCCGTGAAGCGCGTTTCGTTCCAGAGGCCGTCGTCCTGCTGCGTGCGCGTCAGATAGCCGACGCCGCGCGCCACCGCCGGATGCTCGACGAGCCCCGCCGCCATCAGCCCGAGCAGCGCCCAGGCGGTCTGCGACGCCGTGCTCGGCGCCGGTTCGTAGCCGCGATAGTCGAGCTTGTAGCTGTCGCCGTCCTCGCCCCAGCCGCCGTCCTCGTTCTGGACGCCGATCAGCCAGTCGGCGGCGCGCTTCATGCGCGAGTCCGTCGGGGCGACGCCTGCCGCGTTGAGCGCGCACATCGCCGACCAGGTGCCGTAGATGTAATTCATGCCCCAGCGCCCGTACCAGCTGCCGTCGCGCTCCTGATCCTTCACGATGTATTCGAACGCGCGCCGCGCCGGTTCGCTGTTGGCCGACGTCTCGCCGAGCTGCGCGAGCATCGAGAGGCAGCGCGCGGAGACGTCGACGGTGGGCGGGTCGAGCAGCGCGCCGTGATCCGAGAACGGGATGTTGTTCAGGTAGAACTGCGTGTTTTCCGGTTCGAACGCGCCCCAGCCGCCGTCGCTGCTCTGCATGCCGACGACCCATTCACGCGCCCGCGCGATCGATTCGCCGTACATCGCGGTGCCGTTCTCGCGATCGGCGCGTTCCATGGCCATCGCGACCACGGCCGTATCGTCGACATCCGGGTAGTGCGGATTCGCGAACTGGAATGCCCAGCCGCCGGGCCGCACGTTCGGGCGGCGCGAAATCCAGTCGCCGCGCACGTCGAGAATCTGCAGCGGCAGCAGCCATTCGAGGCCGCGCGATACCGCCGCGCGCGCCTTAGGCATGCCGGTTTCGAGCAGCGCGTGCGCCGCGAGCGACGTATCCCAGACCGGCGACAAGCACGGCTGGCAATACGCTTCGCCGTCGTCGGCTTCATCGACGATGAGCAGCTTGTCGAGCGATTTGCGCGCGATCGCGCGGTTCGGATGCTCGGGCGGGTAGCCGAGCACGTCGTACATCATGACGGAGTTGGCCATGGCCGGGAAAATCGCGCCGAGGCCGTCTTCGCCGTTCAGGCGTTCATCGACGAAACGCACCGCTTCGTTGATCGCGCGTTCGCGGCCGCCTTGCGGGAACAGCGGATCGGCTGCGCGCAGCAGAGCATCGACCACGCGGAACAGCGCGAACCAGCCGCGCTTCTGATGCCCGGAGCGCGCCGGCATGCCCGCATTGACGGGCGGATTCGTGAACACTTCGTCGATGCGCACGCCGCGCGGATTGCGCGCCCGCGGACGCTTCGCGTTGAGCACGAGCAACGGCACGATCACCGTGCGCGCCCAGTACGACACCTTCGACAGATGGAACGGAAACCACATCGGCAGACGCATGATCTCGACGGGCATCATCGGCACCGCGCGCCACGACACGACGCCGAACAGCGCCAGCAGGATGCGCGTGAAGACGTTCACCTTTTCCGCGCCGCCCGCGGCGAGAATCGCGCCGCGCGCGCGCTGCATGTGCTCGGCGTCGGGGGAATCGCCGATCATCTTCAGCGCGAAATACGCCTTCACGGTCGCGGAGACGTCCATCGCGCCGTCGGTGAAGAGCGGCCAGCCGCCGTCCTCGCGCTGGATGCGTCGCAGATAGCGGCCGATCTTCGCTTCCAGCTTTTCGTCGGCCGTCTCGCCGAGATAGTGGACGAGCAGCACGTATTCAGCGGGAATGGTTGCGTCCGCTTCGAGTTCGTAGAGCCAGTAGCCTTCCGGAGATTGCGCCGCGAGCAGCGCGTCGGTGGCTTTGTTGACTGCGGTATCGAGCCCGGCGGCGGATACCCGCGCGCCCACGGCCGACAAGGATAAATCGTTCATCAGCGTTCCATCGATGGGTTCAACAGCGTGTCCGCAGCCTTTTGGCCGGAGCGGATCGCGCCTTCGATCGTCGCGGGCAGGCCGGTCGCCGTCCAGTCGCCCGCGAGCGTGAGATTGGGCCAGCGCGTGCGCGTCGCGGCCCGCAAGCCTTCCTGCGCGGGCACGGCGGCGAACGTCGCGTGTTCCTCCGCCACGACCTGCCACGGCGGCACGGGCGCGGCGGGCATGCGCCACGCCTGCGCCGCTTCCCGCCACACCGCGCCCGCGAGTTCCTCGTGCGGCGTCGCGAGCCGGCGCCCGGCATTCGCGAGCGTGACCGAGAGCCGTCCGTCGGCCGCGAACATCCAGTCCGACATGCCGTTGACGACGCACGTCAGCGGCGGCGCGCCGGCGCCGCGCGGCACGTCCACGGCGAAGTGCACCGTGACGATCGCCCGCGATTCGTCCGGGGCGCTCAGGTCCGGCACGAGCGTGCGTGCGGCATCGGGCGGCACTGCGAGCACGACGCCGTCGCCCGGCGCGAGCGCCACGGGTTCGGCGCCGCCTTCGAAAGCCAGCGAGCTTACACGCTCCTTCGAATCCGTGCCCGACACTCCAATTCCCGCGACGCGCGAGCCAAGCCGGATTTCCGCGCCGCCGTATTGCAGCAGCCGCAGCGCGGGCTCGACGAACGAATGCGACAAGCCGCTCTTCGCGACCAGCGGACGGCACGCCTGCCCGCCCGCCGCGACCGTCTCGCGCAGCAGGCTCGCGGCCAGCCCGGCGCTCGCCTCGGCTGTGTCCGCGTTGAGCATCGCGCGCAGCAGCGGGCGCACGAGCAGGCTCCAGACGCGATCGTTGCCGCGCACCGATTCGTCCACGGTGCGCCCCGGTTTCGCCCAGAACAGCGGCAGAAACGACAGATAATCGGCGGGCTGCGTGCCGGGCACGCGCGCGGCGGGGTCGAAAATCCAGCGCGGCAGCCGTCCCGGCGACATGCGGATCGTCCACGCGTCGCCGCTCGCGACGTCGAAGAACGGATAGTCGGCCTGCGCCGGCCCCGTCAGCGTATCCGCTGCGCCGATCACGCGCAGATACGCCATCGCCGATTCGTTGCCGGACAACAGCAGATGATTGCCGTTATCGACGGTGACGCCGAGCTTCGCATCGAAGTAGGAGCGGCAGCGGCCGCCGGCATGCGGGGCCGCTTCGTGCAGCACGACGCGCGCACCGCGCCGTTGAGCCTGGACCGCGGCGGCGAGGCCGGAAATGCCCGCGCCGACGACGAACACCCGCCCGGACATCAGATCAGGTTGCGCGCCACGATCCACAGCAGGCGCGAACGCGGCGTGCGCACGCGCGTGCGCGGCAGGTCGAAGCCGCGTTTCAGATTGGCGTCGAGCACGGTGCGATACGCCGCCGACATGATGCGCGGCGCGCGCACCTGAGCACGCGGCGACGCGGCCATGATCGCGTCCGACTGGGCGTAGTGGCCCTTCGCGCGCTCGGCGAGCACGGCGCATACGCGCGGCAGCCGCGCGTCGCCGACGATGCTCGCCGCGTCGGTCGTCGAAATGCCTTCGCGCGCGAGCAGTTCGCGCGGCAGATAGACCCGGCCGATGGCCGCGTCTTCGTCGATGTCGCGCAGGATGTTGGTCAGTTGCAGCGCGCGGCCGAGATGGTGCGCCAGGCGCCGCCCGGCGTCCTCGTGCATCCCGAAGATCCTCACCGACAGCCGGCCGACGGCGCTCGCCACGCGATCGCAATAGAGATCGAGCGTGGCTTCGTCGGGCGCGACGATGTCGCCGGCGGCGTCCATTGCCATGCCGTCGATCACGGCGTGGAAGTCGTCGCGGGAAAGCTGAAACGCCTGGATGTGATGCGTGAGCGCTTCGAGCGATTTCTTCGGCGTGCCGGCATAGCACGCGTCGATGTCCTCGCGCCAGCGGTCGAGCGCGACGGCGCGTTCGCGGCGCGGCAGCGCGCCTTCATCGGCGATGTCGTCGACCGCGCGGCAGAACGCGTAGATCTGGTACATCGCGTCCCGCTGCGCGGCGGGAAGGATGCGCATCGCGAGATAGAACGAACTGCCCGACGACGCCTGCGCGGCGTCGGGTGCGGGATCGTCAGCGATGATGTTGGAAACGGCCAAGACGGACTCCGCTGTGGCGCCCCCACGGGCAAATTAAGAGAGAGGCGCCGGTTTCGACAGGAGCCGATGCGCGCGGAACGACGTGGCGCTTGGCAGGGTGATCGAGGAAGGAAGCCGGCGCAAGCCGGCCGCGACTGCGCCGGAAAGCGGCAAAGAGTATATCAATACTTTGCCCGATTGCGCCGGGGCCGCGCCGCACAAGGCGCAGCGCCCGGCATGTGAAACGCTCACGCGAATCCCACCGCCCGGTTGCGCCCTTCGCGCTTGGCCGTGTAGAGCGCCGCGTCGGCTTCGTTGATGAGCGCCTCGTAGGACGACGTCACGCCGGTCCGGGCGCGCGCCGCCCCGACGCTCGTGGTGACCGGCACGCGCGCGCCCTGCACGTCGATGGGCGTCTCGCCGACCGCGCGGCGCACTTTCTCCGCGACGATCATGGCGTCCTCGAAATTCGTGCACGGCAGCAGCAGCGCGAATTCCTCGCCGCCGAAGCGCCCGAACACGTCCTGCACGCGCACGCTCTTCGCGACGCGCTCGGCCATCACGCGCAACACCGTATCGCCGACGAGGTGGCCGAGGTCGTCGTTGATGCGCTTGAAGTGATCGAGGTCGAACAGCAGCATCGACAATTCGCCGCCGTAACGCTGCCAGCGCGAGAATTCGTCGCGCAGCCGCAACTCGAAATAGCGCCGGTTCGCGATGCCCGTCAGGCCGTCGCGATCGGCGAATTCCTGCAGTTTCGCCACGGCTTCGTCGCGGGCGCGCTGCATCATGCTCGCGTGCGTCGCATCGGAAATCGTCACGCAGACCGCGCGCACCTCGCGTTCGTGCGTGAGCGGCATGAACGTGCAGTCCTGCTGCATGAAGTCGACGCCGCCGGTGATCGGCCGGTCGTGGTCGAACTTGAAGAGATACGGCCGCTGCTCCCACGAACTGAACGTGAAGCTGCCGAGCTGAAACACGCTTTCCACCTTGCGCGTGAACCACACGCGCGGCAGCTCCGGAAAGCTCGCGAAAATCGACTTGCCGGTGACCTGCTCCGCCGACTTGCCGCTGTGGTCCGCCATGAACCGGTTCCACATCAGCACGTTCAAGTCGCGGTCGAGCACGAAGATGCCGAAGCCCACGCGCTCGATCACGAGTTCGCTCAGCACGTGCCTCAGTTCGTCCATGCTCACGATCGCGTTCCGCTCAAAGACTCGACAGAAGCGCGTCGAGCGCTTCGTTCATGTGGGCGATGGCGTCTTCGGCCATCAGCATCACGAGATGCGCGCGGAAGCTGTGATCTTCCAGCGCGAAGTTCACTTCGAGCAGCAGCGCGGTCTTCCACGCGAGCATCGCGGGCTGGAAGACTTCGTCGAGGCCGATGTCAGAGCCGAGCATGCCCGGCGGCGAGAAAATCGGCGAGCGGCCGAGGCGGTCGAGAATGCACGACACGCACGCACCCATCAGCACGGTGGCGACATCGAAGACGAGTTCGGTGCGCGTCGTCGCCTCGTAGGTGGACTTGGTGTACGGATCGTCGACGAGCGCGCACAGCTGATCGACGCTGCCGCTCTTGCACAGCACGATCGCCTCGCCCTTGATGTCGGAGCGGAAACCCTGGCGCACGGCGGTGACGGTATCGGTGATGCCGGTCATTTCGCGCAGCGCGGCGGACGCGTCGGCGACGCTCACCACGCGCACGCGCGGCACCGACAATTCGATGAACGTGCCGAGCAGCTTCGACAGGCGCGTGGCGGCCTGTCCCATCGCCATGTTGGCGACTTCCTGCAGCGCGTCGCGCTGATCTTCGTTCAGGGCGGTTTCAGCCATGGAGACCGTACTCCTTCAAAACGGGCCGCAGCGCCTCGGGCGTCACCGGTTTCGGCAGGAACGCAATCGCGCCGAGCGCCCGCACGCGCTCCTGGGCCATCGGCTGCACATCCGCCGAAACGACGATCACGAACGTGTTCAGGTCCTCGTGCTGCAATGCGTCGAGCACCTGATAACCGGTCATGTCGGGCATCGTCAGGTCGAGGAACATCACCGATGCGCGGCCCGCCCGATAGTGCTCGAGCGCCTCGCGCCCGTTGGTCGCATAAGAAATCTCGACGTCCCAGTCCTCGGGCAGCGCGCGCGTCATCACCTTGCGCGCGAGCAGGGAATCATCGGCAATGACAATCGGCAACGGCATGGTCGGTCGGTGGAATCGGTAAGCGGTTTTCGGGCAGAAGCAGTCCTGTCGGAACGCACGGCATGCACTCGTATGTAATTACGGCAGCACGGCGGCGATCTTTATGGTGACCGTCACGAATGAACCGCTGATTGCTGTCTCGTGCGGCGGCGTTGCGGACGCTGTCGGCCGGGAAGTTCGTCGGCGATCAGCCAGGCGCGGCGCATATGGGCATACGCGCGCCATGCGGCGGGCGTGCGCGGCGCCGCGGGCATGCGTCCCGTGCGCGCGGCGGAATGGGTCTCGAACGGCGTCATGTTGCCTGCCCCGTGCATCATCCGCAGAGTCAGCGGACGTTGGCCTTTTCTCTCCTCGTCGGTCGCGCGCTCTCCGGCATGAGCCGATCGAGCCTGAAATTTCCCCGGTGCGCGCCGCGAAGCTGCTTTTGTCTTCGACGCACGCGCAGGCGGCGCATACGTCGGAGGAGTGCATTGTCTGACTAACAGAATGTCAAAGCAACTCGCCAGAACGCCAAGCGCGAATTAATCCGACAAAATGGAGGGATATAAGAGCAATTTTCACTCGACATCAATGTCACGCCATGTTTTCTCGCTTTTGTGTACGTTTGCGCTACCGATAATCTCGCTAACTACTCGGCGCAATTGAGGTTTCCTTCCACAAAAGGCGCGCGGCGCACCGTTCGGGCCGGCACGCTTCGTGCGTCCTAGCTGCGGTTGCACCCCGACGCCCGGCGATTTGCGAGCGGCCGGCCGTGCTGCGGCGGCCAGAACCTGGCTGCACGGCAAAGCACCCCGAGTAAAAGTTTCCAAATCGCTGCCAAAAATGACGCTGCAACGTGAGGAGTCCGACGCCGGATCCGCCGCGGAATCACGGCGGGAGGAACCGCCCTTCCCGGTGGTTCCCGAGCGCAACTTCGCGGCGCAGCGCATGACGCTCTACGCGCTGCTGGTCGCGGCGATCGTGCTGCCGTGCGTCTATGTCGCGGTGACCGCGTGGACCGACTACCACGCGCGCGTCGCCGATGCCTCGGAACTCGTCGCCCGTAATGCCCGCGTCGCGGAGGAACACGCGCTCAAGGTCTTCGATCTGAACGTGACGCTCAACGAGCGCATCATCGATCTGCTCGACGATCTCGACGCCGCCGCGATCCGCCGCGACGGCGCCACGATCCACCAGCGCCTGAAGGCGATCAGCGGCAGCTATCAGCAGGTCGCGGCGGCGTCGGTGTTCGGCCCCGACGGCCAGTTGCTCGCCACGAGCCGCACCTATCCCACGCCCGATATCTCCGTCGCCGGCCGCGACGACTTCGGCGGCATGCGCGCCGGCCAGCAAATCGAGCAGATTTCGCGCGTGATGGTCGGGCGCGTCGCGGGCGAGCAGGTCTTCAACACGGCGGTCGCCCGGCGCACCAGCGCGGGCAGGTTCGACGGCATGGTGTCGATCGCGCTGCGCCCGTCGTATTTCGCCGATTTCTACCGCGAACTGATCGGCGACAACCCGAGCGTCTCGCTCGGCCTCTCGCGCTCGGACGGCGAAGTGCTCGCGTGGTATCCGCCGCGCCCGCCCGCGCGCATGTCGCTCGCGGCCAGCTCGCCGCTGCGCGACGCGTATCGCGCGGGGCGCAGGAGCGGCGTCGTGAGAATGGTGTCCGGACTCGACGATCAGCTGAAAATCGTCGCGTTCCGGCGCGTCGGCACGTATCCGGTCTACGTGTCGAGCGGCTACCCGATCGCGACGATCTGGTCCGCGTGGTACCGGCATCTGAGCGTGCTCGCGCTGTCGATCTTCGCGCCGTGCATCGTGCTGTGGGGCGTGATCGGGCAGTCGCTGCGGCGCCTCGCGACCGAGGAAGACGCGTGGGAGCGCTGGCAGGCGGAAGCGTCGATGCGCCGTTCCATCGAATCCGCCTACCGGCAGGCGCGCAAGATGGAGGCGCTCGGCAATCTCGTCGGCAGCGTCGCGCACGACTTCAACAATCTCCTGATGATCGTCTCGACCAACGTGCAGATCGCGCGGCGGCGCGGCGCGCCCGGACTCGACCGCGAACTCACGGCGATGGAGCGCGCGCTCAAGAGCGGCCAGTCGCTCACGCGGCAGTTGCTCGGCGTCGCACGGAAACAGCCGTTGCGCAGCGAGACGATCGGCATCGGCAAATGGGTGCCCGCCGGGCGCGAGTTGTTGCGCGCGTCGCTGGGTGCGAAGGTGGCGCTGAACGTCGAAGTGGCGCCGGATGTCTGGGCGATTCGCGTCGATCCGGCCGAGCTGGAGCTTGCGCTGATCAACGTCGCCGTCAACGCGCGCGACGCGATGCCGAACGGCGGCACCTTCACCGTGCGCGCCGACAACGTGCGCTTCCGGCACGCAGACGGCTTTCCGATCACCGG
This sequence comes from Caballeronia peredens, assembly GCA_001544595.2. Taxonomy (GTDB): domain Bacteria; phylum Pseudomonadota; class Gammaproteobacteria; order Burkholderiales; family Burkholderiaceae; genus Caballeronia; species Caballeronia peredens. The sequence continues at coordinate 13,104 of FCOH02000026.1, read as the reverse complement.
CGATTTCGTGCAGATTTCGCTCGAGGACACGGGCTCCGGGATGAGTTCGGAAGTGCTCGGCCGCGCGTTCGAGCCGCTATTCACCACCAAGCCGAAGGGCATGGGCACGGGTCTCGGCCTGCCGCAGGTGTTCGCGTTCTGCGAGCGCGCGGGCGGGCTCGCGACGATCGACAGCGCGATCGGCGCCGGCACTGCCGTGCGGCTCTATCTGCCGCGCGCGGCGGCGACGGGCGCGAGCGGCGCGGCGCGTGCCGCCGAACCGGCCGTGCAGCCGGAAGCCGAAGGTTTGCGCGTGCTGCTCGTGGAAGACAACGAGGAAGTCGCCGCGGGCACCGAAGCGCTGCTCTCGATGATGGGCCACCACGTCACCTACGTCTTCAACGCCGACACCGCCGTCACCGTGCTCGAAGCCGCCCGCGCCAATGCGTCGTCCGGCTTTCCGTTCGACGTCGTGCTGTCGGACATTCACATGCCGGGGCAGTTGAACGGCATCGATCTCGCCGAAATGCTGCAGCGCTTCGAGCCACGCATTCCGGTGATTCTCGTCACCGGCTACGCCGAGGAGCTCGACCGCGCGCGGCAGGTCGGCGCGCGCGTGCTGTCGAAGCCGTTCGACATCGCGCTGCTCGATTCGCTGCTGCGCGCCATCCGCGAACGCGTGCAGGACGCCGACGCCGCCACATCCGCCGGACGCGCCGCGCGCTCCATCGACCGGTAACGCTCTTCCGCCTACTTTTGCACGCGCTTTTGTAAAAGCGCCGTCCGTTTCTCGCCCGCGTAGCCTTTGCAATGGATCGCACGTATCCGGCACGCGGGTTGCGTACTGGCAAACATGTGCGGCGACTTCCTGTTGCCGATCTTGAAATGACGCCCATCCGCAGGAGGCGCAAATGCGACACACCGTCATCGGAGTATTCGACACTTACTCGCAGGCCGAGGACGCTCGCTCGGCGCTCATCAGCGCGGGCTTTCCACGCGCCGATATCGAGCTCCAGGCCAATCCCAAGCGCGACGACGCCGCCGCGCCGTCGGACATGCCGGACGCCGTGACGCATCAGGAGCCCGGCATGCTCGCGAGCATCGAGCGGTTCTTCAGCATGCTGTTCGGCGGCCGCGATCAGCCGCCTGAAGTCGCGCATTACTCGGAAGCCGTGCGGCGCGGCGCGATTCTCGTGGCGGTCGACACGCCGAGCGTCGAGCAGGCGGACATCGCTCGCGCGACGCTGTCGGATCAGGGCGCGATCGACATCGACGAGCGTGCGGCAAGCTGGTCGACGCTCGAACACGGCTCGCCGGCGATGCCCGCCGCGGCCGTCGACGATCGCGATCATTCCGTGCTGGACGAACTGGGCCTCGGACGCGGCAGCGCCGTACCGGGCCGCGATCCGGTGAACGATCCGAACGTGACGGCGCCGCGCGCGCGGGCTTATCCGCGCGCCGACATCGGCGACCCGGCGGCCGAGCCGTTGCTCGATCCGCTCGCCGATCCGCTGGGCGACCCGCTCACGCGACGCGACGCGGAGGCGCTCAAGCCGCGCGACTATGTCAGCGATCCTGCCGACGATCCGCTGCTCGGACGCGGCATGCAATCACAATCTCAGTCGCAGTCGATGCAATCCCAGTCGATGGGCAGCGAAGCCGCACGCGCCGCGCGCGATCCGCTCGCCGGACGCGATCCGCTGACGGGCCGCGACCCGCGCGCAACGACGGGTATCGATCCGTTACCGGTCGACTCGCTGTCCGAACGCGATGCGCTGTCGGGCTACGATCCGCTGCGCACGACGGGCGCCGTCCCGCCGGAGGGCATTCCGCCGATGCAGCAGCAGCGCGAACCGCTGCCGGGCGTGCGCACTGACATGGCCTCCGAATGGCGCCAGGTCGAGCCGCTCAGTCCGCTCGATGAACCGGCGCCGCGCGCGATGGGATCGTCGCCGGATCCGGTGATCGCATCGGCCGGCACGCAGGCGGCGGGGCCCGTCGGTCCGGCCGGCGGCGTCGACCCGCAAACCGTGCCGAACGAGTTCATGGAGTACGAAGAAGACTTCCGCGCCGACTACGACTCGAAGTACTCGGCGACGGGCGAGCCTTACGAGGACTATCAGGGCGCGTATCGCTACGGTGCGATGCTCGGCAACGACGACCGTTTCCGCAGCCGCGCCTGGGATGATCAGATGGAATACGAGATGCAGCGCGACTGGGAATCGCGGCATGCCGAAGGGCATACGTGGGAGCGCTTCAAGGCGGCGGTGCGGCACGGCTGGGATCGCGTGACGGGACATCATCACGTCTGATATCCGCTCGCCAATGACGACGGCCTGCTCGCGCAGGCCGTTTTCGTTTGGCGTGCGGCGTGCTCAGGCGGCGCGGTCGCGCACCCATGCGACGTACTTGTCCATGAACGTCTGCAAATACTTGCGCGTGTCTTCGGCGACGATATTGCCGCTCGCATCGATGCGCTTGTCGTCGTGCTTGATGTACATCTCCGGCTGATTCATCAGCACGATATCGAGATACGCGCACACGCCACGCAGATGCGATTGCGCGATCGCCGTGCCGATCGCGCCCACCGACGTGCCGATGATCGCGCCCGGCTTGCCGCCCCACGCGCTCTGCCCCCACGGCCGCGAGCCCCAGTCGAGCGCGTTCTTGAGCACGCCCGGGATCGAGCGGTTGTATTCCGGCGTGACGATCAGCAGGCCGTCGGCTTCCGCGATCTTCTGCTTCAGCGTGCGCGCGGACTCGGGAAAGTCGCTGTCGTAATCCTGGCTGTAGAGCGGCAGGCTGCCGATATCGAGAAACTCGAACGAAAAATCGCTCGGCGCGAGCGAGATCAGCGCGTGCGCGAGCTGTTTGTTAAACGATTCGCGTCGCAGGCTTCCGACGACCACCGCGATCTTCAAGGCCATGGCATCTCCCCGTCAAAGGATGAAAACGTGGATCGGTCACGCCGTCAGCGGACGGCGCGCGTGCACATGATAGGCGGTTCGTGTCGTAACCGTGTTTCAAAACCGCACGACGTGCGGCCTATTTTTGCGAAGAATCGAGCAATCCAGTTCGGACCGCGTCGCGACGCGGTTCGTGGACGACTATCCCCATGCTTATCCACAGAAACTGTGGATAAGTTGAGGGTAAGTTCTTTGATGTTTAGTTTTTGCTGCGTAAACGAAACAAGGCGACCGAAAAGGACGCTTTGCGCACCGCTTTCGACCAAAAAGCGCGCTTCTTACTGGCCGAAGAAAACGTTGCATTGCGACGCCGGGCCCTGACACGTCGATGGCTGCGACTCCGCAGCCTGAGCCGCACCCGCTGCGGCGAACAGGGCGACGGATGCGAGCAATGCAGAAAGAAAGCGCTTCATGGGCTAGCTCCAAGTCGATTCATTTGTTCGATCACGTTTGACCGATGTGTCGACTCTAGCTATGAAGCGTCCATGTAAAAACGCCGGATCGGGGAAATCGTTCTTGCCGAATCGGTAACAATCGCTGCGTCAAAGCAGTCTTACCTTGCGAATCGCGGGCCAGCCATTCAACCGCTATCGACAACAATGTGTTGGCTCAATCGGTATTTTTGTCCAATAGCTTTACTTCTAGACTTCCTCTCAAGCGTCACCCACGACGCAACACGCAGCCAGGAGGTTGTCACCCATGAAGAACACGCTGATCGGCGGTCTGCTCATCTCGGCCCTTCTCGCGACCGCGCCCGCTTTCGCGCAATCGGCGTATGGCGGCAAGACTCGCGCGGAAGTCAAGGCGGAGCTCGCGAGCGCCCGTCAGGCGGGCGACCTGGATGCCGTCAATGCGTTGAGCTATCCGCAATTGCGCCCGTACCAGGAACGCCATGCGCAACTGCGCGGCGAACTCCGCGATAGCGGCGCCACGCGCTGAGCCATAGCTGCACAGGATTCAGAGGACGCCATCTGAGCCATCCCTCCTCCACCGTCGAAAAGAAGGTGGTTTTCGCCCGACGCCCTCCGCGCCGGGCGTTTTTTTCGTGCGATGCCGGCGGCGCTCAGAGCATCGCCGTCAGGCAGACGGTGACCGTCACGAGTGAGAGCACGGTGGAAAAGAGAATCGTGCTCGATGTCACGCCGCCGTCCCGCCGATAAAACTCCGCGAGCATGAAAGGCCCGGTGCCGGTGGGCAGCGCGCTCAGGATCACCGCGGTCTTCGCCCACAGCGGCGGCAGACCGAACAGGTGAAACGCGAGCCACCACGTCAGAAGCGGCTGCGCGATGAGCTTCAGGGTGACGAGCGCACTGGTCGCCCGGCCGTCACGGGCTTCGCCCTTCGCGCCGAGAAACAGCCCCAGCGCGACGAGTGCGCACGGACTCGCCGCCCCGCCCAGCAACTTGAGCCAGGCTTCGACGCCTTCCGGCACGCGCGCGCCCGAGCCGCTCAGCAGCGCGCCCGCGAGCGGCGCGACCAGCAACGGATTCTTCGCGAGCGACTTCGCCACGCGCCCGAGCGTCGCGCCGATGTGTTTCTCGGTTTGCAATCCGAGCTCGATCAGCACGATCGCCACGGCGAACAGCACGCAGACCGTCATGATCGTCGCGATCACGGCGGGCGCGAGGCTCTCCTTGCCGAACGCGAGCAGACAAAGCGGCAAGCCGACGAAACCCGTGTTCGGATAAGCGGCATTCAATCCGTCGATGCTCGCGTCCGCGAGATGACGCGACTGCAACAGCCGCACGACGAGCGTGAGCAGGAAGATCACCGCCGAGCCGATGCCGAACGCCGCGATGAACGCGGGCTGATCGAGCATGCTCCAGGGCGTCTTCGCCATGATGTCGAAGAGCAGCGCGGGCAGCGCGAGATACACGACGAAGCGGTTCAGTTCCGACGCGGCGGCCGGTCCGAGCTTGTTCAGCTTGCGGCAGGCGTAGCCCGCGAAGATGAGGCCGAAAACCGGGAGGATGATCGTGAAGAGCGGACCGAGCAGGGCAGGCAGCGAGGCGAGTGCGGAAGACAAGGCGAACGGCGAATGAGAGAAAGAGTGCGAGAGGATACTCCGGGTCAAAAAGGTGAGACGATCCGGGATGCGCGCGACGGTGAGCGCCTTACCGCATGCGCGACTCACTCTTGACCGATGATAGGGATCACGAAGCATTTTCGCGATCTCACTCCGGTGTTTAAGTGAATGATGCAAGTCGTTGTTCTCAATGACATTCGCGCGGACCTTATCTGAGCGCATTACATCCGACGAATCTGTTTGATCCGACGATTGTCGTCACGACCACGCGGAACGCGTTGGGCGAGAACGGCTTGAGGTGAGGCAATACGGGAGTGCGACAAACGCCGCGAGCGTCGCACGGCGCCATCATTCGGCGAAAACGCAAAACCCATTGCCGACAAGCACTTGCGCGCTGCCACGCCGTCCGGCGGATGCACGCGTCAGACGTCGCGCCGGTATAAAGGTGAGAAAATTCGGGACCCGTCGCGGACGGAACAAAGTTTGCTGGACTGACTGCCTTCGCACACTCTCACGCATGCGCGACATGAAAATCAAAAGATCCTGGGCCTGGGGCGCCGCGGCGCTGATCGTGATCGGCGGACTCGGCACGCTCGCGGCGTGCGCGTCGAACGGCGCCCGGAAGCGCGGCAACGAACACGTTCCGGAACCGACGAAGGCCGTCGATCTCGATCGCTATCTCGGTCACTGGCACGAGTTCGCGCGCTACGAGAATCGTTTCGAACGCAATTGCGAAGCGGTGACCGCGAACTACGCGCGCCGCGAAGACGGACTCGTGTCGGTCATCAACGGATGCCGGCAAGGCGGGCTCGCCGGCCCGTACCGGTCGGCGGAAGGACGCGCGAAGATCGTTCCGGGATCGAACGGCGCGAAGCTGAAGGTATCGTTCTTTGGTCCGTTCTATGTGGGCGACTACTGGATCCTCGATCGCGCCGACGATTATTCGTGGTCGATCGTCGGCGAACCGAGCGGACGCTATTTATGGATCCTGACGCGCGACGCGAAGCCGTCGGCGGAACTGCGCCGCTCGCTGATCGAACGCGCGCGCAGCCTCGGCTACGACGTCACGATGCTGCGCGAAACGCAGCACCGATGACGCACCGCAAGCGTCACTGGCTCGCCGCCTTGCACGCGACGAGCAGCGAATTCTGATTGTTCTCCGTGGTCTGATCGAGTACGTCATAGCCGCCCGGGCACAACACTTTTGCGTTGTCCGTGCAGTTGCGCCAGCCGCCGTAAGCGGGGCACTGAACCTGCTGCGTCGGGCGTCCATCGGCGGAAAAAAGCGGCGGCGCGCTGCTGCATCCGGCGAGCGCCCCGAAGCTGCCCGCAAGCAAGACTGAAAGGCCGATTGCGTTGCCGAGTTTCGTGCCGCGTCTGATCCCGCATTTCATCCCATACCCCTTTGATTCTTGGTCGTTATTTTGGATTTCGGGAGTATGCCATGTGAAGCTGTCGCGTCGATTTCGCGTGCGCATGAACGCGCGCCGAAATGCGAAAAACGCTCAGACGGCGATGCCGAGCGCGGCGATTTTCTTGTACAACGTCGCCCGTCCGATGCCGATTTTCTCCGCCGCATCGGCCACGCGGCCGCCGCTCGCCCGCAGCGCGTCCGACAAATAGCGGCGCTCGAAGTCGGCCAATGCGTCCGCGTAGGAAACGACGGGCGCTTCGGCGTCTTCGGGCACGGGCGGCTCGGCCTGCGCGGCGAGCACCACGCGCCCCGCGTCGATGAACGCGCTCAGCATGCGCGCGTCGATATGTTCGGACTCCGACAGCATCAGCGCGCGTTCGAGCGTGTTGCGCAGTTCGCGCACGTTGCCCGGCCACGAATACGCCTCGAGCAGCCGCAGCGCGTCCTGATGCAGCACGAAATGGCCGACGTGCCCCGGCCGCGTGTCGCCCGACAGGTCTTCGAGAATTGCGTAGGCGAGCGCCTCGATATCGCCGAGCCGCTCGCGCAACGGCGGCGCGTGAATCGTCAGCACGTTCAGCCGATAGAACAGATCCGCGCGAAAACGCCCCGCCGCGACGAGCGCGGGCAGATCGGCCGAGGTCGCCGCGATGATGCGCACGTCCGCGCGCACGATGCGATTCGAGCCGAGCGGCTCGAACTCCTTATCCTGCAATACGCGCAGGAGCTTGCCCTGAAGCGGCAGCGGCATGTCGCCGATTTCGTCGAGAAAGAGCGTGCCGCCGTCGGCCAGTTCGAACTTGCCGACGCGGCCCTTGCGCTCGGCGCCGGTGTACGCGCCCGCCGCCGCGCCGAAGAATTCGACTTCGAGCAGCGTGTCCGGAATCGCCGCGACGTTGACCGTCACGAGCGGCTTGCCCGCGCGCGTCGATGCTCCGTGGATCGAGTGCGCGAGCAGTTCCTTGCCGGTGCCGGTTTCGCCGAGCAACAGCACGGGCGAATCGACGAGCGCCGCGCGCCGCGCCTGACGCTTCACTTCGAGACTGGCCGGACTCGTGCCGACGAAGCTCGAAAACGTGTATTTCGCGCGCCGTGCCTGCGCAAGCGACTGGCGCGTCGCGATCAGTTCCTGCTGCACGCGCGAATAGTGCGCGAAGAGCGGCGTGAGCGCTTTCATTTCGTCGAAGAGCGCGAAGCCGATTCCGCCGATGGTCGTGCCCGCTTCGTCCTTCAGCGGCAGACGCGTGACGACGAGCGGCTCGCGGTCGGTTTCCAGCACGTCGAGCAAAATCGGCTTGCCGGTCGCGACGACCTCGCGCATCAGGCTGTTCGGGATCACGCTTTCGCAGTCGAGGCCGATCGCGTCGAGCGGATCGTCGAAACCGAAACGCGCCGCGTAGCGCTTGTTGATCCACACGACGCGCGCGTCCGCATCGACGATGAAAGTGCCCTCGCTCAGATTCTCGAAGGTCTTGAAAAGCGACTCCATCGCGCGACGCATGACATCGCTATAGTCCACGGGAACGTTGATCCAGTCGTTGCGCATACCGCCGAAGTCTCCTCATCTCTCTTTGGAGACAAAATATCTCAATTCGGAGACGCGCACGCAATCCGCATCTACACTGATTTTTTGCGGCAAAATCGCTCACGCAGCACGCGCGGCGCGTCTCGAATTCGAGACATCCGGCTGAAACGTCGCGATGCCATGCTTGGCCGGACGCCCGCCGTGGCCCTCCAGGCCTGAGCAGAGCACGCTGGCACGAAAGCTGCGTTCGCCCGCGCGTCGCGTCACCGTCGCGCCAAAGTACTTCCGCGGCTTCCAGAAGAAGCGCGCGGACGACGTTTCAAAGAACAACCACTCATGGAGACTCAATGTCGTTCATCATCGTGCTCGCCGCTCTGGCGTTCCTGATGCTCGCCGCCTATCGCGGCTACAGCGTCATTCTTTTCGCGCCGATCGCCGCGCTGGCGGCCGTCCTGCTCACCGAACCGGCCGCCGTCGCGCCGGTGTTCTCCGGCATCTTCATGGAGAAGATGGTCGGCTTCGTGAAGCTCTACTTTCCGGTGTTCCTGCTCGGCGCCGTGTTCGGCAAGGTCATCGAGCTGTCGGGCTTCTCCGAGTCGATCGTCGCCGCGGCCATTCGCTATATCGGCAAGTCGCGCGTCAATGCGGTGATCGTCGCGGTGTGCGCGCTGCTCACCTATGGCGGCGTGTCGCTGTTCGTGGTCGTGTTCGCGGTGTATCCGTTCGCGGCGGAAATGTACCGCCAGAGCAATATCCCGAAGCGCCTGATGCCGGGCGCCATCGCACTGGGCGCGTTCTCCTTCACGATGGATTCGCTGCCCGGCACGCCGCAGATCCAGAACATCATCCCGACCACGTTCTTCAAGACGACGGGATGGGCCGCGCCGTGGCTCGGCGTGATCGGCTCGCTGTTCATCATCGTCGTCGGGCTGTCGTTCCTCGAATGGCGCCGCCGCTCGGCGATGGCCAAAGGCGAAGGCTACGGCACGTCGCTCGTGAACGAACCGGAGCGCGTCGAGTCGACCTCGCTGCCGAATCCGGTGCTCGCGATCGCGCCGCTCGTGCTCGTGGGCGTCGCCAACTTCGCGCTGACCAAGTGGATCCCGACGTGGTACGGCGCGAGCTACACGGTCGCGCCGGAAGTGTTGCCCGGCATCCACGCGCCCGTCACGACGGCGGTCAAGACGGTGGTCGCGATCTGGGCCGTGGAAGGCGCGCTGCTGCTCGGCATCGTGCTCGTGCTGCTGACCGCGTTCCCGCGCGTGAAGGAGCGTTTCGCGGGCGGCACGCGCGCCGCCGTCGCGGGCGCGTTGCTCGCAGCCATGAACACCGCCTCCGAATACGGTTTCGGCGGCGTGATCGCGGCGCTGCCGGGCTTCATCGTCGTGTCGGACGCGCTGAAGAGCATTCCGAATCCGCTCGTCAACGCGGCGATTTCCGTGAGCGCGCTCGCGGGCATCACGGGTTCGGCGTCGGGCGGCATGAGCATCGCGCTCGCCGCGATGTCCGATACCTTCATCGCCGGCGCGCAGGCCGCGCATATTCCGCTCGAAGTGCTGCACCGCGTCGTCGCGATGGCATCGGGCGGCATGGACACGCTGCCGCACAACGGCGCCGTCATCACGCTGCTCGCGGTGACGGGGCTCACGCACCGCGAGTCGTACAAGGACATTTTCGCGGTGACGATCATCAAGACGCTGGCGGTGTTCTTCGTCATCACGGTCTATTACATGACAGGCATCGTCTGATGCCGGCGGGTTGCCTCGGCGCGGAACCCAAGGCAACCCCAATTCACGCCGCGCGCGTGACGCTCCACACTCCCGCAGGACGTCAACCCAATCCGAAGGAAAAGAACCGCGTATGACTCAAACCGCATCGAACTCATCGCTCGCCGGCAAGACCGCGCTCGTCACCGGCTCGACGAGCGGCATTGGCCTGGGCATCGCCACGGCGCTCGCGCAGTCGGGCGCGAATCTCGTGCTCAACGGCTTCGGCGATGTCGAAGGCGCGCTCAGGCAGATCGAGGCGACCGGCGTCAAGGCCGCGCATCATCCCGCCGACATGACCAAGCCCGCGGAAATCGAAGCGATGATCGCCTTCGCCCACGAACAGTTCGGCGCGGTCGACATTCTCGTGAACAACGCGGGCATTCAGCACGTCGCGAGCATCGACGAATTTCCGGTCGATCGCTGGGACGCGATCATCGCCATCAACCTGAGTTCGGCCTTTCACACGATGCGCGTCGCGCTGCCGCAGATGCGCGCCCGCAACTGGGGCCGCGTGATCAACATCGCGTCGGTGCACGGACTGGTCGGCTCGGCGGGCAAGTCGGCGTATGTCGCCGCGAAGCACGGCATTCTCGGCCTGACGAAGGTTGCCGCGCTGGAGAACGCGCGGACCGGCGTGACCGTCAACGCGATCTGCCCGGGCTTCGTGCTCACGCCGCTCGTACAGAAGCAGATCGACGATCTCGCCGCACGCGAATCGCTCACGCCCGACGCGGCGCGCGCCAAGCTGCTCGGCGACAAGCAGCCGTCCGCGCAGTTCGTGACGGCGCAGCAGATCGGCGACATGGCCGTGTTCCTCTGCTCCGACGCCGCCGGCGAAATGCGCGGCTCGGCTCTGCAGATCGACGGCGGCTGGAGCGCGCAGTAACGCCGACGCGCGCCGCCCGTTCGAGCGGCGCGCGCATCACCGGAAGACAATAAATGACCAATTACGAGTGCCTTCCGCTGGTCTTACTGGGGTCGAATTAATGTAGCATCACACGATTCCCAGCAAGACTGATTATGCAGCCATGAATTCCTCCACCGCATGCAGCGTGGCCCGGAGCCGCCCGAACTCTCTCGTTGTTTATCATTTCTTCGAGAAAGACCAAACGTACATTCATAATCTGGCGCATTTTCTTCTTTTCGGGTATTCGGAAGATTGCGATTATCTCGTCGTCATTGCCGGACAGCATGCGATCGATTTACCGGAACGAAGAAACATTCGCTATCTCTTCACCGAAAATAGCAATAGCGATTTCGGCGGCTATTGCGCCGCGATCAATTCGCCCCTTGCGAATGTGCTGGATTACGAATTCGTCTATTTCGTCAATTCGTCCGTGCGGGGCCCGTTTCTGCCGCCGTATGCCGGCCACGACTGGAAAAGCGTCTTCAGCGCGAAACTGAACGGCGATATCGGGCTGGTCGGATCCACGATCAATATTTTGTCGCGGGAATCGCCTTATTCGCAGCATTACAAAGCGGATTGCGGAGGCTGCGAACCATTCTCTCATGTTCAGACGATGGCCTACGCCATGCCGAACAAAAGCCTCGCGTACCTGCGGGACGCAGGTTTTTACTCGAACGGCGCAAAGCTGACCAAGACGCAGGTTATCCTGCGATATGAGCTTCACTTGTCGCAACTCATTCTGAAACGCGGCTGGAATATCGCGGCTATATTGCCGGAATACAATCGGATCGATTTTCGGAAATCGCATGACGACCCGAATACCGTAGCTGCGCGTGAATTACATGGAGACCCGAACTGGAAGCACGGCTATTTCGGCAGGAGCGCACATCCGTTCGAAGTTGTTTTTGTCAAAACGAACCGGGAGATTTTCAGCGAAGGATATCTGGATCGTCTTGCGTATAGCGCATTCTGCCAGCGGGATGCGGCGGCGGACTGGGCAGACTGTGCATTCGTGACGAGGTATATAGAATCGATCAGTCGGGTCGCCCGGTCTTGCAATCATGTCAGTGTCGACTATCCCTCGATGACCCTCGACGAAATTCTTAAGTGGACCGAAGCGCTGCTGCAGCAAGATCCCACGGCGCGCGTTCAGGTGGAAGAGATTTTGAGCCGCTATCAATCCGCATGACCCGTGCGCATGACCCTTGCGCGTGACCGGCGCGCCTTATCGGCGACATTCCGTCACACTTGAGCGTTTTGCTCGGATTCCCCTAAAGATCATGTGGGTAATCGCCGTTATGTCCTTGTAATCCAGCGCACGCCGCCCGTCCCGCGGGCGACGCGTGAATCGAGAGAAGCAAGGACATCATGCGCAACAATCAGCCCGTCACCCAGCAAGAGTTCGACTTTCCCGCCTCGGAGATGCTCGTCTCCGCCACCGATCTCTCCGGCAACATCCAGTACTGCAATCCCGCGTTCGTGTCGGTTTCCGGCTTCGCGCGCGAGGAACTGATCGGCCAGCCGCACAACCTGATCCGTCATCCCGACATGCCGCGCGAAGCATTCGCCGATCTCTGGTCGACGATTCGCGCCGGCCGTTCGTGGACCGCGCTCGTCAAGAATCGTCGCAAGAACGGCGATCACTATTGGGTACGCGCGAACGTCACGCCGGTGATGCAGCATGGCCGCGCCGTCGGTTATCTCTCCGTGCGCGTGAAGCCGACGCGCGACGAAGTGCGCGACGCCACCGCGCTGTATGCGCAGATGCGCGCGGGCAACGCGTCGCACCGGCTCGTGCGCGGCGCGCTCGTCCGGCACGGCCTCGCCGGCAGACTCGCGGCGCTGGCGCACATGCCGGTGAGCGCGCGCCTCGGCGTCGGGTTCGCGGCTGCGCCCGTCGCCATGGCGATCGCCGCGCTGGCCGGCTGGCGCGGCGCGCCGCCGTTGCCGTTCTGGCTCGCGCTCGCGGCGGGCGCGACCGTCAGCGCGGCGGGATGGCTCGCGCTGTCGCGTCAGGTGGATGCGCCCGTGCGCACGATGTCCGGCTTCGCCGCGCGCATGGCCGCGGGCGATCTGACCGTCGACATGCCCGACGCCCGCCACGACGATCTCGGCGACGTGCAGCGCGCGCTCGCCCAGCTGAAGGCGAATCTCGCGGCGATCGTGTTCGACGTGCGCGGCCAGATCGGCGGCATGCTCGACGCCGCGAACGAGATTTCGAGCGGCAACACGGATCTGTCGCGCCGCACCGAATTGCAGGCAGCGTCGCTCGAACAGACCGCGGCGACGATGGATCAGCTGACCACGACCGTTCAGGGCAACGCCGACGCCACCGTGCGCGCGCTCGAAGTCGTCAGGGAAGCGCAGGCCGCGGCCGACGACGGCGGGCGCATCGCGAGCCAGGTCGAGCAGACGATGGCGGGCATCACGGCGGCGTCGCGGCGCATCGCGGACATCACCGATGTCATCGACGGCATCGCGTTCCAGACCAACATCCTCGCGCTGAACGCGGCCGTCG
>FCOH02000025.1 GCA_001544595.2 Caballeronia peredens | reverse complement strand
AGTGCGCCTGGGACATTCGGTACAGCCCGTCATCAACCTGATGCGTGATGTGATGCTCGACAGCGAGATCGGGTTCGGCGACGAAACCACCGTGCAGGTTCTCAAGGAGCCAGGGCGCGCACCGCAGACAAAGAGTTACGTCTGGGTCCAGATGAACGGCAGTGGTCCACCCGTGCGCCTGTTTACCTATGCGCCGGGGCGCTCCCAACAGCTTGGTGCGGACGTGTGGGCCGGCATGCGCCATGGCGCCGTGCTGATGACCGACGGGTACAAACCGTATGACACGATCGCGAAGGCTAATGCACTCGTGCATCTTGGTTGCTGGGCGCACTGCAGGAGGTATTTTGTGGAAGCCGAGGCGGCATTGCCCAAAGATGCCCGTGGCCGCCATCAGCCGTCCACCCAGTTTATCTACCTGATCGGCAAGCTCTATGCGGCCGAATCGCATGCCAACAAGAAACCGCACTGGCGAGCGCGCCTGCGCCGCCGCTATAGCCGTGCGGTGCTCACGAAGATCAGGACCCTGCTCGATGAGTACCTGGAAACAACCGCGCCCACAGGGCTGCTGGGCAAGGCCTTGAACTACACGGCGGGACAGTGGCCCAAGCTGATCCGTTACGTCGAGAATCCGGCATGGCCCGTTGACAATAATTTATGTGAGAACATGATCCGCCCGTTTGTCCTGGGGAGAAAGGCATGGCTTTTTTCGGACACCGTAGGAGGTGCAAAGGCCTCGGCAAACCTGTATTCACTCGTCCAGACCTGCGTCGCGAATCGCATCGATATCTACGCGTATCTTGTCGACCTGTTCAAGGCTCTGCCGCTCGCGAAGACCGCAGAGGATTACGAAGCTCTACTTCCTTGGAGACTGGGCAAGGTCCTTTTAGAAAAAAATCGATAGGTCAAGTTGGCGGGCAGGACGTGCTTCACTGACCGCTTACCTTGGAGTCTGGCTGCATATCCGAGAGCGGCATGAACATCCACACACTCACGAGGTGCTTGAACATAACCATAGGCACCGGCACGATGAGCATCATCAGCACACGCACGACTTTGAGTGGGATGGTCAGGAGCCGCACACGCATCCCCATCAGCACGCGCCGATTACTCACACGCACGCACACTTCCCCGATATTCATCACCGGCACACGCACTGACAGTCGGACGACGATACTTTTGTCTAGCTCGCACGTTCGTGACAGACATCAAAACTTGCCCTACGATGAAGCTGGATAGAGCATGGACGCGCGGACGCAGAAATGAACGGCAAAGAGCATTGGGACGGCGTGTATCACAAAAGGGCGGCGGACGCGGTTAGCTGGTACCGACCGCATCTGGAAACTTCGCTGAGGCTAATTGGCGAAAGCACGTCAGACCGGGGAGCGACCATTATCGATATTGGCGGTGGTGAATCCACGTTGGTCGATGATTTGCTTCAGCGTGGATACCGAAACCTGACTGTGCTCGATATGTCCGCTGTCGCTCTCAATGCAACAAAACAGCGTTTAGGCTCTGTCGCCGAGCAGATAACGTGGCTCGACTCTGATATTACGGTGGTCGAGCTGCCTGAGCATCGATACGACGTGTGGCATGACCGCGCTGTCTTCCACTTCCTGACGGAGCCATCGCAACGGAACGCCTACACCCATCTTCTGACCAGAGCAATTAAGTTCGGTGGCCACGTTGTAATCGGCACATTCGGACCACTGGGACCAAACAGGTGCAGCGGGCTGGAAGTAAGGCGATACGACGCTCAGTTGCTCTCAGAAGAATTCGGTGCAGGGTTTGGATTGGTCACAAGCACACTCGAGGACCACCATACGCCGGCAGGCTCCATTCAGCAGTTTCTTTACTGCTGCTTCCAGAAGCTGTGACTGTCGGGTCACACGCGCCTCGGCACCGCGCTTGGTCAATTGCGTGAATCCGGTCAGGCGCAGCAGGCGCCAGACCGCTGCATCGGCGGGCACCTTTTCGTGCCGTACGAGCAGTACACGCAGCAATCCCCGGATTTCGGTCTGAGAACAGTCTTGCATTGCTCGCATTCGTAAAACCACACGCAGGCGTCAGAGGGCATCATCTCGTTCTTCCTATGCCCACACACCGGACACGTGATGATTGATTTCAACACGACTGCAATCATAACTGCACCTGCTTAACGTTGGATGGCTAACCAGTGTTGGCGGTAGCGTTCGTCGACGCGTCCACCGAAGCCTAAGTGGGCATGCAGCGTGTACAACCCCGATACCCGCCCTACAATCGGAAAGCGCGATGAGTTAAATCTTCACGTTGCGCAAACGTAGCGCGTTCGAGATAACTGAGGCCGAGCTCAGACTCATTGCTAGCGCGGCAATCATCGGGGACAGCAACAACCCGGTGAATGGATAGAGGACGCCGGCTGCCAGCGGGAGACCCAGCGCGTTGTAGACGAACGCGAAGCCGAGGTTCTGCTTCATGTTACGGATAGTGGCCTCAGATAGCTCCCGGGCTCGCGCGATGCCACGCAAATCGCCCTTAACGAGGGTGACCTGGGCGCTACTCATCGCCACGTCCGTACCGGTTCCCATCGCAACACCCACGTCCGCCTTGGCAAGCGCTGGCGCATCGTTGATACCGTCTCCGGCCATGGCCACGACCTTGCCTTCCTCCTGAAATCGCGTCACGAGCGCAAGCTTGTCGGCGGGCTTGACTTCACCATGGAACTCGTCGATATGGAGCCTCGTCGCCACAGATTTGGCTGTCACGACACCGTCGCCGGTCGCCATCACAACGCGAATGCCGTCTTCCCGGAGCCGCGCTAACGCCTCGGATGTCGTCGCCTTTATCGGGTCCGAAACTGCGAGAAGGCCTGCCAGAGTCTTGTCGACAGCCAGGTACATGACGCTCGCCCCCTGCGTTCGCAGTGCGTCGGCTTCGGTGGCCAGTTCCCGAACGTCAATACCTTCAGCCTCCATCAAGGCAGTGTTGCCCAACGCGAGTTTCCGACCGCCAACGAATCCTCGCACACCAATCCCTGTGCTTGATTCGAAATTCTCCACCTTCTCGAGCGCCAGTTTTCGCTGACGGGCCGCGTCCACGATGGTCGCGGCCAGGGGGTGTTCGCTACCCTGGTCGAGGCTCGCCGCGAGCCCGAGCACATCTTCTTCTGAATGTCCGTTCACACCAACTGCACGTTCAAAGGCGGGACGACCCTCGGTTAGCGTGCCCGTCTTGTCGACGATAAGTGTGTTGACCTTGCGCAAATTCTCAATCGCGGCAGCGTCCCGAAAAAGCACGCCATTCGAGGCGCCTTTGCCGCTCGCGACCATGATGGACATCGGCGTAGCGAGTCCGAGCGCACACGGACATGCAATGATGAGCACCGCCACCGCGTTGATGAGACCGTACACCCAGCTCGGCTCCGGTCCGAACAAGCCCCAGGCAAGAAAAGTCAGGACCGCGACGCCAACTACAGCGACGACGAAGACGCCCGCAACCTTGTCGGCCATGCGCTGCATTGGCGCCCTCGAGCGCTGTGCCTGCGCGACCATCTGGACGATTTGTGCGAGTACGGTCTGGGAGCCGACTTTCTCCGACTTGATGACGAGGCTTCCGGAAGTGTTCATGGTCGCGCCAATGACATGGTCGCCGACGCGTTTGCCGACAGGAATTGGTTCGCCCGTAATCATTGACTCGTCGAGCGAGCTGGAACCATCCGTGACGACGCCATCTACTGGCACCTTCTCGCCCGGCCGTACTCTGAGCAGGTCGTCAACATGGACGTGGGTAAGCGGGACGTCCTCCTCAGTTCCATCAGCATTGACACGTCGCGCAGTCTTCGGCGCGAGGCCCAGGAGCGCCTTGATAGCAGCGGAGGTTTGTGACCGTGCCCTCAGTTCCAGTAGTTGACCGAGCAGCGTGAGCGAAATGATGACGGCCGCAGCCTCGAAATAGACCTCGACCCGACCGTGCGCGATAAAAGCCTCGGGGAAGACGCCAGGAGCAACTGTCGCGATGACGCTATAAACATAGGCCGCGCCTGTGCCGAGTCCAATGAGCGTCCACATGTTCGGGCTGCGATTGACGAACGACTGAAAGCATCGTATGAAGAACGGTAGACCGGCCCAAACGACGACAGGGGTCGAGAGAAGGAACTCGACCCAGCTTTGGGTGGCCGCGTCCATCAAGCCCGGTCGATGGCCGAACATGGCCAGGACGAACACCACTGCAGTCAGCGGTAGCGTCCACCAGAATCTATGACGAAAGTCCGTCAGTTCCGGATTCTCCTCGTCCTCAAGACTAGGCAACAACGGCTCGAGAGTCATTCCGCACTTTGGGCAGTTCCCGGGATGGTCCTGGCGAATTTCCGGATGCATCGGGCACGTGTATATCGTGCCCTCCGGCCCAGCCTGTAGGGATGTCTCGGTCGGCCGTTCGATATACCTCGACGTGGCAATCTGAAACTTCTCCTGACACGACACGCTACAGAAGAAATATTGATGTCCATCATGTTCAGAGCGGAATTGCGAATCCGAAGTAACACGCATACCGCAAACGGGGTCCTTGAGCGCGTCATTGGTCTGCGCTCGCGCACCATCGTGACTGCGTCCGCGGTGCCCCTGATTGTCATGAACGTGCCCAGACGGCCGGCCTCGTACATTGACCGAGGCATGGTCGTGATGGCCGCTCGGTTCATGGGCTGCGCCCGAGTTTTCATGAGAAGTCTTACCGTCGTTAAGTGGCCCGCTCATATCGAGTGCTCCGTCTTGGCGTCATGCCGTGCTTGAACTGTTTCGCTTATCGTGAACTTGGCGCATGGATACATCAATGCGCCTCGCCCGCAAGTTTCCCCAAAATCGGACAGTCAGGGCGCGAGTCCCCTTTGCAGTGTGCCGCCAGATGGCTGAGCGAATCTCTCATTTGAATCAGTTCCTGAATTCGCAAATTCAGCTCTGCAATATGCGCACTCGCAAGCTGTTTGACCTCGCGGCTTGACCGGCTTTGGTCTTCCCAAAGGGCCAGCAACACCGCAATTTGCCTGGTGGAAAATCCAAGATGTCGAGCCTGCTGGACAAAGCGCAACACCTGCACATCCCGGGAGGTGTACACCCGATAGTTCGACCCTGTCCGCGCGGCAGCCCGAATCAGGCCTGTTTCCTCGTAATGGCGAATCATCTTGGCGGACATGCCCGACGACTTCGCAACCTCGCCAATATTCATCGTCTCCCTCCTACGAAACGGCCGCTCGGCTGATACAAGTCATTGTTGACCTTCCTGCCATGGGAAGGTCAAGGAGCAGAAACGGCGACCATCACTCACGCACCCGCACGTTCCTGACAGTCAATACCCGCCGCTCCCATTGCTTTGGCGTCTATGACAAGCTAGTCTGAACCTGTCAGATGAGACACGCAGAGTGATGTAATGCGACGAGCGACACAGAGATTCGGCGTAATCGTGGCAATTGGCATCGTCACGCTCGCCGCATGCGCTTTCTTTTTATACGAAATGGCTTATATCAGCGCGGACTGACCCTACGATTTTCGCGGTCATGACGTCTGAACCGAATGTCCCACTCCGCTGTTCGAAGGTCCGAGCATCAGCTACGGCGGCCCGGAATGCCGCCGGCAGCAATATCCCCGAGCAGCCACGTTATCTCGCCCTCTCGGTGCGGTCGTCGTCCCGCCTCTCGTGTTCGGTACGCGTGAGATGCCGTACGGCGAGCGTAATCGCAAGGCCGGCGCGCTGCCACGATAGAAGAGCCCCGCGACCATGAACAGGAACAGTGTGCCAAGCAGTTGCCTGACGAGAAGAGTCAGGATGGCGGACGTTCAAGCGCTCAACGCTCGAGCCGCCCGCGCTACGGACCCGGAAGGCCGACTTCGGGATGTGGCGGATGCACATTCCGACGTTGTTGCTGCTCACGGAGCCGCCTCTGAAGCCGTACGAACCCGGAAAAATCGCTCCACGGGAAGAACCGCGACGATTCCATCGTCCCCTGAGGCGCCGCGTGCGGTGTCCATAATTTCCTGGACCAGCGCATCAACACGCTCACTCTCGGTGAAGACTTCAATCTTGATGTGCTCGGTTGTCCAGTCGTTCGAGAAGGGGTTTGGATGAATCCCAAATCCTTTGACTCGTGTGACGGTCACCCCATGAACGTGAACTGTTCCCAGCCGACGCTCCAATGCCTTAAGGACTTCGGGCCGAACAATTGCAACAACGCATCTCAGTTCCATGTTTCCCTCCATGGCTGGTTGCGAGAAAGCCGCTCGCGCCTATCCTTTTGGCGCCCACTTCGCATCGACTGCCGCCTGAATCTCGCCCGCATCCTGAACGCCGGCTTGCGTCATCTGATAAGCAATCTCGGCCGTGCCCTGACACACCGCGCACGTCACTGCCATCTCGTCTTCGAAGCACTGCAGGTTGGAGCGATGCACGCCACGATTCTCACACCCGCACCAGCAGTAAAGCTTGTTGAGCACTGCGGGAATCTGCGTTGCAACCCAGTAGGCGTGTCTCACGTCTTCGTCGGTGAACTGGTTCGGGTTC
The DNA here is from genome assembly GCA_001544595.2 of Caballeronia peredens. GTDB lineage: Bacteria > Pseudomonadota > Gammaproteobacteria > Burkholderiales > Burkholderiaceae > Caballeronia > Caballeronia peredens. The sequence goes on along the minus strand of FCOH02000025.1, from coordinate 74,273 downwards.
AACACGTGAGACGCATCCGACCGGCCGCTCGGGATGATTCGCAATCCGTCTGGGCGCAACATTCCGACATGCCAGGCAGTTGCTTGTTGAACCTGACCGGACGGTCCTGTCACCTTCGCTGACGACACCGTCTCATGTCGCACAAAAGTCGGACCCCAGACCATGGCTGCAGGTACCGCGAGGACCAGCGCTAGCAGGAACAGCAGATGCAACAGCGTCCTTCGCGACGGCTTGGCTGACGCCTTCTTGTCGTGTGTATGGCGTTTCATCCTGAGTCTCCCAGTTCATTGGTCGGCACTACGGCCGAACATCGCCTGACCGCAGGAATGCAGTCCGTGCATCATGCTGAGGTGCATTGCCGTCATACCAACGGCACTCAGCACGGCGACCAGGCCGATAGCCGCGAAGAGACCGATGATGATGTTCAATATCGGCTTTCCGTTAAACATGATTCGCTCCCGCGCCACGCAAGGATTCGGTGCGACTGCCATCCATGCCGCACCGAGCCTGCGTGATGCCATCAGATGGTTGAACTACGAGCCGCTTTTTTCCACGGGCTGACCGGACTTCTCCTGCCTATCGGTGTGGGTCTGCATGCCGCGCATCATGAACAGCATCGACAGCGGGCAAATCAACACGCTGGCCATCGCGATGAAAGCGCCGAGCGTGCCTCGTATCTGAGGCAATGCCCAGTAGCCGATTGCGATAATCAGTGCGAGAGCAAGCGCAATCGTCACCATCGTCTTTATGTTGCACTTCATGGTCGAGTCCTTGAGTTTGGATATTTTTGGATGGGTACTGACGCACTTACTTCGACGGGGCCGTTCCGGCCTGGTCTGAGTACTTGAGCATGATGTCGCCCATCGCACGCATCATCTCCCCGTGCATCTTCATCGCAGTTTTCGGGTCCATACCGGCCGCACCGCCCATCATCGGACAGCTCCCCATCATGCCGCCCATGCCCATCATGGAGCCGTGTTCCCGGCTCTGCGATGACGAACCGGCCGCACTACTGCCTCCAGTTCCTGTTGCCGCCATGCCGACGGCACTTGCACCCAAAAGCACCGCTGAAAGCATCGATGCACGTACAATTTTCGCGTTCATGGATATCTCCATTGAATGAAGTCGCTGATAGATTTCATGCGCAGGTCGACAGTCGCTGCGCGCAGCGAACATGTGCGACCCACGGCACAAAACCGTTCAAACCTGGTTGGAAGAGAAACTACAGCGAGCGAGGCGGAGGTGCGGGAAGTTCCGGAATGAACTCTTCAGCGAAGGCCGGAGTAACCGCCCGATAGACGGGTGACGAAGGCGTGACGAGGACCGAATACTTCACGGGTATAGCCGGCACACCGCAAAGGAACCCACCTACGCCATCCGGGCAGACGTGCTGGACGTTCACGGCGTTGTGTTTTGCGTCATGTGCACAGGGTGTCGAGTCCGAGGCACTCGACACGCTGGCTTGTCGTGAAGCCATTGCCCTCATTTCCGGGCATGACGTCGCCGATGCCGGATAGCCAATCAAAGGCAACCAGGCAATCAGAAAACATGCGACGAGTTTTACCCAGAATTTCATAAAGTTCAGTATAAGCCTGGTCGCAGCACACCGCCACGACACGTCGCGAAATTCGAGTGTGGCCTCATGTCACTGGGCCCATTTCTTCAGGTGCGACAGGAACGCATCGGCACCGACGAATCCCGCGAGCTGTGCGTCGGGTTGCTGCCTGCCGTTCCTGTCGTAGAAAATCAGTGCCGGCGGCCCGAAAAGTCCGAAGCGCCGCAGCATCGCTATGTCCTCGGGCGTGTTCTTCGTGACGTCAATGCGCAGCAGCTTCCATTGAGCAAATTCGGTTACTACGCGCGGGTCAGTAAACGTGAAGCGCTCGAGTTCTTTGCAACTGATGCACCAGTCCGCATAGAAATCGACCATAACCGGTTGGCCACGTGCTGCGCTGAGCGCCTGGTCCAGTTCTGTATTCGACCGTATCGCGTCGAATCGTGCGGCTCCCTGGCCGGTGCTCTCAGACGAAACTCGCATCACACCCCCAAGGGGCTCGAGGACGTCCCGATGACCTGACAACACACCAATGAGCTCGGCGACGCCCCCGACCAATAGCAGCACGCCGAGCGCTTTGCTCACCCGTGTAATCGCGGGTGCACCTGTTGGCAGCGGGTCAATCGCGTGAAGCATCACGCCGCAACCGGTTAGCAGCAGCGCAATCAGTATCATCAACAACCAAACAGGCAGCAACGAATAGACAAACCACAGCGCAGCGGCCAGCAGCATTACGCCCAGCGTGTTCTGGACTGCGACCATCCAATGTCCGGCCCGAGGTAGGACTCTCGCTCCGAAGGTACCGACGAGTAGAAGCGGAATTCCCATCCCGATGCCCATCACATACAGGGCCAGTGCTCCTCCAATGACGTCGCGGCTGTTGGCGATGTACAGCAGTGCACCCGCCAGCGCCGGCGTCGCGCACGGCCCGACAATCAGCGCGGACAGCATGCCCGCAATGAACACCGAGACAACGCGCCCTCCGGGAAGACGATTACTCCATTCCGTCACTTGGGTTTGCCAGCTCGTCGGCAGTTGCAGTCTGAACACACCGAACATTCCGAGGGCCAGGATAACCATGAGCACGCCAAAGCTGGCGAGCACCCAAGGCTTTTGTGTTACCGCCACTAGCGGAATGCCGACGAGTGCTGCGATTGTGCCGGCCACTGCGTAGGTAATCGCAAGCCCCTGCACATAAGCGAGTGACAGGGCAAAGCCCCGGCCAAAAGACGATGGTTCCCGCGCTGCCCCGATAACCGCCGTGACAATCGGAATGAGCGGGTACATGCACACGGTTCCCGCCATTAGCAGGCCCGCGAGCAGAAAGCCGAGCAGTTCGGCGAGGGAGATGCCATTCGCGGGGTGCAGGTTGATGCCAAGCCTGCCGGACGGCGGGGCATCGCCAATGTCGGGAAATCCGGCAACACCCGCCTGAGCCTTATCCCCTGTTGCGACGGACATGACTGAGCCATCTGCTGCCACGCGGTAGCTTCGCGTCTGCGGCGGGTAGCAGACGCCCAAGTCTGCGCAGCCCTGCGATGTGACGGACAGCACAATGCTGCTCACGATTGGGCGAGGCAAAGGAAGACTAATTTGCATGGGTCGGTGATAGACCGTGACCATGCCGAATGTCGGGTCGCTTTTCAGCTCACCCGGAGGCATCTGGTCCGGCTTTATCGGTGCTCCGTCGACCGCAAAGCTGAACCTGTCCCGGTAAAGGTAATAGCCTGAGTGAGTTTGGAAATCGAGCAGCACCTCTTGCGGCGTGCTGAGCGTGACTTTTAACGGGAATGCTTGTTCTGGTGACAGTAGTTCCGACTCGTCGACAGCGTGGGCGGCCAGCGACGTAAGTACGAGCAGGAAGCCAAGTGCCACGCGCAATGCGCGTTTAAGCGTCGCGTTCCACGGATGGATTGATATCGTCAGCATTACCGGCCTCCATCTCCCGCGTGCCGTACCGCAGACGCACCGCACACGGCGAGCCTGCGAGTACGGTATCAATAACTCGTCAAGACTGCTTCTCCAGCCTCACAATAGTCAAGGTGCCATCGACGTTCTCGACGCGGACCTTAACCTTGTCACCTTCGTGAACCTTTTTGACCATCGCGGCATCCTTTGCCTTGAAGGCCATAGTCATCGGTGGCATGCCGACGTTTTCCAGCGCGCCATGCTTCAGCGTGACCATTCCGGTCGTTGCGTCTACCTTTTTGACTTCCGCGTCCGTCAGGGCGTTGTTCGACGACACCTTCGCAGCCGACGGTTTTGCGGACATGTTCATTCCGGCCATGTCATCGCTAGCGAACGCGGGAGCCGCAAAGACAGCCGCAAGAACTGCTGTTGCAACAATCAGCTTCTTCATCAGACTTCTCCAGTTTCGGTTGATGGAACTCTCGTCCCGGAAGGTACTGCATGATGAGGACGGGCATTACTGGCCTGTCGCGCGCGACGGCGCTGTACCAGGAACCAGGCAGCAGGAATCACAAACATCGACAAAATGGGTGCGGTGACCATGCCGCCAACCATCGGCGCGGCGATACGCTGCATGACCTCTGACCCCGCGCCGTGTCCAATCATGATGGGTATAAGACCGGCTAGCACGACCGCAACCGTCATGGCTTTCGGCCTCACGCGCAACACGGCGCCTTCGCGAATGGCGTCGAACAACAGCGCCTCGGTCAGCGGTTCGCCAGCTTCGAGGCGACGATTGAGTGCCCCCTTGAGGTACAGAAGCATGACGACGCCGAATTCAGCAGCAACACCGGCGAGCGCGATGAAACCCACTGATGTCGCTACCGATACGGCATGCCCCAGAATCCAGATGAACCAGAGGCCGCCTACCAACGCGAACGGCACCGTCGACATCAGCAACAACGCGTCAGCCGAAGAATTGAAGGTCAGGAAGAGCAGCACGAAGATGACGACCAGGGTCACGGGTATGACAGTTCGAAGCTTGGCCGCTGCACGCTCCAGGTATTCGAACTGTCCGGACCACGCGATTGAGTACCCGGCAGGGAGAACGACCTTTTCTGCGACCGCGCGCTGCATCGCTTTCACGGCTGACTGCAGGTCCGTGTTACGGATGTCCACGTAGACGTAGCCTGAAAGACGCGCATTTTCGCTGCGAATCATCGGAGGACCGTCGGCAATTGCGATGCGCGCGACATTGCCGAGTTGGATTTGCGCGCCTCGGTCCGTGACGATGGGCAGTTGGCGAAGCTTCTCGAGCGAATCCCGGACTTCGCGTGGATAGCGAATATTGATGGGAAACCGCTCTCGTCCAGCAATCACTTCGCCGACGTTGTCACCTCCTACCGCCGACGAGACGACCGACTGGATGTCCGCGACGCTCAGCCCGTAACGGGCCGCCGCAGACCGGTCGATATTGACATCGATATAACGACCACCGTTCAACCGTTCGGCCAATGCGGACGTCACGCCAGGCACGTCCTTCACGGCTGCCTCTACCTGCGTCGCAATCCGGTCTATCTGCGAAAGGTCCGCACCTGAAATCTTGACCCCAACGGGCGTCTTGATGCCCGTCGACAGCATATCCAGGCGATTGCGAATGGGTGGCACCCACACGTTCGACAGCCCAGGGACTTTGACTGTCGCGTCCAGTTCGTCGACGAGCTTCTCCGGCGTCATGCCCGGGCGCCACTGGTTGCGCGGTTTGAACTGAATCGTGGTCTCAAACATTTCGAGCGGCGCCGGGTCCGTGGCAGTGTCGGCGCGGCCGGACTTGCCGAAGACAGTGGCAACTTCCGGCACCTTCTTGATGAGCCGGTCGGTCTGCTGCAGCAGTTCCGACGCTTTCTCGGCCGAAATGCCGGGAAGCGCCGTCGGCATGTACAGCAGGTCGCCCTCATCGAGCGGCGGCAGAAATTCCCCACCGAGACGCGAAACAGGAACTATCGTGGCAGCCAGCGCAACCACGGCGAGCCCAATCACGAACCATGGACGTCGAAGCGTAGCTTCGAGCAGCGGCCTGTATAGACGAATCAGCACCCGGTTGATGGGATTGGCGTTTTCGTGCGGGATGTGGCCGCGTATGAGATAGCCCATCAGGACGGGCACGAGCGTGACGGACAGTCCGGCAGCCGCCGCAATCGTGTAGGTCTTTGTGAATGCCAGCGGCGAGAACAGCTTGCCTTCCTGCCCTTCCAGCGAGAACACTGGGATGAACGACAGCGTGATGATGAGCAGAGAGAAAAAGAGCGCCGGCCCCACTTCAGCCGCAGACGTGGCAATCAGCTCCCAGCGCTGAGACGCAGAAATCCGCGCGCCAGGATACTCATGCTCGAACGCTTCCAGATGCTTGTGTGCGTTCTCTATCATCACGATGGCGGCATCAATCATCGCGCCAATGGCAATCGCGATACCGCCGAGCGACATGAGGTTCGCGTTGACACCCTGGTAGCGCATCACGATGAACGCGGCGAGCACGCCGAGCGGTAATGAAAGAATCGCGACGAATGCACTGCGCAGATGGAACAGGAAGACCGCACAGACAAGCCCGACGACGATGAACTCTTCAATGAGCTTGTCCTTAAGGTTGCCCACTGCGCGCTCGATGAGTTGGGAGCGGTCATAAGTCGTCACGACTTCCACGCCAGCGGGTAGGGACCGCTTCAGGTCGCCGAGCTTTGCCTTCACGGCGTCGATGGTCTTGAGCGCGTTCTTCCCCGAGCGCATCACGATGACGCCACCCGCGACTTCACCCTCTCCGTTCAACTCCGCAATGCCCCGCCGCATCTCGGGTCCAATTTGGATACGCGCCACATCGCCGACCAGTACCGGTGTACCCGCTTCGTTCGTGCGCAGCACGACGTTGCGGAAGTCATCCAGCGAATGAAGGTAGCCGGAAGAGCGGACCATATATTCGGACTCCGCCATCTCGACCACCGAACCGCCCGATTCCTGATTCGCCTTGCCCAGTGCATCGGCCACCATTGCCTGGGTGATGCCATATGCGCGCAGTTTGTCCGGGTCGAGGACGACCTGGTACTGGCGCACCATGCCGCCAATGCTGGCCACCTCTGACACATCGGGGACCGACTTCAGCTCGAACTTCAGGAACCAGTCGTTCAGCGCGCGCAGTTGCCCTAGGTCGTGCTGCCCTGTTCTGTCAACGAGCGCATACTCGTACACCCACCCCACGCCGGTTGCGTCCGGACCGAGCGAGACTGTCGCTCCTGGCGGCAGGCGGCTTTGCACCTGATTCAGATATTCGAGCACGCGCGAGCGTGCCCAATACTGGTCGGTCTTGTCATCGAAGAGCACATACACGAACGCGTCGCCGAACGACGAATAGGCGCGGATGGTTTTTGCGCCCGGCACGCCAAGCAGCGTCGTAGTGAGCGGATAGGTGACCTGGTCCTCGATGACCTGCGGTGCCTTGCCCGGATACGATGCCTTGATGATGACCTGCGTATCTGACAGGTCAGGCAGCGCGTCGAGTGGCGTCTCGCTTACCGAGTACACGCCCCAAGACGCGACCAGAACGGTCGCCAGCAACACGAGGAAGCGGTTGCGGATGGACCAGCGGATAAGACGCGCAATCATTTGGCGCCTCCGACCGGTTCGACCTTTGTCAGCTGGTAGCCATCGCCAGATTGCCGGAAGACGAAATGCATAGTCTCGCCGGGCTTTACATCCGCAAACGCGTCTGGCGCGGGCTTACTGAACGACATTGTCATTGCGGGCCAGTTCAGGGCCGGAACGGGCTGGTGCGAAAAGGTGATGTCGCCCGCCGTCACTTTCTCGACCTTCCCGGTGGTCTCATACGTCTGAGTCGCCCCCGGAGAAGAGGCTTGAGCCGAACCGGTCGCGGGCGTAGCGCCCGTTGGCGCCGATGCGGGGCGACCTTCGAGCCTCGGCAGAACCGATTTGAGGCTGGCTTCGGAATCGATGAGGAATTGGCCGGAAGCGACGACGGTCTCGCCGTCCTCCAGACCACTGAGGACCGCAGTCTCGTTACCGATGTCGTTGCCGACGATGACACTGACAGGTTGCAGGCGTCCGTCGCCGTTCTTCACGATTACGACGGAGCGTTTGCCGGTTGTGATGACGGCTTCCGAAGGCACCAGCAGCCGCGGCACTGCCTTCTGGCCAGCGACGTGCACTCGCATGAGCATGCCTGGCGTCAGCTTGAGCGCTGAATTGTCGAGTTCAAGGCGAGCCTGCAGCGTGCGGCTCGTCGTGCTGATGCCAGGCAGGATTTCCCGAATCTGGCCTTTGAAGTGCTGGGACGGGTCACCGCTAAACGTAGCGTCGACCGTCATGCCAGGTTGCACGGACAACGCGAGCGCCTCTGGAATTTCGACGACGAGCCACAGCTTCGAGAGCCCCGCGATTTTGGCGAGCGTCTGCCCCGGGGTGACCATCGCGCCATCCCTGACGTTCAGTTCGCTCACGACGCCCGTTTCCGGCGACGACAGCACAACATGGGTTTGAGCCTTACCCGTTCGGTCGAGCGCGGCGATGACGCCGTTCGGAATCGACAACGCCCGCATGCGCGCGCGGGACGCTTCCAGCATGCTGCTGTCCATTCCGCTGCGCTTGAGCGCAAGGTACTCCTCCTGCGGTGCCAGCCAGTCAGGTACGAAGAGCGACGCAATCGGTGCGCCCTTCGCAATCCGCTGCATCGGGGCGCTGGCGGATAGGTGGTCGATGTAACCTGTGACGCGTGACTGCACGACGTCTGCCCGCGACTCGTCGAACTGTGTGGTGCCGACGGCGTCGAACCCTTCCGAAGTTTCCTGCCGGCGCACGGTTGCGTAGCGGATACCGAGGTTCTGCTGAAGGCCGGGGTTGATGCTGACGCCCGTCGCGCTCCCGCCTTCGTCCGCGTAGACGGGCTCGAGTTGCATATTCATGAAAGGCGACTTGCCCGGCTTGTCGAAATGTTGTGCCGGGACCATCGGGTCATGCCAATACAGCACCTTACGACCCGTTTTCGCGTCGACCTTGTCGCCTGACGTGGAGACGGCGTCGACTGCGCCTGCTCCCCTCGACACCGGACGATGGGTGCCGGCAACATAGCCGACGGCGAGCAGCGCCGCTGCCGCAAACACCGCCAAGGCTGCGCGTGCTAGTTGTTTCTTTTGCATGCGTTTCTCCTTCACTGACCGGCGGTCATCGAAGCTGGGACGACCTGGTATTCAAGCTGTGCCCAGGTCTGTGACACGTCTCGCCGCAGGTCAAGGACCTGAAGTTCAGCCTCTAGTTGCGCGCGTCGAGCTGCAAAGGTGTCGGCGAGTGAGCCGGTGCCCGCCTTATAGGCGGCAGCCGCCAGTTGTACGCGCTGACCAGCAGCGGGAAGTAGAGAGTCGGAGAGATTGGCAATGCGCTCGCGACCGCTGTCGAGGGTGGCGGACTGCGTGCGGATGTCGGCTTCGACCTGCCGTTGCGCGTCCTCGTACATCAGGCGCGCTCTAGTGCCAAGCTCCGCTTTTTCCGCCGCATCCCGGTCCTGGCGATTTTTGCGATTGATGGGCAATGGGATGCTGACGCCAATCGACACCATGTTCGAGTACGCTCCGCCGCGCTGTTGATACGCAACGCCCCACGTCCAGTTCGGGCTTCGGTTACTGTTCGCGACGGCCGTATCGGCATCGGCGAGCGCGATGTCGCGCGACGCAGCGACGAGCGCCGGCTGTACCTCACGCAGTTCCTCCGGAGGTAGCGTCGATACGTAGGACAGGGGCGCAGGCGGCTCGCCCGTCACGTCGGACGCGGGCATTGCCGTCCATCGAGACAACCCGATGAGTGCCGTCTGGAACGTCTGGCGGGTCTTGAGCAACTGGTCCTGGGTCTGCGCGAGCATCACCTGAGCTTGCGTGACGTCAGCGGCAGTCGCCTTCGCCCCGCGATATGAAGCCTTCGTCGCGGCGAGCTCATGACTCATGTGGTCAACGAGTTCCTGCTGCAACGAGACAGTCTTCTTTGCATAGACCGCATTCAGCCACGCGATGGCGGTCTGCTGACGCGTGTTTGCAACCTGAGCCAGATAGCCGGCTCGCTCCCGGTCGACGACGTCATTTGCCAGAGCGGATTGGAGTCGGCGCTTCTCGCCCGACACCCATTCCTGCTCGACGCCGATGCGCCGCATCGTCATGAAATCCTGGCCGACCGTGAATTTCTGCTGCCCGGTCACGGGCAAGTTATCGATGCCCGCCTTGAGCATCGGGTCGGGTAATTGGCCGGCCCGGACGGCTGCCTCCGAGCTCGCGCGTACCGAGGCCTGCGCCGCACCCATGACGGCGGAATGGTCGGTCGCGGCCTGAAGCGCCGCATCAAGCGTAAAGGGTGTTTTCTGAGCGTAGGCGCCTACGCTCGTAATAATCAGCGCGGCAAAAAGTGAATGCGCGCGCAGGGATGCACGCCGGCATGACGGCGTGCCAATGATTGAAGGCATGTTCTAATCCCAACGGCGGACTCCCATAAGGAATCCACGTCCTGGATGCAGGACGACCTCGCCGCTAATGCGGCGAACCTGTCAGCAAGGGATTAGAGGGTGCGAGGAGGTCGCCAGAGACAGGCCGCTTCACGGACGGCGAGCGAGTGCGCGTAGTGGAATACGAGCGGGCTGGACAATGCGGCAGGACGCGTTACCTCGAGGCGCGAAACCGGGTGGTAGAGGCTGCCGAGCTGGCATTGCGCCGTTGCCTTGCAGAAGAACCCTTTGGCTTTTTCAGGTTGAGAAGATTTCGCCATCTCGCACCCGGGCATCTCCGACGACATCGCGCTTGCTTCGTCGGAGCCCGCGCTCATCTGCATCGGACATTCTCCGGTCAAGCCACTGGCTGCCAGCCCACTGATGGGCAGCACAGCACAAAGCAGCAGCAGGAGCAGTATCCGAAAAAATTTCATGTCGCGAAGCGTAGCGAGGCCATTTTATACACGTTCCGAGAAATTTGTCGTCCGCGCCACTTTTACCGCGCACGATGGGCACCGGCAGCAAGTGCGGCCGAAGCAGCTCAACGCGGGGCACGCGCGGGTTTATGGTGCGGCCAACATCACTAAGCGTCCGGTACCTGCCGGCGGTGAATTTACGCACAAAGCTACGGCGCAGCAGGCCGGAACCCGCTTCTATCATTCAACGACCACGTAGACCGTCAGCATGCGCTTGGACCAGGGACCAAAGCGGTTGGCACACCGCTAGTTCCGATGGACTGCGGTTGTAGGGGGCAGTTCGCCACAATATCCGGAGACGTTCGAGCCCCAGCCCGTGCATTTCGAAAAAAAAGACCCGGCGTTGCAGCCGGGTCTGAAGGGATGGCGGTGCACACGACTACCCGCACGTCCGTCGAACGCTTAGGAAAGCATAGTCGAGGTCCACCATCCGCGTGGACGTCAATACGGCATGAAGTCGCGCGAGACACGGTATCCCGCGCGCCAACTCTTAAAATATCGGAAGCACCTCCTGACTCACGTCGAAACCGCTCAAAACGGATGACGCAACGCTACACGCGCTAACACTTGATTCGAAGACGTCGACGGTGCCTGAGCGCCCGTAATGAAGGCTCCAGCATCGAGATTCGTGCCGGTACGGCTTCCCGACAGCTTTTGATACAGGCCTTGCACGTAAACGTCGGTGCGCGGCGACAGGCTGTAGTCCGCCATCAAAGCAAGCTGATTCCACTTCGGCTTTGCGGTACCTGAAGCAGCGTCGAACCTGCCCTTAGTAAAGCTATACATGGCACCGACAAAGAAACTTGGAGTGAACTGATGTTTGACGTTCACTTCGTAGTCGTCGAATTTCAGCGTGCTTGGGGTCGTGGCCAGAGGTGCACCAGGTAGCCGCAGATAGCTGTCGGCGCATTCAGGTCGGTGTGTGAATACACGAAGCCAACGGTGGTCGAACTGAACAGAGTGTAGTTGATGCCCGCGCCACATTCTATCACGCAGCTTCTTAATTTTATACGCATTCCTATTTTATAAGCTTAACACCACCTTTCTTAGCAGATTTTGCATCTCAGAATTCCAACTATACAAGCCAAAGTCGCACGGTTCATTGCGCTGGTATTACATTTTGGCAATCTGTTCGTCATCAACCGTCTTCAACGAGCTCCGAGGCATTAAGATGCGAGAGCAGTGAGCTCAGCCGGGAGGATGCCAATCAACTTCATCCACATTTTCTACGCTTCAAACGTTGCGCAATTTTCATGTTGAAGCCATGCTCCAGACAGAGTCCAAAACATAAACTTTCCTCCAATCAAACTCATTTGGAGGACGCAATGAAAGTAATTCCCTTGTTGGTTGCTACCCTGAGCATCGCCTTCGCAGCGCCAGCCTTTGCCGAACATGCCTATCGCTTGAACGACGTACAGCCGACCCGAGGGAGCGAAACGTTAGCGGCGTCGAGTAGCAGCACGCAGTCGTATGGCGGCAGCACCGATGGCGTGGCTGCCACAGGCAAAATTGGAAAGACCCGCGCGCAAGTCGTCGCCGAAATGATTCAAGCGCAACGGGACGGCCTCATTCCCACCAGCAAGAACGACTACCCGCCCAGCGAGAGAACCATCGAACGCAATAAGGAACTCTATCGGATTCGCAATCGCTGACCCTCATACAACCAGGATTTCAGGCCAACTTGCTTCGCTCGACGCGTGGCCTTAGTCAAAGTGGCACGGGAGCTTGCAGAATTCAGCTGGCAATGGGCGGCAGTTCGACGGAAAAATGAGAGGTTCGTCGAACTGCCAAACATGGATTTCTTCAGCGGAGACCGCGTTCGGGCCGCTATGAAGCGTCGATTGGATGATGTTGGCCGATTCCCTTCTTCTCGGTGAGAGCATGAGACACTGGGTTCTTCCTGCAGCGTCATTGTCGGCAGTCGCGCTCGTCGGTGCGACCGCGTTCGTCTTGTCTGGAAGCTACAACATGGGGGCAGATGCTCCGCACTGGTCCCTTACCTACAAGATTTTGCAAACATTGCGGATGAGGTCTATCGAGGCTCATTCGAAGGACATCGCGCTGCCAGACCTCAATAGTCCCGACCTCATTCTTAAGGGCGCGGGCCAATACGCGGCAATGTGCGTGACATGCCACCTTGCACCTGGAGTGAAAGATTCGGAGCTGGCTCCTGGGCTCTATCCTCAGCCGCCGGAGCTGGCGAAGTCGCAATTGGACCCGCGCAACGCTTTCTGGGTTATTAAGCACGGCCTCAAGATGAGCGCAATGCCTGCTTGGGGCAAGACACACGATGATGAGACGATTTGGAGTATGGTCGCCTTCGTGAACAAACTGCCAAGTATGAGCCCACAGGAATACAAAGAAATGGTGGCTAAGGCGCCTCCAGACGAGGAAATGGAGAGTATGAAGAACATGCCTGGAATGAAGTCGATGCACGGCGCAGCAGAGGACGCAAAGAATGACGCCACTTCCTCACGCAGCCCAGAGGCCAGCCACCATACTCATGGCGCGGACTGAAGGTTTCCAGTCACGCTTCGGGGGCCTTCGTACAAATTGGGGCGCTCCGCATTGAGGCCTCGGTTTCTCGACTGGTTGGCTCTCGGAGAGGTCGAGTTTCGGCCACGCGGACGGTTTCGTACGGCAAAGGCTGAACGTGTATGCCAATACGCGTTTTTGCCGGTAAGCGATTCCGTCCACCTTGGGCCCGGCAGAAATGTCGGGCTCTTTTTTACGCAGGAGCGTTGTCGCGTACAAGTTGCAAAGGTTCCAACGGCGCAGCCCGCGGTTGTGCATCGACGCCACAGCAACGGCGTTCCAGTCGACCTGCACTATTGGAGAGCTGTCATGGGGAAGGTCTTGTTTGTCGACGACCACAGAGACACAGCCGATATGTTGGCGAATATTGCACTCGAATTGGGCCATTGTGTTTCGGTCGCATATGACGGAGCCACGGCAAGCCGAATGGCGTCTCAAGAAGTCTTCGACCTGGTGTTTCTGGACATCTCACTACCGGATGTCGATGGAAGAGACGTGTGCTCTCAGATTCGTTGCGGCTTGTCAAGGCATGCCCGCATTGTTGCCGTCACAGGCCGTGCTGAAATTAGCACGAACGGCGAACTGAGCGCATTCGACGACTGGTTAATCAAACCCATTTCGATGCACCAGATTGAGCACCTGCTTACTGCACCGTAGCCGTAGGCGGTAATCATACCGGGACGAGCAGAGAACGCGAGTGCCCTCTGCCGCCGGCACGGTCCTCTCGAAGTGGTCACCGAAATCGGGGTGTGCGCCTTCTAGGGTCTTCACCATTCCGACCCGGGGTTCAGTCAAACCGGCACCTTCCGCAGGTGTCACTCGCATCAGGGAACATCTCCATGCGCGGGCCGTCCAGCTCCCTTTTCCGCGCCGCGACCGACGTCGCGTACCTCTTGCGGCGAGGGTGCTACCCGCAAGCACCTCGGACAAGATGGTCTTTCAACTACTCACTCGCCGGAGACTTGTCCTCCAGCACGTAACCCATTCCGCGGACAGTGTGGAGCAACTTCTTGTCAAAGGGCGCGTCAATCTTAGCTCTGAGCCTTCGGACCGCGACGTCGACCACATTTGTATCGCTGTCGAAGTTGATGTCCCATAGCTGCGATGTGATGAACGTTCTAGTCAGCACTTCGCCCTGACGCTCTGCCAACAACTGAAGAAGAGCGAACTCCTGGGCGGTAAGTTCAATCCGTACGCCACCGCGCCTCACGCGTCTCTTTATGAGTTCAATCTCTAAATCAGCAATGAACACGTAGTCACGGGTCGAACGAGGCGCTCTTCGAAGAAGAGTCCGGATTCGCGCCAGCAGCTCTATGTACGCAAAGGGTTTCGCCAAATAGTCATCAGCGCCAAGCTCAAAACCTTTAACTTTGCTCTCGGTGCCGTCTCTCGCGGACAGAAGGAGCACAGGCGTGTCCTTTTGCTCTCTTAACCGCTTTAGCACCTCGAAACCATCTATCTGCGGCAGCATCACATCAAGGACAATCAAGTCGAAGTCCTCGTGGAGTGCCAGAAACAGGCCATGCCTACCATTGTCGGCAATGTCGACAGTGAAACTCGCCTCCGTGAGACCTTTACGAAGATAGGAACTCATCTTCTGCTCGTCTTCGATAAGTAGGATGCGCATACCGCTATGATTTATTCCTTTCGACCAATGGTCGCGAGCGGAAGCGCCTGCCGCGTTGCACTCCGCTTGGAGATTTTTCGGGGAAGACAAATCGAGAACCGAAGCGGCTGGGGAAGGACTCCGTGAGCTTTCCCCTCTCGAAGAACCTTGCCGGCCGGACATGATGCGCGCGGTTCGCTTACCGCGGAGGACAGTTCGTTGGCTTTACGTGCAGGTTTTGACAGGGATAGTCGGGCTTCAACTGTGGGCTCGGTGCAGCGCGTTTGTTAGTGCTAGCAGAAGAGCCCTTCTCATTCGATATCGTGCCACAGGCGGCAAGAACGACGCTCGCAATCAGCGCCACGGCTACTATTCTTCCACCGCCAATTTCTGTTTTCATGCTGGACCTCGATTTCAGCACCAGCGTTAGCTAAATGTCCGGCTCGCCCCTTATTTGTCAAGTACCGCATCTTGCTAGTGAACCAAGGCAGCGCGAGCCGGTGGACGCCTACTTCGCTTGCGCTGCGTGGTGCCGAGCGGCGTACTTTTCCTTGTTAATCTCAATGCGCCAATCGCTTGGCGGATAGTCGTTGTCGCTGGTCGGGACGAGTCCTTCTCGTTCTGCCTGCTTCAGTTCTTCGACGACTTGCCGTCGGGTCTTCCCAGCGGGTGCGGCCTGAGCGACCGGCGGTTGCCAGACGTGAGCAGATTGAACCGTTTCGACGCTTTCCGCTCTTGCTGTTTCCTTCGGAGGGTAGTTGTGCATTGAATCGGCCAATGCAGCTGTTGTGACAATATTTGCGCAAAGGACAACAGCAAGATGATGCAATTTCATGTTTAACCTCGTTATTAAAGCTGCGTCGGTGATTCGACGTGCTACGAGGCTTATTCTGAAGAAGTGCACCTGAAAACACCGTGACGCTCAGATGACCATTCAGTCACCCAGCGTGCAGGACTCGAGAGGCTAAGTCTGTCACTGCTTGCGCTTTCCCAATTGAGAGGTTCTGCTCTTCCACGCCATGAGTAGTTACCGTGCACGGCGCAGCCGTGATGGCCGTCGAATAAGTAACAGCGCGTCGGTGCGATGCTGAATGACTTAGCAGGTCGTTGAACTATCCTTCGCGAACGCGTGCTCGCTTATTCCCAAGAGCTAGCGCGGTGATGCCACGAGGAACTCGTGCGCCTATGCAATCAAATGTTGCACGCTCAGACCGGCGCCGTCGACGAGATGCGAGAGCTGCACGGGAAGAACTTCGAGCTTGCTGATTATCAACCCTTCTCGGACGCTATCCCACTGCAACCCGAGGGAGGAAGTCTGCGCGGACAGCACAGCGGTGGTCGATAGCGCTTACCGAATAGCAACTGCATCGCCTGAGGGCTACGCCTTTTTCGCACGGCGGAGCGAGCGGGCCGCTCTGGGCCCGCTTAGCGAGTTTGCGACCTACGCCATCGCGCGACATTCCTTCGCGCAGGTGCGGCAAGCCTCCGCGCATTGCTTGCAATGCTCGTGTTCGTGTTTCTCGCACTCGGTGGCGCATGCTTCACATAGGGATGCGCATAGCGCACAAATGTCTTTGACATGTTGGCTGCCGCGAGCCATGACCGCAGACGCAAGACGACAGACACCAGCGCAGTCCAAGTCCTGTCTGATGCAACCGGCCATTTGGGAGACGTTGCCTTCAGACAGGCATGCAGTTGCGCAATTGTCGCAAGCAGTGGCGCAGGAATCGCAAGCGTCGATGCACGACTGATACTGTTGGTGAGCCATATTTCCTCCTTGAATAGTAGGGGGCTGCATAAGCCAGCGAAGAAGGACGCGCACGCATCGTGCCCGGTGATGGGAGCTTCAATGAAATCCTGTCATCACATGCGGTAGGTCTATCGGTCGGCGACGAGGTCAGTTCCTAGGTCGGCCACCGACGGCTATCGTTCGCTAATTCAAGCGTTCCAACGAGCATGATGCGGTATCTGCCCACCTGTCAGAACCGCAACGAACACCATAGGCCCAACAGGAAGCATTTCGCAAAACCGTTTGAAGCCATGCGTGCCGCTGGCTCCGGAGTGACCCGGACGTTTTTAGCGTCTAGATTAGAGCGACCAGCTCGCAACGGGAGACAAGTATTTGACTACAGCTTGGAGGCAATGGCCTCGATGGGCTTCATCCCGGTGCCAAAACGCGCGATGCTTTCCCGATTTGCTTTTAGCGCACTATAGGGAATGTATTTCATGCTCAGCGCAGCCACGCGCGAGAATGCCGGCCTCGCGAGTTGACTACGAACGTCGCTCTCTCGACTGTCGGGAGCAACGAGATACAGATGTCGTTGAATAGTATCTGCGGACCCAAGCGCAAGGTCGAGCAATCGAACGATGCCGGAGTAGATTGACGTCGAATGCTCTACCTCGAAAGCGGCGACAACCGAGCCGTCTTCAAGCAGCCAGATGACGTCAATCAAAGGTACCGTGTCCCCGCCCACGATTGAAAGCGCAATCGGTAACTGCTCAAGGCATCCGTCGGAGAGCTTTCCTTCTTCATACGGGCGGGACCTATCGTTGGTCGCAATCCAAACCTTATATCCAAGCGAACGTCCGAGGTCGCGCAGCCAACCCTGAATCTGCGTATGTGTTGCATCCTCCTGTCTGCTTGCCGCTAATTGTTTGGCTTGACTTGCGGATTGAGCGCGGACTGCCTCAAGGTCTTTGCGCCACGCGTCGTGTGAAGCCATGTCGTCAGCTATCGGCGGAAGCGGATACCGTTCGCTTCCAACGTCAAACAGGAATCCAGCGGCTGCACCAAGGTCATTGGATAAGAGCCCGCGATGCGCCGCATTGAACGCAAGAATGCTCTGCCGCATCGTCAGATAATGGTCCCAGCGGCCGAGCTTAACGTTCGAGCGCGTGACTGCGTTGAAGCCTTTGACGATGGCTGTATTGAACGGACTGACAAGTGTCGGATGGATGAAATACAACAAGTTCGCGACAGCCGGTCCCAGACCCTTGATGGCATGGGAATCGAGCGCTCGTATGGCACGGAGCACTTCTTCTGCTTCGCTGCAGCAGTCGCAAGTTTCCAGGAGCCGCGCGAACGCCCGCTGATTCCCGGGGTTCTCGTAGATGTCCGGGATTCGCAGCTTCGGCTTCCAGAGGAACGCATGGTCCGCCCCTTTGAATATTTGCCGTTGCTCGGCGATTGAGTGAACGACAGTCTCGAGTGACGACCCGCGGTATGTGTTTCCGAAAGTGCCTGCCTCTATCTCCTTCACAACTTGTCGAAGCCCTTGGCGAATCGAGCGGAAATTCTTTAAGCGTTCGGGCCATAGGAACCAACTCTGAAACGTTCCTGTCGGGTCTTGCTTCCAATGCTGAATCAACGTTGCTATATCGTCCATTTGCTCGCGACTCTCTCGTTTTCCGCGAGTCTACCACTGCTCCGTTGTTCAAAATTCAAATGAAGGCGTACATCCGAGCAGGGACGGCTCGCAGTAGCCCCTGCCTTTTGGGCCATCGGGAGAATGCCGGCTCGCCGGGTGTGTCGTAGCGAGTAAGGCGTCTGGGCGTTCCATCAGTCGCACGCCACATTGGGGCATGCAATCGCGGCCTGAGGTGGAAGACTGAATGACCGAGCCGCCGTCGGTGCTACCGGACAATGGTTTCTTCACCGAGGTTGCGCTTTACATACGTGATATCCCTCGTCGAAGGAGGACCGCGAAAATGAAGGTTGACTGACCAAAATGTAATGTTGACTTCATCTGCTTAGTTCGAGTCGTGGACTATTAGGGCGAAGGCGACGTTGGATTGCCGGGCGCGACGCTTTGCTTTCCAGCCTAGCGGCAACGTCGCAAGAAGCGTAGGCGGTGACATGTTCAACGAGGCGAATCGGGGCAGCGGAGGAGGTGCGCTAATACCAAAGGCGCAAGCCAACCACCAGTTCCGTATCGGTTACCGGCTCTCCATCGCGGCGTGAAAAATCAGCCGTACGGCCGAAGCGGCGTCCCCACACAAAGCCAATGTAGGGAGCTATTTCTCGCCTAATCTCGTAGCGAACACGCAACCCCAGTTTAATATCAGATATACCGCTGCCAATTTCTCGCTCCGGGTCGGACTTGCCGTATGCGTTCATCTCGGCTTCGGGGGTCAGAAAGAGCTTCTGAGACAGCAAGATGTCGTAGGATGTTTTCAACTGGAGAGCGGTGCGGCCGGAAGTTCCGATATAGCCCGTCGCCTGTACATTGAAGAAATAAGGAGCTAGTCCTTCAACGCCGATGGCTGCCCAATCGCGAGTCGGTCCGTTACCGAAGTCGTGCCGGACACCAAGTTGCGCGTTCCAATAGGTCGAGTATGCGTGTGATACGAGAGCTTCGACGCGCGCATCGTCTGTTTTTCCGTAAAGACGCTCCCCAGAACTCTTCAACCATAGCCTGTTGATGTCGCCGCCAATCCATGCCTCACCGTCCCACGACCATCCTTGTCCTCCAACTGCCTTAACGTACTCCAACTGGTTGATGAGAATTTGGTGGTAGATACCGTTGTCGGACATATCCATGCCTTGCATCGGTATGCCTTCATTCGGGTTCGCCATCGGAATGCGAGGTTCGTCGACCCCAATGATGTGATTGGGTCCATTGAGCGGACCTGCCTTCGGACTTTTCAAATTATCAACCCGGATACTGGCGTCGCTGCTCGACTTCGACTGATTGCCGTCAGTCGGTGCCGCCGATTTGGGATGTGGCTGGTCTCCAGGCGATTTCATCTGGTCCCCGCCGTCCATCCCTGACGTTCCTTTTGCCCTGGGCGCTCCGCCCGTCTTTGAGGTGGAACCGGAGCGTGACTGAGATGAGTTAGTCCCCTTGTCCGACATGTCCATGTTGCCCATGCCTTTCATGCCCGGCATACCGTCCATCTGCGACATATCTCCCGCAGCCACGGCCGACGAGGAGGCTATCAATAGCGCGACCGCGGTTGGAAAGGACTTGACCGGCTTCCTTTGTCCCGCGCGCCTGAAAAAGTGGCTCGCGCTCATGCGACCACTACCTTGCGGAACATTCCCGCCTCCATGTGATACAGAAGATGGCAATGAAACGCCCATTGCCCGGGAGCGTCCGCTGTCACCAAGTAGCTCACTCGCTTGGTGGGCTGGACATTGATGGTGTGTTTCCGCACAAGGAACTGCCCACGCTCGTCCTCCAGTTCCATAAACATCCCATGAAGATGAATCGGATGGTTCATCATCGTGTCGTTTATGAGCGTAACCCTGAGCCGCTCCCCGTAGTTAAAGACGATGGGCTCAGCTTCCGAGAACTTCTTGCCATCAAAGCCCCAAATAAAACGGTCCATGTTCCCGGTAAGCCGTAGCGTCATTTCCCTCGTAGGCGGGCGGTCGTCGAGCGGGCCGCCAATGGTCCGCAGGTCGGAATAGGTCAGCACCTTTCGGCCGTTGCCTCGCAGCCGTGGTCCTGGGTCACTTAGGGAACTCGAAACCGTCATCGGTCGCATGTCGACTTCGGGGCCGGTCTTAAGAGCCATCTCACTCATCCCCGTGGTCCCTCCGCCGTTTATGCCCTTCATGTCGCCCATGCCCTTCATGTCGCCCATGTTCTTCATGTCACCCATGTTCTTCATGTCGCCCATGTTCTTCACGTCGCCCATGCCCTCCATGTCGCCCATGCCCTTCATGTCGCTCATGCCCTTCATGTCGCTCATGCCCTTCATGTCGCCCATGCCCTTCATGTTGTCCATGCCCTTCATGTCGCCCATGCCCTTCATGTCGCCCATGCCCTCCATGTCGCCCATGCCGTTCATGTCGCCCATGTTCTTCATGTCACCCATGTTCTTCATGTCGCCCATGCCCTCCATGTCGCCCATGCCGTTCATGTCGCCCATGCCCTTCATGTCGCTCATGCCCTTCATGTCGTGCATGCCCTTCATGTCGCCCATATCCAACATTCCCTTCATTCCCTCCATCCCTTCCATCCCGCCCATGCCCATGTCGTCCATCGTCAGCCAGGTCTTAGGGTCCATTGGGGGAATCTGAGCTCGCATACCGGGGTATGAAGCGAGAGTTGCGCGTGCATATCCACTTCTGTCCATCGACTGACAAAAAATCGTGTACGCCTTGTCGTCAGGCATCTCAACCACAACGTCGTAGGTCTCGGCGACCGAAATGCGGAATTCGTCGACCTCAACCGGTTCAACTTCCTGTCCGTCTGTAGAGATGACCGTCATCTTCAGGCCCGGGATACGAACATCGAAAAGCGTTGTCGAAGACCCGTTGATGAAACGAAGTCTCACCTTTTCACGAGGTCGCGCGATAGCGGTCCAGTTGCCGGCAGGAGCCACACCATTGACGAGGTATGTGTAGGTGGCCCCCGACACATCATTGAAATCGGTGGGGTTCATTCGCATTTCGTTCCACATCTGTCGCTTCTTCAATGCCCCCTTGAGCCCGATTCGCTTGATATCGCTAAAAAACTGCGGCGCCGTCGGCATCTGGTAGTTGTAGTAGTCACTGGAGACCTTCAGGTTCTGCATGACTCGCTCCGGATTCTCGTCGGTCCAGTCGCTAAGCATGACAACGTAGTCACGGTCCGTATGGACGCTCTCGCCATTGGCGGGCTCAATGACCAGTGGCCCATATAGGCCGGTCTGTTCTTGGAAACGGCTATGACTGTGATACCAGTAGGTTCCCGCTTGTCGAACAAGGAATTTATAGGTGAACGTTTCGCCGGGCTCGATTCCAGGAAAGCTGATGCCAGGGACGCCGTCCATTCCAAAGGGAACTAGGATGCCGTGCCAATGAATGGAGGTAGGAACCGCAAGCCGATTGGTGACTCGCATCGCAACTTCAGAACCCTGTTTCCACTTAAGAATCGGAGCAGGAATCGACCCATTGACGGAGGTTGTGGGTCGGGTGCGCCCGGTATAGTTGACCGGTGTCGAGTCAATCGTTAAATCGAACTGCGTGCCGCTAAGTACCGTCGGCCCCGTGCTTACCGTTGCGGCAAGTGATGCTATCGGCCATCCGCCAATGCCAGCGACGAGACCACCCGCTGCGAGCCCCCGCACAAAACGCCGCCTTCCGTTGATTTCAACATCAATATCCGCTTGTTGCTTTAGCATAGTCACGTCAAGCCCTCTCACAACTAGAACCAGAATTTGGCCCACCGCGCGCCGCATGGTCAGTCGGACGCGGAGGCTCCTTGCGCACTGCACAGGGCGAAGTATCGACGCCCTTGGCGAAGAGCCGGAACCGACGAAATTCCACACAAAAACGCTTTGTACGTTGACCAGCCCTCTATATGCGAGCGACCAGGTCGACTTGTCGATGAGATTAACTGCACAAGACAGCAGAAGGAAAGTGGAAAAGCGCAATACAATTGAAGATGACTAACAAATGACCAAATGGTAATGTGCGCGCAATCAATCAGTCACTTAAGCATGCCACCATCCTTACTCTAAGTGGCTCGCCCGCCAACTGATGGTTAGCTCGAGCAAGAGCCTCAGGAATGATGTATTTATTCGGATACCAAATCCCCGGGGTTGAGCGCCGCACGGTCACGGCCGTTAACCTGGGTCGCACGACTGCGCGTTCGTCACTTCGCAACGCAGCGTGCTGCGATGGATGAAATCGTCGACTGTCTCGGCTTCTACAACGCCCGCCGACTACAAGTTCACGAGAAGGTCTTTCAGTGCGGAAAGGACAGCAAAGGATGCGTCTCACATCGCAGAGGCACGGCTCGCCACGCGGGTAAGAAGGCCCGAAGTAGAACTCCGGGCCCGAAAGACGAGTTCCTGCTGAGAACCTCAACTAATCTCGATGACGGCAGACTCGCCACGAACCGCCGCGTTGCTATTTTCGGGTCGCGCTGACCGCTTTCCGATTTAAGTTGCCAGCGGCTTGTCAGCGCCGATGTGCAGGACGCTGCCGAGATTTCACTCTGTCACTCGGTGCCGGGAAGCGGACTCGATACCAGCACCGTCGCGATTACAATCACGCCGATAAGGACCCACGACTCTATATGCAATACGGTCGCGAAGCGTTTCAGTTGACGCGTCTGAATGGCGGACGAAGACCCTTTCAGCGAAGCAAGAAGCGCGGGCATTTCGAAGAACCGGTTATGGCCGCCCAGCGCGGCGGCGACCAAGACGAGCGCAAGCTTAAAGACGAGGACCAACCCGTAAGACGACCCGAGAATATTCTCGGGTGCGCTGACACCACGCCAGCCGTTGAACGCGCCCGTCAGGAACAGGGCGACGAGGGCGACGGTAGCCGCATCCGACATCGCCTGAACATATCTGGCGCCTCCGGAGAGTTCCGTCGACCTCGCGCGCAACATTCCTGGCGACACGATGTACGCTGCCATGAGGACCATACCCACCCACGAACTAATCGCGAGAAGGTGAACCCAATCCACCCATACGGGGAGACTCAAAATACCAGCATCTACTGGGTGACCCGCGTTACTTTTTGCCAGAGCGACTCCCGCTATCAAGAGCCACGTTAGACGCTGACACGGAATACCGGCGCGATTCGTAGGTTTGAACGACAACACAACAGCGCAGAGGAGCAGACCAGCACCAATTGCCCAAATATGGCCGAACTGCGTCTTCACCAGCATCGAGCGGACTGCGGGCCAAGCGTCGAGGAGAGTAGTTTCGCTCATCAACGCGCAATGAACCCAAAATCCTGCCGTACTAGACAGCAACGCTACGATGGCTGACATCCTGAAGACAAGTCCGAGCTTCGCCGAGGCGCGCACTTGCCAATCGGATTTCGGTCCCCTCAGCCACCACGCGCTGAGAAGAGCGCCGACCATGGCCGCAAGACCCAGGTTTTGCAACGCCATCAACAAAAGGCGCTCGATGTCCAAGGAGCCGTAGTTCATCAGTTCACCGAGAATTTATACGTGCCTTTCGCTTTGTGACTGTCGCCGGTCATGACAGCCCATTGGACGGAATACGTACCTGCGGCCAACTTCGGAACAGCAAGGGTCAAAATACGCTTGTTTGCCGGGTCCACCTTGGCCTTTTCTTCACCTACCGGTGCACCGCTCGCATCAGCGACTTTGATGGTGCTGAAAGTCGGTTCGAGGTCTTCATTGAAGGTTAGGCGCAGTACGCCCGGTGCTGTTGAAACCGTGCCATTCACGGGAGGTTCTGCGCTCTCGAGCTTGCCGTGCGCAAAGGCAATAGCTGGAGCCAATGCGATGGCCAGAGTCGCAACGACCGGCGCGATGAGCTTGTTTTTCGAGGCCTTCATTTTTGATTTCCTTGATAGTGGTTGGTGCGGGCCGTCGAAACAGCCCTGCGCACCGAGTTGTCTGTCCTAGATGCTTTTACTGTTTCTGCAGTTTCGTAACAGTCAACGCACCGTTAATTTCCTCCGCAACGAAATCAACCTTGTCGCCCACTTTGACTTGCGACAACATCGCCGGGTCCTTGACCTTGAAAGCCATCGTCATCCCGTCCATGCCGAGGTTCTCAAGCGGGCCGTGCTTGATGGTCAACTTGCCGGACGCCGTGTCCACTTTCTTAATTTCGCCGTGCGACATCGACGAGTTAGCTGCCCCTCCTTGCTTGGCGCCGCTCGACATGTCCATGTTCCCCATATCGCCCGCCGCGAATGCGGCGCCAGAAGTGGCCAATGCAACGCCGAGTGCAATCGAAACAAATGTCTTTTTCATGCTCTTTCTCCAGATACCATTAAAAAAAATATCCGCGACCTGCTGCGAATCTGCGAATCAACTTTCGGACACGTCGCCGGTATACTCGTATGCGACAGTGCCCTTCGGATGTTTGAACCAACCTGGGTCTCGATAATCATTTCGAGCCATGCCCTCGCGAACCTTCACGACCGTAAACATGCCGCCCATTTCGAGCGGTCCGAACGGACCTGTTCCGGTCATCATGGGCAGTGTGTTATCGGGCAACGGCATCTCCATTTCACCCATGGCGCCGCCGGCACTTCCCATTGCCATGTAGTCCGGCACGAGCTTGTTGATACGCTTTGCCAAGTCCTTCTGTTGCACCCCAATCAGGTTTGGCACCTGGTGGCCCATGGCGTTCATCGTGTGGTGTGATTTGTGACAGTGAAATGCCCAATCGCCGGGTCGATTCGCCGTAAATTCAATGGCGCGCATCTGTCCAACGGCCACGTCCGCAGTTACTTCCGGCCAACGAGCGGCAGTCGGTATCCAGCCCCCGTCCGTGCCCGCCACTTCAAAGTGGTAGCCATGCAGGTGAATCGGGTGATTGGTCATCGTGAGGTTGCCGAACCGGATGCGAACGCGGTCTCCCACACGTACCGGCAACGGGTCAATGCCGGGAAAAACCCGGGAATTCCACGTCCACATGTTGAAGTCGGTCATTTCGTTGACGCGAGGAGTGAAGCTTCCCGGGTCAATGTCATACGCCGACATCAGGAACACGAAATCGCGGTCGACGCGCATGACGTTCGGGTCCTTAGGGTGGACGATGAAGGTACCCATCATGCCCATCGCCATTTGCACCATCTCGTCGGCGTGCGGGTGATACATAAACGTGCCGTGTTTCTCAAGTTGAAACTCGTACACGAAGGTCTTTCCCGGCGGGATATGCGGTTGAGTCAGCCCTCCGACGCCATCCATACCGGAAGGCAGCAGCATTCCGTGCCAATGCACGGTCGTATGCTCGGGCAGCTTGTTGGTCACAAAGATTCGAACTTTGTCGCCCTCGACCGCTTCGATGGTCGGACCCGGCGATTGACCGTTATAGCCCCAGAGGTTGGCTTTCATGCCGGGAGCCATTTCGCGCACGACTGGCTCGGCTGTAAGGTGAAACTCCTTCCAGCCGTTCTTCATGCGCCATGGCAACGACCAGCCATTGAGAGTCACCACTGGAGTGTAAGGGCGGCCGTTTGGCGGAGCCAACGGAGGCTGCATGTTGACGCTCGACGTTGTCGGCGCCTCGGGCAATGATGCAGCGCCGGCCTTGCTGACAAGTGCTGCGCCCAACAACGCAGCGCCTGAACCGCCGATGAAATTTCGACGTGAGACCATTTATTTACCTTCAGAATTTGATGACGATGCCGGCTGTGCGAGAGGCGCGGTCTGAGATTGCGCGTCGGCTACGTTAGGAAGACGTCCACCGACTGCTTGCTGCAAATCCGTCTCTGCAATCCAGTAGTCCTTCAGCGCCTCGATATAGCTGTTGACGGCGCCAACCTGCTCGCGGGAGTCCGCCAGCAACTCAAAAACGCTTGCGAGCATGCCGTTGTAGCGATGCATCAGTTCGTCTGAAATCGTTTTGCGAAGCGGGACGACTTCGTCGCGGTAGTGCTTCGCTACGTCGTATTCGGTTACGTAGGCCGAATACGATTCGCGGACCTCCGACCTGGCGTTCACAGCGGTTTCCGCCAAGCGATTCGCCGATTGCATATAGATTGCTTGTGCGCGCGCTACCTTCGAGCCGCCCCAGTCGAAGATGGGAATCTCGACGCTGATTTCGTAGCCGTGCTCGTGACCCTTATCGGTCTCGTAGTTATTGAGAATTCCAACGTCGAGTGCGTTAATGAAGCGTGTTGCCTTGGTCAACCCTAAGGAAGTGGCCACGCTCTGTGTCTGCAACTTCGCCGCCTGAATGTCGAGCCGGTTCTGCATTGCAAAGCCTTCCAGGTCATTCAATTCGGGTCGAGACTTCGGAATGTCGGGCAGCCGGTCAGGAAGCTGGTACTGAGTCCCGGAACCCCATAGGCCCATGATGCGAGTAAGCTTCTCGCGGGCCGAAACGCTCTCCTGGCGGGTCTTCGCAAGTTGAGCCACGGAGTCGGCGTAAAACGCCTGCTCTCGCGCGTAGTCCAACTTGCTGAAGTTGCCTGCTTGTTGCATCCGCTGGGCAAGTTCTGCAGCAGCCTCGGCCGAATCCTTGACTTGCTCGGCGTAAGCAACCGATTGCTGGGCGGCCACTGCAGTGATGTAAGCGCGGCGTGCGTCAGCGGCGACCTTGAGCATGGCATCGGCCGTGAGCAATTTCGTCTGTTCGAAGCGGCGGCTTTCGATTCGAGTCGCGAGCGGGAGCGTAAAGATGCTCAAGATGCCCATCGAGAACGTACGGCCGATGGTCAGGTCGTTGCTGGAATGCGTCCGACTGAACGTGAAACCCGGGTTCGGCAATCGTCCTGCCTGCACGAGGTCAGCCTCGGAGATACCAAGCTCCCCATATGAGACCTGCAATCCGCGATTGTTCAGGAGCGCAACCTGCACTGCATCGTCCATAGTCAGCGGCTTGGTCAACAACTCCTTGGTCCGCGTGAAAACCGCATTGCGGTCGTCGTCAGTTTTCACGACAACGGCGTCTTTTCCTAGTCGCTCAGACGCGACATTAGAGACACTGTTAAAACCGCCGTCCTTAGAAAAAGTCGTACACCCGGCCAGCACCGCGACGATGCTTACGGTCGTCACTAGGCGGCCAGCGGAAGGAAAGCGCTGGTTCATTCGTGCATGCCCTCGTGGTTCGAATGCTCTTTCTTGTTTTCGCGAGCCGAGCCCGCGTTGCCATCAGTGGCTGACTTCGCGGGCATCTGGGAAGGGTTCATTCCGGCCATGCCGTTGTTGCCCTTCTGCGATTTTTCGTCCCCACGTACCGCGCCCTTGTTAGCTTTGGTGACGGCCGTCGACGACGACATCGTGGAATGGTCCATTTTTCCGACCCCGGACATTCCAGCCGGACCGGTTTTTTTCGGAGTTGGAGCCACGGCCTTGTTGAGCTCGCTCCAAGAGCCGACCGGCTTGTCTTGGAACGATTGATATGAACCGGCTATCGCCGGAACCATCACAGACGGCACCGGCGCCGCGGCGTCCGTAGGGTCGGGAAGCGACGGCGTTTCGCTTGCGAACGACGGCATCGCCGCCGCCGCAGTAAGCAGCGCCGCTAGAATGTTTCGCATGAAAGTTTTCTCGACGTAAGTCAACTGTCCACAAGGAATTGCAGACAGAACGAAGGTGCGTCACGCCATGGGCGGGACGACTCGACTTAAACGAGGAGAGTTCGAGGAGGACGTTCGATACCGCCCGTCAAAAAACGGGCCGGGCGGACATGCGGTGGCGTAAGTGCGACCTGATGAGAAAGCTCGATGGCTGTCGCTACGACCGCTACTGGCGGCAGAGCATTCCCGAAGCAGCAAGACGCGCAGATGCTGCAGGGCCCACTACCGTGATGGTGTGAGCCGTCATGAGAGTCGTGATGATGCTGGGCGGAGCCGACGGCGGCGACGGAGTCCGACGCTGCACCGAACACGTGAGTCGTATGGAGATGACCGACGGACGAACTCCCTCCACTAATCCGCGAAAGTTCGCAGCTCAGCGGTGTGCCCGCGAATGCCCGAGCCGACAGGCTGAGCATCAGCAGAACGACAGTAAGGAATTTGCGCCAGTTTGTCATGAGGCAAGAGTCTAGCACGCGGGTTTATACCCGTTGCAAGCTACGGCGAATTAGTTGAGGGCACGATACACAGGTGACCATGACGCGACCGTGGCTCAAAAATGACCAACCTGTAATGAAGAACCCTAAAATTACCGAAATGTCATTTTCGCGTCATGTACTTGACTGACAGCAGTTGCTAACCTTACCGATGACCCCTGCGATTGAAAGGCTTAGTATGCGCATACTCCTTGTCGAAGACGAACAAAAAATGACGTCGTATCTGCACAAGGGGTTAACTGAGGCGAGCTTCAACGTTGACGTTGCATCGAACGGAAAGGACGGCCTTTTCCTCGCCTTGCATGAAGACTTTGATATTGTCGTTCTAGACGTGATGCTTCCCCAATTAGACGGCTTCGAAGTGCTTCGCCGTTTGAGGCAACAAAAATCGACCCCGGTGCTTCTTCTTACTGCGCGGGACACGGTAGAGGACAAGGTCAAAGGGCTTGAATTGGGAGCCGACGATTATCTTTCAAAGCCATTCGCGTATGCGGAGTTTCTTGCGCGCGTCAAGTCTTTGCTTCGGCGCTCGCCGCGCGGAGCGCGCGACGTAATCAACATCGCCGACCTCGAAATTGAACTCTTCAAGCGACGCGCCCGTCGTGGAAACGTTCGTATTGATTTGACAGCCCAGGAATTCGCGCTTCTTCAATTGCTAGCGGAGCGCCAAGGAGAGGTGCTGACGCGTACCTTCATCACGTCCCAACTCTGGGACATGAATTTCGACAGCGATACAAACGTCGTCGACGTCGCCGTAAAGCGCCTGCGGGCCAAAATCGATGCTCCTTTCGAAAGAAAACTTCTCCACACGGTGCGCGGCATGGGCTACGTACTGGAGGAGCGCACATGAAGACGGATGGGCAGCATTATTCACTGTCCGGCCGCCTTGCGCTCGCCTTCCTCGGAATCGCGGCGATGGTATTCGCGTTAATGGGTGCGTTCCTATATACGTCCCTCTCATCAGAACTTCAGCGACGCGATGATATCGAAATTGACGGAAAGCTCAGTCAGTTCCGGCAACTCATTCACAACGCCGGGACAGTCGCAGGCGTCCGCGACGCCAGCAATATGTTTCACGAAATTCTGCTATCTCATCCGGGCGTATATTTGGCCGTCCTGGACCAAGCGGGCGCGATAGTGGTTCAACACCCGGAAACGCCCGGTGGTCTGTTGTCCGCTTACCAGCCGCGGCGACTGCAAGGGTTCCCTTACACGTGCTCACCCGAAGCCATTGGGTCCGCTAGATGCATTTTTTCAAGCGAGAGCCTGCCCTCAGGGGAAACCGTGCACATACTTCTCGCGCGCAGTGCTTCTGACAGAGTTTCCCTGCTGGCTAGTTACCGTTTGGACGTTTGGGCTGCGGCCGCAATTGGTTCAGCGCTGGTCGGACTTCTTGGTTATCTCGTGGCGAGGCGCGGACTTACGCCGGTGAAAAGTATTGGGCGCCAAGCGTCTCGCATCGAGGCGCACAACTTGAGTGAACGACTCAATATTGAGCGCGGCCCAGTCGAATTGAACGAAATAGCACATTCGGTAAATCGAATGCTGGACCGCTTGGAGCGCGCGTTCGTCCGGTTGTCGCAATTTTCATCGGACCT
The DNA here is from genome assembly GCA_001544595.2 of Caballeronia peredens. Lineage (GTDB taxonomy): Bacteria > Pseudomonadota > Gammaproteobacteria > Burkholderiales > Burkholderiaceae > Caballeronia > Caballeronia peredens. Next base: position 44,617 of record FCOH02000025.1, on the reverse strand, counting down.
CGCTCATGACATGCGCACGCCGCTCGCGAACGTAATCAGCTCTTCCCAAATCACGCTATCCAAGACTAGGAGTGTTGACGAGTATGAAGCGCTTCTCGACTCCAACATCGAAGAGTGCGAGCGGCTTCAGCGCATGATTGGGAATATGCTGTTCCTTGCTCGGACCGATAACGCACAGCAAGCTATCACGACTGTCGATGTAGATATCGCTTCCGAGCTTCGACGGCTCGCGTCCTATTTTGACGGTCTGGCCGAGGAACGTGGCAATTCGCTACGCGTTCAGGGCGATGGTACTATTCGCGCCGATACAACGATGTTTCGACGAGCGGTCAGTAATCTTGTAAGCAATGCCTTGGACCATGCTACTCCCGGTTCCACCATCGAGTTGCGCGGTTCCGACGAGCGCGGTTATACCGCGGTCTCCGTTACTAACGAAGGCATCGAAATTTCCGCCTCGGATGTCGAGAAGATATTCGACCGGTTCTATCGATTAGACCCAGCACGACACGAATCCGGAAAGAACGCGGGTTTGGGATTGGCCATCGTCAAATCTATTATGGAACTGCACCGAGGCAGAATTGACGTGCAGAGTGCCGCGGGGCGAACGACTTTTACTTTATATTTCCCAACGAGCGATTCTGTTGCAATCAATGATAAGGTCGTCACCGTTTGAACGTTCCCCCGCGCTGAAGGACGGGGTTTTCCAGCGCTATCGGATGAAAACTTGCAAGTGAAGCGGCTGATGTAAGTGCTGTGCGCCCTCACAGGACGCGTCCGACATCTCGTCGTCTTGGTCAGTCCTGTGAGAACCTTTTTCCGAGGAAGTCTACAGTGACCAACTTCCCATCCATCTCGCCCATCCCCGGGGAATTCGCTGGCATTCCGGGCGCGGCGACACCGTGCACTGCCCGTTGAGCGACCAGCTTTTTTATAGCCGAGGCAGGAACGTGGCCTTCAATGACTTGATTCGTGCCGCTCACGACAGCGGTATGGCAGGAACGCATCGAGGCCGGGACCCCTAGCCGGTCCTTAACCGCCTGAAGGTCGTTTGTATCAACGACGTTGGTCACAAAGCCCGCGGTCTCGACATGCCTCACCCAACCCTCGCAACAGCCACAAGCAGGGCTTTTGAATATCGTGACCGCTGTATCTGCGGCATGCGCTATGGGCGTTCCAAACATAAAAGCCGCCGTGATACAAAGACGTTTCATCATTGTTTTCAAAAATCCGAACTGGTTCCAATCAGGATATTAACCGCACGGCTGGGACCATGGCAACGAGCAGAAGCGACGTTGCGTCGCACCCGGACAACTGAAAAGAGCGGACAAGACACAGTGCGATGCTGGTTTTGCTTCCACTGCCATCCTTGGGTTCGTAGATGCGCCCTAGGACGCTCTCGCTTTTCGCCAGGGATTAGGCCGCTCTTGTTTCCCTCGGAACGGGCGCGGTCATCTACATCAAGCCCGAAAGGACTGCTCGTCTATCACAGCGGAAAGCGGGTAACGACCGTTACTCCAACGTTACTTTATCTCCTTTTGATATTCGAGGCGGCTGCAAGGACCAGATTACAGTCAAATGACGCTTTTATCATTTTCAGGTCATGGGAACGCAGCGTCGGGCATGTACACTGAATCGAAGGGCCGGGATGGCTTTCGTCAACGGAATAAATGCGATGAAACTCATTGTTGGAATCGCGACGTTCGTGTTGCTGACAGTCGGTGCCGACGGTGTAGCAAATGGCGAGGGCGGTCCGATGATTCAGGGAAAAACGCGAGAGGAAGTTCGGCAGGAACTTGTCCAGGCGTACAAGGATGGCGTATTGCCCTTTCGTCGTTCGGAGTATCCGCCAAGCGCAGCATCCATGAAGAAGAACAAGGAAGCGTACGCTCGCGCTCATCCTGAGAAGGCGTCGAAGCTCGACACGCCCGCCAAAACAACTGGTCGCTGAATCCGTTCGTGCTGCACCCTCAGCACAGGGCATATCGAGTGGATTTCATCTCTTTTGCAAATTCGCACCAACCGCGATACGTTCCTATTTGCTGCTTTCGACAAGAAGCCTTAATGGGCTCTGCATACCTGCGGCCTAGTTCTGCGTGCCTGTCAATCGGCCATTTCCTGCGAGACGAATGGTCCTCGGCGTTCAATCCTCAGACGAAGGCTTTAGCAGCTCGGCTCGAATTTGGCCCTCATCCCTCGGCGACGTGCGGGGCGAGCCGGTAGCGGGCGAAGGGACCGGTCTCGCTCGGACTCTCTCGTTCCTCCGGGTCGCAAGCAGTCTGATGTTGATTGTCCTTGAGCATGCATTTCGGGGGTTATCACTCGAACTAACCGCGTTTGAATCGCCGAAGTTCGCCGTTACTGTGGCGACCAATCAAAAGAACGCGAGTGCGGCCGAGCATCTTCGAAATAATCTTTGGGCGCTTCTACGGCGTGAACGCTGGCGGGCTGCGTCATTTCAAAACACAGGCTTAGGGCTTGCTATGGTAAGCCCATCACGGAAACGCATCGGGCAAATGTGGGCGTCGCGAGCCTTCGCATTGTTCTTTTTCCGCGATGCCAACGGGTGAGTCTGAAGACGCGCGCCATCAGCAAAGACGCTTGACCTTCCCGCGATGGGAAGGTTCAGCATCAAAGTTTCTCTTCAATTGCTGGAGACAGCCATGAAATTCGAAGTCAAAGACATGTCATGTGGCGGGTGTGCGAACGCCATCACGCAGGCTATCACGCAGGAGGACGCCGCAGCCAGTGTGGCAATCGACGTGGGCGGCAAGATTGTCGAGGTCGAGTCGACGGCGTCACCGGAACGCCTCATGGCCGCAATCGAAGCAGCAGGCTTCCATCCTACGGTGCTCGCAGCATGAAGCTGGGCATATTTCAGATGCGGTATATGCTCGGCGCGCTCGCCGTCACGGCACTCGCGAACACACCGGTCCAGGCAGAGAATGTCATCGTCCTTAACTCGGCGGACGCGAGTGTAAGTCTCATCGACCAGGCGAGCCAGAAGGTCGTTGACACATTCCCGGTCGGGAAGGAGCCGCATCATCTGATGGCCACACCAGACAATCAGTCTCTGATTGTGGCGAACTCGGTGGGCAATAATCTCGTATTTTTGGACCCAAAGACAGGCAAGGCTCAGAAGTGGGTGCCTGACATCGAAGACCCCTATCAGCTTGGGTTTTCTTACGACCGGAAGTGGTTCGTCACCAATGGACTGCGCCTTGACCGCGTGGACATATACCACTACGACGGCAAGAATGTCTCACTGGCCAAACGGGTGCCGCTCGCAAAGATGCCGAGCCATATGATTTTCTCGGCCGACAGCAAGATTGTCTTCGTCACGTTGCAGGAGTCGGGCGAAGTTGCCGCCATCGACCTTGCGACACAGACCGTACTGTGGAAGATGCCTGTCGGCAAAGCGCCGGCAGGACTATGGCTAACGCCCGGCGACAAGTATCTGCTGATTGGCATGACCGGTGCGGACTATGTCGCCGTCATTGACTGGCGTGCGCGCAAAATCGTCAAGACAATTCACACGGATAGAGGGGCGCACAACTTCCGCTCCCTTGCCGACGGCCAACATGTGCTCGTGACGAATCGCGTCGGCAATACTATCAGCATCCTCGACCAGAACACGTTGACCAACGTTGGAACCATCACGGGGTTGCTGCCGGGGCCTGACGACATGGAGCTCACGCCCGACCGGCAATATCTCTGGGTGACCTTCCGCTTCACACGCTATGTCGGCGTTATAGACATGAAGACATTGAAGCTCGTCAACACCATCAAGGTCGGAAAATCACCTCACGGCATTTATTTCTATAACCGCGCACCGCTGATATAGGAGTCTTCACGCAGGAGGTTGCGATGCAGATTGTCACTGCTGTCGGTCATGCCCTCTGGATGTCCTTCACCATGCTGTGGCAGATTTTCTGGGGGCTGAGTCTCGGCTTTCTGTTCTCGGCCGTGATTGAGGTCGTGGTCTCGAAGTCCGAGATGTCGATGCTTCTGCCGAACGCATCCCCACGGTCGCTGACAGTTGCCAGTCTGCTCGGCGCCGCATCATCCTCCTGCTCCTATGCCGCCGTCGCGATGGCCCGCTCCATCGTGCGCAAGGGCGGGGACTTCACGGCCGCCATGGCGTTCCAGTTTGCAGCGACGAATCTTGTGCTTGAACTGGGCGTGCTGATGTGGGTGCTGATTTCCTGGCAGTTCGCCGCCGCTGAGTTCATCGGTGGCCCAATCATGATTGTCGTTCTTGCGCTGCTTTTCCGGTTCTTTGTCAAGGACTCGCTCAAAAGCGAAGCTATCGAGCAGGCGGACAAGGGCATCGCCGGCAGCATGGAGGGTCACGCTGCCATGTCGATGGGCGAACAGCAGGGGACCTGGAAGCAACGTCTCTCATCCAAGGACGGGTGGATAGCTATCAGCCATAGTTACGTGATGAACTGGGCGATGCTGTGGCGCGACATCGGGATTGGGTTGCTCATCGCTGGCGCGCTCGGCGCCTGGGTGCCGGACAGCTTCTGGCAGAAATTCTTTCTTGTCAGCCATCCGACGGCCGCGATGATTTGGGGTGCATTTGTCGGCCCGCTGATTGCCGTTGCGTCGTTCACCTGTTCCGTGGGTAACGTGCCGCTCGCCACCGTACTGTGGAATGGTGGTATCAGCTTCGGCGGAGTCGCTTCTTTCATCTTTGGCGACCTCATCATTCCTCCCATCCTCAACATCTACAGGAAGTACTACGGCGGACGGATGACGGTCTTCCTCGCTCTAACCTTCTATCTTGCGATGGTCTCAGCGGCACTCGTGGTCGAAGCGTTATTCCAAGAGCTTGGCTGGGTGCCGACGGACCGACATACAGCAGTTGTGGACGCGACGATTACTTTCAACTACACCACCGTCCTCGACATCATCTTTGGCGCAATCTTCATCGTCTTGACAGTGGTATTTTTCAGGACCGGGGGTCCGCAGATGATGCGAATGATGGAGAGCGGCCAGCACGACCACGGTGGGCATGAGCATCATGCCTCCCATGGCCATACACACCATTAACATCATGGCCACTCACGGCAAGGCCCCCGCCATGAAGCGACTGGCCAAGAACATCATCAAGGCACAAAATGAGGAAATTGCTTACTTGACGTCCTCCCCGCCCTGAAGGGACGGGGATTCCTGAGCTTCGCAAGTCAGGTTCCTGCTTCGTTGCAGACCGCCTGCCGAAGGTGTCTCCGTCAGGTCTTCCGTCCGCTCCACAGGCTTAAGGTTCCGCGCGTCCCGCGGTACGTGTTGCGAGAAGGCCTGCGGCGAGGATATTCCTCGCTGCGTTCTGGTCTCGGTCGTGTATCTCGCCGCAATCCGGGCAGGTCCACTGCCGAATGTTCAACGGCAGCGACGTGTGCCGAAACCCGCAGGCGTGACAGGTTTTGCTCGACGCGAAGAACCGGTCCGCCTGCCAGTACGTCCGGCCATACCACGCCGCCTTGTAGGCGAGCTGCCTGAGCAACTCGCCCCAGGCGGCGTCGCCGATACTCCGCGCAAGGTGACTGCGCATCATCCCCTTGATGCACAGGTCCTCCATGAACACCGCCTGGTTTTCGCGGATGAGCTGGGTGGACAGTTTGTGCAGGAAATCCTTGCGCGAGTCGGCAATGCGCGCGTGCAGCCGCGCGAGACGCTTGCGCGCCTTGTCGCGGTTTTTCGAGCCGTTGTGTTTGCGCGAGAGCGCGCGGCTCAGGCGACGCACGCGATGCAGCAGCTCGGCGAGGAACTTCGGCGGAGACAGTGGAGGCTGGTCGTCCGCGAAAGTCAGAAGGTGCGTCAGACCAAGGTCGGCGGCAACGACCTTGGCCGTCGCCGGCAGCGGCGCCACCTCGTCGTCGCACAGCAGGCTCACGAAGTAGCGGCCGGCAGCGTCACGCAACACGGTCAGGCTCGAGGGCGTGGCGGGTAACTCCCGGCTCCAGCGCACATCGAGCGGCGCTGCCATCTTCGCGAGCGTCAGCTTGCCGTCGCGCAAGGTAAAGCCGTTGCGCATTAGGGCATAGCTTTGCGCGGCTCGCTTGCGCTTGAAGCGCGGAAAGCCTGCCCGCCGGGCAAAGAAATTCTGGTATGCCGTGTCGAGGTGACGAAGTGACGCTTGCAGGGCGACGATGGAGACGTCACGCAGCCAGAGGCACTCGGGCGCGCGCTTAAGCACGGTCAGCGCGGCGGCGTCGTCAACGTAGTTCGACTTCAGGCCGTCCTTGCGTCGCTGCTGACGACGCGCGAGCATGTGGTTATAGACGAACCGCACACAGCCAAAGTGCTGCGCCAACTGCTGCTCCTGAGCTGCGGTTGGATAGAAGCGGAAACGGAAGGCGCGTTTGACGGACATGACCCGTCTAGCGCGATACTTTATATGCCGGAAGCCTGTGGCAAAAGCGAAACTCGCGCCTTTCCTCCGCGACCTAATGGACGGGGTTCTCGCGCTATCGGAAGAAGAAGTGGCAGGCCAATCACGCTGGCAAATGATGTTGTAATGCGCAGACAGACTGATGACGCGCAGTGCGTGCAGCTGGTGACAGGCTGGAGTGGCAATGGACGACCGTGCTCGCCGGAAGGACCGGCGTAAAACGCTGACGGAGCGAACGACGTCGGCGATGCGCGAGCGGCTCGAAGGTCGAGGCGCGCGGGTGTTCCTGCCATTTTTCGGCCCGGCGATGGTCGTCTCAATCGCCTACATAGACCCGGGGAACTTCGCGACGAACATTCAGGCTGGCGCGAAGTACGGCTATACGCTCCTCTGGGTCGTGCTGCTGGCAAATCTGATAGCCATGCTGTTCCAGGCGCTCTCCGCAAAACTCGGGATAGTTACCGGACGAAACCTCGCTGAGCTCTGTCGCGAACACCTCCCGAGGTCGCTTGTTCTTCTCATGTGGGGAGTGAGCGAGGTGGCTGCGATGGCCACGGATTTGGCCGAGTTTCTGGGCGGAGCAATCGGCCTGTCCCTGCTATTCCACATGCCGTTGTTTGTCAGCATGGTTGTCACCGCCCTCGTGACCTATGCGCTTCTGTTGTTCGAGCGTGCCGGTTTCCGTCCGCTCGAACTTGCAATTGGAGGATTGGTCGGCGTGATTGGCTTGTCCTACCTAGTCGAGCTATTCATCGTACCGGTCGCCTGGCCAGCAGTCTTCGCGCATACGTTTTCGCCGCATCTTCCGGATTCAGAAGCTCTCACTATTGCGGTCGGCATTATTGGCGCCACCGTAATGCCACATGCGTTGTTTCTCCATTCAGGGTTGACCCAAAGTCGCGTGCTCGCTAAGACAGAAGCTGAACGCACCATGCTACTGGCGTATTCGAACCTCGAGGTGCTCATCGCGCTGAGCACTGCCGGCCTTATCAATATGGCCATGGTCATCATGGCTTCCGGCGCATTCCACGAGGGTCATCCTGAGGTCGCCGAAATCGAAACGGCATACCACACCCTTGCGCCTTTGCTCGGCATAGGAGCTGCGGGCATTTTTCTCCTGGCGCTTATTGCCTCTGGGATATCCAGTTCGGTCGTGGGCACGATGGCCGGCCAGATGATTATGCAGGGCTTCATCGGCTTTCGTATCCCGCTATGGGTGCGAAGGGTCGTGACAATGTTGCCCAGTTTTGCGGTTGTCGGCTTTGGGGTGAATACTACAACGGCACTTGTTATCAGTCAGGTCGTGTTGAGCCTAGCGTTGCCGTTTCCGATGCTGGCGCTGCTTTGGTTCAGTTGCCGACAGGACATTATGGGTGTCTGCAAGAGCAGCGCATCTACGACCATATTGTCCGCGATGGCAGCGGCCATTGTCCTTTCACTCAACGCGTTCTTACTGCTGCAAACGTTCGGAGTAGCACTTCCATGATAATCGCGGCTTGAAAGGCACGAAGGAACGCAGAGCCTAGATTGAAACTGGCGCCGGCAACCGACTCACTCGTCTTCCGCACCATATGCTTGGGGCGTTGCTGAATGCCCGCTGCGCGCACCGAGAACGCGTGCCGACCAAGTTGAATGAGATTCCAGCGGCGCTCGCATGGCTACCGCTAATCTGGCGCTTCTTGCCGGAACTCCAGTTTGCTCACGCGCTATTGCGCTTTTCAACTTCGGCGGATATATGGCGAGCGTCAAGGCATATCGATTAAAAGCTGAAGCCTTTGCGTTCGGAGCAATGGCGGAGAATAAGAGTTGCCGTGTCTGAGACAGCGAGACAAATGGACGTCGAATCTACTCCTGGCGCGTTGCGTCGTCGATATCTGCTGCCTCGGGCGACGGTTGTTCGCAAACGTGTTCGACCATATTTCCAATGACTCGTTTCACGTGGTGGTCGGCCGCCTCGTAGAAAATCTGCTTTCCACGACGTTCAGAACGCAACACTCGAGCAGCGCGAAGCAGTCGCAAGTGATGACTCACGAGCGGCTGGGACATGCCGTATTTCGCCGCGATGTCAGAGACACACATCGGCGCGCCAAGGCACGCAGCGATTATCTTAAGTCGACTTGGGTCCCCCATCAGCCGAAACATCTCTGCCAGTTCCACGACCTGGTCATCGCTCAACTCGATTTCTGCAGACATAAAAGACCATTCTCCGTTCACATCAACGCATGTTTATATGTGTATATAATAGCGCTCGTACTCTGCTCAAGGATAGCGACAATGGCCTCTAAGCACGACCACTCTGGACACCAGCACGACCACCGCAAAGACAACAGCGGCCAAGATGAACACAACCATAGTGACCATCAGCATGGTCGCCAAAACCATGAACACGGCCATGGTCCTGAGGGCCACGGACACAATCACGCAGGCCACAATCATCTGCATGGCGTGAGCGACCAACGGCGTATCGGCTGGGCCTTCGTCATCATCGCAGCGTTTATGCTGGTAGAAGTGGCTGGCGGTGTCATCTCCGGCTCTCTCGCGCTTTTAGCAGACGCTGGTCACATGGTCAGCGACGCGGCAGCGCTCGGTTTCAGCTGGGTTGCTATCCACTACGGAAAGCGGCCCGCTACGGCGCAGCTTTCGTTTGGATACAAGCGGCTCGAAATCCTGGCCGCATTCGTGAATGGATGCGCGCTCTTCGTCATAGCAGGATGGATTGTGATTGAAGCCGTGCAACGCTTTGCGTCGCCCGTCCCTGTCATCGGCAAAACCATGCTGATTGTCGCCGTCGTGGGACTCTTGGCGAATATTGCCGCGTTTTTCGTCCTACACGGCGGGAACCGTGAGAATTTGAACCTGCGAGGAGCTTGGCTTCATGTTCTTGGTGACATGCTCGGGTCGATTGCAGCTATCGTTGCGGCACTTGTGATTCTGTGGACCGGCTGGACGCCGATTGACCCACTGCTGTCCATCTTCGTCGCTGTCATCATCCTCAAGAGCGCTTGGGGTATCGTTAAGTCTTCCGCCCACATCCTGCTCGAAGGTACTCCCGAGGGGGTGAATCTTGTCGATATCAAAGCCGACCTCGAACAAAACGTTGCGCAAGTGCACGACGCCCATCACATTCATGCGTGGTCCATCACGGGCGAGCAACACTTGGTAACTCTTCATGTCCATCCAGTTGCAGGCGCAAGTGCTCGTGACGTCGTGGTGGCGGTGCAGCAGCGTTTAGCCACCCGTTTCAACATCCAGCATGTAACGGTCCAGGTGGAGCACGAAGTGTGCGTTGACGCCAGTTCAACCGCGGGTGACGGACATGACGCTCCCAGAGTTGTTTGATTTAGCGGTAAGCGGCGCCGGCCTGCTGCCTGTGACCCGTTGCGAGAAAGACCAGCTTTGGGGCAACGACGGAATCCGGTAATGCCGCAAGTCCCAACGATGAAACCTATGCCTAGCCCAGATGGGTGGCGCGATGGTTGTCCAGGGCGGTTTCCATCGAGGTCAAGCCTTGCAAGATTCCACACTCTTTAACCGCCGCCTCTCCCGCGCAGCGGGCTCGCAGGCTACCCAATTGCTCCCGCAAGTGAACAAGTTCTGCGATGCGCTCGTCGACATGCGCGATGTGCTCATCCAGCAACGAGTTAATGGTGCCACATCCGAGGCCGGGCTCGTCCGATGCGGACAGTAGCGCTCGAACTTCATCGTGCGTCATGTCAAGCGCGCGACAGTTCCGCACGAAGCGTAGACGCTCGACGTGGGCCCAAGTGTAGCTGCGATAGTTGGCCCTGGTCCGCTCGGGTGGCGGAAGTAGACCTTCCTTTTCATAGAACCGGACCGTATCCGTTGTGCAGTTGGCCGCCTTTGCCAGTTCGCCAATTCTCATATCTGCTCCTCAAAACGCTTGACCTTGGAGTTCCTCCAAGGTGTCTACTGGCAGCATATACCAAGCGGATAGCAGAAATGGAAGATTGTTGCGGTAAGAAAAAATCGAACTCTGCCTGGCAACCGGCCAAAGAAAAGTCTGAGACGAATGGCGGCTGTTGCGGTGGGAATGCGTGCACAGAAATACCTGATGCAGTTGCGACAGGACGGGTGCATGACGACGCAGGGCATTCAATCCATGGCAACGCTCATGAACATCAGCATGCGCATCGCGACGACGCGAAATGCGACCACGACCATGGGCACGGCCACGCATCGCATTCTGAGGCGGCCGAAGCGCTGCCCGCCCTTGCTGCGCTCACTCAATCTTCTTCGGTCGGAGGCTTGGTCCGCACGCAAATGCGGATATTGCAGATGGACTGCCCGACCGAGGAAGCACTCATTCGCAAGAAGCTCGACGGTATGGCCGAAGTCTCCGAGATGCAATTCAATCTCATGCAACGGGTCCTTACGGTAGTTCATCGTCCCGACGGCCTTCAGGCGGTAGTCAAGGCGCTCTCGACTCTTGGGTTCACGCCTGAGCTCGGCGACGAGGGAGTTGCCGGCACCCGCACCCCAGCCCCAGTCAGAAAGCCTTGGTGGCCCCTCGCCATCGCCGTCGCAGCCGCGTTGGGAGCGGAGCTTGCCAGCTGGTTGGGCTCGCCGGTATGGGCGGTGGCGGCGCTCGCCCTGTTGGCGGTTGCCTGTGCCGGAATTGAAACGTACAAAAAAGGCTGGGTTGCCGTTAGGAATCTAAACCTCAACATCAACGCGCTGATGAGCATCGCGGTCACCGGCGCGTTGGCCTTGGGGCAGTGGCCCGAGGCCGCGATGGTGATGGTGTTGTTCACGATTGCCGAGCTCATCGAAGCCAAATCGCTCGACCGAGCACGCAATGCTATTGAAGGTCTGATGAACCTCGCACCCGAGACTGCAACAGTCAAGCAGGCAGACGGTTCTTGGGTCGACATCGACGCGACACGCGTCGAGTTGGGCGCGATTGTCCGAGTACGTCCTGGAGAGCGTATCGCGCTTGACGGCTCTCTCACCGACGGGCGCTCCACGGTGAACCAGGCGCCAATTACCGGCGAGAGCATGCCGGTTGAAAAAGGTCCAGGCGACAACGTCTTTGCGGGCACCATCAACGAATCGGGGTCGTTCGAGTTTCAAGTCACGGCCGCGGCCAACAATTCGACGCTTGCGCGCATTATTCACGCCGTCGAGGAAGCTCAAGGCGCGAAAGCGCCGACGCAGCGGTTTGTCGACCAGTTTGCCAAGGTCTACACCCCGATTGTCTTCCTGCTTGCGCTCGGCGTTGCCATCGTTCCGCCGCTCTTTTTCGCCGGCGCGTGGTTTGACTGGGTCTACAAAGCGCTTGTGCTTCTTGTCATTGCGTGTCCTTGTGCACTCGTCATTTCGACGCCGGTTTCGATAGTGAGCGGGCTTGCCGCTGCTGCCCGCAAAGGCATTCTAATTAAGGGCGGGACGTTCCTCGAGCAAGGCCGGAAGCTTCGCTGGCTTGCACTCGACAAGACCGGCACCATCACCCACGGTAAGCCGGTGCAGGTCGCGTTCGAACTTCGCGCGACTGGCGTTGATAGCATGTTAGTGCGTTCTATCGCAGCCAGCTTGTCGAGTCGCTCAGACCATCCCGTCTCGACGGCCATCACGCAAGCAGGAGATGCCGATGGCATCGCGCGGCTTTCAGTCGAAGAGTTTGAGGCGCTTCCCGGACGAGGTATCGCGGGACGCGTGGATGGTCGCCGTTACTCACTCGGCAACCACAGGCTCGTGGAAGAGCTTGGCCGTTGCTCACCGGAACTCGAGGCTCGACTGGAAACTTACGAGCGAGACGGCAAGACTGTTGTCATGCTCGCTGATAACAAGCGTGTGCTTGGCTTATTCGTTGTTGCGGACACGGTGAAGGACACGAGCCGCGAAGCAATCTCCGAGCTTCACGCGCTTGGCGTGCGAACCGCGATGCTCACGGGTGACAACGGACACACTGCGGCCGCGATTGCCAAGGAAGTGGGGATTGACCGCGCCGAGGGTGACCAGCTCCCAGAGGACAAACTGCGCGTCGTCGAAAGCTTGTCGAGTGACCACGCGATGGTCGGAATGGTCGGCGATGGCATCAACGACGCGCCAGCGCTAGCGCGTGCGGACATCGGTTTCGCCATGGGCGCGATGGGCACGGATACCGCCATTGAAACGGCTGACGTCGCCCTGATGGATGACGACCTACGGAAAATTCCCGCGTTCATCCGACTTTCGAAGGCGACTCACACGATTTTGGTTCAGAACATTACGTTAGCGCTGGGCATCAAAGCGATTTTTCTCGCGCTGACCATTGGCGGACTCGGAACGATGTGGATGGCCGTGTTCGCTGACGTAGGAGCGAGTCTGCTCGTCGTTGCAAACGGTTTGCGACTGCTTCGCAAGTAGATTGGGTGAGTCCGAGGAGAAGACAGCATGAGTTGGCTAGAGAGAATTCTTGGCGGGCATCACGGTAGCCGTTCGCAGGGCGGCCACGACCGTGGCCACGGCCAGTCACACGGGAACACGCAGGTTCATCACGGTGCCCAGCACGCACGCGGGGGGCATCACGCGGATGAGGGTCGCTGCTACTCTGGTGAAGAATGGGGCCGGGCGCCCGGGTCAGCTCCGACGCCGCGCACGAGCGTCACTTGCCCAAAATGCAGCGCAGCGAAGGCAGAGGGGTCGCGCTTTTGCGGCCAGTGCGGGACATCAATCGTTCCTCAGACCTGTTCGCAGTGCAATCAGACGCTCGCCCAAGGTACCAAGTTTTGTAGCGCCTGCGGCACGCCGGTGAAGCCGTGACGCCGACTCAACGCCTGGCGCTGTTGACATTGCCCTCGGTGATGGCCGCGTCCGTCGGAGCGGGCATCGCATTTGTTCGCCCGCCGGGCGCGCGGACTACTAGCGTCATTCAGCACTTCACAGCCGGCATTGTTTTCGCGGCCGCGGCTCTTGAACTGTTGCCGGAGGACAGGAAGCGCGCGCTGTGGCCCGTGCTCATAGGCTTTGGGCTCGGTTTAAGCTTGATGCTTGGCATCAAATCGATGTGCAATCGACTCGAGAAGCGTTTCGAAGGTACCGAGTTTCCAACAGGGCTAATAATTGTCACGGCCGTCGACTTGGTTATTGACGGCCTCGTCCTTGGAATCGCGTTCACAGCCGGTGAAGGTACTGGCCTAATTCTCACGGTGGCGCTGACGCTTGAGGTGCTGTTTCTTTCGCTTGCGGTGAGCGCCGCGCTGAGTGCCGCGCGTGCCCCCAAGCGCGCTGCGCTTGTTGTTCCGATTCTGCTTTCGATGCTGTTGTCTATTTCAGCCATTGCCGCGACTGGACTGCTCGCCAACATCTCCTCAATGTACTACTCAGCCCTGCTCGGCCTTGGGACCGTGGCACTCATCTATCTCGTGACCGAAGAACTTTTGACTGAGGCTCACGAGGTCGAGGAAACGCCACTCGCGACGACAGCGTTCTTCGCGGGCTTCATCGTGTTCTTCGTCATCGAAGCATCGGTATGAGCGGGAGCGCCTTCGCTCCCGCTTAGCTTGGAAAGAAAAAAGTCCGGGCAGACGGCCCGGACCAAAGCACGGCGACAAACCACACTCGCCGTGCGCGTGGCCTGACAACGCTACTCCTGAGGCGCTTGGGTTAGGTACATATCTCGACCTCCGTGTCGCTAGAATCGGCGCCGCAACAGCTCTCGGCTTGGCGTCTCCGTTGATTCTGGCAATGCATCCGCGGCTAGTTGACGGGAGTCAATCTGAAGCGTTACGACGTGGAAAGATGCACGGATGTGCCTTCACGTGAAGGTTTTCAGGGCTGCACTTGTGTCCCGCGTAGTCCACGCGCACCTCGGATGAGGTGGCCGTCCAAGGACGGTTGGCGTCGTCGCTTGGGACGCCGGACGCCGTCGATTGAGGTTGTGCGCAACCTACCAAGACGACGGCCGCGAGCGTCAACGACAAAGGGAAGAGCCGCAAAGATAAGTTCATGACGCCCACCGATGTTGTTCGAACGTGCAGGCATTTTGCAACGGCGACGCATCGCAGACATGAGAGCAGGATGACAACTTCGTCATCCTCCGCTTTTTGAATAGACACTAGCGGGTGCACGCCTTTCTGACATTTTTCTCATCTCTCCGTCACGTCGACGCACTGTCCGCCACGCATACTGTTCGCATGACTCGCCGCACTTGGCGGTCGGAACTTGGAGAACCGAAATGAAAGCAGCAAAACTCGCGGTGATGTTCGCGGCGACGGCCGTGTCGATGGGCGTGATTTCGCAGGCGGCAATGGCGCAAGGGAAAACGCGTGAACAAGTCCGGCAGGAGCTGATTCAGGCTCAACATGACGGAATCACGCCCGTCGCCAAGACTCAGTATCCGCCGACCGAAGCGAACGTCGCTCGAAACAAAGAAATTCACGCGGCTTACGCGCACGGTGGCGAGAAGTCGCCGAACGTTGACCACCACGACCAGCTTGCCGGTCGTTGATTCGCGCAGGCTTGCGTCTTCACGGTGAATGTGAAGTGGAGCGCGTCGTCAGTGGCCAAACTACTGCGACGCGCCTTTGTTATCGGCGCTTTCCCGAATCATCCAAGATGGACGCGGCAACCTGCTTTGGGAAAGAAAGCGAGAACGTCGTGCGAACGCCAGGCTTACTCTCAACCCAGCAGCGACCGCGATGGCTTTCCATGATTGATTTCACGATAGCTAGTCCGAGGCCAGTTCCGGATGCAGAGTTGTGCCGCGACGGGTCCACCCGATAGAACCGTTCAAAGATGCGGTCAATGTGCTCGGAGTCAATGCCGACGCCCGTGTCGGAGACGGCGATGACTGTGGCATCGGAAGACTCGCTGCAATCAACGCGAATTTCCGTGCCGCGAGGTGCGAACTTGAGCGCGTTCGTGAGCAGGTTGCTGAGCACCCTTTGATATAGAAGCAGGTCGGCGAACACATCCGCGCGTCCTTTCACAACAATTTCGACACCGGCGTCCTCTGCCATTGATTCATAGTAGTTCGCCACTCGCTCTGCTTCAAACGCGGCATCGAGCCTGACTGCTTCGATGCTTAAATCGGTGCTCTCGGCGCGCGCAAGGAACAGCATGTCCTCAATCATTCGCGTCAGCCGCTGATATTCGCCGATACTCGCTTCAAGGACGTCCCGGTAGTCCGCAGCGTTGCGAGGGCGAGATAGCGCGACCTGTGCCGCCGCCTGCAGGTTGGTAAGGGGCGTGCGCATGTCATGCGCCAAGTTTGACGAAAACTGATTAAGCCGGGTGAACGACTCGTTCAGTCGATGAAGCATACCGTTGAATGCGTGCTCGAGCTCTTTTAGCTCCCCCGACGCGTCAAGCTCAGCGAACGGCTGTGCCAATCGTGACGACGACATCTGTTCGGCGCGCTTTGACAGTCGACGAAGCGGGCTCAACCCGAGGAAGGCGATACCGTATGCCAGCGCCGATGCAAGGCCTACCCCCAGAACTTGAATGACCACAATCGTGTACGCGTGCGCACGCAGCAGTGCGACATCGCCGCTTCGGTCGTATTGAACCGCGACGCGCACGCGTGGTCCGTCTGTTCCGTTGAGCGACGCCATGGTCACAAGATATTTGAGCTTCGACTCGTCGCGGGCAAGTGAGAGTGGTGAATGCCCAGGGTCAGCAGATTGAATGGGTGCGTATGCTTGGAATCTGCTCGTGCTGAAGAGCCGCTCCCCAGCCATGTCATACATGGCTAGGTCCATGTTTTGATGTCCGTGGAGTTGGTCGACCCACATCTCCCAGTTATGCGGTACGTCGCTCGTCTTCTGCAAGTCTGCGAGATGAGATTGCAGCGCACTCAACGTGCCAGTCATCTCTTCCGAAGCAGACGACTCGATGCGATTCCGCAGCGCCTCGTACAACGCAACGCCGCTCAATGCGAGAACGGCTGAAGTCGACAAGATAATCAGAACGGTCAGCCGGGTCCGCAGCGTCCGAGGCAAAAGGCTTTTGAACATCACGCCTCGTCGTCCCGTACCTCGAGGACATATCCCATACCCCGTACTGTATGAATCAACTTAGGCTCGTAAGCATCATCGATTTTTGACCGCAAGCGGCGAATAGAAGCGTCGACAACGTTTGTATCGCTATTGAAGTTCATGTCCCAGACCTGAGCAGCGATGGTCGCGCGAGGCAACACCTCTCCCTCGCGTCGCATCAGCAGCCAGAGGAGCGTGAATTCTTTTGCCGTGAGCAGGACGGTGTTTCCCTGACGGGTCGCTTTTCGGCGATTGAGGTCCAACTCCAGGTCTGCCACGCGCATCACGTTCGTCTCGCGCGGTTGGCCCCGCCGCAGAATCGATTTGACTCGCGCAGTCAGCTCGACAAAGTCGAACGGCTTCGCAAGATAGTCGTCGGCCCCCAACTCGAGGCCTTTGACTCGGTCGCTGACATCGTCGCGAGCAGTCAGGAAGAGGACCGGTGTCGAACTGTGCTTTCGAATCTTCTCAAGCAACGTCCACCCATCCTGACCGGGAAGCATGACGTCGAGAATCAGAAGGTCGTAATCTTCGCTTTCGGCCTGATGCTGGCCGGAGATGCCGTCCTCGACCCAATCGACGACGTATCCGGCCTCGGACAAGCCTTTCTTGAGGTACGAACCAGTCATCTGTTCGTCTTCGACTAGCAGGATTCGCATTCAGACGTTCCCTCGGTTGATACCAATTCTCTGAAGTAATTGTGCCGCCAAACTGCGGCCTGCGCTCGTCCTTGCGTTGCTGCGAAATGACACGGAGTGGCATACGCGATAAAGCACGGGCAGCACAAGGAGCGTCAGCGCCGTCGAAGACAGAATCCCCCCGATAACGACCGTGGCGAGTGGTCGTTGCACCTCCGAGCCGGTGCCGGTCGCCAATGCCATTGGAACGAATCCGAGCGACGCGACAAGAGCGGTCATCAAAACCGGCCTCAGGCGCGTCAGCGCTCCCTCTCTCACTGCCTCATCAAGCGGTACGCCTTCCTCCCGGAGGTTACGGATGAACGAAATCATGACCAGACCATTGAGCACGGCAACGCCCGAGAGTGCAATGAATCCCACCGCAGCCGTGATGGAAAGCGGAATTCCACGCAACCAGAGAGAGACGACGCCGCCGCTCAGCGCAAACGGAATGCCCGTGAACACCAGGAGACCGTCCTTCACGTTGTTGAACATCACGAACAGAAGCACGAACACCATGAAGAGCGCCAATGGGACGACGAGCTTCAGTCGTTCGGTTGCGCTTTGCAACTGCTCGAACTGTCCGCCCCAGGATACCCAATATCCGGCCGGGACCTGCACGTTTTGCTGAATCAGTTCCCGAGCCTCGGCAACGAAGGAACCGACGTCTCGGCCGCGCACGTTCGCGCTCACCACGACCCGGCGCTTTCCGTCTTCCCGGCTGATTTGATTCGGTCCAGGGCCGACTTCGACAGTCGCCAGTTCATCGAGGGGCACGTACGGGGCCTGAAGCGTCGGGCCTCGGGTTGCGCTGGACGCAGTCGTCGGAAGCGCAATCGGAAGACGCTTGATGGTTTCAATGTCCGAGCGAAGTTCGTCAGGCAAGCGCACGACGATGTCGAATCGTCTGTCGCCCTGAAACAACGTACCTGCTTTTTGTCCACCGACCGCGGCGGCGACAGCGTCCTGAACGTCAGCAACCGTCACGCCATAGCGGGCCAGCTTGTCACGCTCCAGATTGATGGTCAGGACAGGCAGCCCCGTCGTTTGCTCGACCTTCACCTCCGAGGCACCTGGCACCTTCTGCAGCGCAGCGGCGATTTTTTCGCCGGCGGTGTTCAGCGCAGTCATGTCGTCGCCGAAAATCTTGACGGCAACATCACTACGAACACCTGAAATAAGCTCGTTGAAGCGCAACTGAATGGGCTGCGAGAACTCGTATGCGTTGCCTGGGAGCGTTGCCATAACCTCCTCAATTTCCTTGATAAGGTCGTCGCGCGACTTTTTCGGGTCAGGCCACTGGTCGGTCGGCTTGAGCATCACGTAGCCGTCGGACAGGTTGGGCGGCATTGGGTCGGCCGCGATTTCTGCTGTGCCCGTGCGTGCAAATACTCGGTCAATCTCCGGAATCTTTTCCTTGAGCGCCTTCTCGATGCTCTTCTGCATTTCCAGCGATTGCGAGAGGCTGGTGCCCGGGATGCGCAGCGCTGCGACCGCCAAGTCTCCTTCATTCAAACTGGGGATGAATTCGCTGCCCAGTCGAGTCGCGAGTGCCGTCGTCAGCGCGACGATGAGTGCCGCACCGACGAGCACGCGCTTTGGTTGACCCATGAATCGCGTGAGAACTGGCTCATATGCGCGGCGAGCCCATCCCATCACGCGATTCTCTTTCTCCTCGACGTTCTTGCCGATAAACAACGCAACTGCTGCGGGAATGAAGGTGACCGTCAGTACCATCGCTGCAGCCAGTGCCATGACGACGGTGATGGCCATCGGATGAAACATCTTCCCTTCGACGCCAGTGAGGGCGAAGATGGGTAGATACACCACCATGATGATGAGCTGGCCAAAGATGAGCGCGCGACGGGCTTCCTGCGAGGCGCCAAACACTTCAGTGAAACGCTCCTCGCGTGTGAGAGGCCTGCCTGCCAATGCTTGGGCGTGAGAGAGACGTCGTACACAGTTCTCGACGATGACCACGGCACCATCCACGATTATGCCGAAATCGAGCGCGCCGAGGCTCATCAGGTTCGCGCTAACTTTGGCGTTGACCATACCGGTGAAGGTCATCAGCATCGACAAGGGAATGACCAACGCAGTAATGAGGGCTGCGCGGATGTTGCCCAAGAACAGGAAGAGAATGACGATGACGAGAACCGCGCCTTCTAGCAGGTTTTTCTTTACCGTGTTGACAGCTTTCTCGACCAGAACGGTACGGTCGTACACGGGAATCGCACGAACGCCACTCGGCAACGTGCGGTTGACGTCGCCCATCTTGAGCGCGACCGCGCGCGAGACGGCCCGACTGTTCTCGCCCATGAGCATGAAAACCGTACCCAGGACGACTTCCTGACCGTTCGACGTCGCGCCGCCCGTCCGAAGCTCACGGCCGACGTCCACTTCGCCAACGTCTTTCACGCGAACCGGCACGCCGCCCACGTTCGTCAGAACGATGTTCGCAAGGTCTTCCACCGAGCCGGCCTGACCCGGGACGCGGACGAGGTATTGTTCGCCTCGCTTTTCGATGTATCCGGCGCCCACGTTGTCGTTGTTGCGTTCGATAGCCTTCACGATGTCGGCAAGCGTCAAGCCGTAGGACATCAGCTTTGTCGGATTGGGCGCAATGCGGAACTCTTTGACATAGCCGCCGATTGAGTTGACTTCCGTGACTCCGGGCACGTTGCGCAACTGAGGCTTGATGACCCAGTCCTGCAGTTCACGCAGGTCAGCTGGCGTATAACGGCTGCCATCAGGCTTGCGGGCGGAGGCGTCTGCCTCGACGGTCCAGAGGTAAATCTCGCCCAAGCCAGTCGAGGTTGGACCCATCGCGGGCGCGACACCTCTGGGCAGCTTTTCCTTGGCTTCCTGAATGCGTTCGTTCACGAGCTGGCGGGCGAAGTAGATGTCGGTACCGTCCTTAAAGATGACGGTGACCTGAGACAGCCCATACCGGGAGATAGAACGTGTCTGGTCGAGATTGGGCAGCCCGGCCATAGCCGTCTCGACTGGAAAGGTGATACGTTGCTCCGCCTCCAACGGCGAGTATCCGGGAACAGACGTGTTGATTTGGACCTGAACGTTCGTGATGTCAGGTACCGCATCAATGGGTAATTTTTGGTAGCTGAAGACACCGAGCGCCGCCACTGCCGCGACGGCCAGCATCACCAACCAGCGGTGCGCAATTGCGAAACGAATAAGTCGCTCGAACATTGAATGGTCCTATGAACTGTGCACTGACGGTCATGCCGCCGCGTCGTATTGATGTGGCGCGGCGCGTAGTCACTCGTGTTCGGCACTTCCTTTGCCGAGTTCAGCCTTTAATACGAAACTGTTGGAGGCAACGTATTGCTGACCGGCAGACAGTCCACTGACGACTTCGACGACGCGGTCGTCCTTTCGGCCTGTTTTGATGGGTTGAGCGACAAAACCCTTGGGCGTGGCGATGAAAACTGCCGGCGACCCGTCGATGTCCTGAAGCGCATCGCTCGCAACTGCCACAGGAACACCTTGCTCCCCAGCATTCACGAAAACGTTGACGAACATGCCTGGTCGCCAAGCGCCATCCGGATTCGGTAGCACGACGCGTGCAGGCGCAGAACGCGTTTGCTCCCCGAGCAAGGCACCGACGTATGAGATTTTTCCCTGCGCAGTCGAATCGAACGCTGCCGCCTTCACAATCGCGTCCCGGCCGACGCGGACGTCGTTGAGGTGCTGCGCAGGAACGGCCATTTCTGCCCAGACAGTGGAGAGGTCTGAAAGCGTGAAGATGTTCGCTTCAGCCGCGACGGCTTCACCAGGCGTGATGTGCTTCTCGACGATGGTTCCGGCGAACGGCGCTCGGAGGTCGTAACGGTTCAGAGCACCGCCGTTCGGCGTTGCGTTCAATGCAACGAGCTTCTGGCGCGCATTCTGTGCCGCAATTTCAGCTTCACGAAGTTGCACCTGTGCTTGCAGATAGTCCTGCTCTGCGGAAATGCGTTCCTCCCAAAGCGTCTTCTCGCGCTGGTAGGCGGTTTTGGCGGCAGAGAGTCTGCGCTCGGCGGTCAAGAGTTCGCTGCGCCTGTCTGCGAGGTCGGTGCTGGCAATCACGGCCAGCACCTGTCCCTTCTGGACCTTCTCTCCAACAGAAACGGCAACTTGCTCAACAATCCCTGATACACGCGGCACAACGTGCGCTGTTCGGTCTTCGTTGAAGCGAACCTCACCCGGGACCTGAATCGTCGACGCAATCTGCGCCGGGCCGGAGTTCGAGAGGCCAATTCCGGCGCGTTGCATTTGCTGCCCATCCAGAGGGATGGCGCCATCTGCAAGCGCGAATGCGAAGGTCGTCGGCTTGCCGTTCCAAGAAACGTTGAGCGTCGAGTCGAAGACATGCGGCTTCGCAATGGCCAGCTCGGAGGTCAGCTTGTTTCCAGATTCGACAAAGCCGATAGTTTCGCTTGTTCCTTGGGCACGATTCAGTTTCGCCGTCGCCGTCACGCCGCCTTGAATAGGCTTACCTCCGGCGGAAGGATAGAGGATGAGTCGAGCGTCGTTGGGTTTTTCGGAAAGAACAACCTCAAGTGTGAGGTCGCCGGCCTTGAGCACTTTACCGCCGTGCTGTCCGGTCGCTTCACCCGCATCTGAACCGTTTTTTTCGGATGCGGCTTCGGCTGCGGCATTGGTTTCTTTTGACTTAAGCGTTGTCGCCAGTACGGCCAGCGTGATGCTCACCCCGATGGCAGCCGCCGTTATAGCGATAAGTTTTTTGCGCGGCATAGCAAGTCCTTCAGGGTTGGGTCAGAGATGGAATGGTGGTCGCAGTCGGCAACGGTGTCCCTGTGAGCCGTCCAATATCTGCGACCGCAAGGTGTGCGTCGGTGAGGGCTTGGACGTAACGGGATTGCTCTTGAAAGAGCGTGCGCTGAGCGTCCAGCACGTCAAGGAAGCTGAATTTTCCCAGCTCGTAACCGCGAGACATCGCGTCAAGAGCCTGGCGGGCGGCGGGGAGCACATCGACTCTGAGTCGGGACGCCTCCTGCTTCGCGCTCTCGTAGTTTGCGTAAGCTTGAGTCAGTTCGAGCCGCAGGTTCGCCTTCTCGGTATCGAAATCGGCCTCAGCTTTTTCGGCTTTGTGTGCAGCTTCAAGAAGTGCACCTTTGTTCGTGTCGAAGAGCGGCAGCGGAATCGAGACGCCGATAACGGCTTGGTTGTCACGAATGCCTCCGGTGACCACTCGCTTCATCCCTGCGGTTACCGTGATGTCCGGGATGCGCTTGGCCCGCTCAACGGAAATTGCGGCGTTGGACCGAAGCACTTCCGCTCTCGCGGCCCGTGTGAGTGGCGCATCGTCGAGGCGAGGAGCGAGTGCAGAAAGCGCCTCTATCTCTGGAATGCCTTCAATGTCGCCGACGACACCTTGATTGCGCACGGTCGGCGCCCCGGTGACCGTGACGAGCTTTTCTGTGGCCGTTGACACGCGTGCTCGCGCATTGACGACTTCAATCTGCACGCCGCTCGCTGCCACTCTGGCTTTGGTCGCCTCCACGGGCGAGACCTTGCCTGCCTTGGCTCTCTTTTCTGCAAGGTCAGTAGAGCGCGTCGCGATTTCGGCGGACTCTTCCGCGACCTGGAGTTGCCGTTGAGCGGCGAGTAGACTGATGAACGCAGCAATCACCTGTGCGCGAAGGGTTGCGTTGCTGCCATCGAGAGTGGCCATAGCGACTGCTCGCCCATAAGAAGCAACGTCGAGTCGAGCACTACGCTTGCCCCCAAGTTCGATGGTCTGATTGACCGCGGCAGTCGTTGTCCGCTCTGTGCCTCCAAAACCCTCCTGGAGAAAGGAGAGTTCCGGATTTGGACGTGCGCCAGCCTGCATGAACGCGCCCGAAGACGCGCTCACGCCCGCGCGGGCTCCGCGAAGCATAGGGTTGGCTTCTGCTGCCAAGCCGAGAACGTCAGCAAGGGAAAGTGCATGTGCCTCGATAGTCTGCTGCGGCGGAGCAGAAAGCCGAAAGTCCTCAATGGTCTCGCCGGACGCGACAGTCGTTTGCGCGTAGAGTGCAGGCCCAGCCGAGACCAACAGGAGAGCAGTAAGTGAGCGTGCGAGCATGAGGGACGGAGTGAAGAGACGATGCGGGGATGCTACGTTTCGACTGGCGTGTCAAGATGACGGAGAGATGAGATTTTTGTCATCATTCGCATTCTTGATGGCACGCCGTCGCTCGATACCGTGAAACGCTCCAATCAGAGAGGCATCAGCAAGACTCTCCGACTGCACCCGACCGGCATGCGCGGAGAACGTGTCAGACGAGTCATTGACATTTAAGGTTTTCGGTTCTTTCGGTCGCAAACGGTTGGCCGAATCGGGACCAAGTCATCACCAGCGCAAAAACTCGGCGTTCCAGGAGGTGTCCGGGTCACTCTGGCGGCTTTACGGCATTTGCTTCAGCTTCGACACCCGCGGGATGTTGAGTGGCGTACCGTTTTTTGTTTCTGTCTAGCGTCGCAGGAGACGGCGGATACTCAGAGCGCTTGTAAGGCAGCCAACCGTCCCGCCAAGCCTGTTCGAGCTCGGTTCTCGCTTGTTCACTGGTCTTTCCATGAGCTACGTCTGATGGCAGGGTGGACGAACAGCCGGAACAAACGATGACCAAAGCCGCGGAGATGACTGCCAAGCGCCTCATAGCGTTCCTTAACTTAAGCGTCTCACTTCGAGTACGCGTTAAGTGTGGCGGGTACTTGGTGCGTCTCGGTGACGCGTAGATGAGATTTCTGTCATTTTTGCGTCATTGCAAGCGTGTTTGAAAGACCCACTAAAGACGCCGCTGGGCGTGCACGTTGGCAAAAATCATCGTCCTTCGCCCACCATTGGCTCCGGCGAACACCAAGCAAGCACTTTGCCCTCGTCGGCGTCGACGATTTCGAATTCGGAGCATAGGACGCACCTCCTATAGTCGCAGCCGTCGCCAGGATATGATGCAGCAAGCGATTTTCAGAAATGCCTGGTGGATGAAAGCGAGCGGGTTGGAAGCGAATGCGTAGCCGGCGTAAGTTGTGAAGCCGCGGAATAGTTCGCTCGACGACGCAGCGTGTTTTGCCCAGTCTAATACCGTGAGGTTGACCGCCGTCGTTTTTTTCGTATCGTCGCGCGCGACCTTCTCGAGCAATGGAGAATAAGCGTCCGTCGCTTCGACGACATGTCCGGTATTATCGAGATGGCATCCCGGCGGGACTATTATGTTTGATAGCAACGTTGCGGCTAGCAACCAAATCGATGTCGCCATCATCGGAGGCGGTCAGTCAGCCTTGGCCGTTGCTTATTTCCTACGCCGGGCCGGTATCGACTATCTCGTACTTGACAATCAGCCTGCCTCAGGTGGGGCCTGGCAGCATGCCTGGGACTCGCTGCACCTCTTTTCCCCGGCGCAATGGAGTTCATTGCCGGGCTGGTTGATGCCGGCAACCTCAGAGCAATACCCGTCGCGAGACGACGTCATCAGGTACCTCACCGAATATGAAAAGAGATATGAAATCCCGGTTCATCGCCCGGCCGAAGTCACATCCGTCTCGCGTCACACCGACGGGCTGCTTGTGTCGACCGACAAAGGGGAATGGCTGGCGAAAACGGTCGTAAGCGCGACTGGTACCTGGAGTCATCCGTACATGCCGGATTACCCTGGACAGGGCAACTTCGAAGGCGAGCAATTGCATTCAGGCCACTATCGCAAAGCGGACACCTTCCGCGGCAAGGACGTGCTCGTTGTTGGCGGCGGAAACTCCGGTGCACAGTTAATCGCCGAGCTCTCCCAAGTCTGCCGCGTAACGTGGGTCACATTGGAAGAGCCGACGTTTCTCCCCGACGAAGTCGATGGACGTATTCTATTCGAGCGTGCGACAGAACGATGGAAAGCTCGCTCCGAGGGCCGACCAGACCCAATGCCGCAAGGCGGCCTCGGAGATGTCGTGATGGTGCCGCCGGTACGCGAGGCCCGCGCGAGAGGCGCCCTCCATTCATTGCGTCCATTCTCCCATTTCACAATAGACGGCGTCGCGTGGAACGATGGCTCCCACACGCACGTCGATGCGGTCATCTGGTGTACGGGCTTCCGTCCAGCGCTTGAACATCTGCGCCCACTGCATGTCCTCAACGATAGCGGTCGGGTCGACGTCGTAGACGCACGCTCAGTTCGGGAACCGAGACTATGGCTGGTCGGATATGGTGAATGGTGTGGCTTCGCATCCGCCACGCTCATCGGCGTCATGCGCTCCGCGAGGCTGGCAGCTACTCAGATTGGCCAATACTTGAAAGGTCCGGAAGCTTCGGCACCGTGAGCAAGGATGCGTTGGCTTCAGGGCCGCGAAAGTCCCGCTCGCGGCCCGGCGACAATCAGGCAAACCGTCGACTCTTGAAACTGACGGACCTCTTGTAGTCCTCCATGGTTCCAACGCGTCTCAAGTTCGCCCACGTCCCCTTGTAGTAGGGAACGATGTTTCGGTCGGTCCAATCAGTCGTGACATCCCCCTGGATTCCGTTGACGTATCCAAACATCATGAATGTCTGGTTTGGTTTGATTTCCTTGGTCGGGTAGGCCATCGCATAGGTCGAGCCAAAATCGTTGAAGACTTCTACTATGTCGCCCGCCGCAAGATTCAATTCCTTTGCATCCTCCGGATTTACCTCGATGTATGCCATCGGATAACGCGCACGCACAAACTCGTTGTACTGGTCGTGATACGCCGTTTGCCAAACCTCATTGTTCCGGCCGTTGTTAATCCAAAAGCGGTACTTCTCCTTTTGTTGCGCAACAGTCTTCGGCAAACCGTTCCACGGCGCGGGTTTGAACTGAGCCTTTCCGTCGGGGGTATCAAACTTCGAGTCTGTGTACAGCATCTCTGTGCCGACTAGCTTGCCATCAGCGTAAGACTGCACCGGCAACTGAACTCCATTGTTCCCGGCTACACGAAGTCGTTCGTATGTCACGAGATTGCCAGTCGAGCCACCCTGACTGTCAATCTTGGCAACGCCGGGCTGGCCGACCTGTCGGAAGCCATCGTTGAACGCATCTTCCTCTGACTTCCAGTCGAAGCCGTCGAAGCGAGCGGCCATTGCGGTGTTACCGTCGGCCTGATACATCGCCTTGAGAGTGTTTGCGACATGCGCAGCGATGAGCGAGTCGGGCATGGCGCTCCCCGGCGGGTCCATAAACTTCTGGGAAAGCCTCATCCGGCGCTCGCCGTTCATCGACGTGAAGTTAGCTTCGCCCGGATGCGCCGCAGGTAGCATGAGATGCGCCGCCTCGGCGAGCTTCGTCGGGTAAAGGTTGATAGATGTGACGAACAAACCCCCTTTGCTCGTAGCATCGAAAATCACATCGACCAACTGAGCATCGGTGGCGCCTTTCGCCTTCTGCATCGCCTCCTTTACGATTTGCGACCGCCGCAGCACGGTTTCGCGAAGTGCCTCGGCGTTGTTGCTGGTCTGGAAGTTGTTGCAGCCCCACCAAGTCATCATCCTGCCCTTGCCCTGGATGAGTTGCTGGTCAATGTAGATTTTTGAGTCGCCTGGATACGGAGGCCGGGTGTAGCCTTCCTGGTGGCCACCCATACGCACCACGCCAGTACCCCGACGTCCGACGTTGTGGGTCGCCAGGACTAGGTCGACCAGAGACGACTGAATAAGGTAATTGTCGTTACCCCAGATGATGCCTTTCTCGTAAGCATGCATCGTTCTGGTCGGCTGGCCCGAGCCTTTCGGCTTGTATGCCCACTCGGCGGCGGTCTGCAACTTTTCAACGGGAACGCCCGTCGCCTTGCTTGTATCTTCGAGCGACATGCGATTGGTTTTGACCGCCTCTTCGAACCCGTTTGTATGTTGGCTGATGAAGTCACGGTCAATCCATCCCTGGTCGACCACATACGTGAAAAGTCCGTCGAACAGCGCAACGTCGGTGCCGGGCTGAATATCGAGATGCAACACGTTGGCAGCACCAGCAACGTGTTCCGCGATGGCTATCGTCGGCGTACGCCGCGGGTCCACGAAAATTATGCGGGTCGCAGGTGTCGCCTCGCCTGGGAAGCGCTGCTTCTTTTTATCCGCTGTGCCGCCCTGAAGGTTGGGCACCCAGTGGTTCAGGAAGTAGTTGGTCTGCGTTTCATACGCGTTGTTTCCGATTGCCACAATGACGTCGGCGAGCTCGGCGTCCTCATATGAGTTGTTCAGTTCGCCGACTCCCATCTCCCGTGTCGCGTGACACTCCGAGTTGTATGCAGGACGATTGTGGATGCGGACCATCGGCGTTTTCAATGCCGTGAACATCAGCTTACCGGTGGCCCACGTGTTCTCGAAACCACCACCGGCACCACCGTGGTCGAATGCCGAAAAGACGATGCCGTTCGGGCCGTCCTTGTCCAACGTGCGTTTGAGCAGGCCGGCGTAGATAGCCATCGCATGGTCCCAGTCAGTGTCAATCCACTGGTCGGCAACATAGAGGCGTGGGTTCTTGAGCCGGTCGCGTGTCATGCCGTCAGCGTTGTACATGTAGCTCGCCATCTTTCCGCCGCGAGTCGAACTCAAGCCGCTGTTCACCACACACTGGCGGTCGGGAACAATCATGATGCGATGGCGGCTCCCATCACGGTCGGTGACGACATTGGTCATCGCAGGCGTCAGCGTCACTGCCATCGGCGGAAGCTGCTTGTTATAGTCCAGCCCCAGCGCGTTCTGTGACGGCGCACGTCCGCCTTCCACGTTTTCCGGCCACTTGAACACGTTGTATCCACAGCCGACGATGCAGAAATGGCACGTCATGTTGGTGCGCTGTGCATTGACCGGAGGTAGCGTGATGCGGTCGCTCTGGTTGTCCATGGCGTTCCCCTGATTAGAGTATGTTGGCCTGGCGGCCGTAGAGCATGCCGTCAATGCCTGTTGCCGATATGCGTCCGCTCTTCTCGTCGTAGCTCAACCGAATCCGCGGCAGATTCTCAGTGGCCTGTCCGGCAATCATCTGGCCAGATTTTTCCGCGTCGAACATGCTGTAGTGGCAGCCGCACTTAAACGTATTGGTCCCAGAATCGAACGCAACCGGGCATCCCATGTGCGTGCACATCATGCTGAACGCGACGATGTCGCGGTTCGGGCCCACGCCACCCTGGGCTGGCACACCGAGTTTCACCGCAACACACGGCGAGGCCGCGTCCGGATAACTGAAAACCAGCGGAGTTCCTGGAGTCAATTGGCTGGCGCTTGCGATGGACTTCGGCACGTACGGCAGCAGGGTATGGCTGGTCGGCGGCGCCGTCGGCGCAACGGCCGTTGCAGCACACGCTGGCTTCGCAATCGCGGCCGCAGTCGCCGCGACGCTTGTTCCGCTCACTTTCAAGAAGGTGCGGCGACTCAGTGTTTCTTTGGACATACCTGCTCCTTGATAGCGGTGAGGCCAACCGTTACTATTTGATGACAAGGGCAAGCTCTATGCAAAAATGACCAGAACGCCGTCTGGCGGCCCGCTCAACGATTCCATGTCCCTAGAGAAATGGGAACGAGTTTCGGACCGGTAACGGCAGGAGGTGACGGGGATATGTCCGGGTTACCGTTCAGTAACGGGAGGCGGAGGCTACTACGAGCCGTCGGCGCAGGTGTGCTCGCAACCTGGGCGCCAGCGTATGCAGCGGATGGCGCGTCGCCACGAAAGATACTTTTTGGCACCACCGCTGTGTTCCTCGATAACCAGATGCGGCTGCTAGCCAAATGGCGAACTCGCCTCGAGGAACAGCTGGGGATGGAGGTTCATTTCGTCCAGCGTGGCAGCTATGGCGAAATCACCGAGATGCTTCTGGCGGACCAACTGGACGTCGCATGGGTGTGCGGCTATCCGTATGTCACGCATGCCGACCGAATGAAGCTGCTGGTCGTGCCTCAGTATCAGGGAAAGCCACTATATCGTTCGTACCTCGTGGTGCCGGCTTCAGACGCGTCGACGACAAGCATCGTCAACCTTCGAAATCGGGTTTTTGCTTACAGCGACCCACAATCGAATTCGGGCTGTCTGATTCCCCGAACCGAACTCATCAGAGACGGTATCGACCCGCGACGCTTTTTCAGCAAAACGTTCTTCACCTACGCTCACCGCAAAGTCGTTGATGCGGTCGCATCCGGTCTGGCCGCCGCTGGCGAAATCGATGGGTACATCTTTGACACACTCGCCAAACAGGCGCCTGAGGCTGTGACTGGCATACGAGTGGCGTGGAAGTCACCGCTGTACGGGTTTCCGCCCATCGTCGCGCGACGGAGTCTAAGTATGGAAACGTTCGCGCCGCTACAAGTGGCGCTGCTCGGCATGGCCGAGGACCCCGTGGGACGCGACCTGCTCAATCGTCTGAATCTGGACCGGTTTGTGATTGCGCCCGACGCGCTTTTCGACGACATCCGTAACCTAGTCAAACTTTCGGACACGATGCCGGTGTGAGACAGCCATGCTGGAAAACGTCAGCTACCGTTACAAGATACCAGTCGCATTGACGCTGGCTATCGTGTTGACCGAGGTCGCAGTCACAGCCGTGCTAATCGCGTTCATGCTTTCGGACGCCCGTCGCAATGTTGAGAGTGGCGCCTATAACCTCGCCAATGTCACGGCACTTTCGGTCCGCGATTCCATCGTCCGCGACGACCTGTTTCATGTATTTGAGCTTCTCCGTGCGCCTGTCGCGGCCAAAGAGCCGGCGAATCCATTGAAAGCGCTTATCGTGTTCGACGCGAGTGGACGGGTTTATGCAGCGACCGACCCGCGGTACTACGCAACGTTGACGGAGGCAACCAGTCTCGGCAACGCCATCAGTCATGCCGTTGGCTCTGTCAAGGCGCGGCCGCAAACCTTCTACTTCAGCTTTCCGAGCTTGCTCGGAGCTGACGACATCATTGCAGCGAAGGCAGTGAGGGCCGAAGACGGTAGTCCACTGGGCTACGTGACCATCACGTACGACCCACAGAAACTGCGTGACAGCGTCAACACGCTCGTGCAGCGGATGGTCCTGGTCAACATCGCAAGTCTGCTGGTCTTAGTGCCCATAGGATGGTGGTGGGGAAAGCGAATGGCCAAACCATTGCACACGCTTAGCAAGGCGATGACTCGCGTACACAAAGAAGACCCAGAGATACTCAAGCAGGAAGTGACCGCGAGCGGGCAAGATGAAATCGGACGTCTATCCCGAAGTTTCCGCGAAATGATGGACGACCTCGCAGAGAAACAACAACTTGAGCGAGACATGGTGGTATCCGAACGGCTGGCCGCGGTCGGGCGTGTTGCGGCGGGTATCGCGCATGAAATCAATAACCCGCTCGGCGGCATGATGAACGCAGTCGACACGCTCGCCATGCATGGCAACCCCGATGGACTGACTGGTCGCACGCTCGCGCTGCTCCGACGAGGTTTGGCTCAGATTCGGGCCACGGTCGCCGCACTACTCTTTGAGGCACGACTGGATTCGCCGGCAATGCGGGAGGCTGACTGGGACGACCTGAACATCCTGATTCAGCCGCAATTGGCGGCCAAGCAGGTCAAGCTTGAATGGGTGATGCCAACAGACGAGGTTCCGATTCCGTCGCACCTGGTTCGCCAACTCGTTTTGAACCTCCTGCTCAACGCCATTAAGGCTGCCGAATCGGGAGGCGTCGTGAAGTGCAACGCGATGATGGACTCAACTGAGCTGCGGATAACAGTACAGAACTCAGGAGAGCACATACCGGCTGACGTCGTAGGCCAGTTGTTTGAGCCCTACTGGCCTAGCCAGAAAACCCACGGGCCTCGCAGTTACGGACTTGGGCTGTGGGTCAGCTATCAGATTGCGACGCAGCTTGGCGGAACCATCTCTGTCAACAGCGTGCCCGGCGAGACGACCTTTGAGATTGACCCGCTCCAACGGACAGATTTGCAGTTAAAGATTTGTCGTGGTCCGGCCTCCGTTAAGCGTTGAGTCGCGGGTTGTCCACGGACGGGCAGCGGGTCGCTTCTCACGACCACGACGCTGCCCGTCGGTGGACAACCCGCAGGGTGATACGGGTTTTTCTTGGCGCTCAGGTTTTCGAATTCGAGCGGCGAACAATAGCCGATGCTGCTATGCAGGCGGCGTACGTTGTACCAGCCTTCCAAGAAGGAGAAGATGCGCCTGCGGGCTTGTTCATGGGTCGCGAAGTGTTCGCGCGACAGGAGCTCTGCTTCGAGTGTCCCAAAGAAGGATTCGCACATCGCATTGTCGTACGCGTCGCCGGCTGTACCCATCGACGGCTGCACGCCGGCTTCGCGGCAGCGTCGCCCAAAGGCAATGGATGTGTATTGGGCCCCCTGGTCGGAATGTAAAATCACGCCCTCATGACGTCGCTGCTGGAGGGCCATGTCGAGCGCGCGCAACATCAGTTCGGTGTACAAGTGGCTCGACATCGCCCAGCCGACGATGCGCCGGCTGAAGACATCAAGCACCACAGCCAGATAGAGAAAGCCTTCTGTCGTCGGAATGTAGGTGGCATCTGCGACCCACAGTATGTTGGGCCCTTCAGCATTGAAGTGCCGGCGCACGAGGTCCGGCGCACGCCGTGCCCCCGCACGCTGGCGCGTTGTACGCGGCCAGCGCCGTCGACTTGCTCCCCGTAGGTCCGCGATGCGCATCAGGCGCGCGACTCGTTTGCGTCCCACGTGCACTCCCTCGCGCGCAAGTTGCGCATGGATGCGCGGCACTCCGTACGTACCTCGCGAACTCGCATGCAGCGTACGAATGCGCGTCAGTAGCTGAGCATCGCTACGTGACCGCCTTGATGGCTCCCTCACCAGCCACGCGTAGTAACCGCTGGTCGAGACTCCCAGCAGCCGCGCCATCGTGGCAATGGGCCAACGGGCCTGGTTTGCTCTCATGAATCCGTATCCTTCGAGGACACGGCTCCTGTCTCGCGGGCGAACCAGGCCGCGGCGTGAGAGAGAATGTCGCGCTCCGTCCTTAATTGCCGATTCTCGCGGCGCAAACGGGTGAGCTCTTGGCGCTCAGCCGTGGTCAACCCCTCCTGACGCACGCCGGCGTCAATATCCGCCTGCGCCACCCAGTTGATTATCGTCTGCACACTAGGCTCGAACTCTCGCGCAAGCTCCTCGGGTGTTCGCCCCGCCTTCACCAGCTCGACTATGTGAGCCCGGAACTCGGCCGGGTACGGTGCTCGATGCTTGCCCATTTTGACACCCCCTTTTCCAAAGGATAGGTGTCCGTTTTGGCGGGTCAATCTCACTTCGAAGTCGCGCTGCCAATTCGAAGTATGGAGACCTGCCATGAGTGACTCGTTGATATGTCTGGTAGAGGACGACCCAATCATGGGCGAATCGATGGTCGAGCGTTTTAGACTCGAAGGGTTCGGAGTCGACTGGCACACCGGAGCAGCAGCTGCGCTCGAGGCGATTCCACGCAAGAGCTACGCAGTGGTCGTGAGTGACGTGCGCCTGCCGGACTTTCCTGGCGATGAACTGTACACCCAGCTGAGCTCGACAATGACGAGGATGCCACCTTTTGTGCTAGTGACGGCATACGCGTCAATTGATAAGGCCGTATCCATGCTCAAGGCGGGAGTGGCCGACTATGTGACGAAGCCTTTCGACATCGCTCAACTGGTGCAGAAGATTCGGACGCTCTCGTCGCTCAACATCCCGGAAGAGGCCATGCCCGCGCACGGACCTCTGGGCGTTTCTGCATCAATGCGTAAACTTGCTGAAGTCGTGCCCAGGGTTGCCAAGCGAGCGTCATCAATTCTTATCAACGGCGAGTCGGGGTCAGGTAAGGAGGTACTTGCGAAGCACATTCATGACGTCGCCGCTGGTCAATCGAGCGAACCGTTCATCGCTGTAAACTGCGGCGCGGTCCCAGAAACTCTGATGGAGGCGGAATTCTTTGGTCATGAACGCGGCGCGTTCACCGGTGCGGACCGCCAGAAAAAAGGGTTCTTCGAGCTGGCCAATGGTGGGACGCTGTTTCTCGACGAGATTGGGGACTTGCCTCTGTCCATGCAGGTGAAGCTGCTACGCGTACTTCAGGAGAAGCGAGTTCGCAGGG
Organism: Caballeronia peredens; assembly: GCA_001544595.2. GTDB lineage: Bacteria > Pseudomonadota > Gammaproteobacteria > Burkholderiales > Burkholderiaceae > Caballeronia > Caballeronia peredens. The sequence continues at coordinate 11,510 of FCOH02000025.1, read as the reverse complement.
TGGGTGCCGAGAAAGACGTAGCATGCAACTTCAGGCTTGTATGTGCTACTCACAGAGACTTGCAGCAACTGACGGCAAGCGGACGATTCCGCGAGGACCTGTTCTATCGCCTCAACGTTGTGACTCTTAGAGTGCCGCCACTCCGTGACCGAATAGACGACGTGCTTTGGATAGCACGGCACTTCCTGACCACCCATGCCGACGCGAACCGTGAGCCAGTCAAGGAGCTACATCCTGCTTCGGAGGCAGCACTCGTCGCATTTGACTGGCCGGGCAATGTTCGTGAGTTGCGCAATCGTCTCGAGCGCGCTTGTCTGATGTCCAGCAGTCGGGTGCTCATGCCGGCGGACATATTCGGCGACCATGAGACCTCCCCCGACGAAGAGCCAATGAGCGCACCCACGTTAGCCACGTATCTCGACCGGTGCGAGACTCTGTATATCAACAATGCCCTTGTTCAGCACCATGGCCGCATTACCGAGACGGCGTCTGCGCTCGGCATATCACGCAAGAGTCTATGGGAGCGGATGCGCCGGCATCACATCGTGAGCGGGAACAACACCGGGAACGATTGAAGAAGAAACGGCCGACCTTCCGAAGAAAGCCGGCCGTTCTGAAGCGGACCATCCGAGGAACGTTTACGTCTCTCGTTGGTACCAGCGCCGAGACGAGTTGACCACCTTGACCACAGCTAGCATCACCGGCACTTCGATGAGCACGCCGACCACCGTCGCCAACGCCGCCCCAGACTTCAGGCCAAACAAGCTTATCGCGGTCGCGACTGCCAGCTCGAAGAAATTCGACGCGCCAATCAGACATGACGGAGCAGCAACGTCATGGGAGACGCCCAATTTCCGGTTCGCCAAATAAGCAAGTGTCGAGTTGACGACCACTTGAATCAGGATAGGCACAGCGAGAAGCACGATGACGACCGGCTGCGCGATGATTTGCTCGCCCTGAAATGCGAACAGCAGCACAAGCGTGAGCAACAGGGCAGCGATGGAAAACGGTCCAATCGTCGACAGTGCGCGCTGGAACGCCTGTTCCCCACGGCGTAGAAGCGCTTTGCGGATAATTTGGGCGATGATGACCGGAATGACGATGTAGAGCACCACCGACGTCAGCAGCGTATCCCACGGTACCGCGATGTTCGAGATGCCAAGCAGCAGTCCAACAACCGGAGCAAATGCGAACACCATAATCAGGTCGTTCAACGCGACTTGAGACAGCGTGAAATACGGGTCACCTTTGGTCAGCTGACTCCACACAAACACCATCGCTGTGCATGGCGCCGCCGCCAGGAGAATCAGCCCTGCAACATAGCTGTCTAGTTGGTCGGCCGGCAGCAGAGAAGCGAACGCGTGACGCACAAACACCCATGCCAGGAAGGCCATGGTGAACGGCTTCACGGCCCAATTGATGACCAGCGTCACGCCAATGCCTTTCAGCTGAGAGCGGACCTTTCCGAGCGATGCGAAATCGATGCGCAACAGCATCGGGATAATCATGACCCAAATCAGAACTCCGACCGGGATGTTGACGTGAGCCACTTCCAGCGTAGACACCGTGTGTACCGCGCCGGGCAGCAGCTTACCCAGCACAATCCCGACCACGATGCACAACGCGACCCATACAGAGAGATACCGCTCGAAGAAGCCGATACCGCTGGGCGCGCGCCGAGCAGCTTTGGCGACTGTCTGACTGCCAGCCATCATTACTCTCCTTTCTCGCGCAACGATGTCCCGATAGTTTGCATTTCTTGCTGGACGGCCATGCGGTCGAGCTTTTGCAATGGAAGGTTCGTAAACAGTTCGATACGCTTCTTCATCTGCACGAAAGCTTGAAGAAACGCTCGGCGCTTCTCCTCGTCGGAACCTTCAACCTTCGATGGGTCAGCGACGCCCCAGTGCGCCTTCGCAGGGTGACCCGGCCAAATGGGGCAAACCTCGCCTGCTGCGTCGTCGCAGACAGTGAAGATGAAGTCCATCTGTGGCGCGCCGTCCACTGCGAATTCGTCCCAGCTTTTGCTTCGCAGCCCTTCCGTCTCAATACCCTGCGAGCGAAGCAAAGCGATTGCGTGAGGGTTCGGCGTCGTTCCCGGATGGCTTCCTGCACTGTAGCCGACGAAGCGGTCACCGGCGAGTTGGTTCAGCGCCGCCTCCGCAAGGATGGAACGCGCCGAGTTGTGGGTGCAGAGGAATAAGACGTTGTACTTCCGTTGGTCTGTCACAGACTTCTCCTAACGACGATTGGTCGCAGCTCGCAATTAAATCTATATCTCCAATATAATGGAAATGACGTGACGCAGCAAGCTCGGGCACGACCTGCGTTCGGGACAAGCAGCCTTGACGCCCGTGGGCTGCAGTTCCGCCCGGCGTCCGCGGCGTCGCGTTAGAATCGGTACATAACCTGGAAGACAGAGCCTTATGAAGGAAAAAGACGCCATCAAAGCTTTGGCCGCGCTCGCACAGCCGACGCGCCTGGCTATTTTTCGTCTGCTCGTCACGGCCGGACCTGAGGGTCTGAACGTCGGTGTCATCCAAGAACACCTGAACCTAGCTAGCGCGACACTCTCCTTCCATCTCAAGGAGCTGACGCACGCTGGCTTGGTGACGTCCCGCCAGGAAGGACGGTTTGTGTACTATGGGCCCGAAATCGAACATATGAATGACCTGGTTGGCTTTCTGACTGAGAACTGCTGCCAGGGCGTGGACTCGGCCGCATGCAAGCCGGCCAGGAAAGTCAAGTGCAAGCCTGTGACCGCGTGAGCGGGCGCTTCGTGCGGTAAGGTCGCCTAGGACCACTTGCATCGTAACGGCCGCCTCGAACCTTTTGGCGGCCGATTGTTTTTGTCGCCGCGAATTAGCAGCAGCCGACCTTTTTCTCAATCACAGCTGGAATCGAGGTGGCCGGGGCACAGCAGGCTCCGCCCGCCTCGGGAGCGGCCGGTGCCCGGCTGTCCGCTCCGAAAACCGGGATGCCGCCGAGGGTGTGATACGTCTCCCACGGGACGCCAGCCGGGTCTTGCGTCCAATACTTGTTCGAGCTGGCGTAGCAGCACTGGGCGCCAGGTTGGTCCTGTATCGCGACGCTACCAGCAACGACCTGTTCGCGAAGAGCAGCCAGCTCTTCGTCATTGTCGACCTGAAAACCGAGGTGATTGACGCCAATTTCACCACCACGCGCCGAGATGGCGAAGTTCACTCGTGGGTCCTCGAGCATCCACTTCGCGTAATCGTTCTTGAGGACTGACGGTTCCGCGCCGAACATGCTGCTGTAGAAGCGCACGCTTTCGTCAAGCTTCGGGACAATAACGTGCACATGAAATCGCTTCATTTAAGCCTCCGTCTCGTTGGTCGCGCAGCCGCATTGCTCTGCTTGCTCCGCCGCGCAGCAGTTCTCCATGAGGAAATCCATAAGCGTCTGCATGTGGTCATAGTTCGCGCAATAGAAGATAAACCGACCCTGGTTCTTGCCTTCAATGAGTCCGGCATTCGCAAGCTCTTTGAGGTGAAAGGACAGCGTTGGCGCGGGCAATGACAGCTTTTCGGCGATAGCCCCTGGACTCATCCCCGATGGACCCGCGGTTACCAGCAGTCGAAAAACCGCGAGCCGTGTTTCATGTGCCAAGGCTGCCAGTGCCTTAACTGCTAGCTTTGAGTCCAAGGTTGCCATCACAGTCCTTTACTGGTTACTCGCCTTCGCTTTCTCGGCAGGGTGTTCGGCGATTGCTCGGGAAGCAAGGTCGGTTGCGGGGTCAAGCGGACGACCGTCCTCGACGCGCTCGCTGTACCTGTCGACGAGATAATCGGCGCGGCCACGAAGCAGCAGGGTGAACTTGACCAATTCTTCCATCACGTCGACGACTCGGTCGTAGTATGGGGACGGCTTCATCCGACCAGCTTCATCAAACTCCTCGAAGGCCTTCGCGACCGAGCTCTGATTCGGGATGGTGAACATGCGCATCCACCGCCCCAATTGGCGCAGCTGATTGACAGAGTTGAACGACTGCGAACCACCGCTCACCTGCATCACCGCAAGGGTTCGTCCCTGCGTCGGCCGGATACCACCGCTGACGAGCGGCAGATGGTCAATCTGGGTTTTTATCAGGCCGGTAATCGTGCCGTGGCGTTCCGGGCTGCACCATACGTGTCCTTCCGACCACATGGACAGTTCCAGCAACTCCTTCACTTTCGGGTGGTTCTTCGAGTCAACGTCGTCGGCGTGCGGAAGACCTCGGGGGTCGAAGATTCGAGGCTCTGCTCCAAACTGCTCCAGCAGGCGCGCGGCTTCCTCGACAAGCAGGCGCGAATACGACCGGTCGCGAAGAGAGCCATAGAGCAAGAGAATCCTCGCCGGTGGTTGACCTTCCATCCCCAACCGAGCAGCGATGTCTGTGTCGAGAAATTCCCGCCTCGCCGCCGGGAAGCTGTCGTCGTCGTTGATTGCGTGCACTGTCATCGTGTGTTCCAGCGATTTCATTCAAGTTCGGCTCTCGCCAGAGAGCTTCTAGCATATAAAGTATCGCGCTAGACGGTTCATGTCCGTCAAACGCGCCTTCCGTTTCCGCTTCTATCCAACCGCTGTTCAGGAGCAGCAGTTGGCGCAGCACTTTGGCTGCGTGCGGTTCGTCTATAACCATATGCTCGCGCGTCGGCAGCAGCGACACAAAGATGGCCTGAAGTCGAACTACGTTGAAGACGCCGCCGCGCTGACCGCACTAAAGCGGACGCCCGGCTGTATCTGGCTACGTGACGTCTCCATCGTGGCGCTACAAGCTTCCCTTCGTCACCTTGACACGGCATACAAGAATTTCTTTGCCAGGCGGGCAGGCTTTCCGCGCTTCAAACGCAAACGAGCCGCGCAGACCTATTCCTTGATGCGCAACGGATTTACTTTGCGCGGCGGCGACCTGACGCTTGCGAAGATGGCAGCGCCGCTCGATGTGCGCTGGAGCCGGCAGTTGCCCTCTACGCCGTCGAGTCTGACCGTGTCGCGTGACGCTGCCGGTCGCTACTTCGTCAGCCTGCTGTGCGACGACGGGGTGGCACCGTTACCGCCGACAGATAAGGTGATTGCCGCCGACCTGGGCCTGACGCACTTTCTGACCTTTGCCGACGACCGGCCTCCGCTATCTCCACCGAAGTTCCTCGCAGCGTTACTGAATCGCGTGCGGCACATGAGCCGTGCGCTCTCGCGAAAACATAACGGTTCAAAAAACCGCGACAAGGCGCGCCAACGTCTCGCGCGGCTTCATGCTCGCATCGCCGACTCGCGCAAAAATTTCCTGCACAAACTGTCTACCCAGCTCATCCGCGAAAACCAGGCGGTGTTCATGGAGGACCTGTGCATCAAGGGAATGATGCGCAGCCACCTCGCGCGAAACATCGGCGACGCAGCCTGGGGCGAGCTACTTAGACAACTCGCGTACAAGGCGGCGTGGTACGGCCGGACCTACTGGCAGGCGGACCGGTTCTTCGCGTCGAGCAAAACCTGTCACGCCTGCGGATTCCGGCACAGGTCGCTGCCGTTGAACATTCGGCAGTGGACCTGCCCGGATTGCGGCGAGATACACGACCGAGACCGAAACGCCGCGAGAAACATCCTCGCCGCAGGCCTTCTCGCTACACGTACCGCGGGACGCGCGGAACCTTAAGCCTGTGGAGCGGACGGAAGACCTTACGGAGGCACCTCCGGTAGGCGGTCTGCAGCGAAGCAGGAACCTGATTTGCAAAGGTCAGGAATTCCCCTCTCACTAGGGCGGGGAACGACGTCAAATTTCCAATCCTATAGAGATATTCGCCGCAGTTCAGTCCGCCTCCCTCCGCTAACCTGGCTGCATCAGTGTTTGCATTCTACTATATTTCCGGTATTCTGGAAATGTGAAATCTTTGGGGATTGCCATGAGCTCGAATGACCTAGCTTTGGATGGAGAGCCGCTCCCGGTATGGGGAGGGTGGCGTTGCCGCGCGGCGCACGCGCTCCTTGTCTTGATGACACGTTCGCCGGTTGACGGTTCACGCGCAACGCCTACTGAGGAGCGTACGGCTATGAAAATTGGCTCTCCAGCGCTGGCGGCCGACATTGCACGCCAGTTTCAGCTCGAGACCGGATATGCGAGTTCAGCGGTCGCCCTGACGACAGCAACTGACGACAAACTCGCGCTCGCGCGTTTGCTCGCACAGGGCGGTTCCTCCGCAGCGGTCCTTGTGATGGACGAGGAAGTGTTAGCGCGCAGGTATCCTCCGTGCGACTGGATGACTCCGCTCCTGCGAGTCCGCAACCATCTCGCTGACGAGGGTTCGAAATTCTTCGTCGCGCTGACTACGCCGCCGAACGAAAAAGGGATTCTCGCGGCACTACGACGACTGCGCGCACGCTTCGTCACACGACGAGTTGAGCGATTCTGCAATCGTGACGGAATCGGGTTTCTCGGTACAGTCAACGTTCTGCCGCACCAGGTCATCGCGCCTCGCACGAGCCTGTTCCCCGAGCGAGTCGCGGCCGTCATTGCTCACCGGCTGGCTTCAGCAACATTCTTTTGCTGCGACGCATTTCGGATTGGAGGCGACGGTCCTCATAGTTCGAGCGAATATCAGGGGACAGTAAGTTGAGCACGATGTCGAACCGAAGTGAGAGCGCGAGCGGGAACCCTGCGCCTGCTGACAGCGAAGACAAGTTAATAACGTGGGCGCTGGCTCTGGCGCAGTTGGTTTCGTGGGGCTCCGTGTACTACTCGTTTTCACTGCTCGTGGTGCCCATGGAACAGGGCATGGGCTGGAGCAGGACGTCGACGAATGCCGCGTTGTCCGTGGGATTGCTTGTTTCAGGCTTTGCAGCCTATCCCATTGGCCGTTGGATTGACCACGGACTTGGACGGCGGGTAATGGCGGTCGGCTCCGTCATCGCAGCGGCGATGCTTCTGCTTTGGGCCGGCGCCCAGTCGCTGACATTGCTCTTCGTCGCGTGGATAGGCCTCGGGATTTCGATGGCTGCCACGTTCTACGACCCTGTGTTCGCCGTCGTCACACACCGGTATCCGCGAAGCTTCCGGACCAAAATCACCTTGATTACGCTTGTCGCGGGGTTCGCCAGCACAGTCTTCATTCCGCTGACGCAGCTTCTCGTTGGCTCAGTCGGATGGCGCACGTCGATTGTCGTGCTCGCGGCGCTGAACCTCGTCGTGTGCCTGCCCATCCATGTCATGGCCATCCGCTCGTCGCGGTCGCGCACCGACGCGGGTTCACGACCAGAAAGTCGAGACGTGAAGCTGGCTAACGATGCGGCAACACGCCGTGCGCTGAGAACACCCACCTTCTGGGCGCTCGCCGTCTGTTTCACGGCTTACTACGCGACGTTCGCGGCGCTCACATTTCATCTGGTCCCGCTCATGGTCGAGCGCGGAGTGTCAAACGCCGTATTGGTCACAAGCATGGCGCTCATCGGCCCAGCGCAGGTCGCCGCGAGAGCGGTGTGGTTCACGTTCGGCCGGACGGTGCACGTGAGCACTGTCGGTACCGTCGTCGTTACGCTTTTCCCGTTATCGACGGTTATTCTGATATCGGCAGGCCACTCGGCCACACTCCTCTGGTTGTTCGCGCTGTGCTATGGCGCCGCAAACGGAATGATGACGATTCTACGCGGCACCATTGTCCAAGACCTGATGTGGACCGAGGGCTACGGAGCAGTCAGCGGGATGCTCTCGTTCCCGTCAAATATCGCCAAGGGGATAGCGCCGATTGCCGCGGCAGGTATCTGGAATTTGACTCACGGCTATGTAGCCGTCGAGTGGACGGTGTTTCTGGTCTCGATATTGTCGGCCATAGCATTCTTCGTCGCCGTTCGGGCGAGTCGCCACGCAGCCGTGAGCTCAACCTAATCGAATTTGGTGACCCTCAAGACGCCAATCAATCATGAAAGTTCGAGCTGCGCGCAGAAATGACCTAAGTGCAATCAAGATATTGCTCACAGAGAGTGGGCTGCCTGCCTCGGATGTGGTCGCGACGCTGCTTGACGACTTCATGGTCGCGGAAGACGAAGGCGGAAAGCTTGTTGGGTGCGTTGGCCTCGAGCGGTTGGGTCGCTTTGCGCTGCTACGGTCGCTAGTTGTCGCGCGGTCAACTCGCAACCAGCGGCTTAGTTCGACCCTTTTAGCTCGGGTTGAATTAACAGCGCAAATGTTGGGCGTTCGCGAAGTGTGGCTACTTACGACGACAGCAGCTGGGCTATTCCAGCGCTACGGATATGCGGATGCCGACCGCGGCACAGCGCCTGGAGAAGTGCAGGCAAGTGCGCAGTTTGCGGAGTTGTGCCCGGCAAGCGCCATCTGCATGAAAAAGGTTTTATAGTTCGAGCAACCCCCATTGGCATTGGCTGCCTAGTATCGGCGTGCAGCAACCCAAACCGCATTCTTCTTTTAGTTGTGCATTCTCTCTGCTGCGCACCGTCTGTTTTTGTGAATGCCCCCTGGTGAAGTAGAGCCCAGCTAAGCCAGGCCTTCAGACACGTTCCAAAGCATCATGAGATGCCCCTCGGAGCCAGCGTCGCCCGTCAGCCGTTCGTCTCAGGGCGCTAACTTCGCCACCCTGTCCAGTGTCTCAAGACTATCCCACGGTATCGGTTGTCCCACAGCCGCCGTCGTTGATGTCCGACCAGCCATGCGAACTCGCCAAAGCGGTGGGCTGCCTACCGTATTCGTCGCGGGCGAGTCATCATTGGCCGCGGTCTAACAAAGACCCGGGTTTTCCCTCTTCAAATCGTCTTGACAACGACAACTCCGAACTGGATTATTTGCTCTTTGAAAGAGCATTTGTTCGTCACAACTGTTTTTGTACGATAGCCGGCTGGTTGGGCCCCAAGCGCGTGGCTCGCTCCTAGCCGGAAATCGACGGCGGCGTTGCACGTGCCGCCGTGATGGGCAAAGTGATTGGAAGATTTCCATCCTTGGCAAATTCGCAGGTGAGCAAACCAGGAGGGCATTCTCATGGCCGGAGAATTACAGGGCAAGGTCGCTGTGGTAACTGGCGCCGCTTCAGGGATAGGTTTGGCGAGTACGCAGGCGATGTTGACTGCCGGTGCTCGGGTCGTGCTGGTCGACCGCGATGAGGCGGCACTGGCGTCAGTCTGCCGGGAGCACGGCGACGCAGCCATTCCATTAGTCGTGGATTTGCTCGACCCGGCAGCATGTTCGGCTCTCATACCCCGTGTGCTGGACATCGCTGGGCAAATTGACATCCTGCACGCGAACGCTGGTACCTATGTGGGTGGCGAGTTGGTCGAATCAGACACTGCAGAGATTGACCGGATGCTGAATCTTAACGTCAATGTCGTGATGAAGAATGTTCACGACGTGCTGCCCCACATGATTACTCGTGGGACCGGCGATATTGTGGTGACCAGTTCCCTTGCCGCTCACTTCCCGACGCCTTGGGAGCCGGTCTATGCATCGTCCAAGTGGGCGATTAACTGCTTCGTCCAGACCGTGCGGCGCCAGGTTTTCAAACACGGAATCCGCGTCGGTTCTGTGTCACCCGGCCCAGTCATCAGCGCACTACTTGCCGACTGGCCAGAAGAAAAACTAAAAGAGGCCAAAGAATCCGGAAGCCTGATTGAGGCTAGCGAGGTGGCGGATGCAATCATGTTCATGCTGACACGACAGCGCGGGCTGACGATTCGAGACGTGGTCCTGATGCCTACCAATTTCGACCTATAGGTGACTCAGGCAGTCCTCAATCAAGGTATCAGCGATGTTTCTCGGCATTGACCTCGGCACGACCGAATTGAAGGTTCTCTTGCTGTCAAGCGACGGGAGTGTCGTCGGGACCGCTCATCACCCATTGGGAATCTCACGGCCGAAGCACCGATGGTCGGAGCAAGACCCAAGTGATTGGTGGCGAGCTACGCAAATCGCGCTTTCCACTCTACGCAATAACCATCCCAATGCGTTCGCTCGCGTACAGGCCATTGGCCTGTCAGGTCAGATGCACGGAGCTGTTGTGCTCGGCGCGGATGACCAACCGTTGCGCCCAGTAATTCTTTGGAATGACATGCGCAGCGCCAGCGAATGCGCCGAACTCGAAGCACGCGCACCGCGACTGCATGAGATAGCAGGCAATTGCGCGATGCCGGGGCTCACTGCACCGAAGTTGCTTTGGCTGGCGCGTCACGAGCCGGAGTGCTTTCGACAGATGTCATGCGTGTTGCTACCGAAGGATTACATTCGTCTGCGCTTGACTGGCATCAAGCATACGGACGCGTCTGATGCATCGGGTACGCTTTGGCTGGACGTCGGACGCAGGCAGTGGTCTGACGAACTTCTACATGCTTGTGACATGACGCAGATGCAGGTTCCTCCGATGGTGGAAGGTTGCCAAGCAACCGGCGTTGTGCTTGCAAGTGTGGCTAGCGAACTTGGCTTGTCGCCAGACGTGGTGGTTGCAGCGGGCGGAGGCGACACCGCGACAAGCGCCCTCGGCGTCGGCGCGACGGAACCGGGAGAGGGTTTCTTGTCGCTCGGTACGTCGGGTGTCCTTTCCGTCGTCACCGAGGGCTTCCGGCCAAGCCCGGAATTAGGACTTCACGCACTCTGCCACGCAATTCCAGACAGATGGCACCGAACCAGCGTCGTGCTATCCGCAGCTAGCTGCATTCGTTGGCTTTGCAAGCTGACTTCGGTTGACGAAAACTGTTTGCTAGCTGAGGTCGAGACTCTCAGCGCGAACGCTCGGGCAAAAGCACCATTGTTTCTACCGTACCTTTCCGGTGAACGGACGCCTCACAATGACCCATACGCCCAAGGCGTGTTTTGCGGCTTGAATCATTCGACGGACCGTGCGTCACTCGCTTATTCGGCTCTCGAAGGCGTCACGTTTGCGCTGTCGGATGGCCTCGACGCCTTGCGTGCAGACGGTACCCAGGAAACGATACTGAATCTAATAGGCGGCGGCGCGCGCAGCACGTTCTGGGCCCAGTTACTGGTCGACGCACTCGGGATAGTGTTACGTCGTCCGTTTGACACAAATTACATCGCTGCGCTCGGCGCCGCTCGTCTAGGCTGGCTTGCAGCTAGCGGTGACTTCGCGACTGTCGCCCGTGCGAAGTTGCTATCGCAGGAGTTCTTTCCCGGCGACGAACAGCGTCCCATTCTCTTGGAACGCTTGAGTTCATACAGATTTCTCTACCGACAGATGCACGCGATTTTCCCGAGATGACCTTTACTTTCCGGCGCTCGTGCGTGCTCCGTGTTCAGTAAGAGGCTCTTTTCTCTTTGGTTTTCAGAAAATGACTTTTTACTCGCAGGGTAAGCTCTTTTTAGAAAAAATAGGGAGTCGACTTTATATTCTAGCGCCGGCTCAAGCGATTTGACGCTTTCAATAGTGGCTGACCGCCGGGCGGCCATGGGTGCTTCATCGTCGTCGTTCGCCGCCTTCGAGTTGAACCGCCCCGGATTTGGTGGAGGCTCCAACTCTTGAGAGAATGGAGCTATGAACAAGTCGAACAAGTTTTCTGCC
>FCOH02000023.1 GCA_001544595.2 Caballeronia peredens | reverse complement strand
CCCCGCCGCAATGAATAGGTCCGTGCGTGCTTCGGTGCCCGCGGCCGGGTCGATGATCGTGCCGCCTTGAATCTGGATCTTCATGTCGCTGTTCTTAGTCGATGCTTGGTCGATGCTCAGTCGCTGTTGCCGGCCACGATGCCCATCACCGCCATGCGCACGGCGATGCCGAACGTCACCTGGTTCAGGATCACCGACTGCGGGCCGTCGGCCACCTGCGAGTCGATTTCGACGCCGCGGTTCATCGGGCCCGGATGCATCACGATGGCATCGGGCGCGGCGAGCGCGAGACGCTCGGGCGTGAGTCCCCAGCTCTTGAAATACTCCTGCGCCGAGGGCAGCAGCGCGCCGCTCATGCGTTCGTTCTGCAGGCGCAGCATGATGATGACGTCGACGCCCTTCAGGCCTTCGTCGAGATTGTGATAGACGTGCACGCCCATCTGATCGAGGTTGCCCGGCAAGAGCGTGCGCGGCCCGATCGCGCGGACTTCCGGCACGCCGAGCGTGGTGAGCGCGTGAATGTCCGAGCGCGCGACGCGCGAATGCAGGATGTCGCCGACAATCGCCACGCGCAGCTTCGTGAAGTCGCGCTTGTAATGGCGGATCGTGTACATGTCGAGCAGGCCCTGCGTCGGATGCGCGTGACGGCCGTCGCCCGCGTTGATCACGTGCACGTGCGGCGCGCAATGCTCGGCGATCAGATACGGCGCGCCGCTCGACGCATGACGCACGACGAACATGTCGGCGTGCATCGCGGAGAGATTGTTGATCGTGTCGAGCAGCGATTCGCCCTTGCTCGTCGACGACGCGTTGATGTTCAGGTTCAGCACGTCCGCCGAGAGACGCTTCGCCGCGATCTCGAACGTGGTGCGCGTGCGCGTCGAGTTTTCGAAGAAGAGGTTGAACACCGACTTGCCGCGCAACAGCGGCACCTTCTTCACTTCGCGGTCGGTCACGCTCACGAACTGCTCGGCGGTATCGAGAATGTGCGTGACGATCGAGCGCGGCAAGCCTTCGATGGTCAGCAGATGCTTGAGCTCGCCGTTCTTCGTGAGCTGCGGGTTGCCCTTGAGAAAGCCGTACCGGAACGTGTCGGCGGGCTTGTCCGATGCGGGCGCGCTCGATTCAGCGGCGCCCTGGGTAGCGGTGTTCATGATGAATCCAGGTGTTTCTTTGAAAAGAGGCTGAATGCGCAGCCGCGAAATACGAGTCGATGCGCGTCAGCGCGTACGCGGTTCCGTCGTGAAGGTGAACGCATTCGCCGCGCCGCGCGCGAGCACGAGATCTTCGCTCGCGGGCACGTCGACCGTGCCGCCGACAAAGCGCGCCGCGATCGGCATTTCGCGTCCGCCGCGATCCGCGAGCACCGCGAGATCGATCGATGCCGGGCGGCCGTAATCGTAAAGCTCGTTGATCGCCGCGCGCACGGTGCGGCCGGTGGACAGCACGTCGTCGATCAGGATGATGCGGCGGCCGTTGACATCGAAGGGCAATTCGGTCGGACGCGCCTGGCTGTGCAGGCCCTTTTTCGCGTAATCGTCGCGATGCAGCGCCACGTTCACCACGCCGAAGTGCGGCGCGTGCAAATCCTGCGCGAGACGCTCGGCGAGCCACACCCCACCGCTGTAGATGCCCGCGAGCACGGCGCCGTCCGCCGTGGCGAGCGATGATCCATACGCGGCGCGAATCTGTTCGACGAGCGCGCGGTAGAGCGCCTCGGCGTCAATGGAACTCATGATCGTCGGCAAGTGAGTCGAGATATTGTTGAAGAATGACGCGGGCGGCTTCGGCGTCGATTTCGTCGAAGCGGCCGCGCGCGTTGGTGCGCACGCCGCGCTCGCGCAAATCGGCCTTGGCGTCGACGGACGAGTAACGCTCGTCCACCCATTGCACGGGCACATTGAAACGGCCGTTCAGCTGATTGCCGAAGCGTTTCGCGAGCGCGCTCATTTCGTGCGGCGTGCCGTCGGGATGCATCGGCATGCCGACGACCACGGCATCGGGCTTCCACGCGTCGAGCAGCTTGCCCACTTCCACGAAGCGATATTCGCGATTGCGGTTTTCCAGCGTGAGGAGCGCGCGCGCGTTTTTCGTGAGCGTATTGCCGACGGCGACACCAATGCGCTTCTCGCCGTAATCGAATGCCAGCAGCGTGGCCTCGCGACTCATGCGTGCCCTGCTTCGCCGGACAACATCGAACGCGACACGCCGAGCAGCGAGAGCGCCGCTTCCAGGCGGTCTTCGGCGGGAACGTCGAAGATGATGCGCGAATCGGCTTCCACGGTGAGCCAGCCGTTCTTCGAGATTTCCTCTTCGAGCTGGCCCGCGCCCCAGCCGGCGTGACCCAGCGTGAGCAGGAAGCGCTCGGGCCCCTTGCCGCTCGCGACCGCTTCGAGCACGTCTTTCGACGTGGTCATGGCGAGCCCGCCGGGCACGCTCATCGACGAGCTATAGGGTTCGCCGTCGCCGGCTTCGTGCAGCACGAAGCCGCGCTCGGTCTGCACGGGACCGCCGAAATACACAGGCAAATGGACGAGCGGCTCGATCTCGAGCTTGAGATCGATGCGATTGAAGAGCGACTGGAGATCGATGTCGGTCGGACGATTGATGACGAGACCGAGCGCGCCTTTCTCCGTGTGATCGCAAAGATAGACCACCGTTCCCGAAAACGTCGGATCGACCATGTTCGGCATGGCGATCAGGAACTGATTCGTCAAATTGATGCGATCGGAAGTCTTGGACATAATTCAGAATTTTAACAAAGGCGCTGCGAGATGGCCGACTTTGAGCTGGGTCTGGTCTGGTTTCGGCGGGACCTGCGCGCGGCAGACAATGCTGCACTCTATCACGCGCTCACACGGTGCCGTCGCGTGCTGTGCGCGTTCGTTTTCGACCGCGAAATTCTCGCGCCGCTCGCGCGCGACGACCGGCGCGTGCCGTTCATCCACGCGAGCGCCGCCGAGCTCGACCGCACCTTGCGCGATGCGGGCGGCGCGCTGATCGTGCGGCACGGCGTGCCGCTGCACGAGATTCCCGCGCTCGCGCGTGAATGCGGCGTGAACGCGGTGTTCGCCAATCGCGATTACGAGCCCGCCGCGAAAGCGCGCGACGAAGCCGTCGCGAACAAGCTGGCGAGCGCGGATGTCGCGTTCTTCACGTTTCGGGATCAGGCAGTCTTCGATCATGACGATGTGATGACAGGCGCCGGCAAGCCCTATACCGTCTTCACGCCCTACAAACGCAAGTGGCTTCAGACGCTCACGCCGGATGCGCTCAAGCCGTATGCGTCGGAAGATCATCTGAATGCGCTGGCGAAGCCGCCGGCGGGCGTCGCGCACGTGCTGCCGTCGCTTGCCGCGCTTGGTTTTCCCCATGCGCGCGGTCCCGCGTTTCCGGCCGGCACGAGCGGCGCGTTCGAACTCTTCGACGACTTCCATGCGCGCATGACCGATTACGGCCGCACGCGCGACTTTCCCGCGCTGAAAGGACCGAGCTATCTCGGCGTGCATCTGCGTCACGGCACCGTGTCGATCCGCGCGCTCGCCCGCAGCGCCCACGACGCGCAACGTCACGGCGACAAGGGCGCCGAAGTCTGGCTCGGCGAGCTGATCTGGCGCGAGTTCTATTTCTCCGTGCTGCATCACTTTCCGCACGTCGGCGTCGTGGGCGATCATCGCGCATTCAAGCCGGAATACGACCGCATCCGCTGGGAAACCGGCGACGCCGCCGACGCGAACTTCGCCGCGTGGTGCGCGGGCGCGACCGGCTATCCGATCGTCGATGCGGCGATGCGTCAGATCAACGCGTCCGGATACATGCACAACCGCCTGCGCATGGTGGTGGCGAGTTTTCTGACGAAGGATCTGGGCATCGACTGGCGGCGCGGCGAAGCGTACTTCGAAGCGCTGCTGAACGACTTCGAGCTGTCGAACAACAATGGCGGATGGCAATGGGCCGCCTCCAGCGGCTGCGACGCCCAGCCGTATTTCCGCATCTTCAATCCGGTCACGCAGTCGCAGAAATTCGACGCGGCCGGCAAGTTCATCCGCCATTACGTGCCGGAGATCGCGGGGCTGTCGGACCGCGACATCCATGCGCCGTGGCAGGCGAAACCCGATGCGCTCGAGGCCGCGAAAATCTCGCTGGGCGCGGATTACCCGCAACCGGTCGTCGATCACGATGCCGCGCGAAAACGCACGCTCGCGCGCTACGGTGTCGTGCGCGGGCCGGGCGCGCGCAAGGCCGCATCCGCCGGCAAAAACGACGACGAACCGATCGACGACTAGCGCGCGATCGGCAGCGGCCGCTCGATCATCGCGGTCAGCGCAACGATCGAGCCGCGCCCTTCCGACGGCGCAATACCGGCCGCCGCCTGATGCAGCATCGAGCGCAACATCTGCGCGGCGCGCTCGGGCACCGTGGCGTCGAGTCCGCGGGTCGCGCCTTCGGCGCCGTCGTCGCGCGCTTCGCCGTGATGCGCGACGCGCCGCCACGCGAGGCCCAGCGTGTCCGCGAGCGAGGCGACGTGGCCGAGCCCCAGCGCGCAGGCCGCCGCGCCCAGCCGGTGCGATGCGTTCGCCGCTGCGAGCGCCGCCGCTTCGTCCACCGTGCCGGTTTCGCTCGCCTGCGTGCCGCGCTCGACGAGCGCATCGATCGACGTCTCCGCGCTCTGCAGAAAATCCTCGTAAGCAGCCGCGTTCACGCGCAGCACGCCGAGGTCGCGCGTTCCGGCGTCGCGCGAGGTTTCCTCGCTCGCCTGCGCTGCGCCCTCTTCCCACGCGGCTTCGGACGCCGGGCTCGCCGCGACGTGCCAGGCCACCGTCAGGCCGTAGTCGCGCAGCACGTCGACATGTTCTGCATCTTCCGGCGCCGCGCCGTACAGCGCGAAATCGCGCCACAGCAACGCGAGCGTCGCGCGCACGAGCGAGCGCGGCGCGTACGACAACGCGTGCGCCTGATCCGCCAGCACCAGATTGAAGCGCGCGTAGAGACGTTTCGCGTCGGCGTCGTAGCCGGCGTTGAAACCGATGTCGTCCGGGCGCGTCTCATCGCGCTGCGCGCGCTCGCGCAGCGAACGCACCGCGGACGAAGCCAGCCGCCAGAAATCGTAAGGATCCGGCCCTCTGAGCTCCGCGAGACAGGCGTCGAGGCGCTCGCACGCATCGGCGGATTCGCCGGCCGGTCCGCGCAGGAGCCTGAGCAAAGTTTCCTCGTAGCGCGCCCGCACGCGCGCGAGCCGCTCCGGCGCGACGCCGCGCAGTGTCGCCGGAGCGATGGCGCGTCCGGCGAGCGCGAGATCGTCGTACGAAACGGGCGCGACGCGCGTATGCGCCGCAAGCAACGCGTGCAGGCCGCGATAGTGATCGAAGAGCACGGTCGAGCAGGACAGTTCGCGCAGATTGTGACGCTCGACGGCCGCGCCGAACACGGCGATCGCATCGGCGATGCGCGCGCGATTGCCCTCGGATTCGTCGCCGAGCGGCGCGACCAGCGCGAGCGCTTCCGCGAAGCGCTGCGCGGGCAGCCATCCCGCCGAATGCAACGCGGCGATCGCGCGTTTCAGCGCGGCCCCGGTTTCGCCCTGACGATGGAACGCGTGCAGCGCGTCGGTGAGCGCCATCTCGGCGAGCCGCACCGAGCCGCCGCGCGGATTGGGCAAAGCTTCTAACGGAACATGCAGATCGGGACGTGATGTCATGTCGGGCGCTCACAAGCCGTTGCGCGGAGGCGGCGCGGTGACGCCGTCGCTCGCGGTTGAAATGCGTCGTCGGATGGCGCGGCACCGGGCGCAGCTTCGGTCGCCGATCGCGCCTCTTGCACGGTATGCCTCAAGCGTATGCGTTGAACGGCCGGCACGGAAATCGAATCTGCCGGATGCGGCGCCGGCATCGCCGCAACAATTCGCCCGCACGCTGCACGACCATAACCCGCGCAGGCCGCACGGCACTGGCCCGATGCAGCCCGCAAAAAACGCGCGCCGCATGACGCGAATCATGCGGCGCGGCAGAGCGTCTGGATCAGATCTGGACCATCTCGAAATCTTCCTTGCGGGCTCCGCATTCGGGACAGGTCCAGTTGATCGGAACGTCCTCCCAGCGCGTGCCCGGCGCGATGCCTTCTTCGGGCAACCCCGCCTCTTCGTCGTAGATCCAGCCGCAGATCAGGCACATCCAGCTTCTGTGTTCCATACTTATGCCGCATCAATTGGTCGGTTGAAATTAGGACAAGATGGTACCGTGTTGCCGTGTCGATGCCTAGCAAGCTGCCCGCCCGGCGAGTCTTTCGCGTCATTTGGTTGCCAATCAGTTGCCATTCGTCATGACGTGACTGGCTTGCGAAGGCTAGCGCGCCGGAAAAAAGTGCGCAAAGAGAACAGTCGGACGGCATTAGGCCGCATAATCGGATCGAGACCCGGGCGGATGTTCGCACTCGCGCTCACGCGCGGACGAGTCCGCTTCGAGCCGATCGTTCAACAAGCAATCCAATATCACAATGTCCGTTTTTGCCATGACCGGCGACTCTCCACCGATCGTACTCACCTTCGGCCTCTCCGATCCCACCGGCGGCTCGGGCCTGCAGGCCGACCTGCTGACGCTCGCCAGCATGGGCTGCCACGGCGCGACCGTGCTCACCGGCTACGCCGTGCGCGACTCCGCCAGTTGCGACGAAGTCACCGGCCTCGACCCGGACACCGTCGCGACCCAGGCGCGCATGTTGCTGGAGGATATGCCAGTCGCCGCGTTCAAGATCGGCGCGGCGACCCGGGCCGAAGTCGTGTCGGCGATCGCGGAAGTGGTTTCCGACTACGACGACGTCCCGCTGATCCTCGCGCCTGACTTCACGCTCGACGACGAACACGTCCTCGCCGCCGACGAACTGCGCGAATCGCTCGCCGATCTGCTCGTGCCGCAAACCACCATGCTGATTGCCGATCACGCCACGCTTCTGCAACTCGCGCAGCCGGACAGCGATGCCGAATCGCCCACGCTCGACATGGCGATTTCCCACATCCTGGCGCAAGGCTGCGAGTATGTGCTCGCGATGGAAACAGGCACGCACCGCCACGTGATCACGCTCTTCAGCGAGGAAGGCCAGGTGCGGCAGGATACCTGGGATCGCTCGGTGCATCGCATCATGGGCCTGACGGATACGCTGGGCTCGGCCATCGCCGCCCTGCTCGCGAACGGCCAGGAACCCGCCGAGGCCGCGCGCGAAGCGCAGGAGTACGTGTTCCAGGCCGCGCGCGCCGCGTTTCGTCCCGGCATGGGGGCGTATCTGCCGGACCGGTTCTTCTGGGCGCGTTCGAACGACGCCGAAGAAGACGGCGAAACGTCCTCGGTCCCCGAGGATCCGACGGGACTGCCCGGAGAAGCGCGGCACTGAACCAGACAAGGGAGGCTTAGCGAACGCATGCCGTATCGACTGCCCCATCTGCACAAGCCCGGCCCGCAAGGCGCGATCCGTATCGGCTGCGCGGGCTGGGGTTTGTCGAGCGCCGTCGCCACGAGCTTTCCCGGCGAAGGCACGCATCTCGAACGCTATTCGCACGTGCTGACGTGCGTCGAGATCAATTCCAGTTTCTACAAACCGCATCGCGAGCAGACGTACGCGAACTGGGCTGAGAGCGTGCCCGAGTCGTTCCGCTTTTCGGTCAAGCTGCCAAAGGCGATCACTCACGATGCGCGTCTCGCCGGCACCGAAACCCTGCTCGACGAATTCCTGCACGCGGCCGGACTGCTCGGCGACAAGCTCGGCTGCTGGCTCGTGCAACTGCCGCCCAGCCTCGCGTTCGATCACGACATCGCGGAGCGTTTCTTCAAGGCGCTGCGCGAGCGCACGAAGTTGCCGATCGCCTGCGAGGCGCGCGAGCATGGCTGGTTCACGACGCACGCGGCGGCGCTGCTGAAGGCGCATCACATCGCCTACGTGGATGCGGACCCGATTCCCGACGAGTGCGAGATCCGGCATCGCGCGGACACATCGCTCGTGTATGTCCGGCTGCACGGCACGCCCGAGCTCTACAAGTCGTCCTACGACTACACCTATCTCGACGATCTCGCCCGCACGCTCCATGCGCGCGCGAAGAAAACGGCCGAGGTCTGGTGCATCTTCGACAACACGGCCGAAGGTCACGCGCAGCCCAACGCGCTGCATCTGATGGAGCGGCTGCGGACTCATCACAAGTAGCGTCTTTTGCTTCCCGAGGAGAATTTCCGATGCGCAAGCCGGCAAGACGAATCGCACGCCTCACTCACGCCCTGATGTTCGCCTCGACGCTGATTCTCGCCGCACCGGCATTCGCCCAGACCGCTTCCGCGCCGCCCGCCGCCACGCCCGCCGGCGACGGCACGTTTCTGCTGACGATCTTCCTCAAGCACGATGAATCGAAGACGCTTCCGCAGATCAACCAGCAACTGAAGGAGCAAGGCTACTTCAGGCAGTTTCCGCCGCCGGGTGTGGAAGTGGTGTCGTGGTACGTGATGATGGGCATCGGCCAGGTGGTGACGCTGCGCGTGCCCGCCGAGCGCCTGCGCGAAGTGAACCGCGCAATCGAGAGCACCGTCTGGGGTGGATATCGCACGGAGTTTTATCCGACCTACGACTACAAGGCCGCCGCGCAGAAGCTGCGCGAGGAGATGAACAAGTAGACGCTTATCAAGGCGTGGAGACGAAAAAAAACCCGCAGATGCGGGTTTTTTTCCTTGCTGCGCGGGCCTCGTCTCGTGAGAAACGGGACCCGCGCCGGCTGCGGAATGAAACGTGTAACCGGCGTGAGCCGAATTACATGTCCATGCCCATGCCGCCCATGCCGCCGGGCATGCCGCCAGGCATTGGAGCGTCGTCCTTCGGCAGTTCGGCAACGGCTGCGTCGGTCGTCAGCAGCAGGCCAGCCACCGATGCCGCGTTTTGCAGCGCGGTGCGCGTGACCTTCGTCGGATCCACGACGCCGGCTTCGACCAGGTCACCGTACTCGCCGGTGGCTGCGTTGTAGCCGTAGTTGCCCGTGCCTTGCGCAACGGCTGCCACCACGACGGAAGCTTCTTCGCCGCCGTTCGTGACGATCTGGCGCAGCGGCTCTTCCATGGCACGCAGAACAATCTTGATACCTGCGTCCTGGTCTGCGTTCGCGCCCTTCAGGCCGTCGATTGCACGACGTGCACGGATCAGCGCAACGCCGCCGCCAGCCACGATGCCTTCTTCAACGGCAGCACGCGTTGCGTGCAGCGCGTCTTCGACACGTGCCTTCTTTTCCTTCATTTCGACTTCGGTCGCAGCGCCGACCTTGATCACTGCAACACCGCCGGCCAGCTTGGCCACGCGCTCTTGCAGCTTTTCACGGTCGTAGTCCGAGGTCGCTTCTTCGATTTGCGTGCGAACTTGCTTCACGCGCGCTTCGATGTTCACGGCTTCGCCAGCGCCGTCGATGATCGTCGTGTTTTCCTTGCCCACTTCGATGCGCTTCGCCTGACCGAGTTCGTTCAGCGTTGCCTTTTCGAGCGTGAGGCCGGTTTCTTCGGCGATGACCTGACCGCCGGTCAGGATCGCGATGTCTTCCAGCATGGCCTTGCGACGGTCGCCGAAGCCCGGAGCCTTGACGGCGACGGTCTTCAGGATGCCACGGATGTTGTTGACGACCAGCGTAGCCAGCGCTTCGCCTTCGACGTCTTCAGCGATGATCAGCAGCGGACGGCCAGCCTTCGCGACTTGTTCCAGCACCGGCAGCAGATCGCGGATGTTCGACACCTTCTTGTCGTGCAGCAGCACGAACGGGTTGTCCAGAACGGCGACTTGCTTGTCCGGGTTGTTGATGAAGTACGGCGACAGGTAGCCGCGGTCGAACTGCATGCCTTCCACGACATCGAGTTCGTCTTCCAGCGACTTGCCGTCTTCGACGGTGATCACGCCTTCCTTGCCGACCTTGTCCATCGCTTCAGCGATGCGATCGCCGATCGACGTGTCGCTGTTCGCCGAGATCGAACCGACTTGCGCGATTTCCTTGTTGGTCGTGCAGGGCTTGCTGATCTTGCGCAGTTCTTCGATGGCAGCCGCAACCGCCTTGTCGATGCCGCGCTTCAGGTCCATCGGGTTCATGCCCGATGCGACGTACTTCATGCCTTCGCGAACGATGGATTGCGCCAGAACCGTAGCGGTCGTGGTGCCGTCGCCGGCGTTGTCGCTGGTCTTGGAAGCCACTTCCTTGACCATTTGCGCGCCCATGTTCTGAAGCTTGTCCTTCAGTTCGATTTCCTTCGCGACCGAGACACCGTCCTTGGTGACCGTCGGGCCGCCGAAGCTGCGCTCGAGCACGACGTTGCGGCCCTTCGGACCCAGCGTGACCTTGACCGCGTTGGCCAGGATGTTCACGCCTTCGACCATCTTGGCGCGTGCGGAATCGCCAAAAGTAACTTCTTTAGCTGCCATATCCAGACTCCTTGATTCGATTCGGTTTGCTGGCTTCGCCTGAGCGCGCCCGGAAGGGGCTGCGGCCTGCTGGCGAAGCCGAACGTGCAGGAAGGATGCTTACTTGACCAGAACGGCCATGATGTCTTCTTCGCGCATGACGAGCAGTTCCTGCCCGTCGACCTTGACGGTCTGGCCGGCGTACTTGCCGAAGAGCACGCGGTCGCCCACCTTCACGTCGAGGGCGTTCTGCACGCCCTTGTCATCGCGCTTGCCCGGGCCGATGGCCAGGACTTCGCCTTGATCCGGCTTTTCTGCCGCAGCTTCGGGAATCACGATGCCCGACGCGGTCTTGGTTTCCTGGTCCAGACGCTTGACGATGACGCGATCGTGCAAAGGACGAAGGTTCATACACACTCCTCTCTTGATTGAGACTGAAAACGCGGGGGAAACCCGCCCTTCGAGCGAAAACCCGGCAGGCGGCAAACTTGTTAGCACTCTCGTGCAGTGAGTGCTAATTATATGGACCGGATTTGACAATTTCAAGGAGGGGTGTCGAGATTCGCGCGATGCCCGGATTAGTTCGCCGATGCTCGCACTCTCGGCTGATCCCGACATGCTGCCGCGAGAAACTTCTCGGATAATCAATGACTTGCAAAAACAACGGTCGTTGTGACCACATCGCGCGGCTTCATACGACACTCAAATCGAAGGCGAGTTCGCAGCATTTAGGGTCAGTCAGAATCGACAAGGTATACCCCTAGGTCCGCCTTTCATCTTCATCAGTCACGTCCGGCGTGACTTCATCAGCCGGAGAGACTGGATCTGCTATCCGTTCTCCGGCCTTACATGTGAAGCCCGAAAAGCGCCGTCGGGCATCCGGCATCGGAACGCTCGATGCCTCACTGCCGCAATGCCTTTCCCGACTGACTTCGACGGGAGTCTCGCCAACGCATCATTTCGATATTTGTTGAAATATGGAATCTTGTGCGTTATCTTCGCGGACATGGACTCGAACCTCGTTGTACGCGCGCTCGGCGCGCTCGCTCATGAATCGCGCCTCGCGGTGTTCCGAACGCTGGTCGTCGCGGGTCCTGACGGCATGGCCGCGGGCGAGATCGCGCAGCAACTCGGGATCGCGCCGTCGAGCCTGTCGTTTCACCTCAAGGATCTGTCGCACGCCGCGCTCGTCACCGCGCGGCAAGAAGGCCGTTACGTTTTCTATTCGGCCAACTTCGAGGCGATGAACGGGCTGATCGGCTTCCTGACCGAGAACTGCTGCGCGGGCGCGCCGTGCGCGGCCAGCGGGCCGTCGAACGGCTGCACAGGCGCGGCATGAAGCGCATCCACACGCTGGTGTCGCCCGGGAATCCCGGCCGGCTCGCGTTCGGCGGAACACGTCGTGTCGCCACGCCCGTCGGCAATCCCCTGTCGCGCATCGGGCCTTCGAAGGCCCGGCCGTCTTCGAGAGCGGCCGGGAAGCGCGCGCGGCAGGCAACCCGTCGAGGCGTCGAATGAGCACGACAGACACCACGCCCACTGACGCGAGGCCGGCAATCGGTTTCTTCGAGCGTTATCTGACGATCTGGGTGGCGCTGTGCATCGTCGCCGGCGTCGGTCTGGGACAGTGGTTGCCGGCACTTTTTCACGCGATCGGCGGCATGGAAGTTTCGCGGGTGAACTTGCCTGTCGGCGTGTTGATCTGGGTGATGATCATCCCGATGCTGGTCAAGATCGACTTCGCCGCACTCGCGCAAGTCGGCAGCCAGTGGCGCGGGATCGGCGTGACCTTGCTGGTGAACTGGCTCGTCAAGCCGTTCTCGATGGCGCTGCTCGGCTGGCTCTTCGTGCGTCACGTGTTCGCCGGCTGGCTTCCTGCCGGACAGCTCGACAGCTACATCGCTGGCTTGATTCTTCTCGCGGCCGCGCCCTGCACAGCGATGGTCTTCGTGTGGTCGCAACTGTGCAAAGGCGATCCGTACTTCACACTTTCACAGGTCGCGCTCAACGACGCGATCATGATCGTCGCGTTCGCACCTCTGGTGGCGCTGCTGCTCGGACTGTCGTCGATCACGGTGCCCTGGGGCACGTTGATCGTATCGGTCGGGCTGTACATCGTCATTCCGGTGCTGCTCGCGCAATGGCTGCGCAAGCGCTTGCTGGCTCGCGGCGAGTCGTATTTCAGGCATACGGTCGCTCGCCTGGGTCCGTGGTCCATCGCCGCACTGCTCGCGACGCTCGTGCTGCTGTTCGGCTTTCAGGGCGAAGCGATCGTGCGGGAGCCGCTCGTCATCGCCATGCTCGCGGTGCCGATCCTGATTCAGGTCTTCTTCAACTCAGGCCTTGCGTACTTGCTCAATCGCCGTCTGGGTGTCGCGCATTGTGTCGCGGGCCCGTCGAGTCTGATCGGCGCGAGCAACTTCTTCGAACTGGCCGTCGCCACGGCCATCAGCCTCTTCGGCTTTCACTCCGGAGCAGCACTCGCCACGGTCGTCGGCGTGCTCGTCGAGGTGCCGGTGATGCTGCTCGTGGTCGGTGTCGTCAATCGATCCCGGCGCTGGTACGAAGCCGCCTGATCTCTGTTCACAGACATGTTTGCCGATCTCCCGAACCTGAGCGCCGTCCACAGCGACATTCCCGACAGCGGCAAATTACAGCCAGACGCTGTTTCCACGCACGCCCCGCGAATCTTGTTGCTGTACGGCTCGCTGCGCCCGACTTCATTCAGCCGCTTTCTCACTCTGGAGGCCGAGCGCCTGCTGCAAACCTTCGGCGCCGAAACGCGCGTGTTCGACCCCTCCGGCTTACCGATGGCCGACAGCGTGCCCGCCGACCATCCGAAGGTGGTCGAACTGCGCAAGCTCTCCGAGTGGTCCGAAGGACAGGTGTGGTGCAGCCCGGAGCGTCACGGCACGCTCACCGCTGTCTTCAAGAATCAGATCGACTGGCTGCCGCTCGAGGCGGCCGGTGTGCGCCCGACGCAGGGCCGCACGCTCGCGGTCATGCAGGTATGCGGCGGATCGCAATCGTTCAACGCGGTGAATGCGCTGCGCGTGCTGGGCCGCTGGATGCGCATGGTCACGATCCCCAACCAGTCGTCGGTGGCCCGTGCATGGCAGGAATTCGACGAGAGCGGCCGGATGAAGCCTTCGTCTTATTACGATCGCGTCGTCGACGTGATGGAAGAACTCGTCAAGTTCACGTTGCTGATCCGCGACCGGTCCGACTACCTCACGGATCGCTACAGCGAGCGCAAGGAGGCCCGGCCGGCGCAGGCAAGCACGCTCGCGGCGGCCGCCATGGATCACGAAACGAATGCCAATGCCGACACCGACGACGGCGAAGCGCAGTGAGCGTTTGTTCCTCGCTCCCCGGTCCGCATGGGTTCAGGGTTGACAGAACCGGACGCCGAAACGCACCCGAAAGCGTCGCTACCCGATTAATGTCAATCGGAGAATACTGATTTGGCGATATCAGGGTTTTTACTAGGATCCCCGAAGCCTAGACTGCATTTCAACGACGGAGCAGTGGCGAGACAAACCACCGGCGACGTCCCTTAAATCAGCATTCGGAGGTCATCATGTTCAAGTTCAAGTCCATCGTTCCGGCAATCGCCATTGCGGCCGTTCTCGCCGTTCCGGGTTTTGCGCAGGCTCGCGAAGACGGTCCGGTCACCCGTGCGCAAGTGCGCGCCGATCTGGTTCAACTCGAACGCGCCGGCTACAACCCGGCCGCCGATGAAACCACTTATCCGGCCGACATCCAGGCCGCCGAGGCACGCGTTCATGCGCAGCAAGGCGTCGCGGCATCGTCGTTCGGCGGCGCGAGCGAAGGCGCTTCGGCAGCGGGTAATTCGGGTCATTCCGGCCGTCTGAGCTTCCTGGACCGCATCGTGCGCCCGGCATCGGACGCGAATCCGGTCGACTTCAATCGCCCGTAAGCGATTCTTCCGGTTCTTCGGCAGCACCAGAGCCCGGCCCCGCGCCGGGCTTTTCAGCTTTTGGGCGCGATGAAACCGCGATGAAACGACAGGCCCGGCATTGTTCATCAAACTGTAAACCACGGATTCGACGATGTTTTTCAGACTGGGCTTTTTCATCGGCCAGCCCGACGGCACTACAATTTGTGTCTGCCGTTGTCACACATTTCGGATCTGCCGTCTCATGCCCATGCCGTCGCTGCGTCTAGTCATCGTTTCCCTCGGATTGCTCGCCCTCGCCGCCTGCGGTGGCCGCGCCGCCACCACGCCCAGCTATCAGCAGGAACTGTTCAACACCGGCGCGAGCCCGTTCGCGCGCAACTACGACGCCACCGTCAACGAGACCTGCGAGGCCGCGCGCCGCGCACTGCTGTCGCAAGGCTTTCTCACGACGATGAGCCAGCCCGACACCGTCGACGCGACCAAGAATTTCCAGCCGAGCACCGAGACGCACGTCGTCGTGTCGTTTCATGTGGTCTGCACGCCGGGCGAGAACGCGACGAATCAGAGCATCGCCTACGTGAACGCCGTGCAGGACGGCTACGCGCTCAAAAAGAGCGATACGTCCGCGAGCGTCGGGCTCTCCGTGCTCGGCTCGCTGTCGCTGCCGATCCGCTCGAACAGCGACGCCATGGTCAAGATTTCGAGCGAGACCGTGCCCGCCGGCAAGTTCTACGACCGCTTCTTCAACCTGATGAGCCACTATCTGAATACGGTGCCGCGCAGCGCGCCCGTCATGGCCGAGGAAGTGAAGAGCAAGCCGCTCGTGCCCTCGCTCATCGTGAATTCGCCGGAGCTCACGCCCACGCCGATCGTCGTGCAGTCGCCCGCCGCCGCGACGGCGCTTCCCGCGCGCGCGTCGGACGCGGCGGCGGCAGCAGCGGCGGCAACGCCATCCACGCCGCACGCCACCGCCACGCAGTAAAGCGCGCCGGTCAGTTCGGCACGCTCACGATGCCGCCCGCCACCGAGATCGCATTCGCGCCCGGATCCGAGGCGATCGCCGGCAGATTCGCCGTCGAAAGCGCCGGCGCGGAACCGGCGGTGCCGCCGCGCGCGACCGTCCGCACGACTTGCGACGGCGGCAGCGGCGCGTTGTTCTTCAAATGGTTCCACATCAGGTTGAGCGCCTGAATGTTGTAGTAGTGGACCGGAATGAAGCGCGTGTCGAAGCCGGCCACGCTCAGGAACGCATCGAAGTGCTGCCCGTTCGTGATCTCGTAGAGCGAGAGCTGGCTGTTGTTCCCTTCCGCCACGCGGTTCGCGCCGAGATACGGACGCGATGCGTGATTGATCGGCACGAGCGCATCGGCGCGGCCCTGCACGATGATCGCGGGCTTGCCGCGCAGGTTCCCGTTCACGCGGATCGCGTTCACGCTGCCGACCATCGTCGGGTTGCCGTTCGTCCACAGGCTGCGCAGGCAGGCTGCGCCCGCGTAACTGGCGTCCGGCGTAGCCAGCCGATGATCCGCCGCGCCGGTCGCGCCACTGTTGTAGACGAGGTTGACGCCGTTGGTCGGCGGCACGCCGTTGCCGTTGCCGAACAGGGTGAGCATCGGCGAGACGAGGGGCGTCACGCCCGCCGCGCCCGCCGCGCTCGTCGTGCCGAAGCTGAAGTTGCACAGGTTGTCGAGCACGCTCGCCTGCATATAGGCATCGGCGTAGGTGACGGCCACCGCCGGAACCGCCTGCGAATCCCACATCGGCGCATGCAGCGTGTCGGAGTCGGTTTCGTAGCCCGCCTGATGCAGCTGGTTGAGCGCGTCGTTGGCCTGCGCGACCGTGTTGCCGGCCGAAATCAGACCGTTGGCGGCGAGCGTCGCGCAGCGCGCCGTTCGGATCGCGTTCGTCGTGGCAACCGGCAGCGCGGTCAGATACGGTGCGCCGGCCGCCGCGGGCGCGAGCGCGGCGCATGGCTGCAGCAGATTGGCGAGCGTCGTGTAATCGGCGAGCGGCCGCCCGAACGAGCCGACCGGCACGCCGCCCTGCCGCACCGATACCTGCGACGGCAGATTCAGATTGATCTGCGGCTCGCCGACGACGACCGCCGTGATCCAGCCGTCCGTGTCCTGCTCCGCCGCCGCGAGCGAGGCGCCGCCGCCGTTGCTCACGGACGCCGCGATCGTCGTGATGCTGCCCTTGTTGTAGCGCACCTGATGCGTCGAGCCGCTGACGGCGCCGAACATGTCGTTGAGCGCCCAATATGCGAACTGGATCGCCTGCAGCGTGTTCTTGCCCCAGTCCTTTTCGGGATTCTGTTGTGAATGCGCGTGCTTGAACGCGTAGCGATTGGGGAAAGCCGAATTGAACGACGACAGCGCCGAAGCGCTCGCGTTCGCCTTGAAGATGGCCTTGGTCCCGGCCAGACTGGCGTTGGCGAGCGTGCCGTCGATCATCGTGACGAGATTGGTCGCGAGTTCGTGACCGCCGTTGCCGGTGCCTTTGTCGGTGTAGGCAACCGCGCAGCCGCGCTTGAGGCCCCACTCTCCCGCCGCAGAAATCGCCCCGTAGACGCCGCGCGATCCCGACGATGTCGCCGTGACGATGCACGGCTGGTCAGGATTGAAACTCGCCGGAATCTGCACGAGCAGGCTGACGTTCTGCGTGCCGCTGCCGTCGTCGGCGTAGGCGATGTATTCCTTGCCCGCGATCTTGCCTTCGCCGAGCGTGTCGCCGCCGTTCAGATCGACGTTCGGGCCCCAGAAGCGGCCATAGCCGCCGTTCGTCGACATATCGACGAGCGCACGGTAATTCGAGTAGATCGCGAGACGCCGCAGTTCCGCGGCCGTGGGCGCGGCCGGATTCGAGATGGAAGGCGATGTCGCCGATGCGAGGCCGGTCTTGCCGAGACCCGCGGTCAGCAGATCGTCGGACACGCCGTCATAGGTCTGCGTATTGACCGCGCCGGAAACGAAGTTCGGCAGCGTGTTGGTCGGCGTGCCGCCGCCGTTGTTGTCGTCATCGTCGCCGTGACAGGCGGCGAGCGTGAGCGCGGCGAGCGCCGCCAGCACCCCGAGCGCCGCCGTGCGCGGCACGGTCCGCAACCTTTGGAATCGCGTGAATGTTTTCATTGTCTGTCTCCGCCATCCGTTCCCGACTGATGATCGATCGGTTGGGTTGATGCAACATGAACGCACGCGCCATGCGCCGCCCAGAACGCAAACGGGCTTCGGCGGAAACGCCGAAGCCCGTTCAGAGCGCGATGAAGAACGTACGAGCGGAAGGCCGATGCCCGCCGCCCGACGTCATGCGCGTGCTGCCGCCTGACTCACGCCGTCAGCCGGGATCAGCCTCCGCCGCCCTGCACGCCCAGCGTGATCTTGTTGCTCACCGATTTCACGCCCGGCACACCCTTCGTCACTTCCTCGGCCTGGGCGATCTGGCCGCCTTCCGGCACCGTGCCGGTCAGCGTGACCGCGCCGCTGCGCGCGCGCACGAAGACGTTCGACACGTCGAAGCCCTGCGCCTTCGACAGTGCGCGGCGCACGTCGTAGCCGAGCTTGCGGTCGGTCTTCTTGGTCGCGGATTTCTGCGCCTTGGCCGCCGCTGCGGAATCGGTGCTCGTGGCGGCCGCGTCGCTCGACTGGGCATAGGCGCTCGAGGCCACGGCCACGCACACCACGACGCCCAGCGCTTTCAACAGATCCACTGCTTTCATGATTTCTCCTTTTGTTTCGCTTGTTGACTTCGCACAGTTTGCTACTTCGCTCGTTTTGCACTTCTAACCCGGGCCGCATTTCAGACGGCTGGCCACGACATCGAGCGGTTGGCCGTGGTCACGCGCTCCGGCGCTTACCGGCGACACGCCCGAAGGCATGGCGGCGGCAAGCCGGCGGATGCGGCTCACGGTCCTGCGAGAGGCTGGCGAAACGAAACAAACAGCGGCCGGTTGGTCGGGCAGCATGCCCGTCGGCTCGAATTGTCCTCCCGCACGGCGCGTGTTGCTGCGCGCCCTTTCGTCACGCCTGGGGCGTGGCGCGCGGCTCGCGTGCCCACATTGCGGGCTGCGGCGCGCAAGGGTCCTGTCGTGCGGCGGCGAACGTCAATTTAGCCCAGCGCGGCAATTAGCGCAAAGCATTTAACGACGCGCCCGCCCGCGAGGCCGCGCGCACGCAACAGCCGGGGCGGCGGCTACACATGGCTGTCACACTCGGCGGCGGTTCGGACGCCGCTCGAACTCATGTACCATCGACGCCATGCCGCCCGCCCGGACGCGCCACAGCAGGTGTCCGCGCACCGCGATCGGGTAAGCTCGCGCGCCTAAGGTTTCACGACTACACACGAGATGACCCAGCCCTCAGGACCCCATCCCGGACCCAATCCGGGACCCAAGCCCGAACCTGCTTCCGGTCCGCCCGGCGAACCGGAAACCCCGTCGCGACGCAAGTCGCAGCCGAAGATCGTCGCGCGTTTCGTCGCGATTTCCTGGCGCGATCTGGCGCTCACGTTCGGTCCGATCCTGCTCGTCTGCGCGGCCGCGCTCTATCTCGCCGTGCGGCTGATCCAGCCCGCGCCGCCGAACACGCTGACGATCGCCGCCGGGCCGAAAGGCAGCTCGTTCTGGACGAGCGCGCAAAAATACAAGGCGATTCTCGCGCGCAACCGCATCACGCTGAACGTGCTGGAAACGCAGGGCTCGCTCGACAACCTCACGCGTCTCGAAGATCAGAAATCCGACGTCGATGTCGGTTTCGT
Organism: Caballeronia peredens; assembly: GCA_001544595.2. Taxonomy (GTDB): domain Bacteria; phylum Pseudomonadota; class Gammaproteobacteria; order Burkholderiales; family Burkholderiaceae; genus Caballeronia; species Caballeronia peredens. The sequence goes on along the minus strand of FCOH02000023.1, from coordinate 73,536 downwards.
GCAAGGCGGCATGACCAAGCCCGGCACGACCCACGACAGCCTGGAATCGCTCGGCAGTGTGTCGTACGTGCCGCTCGCGGTGTTCTACCGGGGCGCGACGGTCGTGAACCGGCTATCGGAACTGAAAGGCAAACGGCTCGCGATCGGCGCGGAAGGCAGCGGCTCGCGCGTGCTCGCGCTCACGCTGCTGAAGGCGAACGGCATCGAGCCCGGCGGCGACACGGAACTGCTGCCGCTCGCCGGCGACGAAGCCGCGAAGGCGCTCGAGGCCGGTCAGATCGACGCCGCGTTCCTGGCGGGCGACTCCGCCCAGCCGCCGACGATGGCGAAGCTGTTGCGCACGCCGGGCATCCGCTTCATGGATTTCGCCCAGGCCGATGCCTACGCGCGCCGCTTTCCCTATCTCACCGAAATCGAGCTGCCGATGGGCGCGTTCGATTTCGCCCGCAACCTGCCGCCGCGCCCGGTCCACATGATCGCGCCGACGGCCGAACTGGTCGCGCGCGACAGCCTGCATCCGGCGCTCTCGGACCTGCTGATCGAGGCCGCGCGCGAAGTGCACGGCCGCGCCAATCTGATGCAGCGGGCGAACGAGTTCCCGGCGCCGCTCGTCCACGAATTCCGCATCAGCGACGACGCCGAGCGATATTACAAATCGGGCAAGAGCTTCCTGTACCGCTCGTTGCCGTTCTGGGTCGCGAGTCTCGCGGATCGCGTGCTGGTCGTGCTGGTGCCGCTGATCGTGGTGCTGATTCCGGGTTTGCGGCTCGTGCCGGGGCTGTACAGATGGCGCGTGAAATCGCGGATTTATCGCTGGTATGGCGCGCTCATTGCGATAGAGCGGGAAGCGATCAGCGGCCCGGACATCGCGCAGCGCGACGCCCTGCTCGATCGCATCGACGCGATCGAGACGGCCGTGAACCGCATGAAGATGCCGCTCGCGTTCGCCGACCAGTTCTACGTCCTGCGCGAGCACATCGGTTTCGTGCGGGAGCGGCTCGCGCACGCACCGGTCGCACCCGTCCCGCCCGCCGCGCCCGGGCACGGAGCCGCCGCGCGGGACATGGCGCAAACGGGCGCATCCGGTGACGCTTTGCGGGCAGACACGGAACAAGGCAGCACGTAATATCTAAAGGACGAGCGGATGCCGCGCGAAGGCGCCGGAACCGCCGATGCACGACACGGCCGCACCGCAGAACGAACAACAGATGAAACCCTGGCGCCCGCGGCGCGGGACGATCCAGGGAAAATCAGGGAGAAGAGAACATGAGTGTCTTGCATTCGACCCGCCCCGGTCAGCCATACTTTTTCTTCGACTTCATTTCGCCGTTTTCGTATTTGCTGCTGGAACAACACGAAAAATGGCCGGACATGCCGTTCGAACTCGTGCCCGTCCAGTTGCTGAAGCTGCTCGACCGCTGGGGCCAACCGCATGCCGCGACGATTCCGTCGAAGCGCGTCTTCACGTACCGGCACGCGCTGTTCCGCGCGGAACAACTGGGCATTCCGTTCCGTATGCCGCCCGCGCATCCGTTCGATCCGAGCAAGGCGCTGCGCCTCGCCGTGCTGGCGAACGCCGAGATCGGCTGCGTGCGGGAAATCTTCCGCTACATCTGGCGCGAAGGGCGCGACCCCGCGACGCCGGAAGGCTTTCGCGGGCTGTGCGAACACGTCGGCATGCCGGACGCCGTGACGCGCGTGGAAGACGAGGACATCAAGGCGAAGCTGCGCGACAACAACGACCGCGCCGTCGCGATGGGCGTATTCGGCGTGCCGACTTTCCTCGTCAACGATCAGATTTTCTGGGGCGAGGACACGCTGCCGATGGTGCTTTACGTCGCGCGCTCGCCGAACTGGCTCGAAGGCGCGGAAGTGAAACGCATCAGCGCGTTGCCGATCGCGCCCCGCGACGCGGATTTCGCCTGAGAAATGCCGTCCGGCGTCGCGCCTATCCCATAAATAGCGCGCTCGCTATGGCGTCAAAAAGGGATAAGCGGTTAACTTCGGTTCAGGCTGCGTGATATTTCGTCGACTCGGGCGCTTCGGGCGTGCGGGAGGCGGCGCGCGCGGCTTCCGGCGACATCGGGCAAGCGTTGTCGGCCTGACCGAACTCATCCGCTCGACTCATGAACGAATCCGCCGACTCACTCGATATCTGGCTCATCCGTGTGCTGCGCACGCTGTTGCAGGAGCGCAGCGTCACGCAGACCGCGCAACGGCTGAACCAGACGCAGCCGGCGATCAGCACCGCGCTGCGCCGCCTGCGCGAGATCCTGAACGATCCGATTCTCGTGCGCGGCAAGCAGGGCATGGTGCCGACCGAGTACGGCGAATCGCTGCTCGCGCCCGCTCAGCGCGCGCTGCGTGAAGTCGAGTTCGTCGCGACGCCGCACGGCGATTTCGACGCGGCCAGCTCGCGCCGCACCTTCCGCGTCGCGGCGCCCGATTATCTGAACGACTTCTTCATGCCGACGCTCGTCGCGGCCTTCCGCGATGCGGCCCCGAACGCGCGCCTCGAAATCGAGTCGCTGACGCCGACGCGCGACCACGAACGCATGCTCGACGAAGGCGAGATCGATCTGATGGTCGCCAACTGGACGAAGCCGGAGCCGCGCTTCGAGCGTCAGGATCTGTTCAGCGACGTCTTCGTCTGCCTGATGCGCGCGAATCATCCGCTCGCCCGCGAGCCGATGACGATCGAACGCTATGCGCTCGCCGCGCACCTCGCGCCGACGCCGTACAGCGGCGGCAGGCGTCATCCGATCGACGTCGGGCTGGCGCGCGCGGGCGTCCGGCGGCGCATCGTCGCGACGATTCCGTATTTCGGCCTCGTGCCGCAGGTGCTGCTCCAGTCCGATCTCATTTTCACGGCGCCGCGCCGCTTCGCGCAGCATTACGCGGCCATTCTGCCGCTCGCCGTGCTCGACTCGCCGGTGCCGTTTCCGCGCATCAAGTGCTATCAGCTTTCGCTACCGCAGCCCGACCAGCCGACGGATGTCGCGTGGCTGCGCACGCTGATCTCGCAAGTGTCCGATACGCTCACGCGCAAAAAGAGCCTCGCGGAATCGTCCGGCGACGCGGCCGACAGCACGGAACTGGGCGAAGTCGCGAAGTGATCCGCGCGGCGGGGCTTCGGTCCGTCCTGTAGTTTCGGTACTATGCGAAACGACGCCATCAGCCGCCTGCTCACATGGATGCCCTCGACAAACTGATCCAGCTTGCGAACCTTACCGGCGCGCTCGATCTGCGCTGCCTGCTGAGCGGACCGCTCGAACTCGATCATGCGCCGGCGCCTGCGGGCGAGTCGCTGTATCACGTCGTGCTCGACGGCGCGTGCACGGTGCTGCGCCACGGTCACGCGCCGCTCGAACTGAAGGCCGGCGACATCTTTCTTCTGCCGCGCGGCGACGCGCACGTGGTGAGCATCAAGCCGCGCGAGGCAGGCGCGGCGGCGGCACCGGTGGAAAAGCACGACAACGGCGCGGTGACGGTGGAGACCAATTGCGGCGGTCAGCGGCCCGGTGTGGACTTGTTGTGCGGACGCTTTCTTTATGCGCCGCGCGCGCTTCTGATCGACGTGCTCCCGGATGTCGTGCACGTCTCGTTCACGCGGGCATCGGCGCCGTATCTCGATCCGCTCGTCCAGACGATGCGGCGCGAGGCGGACGAAGCGCAACTGGGCGCGCCGTCGATCGTCACGGCGCTTTCCACTGCCCTCTTCACGATGGTGTTGCGCGCATGGCTCGCCGAGCAGCCGTCGCTCGCGGGCGTGCTCGCGCTGCTGGCGAACCGGCGGCTGGGCGCATCGATCATCGCGATGCTGGAGCGGCCCGCCGAGCCGTGGACGCTCGAAATGCTGGCCCGCGAAGCAGCCATGTCGCGCGCCACGTTCATGCGCGCGTTTTCCGCGCATTCGGACAGTTCGCCGCTGGCGCTTCTGAGCCACGTGCGCATGCAGCTCGCGAGCACGATGCTGACGCATACGAAAAAGAGCATCGCCGATGTCGCGGCGGATGTCGGCTATCAGTCCGAGGCGGCGTTTTCAAAGCGGTTCAAGGAGCTTTATGGCGTGGCGCCGGGGAAGTTTCGAGCGGCGAACGGGATTGGCTGATCGATTCGGATAGCGAAGTTATTTTTTGTTATATGGAAACAATCGAGAGGGACATCGTGCAGAATCCGCGCTCGAAGTCATAGCACGGAACCGGCACGTCCGTTCGAACTGCCAGGATTCCGAGTTTTCCCGGAAATCAGGCAGTCGCCCGGAGGCTCCCTTGAAAAGCGTTAGCCATCTCGTTGCCGTCGTTGCGGCATTCGCATTGAGCGCGTGTGTTTCGTTGTCCGCGATCGAACCGTCCGATGCAACGCCGGACGATCAATCCGGCTACATCGCCAGTTCGGTCAATGCCGAATCCAGCGCAGGTTATGCGATCTATCTTCAGAACACGCAGACGAAGGCTGAATTCGTATTGAAGCTGAGCGGTCGCACGCTTCGTCAGGACGGCGCCCGCCCGCAAGAACCGGGCACTCAAGTCCATGCCATCAAGGTGCCGCCGGGCAATTACGTTGCGACGCGATACGTCACGTTTGGCTGGGTCACGAACGGAATCATGACGGAGAATGCAGTCGATCCGAACTCGATGCTCGCCGTGCCCTTTGCCGTTGCGAAAAGATCGGTCGTTTTTCTGGGGAAATTTTCGACGAGCGATCACATGGTCGGAAAGCAGCGCCTGGACACACTCACCACCTATGTGATTGCGGGCCATTCGATCACTTCAGAAACGGCTCGCGCGACGTTTGCCGGCGCATACCCTGCATTCAAGGATCTGCCTTTTACATGCCGAACGTGCACATCCAAGGACGGTTCGCGCAAGTATCCTTTCAGCATGTAGACAAAGGCGGGCTGAGCGCTATCGACGCCGGACCGGAGCACACGGCGCCGCCCGATCAGACGGACGCAGCACGAGCCGCAAACCGCACGCGGCCCAGCCGCGCCGCCATCTCCCGCACACGCAGCAACTGCGCCGCGACCGCCAGCGCGATCGAACCCGGCGCCTTGTCGACGATTCCTTCCACGCCGATCGGGCACGTGATCTCCGGCAGGCGATCCGCTGCCACGCCGCGTTCCATCAGCCGCCGTTCGAATTTCACGCGCTTGGTCTTCGAGCCGATCAGCCCGAAATACGCGAAGTCGTCGCGCCGCATGATGCGCTGCGTGAGCGAAAAGTCGAGCGAATGATCGTGCGTCATCACGATGAAATACGCGCCGGCGGGCGCTTCATCGACGATCGCATCCGGCAGATCGGTCGCTTCGACCTGCACGTTGGCGGGCACTTCGTCGGGGAAAAGTTCGTCGCGCGCATCGACCCATTGCACGACGCACGGCAGCGTGCCCAGCACCTTCACGAGCGCGTGGCCGACGTGGCCCGCGCCGAACAGGACGACATGCATCATGAGCGCGCGCTCCTCACGGCGTTGACCGCCTTCAGGATTTCCTCGGCCGTCGCGGGCGCGTTCAGGGGCGGATTCACCTTGTGATCGCCGACCGCGGAAACGGCGTCGCGGATCGCGAAGAACACCGAGAACGGCAGCAGCAGCGGCGGCTCGCCGACCGCCTTCGAGCGATGGATGCTGTCCTCCACGTTGCGGTTCTTGAAGAGATGCACGCGGAAGTCGGCGGGCATGTCGTTGGTCGTCGGAATCTTGTAGGTCGACGGCGCGTGCGTCATCAGCTTGCCGTTCTGGTTCCACCAGAGTTCTTCCGTCGTGAGCCAGCCCATGCCCTGCACGAACGCGCCCTCCACCTGACCGACATCGAGCGCCGGATTCAGCGACGCGCCCACGTCATGCAACGCGTCCGCGCGCAGCACGCGCATTTCGCCCGTGAGCGTGTCGATGACCACTTCCGACACCGCCGCGCCATACGAGTAGTAGAAGAACGGACGGCCCTGCATCGTCGCCTGATCCCAGTAGAGCTTGGGCGTCGCGTAGAAACCGTCGGACCACAACTGTACGCGCGCGAGATACGCCTTCTGCACGATCTCGCCGAACGGAATGGCGTCGTTGCCGACGATCACGCGATCGTTCGCGAAGCGAACTTGCTCCGGTGTGACCGCGCCGCCGCCGAACTTCTCCGCCGCGAACTTCGCGAGGCGCTCGCGCAACTGACGCGCGGCGTCCTGCGCGGCCTTGCCGTTGAGGTCGGTACCGGTCGATGCCGCCGTCGCCGACGTGTTCGCGACCTTGCTCGTATCCGTCGCCGTGACGCGCACGCGCTCGAAATTCACGCCGAGTTCATGCGCGACCACTTGCGCGACCTTCGTGTTCAGGCCCTGGCCCATTTCGGTGCCGCCGTGATTCACGAGCATCGAGCCATCGGTGTAGATGTGAACGAGCGCGCCCGCCTGATTGAAGTGCGTCACGTTGAACGCGATGCCGAATTTCACCGGCGTCAGCGCCAGGCCTTTCTTCAGGATCTCGTTGCTCGCGTTGAACGCATTGACCGCTTCGCGGCGGCGGCGATATTCGCTCGTGGTTTCGAGTTCGCCGAGCAACTCGTGCAGCACGTTGTCCTCGACCGTCTGGCCGTAAGGCGTCTGATTCTTCTCGGTCTTGCCGTAGAGATTCGCGTAGCGCACATCGAGCGAATCGCGGCCGACCGCGCGCGCCACGTTATCCATGATGTACTCGATCGCGAACGCGCCCTGCGGACCGCCGAAGCCGCGGAACGCGGTGTTCGACTGCGTGTTGGTCTTGCCGCAATAGCCTTCGATCTTCACGTCCGACAGCCAGTACGCGTTGTCGAAGTGACAGACGGCGCGCGTCATCACCGGACCCGAGAGGTCGGCGGAGAAACCGCAGCGCGAAGTCATGTCGACGGCGACGCCATCGAGCACGCCCTGATCGTCGTAGCCGACTTCGAACTCGTACACGAAGTCGTGGCGCTTGCCGGTGATCATCATGTCGTCGTCGCGGTCCGGACGCAGCTTCACCGGGCACAGCAGCTTCCATGCGGCGAGCGCCGCGCAGCACGCGAAAATGCCCGACTGCGATTCCTTGCCGCCGAAGCCGCCGCCCATGCGCCGGCATTCCACCAGCACATTGTGCGAATGCACGTTGAGCACGTGCGCGACGAGATGCTGCATTTCCGTCGGGTGCTGCGTCGAACAGTAGACGTGCATGCCGTCGTCGTCCTTCGGCACGGCGTAGGCGATCTGCCCTTCGAGATAGAACTGCTCCTGGCCGCCCAGCTTCATCTCGCCGCGTTCGTGATGCGCGGCCTTCTGAATGCGGCCTTCGGCGTCGCCGCGCGAAAGCTTCAGCGGATTGAGCACGTACGACTCGGCCTTGCGCGCGTCCTGCGGTGTGAGCACGGGCACGAGATCTTCGAACTCGATGGTCGCGCGGCGCGCGGCGAGACGCGCCGTATCGTGCGACGTCGCGACGACGATGAACATCGGCTGGCCGACGAACTGCACGATGCCCTGCGCGAGCACGGGATCGTCGTGGATGATCGGGCCGCAATCGTTCACGCCGGGAATGTCCTCGGCGGTGAAGACGGCCACGACGCCCGGCGTCGCGCGCACGGCGTCGAAGTTCATCGAGAGGATCTTCGCGTGCGCCTTCGGACTCGTGCCGAGCGCGGCGTGCAGCGTGCCCGCGACGATCGGAATATCGTCCGTATAGCTCGCGCGCCCGCTCACGTGCAGATGCGCCGATTCATGCGGACGCGAAACGTGGACCTGTTTGAAATCGTCGATTTCGTTCGCGAGCGCCTGAGCGTCGGCGAGAAAGGCTTCTGCTTGCTGGTTCATGGTCTTGTTCTCCCTTTCTTACTTCGCTTCGACGAGTTCGATGGCGCGCACATCCAGCTTCGATTTATCGAGCGGATCGTGCGGACGCGTCTCCAGCCAGAAGCGATACAGCAGGCTCTTCGCGGTGTCGAGGCGATAGTCGCTGCTCGCGCGCATGTCGGTGAGCGGCGCGTAGTCCTTGCCCAGCGCGATCATCGCCGCCTGAACCGTGGCTTCGTGCCAGTGCGCGTCGGCAAGCACGCCTTCAGCGTGCGCCGCGCGCTTGGGCGTCGCGGCCATGCCGCCGTACGCGAGGCGCGGCTCGCGGATCGTCTCGCCATCGGCGATGAACGTGAACGCGGCGTACACGGCGGAAATGTCGGAGTCGAAGCGCTTGGACAGCTTGTATGCGCGGAACTTCAGGTTCGCGCGCCGGCCCGTGCGCGTCGGCACGCGGATAGCCGCGACGAATTCGTTCTCCGCCATGTCCTTCTTCTGATACGCGATGTACAGATCTTCGAGCGCCATCTCGCGCGTGCCGGCGACGCTCTGCAACACGACGCGCGCGTTCAGCGCGATGAGGCCGGGCATCGAATCGCCGATCGGCGAGCCGTTCGCGACGTTGCCGCCGAGCGTGCCCGCATTGCGGATCGGCAGGGACGCGAAGCGCAGGCGCGTTTCTTCCAGCTCGGGATAGGTTTTCACGAGCTCGCTGTATGCGCGCTCGACCGTCACGCCCGCGCCGATCTCGATCCACTCGTCGGTCGTCTCGATGTGCCTGAACGCTTCGATCTGCCCGACATAGACGATGTCGCCCAGATCGCGCAACTGCTTGGTCACCCACAGGCCGATGTCCGTGCTGCCGGCGAGAATGCGCACGTTTGGGTTTGCGTCCTTGATCGTGGCGAGCGCCTCCGCGGTGCGCGGCGCGTCGAACTGGCGGCCGGCGTGTTCGTAGTGGAAGGTGTCGTCGCGCCGGATGCCGTCGAGCGTGCGCGCGAGCGCCGGCACGTTGACGGGCGCGAGCGGCGCACGATCGAACATGCGCTCGGCGGCTTCGATGATCGGCCGATAGCCCGTGCAGCGGCACAGATTGCCCGTCAGCGCGTCGCTGATTTCCTGGCGCGACGGCCGCGTCTTTTCGCAAGGCGTCGCGCAGGTCGTCGCATGGCCGTGCTTTTCGTAGAGCGAGAACATCGACATCGCGAAGCCGGGCGTGCAGAAACCGCATTGCGAGCCGTGGCAGTCGACGAGCGCCTGCTGTACCGGATGCAGCGTGCCGTCCGGCTGGCGCAGGTCTTCGACGGTGAAGAGCGCGCGGCCGTCGAGCGTCGGCAGGAACTGGACGCACGCGTTGACCGCCTTGAACGCGACGCCGCCCGCGCCGTCCGGCTCGCCGATGACGACCGTGCACGCGCCGCAGTCGCCTTCTGCGCAGCCTTCCTTCGTGCCGGTGCAGCGCGCGTCCTCGCGCAGGTACTGCAGGACGGTGCGCGTCGTCGAGGCGCCGCTCACTTCCTGGATCGCGTTGCGGTGATAGAAGCGGATCGGCTGATTGGTCGGCTGAGTCATGGGGATTCGTCTCGCGGGGCTCTGTTGCGGGTCGCTGGTTGCGCGGGATACGCAGCCGGTGGCGCTTTGGCTGTTCCTGGGCGATTCGTCGGAATGCTCCGATCGCCTCGATGGTTCGAAAGCTATCATCGCCAAAATCCACAACCCATAGGCGGCATTGCATGTGCGACATATTCATCGTCCGATATGTCGGCGAACCCTTGTGCAGCAAGGCTTTGCGCGACCCCGCCCGGGCCTCGTCGCAGGCAATTTGTCCCACATGGTTACAAAATCAGCACGATCGGCCGCGACGCTGCGTCGCAACATATGTGACAATCACGCCTTCGCGCCGAATTCAACCCCGCAATTTCCCTATGTCCTCCGAGCCCCGCTCCGCCTCCGCGTCGCAAGGCGATTTCGCCGTGACGCTCCGCATCCTGCCGGTCGTGCTGTACACGTTCCTCTGCTACCTGACCATCGGCATTCCGCTCGCGGTGCTGCCGGGCTTCGTGCATACGAATCTGGCGTATGGCTCGGTGATGGCGGGCGCGGCGATCAGCGTGCAGTATCTCGCGACGCTCGTGTCGCGGCCGCTCGCGGGCCGCACCGCCGATACGCTCGGCCCCAAGAAAACGGTGCTCTACGGCCTCGCGGCGTGTGCGGCGAGCGGCGTGCTGCTGCTCGGCTCGGCGCTCGCGGCGCAATGGCACGCGGTGAGTCTCGTGCTGCTGGTGATCGCGCGGCTCGTGCTCGGTTTCGGCGAGAGCTGGGTCGGTACGGGGTCGATCACATGGGGCATCGGACGTGTGGGCGTGGCGAACAACGCGAAGGTGATTTCCTGGAACGGCATCGCGACCTACGGCGCGCTGGCGATCGGCGCGCCGCTCGGCGTCGCGATCGATCATTGGCTCGGCTTCGCGTCGCTCGGGCTTATCGTGATCGTGCTCGGCGGCTTCGGCTACTGGCTCGCGACGCGCATGGCGAGCGTGCCCATCGTGCACGGCGAGCGCATGTCGTATCGCAGCGTGTTCTTCCGCGTGCTGCCGCACGGGCTGGGTCTCGCGCTCGGGTCGGCGGGCTTCGGCTCCATCGCGACGTTCATCACGCTGTTCTACGCCGCGCACAACTGGCCGAACGCGGCGCTCTCGCTCACCGTGTTCGGCACGATGTTCATCGGCGCGCGGCTGCTCTTCGCCAACACGATCAAGGCGTATGGCGGGTTTCGCGTGGCGATCGTCTCGTTCGCGTGCGAGTGCGCCGGCTTGCTGATGTTGTGGCTTGCGGCCGAGCCTACTTTTGCGCTGGCGGGCGCGGCGCTGACGGGCTTCGGTTTTGCGCTGGTCTTTCCGGCGCTGGGCGTGGAAGCGGTCGGGCTCGTGCCGCCCGCCAGCCGGGGCGCGGCGCTGTCCGCGTATTCCGTGTTTCTCGATTTGTCGCTCGGGCTGACCGGGCCGCTCGCGGGCTATGTCGCGGGCGAGTTCGGGTATGGGTCGGTGTTTCTGTTCGCCGCGCTCGCGGCGGCCGCGGCGGTGGCGTTGTCGGTCGCGCTTTATGTGCGGGCCGGGCGCGGAGTGGGCGGGCCGGCTACGGCTTGATGCACGGCCACGCCGATCGGACTACGTACCCGCTTTTGATCCGTGCAGTTGCAACCCCAGCGCCTTGATCACTTTCAGGATCGTGCCGAAGCTAGGGTTGCCGTCTTCCGATAGCGCTTTGTAGAGTCCTTCCCGGCTGATGCCGGTATCGCGCGCCACTTGCGCCATGCCGCGCGCTCGCGCGATTACGCCGAGCGCATGCGCGATGAACGCGGGATCGTCGCCGCCCTCCTGCAGACACGCTTCGATATATTCGGCGATGTCGTCTTCGGTTTGAAGATACTCAGCCGAATCCCACGAGCGCGTCTTGATTCTGGTGGGCGTCATCGGTCGCGCCATGTTCAAGTGAGGAAGCATCGCATGAGCCGACCTGATGTCTCGCTCATGCGTCGACTTATCGCCGCCGCACAGAAGAATCGCAACGACCTCGCCGCGCTGCACGTAATAAATGCGGTATCCCGGACCGTGGTCGGTACGCAGTTCGACCACAGGGTGTCCGGCGGGATTCGTATCGCCGGGATTTTCCATTGCAATCCGGTCGATTCGGACCTGAATACGGCGCCTGGCGATCCGGTCTCGCAACGAGGCAAACCAGCCGTCGAAAACGTCAGTCGTGCGGACGTTCAACATCGGAGATCGTAATCCATGGTTCACACCATGTGAACTTCGGTTCACACGGCAATATTGCGGCAGGCGTGCCATCCGGCGCCACGAGCTCTCCAAGATAAGAAACGGGACGCCCCTTTGTCTTCAAGGTTTGTCTTAAAATCCCCGCTTGGCCCACTTGCGTCCGCTTTATGAACTCGACCTCGGAAGACCGCTGGCGCGACCTGCGCCCGGACCCGGACAGCGACACACCGCTCTATCTGCAACTCGCCCGCAAGCTCGCCAACGCCATCCACGACAATCGCTGGAACGCCGGCGAGGCGCTGCCCTCCGAGCGCGTGCTGTCCGAGGCGCTCGGGGTATCGAGAATCACGTCGAGAAAGGCGATCGCGCTGCTCGTCGAGCAAGGGCTGATTCGCCGCGAGCAAGGCGCGGGCAGCTTCATCACGCCACGTTACGAAGATCCGCTCTCGCGCCTGTCGAGCTTCTCCGAGATGCTGCGCCGCCGCGGTTTCAAGCCGAGTTCGAAATGGCTCTCGCGTACGATCGAGCCCGCCAACCGCGACGAAGTCATCCAGCTCGGTCTCTCGCCCGCCGCCACCGTCACGCGCCTGAAGCGCCTGCGTCTCGCCGACGACATCGTGATGGCCGTCGAAAACTCCACATTCCCCGCGTCGTGCATTCCCGATCCGCACGCCATCGGCGATTCGCTCTACAGCTATCTGGACGCGCGCGGGCTGTCCATCGTGCGCGCGCTCCAGCATTTTCGCGCCGTCAACGCGAGCGACGAGATCGCGCAGCAGATGGGCATCGCGCCGCACGACGCGCTCCTGCTCATCACGCGCGTGGGCTACACGGCCGATCAGCGCGCGATCGAGCTGACCGACACCTACTGTCGCAACGATTACTACGACTTCGTCGCCGAGCTGCGCAAATAAGCCCGACATGACCGACACCGCCGCAGCCACGCCGTCCGACCGATCGCTCTCCATCATGCTGTGGCTCGTCGCCACCGGCTTCTTCATGCAGACGCTGGACTCGACGATCGTCAACACCGCGCTTCCCGCAATGGCCAGAAGCCTGGGCGAAGCGCCGCTGCGCATGCAGGGCGTCGTGATCGCCTACTCGCTCACGATGGCCATGATGATCCCCGTCTCCGGCTGGCTCGCCGACAAGCTCGGCACGCGGCGCGTGTTCTTCAGCGCGATCCTGGTCTTCGCGATCGGCTCGCTCTTGTGCGCGAACGCGCAGTCGCTGACGGCGCTCGTCGCGTACCGGGTCGTGCAGGGCGTCGGCGGCGCCATGCTGCTGCCGGTCGGACGCCTCGCCGTGCTGCGCGTGTTTCCGGCCGAACGGTATCTGTCGGCGCTGGCGTTCGTCGCGATTCCGGGGCTCATCGGCCCGCTCATCGGCCCGACGCTCGGCGGCTGGCTCGTGCAGATCGCGTCGTGGCACTGGATCTTTCTGATCAACGTGCCGGTGGGCGTGGCCGGCTGCATCGCGACGCATCTGTACATGCCCGACAGCCGCAATCCCGCGACCGCGCGCTTCGATCTCGCCGGCTATCTGCTGCTTGCCGTCGGCATGGTCGCGCTGACGATTTCGCTCGACGGCCTGGCCGATCTCGGCCTGCAGCATGCCATCGTGATCGTGCTGCTCGTGCTTTCCTTCGGCTGCTTCGTCGCCTACGGCCTGCACGCGACGCGCGCCGCCCAGCCGATCTTCTCGCTCGACCTGTTCAAGATCCACACGTTCAGCGTCGGCCTGCTCGGCAATCTGTTCGCGCGTATCGGCAGCGGCGCGATGCCGTATCTGATTCCGCTGCTGCTGCAGGTGAGCCTCGGCTACACGGCGTTTCAGGCCGGCATGATGATGCTGCCCGTCGCCGCCGCCGGCATGCTGTCCAAGCGCCTCGTCACGCGTCTCATCGAGCAGTTCGGCTACCGGCGCGTGCTGGTGGTGAACACGGTGCTCGTCGGCCTGATGATGGCGAGTTTCTCGCTCGCGAGCGCGCATCAGCCGCTGTGGTCGCGGCTCGTGCAGCTCGCGATCTTCGGCGCCGTCAATTCGATGCAGTTCACCGCGATGAACACGCTCACGCTCAAAGACCTGGGCACCGGCGGCGCGAGCAGCGGCAACAGTCTTTTTTCGCTCGTGCAGATGTTGTCGATGAGTCTCGGCGTGACCGTCGCCGGCGCCATTCTTTCGACCTTCACCGGCCTGCTGCCGCAGGTGACCGCGTCGAACTCGCTGCCCGCATTTCACGCGACGTTTCTGTGCGTCGGCGTCATCACGGCGGCGACGGCCTGGATCTTCGGCCAGCTCGCGCCGGAAGTGCGCGCCGTGAGCCGCAAGCCCGACCCGTCGGAGTCGAACTGAAGGCGGCGGATGCGGCTGACACGCGGCAGGGACGGCACGCGCGCACCGCGCCGGTGCCCGCGCGCACAGTCACGCGGCGTGCGATCCCGCGCGTGCAGCACGATCGTCCAATCCGCACACGAATAGCCGCTGCGGACACGCCGATGGCCGCGCCGAGCCGCTTGTGGATTGAATTTGCACGCTTTTTGCTGGAATGGCCGGGTGGCGTTCCTGTAAACTGTCTCGTTAAGTTCACCGCCCTCACCGCCTGAAGCATCGACACCATGAGCATGGTTGATCTCGACCCTCCCCGCTTCCAGCCGCCGCGCCCCGTCGCCGGCGACGACGGCTCACGTCGCACCGTGCTGTACGGCGAGTACACCGTTTTCAGCGTGTTCCAGCCTGTCTTTTCCGTGTCGCACCGGCGCGCAATCGGCTATCACGCGTCCCTGCGCGCCCGCGACGACGCGCATCGGCACGTTCCGTCGCACGAAGTGTTCACGCAGGCCGCGCGGCGCGGCGATCTGCTCGAACTCGGCCGGCTCGCGGAATCGCTGCATCTGGGCAATTTCAACGCGTTCGACAGTCACGACGAATGGCTCTTTCTGAGCCTGCATCCCGCAGCGCTGATGGACACGAGCTACGGCGACGCGCTGCTCGCCGCGTTGAAGGACATCGGGCTGTCGCCGCAGCGCGTGGTACTGGAAGTGCCCGAGCAGGCGGGCGGCGAGACGACGCGTTTCAGCGAGATCATCGATTCGCTACGCAAATCGGGCTTTCTGATCGCGCTGGACGGTTTCGGCGTGAAGCACTCGAACATCGACCGTGTCTGGCAACTGCGCCCGGACATCGTGACGCTCGACCGCTGCATCCTGCAGCAGGCGACCGAGCACTCGCATATCGAGCGTGTGCTGCCGCGCCTCGTGTCGCTGCTGCATGAATCCGGCCAGCTCGTGCTGATGGGCGGCCTCTCGACCGAGCGCGACGCGTTGATCGCGCTCGAATGCAACGTCGATTTCGTGCAGGGCGCGTATTTCGCGCAACCGGGCGTCGATGCCGTGCATCCGCAGGTCGCCGCGAGCGTGATGGACGCGTTGTCCGCCGCATCGCGCGAGCGCATCGCGGCTCGCGAGCGCGCCCAGGCGACGCGGCTGGAGCCGTACGTGAGCGGGCTCGAACGCGCATCGGTCAAGCTGATGGAAGGCGAAGCGCTCGGCGCCGCGACGAGCGAGCTGCTGCAACTCGCCGACACCGCCCGCTGCTTCCTGCTCGATCAGGCCGGCCGGCAGATCGGCGACAACGTCGTGCCGGTCGTGCGCACGTCGCAGCGCGCGAAGCGCTTCAGCCCGCTGCTGCATTCGGAAGGCGCAAGCTGGGAACGGCGGCCGTATTTCATCGAAGCGCTGCGCGCGCCGGGCCGCGTGCATCTGACGGCGCCTTATCTGTCGATCAACGAGGCGCACCTGTGCGTGACGGCGTCGATCGCCGCGCAGACGCCGTACGGGCTGCAAGTGCTGTGCGTCGACATCAACTGGGAAGCGGCGCCGCGCCGGAGGTGACCGGCGGTGCCTCGCGCCGCGCGGCCCGCGTCCTGAACGTCAGGAGTGATGGTCGGACTCGGGGCGAACCAGATCGAATCCGGCGAGCGCGAGCACGCCGGAAAGCACGATGAGCGCAGCGGAGTGGCGGCCGAAATACAGCAGTGCGGCCGCCGACCAGGCCGCGAGGCAAAGGCCTGCGAAGCGTTTCATGATGGACTTCAGATGCGGTGAGGATGGCGTGGCGACATCTTCGCGCCTGTGCCAAAAGCCGATTCTAATTTCTTGCGAAAGGATTCGCACAGGCGGCACGGCTCGTTTTCTGCAGACGAAATCGAGCTCTGAAGTTGCGCGAGTTTCTCGGCATCCGAATTCCGCCGCATATAATTAGTTATCCAGATTATTTTTGAAACCAACAAAAAAGCCGCACCGGCATCACCGATACGGCTTTTCAGATCTGAGCGAAAACCTTCAGCGAAAGGCTTTCAGCTCATTCAGATGCTCAGGCACCGAAATTCTTCGCGGCGAAATCCCAGTTCGCGATATTCCAGTAAGCCTCGATGAACTTCGGACGCGCATTGCGGTAATCGATGTAATACGCATGCTCCCACACGTCGATGGTCAGGAGCGCCTTCGCGTCCGTCGTGAGCGGCGTGGCGGCGTTGCTCGTCGACACGATGTCGAGCGTGCCGTCGGTCTTCTTCACGAGCCACGTCCAGCCCGAACCGAACGTGCCGGTTGCGACCTTCGCGAACTCTTCCTTGAACTTGTCGAACGAGCCGTACTTGGCGTTGATGGCGTCAGCCAGCGCGCCGGTCGGAGCGCCGCCGCCCTTCGGCGACAGGCTGTTCCAGAAGAACGTGTGATTCCAGACTTGCGCCGAGTTGTTGAAGATGCCGCCCGACGACTTCTTCACGATTTCTTCGAGCGACAGATTCTCGAACTCGGTGCCGGGAATCAGCTTGTTCAGATTGGTCACATAGGTCTGGTGATGCTTGCCATAGTGATACTCGAGCGTTTCTTCCGACATGTGCGGAGCGAGCGCGTTCTTGTCGAACGGCAGCGGCGGCAGCGTATGTTCCATGATGCGAGCTTCCTTTTCTATGTGGATTGTAGGGACTGTGAGGAGTGAAGCAGTGGAGCAATGGATTGTAGGCGAGTTGGGATAACCCGGCAAACCGTGTGCCCATTATGAGAAAGATTGCTTTCTATTCGTCGGGAGCGGCGTAAAAAGTGCTCTCGCGGACTTTTTGGGCCACGTCAAAAGTACGTCCGCGCCGCGTATCGACCGGAGTCAGAATTCATCTGACAGACGCGGCTGGACATCGGCGAGCAGCACGTCCGCCGATCCTTCGGCGAGGTGAACCGTCAGCGGACGTTTCGGCTTCAGCGCGTTCGGCGCGCGCAATGCGCGGCCCGTTTGCGTGTCGATCAGTGCGGCGTAGCCGCGCTCCAGCGTGCGCTGCGGGCTCAGCACCTGCAAGCGCGCCGCCAGTTCCGATACGCGCGCCTTCTCCCGTTCCGCACGGCGCACATGCGCGCTTTTCATGCGCTGCGAAAGACGCAGCACATGCTCGCGTCCGGCGACGACATCGGGTCGCCTGCGCTGCCATCGGTAATGCACCAGCGCGAAGTGCGCGCGCGCCTCGCGTACGGGCCGCGCGCCGGCGGCGACGAGACGGACCGCCAGTTGCCGCAGGTGCGTGTTTTGCCGCGCAAGCCGTTCGGCCGGACTCACGAGCCGGCGCGCGAGCCAGTCGAGTTGCTGCGCGCGGCGTTCCATCATGCGGCCGAAGCCGCGCGCGAGCGCCGCGTGACGATGATCGAGATCGCGCAACAACAGCACGCGTTGCGGACTGACCAGCTCGGCGGCTGCGGTGGGTGTCGGCGCGCGCACGTCGGCGGCGAAATCCGCGATGGTGAAATCCGTCTCGTGTCCGACGCCGCTCACCACCGGCAGCGCGCTCTCCGCGATCGCGCGCGCGAGCACTTCTTCGTTGAATGCCCACAAATCCTCGATCGATCCGCCGCCGCGGCAGACGATCAGCACATCCACTTCACGCCGTGCGTTGGCGGCATCGACCATCGCGGCGAGTTTGGCGCTGACGCCCGCGCCCTGAACCGGCGCCGGATAGATGACGACCGGCACATGCGGCGCGCGCCGTGCGAGCGTCGTGAGGACGTCGCGCAACGCGGCCGCCTGCAGCGACGTCACGATGCCGATGCCGCGCGGATGCGTTGGCAGCGCGCGTTTGCGCTCCGCCGCGAAAAGCCCTTCGCTTTCGAGCTGCGCCTTGAGCCGCAGAAACGCTTCGTAGAGCCGCCCTTGTCCGGTGCGCCGCACCGCTTCGACGTTCAGTTGCAACTCGCCGCGCGGCTCGTACATCGTGACCAGCGCGCGCACTTCGATGCGATCGCCTTCGCGCGGGGTGAATTCGGCGTATTGCGCGCGTCCGCGGAACATCACGCAGCGCATCTGCGCGTTCGCGTCCTTGATCGAAAAGTACCAGTGGCCGCTCGCCGCGCGCGTGAAGTTCGACACCTCGCCCGACACCCACACGAGCGGAAACGATCGCTCGAGCATCGTGCTGATCGCGCGATTCAGCGCGGAAACGGGGATGACGGCATCGCCGCCTGGCGACGCGAGAGAATCGGAAATCATGGCGGGACCGGAAAAAGACTAGGCGCAACGGCCGATTGTCCTGATGGATAAAGGCCGCTGGACGAGGTACGGAAGTGTAGCAAGTGTCCACACAGAAAGACTTACCGGGATCTGGGCCGGAACCTCGCTGAAAGCCAGTGATATCGTGATAACAGATTGATTTTAAACAATTAAAATTTCGGCTGAAGCGTAATAGCCGAAGCAACTCTTTCTCGAAGCGGATGCCCCGCTTCCGGACGCCAAGTTCTTCACAGAGTTATCCACAGGCGAAACGATCGCCCGCGCGCGTTCCCGAACGCGAATCAATCGCGATTGATTCGGAAACGCGCGGCGAATGGCGACTGGCGCGCAAGGCCCGCGCGCGCTAGAGTGCCGGGTTCCGGTACCGGCCGGCGCAGGTTCGCGTCATTCGCTTGCGCCGTCATCGCCGGACGACCGTTCAACGCCAACCGAATCCGAGGAGCTGCCGTTGCACGCCACGCCGCATCCGACTTTTCTCCCGCACGCGTCAGGCGCGAAGGCGGTCCATGTCTGACTTCAAACCGCCGATCGAGAACTTTCTCGCCCGCGAATGGCGCCGACGCGGTCCGGTCGCGTGGGCGCTGACGCCCTTCTCCTGCATCTTCGGCGCGATCGCCGCGACGCGGCGCGCCTTCTTCGAACTCGGCTGGATCAAGCGTGTCGATCCGGGCGTGCCGGTGGTCGTCGTGGGTAATGTGACCGTCGGCGGGACGGGCAAGACGCCGACCGTCATCGCGCTCGTCGAGGCGCTGCGCGCCGCCGGTTTCCAGCCGGGCGTGATCTCGCGCGGCTACGGCGCAAAAGTGGCGAAGCCGACGAGCGTCGCGCCGACCTCCGTCGCCGCGCAGGTCGGCGACGAACCGCTCCTGATCGCGCGGCGCACGCACGCGCCCGTGTTCGTCTGCCCGGATCGCGTGGCGGCCGCGAAGGCGCTGCTCGCGGCGCATCCGAACGTCGATGTCCTCGTCTCCGACGACGGCCTGCAGCACTATCGCCTCGCGCGCACATTCGAGCTCGTCGTGTTCGACGACCGTCTGGGCGGCAACGGCTTTCTGCTGCCGGCGGGCCCGTTGCGCGAGCCGATGTCGCGCCGCCGCGACGCGACGCTCGTCAACAGTCCGTACGACCGCACGCTGCCGCCCTGGCCGGACACGTTCGCGCTCGAACTCGAATCCGGCGACGCGTGGCTGCTCGACGATCCCTCGGTGCGCCGTCCGCTCGATCAGTTCGCGGGCGAAAAAGTGGTCGCGGCGGCGGGCATCGGCTCGCCCGAACGCTTCTTCGCGACGCTGCGCGCGGCGGGCATCGCGCCCGCGACGCGCGCCTTTCCCGATCATTATTCGTATCGCGAGAACCCGTTTGCCGGCGTGGAGGCCGACGCCATCCTGATCACCGAAAAGGATGCAGTAAAATTCGGGGCCTGGCGCGACGCACGCATCTGGGTCGTTCCCGTGCAAGCCGTGCTCCGGCCGCGCCTCATCGCTCTTGTTGTGGAGAAACTCCGTGGACGCACGTCTGCTTGAAATCCTTGTCTGCCCGATCTGCAAAGGCCCGCTCAGTTACGACCGCGCGGCGCAGGAACTCGTCTGCAGCGCGGACAAACTCGCCTATCCGATCCGCGACGGCATTCCCGTGATGCTCGTCGACGAAGCGCGCCAGACCGTCGAAGGCACGCCCGTCGAGCCGCTCAAGCCGGCCGGCGACGCCTGAATCCCGAGCCGCCCCGACATGTCCGTTCCGTTCATCGCGGTCATTCCCGCGCGCCTCGCGTCGACCCGCCTGCCGAACAAGCCGCTCGCCGATATCGGCGGCAAGCCGATGGTCGTGCGCGTCGCCGAGCGCGCGCGCGATTCCGGCGCGACGCAGGTGCTCATCGCGACCGATTCCGACCGCGTGGTCGAAGCGGCGCGCGATCACGGCATCGAAGTGATGCTGACGCGCTCCGATCATCCGACCGGCACGGACCGCCTGGCCGAAGTCGCCACGCGCCTGAACTGGGACGACGACGCCATCGTCGTCAACGTGCAGGGCGACGAGCCGCTCATCGACCCGCAGCTCGTGCGCGATGTCGCGGCGCATCTCGCGGCGCATCCCGAGTGCGCGATCGCCACGGCCGCACACCCGATTCACGATCCCGCCGACGTCTTCAATCCGAACGTGGTGAAAGTCGTGCTCGATGCGAAGAGCGTCGCGCTGTACTTCTCGCGCGCGCCGATTCCCTGGACGCGCGATCTCTGGCAGCCGCACTGGCCCGACGTCGCCGCCCTCGGCGCGCTGCCTGCCGTGCCGGAAAACGTGCTGCGCCATATCGGGCTCTATGCGTATCGCGCGAAATTCCTGCGCGCGTTTCCGGGTCTCGCGCAGGCGCCGATCGAAGCCGCCGAAGCGCTCGAACAACTGCGCGCGCTATGGCACGGCGAACGCATCGCGGTGCGCGTGACGCGGGACGCCCCGCCCCCCGGCGTGGATACGCCCGCCGATCTCGAACGCGTCCAGGCGCTCTTTCCCCACGCTGGTTGAAAGCTTGCGCACAACTCGTGTATACCCCCGCCGGACGCCCATTCGGCGCGGGTCACGGCTTTTTCTATGCGCGTTATTACGGTCGCGATCGTAAAGAGCCGTGGCATAATCAAGCGATTGCGCGAGCCTTCCGGTCAGCGCCACGCTCAACGTTGCGCCGCTGTCCGCAGGTGCCCGCCGTCTCCTTTCGGCCGCGCGCCCTGTCGTCGACGCCGCACGAGCCACGCCACCGGATGTCAATTGAGCCTCGCGGCTTGAAGCGGTTTATAGACAATTCGGAGATATCACCATGCGTTTGATCCTGTTGGGCGCACCCGGTGCGGGCAAGGGCACCCAGGCAAACTTCATCAAGGAAAAATTCGGCATTCCGCAGATTTCCACCGGCGACATGCTGCGCGCGGCCGTCAAGGCCGGCTCGCCGCTCGGCGTCGAGGCGAAGCGCTACATGGACGCGGGCGAACTCGTGCCGGATTCGCTCATCATCAATCTCGTGAAGGAACGCCTGCTCGCCGACGACTGCAAGAACGGCTATCTCTTCGACGGCTTCCCGCGCACGCTGCCGCAAGCGGAAGCCATGAAGGACGCAGGCGTCGCGATCGACTACGTGCTCGAGATCGATGTGCCCTTCGACGAAATCATCACGCGCATGAGCGGGCGCCGCGTGCACGCGGCGTCGGGCCGCACGTATCACGTCAAGTTCAATCCGCCGAAGGTCGACATGACCGACGACGTCACCGGCGAGCCGCTGATCCAGCGCGACGACGACAAGGAAGAGACCGTGAAGAAGCGGCTCGACGTGTACGTCGCGCAGACCAAGCCGCTGATCGCGTACTACAACGACTGGGCGAAGAACGGCGCGGCAAGCGGTCTCAAGGCGCCGGAGTATCGCAAGATCTCGGGCCTGGGCTCCGTCGATGAAATCCGCACGCGCGTGTTCGAAGCGCTGAAGTAAGCGTCTTCGTCGAGCGCATCGCGGCTCGCGTCGATCAAACCCGCTCTTCATGAGCGGGTTTTTTTACGCCCGCGCGTTCACATGTATTCGCTTGAGCGATGTGCGATTTTGCCGGCGGCCGCTTCGCTACAATCGACGCGTTTCCCACGAGGACGAACATCGGCGCGAGCGGCGCCCAACCCAGCCCTCGCGCGCACGAATCACATCAAGGAGAAGAAACATGGAGATGCAAGGCAACGTCTTTCTGATCACCGGCGGCGCGTCGGGTCTGGGCGAGGCGACCGCGCGACTCGTCGCGGCGCAAGGCGGAAAAGTGGTGCTCGCCGACATGAACGACGCCGCGGGCGAAGCGCTCGCGAAAGAATTGTCGGGCGCGTTCGTCAAATGCGACGTCAGCCAGGAAAGCGACGGCCAGCGCGCCGTCGATGCCGCGCTGAGCCTGGGCACGCTGCGCGGCCTCGTGAACTGCGCGGGCATCGCGCCGGCGGCTAAGACGGTCGGCCGCGACGGTCCGCACGCGCTCGATCTCTTCTCGAAGGTGGTCGCGGTGAATCTCATCGGCACCTTCAACATGATCCGGCTCGCGGCCAGCGCGATGTCGAAGAACGAACCGAACGATGCCGGCGAGCGCGGCGTGATCGTGAACACGGCGTCGGTCGCGGCCTACGACGGGCAGATCGGCCAGGCGGCCTATGCGGCGTCGAAGAGCGGCGTCGCGGGCATGACGCTGCCGATCGCGCGCGATCTGAGCAAGAGCGGCATCCGCGTGATGACGATCGCGCCGGGCCTGTTCGAAACGCCGATGCTGCTCGGCATGCCGAAGGAAGTGCAGGACGCGCTCGGCGCAATGGTGCCGTTCCCGCCGCGCCTCGGCCGGCCGAACGAATATGCGCTGCTGGTGAAGCAGATTTTCGACAATCCGATGCTGAACGGCGAAGTGATCCGCCTCGACGGCGCGATTCGCATGCAGCCGAAATGACGCGCACCGCATGAAAAAAGGCCAGCTCAAACGCTGGCCTTTTTTCTTTTCAATCGCCGTTGTGCTGCGTGCGCTGGCGTAACTCGTGGAGTTCGGTTTCGACGACCGTCGCATCTTCGGCGTCCGGACGATCTTCGAGATAGCGCTGCAGGTCTTCGAGCGCGGGACGCAGATAATCGAGCCGCGCATACGCGAAGCCGCGGTCGCGCACTTCCTCGATGCTGTTCGGCAGCGCGATCACGAGCCGCTGCTGAACCGCGAGCAGACGCTGCCAGCGCTCCGTCTGCAAATACACGCTCTTCAGATTGCGCAGCATGCGCGCGACGATTTCCCGCCGCGTCGCCGGCTGCAACAGCACGCGCAACGCGCTGCCGATCGATTCGCCCACGCGCTGCACATACGGTTCCAGCATCTCGACCATCTGCGCTTCGGAGAGCGTCTGACCGGTCGTCGGATCGAGCATCAGATCGTGGCCGGGCGCCGCGACGCGCAAGAGGAAATGCCCCGGAAACGACACGCCGCGCACCGGCAGGCCGAGCTGCTCGGCCATCTCGAGATAGATCACCGCGAGCGAGATCGGGATGCCGCGACGCCGGCGCAGCACGACGTTCAGATGACTGTTGTCCGGGTCGTAGTAGTCGTTGAGATTGCTGGAGAAACCCAGCTCGCGGAAGAAATAGCGATTGAGTGCATCGACCTTTTGCTTTACATCGGCGTCGTCGGGAATGCGGCGGCGGGCGCGCACGACCAGCTCGTCGATCTCCGCGAGCACGGCCTGCATGTCGAGATCGGGATAAGCGTCCTGCGCAAGCGACAACGCCGCTTCCGTGAGCGGAAGACTTTCGTCGTCTGCCATCAGCGAGGAGAAGTAATCGAGGATACGCGTTGTCGTCATCAAAGCGTTCGTCTCTTGAAGTAGGCGTATTTGAAGCCCATCGCGGACAGAATACCGAAATATAGCGCCGCGAACACGACGAGGCTCGCGCCCAGCAGCGCGATACGCAGAAGCGGCGTCGCGCGCATGCCGATCCAGTCGAAATTGAGCGCGACCCAGTGCATCGTGCCCGCAAGAATCAGACACGCACCGAGCAACTGCACGAAAAAGCGCAGCCAGCCCGGCGACGGCCGATAGATCTTGCGGTGACGCAGGCCCAGGAACAGCAGCCCCGCGTTGGCGAGCGCGCCGAGCCCGATCGAGAGCGTCAGACCCGCATGCGAGAAGATCGGCACGAACACGTAGTTGCTCACCTGCGTCATGATCAGCACGAACACCGCGATCTTCACCGGCGTCTTGATGTCCTGCTTCGCATAGAAGCCCGGCGCGAGAATCTTGATGAGGATGAGACCGATCAGCCCGATGCCGTACGCCGCCAGCGCACGCGCGACCATCACCACGGAATGGTTGTCGAACTTGCCGTAGTGAAAGAGCGTCGCGGTGAGCGGCTGGGCGAAGAAGAACAGCGCGACCGCACTCGGCGCGGCCAGCAGGAAGGTGATGCGCAGGCCCCAGTCGAGCAGCGCGGAATATTCGACGTTGTCGGCATCGACGTGCGCCTTCGAGAGGCTCGGCAAAAGAATGGTGCCGAGCGCCGCGCCCAGCAGCGCGGTGGGGAACTCCATCAGGCGGTCGGAATAGTTGATCCACGACACCGCGCCCGGCCCGATATTCGACGCGATATTCGTGTTGATGATGAGGCTCAGCTGCCCGACCGACACCGCGAAAGTCGCGGGCACCATCTTGAGGAGCACGCGCTTCACGCCCGGATGCGCGAGCGCGCGCCGGAAGTCGAAGCCGATGCGCGGCACCATGTCGATTTTCTTGAGCCCCGGCAACTGCACGAGCAACTGGAGCACGCCGCCCGCGATCACCGCATACGCGAGCGCATAGACCGGCACCTTCAGATGAGGCGCGACGAACACCGCCGCGAAGATGAACGCCACGTTCAGCAGCACCGGCGCGAACGCGGGCAGCGAGAACTGCTTGTAGGTATTGAGCACGCCGGAGGCTAGCGTCGTCATCGAGATGAAGACGATGTACGGAAACATGATGCGCGTCATCGAGACCGCGAGGCCGTACGCGGCGCCCTCATGTTCGAGCCCCGACGCCACCGCGAACACCACCCAGCTCGCCCCCGCCATGCCGGCGATCGACAGCACGACGAGCGCCCAGGTGAGCACGGTCGACATCGCGTCGACGAGCGCCTTGGTCGGATCGTGGCCCTGACTGTTCTTGAACTCGGCGAGGATCGGCACGAACGCCTGCGCGAACGCGCCCTCCGCGGACAGACGCCGCAGCAGGTTCGGAATACGGAAGGCGACGTAGAAAGCGTCGGTGTAGAGACTGGCGCCGAAGGCTCGGGCGATCAGCGTTTCGCGGATCAGGCCGGTCACGCGCGACAGCAGCGTGAAGCCGCTGACCGTCAGGAGGGCTCGGAATAGATTCATGGGGCGCTTATTATACGGGTCGCGTGCGGCGTTCCCATGAGACGGCGCCCATTGGTGGCGGGGAAGTCCGCAATATTGACCGGTCGAATCGGTCGGACACGTGCCGGCGCCGCCCACGCCGAACTTGTCACGTCTCATATTCCCTTGCTATAATCGCGGGTTTCCAAGCTCCGGATCGAGAAGATTCAGCAGATCAGGAGCGGCTTCGCGTCTATTCCGGCTCAGGCCGGCGATGCTTCAGAGGTTCTCGGGCAATCGTTCCCGGGATTTCAGACAAAGGCAGCACGCTCGAATGGCCCGCTTCAGGGTTGTTTCAAGGCCCTCGCCGGCCGCGCGCTCCGGACAAGTAACAGCAGAAACAGGATAAGGAACCGTCATGGCAAATTCCGCACAAGCTCGCAAGCGCGCCCGTCAGGCCGCCAAGGCCAACTCGCACAACTCGGCGCTGCGCTCGAAGTTCCGTACGGCCATCAAGGCAGTTCGCAAGGCTATCGACGCCGGCGATCAAGCCAAGGCCGCCGAAGTGTTCCACGCGTCGGTCAAGACGATGGACATCATCGCGGACAAGAAGATCGTCCACAAGAACAAGGCTGCTCGTCACAAGAGCCGCCTGGCTGCAGCCATCAAGGGCCTGCAAGCCCCCGCTGCCCAGTAATTCCGGCTCGCTTCCGGCGAGCGTCCGCCGGTCTTCGCTGACCGGACACTCGCCGAAGCAGCTTCCTGTTTCCGCTGCGCAGTAAGGAAAAAGCCCGCCGAGGGATACCCCGGCGGGCTTTTCTGCGTCTGTACGATTCCGATGTTCGATTCCCACTGACGCATGCTACGTCCGTGGTGCGGGGCTCGCCCCGCACCGATTACGCTTAGCAGCAGCGGCGTGTCAGGTTTTCTGCTGAGTCTGGGTACCGTGATGCGGCGGCAATTCGCACGCCTCCGTCACCAAGAGATCGTTGTCTTTCGCGAAGTTCAGCACGAAGTCGAAAGCCATCGGCTCGATGTCGCGCAGGCGCGAATCGACGATCACGACCTTGATGGCGCCGATCATCGTCGGACGAACGTAGATGGAGTATTGCAGGCGCGCGTTCGGCCCTTTCGCCTTCGGACCGAACCCCGACATCACACCGCACAGGCGCTCCGACCAGTCGCTCGGCCGAAACGTCTTCCCGTTCTTGGTGATGCCTTGTATGAAGTATTCGGTAGGGGATGACTCAGCCATGTAGCAATACCTGTTGACGGCCGGCGACGGGCACCGGCGGACGCACACCCGGACGACGGGAACCGCGAAGGCCAGCGCAGCGATGGGCGCCGGGCGGTTGTTCGCGAGCCGGTTCTCGAAGCAAGAGCCGGCCGCGCCCGCGACAGGATGGCGGACTCGACAGCACTGGGTGATTCACCGCGTGATCCGAACGCGCAACGACACGCGGACCGGACTCCGTAAAATCCTTCGCCGCACATGCGCGTGAAACGGTGCTTATGTTGCAGAACTGTTGAAACGAGCGATCGCAATTATACAGCAGCGGCCTCTTTTCCGCAGCGCACACAGGCATCCGGCGGGTCGTTTCGGGCCATTCCGAGGCCGCCGGTCAAGCCCGGACAGGCACCCTCGTCCTTTTGGCCAGCCTCGTCAAACATCGGAAAATCCTTTATGCTCAAATGCGATACCACTCCCGACGGCGGCGCCGTCCGGCCCTGACCCATCGCACCCGAGCGAAGCGAAGCGGCCGGTTCGAAGCCGCCGCTTGCGTTTCATGACCGCCAAGAAAATTCGCCACTATCTTCAGTTCAAGGATTTTTCGCTCGACGACTACGAGTACGTGCTCGAACGCGCGCGCATCCTGAAGCGCAAGTTCAAGAATTACGAGACCTATCATCCGCTGCACGACCGCACGCTCGCGATGATCTTCGAGAAAAGCTCCACGCGCACGCGTCTTTCCTTCGAAGCGGGCATCTTCCAGCTGGGCGGCCACGCCGTGTTCATGAACACGCGCGACACGCAGCTCGGCCGCGGCGAGCCGATCGAAGATTCCGCGCAGGTCATCTCGCGCATGGTCGACATCATCATGATCCGCACGTTCGGTCAGGACATCATCCAGCGCTTCGCGGAAAGCTCGCGCGTGCCGGTCATCAACGGGCTGACCAACGAATATCACCCGTGCCAGGTGCTCGCTGACATCTTCACGTTTTACGAGCATCGCGGGCCGATTCACGGCAAGACCGTCGCGTGGGTCGGCGACGCGAACAACATGCTCTATACGTGGATCGAGGCCGCGCACATCCTCGGCTTCAAGCTGCGCCTCTCGACGCCGCTCGGCTACAAGCTCGATCCCGCGCTGGTCTCCGAAGACAGCAAGCCGTTCTTCGAGGAGTTCGACGATCCGAACGACGCCTGCACGGGCGCCGATCTCGTCACCACGGACGTCTGGACCAGCATGGGCTACGAGGCCGAAAACGAGGCGCGCATGAAGGCGTTCGCGGACTATTGCGTCGACAGCGAGATGATGGCGCGCGCCAATCCCGACGCGCTCTTCATGCACTGCCTGCCCGCGCATCGCGGCGAGGAAGTGAGCGCGGACGTGATCGACGGTCCGCAGAGCGTCGTGTGGGACGAGGCGGAAAACCGTCTGCATGTCCAGAAGGCGCTGATGGAGTATCTGCTGCTCGGCAAGCTCAATCACTGAGTCCGTCCGGCCGCGCATCCCGAATTTGCGGAAGCGCGGCTTTTTAATGTCAAAATAGCGTTTTTTCCGCGCACTTCATGCCCGTCGCGTGCCCGGCGGACGCGAAGCGGCGCACAACCGCCGCACCTGGCTTTTCAGCACACGAGTTCACCATGAGCGATATCAAGAAAGTCGTGCTCGCCTATTCGGGCGGTCTCGACACCTCCGTCATCCTGAAATGGTTGCAGGACAACTACGACGCCGAAGTCGTGACCTTCACGGCCGACATCGGCCAGGGCGAGGAACTGGAGCCCGCGCGCAAGAAGGCGCTCCAGCTGGGCATCAAGCAGGACAACATCTTCATCGAAGACCTGCGTGAAGAGTTCGTCCGCGATTTCGTCTTCCCGATGTTCCGCGCGAACACCCTCTACGAAGGCGAATATCTGCTGGGCACGTCGATCGCGCGTCCGCTCATCGCGAAGCGCCAGATCGAGATCGCGCGCGCGACCGGCGCGCAGGCCGTCTCGCACGGCGCGACCGGCAAAGGCAACGATCAAGTGCGCTTCGAGCTCGGCTATTACTCGCTCGAACCGGGCATCAAGGTGATCGCGCCGTGGCGCGAATGGGACCTGCTCTCGCGCGAAAAGCTGCTCGCGTACGCTGAAAAGGCCGGCATTCCGATCGAAATGAAGCACAAGCAAGGCGGCGCGCCCTACTCGATGGACGCCAACCTGCTGCACATCTCGTTCGAAGGCCGCCATCTGGAAGACCCGAAGGCCGAAGCCGAAGCCGACATGTGGCGCTGGACCGTGTCGCCGGAAGAAGCGCCGGACGCGCCGGAATATGTCGACATCGAATTCGAAAGGGGCGACCCGGTCGCGCTGAACGGCAAGCGCCTGTCGCCGGCCGAGATGCTGACCGAGCTGAACCGTCTCGGCGGCAAGCACGGCATCGGCCGCCTGGATCTGGTCGAAAACCGCTACGTCGGCATGAAGTCGCGCGGCTGCTATGAAACGCCGGGCGGCACGATCATGCTGAAGGCGCATCGCGGCATCGAGTCGATCACGCTCGATCGCGAAGTCGCGCATCTGAAAGACGATCTGATGCCGCGCTACGCTTCGCTGATCTACAACGGCTACTGGTGGAGCCCGGAGCGCCGCGCGCTGCAGGTGCTGATCGACCACACGCAGGAGAAGGTGAACGGCTGGACGCGCGTGAAGCTCTACAAGGGCAGCGTGTCGGTCGTCGCGCGCGATTCGAAGGAAACGCTGTTCGACAAGACCATCGCGACCTTCGACGACGACGGCGGCGCCTACGACCAAGCCGACGCCGGCGGCTTCATCAAGCTGAACGCGTTGCGCATGCGAATCGCGGAAAACGCTCGCCGCAAGCGCGGCGCGTAATCGCCCGCGTCAGAAACGAAAAACCCGCCGGACTCTGGTTCGGCGGGTTTTTTTGCGTCCGGTTTTGCGGCTGAATCAGAGCGTGACCGGCTCCACTTCCAGTTCGACGTCGAAACGAGCGAGCACGTCGCGCTTGATCGCTTCGGCGAGTTCGATCACTTGCGCGCCCGTCGCGCCGCCGCGATTGACGAGCACGAGCGCCTGCCGGTCGTGCACCGCCGCGCCGCCGATGCCGCGCCCTTTCCAGCCGCAGCGGTCGATCAGCCAGCCGGCCGCGAGCTTGACTTGCCCGTCCGGCTGGCGATACGACACGACGCCGGGTTCCTGTGCGCGCAGCGCATCGAAAGCCTGCGCGCTCACCACCGGATTCTTGAAAAAGCTGCCCGCGTTGCCGAGCACGGTCCAGTCGGGCAGCTTCGCGCGCCGCACGGCGACGACGGCGTCGAAAATGGCCCGGGCGTCGCATTGCGTGGCGTTTTCGAGCGCGCGAGCGACGTCGGCGTAATCGGCACGCGGCGTCCATGCCTTCGGCAGCCGGAACACCACCGACGTGATCATGAAGCGCCCGCGCCCTGCCCGCTTGAAAAAGCTGTCGCGATAACCGAACGCGCAGGCGTCGTGATCGAATTCGACGCGCGCGCCCGTGGCAAGCTCCACCGCGCTCAGCCGCTCGAAGCGCTCGCCCATTTCGAGCCCGTACGCGCCGATGTTCTGAATCGGCGCCGCGCCGACCGTGCCCGGGATCAACGCTAGGTTTTCCAGCCCCGGCATGCCGTGCGCGAGCGTCCACGCGACGAAGTCGTGCCAGTTTTCGCCGGCGCCGGCTTCGACGAGCCACGCGTTGTCGTCCTCGCCGATCACGCGCTTTCCCGCGATGCCGACGATCAGCGCGACGCCGTCGAAATCGCGCGTAAGCACGACGTTGCTTCCGCCGCCGAGCACCAGGTGCGCCATGTTCGCGATGCGTTTGTCAGCGTACAGCGCGGCGGCTGCCTCGACGCTGTCGATTTTCATTGCGTGACGCGCGCGCACCTCGAAGCCGAACGTGTTGTGCGGTCGCAGCGAGTAATCGGCGAGGAGTTCGGGCGCGAGGAATGCGTGGGACATGAGTAACCGCGAAAGTAACGCGAATAAGCGCGTGGCGAGGCTCGAGAAACGGCGCGGCCTTGGGGAAACGGCGGGCGCGTCGGTAGAATGACGGGAGATCGAATTATATACACATGAAATTGCGCGAGCCGCCCGGCGCGCTCGCCTCAACGAAGGAGAATTCAGATGCCATCGTTTGACGTTGTCAGCGAAGCAAACATGATCGAAGTGAAGAACGCGATCGAGCAATCGAACAAGGAAATCTCGACGCGCTTCGACTTCAAAGGTTCGGATTCACGCGTCGAGCAAAAGGAGCGCGAACTCACGCTCTACGCCGACGACGATTTCAAGCTCAGCCAGGTGAAGGACGTTCTGCTGAACAAGATGGCCAAGCGCGGCGTCGACGTGCGGTTTCTCGACTACGGCAAGCAGGAAAAAATCGGCGGCGACAAGCTGAAGCAGGTCGTCACGGTGAAGAAAGGCGTGTCGGGCGATCTGGCGAAGAAAATCGTCAAGGTCGTGAAGGACAGCAAGATCAAGGTGCAGGCAAGCATTCAAGGCGATGCCGTGCGCGTGCAAGGCACGAAACGCGACGACCTGCAAAGCGCGATCGCGCTGCTCAAGAAGGAAGTCACGGACACGCCGCTCGACTTCAACAACTTCCGCGACTGACCGGTCTGGTTAGCTCGATGTGAAAAAAGCCGTTCCGAACTAGTTCGGAACGGCTTTTTTGCTTCTCACTCGGCCACTTTCTTCTTGCTGCCGATACGGCTTTCCTTGCCCGCCAGAAGCTTCGAAATATTGGCGCGATGCCGCCAAATGAGGAGCAGGCTCATGGCCAGCACCGCGAGCGAGATGCGGCTCGGCCCGAACAGAAACACCTGATAGAACGGCGCGAACACCGCCGCGACCAGCGCCGCCAGCGACGAATAGCGGAAAAAGAACGCGATGATGAGCCACGTCAGCAGCGTCGCGAGACCTAAAACCGGATGGATCGCGAGCAGCACGCCCGCCGCGGTCGCCACGCCTTTGCCGCCCTGAAACCGGAAGAAGACCGGGTACAGATGCCCGAGAAACACGCAGATGGCCGCAAGCGCCGTCGCGGTGACGATTCCCGCCTGATCCCAGCCGAAGTTCGCGCCGAAATGCACCACGACCCAGACCGGTAACCAGCCTTTGAACGCGTCGCCGATGAGCGTGAGAATCGCGGCTTTCTTGTTGCCTGTGCGCAGCACGTTGGTCGCGCCGGGATTGCCCGAGCCGTAGGAGCGCGGATCGGCGAGTCCCATCGCGTGGCTCACCACGACGGCGAACGATATCGAGCCGATCAGATAGGACACGACGGCGACGAGCAGAAAAATCATGGTGTCATTTGGGTGGTAGCGAGAGCGGTGTGCATTCTAATCGACGCTCGCGCACTGGACGGGTTTCGCGTTCAGCAGGCTGCTCAGCACGTTCGGATCGATGCTGACAAGATAGCCGCGCCGCCCGCCGTTCAGGTAAATGATGTCGAGATCGAGGATGCTCGACTCGACGTACACCGGCATCGCCTTCCTCGTGCCGAACGGCGACGTTCCGCCCACCAGAAAGCCCGAGTGCCGGTTCGCGACTTCCGGCTTGCACGGCTCGATGCGCTTGGCGCCCGTCTGTCTCGCGAGATTCTTGGTGGACACGGTGCGGTCGCCGTGCATGAGGACGATGAGCGGCCGGGCGTGCTCGTCCTCCATGACGAGCGTCTTGATGACGCGATGTTCGTCCACGCCGAGTTGCCGCGCGGATTCTTCCGTGCCGCCGTGCTCGACATAATCGTAGGGATGCTCGCCGAACTCGACCTTGTGGCGGCGCAGGAATTGCGTCGCGGGCGTTTCGGAGACGTGTTTGCTTTTCGACATGGACGCATTGTAGCGGCGCGCTTTGCGGCTCACCATCGGCCGAACGGCCTAGTGTCAAAAGCCGCGCTGTCGTGGCACGATCGTTCGCGAAATGTGAAAAGGAGATTCCCGATGATCCGCGACGCCGAAATCCAGACCCTGCTCGAAGACACCATCCGCCGGTTCGTGCGCGAGCAGCTCGTCCCGCGCGAGGCCGAAGTCGACGAAACCGACGTCATTCCCGCCGACCTCATCGACGCCATGCGCGAAATCGGCCTGTTCGGCCTCACGATTCCGGAGGCCTACGGCGGCCTCGGTCTCACGATGGAAGAGGAAGTGCGCATCGCGTTCGAGCTCGGACAGACCTCGCCGGCGTTTCGCTCGATGATCGGCACGAACAACGGCATCGGGTCGATCGGCATCGTGCTCGACGGTACCGAGACGCAAAAATCGCACTATCTGCCGAAGCTCGCGGCGGGCGATCTGATCGGCTCGTTTTGTCTGACGGAGCCGGATGCGGGCTCGGACGCGGCGTCGCTCAAGACCCGCGCGAAAAAGGACGGCGAGTTCTATGTGCTCAACGGCACCAAGCGCTTCATCACCAACGCGCCCGAAGCGGGCGTCTACACGGTCATGGCCCGCACGAGCGACGCACCGGGCGCGAGCGGCATCTCGGCGTTCATCGTCGAGCGCGGTACGCCGGGCCTTTCCATCGGCAAGCCGGACCGCAAGATGGGCCAGCGCGGCGCCCACACGGCCGACGTGATCTTCGAAGACTGCCGCGTGCCGGCGAGCCAGTTGATCGGCGGTGCGGAAGGCATCGGCTTCAAGACGGCGATGAAAACGCTCGACAAGGGCCGCATTCATATCGCGGCGATCGCCGTCGGCGCGGCCAGACGCATGCTGCGCGACGCGCTCGCCTACGCGATGCAACGCCGCCAGTTCGGCCAGCCGATCGCCGAATTCCAGCTCGTGCAGGGCATGCTCGCCGACAGCAAGGCCGAACTCTACGCCGCCGAATGCATGGTGCTCGATGTCGCGCGGCGCCGCGACGAAGGGCGCGATGTCTCGGTGGAAGCGTCGTGCGCCAAGTATTTCGCCACCGAGATGTGCGGGCGCGTTGCGGATCGCGCGGTGCAGGTGCATGGAGGCGCGGGTTATATCGCGGAATACGGCATCGAGCGCTTTTATCGCGACGTGCGGCTGTTCAGGCTGTATGAAGGCACGTCGCAGATCCAGCAGGTGATCATCGCGCGCGGCCTGATGCGCGGCGCGGAAATCTAGCCGCGCGGATGATGCTCCCGATGCAGCTTGTGCAGGCGCTCGCGCGCGACGTGCGTGTAGATCTGCGTCGTCGAGATGTCCGAATGCCCGAGCAGCAACTGCACGACGCGCAAGTCTGCGCCGTGGTTGAGCAGATGCGTCGCGAACGCGTGACGCAGCGTGTGCGGCGAAAGCGGCGCGTGCACGCCGCCGTTCAGCGCATGGCGCTTGATGATGTTCCAGAACTGCTGGCGCGTCATGCCCTCGCCGCGCGTCGTGACGAACAGCGCATCGGCGGCGCGCGCGCCGAGCAACACCTGGCGCGATTCACGCAGATAGCGTTCGAGCCAGTCGTGCGCCGTCTCGCCGAACGGAATCAGACGCTCTTTCGAGCCCTTGCCCATTACGCGTACGACGCCTTCGTTCAGGCCAAGCTCCACGGTCTTCAGCGTGACGAGCTCGGTCACGCGCAGGCCGCTCGCGTACATCAGTTCGAGCATGGTGCGGTCGCGCAGGCCGAGCGGCGTTTCGATATCGGGCGCGTGAAGCAGCGCTTCGACCTGCGCCTCGTTGAGCGTCGACGGAAAGCGCGGCGGCTGCTTCGCCGAACGCAACTTGAGCGTGGGGTCGGCGGCCGTCCGATGTTCG
Organism: Caballeronia peredens; assembly: GCA_001544595.2. GTDB lineage: Bacteria > Pseudomonadota > Gammaproteobacteria > Burkholderiales > Burkholderiaceae > Caballeronia > Caballeronia peredens. Next base: position 39,594 of record FCOH02000023.1, on the reverse strand, counting down.
CGCAGCGCCCACGCATAGTAGCGGCGAAACACGGACAAACGCCGGTTCGCGGAGGTCGCCTTGTCGCCGCGACGCGCCGCCATGTAGCCGTTCATGTCCGCTTCGGCCGCGACGTCGAGCGACGCGCCGCGCGTCTTGCCGAGCCATTCTGCGAAGAGCTTCAGATCGCGCCGGTACGCTTCGAGCGAGTTTTTGGCGAGCCCGTGTTCGAGCCATAGCGCATCGCAAAAGAGATCGATCGAATCGTGGCTCGCGGCCAGCCCTGGCGTTTGTATTTCGTCGGTCGTTGCGCTCGTCATGCGATCGATACACCTTCATGCGCCAGCAGCCAGCGCTTCACGTTGCGATAAAAACCTTCGCCGGGATGATGCGCGAAGCCGCCGATGCCGCCCGCCGCCACTACCCGGTGGCACGGTATCACGATCGGCAGCGGATTGGAGCCGCACGCCTGGCCGACTGCGCGCGGCACGCTGCCGATCTCGCGCGCAAGCTGCCCGTAGGTCCAGACGTTTCCCGGCGCGATGCCGCTGATGCCCGCCCAGACGCGCCGCTGGAACACCGTGCCGCCGGTCGCGAGCGGCAGGTCGAAATGCATCGACGGCGCGTCGAAATAGCGGCGGATCTGTCCGGCGGCTTTTTCCGCGAGCGGCTTTTGCGGATCGATCGCCGGTGTGTCGCCCGGCAAATAGACGATCTCGCGCACGAACCGCTCGTCGGCGCGAATGCCGACTTTGCCGAACGGCGCGTCGATGACGGCATCGAATGGTGTCATGTCTCGCTCCCTTGCGCGAGCGCCCAGCGCACATGCTCGCGCACCAGCGCGGACGCATCGTCGGCACGCGCGGTCAACGCTTCGACAATCGCCTCGCGTTCGCCCGTATCGAGCCCGGACGCGCGCAACGCGTTGCCCATCGCCACCGCGAGATTGCGCAGCCAGCGCTCGTGACCGATGCGCCGGATCGCACTGCCCTGCATGCGCGTGTCGAAATCCGCCGCGCTCCACGCGAACAGTTCGACGAGCGTCGCGCGATCGAGCCCGTGCCGCACGTCGAAATCCGCGACGGGCGCGGCCTGCGCGAACTTGTTCCACGGACAGACGAGCTGGCAGTCGTCGCAACCGTAGACGCGATTGCCGATCAGCGGACGCATGTCCTCGGGAATGCTGCCGTGCAGTTCGATCGTCAGATACGAGATGCAGCGCCGCGCATCGACGCGATACGGCGCGACGATCGCGCCCGTCGGACATGCGCCGATGCAGCGCGTGCACTGCCCGCAATGCGCGCCGTCCTGCTCCGGATGCGGATCGGCGGGCAGCGGAACATCGACGAGAATCTCGCCCAGGAAGAACAGCGAACCCGCGTCGCGATCGAGCAGCAGCGTGTGCTTGCCGCGCCAGCCGTTGCCGGCTTTCTGCGCGAGCGCGACTTCCAGCACGGGCGCGGAATCCGTGAACACGCGATACCCGAACGGCCCGATTGCGCCTTCGATGCGCTCCGCCAGTTGCTGCAGCCGGTGGCGCATGACCTTGTGATAGTCGCGGCCGCGGGCGTAGATCGAGACGTTCGCTTGCGCGGGCTGCGCGAGCCGCGTCCATTCGATCGCGCGCCAGTCGTTCTTCTGACCATCGGCTGTCGCGACACTTTCATCGCCCGTTTTTTCGAGCGTCTGCGCGGGCAGATAGGCCATGCGCGCGGTGATCACGCGTCGCGTTCCGGCCACAAGCTCGGCCGGCCGCGCGCGTTTCATCCCATGTTTGGCCATATAATCCATTTCGCCGTGATAGCCTGCTTCGAGCCAATCAGCGAGGCCTTTCTCGGCATCCGTCAGGTCGATATCGCTGATACCGACCGCACCGAATCCCAGCTCGCGCCCCCACGCCTTGATGCGTTGCGCGAGTTCCGCCAGCGCAGCCTCCTCTTCGCGAGTGAAGGCGCGAGACACTGAGACGGACTCAGCGGCGGCGTCGCTGGACGCGGTCGTGATTTCAACGGAATGTTCCGGCAATCGGTTCATCACGACATTTTACGAGCAATGCCCGAAAGCCCCGCACGCACGACGCCCGATCTTTCATCCGCGCTTCTCGAACGCCGCTTCGATCTGCGCGACGAAGCAGCGACGCTCGCTTTCGGCGAACGCTTCGCGCGCGCCATCGATGCCGCGCGCATGCACGCATCGCCTGAACGATTCACCGGTTTGCAAGTCCAGTTGATCGGGGACCTGGGCGCGGGCAAGACCACGCTCGTGCGCGCGACCTTGCGCGCGCTCGGCCACGCGGGCCGCGTGAAAAGCCCGACTTACACGCTGGTCGAGCCGTATTCGCTCGAAACCGCAAGCGGACCGCTCGACGTCTATCACTTCGATCTCTATCGCTTCGCCGATCCGGCCGAATGGGCCGATGCCGGCTTCCGCGAATATTTCGATGCGGGCGCGGTGTGTCTCGTCGAGTGGCCGCAGCAGGCGGGCGGCCTGCTCGGCGTGCCCGATCTCGTGTTCCGGCTGTCGCTGCCGGATGAGCCGGGTTCGCCCGGCCATCCGAACGAAGAAGAAGGCCGCGTGCTCACCGCGCGGGCATTTAGCGAAACAGGAAAGTCATGTCTCGAAAGATGTTGATCAAGCCGTTCCATTCGATCGAATCGGGCGCCGGCGCGCCGCACAACTGGCGCCGCCGCCAGGTGCTGCGCGCGGGCGCATCGACGCTCGTGCTCGCGCTCGTCGCGCCGAAGCTCGCTCATGCGAGCAGCGTGCTCGGCGTGCGCGTGTGGCCCGCGCGCGACTACACCCGCGTGACGATCGAATCGGATCAGCCGCTGCAGAACACCAACCAGACGCTGCAAGGGCCGGACCGGCTCGTCGTCGATCTGAACGGCATCGATCTCGATCAGTCGCTGAAGGATCTCGTCTCGAAGATCACACCGAACGATCCGCAGATTCAATCGGTGCGCGTCGGGCAGTATCAGCCGCATGTCGTGCGCATGGTGTTCGACCTGAAAGGCTCGGTGAAGCCGCAGGTTTTCACGCTTGGGCCCATCGGCAGCTACAAGTACCGGCTCGTGTTCGATCTGTATCCGGCCGTCGCGCCCGATCCGCTGATGGAACTGCTCGCGCAGTCCGAGCGCAAGCAGGAAGCGTTCGATCGCGCGAATCCGAATCCGTCCACGCCGCCGCCCGCGACGCTGTCCGGACCGGCAACGCCGCAGAAACCGGTCGCGCCGGATTCGACCGACGACTTCTTCCAGAAGTACGCGCAGAGCGACGCGCCGGCCGACGCGGCGCCGTCCACGCCTGCCGCGCCCGCCACGCCCGTGCCGAAGCCTGCCGTGAAGCCGCGCGTGCCGGCCGCGCCGCCCGTCATCGCCCAAAAGGACGACGACGATCAGTACACGTTCTCCGCGCCCAAGCAGGGCGTCGGCACGACGCGCCTGCTCACCGTCGCGATCGATCCGGGCCACGGCGGCGAGGACCCGGGCGCGATCGGCGGCCAGGGCACGTACGAGAAGCACATCGCGCTCGATATCGCGAAGAAGCTGCGCGCGAAGATCGACGCCCAGCCCAACATGCGCGCGATGATGACCCGCGACGCCGACTTCTTCGTGCCGCTCAACGTGCGCGTGCAGAAGGCGCAGCGCGTCGGCGCGGACCTTTTCGTGTCGATTCACGCGGATGCGTTCACCACGCCCGACGCGCGCGGCTCGTCGGTGTTCGCGCTGTCGGAGCACGGCGCGTCGAGCGCGGCCGCGCGCTGGATGGCGAACAAGGAGAACGCGTCGGATCAGGTCGGCGGCATCAACGTGAAGTCGCAGGACGCGAGCGTGAACCGCGCGCTCTTCGACATGTCGACGACCGCGCAGATCCGCGATTCGATGCGCTACGGCAGCTTCGTGCTCAACGAGATCGGCGGCATCAACAAGCTGCACAAGGGCTCGGTCGAACAGGCGGGCTTTGCCGTGCTGAAGGCGCCGGACATTCCGTCGATCCTGGTGGAGACCGCGTTCATCAGCAACCCGGACGAGGAAGCGCGCCTCAACGACGACGCCTATCGCGACAAGATGGCAAACGCGATCATGAAGGGCATCAAGCGCTACTTCGCGGCGAATCCGCCGCTCGCGAAGAGCCGCATGACGTAACGCGGACGAGGCGGACGAACGCCTCGTTCAGCGCGCCGACGGCAGAATGCGCTGGATGAAGCGCGCGCCGAACACGTTCACCACGAGCCCCGCCATCACGAGCGCCGCGCCCGCGATCTGCGCAGCGCTCAGTCCCTCGCCGAGCACCAGCGCCGCCGAGACGAGCCCGATCACCGGAACGAGCAGCGAGAACGGCGCGACGCTGCCTGCCGGATAGCGCGCGAGCAGCTTTCCCCACAGGCTGTAGCCGACGATCGTCGCGACGAAAGCGAGGTAGAGAATCGCGAACACGGAGACGAGCGGAATGGCTGCGAGACTCGCTTCGATGCGCGCCGGGCCTTCGAAGATCAGCGAGAGCGCGAGAAACGGGAGCGGCGGGATCAGGCTGCCCCATACGACGAGCGACAGCAGATCGACCTTGCCCATCGCCTTCGTGACGACATTGCCGAGCGCCCACATCGCGGACGCGGCGATCGTGAACAGAAAACCGGTGATGGTCATCGCGTGGCCGCCCTGCATGCCGATCAGCGCAAGCCCCGCCGCCGCGATCACGAGACCGGCGACGTTCGCCGCGCGGATGCGCTCGCCGAGAAACATCGCCGCGAAGATGAGGGTGAAGAACGCCTGCGCCTGCAGCACGAGCGACGCGAGCCCCGCCGGCATGCCGACATACATGCCGTAGAACAGCAGCGCGAATTGTCCGAGCGAGATGGTGAGGCCGTAAGCGAAGAGCCAGCGCAGCGGAATCTGCGGACGCTTGACGAAGAACGCGGGCAACGCGGCGAGCGCGAAACGCAGCGCGCCGAGCAGCATCGGCGGCACGCCGTGCAGTCCCAGCTTGATGACGACGAAGTTCACGCCCCACGCAAGAATGACCACCGCGGCGATCAGCAAATCCTTTGGCGACATCGCCCTGCTCCTCTCATCTGCCCGTTACCGGTGAGCCGATGAGTGTAACGGAGGGCCGCGCGGCGGGTTCGTCAAATATGCGTGAGCCGCGCGCATCGACAAACACCAAAAAGCGCCCGCGCCGCCGCGACAACGCCACGACGCGAGCGCCTTCCCGACGGCAAAAGCCGCCGCTTACTTGCTCTGGCCGGACTCCGCCGCCGCGTTATTGCCCGTTTCGGTATCCGGCGTCTTCTTGCCCGACGACGGTTGCGCGGTGTGCTTCCTCGGCTTCTTGTGCTTCATCGTGCCGGAAGAACTGTCCGACGTTCCGGCGGTGTCGTTGCCCATCGCGCCCGTCGAGTTGCCCGACGAAGTCTGCGCCATCGCGCCGGTCGCGGCAGTGGCCGTGAAAATGCCCACGGTAAGGGCGGTCAACAGCTTGCTCTTGCTCATTTCGAATCTCCTATGGAGTGGGTGAACGTTGCGCGACGCTGCACGCATACCGGAAACACGGCGATACAGACAGAAGGAAGCCGGCAACGCGTCTGCATCACGCGAAATCGGCCGGTAGAATCGACGGTTCCACGGGTGCCGTCCGGCGCCCGGCCTGACTTCCGGAATCCGCCATGCCCTCGACGATCCGCACCCAGCTCAAGCCTCACCAACACGACGTCGGCGGCCTCATGGTGCGGCGGGTGCTGCCCGCGCTCGCCGCGCGAACCGTCGGTCCCTTCATCTTTTTCGACCACATCGGTCCCGCAACGCTCGTGCCCGGCAAGGGACTCGACGTGCGGCCGCATCCGCATATCGGGCTCGCGACCGTCACCTATCTCTTCGAAGGCGCGATCATGCATCGCGACAGCGTCGGCTCCGTGCAGAAGATCGTCCCGGGCGACGTCAACTGGATGACCGCGGGCCGCGGCATCGTCCATTCCGAACGCACGCCCGATGAAGAACGCGCCTCCGGCCAGACGATGCACGGCATCCAGACCTGGGTTGCGCTGCCGGTGGCGAGCGAGGAAGTCGAGCCCGCGTTCGAGCATCACGCGGCCGCCGCCTTGCCGCAGATCGAGCGCGACGGCGTCACATTGCGCGTGATCGCGGGCACGGCGTTCGGCGCACAAGCCCCCACACGCACGTTCTCGCCGACGCTCTACGCCGCCGCCGAGTTCAGCGCAGGCAGCCAGATCACGCTCGACACGGAACACGAGGAACGCGGCGTGTATCTCGTGAGCGGCGACCTGAGCATCGACGGCGAAGCGCTGCCCGAACAGCAGATGGCCGTGCTCGCGCCCGGCGCCGACGTCCGGCTGACGAGCGCGAACGGCGCCATCGCGATGCTGCTGGGCGGCGCGCCGCTCGACGGCGCGCGCTTCATCGAATGGAACTTCGTGTCGAGCGCGCGCGAGAAGATCGAGGCGGCGAAGACGGCATGGAGCGAGCAGCGCATGGGACACGTACCCGGCGAAACCGAATTCATCCCGCTGCCGCCGCAGCGCCGCGCGCCCGACGCATGAATCGCGCTGCAGCGCTTGAGAGCCGGGTGGATCGTCCCCATATAAGCGAGATCGACGACCGCAAGCATTAGGAGAGAACGCATGGATACGACCCTCGCCACCTTCGAGAACGATGTCATCAATGCATCGATGCTCGCGCCCGTTCTGGTCGATTTCTGGGCGCCCTGGTGCGGCCCGTGCAAGACGCTCGGACCCATGCTGGAGAAGCTCGAAGCCGAAGCCGCGGGCAAATGGAAGCTCGTCAAGGTGAACGTCGACGAGAATCAGGAACTCGCGGCGCATTTTCAGGTGCGCAGCATTCCGCACGTGATCGCGTTCGCGGAGGGCCGCCCGGTCGATCAGTTCATCGGCGTGCTGCCCGAAGGCCAGTTGCGCGAATTTCTCGACCGGCTCGTGCCCGACGGCGCCGACGCCGAACGCCAGACCGCGCACAACGCGTGGGCCGCGGGCGAGCGCAAGCAGGCCATCGACACGATCAAGGCCGCGCTCGCCCTCGATCCCGGCTACGACGACGCCCGCCTCGACCTGATCGAATGGCTGATCGCCGAACGCCGCATCGACGAAGCGAAGGACGAGGAAAAGCTGCTGTCGCCGAAGACGACGCAAGGCATCGACGCGCGCTACAACGCGCTCAAGACCGAGCTCGACGCCGCCGATGCCGCCGCCGACCTGCCGCCCGCCGACGCGCTGATCGACGCGGTGAAAGCCAATCCCGACGATCTCGATGCGCGCTTCGCGCTGGCGAACCGCCTGATCGCGGGCCGCGATTACGCGGGGGCGTTGGAGCATTTGCTGGCGATCGTCGTGCGTGACCGCGCGTTCATGGACGATGTCGGCCGCAAGACGATGCTGTCCGTCTTCGAGCTTGCCGCGAATCAGCCGGATCTCGTGTCGCAGTGGCGGCGCAAGCTGAGCGCGGCGATCAACTGACCGGCGCGAGCCGCGCCTGAACGCCCGAAATGGCGCTCGAAACGAGAACGGCCGGCTTCCCGTGAGGCCGGCCGTTTTGCGTCCGTCGTGACAAAAACTACGCCGCGGGTTTGGCCAGCGCCCGCAGCACATGCGCGGCGGCCGCGAAGCCGAAGCTCGCCGTCACGCACACGCTGGAGCCGAAACCCGCGCAATTGAGCCCGACCGGGCCGGCATAGCCCGCGCCGGTTTCCAGATGCTCGGCGCCTTCGCTCAGATCGCACACGGGCGCTTCGGGATAGATCAAAGGCTCGTCGGAATACACCGCGCTCACCTTGAAGCGCGCCTTCGGCCCGCGCGGAAAGCCGTGCAGCTTGCGCAACTGGCCGCGCACCTTCGAGAGCAGCGGGTCCTGAATCGTGAGCGCGAGATCGTCGATGCGGATGCGCGTCGGATCGAGCTGCCCGCCCGCGCCGCCCACGGTGATGAGCGCCTGCTTGCGCGCCACGCACCACGCAATCAGCGCCGTTTTCGTGCGCACGCTGTCGATCGCATCGACGATGAAATCGAAGCCGCCGCCCAGCGTTTCGTCGAAGTTGCCCAGTTCGACGAAGTCCTCGATCTGGCGCACGTCGCACGCGGGATCGATCAGGCCGATGCGCTCGGCCATCGCCGCGACTTTGGCCTTGCCGTAGTTGCCGTCGAGCGCGTGAATCTGGCGGTTCGTGTTGCTTTCGGCGACGTTGTCGAGATCGATCAGCGTCAGCTTGCCGACGGCGCTGCGCGCGAGCGCCTCCGCGACCCACGAGCCGACGCCGCCGATTCCGATCACCGCGACATGCGCATTCCGGAACGCGGCAAGCGCGGGGGCGCCGTACAAACGCGCGATGCCGCCGAAGCGGCGCTCGCGATCGACGGCTTCGGCGGCTTCGTCGGCGGGAGGCGTCATGGCAATGTCGGATGAGGCGTTCATGTCGTGCGGGGTCGAAACGTGGAGCGTTGAAAGCCGACTGCAAACAGCAAATTGCGATAGTCCTTGTGCCGCGTCAATCAAGGCTTACAAGCGGCTATCGGTGTTGCAAAGTTGCGTGTCGGATTATGCAAAATGCGGCCGAATTGCGTATTCTGCCTTATCGAAACCGGAGACGTGATAGTCGGCAGTGGTTTGCGCAATGGGCGCTCTCACAGGTCTCCGGGTAATCAGGGCAAGAACGTTTTACTCTGGCTATACTGACGCGACTGTAGCGATTGCATAAAAAATGACCACCCTTGCTGATCTTCGCACGAACTATTCACGCGGCGCACTGGACACCGCCGACGTCGACCCGAACCCGTTTCGCCAGTTCGAGACCTGGTTCGCGCAGGCGCTCGATGCGAAGTTGCCCGAACCGAATGCCATGACCCTCGCGACCGTCGATCGCGAAGGGCGTCCGTCTGCTCGCATCGTGCTCATCAAGGGCGTCGACGAGCGCGGATTCGTCTTCTTTACCAACTACGAAAGCCGCAAGGGCCGCGAAATCGCCGCCAATCCCGCGGCGAGCCTGCTGTTTCACTGGATCGAACTCGAGCGGCAAGTGCGCATCGAGGGCCGCGTCGAACAGACGAGCGCCGGGGAAAGCGACGCGTATTACGCCTCGCGCCCGCTCGGCTCGCGCATCGGCGCGTGGGCATCGGACCAGAGTCAGCCGCTCGAAAGCCGCGAGGCGCTGGAAGCACGCGAACGCGAAATGACCGCCCGTTTCGGCGACGCGCCGCCGCGTCCGCCGCATTGGGGCGGCTATCGCCTCGTGCCCGATTCCATCGAATTCTGGCAGGGACGCCCGTCACGGCTGCACGACCGCATCGTCTATACGCGCGAACTCGCGGACGGTCCGTGGCGCATCGCGCGGCTCGCACCGTAACGCGCGGCGCGGAACTCGGCACGGCGAAGCAACGAACGGACGAAGCGGCAAGCAGTACGAACATGGAGGCGCGAGCCTTCCCTTGATTTCATCTAGCGCGGAGAAACAAGCATGTTCTGGGAGAAGAAGCTGACGCAATGGGTTGACGAAGTTCGCGAACGGGCCAATCTGCCCGCGCGGCTCGTGCTGTGGGACGGACAGCAACACGACTTCGGCCAGTTCGCCGCGCCGCAGGTGACGTTGCACGTGAAGACCGCGACCGCGCTGCCCTACTTGCTGGAACCGAGTCTCGACAATCTCGGTGAAGCCTACGTGAAGGGCAAGATCGATATCGAGGGCAAGCTCACCGATATCATCAACATCGGTTATTCGCTCGCGAAGAGCACCGTGACGAATGCCAGCAAGCTCGCGCGCGTGCGGCGCTACTTCAATCACTCGAAGGCGTCGGACAAGAAGGCCATTCAGTATCACTACGATGTGTCGAACGAGTTCTATCAGCTCTGGCTCGACAAGAACATGGTGTACTCCTGCGCCTATTTCGAGAACGGCGACGAAGACATCGATACCGCGCAACTCAAGAAGATCGACCACATTCTCACGAAGATTCAGTTGCAGCCGGGCCATCGCCTGCTCGATATCGGCTGCGGCTGGGGCGCGCTCGTGATCCGCGCGGCGCAGAAGTTCGGCGCGAAGTGCGTCGGCGTCACGCTCTCCGAAAACCAGTTCAAGCTCGCGACCGAGCGCGTGAAGGCGGCGGGCCTCGAAAATCAGATCGAAATCCGCCTGCAGGACTATCGCGACGTTCCCGGGCAGTTCGACCGCATCACGAGCGTCGGCATGTTCGAGCACGTCGGGCGCAAGAACCTGCCCGATTACTTCGCGAAGATCCGCGATCTGCTCGTCGATGACGGCGTCGCGATGAATCACGGCATCACGTCGTCGGATGCCGACAGCGGCGAGACTTCGCTCGGCGGCGGCGAATTCATCGACAAATACGTGTTTCCGGACGGCGAGCTGCCGCATATCGGCCTGGCGCTCGAAAGCATGCAGCGCGGCGGGCTGGAAGCGATCGACGTCGAAAGCCTGCGGCGGCATTACGCGCATACGCTCGACATCTGGGCGAATCGCTTCGAAGAGCACGCTGAAGAGGCGAAGAAGCTCGTCGACGACGCGCACTTCCGCATCTGGCGCGTGTATCTCGCGGGCTGCGCGTACGCGTTCGAGAACGACGACGTGTCGATCTATCAGGTGATCTGCCGCAAGGCGGGACGCAGCGCGACGACGCTGCCGTGGTCGCGGCGGTACATCTACGAGAAGGCGTCCTGAACCGCGATCCGACGCAACCGGAAACGGGCGAGCCGGAAGATCAGTTCGATCTCTTCGGTGCGCCCGTGCCTGCTGCTTTTCCTGCAGAAGCTGCCGACACGGCAAAGCCCGCACAGCCAGCGAACTCGGCGAAGCCGCGCGGCGTGCTGCCCGCGCCGCCGCAGCCCGAACTCGAAGCGCTCGCGCAGCGCCTGCCCGGCACGGTTCATCTCGGCACATCCACGTGGTCGTTTCCGGGCTGGCGCGGCATCGTCTACGGCGACGCGTATTCGAACACGAAGCTCTCGCGCGACGGCCTCACCGCCTACGGCGCGCATCCGCTTCTGAAAAGCGTGTCGATCGACCGCTCGTTCTACGCGCCGCTGTCGCTCGCGGACTATGCGCGCCATGCGTCGCAGGTGCCGGAACATTTCCGCTTCATCGTCAAGGCGCCCGCCTCCGTCACCGATGCCTTCGTGCGTGGCGAACGCGGCGCGCCCGGCGCCGACAATCCCGCGTTCCTGAACGCGCGGATCGCCATCGACGAATTCGTCACGCCGTGCATCGGCGGGCTCGGCGCGAAAGCAGGCGCGCTCGTGTTCCAGTTCTCGCCGCTGCCCGACGCGATGATCGTCGAGCCGGCGCACTTCATCGAGCGGCTGTCGGCGTTTCTGAACGCGCTGCCGCCGCTCGAGGGCGACGCCTGTTACGCGGTCGAGATCCGCGACGCGGTCATGCTCACGCCGCGCTTCATCCGCGCGCTGCGTGACGCGAAGGTGCGCTATTGCATCGGCGTGCACGCGCGCATGCCGGACGTGCGCCGCCAGGCGAAGGCGCTCGAATTGCTGGACGAAGAAGGAATGGGGCCGCTCGTCGTGCGCTGGAGTCTGCACAGCGGCTTTCGCTATGAGCAGGCGAAGGCGAAATACGAGCCGTTCGACAAGATCGTCGATGAAGACCGCGACACGCGCGACGCGCTCGCCGAACTGGCCGCGCGTTATGCGATCGCGGGCCAGCCGGTCGTGATCGCGGCGAACAACAAGGCGGAAGGCTCCGCGCCGCTCACGTGTTTCGAACTCGCGCGCGGCATCGCCTTAGCATGCGAGCGCGCGCGAACTGCGTAGAACCGCTCAGCGGCGGTTCACGCCTTCAGCCGATGCACGAACTTCTTGCGGAATTTCGCGACCTTCGGCCCGACGACCGCCGCGCAATAACCCTGATTCGGATGTTGCGCGAAGTAGTTCTGGTGATACGCCTCGGCGGCGTAGTAGTCGCCGTCGAGCGGCGTGACTTCCGTCACGATCTTGCCGCCGTAGACATCCTCGCGCTGCAGTTCGTCGATGACTTCGAGCGCGATCTTGCGCTGCTCGTCCGAATGCGTGAACACGGCCGAGCGATACTGCGTGCCGACGTCGTTGCCTTGCCGGTTGAGCTGCGTCGGATCGTGCGTCGCGAAGAAAATCTCGAGAACCTCGCGATAACCGATGACAGCCGGATCGAACACGACCTTCACCACTTCGGCGTGGCCGGTTTCGCCGTCGCAGACCTGCTCGTACGACGGATTCACCACCTTGCCGCCCGCATAGCCGGATTCGACCGATTCCACGCCCTGCACCGCCAGAAATACGGCTTCGGTGCACCAGAAACAGCCGCCGCCGAGCGTCGCGGTTTCGAATCTGGCCTGCTCGTTCTGCTGGTTCGCTTGGGTCATATGGCGCCACTCCTCATCAAGTGCATGCGGCCTTGCCGCGGATCATGCATATGGATGCGCCCGGCCGAATCTTCAATGCGCTTTAGTGCACTTCGAAGCACGTCGAAGCGCGTCGATACGTCGGCGGGCGCGGGATGAATCGAGCTTACTGGGTTTGGTCCGGCGCTGCAGAAAGCGTCGGGCGGCAGGAAACTTGCTGCGTCCGGAGGGTCATTTGGCGGCCGAGGGCAGCCGATTCCGCTAGAATCGACACAATTCCGTTGTTTTTACATGATTTCTGAAAAAATCCTTCCGACTGAAGCGCGACGCGCGGCCGGCTCGGTAGCACACGACACACTCGACCGCCCATTTGCCCGCTCATCTGCCAAATGACACGCGCCAAAGCCCCGAATTTCGATCCTGCTGAGTTTCGCGCCGCGCTCGGCCAGTTCGCGACCGGCGTCACCGTCATCACGACGCGCACCGCCTCCGGACAGCCGATCGGCATTACCGCGAGCTCGTTCAACTCGGTGTCGCTCGATCCGCCGCTCGTGCTGTGGAGTCTCGCGACGAAATCGGCGTCGATGGCGGTCTTTCGCGCGAACAGTCACTACGTGGTGAACGTGCTGGCGGCCTCGCAACTCGACCTGTGCCGCCGTTTCGCGACGGTCAAGGGCGACCGCTTCGCAGGCGTATCGCACGCCGCGGGCGACACCGGCATGCCGGTTCTGGAAGGCGCGCTCGCGTGGTTCGAGTGTCACAACCGCAGCCGCTACGACGAAGGCGATCACGTGATCTTCGTCGGCGAGGTGGAGCGTTGCGGCGTGCGCGAAGGCGTGTCGAAGGTTGCGCCGCTCGTCTTTCAGGCGGGCAATTTCCACACGCTGGGACCGCTCGAATAACGCTCAGGGCGTGTGCGCGCGCACCGGCTGCTCGATCAGCGCGACCGGCACGCCCGCGTCGTCCTTCATGGTCTGAAGCACGATGTTCGAGCGGATGTCGATCACGCCGGGCGCCTTGTAGAGCTTCGAGAGAATGAAGTCGGAGTAATGCTTGAGGTTGTGCGCGAGCACCCGCAACACGTAATGGGTGTCGCCCGTCACGACGAACGCGCCGACCACTTCCGGCCATTCGCGCACCGCGGCCGCGAACTTCTCGTGCCAGTTTTCCTGGTCGTTGCGCATGGAGACATGCACGAACGCCTCCAGTTCGATGCCGAGCCGCTCACGGTCGAGGCATGCGCGATAGCTCGCGATCACCCCTTCCTCTTCCAGCAGCCGCATTCGGCGCAAGCACGCCGACGGCGAAAGCGAAATGCGCTCCGCCAGGTCCAGGTTGCTGATCCGTCCATCTTCCTGCAGTACCGCCAGAATTCGGCAATCCGTTGCATCGAGCGTGAAGCCGGTCATTTTTGAGTCCCCTGAGCCCGTTTCATCGAATTATGTTCTAAGTGCGACCCTTTTGGGTGGTTATTTTGCAAGCACCTTTCGAGAAATCGCGACTATGATTTGACGCATTTCCACGCTTTCTGCTAGGGCGCGTCATGACGCTTCTGGACATTTCCCCGCCGATCGGCACTGCCACTCCCGTCTGGCCGGGCGACACGCCCGTCGGCATCGAGCGCGTGTGGCGCATGGAGGCGGGATCGCCTGTCAACGTCGCGCGTCTCACGCTCTCGCCGCACACCGGCGCTCACGCCGACGCGCCGCTCCACTACGACGAGCACGGCGCACCGATCGGCGCGGTCGCGCTCGAGACTTACATCGGCGCGTGCCGCGTCGTGCATTGCATCGGCGCGGCGCCGCTCGTGATGCCGGAACACGTCGCCGATCATCTCGCCGACGTTCCGGCGCGCGTTCTTCTGCGCACTTACGCGCACGCGCCGCTCGACGCGTGGGACAGCGCTTTCACGGCCGTCGCGCCCGAAACCATCGAATTGCTTGCAGCGAAAGGCGTAAAGCTGATCGGCATCGATACGCCTTCGCTCGATCCGCAAGACTCGAAAACGATGGACGCCCACAAGCGCATCCGCGCGCATCGCATGGCGATTCTCGAAGGTCTCGTGCTCGATGCCGTCGCGCCGGGCGACTACGAACTGATCGCGCTGCCGCTCAGATTCGCGACGCTCGATGCGAGCCCGGTTCGCGCCGTTCTGCGCCCGCTTTCCTGATCCCCCTCAAATATATGGATTTTTCGATGAAACATCGTGACGAAGCCGTGACGCTTGACCGCGACGATCCGTTGCGCGGCTTGCGCGAGCAGTTCGCGCTCGCGGATAACGTGATCTACCTCGACGGCAACTCGCTCGGCGTGCCGCCCAAAGCCGCCGCGGCGCGCGCCGCCGGCGTGATCGCCGCCGAATGGGGCGAGGGGCTGATCCGCAGCTGGAACACGGCCGGCTGGTTCGCGCTGCCGAAGCGTCTCGGCAACAAGCTCGCTCCGCTGATCGGCGCGGGCGAAGACGAAGTGGTCGTGACGGACACGATTTCCGCCAATCTCTTCAAGATTCTGTCGGCCGCGCTCAAGCTCGCCCACGAGCGCGATCCGAAGCGCCGCGTGATCGTCTCCGAACGTTCGAACTTTCCGACCGACCTGTACATCGCGCAGGGCTTGATCGAGCAGCTCGATCGCGGTTACGAGCTGCGCCTCGTCGACGATCCGTCGGAACTGCCTGCCGCCATCGACGGCGACACCGCCATCGCGATGATCACGCACGTCAATTACCGCAGCGGCTACATGCACGACATGGCCGCGCTTACTCAGACGATCCATCGCGCGGGCGCGCTCGCGGTCTGGGATCTCGCGCATTCGGCGGGCGCGGTGCCGGTCGATCTGAACGGCGTCGGCGCGGACTACGCAGTCGGCTGCACGTACAAGTATCTGAACGGCGGCCCGGGCTCGCCCGCGTTCGTGTGGGTGCCGAAGCGCCATCAGAACGCGTTCTCGCAGCCGCTCTCCGGCTGGTGGGGCCACAGGAAGCCGTTCGAGATGAATCCGGTGTATCGCCCGGACGACGGCATCGGCCGCTTTCTCTGCGGCACACAGCCGATCGTGTCGATGTCGCTCGTCGAATGCGGGCTCGACGTGTTCCTGCAAACCGACATGCAGGCGCTTCGCCGCAAGTCGCTCGCGCTCGGCGATCTGTTCATCCGGCTGGTCGAGGAACGTTGCGGCGACTTCCCGCTCACGCTCGCCACGCCGCGCGAACACGCACAACGCGGCTCGCAGGTGAGCTTCGAGCACCCGAACGGCTACGAGGTGATGCAGGCGCTGATCGCGCGCGGCGTGATCGGCGATTATCGCGAGCCGCGCATCCTGCGCTTCGGCTTCACGCCGCTGTACACGCGTTTCGTCGATGTCTGGGATGCTGTCGAAACCCTGCGCGACGTGCTCGCGACCGAAAGCTGGCGGGCGCCCGAATTCGCCGAGCGCGCATCGGTGACCTGAAGACGACGATCATGAACGAAACCAAAGGCTGTCCCTTCGGCCACGGCGCGACGCAGGAAAAAGGCTGGCACGACGCCAAGCTCGACTTCTCCGATTCGATGAGCTACGGCGATTATCTCGGCCTCGATTCGATCCTCACCGCGCAGCATCCGCTTTCGCCGGATCACAACGAGATGCTGTTCATCGTGCAGCATCAGACGAGCGAGCTGTGGATGAAGCTCGCGCTGTACGAGTTGCGCGCGGCGCTCGCGGCGGTGCATCGCGATGAACTGCCGCCCGCGTTCAAGATGCTCGCGCGGGTGTCGCGCATCTTCGAGCAACTGGTGCAGGCGTGGAACGTCCTCGCGACGATGACGCCTTCCGAATACACCGCGATGCGCCCGTATCTCGGCCAGTCGTCGGGGTTTCAGTCGCATCAGTATCGGCAGATCGAGTTCATGCTCGGCAACAAGAACACGCAGATGCTGCAGCCGCATGCGCACAGGCCGGACATTCACGCGCAGGTGCGCGAGACGCTGGAGGCGCCCTCCTTCTACGACGAAGTGATCCGCCTGCTCGCGCGGCGCGGCTTTCCGATCGACCCGGCGCGCCTGAATCGCGACTGGACGCAGCCGACCTTGGCCGATCCGTCGGTCGAAGCCGCGTGGCTCGCGGTATATCGCGATCCGTCGCATCACTGGGATCTCTACGAGATGGCGGAGGAACTCGTCGATCTCGAGGACGCGTTCCGGCAATGGCGCTTCCGCCATGTGACCACGGTGGAGCGCATCATCGGGTTCAAGGGCGGCACGGGCGGCACGGCGGGCGCGTCGTATCTGCGCAAGATGCTCGATGTCGTGCTGTTTCCGGAGCTCTGGCACGTCCGGACCGTGCTCTGATTCGCCGACGGCTCAGGCGAGGCGCGCGGCCAGCGCCTTCAGCTTCGGGCCGATCGTTTCGCGAAAGTACGCCTCGTCCATCGACGACGCCGGCCCGCTGCTCGACAGCACGAGCCAGCGCCCGTTGCGCACGTCGCGAAATGGCGCGGCGATGGCGTTGACGTCGTCGTGCCATTCGCGAAACGAGTAGCAGCAGCCGTCGCGCGCGAAATCGTCGATTGCGCGGCGCGCCGCATCGACCTTCGCCGCCCCTTCGCTCCTGCCCAGTTCCTCGAACAGCGCCTCGCGCGCCGCCACGTCCTGCACGGCGAGATACGCGCGGCCCATCGAACTCGTGAGCATCGAGAGGCGCGAGCCGGGCGCGAGTCCGAGCGTCAGCGCCGTCTCGCTGCGAATGGTTTCGAGATAGATCATGTCGAGCCCGTCGCGGCAGCCGAGCGACACCGCCGCGCCGATCTCCCGCGCCAGCTCGCGCATGTGCGGACGCGCGAGTTCGAGCGTGTCGGCGCCCGCCAGCAGCGTGAAGCCGAGCGAGAGCACGCCCGTGTCGAGCGCGTATTTGCCGGCAGGCTCGTCGAAACGCAGATAACCGAGCGTCGTCAGCGTGTAGGCGAGACGGTTGACCGTCGCCTTCGGCAAGCCCGTCCGCTCGACGAAATCGCGATTGCCGAGCAGCGTCTCGCCGGGCCGGAACGCGCGCAGCAAGTCGAGCCCGCGTGCGAGCGCGACGACGAACTTGCGCTCGTCGATGTCGTCGGAGGAAACGGGACGCCGTGAAGTCGACGTGGAATTTCGATTGGAATCGGCTGGCATCGGGTGATAAACTCGGATCTGATTTGCAAAACATTGTTTCGCTTAGCGGAACTCATGTCAAGCGCCTTGCGCGCCGGCTGATCGCCAGACCGATTCGCCCCGGCGCTTTTCGATGAAATCAGGAGAACGCACATGGCCCACGCCGCCCAATTCAACTGGGAAGATCCGCTTTTGCTGGATCAGCAACTGACCGAAGACGAACGCATGGTGCGCGAAGCTGCGCGCGCCTACGCGCAGGACAAGCTGCAGCCGCGCGTGATGCAGGCGTTTCGCGACGAAAAAACCGATCCGGCGATCTTCCGCGAAATGGGCGAACTGGGCCTGCTCGGCCCCACGATTCCCGAGCAATACGGCGGGCCGGGCCTGAATTACGTGTGCTACGGGCTGATCGCGCGTGAGGTCGAGCGCGTGGATTCGGGCTATCGCTCGATGATGTCGGTGCAGTCCTCGCTCGTGATGGTGCCGATCAACACCTTCGGCAGCGACGCGCAGAAGGAAAAGTATCTGCCGAAGCTCGCGCGCGGCGAGTGGATCGGCTGCTTCGGCCTCACCGAGCCGAACGCCGGCTCCGACCCGGCCAGCATGACGACGCGTGCGAAGAAGGTGCAGAACGGCTTCTCGCTGTCCGGCACGAAGATGTGGATTTCGAACTCGCCGATCGCGGACGTGTTCGTCGTCTGGGCGAAACTCGAGGAAGACGGGCGCGACGACATTCGCGGCTTCATCCTCGAGAAGGGCTGGAAGGGGCTGTCGGCGCCCGCGATTCACGGCAAGGTCGGCCTGCGCGCGTCGATCACCGGTGAAATCGTGATGGACGAAGTGTTCGTTCCCGAGGAAAACATGCTGCCGAACGTGCGCGGCCTCAAAGGGCCGTTCACGTGTCTCAACTCGGCGCGCTACGGCATTTCCTGGGGCGCGCTCGGCGCGGCGGAAGCATGCTGGCACACGGCTCGTCAGTACACGCTGGATCGCAAGCAGTTCGGCCGCCCGCTCGCGGCGAACCAGCTGATCCAGAAAAAGCTCGCCGACATGCAGACGGAAATCACGCTCGGCCTGCAAGGCGTGCTGCGACTCGGACGCATGAAGGACGAAGGCACGGCCGCCGTTGAAATCACCTCGATCATGAAGCGCAACTCATGCGGCAAGGCGCTCGACATCGCCCGGCTCGCGCGCGACATGCTCGGCGGCAACGGCATTTCCGACGAATTCGGTGTCGCGCGCCACCTCGTGAATCTCGAAGTGGTGAACACGTACGAAGGCACGCACGACATTCACGCGCTCATTCTCGGGCGCGCGCAGACAGGCATTCAGGCGTTTTTCTAAAGCGCTTCGTTCATGCGCGATCAAGGCCGGCACCGGGGTGCCGGCTTTTTTTCGTTTGTAACTTTCGATAAGCTGCTGAAACTTTTACGGGTCAGATCGTATCAATCACGGGCGATGTCGATGAATTGACGAGGCGGTGCATCATTCCGTCCGCCTTGTGCGACTGGAACGGAATCTGCGTCTGTTTCCCGCTGGAAGGCGCAAGCCCTCCTCGTCAGCGATCCCATCTTTGGTTACGATTCGCGTAGCCTCACCGATTGGAGCCTTTAATGTCAGAAATCAACAAGGAGCGATTCATGTCGGATATCAAAACCGTACTCGCTGACGCCGAAGATCTTTTGAAGCAAGCGGCTACCGCCACCGGTGAACGCGCCTCCGAACTGCGCGAAACCGCCCTCACCCGCCTCAAGCAGGCGAAAGAAAAAGCCGCGGATGCGCAGGTCGTCGTGATCGAGCGAGGCAAAAAGGCCGCGCGCGCCACCGACGATTACGTGCACGAGCATCCATGGGCATCCATCGGTATTGCGGCGGGCCTCGGCATGGTGATCGGCCTGCTGATCAACCGCAAGTAAGCACCGCAAGCAAGCGACGCCGCCCGTTTGGCATCGCATTTCCCGACCATGGCCCGCTGATTGCTCAGCGGTTCTTGTCGCGGTCTCCGCTGGACTGAACCGCGAGCGCCTTGCCCGGGCACGCGGTTCGACCGCGGCTCGACATTCGTACCGGCCGGCAGTTCATACGCCGACCGGAACCATACAAGCGGCACCCACGCGCTTCTCGCATCCACGCCATGACGACAGAACGGCCACCGCAGCAATCGTCTCCCGGACCACTGCGACGAATTCTCACTTCCGTCTTCGCCATCTTCGAGACGCGCCTTGAACTGATCGGCATCGAGCTTCAGGAGGAGAAAGAGCGGCTCGTAGGCGTGCTCTTTCTCGGCCTGGCCGCGATGATGCTCGCGATGATGGCGCTCATCTCCCTGACGGTTCTGATCGCCATCTTTTTCTGGGACACCTATCGCTGGCAGGCGCTCGGCGGCATCACCGTGCTATATGCGCTGATCGCCATTGCGTGCGGCCTGCGCGCGCGCAGCAATCTGCGCGACGCACCGAACCTGTTCGACGAGACACTCGCCGAATTCCGCAAGGACCGCGACACGTTCCGCTGATTTCGCGAACCCACCTCCGCCATGAGCCAACACGACGACACCTTCAAGACGCCCCGGCGCAACATGCAGAAGTTGCGCACGCCGCACATGCGCGCGCTGCGCAAGGAATTGCTGATCGCACGCGCGGATGTCGAACGCATGGAGCTGCGCCAGGCAACTTACGATCTGCGCGCATCCGTCACTCACTTCAGTTTCCTGCGTTTCCTGATGCCGGGCGGCGGCTCGCGTCGCTGGGGCAAGCGCGGCGCGACGGGCGGCATCGGCGGCGTGCTCACATCACTGCTCGGCTCGGGCAATGTGGGCGTGCTGTTCAAAAAATATCCGATCATCGGCTCGATTGCGTCGCTCGTGCTGACCAAGCCGGTGCGAACGAAACTGCTGCACGGCGCCAAGCCCTTGCTCAAGTGGGGCAGCCTCGCGCTTGCCGGATGGGAAGGCTGGCGCATCTATCAGCAGATGAAGTCCACGACCACCGAGACCTCCACCGACGCCGTCGACCCAACGGTGTTCTGACTCAACCTCCGTCCCGAAGCGGTTCAATTTTTCCCTCCCCAGCACGCGGCCGACTGCGCCGCGTCGAGCGGTACGGTTGCGCCGGATGCACGATTCCAGCGCAGTCCGGTCGCCTCCATGACGAACGTGCCGCAGGCGTCGTCCTGCATCGCGCCGGGAACGACGGGCGCGGCTTCGACGGCGTAGCCGCCGTTCGTCGGCGACTCCGGCAACACCGCCAGCCGGTACACCGGCGTGCCATTCGATGGCGTCTGCTCCAGTCCGCCGCTCAACGAAACCGCGGCGCTTTCCGCGGTTTGCGCGAGACGCGCGGTCTCGACGAACTGAACCGCCCGAACGACGGCCGCCGCGGCGTCGAGCCGATGTGCCTTCGCCACGTGCGCGCGATACGCCGGAATCGCAAATGTCGCGATGATCGCGGCCACGCCCAGCGCAATCATCAGTTCGAGCAGGCTGAACGCTGCGCTTTGTCTTCGCTTCTTCATGGCGGATCCTCAAAACGGCCGGGCGACGACGCGCCGCCAGTGCTGCGTGCCGACGCCATCGGCCACATCGATTCGAAGCTGAAGCCACGCTTCCGAATCCGGCGTCGCGCCGAAGCCGCGCGCGGTGACGAGATAGGACGCGCTCGCCTCGTCGCCGGATTTCGCCCACGATTCGATCAGACACTGCGGCACTCGACGGGCGTAAGGCCAGTCGGCAAACGGCGCGAGCGCCAGGGCAGCCGGCCCCTCGAACGATGTCTTGACGCGCCAGCGCGACGGCTCGTCGCGCGGCGACGGACTCGCGGCCGGCAGCGCCGCCGACAGTATTCGAGCGCAGCGAATCAGCGCGCTGTCCGCGGCATGGAATGCCTGCACGCGTTCGCGCAGCGCGACGGTCGAACGCGCGGCCACCAGCGACGCCTGCAGCCACGCGCTCGCCGTCACCAGCATCATCGCGGCGAGCATCAGGACGATCGGCAGCACGGTGCCGCGCTGCGAGCGGCGCTTCATGGCGCGCCTCGCGTCGACATCGCCGGCGTATTGCGCAACGCGACGCGTCGCCGGAACGCCTGACGCGCGCGGCCGTCGTCGGCGTAGGCGGAAAGGCCGTCGCAATCGACATAGGCCGCTCTTCGTTTCGCTTGCACGGCAAAGCCGCGCACGGCGACGCAGAGGTCGGCGGCATAGACGTCGCGCCAGCGGTCGCGTGCGATCGACGAAGCATCGAGCGCAGCCGGCGCGTCCGTCAGCCAGTACTGCACGCGCATCCGCTCGATGCCTTCCACGATAGGCTGCGCCTGCTTGCCGCCGCCCTCGCAATAAAGCTCGGGCTCGCCGGTGGATGCGCTCGTTTTTGCATAGAAGCGGTTCGTGACGAAGACGTCCGAAACCGCTTGCCCGAGACAATCGGACGGCGCGCCGCCCGTCGTCGGCCACGTGGCCACGACATCGGCGAAATAGCGGACCTGCACGCCATCCGAGCGGCCCGCGAGCGGCTCGCACGACGGCGACGCGTCTGCGCCGGTCACGCGGCCTTGCGCACAGCCGAAGATCGATGCGTCGATGCCCGTGCCCGCGTTCTGGCCGGAGAGGAAGCCGGCCATCTGCATCTGCTGGCCGATCATGTCCAGCGCGACCGATGCGGCGTCGTGCATGCGCGCGGCATCGGCGGCACGCTCGAACGCCGCGCGCTGTGCCCGATACAGCGACAGGCAAGCGGTCACGACCAACATGCCGAGCGCCAGCGCGATCGTCAGTTCGAGCAACGTATGTCCGCGCGAGGAAGATGGACGCCGGTTCATCGCGCGAAGGCCACCGCGATGCACGACGTAAGCGGCGGCGCCAGTGGCTCCGGGCACGGATCGGATCCGTCCTCCGCGTGCCAGATCACCGCGGCGACCCGCACGCCGTCGGACCGGTCGGACACGGTGACGTCGCCGGACGGAAGCATCAACGCCGCTCGCGCGCGCCATTGGGCCACCATCGCCGCGCGGTCGGCTTCACTGCGAATGCCTTCCGCGACCGAATCTGCCACGAGCGCCGCGCGTTCCCGCAACAGCGCCATCCGCTCGCCCCGCGCAAGCGCGCTCTGCACGGCGACGAGCCCGAGCGCCGTCACCGCCGCGAGCGACACCGCGATCATCACTTCGATCAGCGAATCGCCGCGCTGAATGTGCGTTGCATTCTGTGCGCGTTTCATGCCGACGCCCCGCAACTGCCCTGCGTCATGCGCGCCCGGCCGCCCGCCGCGATGCGGATGCAACGTCGCGCGCCCGGGTTCGCGGTGGATTGGCCGTCGCGCGGACCGAGATCGAAACTGCGAAAACCGCCGATTACCTGGCCCGACGGCGGCGTAAACGAAATGTCCGTCGACGTTCCGGTGATCGACACCGATGTCATCGCCGGTTGCATACGCAAGAGCGTCGCCGCGCCATCGCGATCGACGAACACACCCCAGCCGCACGACCAGTCCGTGACGCCGTTATCGCAACTTCGTCCCGACGCGAGGCAATGCCGCGCGGCATCGAGGCGGCAGAGGGTCACGCGCGCGCCGCGCCGGACCGCCTCCGCGCGGGCCAGCGAAAGCGTCGAGAAAAGCGAGCGCGCGCGGGCATCGACCTGATCGCGTGCCTGCCATGCAACGAACGAGGGCGCGGCGAACGTTGCGAGAATCGCCATCACGGCGAGCACCACGCATAGCTCGACGAGCGTGAAACCTTGACTTGAAGCGCGAATCATTTTGCATTCCTTAACGACTGAGTGACGACCGGCCGAGCCGATACGCTCAATCTAGCGTGAAGAAATGCGTGTCGCCATTAGCCGAACGGACGAGTGTTCACGCCGTTCGAAGCCCGGCACACTGCGCGGGCAAACGGTAAGGAACAGGCCTGGGAGGAAACGATGCAGACAGAATCAGCGCTTGCGCGAGGTCGTTTTTTTCGGCGCGGCGCGCCTGAATTCATCGAGCACGTCTTCGAATTCGGAGACGTCTTCGAAGCGCTTGTAGACGGAAGCAAAGCGCACGTAAGCGATGGTGTCGAGCTGGCGCAACTCGTTCATGACGAGTTCGCCGAGCCGCTCGCTCTGCACTTCGCGCTCGCCGCTGCCGAGCAGTTGATATTCGATGCGCGCGACCGAAGCGTCGACGGCATCGGCTGCAACCGGACGTTTTCTGAGCGCAAGCTGCATGCTCGACACGATCTTGCGGCGGTCGAACTCCACGCGGCTGCCGTCTTTCTTGACGACCGACGGCAACGCGAGCTCGACGCGCTCATACGTGGTGAAGCGCTTGTCGCAGGAAGGACAGCGCCGCCGCCGCCGAATGGCCGCGCCATCCTCCGACACGCGAGAATCCACGACCTGGGTGTCTTCGTGTCGGCAGAATGGGCAGCGCATCGGCGTTGGGCTCGCAGATTAACGGTAGACCGGGAAGCGCTTGGTGAGATCGGCCACTTGCGCGCGCACGCGCTCGATGGTCGCCTGATCTTCCGGATTGTCGAGCACGTCGGCGATGAGATTGCCGACCTGTTCCGCTTCCTTCACACCGAACCCGCGCGTGGTCATCGCGGGCGAACCGAGACGCACACCGCTCGTGACGAACGGCTTTTCCGGATCGTTCGGAATCGCGTTCTTGTTCACCGTGATGTGCGCGGCGCCGAGCGCAGCTTCGGCAGCCTTGCCGGTGATCTTCTTCGCGCGCAGATCGACCAGCATCACGTGGCTCTCCGTACGGCCCGAAACGATCCGCAGACCGCGCTTCACGAGCGTTTCGGCCAGCACGCGCGCGTTGTCGAGCACGGCTTGCTGATACGTCTTGAACTCCGGCGACAGCGCTTCCTTGAACGCCACGGCCTTCGCGGCGATCACGTGCATGAGCGGACCGCCCTGGATGCCCGGGAAGATCGCCGAATTGATCTGCTTCTCGAATTCGGCCTTCATGAGGATCACGCCGCCGCGCGGGCCGCGCAGGCTCTTGTGGGTGGTCGTGGTAACGAAGTCCGCATGCGGGACCGGGTTCGGATACACGCCCGCTGCGACCAGGCCCGCGTAATGCGCCATGTCGACCATGAAGTAGGCGCCGACGCTCTTCGCGATTTTCGAGAGACGCTCGAAGTCGATGCGCAGCGCGAATGCCGACGCGCCCGCCACGATCAGCTTCGGCTTGTGTTCCTTCGCAAGCGCCTCGGTTTTTTCGTAGTCGATGTCTTCCGCTTCGTTCAGACCATAGCTCACGACGTTGAACCACTTGCCGGACATGTTGACCGGCGAGCCGTGCGTCAAATGGCCGCCCTCGGCGAGGCTCATGCCCATGATCGTGTCGCCCGGCTTGAGCACGGCGAAGAACACGCCCTGATTGGCCTGCGAGCCCGAATTCGGCTGCACGTTCGCGGCTTCGGCGCCGAACAGCTGTTTCACGCGGTCGATCGCCAGTTGCTCGACGATGTCCACGTATTCGCAGCCGCCGTAGTAGCGCTTGCCGGGATAGCCTTCGGCGTATTTGTTGGTGAGTTGCGAACCTTGCGCCGCCATCACGGCCGGCGAAGTGTAGTTTTCCGACGCGATCAGCTCGATGTGATCTTCCTGGCGGCGATTTTCCTGCTCGATCGCCTTGAGCAATTCGGGATCGACGTTGGCGAGGGTACTTTCGGCTCTGTCAAACATACGTTTTCCGTGAGATCAAAACAGGTTGACCGGATCGCGCGTGCGCCACGTTTGAAGCAGACGCAGAAAACGCTGGAAACCCATGGAGTCCAGGCGCGACGGATGAAGGAAGAATCCAGTTTCGCGGGACGGACAGCCACCGGCAACGCAGCAATGGCGTGCGGATCTCAGCTGCCCAGGCGAACGGCAAAACGACGCTCCGCGCTTCCTGGTGGGTCGCTCCACCTTGAATCCGAAGATTCTATCGCCAGTCACGCGGGGTTTGAGCGTTGTAGTGTAATGGGCGGACATGCTTTAGGCAACCGGCTTACAGCGCCGTTTCGGGCACATCCGGAGTCATTTAAAGCACGATCGTTCGCGTTCGCCGTTGCTTGCCGCGGCGCATCAATGGAAGTACTCTTTGCGCCGTTGCCGGATGCGCGCGCCTGCGCGCTGCGGCTCTGCACATTCAATCTCATCCGGAGCTCGCCCATGATCGTCTTCGTCACCGGCGCTTCCGCCGGTTTCGGCGCCGCCATCGCCCGCACTTTCGTGAAAGGCGGCCATCGCGTGATCGCCGCCGCGCGCCGCAAGGAGCGCCTCGCTGCGCTGTCCGGCGAACTCGGCGACGCGCTCTTGCCGCTCGAACTCGACGTCCGCGACGAAAACGCCGTCCGGTATGCCGTCGCCTCGCTTCCCGAGGCATTCGCCCAGATCGACGTGCTCGTGAACAATGCCGGTCTCGCACTCGGTCTCGAGCCCGCGCAGCGCGCCGATCTGGACGACTGGAAGAAGATGATCGATACGAACTGCACGGGCCTCGTGACCGTCACGCATGCGATCCTCCCCGGCATGATCGAACGCAATCGCGGTCACGTGTTCAACATGGGCTCCGTCGCGGGCACCTATCCGTACGCCGGCGGCAACGTGTACGGCGCGACCAAGGCGTTCGTGCGGCAGTTCAGCCTGAACCTGCGCGCCGACGTCGCAGGCACGGCGCTGCGCGTGACCGATATCGAGCCGGGCCTGGTCGGCGGCACGGAGTTCTCCAACGTCCGGTTCAAGGGCGACGACGCCAAGGCCTCGACTGTATATAAGGACACGCAGGCGCTCACCCCCGAGGACATCGCCGATGCGATCTACTGGATCGCCACGCGTCCGGCGCATGTGAACATCAACGCGATCGAACTCATGCCGATCGCGCAGACGTTCGCACCGTTGCAAATTCACCGCGGTTGAATTCGCGATCTGCCTAAGGTTTTGGCGGTGGTGCTGCCGCTTCCGGTAAAATGCCGCCGATGAATATTTGTCAAAAAGCAAGCCGGAACGGGAAGATTCCCTTCCGCGCGAGCGGAGCAGCGCAAAGGTGAGTGATCCGTTGACCTTCGAGTGGCCGGTTCGGGTGTACTACGAGGACACCGACGCCGGCGGCATCGTCTTTTACGCGAACTACCTGAAGTTCTTCGAGCGGGCGCGCACCGAATGGCTGCGCGCGTGCGGCATCGATCAGCAGCGCGTCGCGGAGTCGGACGGCATCCTGTTCGTCGTGAGGCGCACGTCGGTCGATTATTCGTCGCCGGCGCGTCTGGATGACGTCATCCGTGTCGTGAGCCGAATCGAGCGGCTCGGGCGCGCATCGGTGGATTTTCATCAGGAAGCGTGGCGCGACGGCGTGTTGCTCGCGAGCGGCGAGATTCGCGTCGCCTCGGTGGATCGGGCCTCGATTCGTCCCGCCGGCATTCCCGATGCGGTGCTCGACGGACTGCGGCGCGGCCCTCACGCCGCGCGCAACGGATCGAACCCGGTTTGAAGCCGGCCGACGAACGCATCGCAGCCGAGGCGAACCACGCATCGGACAACAGAGGAAGCAATACCGAGCACGAACCGGTCGCAAGGCGGCTTTCGACTGATTCACATTCGCTTCACGAAAGCATGACGTCGCGACCGGACGCCCGTTCCGGGACGTAACAGCGGACCTTTATGAACAATACCCAAGACTTGTCGATCGTTTCTCTCGTCATTCACGCGAGCCTGCTCGCGCAGGCCGTGATGGCGCTGCTGCTGCTGCTGTCGTTGCTGTCGTGGACATTCATTTTCCGCAAGTGGTTTGCCATTCGCCGCGCGCGTGCGCAAACCGAGCGTTTCGAGCGCGATTTCTGGTCGGGCGGCGATTTGCAGGCGCTCTATCAGAGCGCGGCGAACAACCGCCACACCATCGGTGCGCTGGAGCGTATCTTTGAATCCGGCATGCGCGAATTCCTGAAGGGCAAGGAGCGCCGCATCACCGATCCGGGCGCGATCCTGGACGGTTCCCGCCGTGCGATGCGTGCCGCCTTCCAGCGCGAAATGGACGTGCTCGAAGCGAATCTCGCGTTTCTCGCGTCGGTCGGCTCGGTCAGCCCGTATATCGGTCTGTTCGGCACGGTCTGGGGGATCATGAATTCGTTCCGCGGCCTCGCCAATGTGCAGCAGGCGACGCTCGCGAACGTGGCGCCAGGCATTGCAGAAGCGCTCGTCGCGACGGCAATCGGCCTGTTCGCCGCGATTCCGGCGGTGGTCGCGTACAACCGCTATGCGCATGACATCGACCGTCTGGCGATCCGCTTCGAGACCTTCATCGAAGAGTTCTCGAACATTCTGCAGCGTCAGGCGCACTAAGAAAGGAGTCCGCGATGGCAGGCCCGATTCGTTCCAGCATGCGCGGCGGCTCGCGTCGCGCGATGGCCGACATCAACGTCGTGCCGTACATCGACGTCATGCTCGTGTTGCTCGTCATCTTCATGGTGACGGCGCCGCTCGTGTCGCCTTCGATCATCAACTTGCCGACCGTCGGCAACGCGCAGCCGCAGGAACAGCAGCCGCCGCTCGTGATCAATATCAAGGCGGACGGCAGCATGAACGTCCGTTACAAGGAAGAAGGCGGCTCGACGCAAGAGCAGCGAATGACCATGAACGATCTCAACACGTTCGTGCTGAACCGGCAGGAGTTGCATCCCGATCAGCCCGTCGTGATCGCCGCCGACAAGACGGTGAAATATGAAGTCGTCATGAACGTGATGTCCGATATGAAGGCGCGCGGCGTGAAGCGCGTCGGATTGCTCGTCAAATCGCAATGATCGGTTCGCAGAACAAGCATGGCCGAGCGCGCGGCGCGTCCGCGCGGCCCATCCGCCCGCCGCGAGAGCGCGGGACGGGCCGTGCGTTCGCGCTCGCCGCGCTGATGCATCTGCTGCTCATCTGGCTGCTGTATCACGGCATCAACTGGCAGAACAACACGCCCGCGGGCGCCGAAGCGGAAATCTGGACCGAGATCCCGGACACGCCCGCGCCGACGCCCCGCCCCGCTCCGCCGCCGCCCGCGCCGGTGAAGGTGCAGCCCGCACCGCCGCCCGCGAAGGACGAGGACGCGGATATCGCGTTGCAGGAGAAAAAGCGCAAGCAGCAGGAAGCCGCGGCGCGTGAAGCGCAACTCGCCGAGCAGCGCCGCCAGCAGGAACAGGCGCAGCAGGAAGCGGAAGCGAAACGTCAGCAGCAGCTCGCCGCGCAAGCCGCCGCAGCGGCGGCGCAGCAGAAGGCAATGCAGGACAAGCAGAAGCAGATCGAGCAGCAGCGTCAGGCCGATCTGCAAAAGCAGCAGCAACAGAAGGCGCAGCAGGACAAGCAGCGTCAGCAGCAGCAAGCCGAAGCGCAAAAGCAGGAGCAGTTGAAGGAGCAGAAGGAACAGCAGGAAGCCAAGGCGAAGTCCGACGCACAAGCCAAGGCAAAGGCCGAGAGCGACGCAAAAGCGAAGGCGGCGGCGCAGGCGAAAGCCAAGGCCGACGCGGAGGCGAAAGCCAAGGTCGACGCCGAACGCAAAGCCCGGCTTGCGCAGTTGCAGGGTCAACTGGGCGGCGGCACGGCGGGCAGCGGCGAAGGTCTCGCGAAGAGCGGCACCGGCAAGGGCGCGGGCGGCAATGCGACCTCGCCGGGTTATGCGGAGAAGGTGCAGCGCCGGGTACGGCCGAATATCGTGTGGGCAGGCGAAACCGCCGGGCTCGAGACGGTCGTTTCGGTTCGCTGCTCACCGACGGGCACGCTGTTGTCGGCGAACATCACGCGCTCGAGCGGCAACGAGCAGTGGGATCAGGCGGCCCTGCGCGCGGTGCAGCGCTCCGATCCGATGCCCGTGGACATCGACGGCAAAGCGCCCGGCGCCTTCACGATCACGCTGCGTCCGGCCGGAGGCTGATCGCGCAAATCGACTGTAAGCGCGCATTAAGCAGCGGGAACGAATCGTGCGACCGCGGGTCTGTTCTGCAGTCCGCGGACACTTGAAAACGCTTTTATCTGGAACCTATACAGCATGAGTTTGATGACGAAGCTTGGCCTGAGAACGCTGGTCGCGTCCTGCCTGATCGCAGCCGGCACTGCCGCACACGCCCAGTTGAACGTACTCGTGACCGGCGTCGGTTCGACCCAATTCCCGATCGCCACGGCCAATTTCGCCAACGAAGCGAATTCGCCGCAACAAGTCAGCGCAATCATTCGCCAGGATCTGCAGCGCAGCGGCAAGTTCACGAATATCGACGCCGGCGGCACGCCCGTGTCAGAAACCGATTCGGTCGATCTCGGCGCGTGGAAGGCCAAAGGCGCGGATGCGTTCGTGTCGGGCAGCGTGAACAAGCTGCCGAACGGCCAATACGAAGTGCGCTTCCGCCTCTACGACACGGTCAAGCAGCAGAACCTCGGCGGCCTGTCGCTCGTCAGCGCCGAAAGCGGCCTGCGCATGAGCGCGCACAAGATCGCCGACTACATTTACGCGAAGCTGCTGGGCGGCCGTGGTGCGTTCGCGACGCGTCTGTCCTATGTCATTCAGACGGGCGGCCGTTATCAATTGCAAATTTCGGATTCGGACGGCCAGGACGCGAAGATCGCGCTCTCCAGCCCGGAGCCGATCATCTCGCCGGCATGGTCGCCGGACGGCACGAAGGTCGCATACGTGTCGTTCGAGAAGAAGAAGCCGGTGGTCTACATCCACGATCTGCCGACGGGACGTCGCGTGGTCGTGTCGAATCAGAAGGGCAACAACAGTGCCCCGGCGTGGTCGCCTGACGGCCGCAAGATCGCAGTCGCGCTCTCGCGTACCGGCAACACGCAGATTTTCGAGGTCAACGCGGACGGTTCCGGCCTGCGCCGTCTGACGCAAGGCAGTTCCATCGACACCGAGCCGTTCTACTCTCCCGATGGCAACTGGATTTATTTCACGAGCGATCGCGGCGGCCAGCCGCAGATCTACAAGATGCCGGCGGCGGGTGAAAGCGCCGGCGCGGCCCAGCGGGTCACGTTTGCGGGAAGCTACAACACGAGCCCGCGCGTGAGTCCCGACGGCAAGCAACTCGCGTACATTTCGCGCACGGGCGGCGGCTTCAAGCTGTATCTGCAGGACCTCGCGTCCGGCACGGCGACGGGGCTGACCGACACGACGCATGACGAATCGCCGAGCTTCGCGGCGAATGGTCAGTACATCCTCTACGCCACCCAAGTGAACGGACGTGGCGTGTTGGCAGCCGTTTCGACCGATGGTCGCACGCGGCAAGTCTTGTCAGTACAGGGCGGTGTGGTGCGCGAGCCGTCCTGGGGTCCGTTCATGCAATAAATCCAGCAATAACGTTCACAAACAACGTTCAGCTACAACACAAGGAGAGGTACCATGATGTCGAAACTTCGTATCGGCCTGGCAGTTGCGATGGTCGGCGCATTGGCGGCGTGTCACTCGGGCGTGAAGCTCGATGAAGGCGCAAACAAGGGCGCGGTCGGCACGCAGCCGAACCCGACGGACGTGAAGCAGGTCAATATCGACCCGCTGAACGACCCGAACAGCCCGCTCGCGAAGCGCAGCATCTATTTCGACTTCGACAGCTACGCCGTGAAGGACGACTATCAGCCGCTGCTGCAGCAACACTCGACGTATCTGAAGAGCCATCCGGAACGTCACGTCCTGATCCAAGGCAACACCGACGAGCGCGGCACGAGCGAGTACAACCTGGCGCTCGGCCAGAAGCGCGCGGAAGCCGTGCGTCGCGCAATGTCGCTGATGGGTGTCGCCGATACGCAAATGGAAGCCGTGAGCCTCGGCAAGGAAAAGCCGACGGCGACGGGTCACGACGAAGCCTCGTGGGCGCAGAACCGCCGCGCGGATCTCGTCTATCAACAGTAACGTAACCAGTCACGGGTGAGTCGCCCTATGTTGTATCGCTTTCCTTTGCTGCGCGTGGCCGCAGCCGCGTGCGTGCTCGGTTCGACGGCGCTATGCGCACCCGCGCACGCCGGCGTCTTCGACGACAACGAAGCGCGCAAAGCCGTGCTCGACCTTCGTACGAAGTCCGACAGCCTGGCCAATCAGTTGCAGGCTGCGCAGCGCACGATCCTCGATCAGTCCAACCGGATCGACCAGCTCAACCAGCAGGTCGCCACGTTGCGCGGCCAGAACGAGGATCTGACCAACCAGTTCACGACGCTGCAGAAGCAGCAGAAGGACTATTACGCCGATCTCGACTCGCGCCTGAAGAAATTCGAGCCGCAGCAAGAGACGGTCGACGGCGTGAGCGGTTCGGTCCAGCCCGGCGAGACGGAGGCGTTCAACGCAGCGTCGACTCAATTCCGTAACGGTGACTACAAGAACGCCGCGGCGTCGTTCAAGACGTTCGTGGCGAAGTACCCGCAGAGCCCGTACCAGCCTACCGCGCAGTACTGGCTCGGCAATGCGCTCTACGCTCAGCGCGACTACAAGGGATCGACTGCGATCTGGCAGAACCTGGTGAAGACTTATCCGACGCATCCGCGAGCGCCCGAAGCGTTGCTTGCGATCGCGAACAACCAGATCGAGCAAGGTCAGAAGGCGGCTGCAAAGCAGACGCTCCAGCAGATCATCTCGCAGTACTCCGGTACGGAAGTCGCGCAGAGCGCGCAAAGTAAGATGTCGCAGGTGAAGTAAGCGAAGCTTTCGGCGCTTCTCCGGCGCTTCTTTCGGGTTTCGCGCCTCTCGAGGAGAATGCCCGCGGGCCGTCACGCCGCGGGCGTTTTTCTGGTAGTTTTCTCGTGCTTTTAGCGTTTTTCGGCGAGTTTTCAGACCAGTTCGGTTGACAGAATCTGAAACCGCCGTCTATAATTTTGCCTCTTTTGGGTCGTTAGCTCAGCTGGTAGAGCAGCGGACTTTTAATCCGTTGGTCACAGGTTCGAATCCCGTACGGCCTACCAAAGAAATCAAAGGGCTGCGCATTGCGCAGCCCTTTTTCTTTTCTGGCGTCGTCGTCCTGGCGCGCCTGCACTTCAAGACTTCATCCTCAGTCGCGCAGATCAGCGCGCCGGACCTCCACGCCCTCCTCACTCAGGAAGTCGGTGCCTCTCCACCGCATTTCGACTTCCTCCGATACTCCGCGCCGCGTCGCATCACTAACATCCTCGTGATCGTTATTGAGATACGGGCCCACGCGATGACACGGCGCATGCCGCCAGCGAAACGGGCCGTTACAGGAGCGTTCCGTGCAAGAGAAATCCATCGCCGAACCCGCGTCCGCCGAAGACTCGGCCGTCGGAGTTGTCCGAGAGATCGCGAGCCAAGCCGATCCGGCGCAAACGCATTACGAGTTGGGCAAACGTCTCTCGATGCAGGGACGCCCCCACGACGCGCTCGATCATCTCAAACGAGCCACGCAGTTGCGCGAAGACTGGCCCGAAGCGCTGAACAGTCTTGCCATCGTACTCATCGCGGTCGGCGAACCGGACGCTGCTGAACGCGCGTTGCGTCAGGCGCTGGCCGTCCATCCTGGTTTTGCGGAAGCCCATTGCAATCTCGGCAATCTGCTGGCGGATTCGGAACGCCTGCCGGACGCCGAAGCCGCTCTGCGCCGCGCACTCGATATCAGCCCGAACTTCGGTGGCGCACGGTCCGCCCTGGCAAATCTGCTCAAGCGATTGGGGCGCACCGATGAAGCCATCGAACAATTTCAGATCGTTTGCAATTCACCGACGGCGGATGCCTTCGCGCATCTCGCACTCGCCAGGGTTTTTCTCGACCGCGGTCGTGCTGACCAGGCGCGTGCGCCGCTGACGAACGTCTGCGAGCTGGCTCCCGATGACGCCCATGCGCACGCCGACCTCGGCTGCGTGCTCTGCGACCTCAAACGATATCCGGAAGCCGAGGTGTCCTTGCGTCGCGCGCTCGCACTCGACCCGAGCATCGACTACGCATCGGTCGCGCTGGGAATCGTGCTGAGAATGCAGCGCCAGCTCGATGAAGCCGAAATCTCCATCCGCCGCGCCCTCGATAACAAGCCGAACTATGCGGCCGCCCACGTCGAACTGGCAAACGCGCTGCTCGCGAAGAACAGCGGCGATATCGAGGAAGTGCTGCGCGCGTTTCGCCGGGCGGCGGAGATCGATCCGACGATGACACTGGCGCACACGAATCTCGTCTACACGCGCTATTTCAATTGCGATGACGGCTTTCAGCTGCTCGCGGAAGCCCGGCGATTCAATGCGCGTCACGAGGCGAGCTTCCCGCAGGGGCCGCTTCGTTTCGATAACGACCCTTCGCGCTCGCGCAGGTTGCGCATCGGGTACGTGTCGCCGGACTTCTGGAAGCACTGTCAGTCGCTTTTCATGACGCCGCTGCTGAAGCATCACGATCACGAGGTGGTCGAAGTGGTCTGTTACTCCACCGGGAGCCATGAGGACGACACGACCCGCCAACTGAAAACCTATGCCGACATCTGGCGAGATGCTCGTCATCTGGACGACGACGCACTTGCCGATCAGATCAGAAGCGATCGAATCGACGTGCTCTTCGATCTGACCATGCATATGGGCTGGTGCCGGCCCTTCCTGTTCGCGCGGCGCCCGGCGCCCGTTCAGATCGCGTGGCTCGCGTATCCCGGCACGACGGGCAGCAAGGCAATCGGCTATCGGCTGACCGATCCGTGGCTCGATCCCGTCGACACACTGAACGGCGACGCACGCTACAGCGAAAAGTCGATCCGCCTGCCCGATACTTTCTGGTGTTACGACCCGCTCACGAGCGAGCCGCAAGTCGGCCCGCTTCCGGCCGACGATGCTGGCTTCGTCACCTTCGGGTGCCTGAACAACCCGTACAAGCTCACGGACCGCACGTTTGCGTTGTGGGCGGCGGTGCTGCGCGAAGTGCCGCATTCGCGCCTGCGTCTGCTGGTAGCCCAGGGCGAAGCGCGCGCTTCGGTCAGCGCTAAATTCGCGGCGCTCGGTATCGATAAAGACCGCTTGATCTTCAACGACTATCAATCGCGCAGCGCGTACCTGCGTACCTACCAGCAGATCGATATCGCGCTCGACACGTTCCCGTACAACGGTCACACCACGAGTCTCGACGGCCTCTGGATGGGTGTGCCGACGGTGACGGTCATCGGCAGGACGCCGTCGAGCCGGGCGGGATATGCCTTGCTCTCCAATCTCGGACTGGCGGAACTCGCTGCGAGCTCGGATGCAGGCTTTGTCGCGACAGCCGTGGCGCTGGCGACCGATCTTCCGCGTCTGCGAGAACTGCGCGCCGGGCTGCGCGAGCGCATGGAACGCTCGCCGCTCATGGACGGCGCGCGTTTCGCGCGCGGCATGGAGCAGGCGATCCGAACGGCGTGGACCGACTGGTGCGACTCGGTCGAAGCACACGCTGCCGAATCGGCTTCTGTTTCGTGATCGATCATGACGCGCGTGAATTCACCTGAAGTCTCGATCATCACGCCGACGGCGAACCGCCACGCGTTTCTTCCCGCGCTCGCGCGGTGCGTGATGCGTCAGACCGCTGCGTGGGAGTGGCTCGTGCACGACGACAGCCCCGAGCCGTGCCGCTTCATGCAGGCGCTTGCGGCCGCCGACAGCCGCGTGCGATATTTTCATGACAGCACCCGACGGCTTTCCATCGGCACCAAGCGCAATGCACTGATCAGCGAAGCGCGCGCGCCGATCATTGCGCATTTCGACGACGACGACTTCTACGCGCCCCACTATCTCGCCGATATGCTTCGGCTCATGCGCGAACAGGACGCGAGGCTGATCAAGCTGTCGGAGTTCTACGTGTATGCACCGGGTGCCGGGTTCTTCGGCTACATGGATCTCAACGCGAAAACGGGCACTCACTTCATGCTGACCGGGGCCCGCGTCGAGGTCGTTGAGTTTCACGAAAAGAAACAGATCGGTGAAGATTTCATCATGTTCTACGGCTTTTCGTACGTGTATGACAAGGACCTTGCGCGCGCCTGCCCATTCGACGACGTAAGCCTCTACGAGGACGAATACTTCGTCAGGAAGGTCATCGCGCAGGAAGGAAAAGTCATTGCCGTCGACGATCGCGGCGCCTCATGCCTGCATCTCGTCCATCCTGCTTCGACTTCCCGATGCTTCTCGCGTTACACGATGCCCCTGTTCCTCATGCCGAGGCTCTTTCCCGGCTATGAGGGCTATCCTGAGAATCAGACTTCGCAAATGACGGCATCCGGCGAAACGTTCAATCAGGGAGCCCAATGATGTCATCCATCGATCAGAATCCTTCGCAGACGTTGCTGCACGCCTTTCAAGAATTCGTGTGCCATGCCGCGGCCGCCCACGAACGCGATGACACGCGTGCGCGCGAAATCTGGCTCGCGGCCGCAGCCACGCTGCGTCCGGTATCGGAAGATTCACTGAATTCGTGGATGTATGAACTGACCACGACGGGACTCGGCGAACACGCGCTCGCGATCGCCGAGGCGTTCGCCAGGATAGGCTCCTCGCAAGCGTCCAGCCTCTTTCGTCTCGGACTGGTATTGCAGCTTCTCAATCGTCACGAGGAAGCGCTTGTGCCTTATCGCGCGGCATACGCTATCGATCCGGATCTGCACAGTTTGCGCAACAATATGGCGAGTGCGCTCATTTTTCTGCGACGGGACCATCAGGAAGCGAAGCAATTGCTGGAGACCGCGCTCAAGCAGGGGCCGGATGTCAATCTGTCGATCAACATCGCGCGGATCCATCTAAGAGACTTTGATCTCGATGCGGCAATTCAGGCCGAAGACTATGCCGAGCGTCAGGCACCGGACAGCGCGCTCCTGTTGGCAAATCGCGCGCAAACGCTGCGCGAAGCGCAACGCTGGGACGACGCGGAACGCTACGCGATCCGAGCTCATCAACTCGAGCCGAACAATGCCGCGTTCAAGTCGAATCTCGGCATGCTTCACCTGCTGAAGGGAAACTGCGCCGACGGATGGCCCGAACACGAAGCACGCTGGGACGGATCGCGCGAACTCGCCGGCAAGCGCCCCGTGTTTCCCGCACCGACGTGGCAGGGAGAGCCGCTCGCCGGCAAAACCCTCCTTCTCTGGGGCGAACAGGGCATGGGTGATTTGTTGCAATTCTGCCGCTATGTACCGATGCTCGCGGAACTCGTGCATCGCCAGGGCGGGCGGCTCACGTGGAACTCATTCCCGCAGATGGGGCAATTGCTCACGCGTTCGCTGGCACAGCACGTCGATGAATTGACGCTCGGCGGCGGTATCGAAACGTTGCCATTCTTCGATTATGAAATCTCGCTGCTGTCGCTGCCGCTGCTTTTCGGCACGCGTCTGGACACGATTCCGGGCCCGACACCGTATCTCCATCCCGATCCGCACGCCGTCACGCGGTGGCGCAAACTCCTGGCCGGCGAGCCGCGGCTTAAGGTTGGTCTCACCTGGACCGGCAGTCTCACGCATCAGCGCAATCCGTATCGCCGCGTCGGGCTGGAGCGCTATGTCGACTACTTTCGCGATATCGGCGATGTCGCGTTCTATTCGTTGCAACCGGGCGCTCAGGCTGAAGTTGCGGCCGCGCGTTCGGCGGGTCTGGACATCGCCGATCACACTCGCGAGCTTGCCAGCTTCGACGACACCGCTTCGTTCGTCGGCGCGCTCGATCTCGTGATCTCCGTTTGCACGTCCACTGCGCATCTGAGCGGCGCCATTGGGCAACGCACGTGGGTTTTGCTCGATGTCAATCCGCACTGGGTATGGCTTACCGAAAGAACGGACAGCCCGTGGTATCCGACCGCGACGCTCTATCGGCAGGAACGCTTCGGCGACTGGAGCGCGCCGATGGCGAAGATTTCACGCGATCTGGCCGAGCTTGCGGCCACGCAGAGCGCCTGATCCCAATCGATATTCGATAATGCGGGCGCCCTTCGCGGCGCCCGCGACATCACGACGGCTGTTCCGCAACCTCCCGAGCCGTTCCACATACTTGCTTCCGGTTGATCACACCCGCGCTTTGCATCGCGCACACTTCTGACCCTCATTACTCCGGGAATCCCTCGACTTCCGGCTAGGGTCTTCTTTTCGCTCGAGCGAACGAAAAGCTTGCGCCCATTGTGAATGCGCTCCGCCAGGCAAAAAAAAGTCCGAGCCGTCATAGACTCGGACTTTGCTGCAGGTCAAGTGAAGTTCAGGCCGACGCCTGCTCTCCTGTTACTTGCCTTCGGCGCGAATTTCCACGCCGGTCGTCGAGATTTCAACGCGACGGTTCAGCAGGCGACCTGCCGGAGTCGCGTTGGTCGCGACAGGCACGGTCGAAGCAAAACCGCGAACGTCGTACGAGTTGGCCGACAAGCCGTGCGAGACCAGATAGTCTTGCGCCGAACGTGCGCGCGCCGCTGACAGACGCTGGTTGAGCGCCTGAGATCCCGTCGAATCCGTGTGACCGGAAATGACCAGCCGGTCAATGCGATAACCCTGATTCGCCGCGACGAACTCGTCGAGCTTGCGCTGCGCGATGGGGCTGAGCTCTGCGCTACCCGTCGCGAAATTGGCGTCACCCTGCAGCGTGAGCGAGCGCAGCGGCTTTGCTACCGGGACCGGCACCGGCACCGGCGCTACCACAGGCGCGGGCGTGGCTGCGGGCGCGGGTTCTTCGCCACACTTGAACGTGATCTCTCGAGGATCGCCCTCAGCGGCGAGCTTGGAGGTCATGTGATCGACGGCACCGATCAAACGCACCTTCTGGTCCTTACAGATTTTCTGCGCTTCCTGCATACACGTCTTGCTGCTTTCCAGAAGGCCTTGACACTGGACGCGCCACGCCTGGTCACCAGATGCCAACGTGACAACGTCCGCGTTGTGCATGGGGCCGGAGTAGCTCGTGCAGCCTGTTACGACCGCCGTAATGACGGCTGCCGTGAGTACTCGAATGTACATAATCTTCTCTGCTAAAAATGAATGAGTCGCAGCGACAGGGGCGGCTCGCGCCGCCCCGCGCTTCAAATTACCACTGATACGATGCACCGACACCAACCGTCGTGCCCGACGAACTGTAGCCCGCACCCACCTTCATCTTAATGTTCTGGGTGATGCGTGCCGTCGCGCCGATCGCGGTGGCCTGATAGCCCTTGTAGTTCGCAGTGCCCACGCCCACGGCAATCGTCTTGCCGAGATCGACGTCCGGAATCATGCTCAATGCCGTCGCTGCCGCAACACCCGAGTAGGCGCTGCGTGCAACACCACTGATCTGATCGCCCAGCGCGTTGATCTTCTGGTCCGTGTAGGTGTTGGCCTGGCTGATGCCCTGGTTCAACTGATTCAGGTTCACAGCGTCCGTACCCTGCGTACCAGCCGCAACGTTGGTGATCTGGCGTTCGTTGCCCGCCGAGCCCACCGACACGGCGTTATCGCGATCGGCCACCGAGTTCGCACCGAGCGCCACCGAGTTGTTGGCGGAAGCCGTGGAGCCTGCACCGATCGCCGTCGCTTGCGTACCCGACGCGTTGGCGTTTGCACCCATTGCCGTCGCATGCGTACCGGTTGCCACTGCGCCTTCGGTGGTCTTGTCGCCATCGGCCTTGAAGAACGGATTGGCCGCGTCTTCAACATAGTTGACCACGTTGCCCATCGCATCCTGCAACTGCTGGTAGTTCACCGCATCGCTGGCTGCCGTGCCGTTAGCCACGTTGTGGATAGCCGTACCACCCGTTTGCGTCGTGCTGTTGTACGTGTCGCCACCCAGCGTGACGCTGTTGTAGTTCGCCGTACCGTCCGCGTTCGTGTCGTACTTCACCACTGAGCCAGACAGCGAGTTGACCGTGTTCGTGATGTTCGTGACCTGGCCCGAAAGTGTGTTCACCGCCGAGTTCGTCGCGTACAACTGCGAACCGTTCACCGCATCCGTCGAATCAGCCGTGACGCGTCCCGCCGCCACGTTCGTGATCGTGCGCTCCTGACCAGCCGAGCCGATGCTCAGCGTGCCGATCGGGTTCGAACCGGCATACCCGTAGTACTGTCCAGCGATCGTGCCGCCAGAAGTGCCCACGGCCTGTTCCGAGACCGAACCTGCGCCGAGCGCCACATCGTTGGCGTTCTTCGCAACGGCACCCATACCGATCGCAACCGAGTCCACACCCACCGCCGACGAGTCCGCTCCCGTGCTGTTCGCATGGAAGTACTTCGTACCCGTGTTGTAGATGTTGTTGACCGAGTTGCT
>FCOH02000024.1 GCA_001544595.2 Caballeronia peredens | reverse complement strand
CATCACCGATGTCATCGACGGCATCGCGTTCCAGACCAACATCCTCGCGCTGAACGCGGCCGTCGAGGCGGCGCGCGCGGGCGAGGCGGGCCGCTCGTTCGCGGTCGTCGCGACCGAAGTGCGCAATCTGGCACAGCGCTGCGCGGCGTCGGCGAAGGAAATCGAGGGCGTCGTGGCGACGAGCGTCGCGCAGATCGCGGAAGGCACGAGCCTCGTCGCGCGCACGACGAGCCAGATGCGCGCGATCGACGAAGCGGTCCATCGCGTATCGACGATCATCATGGAAGTGGCCAAAGCGAGCGGCGAGCAGGCCGACGGCATCGCGCAGGTGAATCAGGCGGTCGCCCATCTCGACGACTCGACCCAGCAGAACGCCGCGCTGGTCGAGCAGGCGGCGGCCACTGCCAGGCGCCTCGCCGAGCGCGCCGTGGTGCTCGACGAAGCCGTGCGGCTTTTCACGGTGCCCACGGCCTGAGCGCGTCGCCGCGAACGGCGCGTCGCTTGGTACTATCGGAGCATTGCCAACGAGGAGTGTCTCCGATGACCGCTGAGAACAATCGCGCGGAAGAAGCGCGAGCAATGGAACGTATCGTCAACGCGACGCGCCAGGTTCAGACCGCCTTTCTCGCGTTGCAGAAGCATTTTCCGCCGGAAGGCGACAGCCGCCCGTCGCAGATGGCGCTGCAGACTTTCGACGCCGCGCTTCAGGAACTCGAAGATGCGCAAGCCGCCTTCGACACCATGCTCAACGATCTGTTCGACGGCAATCGCTAGGCGCGCCACGCGCCGGCATCAGGCGTTGCGCAGTTCCGGCACGTCCTCGCGCGTTTCGCCGGGCGGGCCGTTCAGCGCCGCTTCGCCTTCGAACTCATGGAGCCCGGCCCACGGCACGCCGTCCGTGGATTGACGGCGCGCGGCGGCCACGCATGCTTCCACCAGTTCCCGGAACGACACCGCCGCCGAACTCGTGCGCACGAGCGTTTCGCCTTGCAGCGCGCTCTCGGGAAACACCAGCCCGACGATCAGTTCCGCCGACGGCGCCCGCTGATGCAGCCGTCTCAGCAGGTTGCGCAGATACGGCGGCGACTCGGCTGCATCGAACGACACCACGCAGATGATCGACACGCCCGACAGGTCGACCTCGCCGAAACGTCCGCGCGAAAAGCGTTCGTAGCCCGCGAGATCCGCGTACAGGCCGTGCTTGCGGAACAACTGCACGGCGATGGTCGCCGCGAGGTCGTCCAGTTCGCTGCGCCCCGCGATGCACAGCACGGACGCCGTGTGCCCTTCCTGCGACGCGTCGAAGCGCGCGGGCGGCGTTTCGCCCGGCAGGCCCGGAAACTCATCGGGCGAATCGAGGCTGACGGGTGGCGCCTCCCGATTCGCGACGTCGACGGCCGAGTCCTCCGTCTCCTCCAGCCCTTCGATGATATCGAGCGCCGACTCGTTGATGCGCCGCAACTGGCTCGCCGTCACCACGCCGCGCAGCACGTCGTTGTGGGCGAAGCGCAGCCCTTCGAGCGCGACCTCGTCGTAATAGGCGATCAGCGAGCGCTCCTTGAGCAGCGTCTCGGCCTGGACGAGCGCTTCGTCGGGATCGTTCGCGAGCAGGCGCTGGTAGAAGTTTTCGGCGGGCGTGAGCGCCGGCCGGTCGCCGAACAGCACGTCGAGAAATTCGAGACGGTCGACGTGACGGCCGAGAATCACGAGACACAGCGTGAGCGGCGTCGACAGCACGAGGCCGACCGGCCCCCAGATCCAGCTCCAGAAAATCGCCGCGACGATCACCGCGAACGGCGAAAGGCCCGTGCTGTGGCCGTAGAGCAGCGGTTCGATGACTTGTCCCACGAGCACGTCCGTCACGCCGAACAGGACAATGGTCCATACGAGCATGGTCCAGCCGGGGCCGACCGCCGCCGCGAAAATCACCGCGATGATCGCGGCGATCCACGTCCCGACATACGGCACGAAGCGCAGCAGCGCGGTCATCACGCCGAACAGCAGCGCGCCCGGCACGCCGATGATCGCAAGCCCGATCGCAATGACGATGCCCACGCTCACGTTAATGCCGAGTTGCGCGAGGAAATAGCGCGACAGGCGCCGCGCGGCTTCGTCCATCGCGGTAGTGGCGCGATGCAGGTCGCGCGAGCCGAACAGGCGTATCAGCCGGTCGCGCAGATCCTCGCGCTGCAAGAGGATGAACACGGCGACCACGAGCACGATGCCGGTGGTTTCCAACGGACTGATGACGGGCGACAGAAACCGCTGCGCCAGTTCCAGCGGCGAAGGCGACGGCTCGTGCACTTCGACGGGCATCGGCTGATCGATCGGCGATGCAGCCGGGTTGTCCTCGTTCTTCGGCTCCTGCTCGCGCGCGGGCGACAGCCGTTTCAGCGCATGCGACGCGCGGCCGAGAAACTCGTCGGCGCGGCCGACCGTCAGGCGCTGCACGGAGTCGATCTTGCGCTCGACGGCGACCTGATACTTCGGCAGATCGCCCGCGAGCTGCGCGACCTGTGCGCCGATCAGCGCGCCGACGGCCGTCAGCACCGACAGCGCGATCACCACCGCGACGATCACCGACGGCACCTGGCCGAGACGCAGCCGCCGCAGCAAGTCGACGAACGGCGCGAGCAGAAAGCTCAGCAAAATGGCGAGGATGATCGGAATCATCACCGCGCGCCCGAAATACAGCGCGCAAATGATGATGACGCCCGTGACCAGCGACGCCAGCGCGCGCACGCCGGGCGCCTCGGGCGGCAGAATCTTCGCGGGTGGCCGGCGCGGCCCGGGTGCTTGCGGCATGGAGACGGCTCGCTATCAGAGTGAAAGGCGCGGGATGAAAGGCGCGCGGCGCCCGACATGCGGCGGCGCGGCCAGCTTTCGTGCAGGGTCACGCGACATCAAGCAAGGCATGTGCCGTCGCTGCGCCGCCGTGCACGCTGAGGTGAGTCTATTCGGGAGCCGAATTTTACTGCAATCGCTTCAACGGTGAGGAAATACGGGAGCGGCGCGGAGCGCGGACCGCATCTATCATCGCGATCGGAACAATCAGTTGGATGGGCGGGCATCGCGCGTGCGACATTGACGGTCCCGCCTCATGCGTGCGCCGCACGCCCTCACGGAAGACATCATGGGAGTCGATTCACCCTGCATCAGCATTTGCAAGTTCGACGAGAAGACCGGTTTGTGCATCGGCTGCCTGCGCACGAAGGACGAATGCAGGCAATGGAAGAAGATGAAGGACAAGCATCGCGCACGCATCATCGATGAAAGACCCAAGCGCAAGGCAAAATTGAAGAAGCACAAAAAGTAGGCGAGACAGGAACAAACGCTGGACTGGTTGCCGGTAGGGTGATCCGCGTGTGTCCGGCGCGCGCGGAATAGACTGGTCGTCTGCGGCCACGTCTCGCGAATCTTCCCGATTCTTCACGAATCTTCAGATCCTTCCCGAACTTTCCCGACTATTCCGACCAGGCGCGACCGGCTCACCCGAGGAGTCAGACATGAAAGCGACACGCATCGTACTCGTCGTCATTGCGGCTTGTGCCGCCACGTCCGCGTCGGCGCAGTTGCATCCGAGCGTCGAAACCGACATGTACGCGCCGCAGAACAGCACGCGGCTTATGCCGGACGCGCCGCTCGGCAGCCAGTATCCGACGCACGGCAATGCGCAGGCCGGCGAACTCAATCTCAATCCGAGCGACCCGCGCGCGCAACTCGTCAACGGGCTGCCGAACAACGCGAACAGCGGCGGCTACGGCTCGCCGCTCGCGGGCAACAAGGCGAACGTGCCTACACCGAACTGAGCGCGGACGCCCGGCTGGGGCGCTTCTTCAACACGTCCGTGATGCATTCGACGAAGCGTTCCGCCGATCCCGTCAGCACGGCGTCGCGCCGCGACAGCAGAAAGAGCCGCCGCGCCGGCGGCTGCTCGATGAGATCCAGCGTCTTCAGCTGCTCGAGCGCATCCTCGCCGCGCAGCGCGAGATGTGTCCACGACGTCACC
Organism: Caballeronia peredens; assembly: GCA_001544595.2. Lineage (GTDB taxonomy): Bacteria > Pseudomonadota > Gammaproteobacteria > Burkholderiales > Burkholderiaceae > Caballeronia > Caballeronia peredens. The sequence continues at coordinate 83,629 of FCOH02000024.1, read as the reverse complement.
ATGTCGCTGTCGAGGGCGAGCCCGAAATAAAGCGTCTGCGATGCGCAGCGCGTCACGCGGCGCGGCGGCGGCAGGCCCGCGCGCTCGAACTGCGTCGCGAGAAAGGTGCGGAACTCGTCGGACGAACCGATGTGCAGCCATTCGGCGTCGCGCAGATCGGCGAGCGACGCCCCGTCGGCCAGCGCGCCGCGCCGGCTCACCGCGAACCACATCGCAAAGGTCGCGCGTTCGACGCAGCGCAGACCCGCGAAATCGCGCGCGTGGACGCTCAGCGCGCCCGCCTACAACGCCGACGAAACCGCCTTCACCCGCAAGCTGCAAACCGACACGCTGTCCGCGGACGATATCGAAAGCGCGTCGCGTTCCCTCACGCACGCGTGGCGCGATCCGCAGCCGCTGTTCGACCGCATCGAAACTGACGAGCCGGGCAACGAGAAGCCGCTGTACGGCTCGACCGACGTCGGCGACGTCGGCGACGTCAGCTGGGTCACGCCGACCGCGCAGTGTTTCGTCAGCTGCTTCGCGTTCGGCACGCCGTTTCATTCGTGGCAGCTCGTCGCGCAGGGAAAAACGTCGCTGGCGCACAAGGGCATGTTGCTCGCCGCGAAGACGCTGGCGGCCTCGGCGCTGGAATCGCTCGCGCAGCCGTCGATCATCGGCGATGCGAAGGCGGAACGGATCGAGCGCCGCCACGGCAAGCCTTGCGTCTGCCCGATTCCCGCCGAGATTCCGCTGCCGTTCACGTGCGACCGGACGATGACATGCCGCCGTACCGCGTTCATCGTTCGCGTTTCGAGAACAGTGATTTGAATTTCTCTTGTATTCCGCTTCATTCAGCAAGAACCGATACTTGATTCACAGGACGGGGCGGCTCCCGGCCATCAATCGAACCGAGGATCTTGCAATGAAGATTTATCAGCATCCGCTGTCCGGGCACTCGCACCGCGCGCGCCTGTTCCTGAATCTGCTGGGCGTCGAGCACGAAGAAGTGTTCGTCGATCTCGCCAAGGGCGCCCACAAGACGCCCGAATATCTGAAGCTGAACGCGTTCGGCCAGGTTCCGGTGCTCGTCGATGGCAACCACATCATCTCCGATTCGAACGCGATCCTCGTCTATCTCGCTGCCAAATACGGCGACAAGAACTGGCTGCCCGACACGCCCGCGGGCGCCGCGGCGGTGCAGCGCTGGCTGTCGGTCGCGGCGGGGCAGATCGCGTTCGGGCCGGCCGCCGCGCGGCTCATCACCGTGTTCGGCAGCAAGTTCGACGCGGCGGAAGTCATTGCCCGCGCGCACGCGATTCTCACGCTGATCGACGCGCAACTCGCCGCGCGCGACTGGATCGCGGACATCGACGCCGCGCATCCGACCATCGCGGACGTCGCGCTTTACAGCTACATCGCCCGCGCGCCGGAAGGCAACGTCGATTTGTCCGCGTACAAGAACGTGAACGCGTGGCTGCGTCGCGTCGAGGCGCTCCCCGGCTTCGTGCCGTTTCAAAAGACAGCCGTGGGTCTCGCGGCGTAAAGTGACGCGGCGGCGGCGCATTTGCGCTGCCGCCACGCCCGGCGTGTGGAGGCATACGATCATGTCCACTTCCGCGGTTTCCCCCGTCGCGCCCGTCGCGACGCCCTCGCCGTGGCATCGCGGCGAAATCACGCTGCAGAAAGCGGCCGGCGCGTACGAGCGCATGGACGGCGTGGGTCGCCGCGTCGTGCGCGATTACATGCCCGAGCAGCATCGCCAGTTTTTCGCGCAACTGCCGTTCATCGTGGCGGGCGCCGTCGACGAACGCGGCGATCCGTGGGCGACGCTTCTCGCCGGATATCCGGGCTTCATGCAGGCGACGGACACGACGACGCTCGGCATCGGGCGCGCGCGCGATCCGCTCGATCCCGCCGACGCCGGCATGAACGACGGCGCATCGATCGGCCTGCTCGGCATCGAATTGCACACGCGCCGCCGCAACCGCGTGAACGGCGTGATTCATCGCGACGGCGCGAACGCTCGCTTCGACATGGCCGTCGAGCAGAGTTTCGGCAATTGCCCGCAGTACATCCAGTTGCGCGATTTCGAATTCGTGCGCGATCCGGCCGTGCCGTCGCCGGTGCGGCCGGTCATGCTCGACGCGTTGTCGGCGCGGGCGCGCGAGATGATCACGGGCGCGGATACGCTGTTCGTCGCGTCGTATTTCGATCGCGAGGACGGGCATCGGCAAGTGGACGTGTCGCATCGCGGCGGCAAGCCGGGCTTCGTGCGTCTGTCGGATGACGGCGTGCTCACCATTCCCGATTTCGCGGGCAATCTGTTCTTCAACACGCTCGGCAATATTCTCGAAAACGGCCGCGCGGGCATCGTGTTCGCCGACTTCGAAACGGGCACGCTGCTGCAGATGGCCGGCGACGCCGAAGTTCTGCTCGATTCGCCGGAGATCGCCGCGTTTCAGGGCGCCGAACGGCTGTGGCGTTTCACGCCGCGCCGCATCGTGTATCGCGAGGCAGCGCTGCCGTTGCGCTGGGCGTCGCGCCGCGACGGTGCATCGCCGAATTCGCTGATGACCGGCGACTGGCAGCAAGTGGCCGAGCGCATCCGGGCAGCGACGCTCGCGAACGTGTGGCGCACGTTCCGCGTGAGCCGGATCGTCGATGAAAGCGACTCGATCCGCTCGTTTCACCTCGTCCCGGACGACGGCGCCGGACTTATCCCGCATCAGGCCGGCCAGCATCTGCCGATCCGCGTCACGCTGCCGGGCGAGGCGAAGCCGCAGATCCGCACGTACACGCTGTCGGTGGCGCCGTCGGACGGCGTGTACCGCATCAGCGTGAAGCGTGACGGGCGTGTGTCGGCGTATCTGCACGACACGCTGAAGACCGGCGACACGATCGAAGCACGCGCGCCCGCGGGCGATTTCACGATCGATGCTCTGGAACCGCGCCCCGCCGTGCTGATGGCGGCGGGCGTCGGCATCACGCCCATGCTCGCGATGCTGCGGCACGTGGTCTACGAAGGACTGCGCAAGCGGCGCGTGCGTCCGGTGTGGATGATCGTGTCGGCGCATGCGCTGGCGAGCCGCGCGTTCGTCCGGGAAATCGACGATCTCGCGCAGGCCGCGGGCGGCGCGGTGCATGTGATTCGTGTGCTGAGCGACACGCAGGGCGCGGAGCTGACGCGCGATTACGACGTGTCGGGGCGCATCGATCTCGATCTGCTGACGAGCCGGCTGCCGTTCAACGATTACGATTTTTATATGTGCGGGCCGGGCACGTTCATGCAATCGATCTACGACGGCCTGCGCCGGCTGAATGTGTCAGATGCGCGCATTCATGCGGAGGCGTTCGGTCCGTCGGCGCTGAAGCGCACGGCGGATCGCGGCGCGGACGTGAAGCCGATGCGTCCCGCCGCCGCCGAGCCGGTGAAGGTGAGCTTCGTGAAGTCGGCGACCGATGCGCAGTGGAAGCCGGGCAGCGGCACGTTGCTGGAACTCGCGGAAGCGAGCGGTCTCGCGCCGGAGTTCAACTGCCGCGGCGGCACGTGCGGGACGTGCAGGACGCGCATCGTGAAGGGCGCGGTGTCGTATGAGAGCGAGCCGGCGTTTCATGTCGGCGACGAAGAAGCGCTGATCTGCTGCGCCGTGCCGGCGGGGGACGAGGAAGGCGGGCTGGAACTGGATTTGTGATGGGTTTCGAGGCGACGGTGGATTGCTCCCCGCGCCCTTATCCCCGAGAATGCACGGCATCCCTCACGCCAGCATGCCCCGCGCTTTCTCATGGACCGTTTCCAGGCAATGGCGACCTTCGTCACGGTGGTCGAGACCGGCGGCTTCGCATCGGCGGCGCGCAAGCTCGACATCTCGCCGTCGGTCGTGAGCCGCGTCGTGACCGAACTCGAAGAGCATCTCGGCGTGCGCCTGCTCACGCGCACGACGCGCGTCGTGCGTCTCACCGACGCCGGCAGCGGCTATTTCGAAGACTGCCGCCGCATTCTCGGCGAAATCGACACCGCTGAGCTTTCCGCGACGGGGACGCACTCATCGCCGCGCGGCGTGCTCTCGATCACCGCGCCGGTCATGTTCGGCCGGCTGCACGTCACGCCGGTCGTGCTCGACTATCTGCGCCGCTATCCCGATGCCGATGCGAACTGCTGGTTCGTCGACCGCGTCGTGAATCTCGTCGATGAAGGCATCGACGTGGCGGTGCGCATCGCGCAACTGCCGGACTCGTCGTTGCAGGCGATCAGCGTCGGGCGCGTGCGGCGCGTGCTGTGCGCATCGCCCGCGTATCTTGCGAAGCACGGCACGCCGCGCCATCCGGACGATCTCGCGGAGCATGTGGTCATCGCGTCGACCGGTGCGTCGACGCCGGCCGAATGGCGTCTGCACGACGGCGAACGGCAAATCCTCGTGCGCGCACATCCGCGCCTGACGACCACGACCAACGATTCCGCCATCAGCGCCGCGCTCGCGGATTTCGGCATCGCCCGGCTGCTCTCGTATCAGGTCGCGCAATATGTGAACGAGGGCAGTCTCGTCATCGTGTTGCCCGAATTCGGGCCGCCTGCCATTCCGATCCAGCTCGTGCATCGCGAAGGACGTCACGTCACGCAAAAGGTGCGCGCGTTCCTGGATCTCGCCGTCGCGACGCTGCGCGCCGATCCATCGTTGAGCTGGTCGGACTAAACGCGCGCCGCCGCTGATATTTCGTATGCGGCCGATCGAATCGAACGTCCGTTAGCGCGGCCACCGTGCAAAATGCCGGCAAAACATGCAACATAGCTCTCTCGAACGACCGCGACCGGTCGCCGCGCTTTCGGCTTACTGAACCCTTGACGGCTCACGCACCATGACGAATCCAACCTCTCCCTCGAACGAACGCCCGCTGGACATGATCATCTTCGGCGGCGGCGGAGATCTGGCGGCGCGCAAGCTGCTGCCGGCGCTCTACATGGCGCACACGCACTGCAACCTTCCCGCCGACACGCGCATTCTCGCGATCGGCCGCAAAGACTGGACGCGCGAGGATTACCTGAAGAACTTCATGGAAGGACAATCGCGCGCATTCATCGACGCGAAGGCCTTCGATGCCCAGTCGTGGGACAAATTCCTCGCGCTCTTCGATTACGTGCGCGTCGATGTCGAAAATCCCGACGATTTCCAGCGGCTCGCGCACGCCGTGCGTCCGAATTCGCAGCGCGTGCTGTATCTGTCGACGTCGCCGGAATTGTTCGTGACCATCTGCGACAACCTCGACGCTGCCGGCATTCTCGACACGACTTCGCGCGTCGTGCTGGAAAAGCCGCTCGGCCACGATCTGGCCTCGGCGCGCGCGATCAACGACGCCGTCGGCAAGCACTTCCGGGAAGAGCAGATTTATCGCATCGACCATTATCTCGGCAAGGAAACGGTGCAGAACCTGATGGTGCTGCGCTTCGGCAACGCGATTTTCGGGCCGCTATGGCAGGCGCCGTATATCAAGAGCGTGCAGATCACGGTGTCGGAAACGGTCGGCGTCGGCAGCCGCGCGGGCTTCTACGATCACACCGGCGCGCTGCGCGACATGGTGCAGAACCATCTGATGCAGCTGCTGTGCATCGTCGCGATGGAGCCGCCCGTGTCGCTCGATCCGGACGCCGTCCGCGACGAAAAGCTCAAGGTGCTGAAATCGCTGCGGCCGATGTCGGTCGCGGACATCGCGCGCGATACCGTGCGCGGCCAGTACACGGCGGGCGCGGTCGGCGGCGAGGCCGTGAAGGGCTATCTCGAAGAAGCGAACGTGCCCGCCGAGAGCCGCGCGGAAACCTTCGTCGCGTTGCGCGCGCACATCAACAACTGGCGCTGGGCCAACGTGCCGTTCTTCCTGCGCACGGGCAAGCGCATGCAGAATCGCCGTTCGGAGATCGTCATCGATTTCGCGGATCTGCCGTTCTCCATCATCCCCGACGGTCCGCGTCACTATGGCAACCGGCTCACCATCACGCTGCAGCCGGAAGAGTCCATCCAGCTTCAGATGATGGCGAAGGAACCCGGCAGCGGCATGCACATGCAGCCGGTCACGCTCAATCTCGATTTCCAGCAGGCCATGACGCAGCGGCGCGCCGAAGCCTATGAGCGTTTGCTGATCGACGTGATTCGCGGACGCCTCACGCATTTCATGCGGCGCGACGAACTGGAAGCGGCATGGGCGTGGGTCGAGCCGATTCTCAACGGATGGAAGGAACTGGGCGACCGCCCGCGCGGTTATACCGCCGGAACCTTCGGGCCCGCGGCGTCCAGCGCGTTGATGGCACGGGAAAATCAGGCGTGGGCGGAAGAGGCTTGAGTTTTCGAGCGTCGAAAGCGCGATGCGGTTTCGTTACCGCATCGCGGTTCGCGGGGCTTTTCGTTGCGTCCAGACAGTCCCCGCCGCCATCACCGCCGACAACACCACGATCCCGCACAAAATGCCCGCGAGTCGCGTGAGTGCGGGCATCGGATCCGACGACCAATGGTGATCCTGCACGAACACCATGATGAACGCGATGCTGAACTGCCGCCCCACATAGCTCGCGCCTTGCGTTCCGGTCTGTACGTGACAGCCGATCCATACGCCCGCGCACAGCGCGATCATGCATACGAGCGCGTTGTCGCCCACTAACGGCAGCAGCGCGAGGCTCACTCCGCCCGCGAGCAGGCAGCCGACGAAGCGCTGAATCATGCGCTCCGTGACCGGCCTGCTGGTCGGCTTGCCGAGCGCCGATGCGGGCAGGATCAGCACGGCGATCGCGGTGACCATCGCCTGCGCGAAGCCCGGCAGATTCCACGCATACGCCAGCGACGCCAGAATCATCACCGACCATGCGCTCTGCCACGCGAGACGCCTGCGCATCGCGAGCGCGGTCTGCTCTGCGCGCGCGACATGCGATGCCTCGACCGCCTGCACCGCCTGCGCGGCATCGGAAGGCATGATGCTGACGGCTTGCGCGTTGACGCCATCGACGCGATCGACCGTCGACGCTGCCTGCGCACGCGGCACCGGCGCCGCGCCGCGCTTCTTCCGATAGTGCTGCAGTCCCGCGTGAAACAGCGCCGACACGGCCACGCACGCGATCGTCCCGACGGCCACTTCCGCCACGCGCAGGAGCGCGAACGATGCCGTCGCCGCGGCGGACGCCAGCCGATGCGCCTCGAACGTCACCATCAGCGACGTCACCGCGCCGAGCACCCACGCGTAGCCCGCATCGGACACCAGCGCGCGATACACCGACACGCCCGTGATCACCCCGAGCAGCGGCGTGAAAAGCCACGGCGAGTCGCCGATCACCGGTCCCGCGACCGCGCCGATCAGCGCGCCCGCCACCGTGCCGACGACGCGCTGCACGCCGCGCTGCGCACATGCCGAGAATTTCGACTGCATCACCGCGAAGCCGCTGATCGCCGCCCACCAGATGTTGGTCAGGTGGAACGCATACGCGAGCGCGACGGCGAGCCCGACCGACAGCATCGCCTGCGTCGCGAAGAGCGCGCGCGCCTGTGTCGGTACGATCGCGATGAGTTCGCGTCCGAGCGCGGCAAAAGCATCGCGCACGATGCGCGCATGTTCGCCGAAGATCGCGGCGCGGGGTGGCTTGATCGGAGAGGCGTGGCGGGGGGAATCGTCGGTGGGCATCGTTCCGGAAATCGTTCTGTGTCCAGGCTTGAGACTAGACCCCGATCGTCCGGAAGCAAAGCCGAACCGCAAACAGCGCGGCAAATCCGCTACACGACTTGCGCAAGCAGGAACAGTGCGATCAGGTTGTAGAACGCATGCACCGACGTCACGACCCAGAACGGCGAGCCGCGCTTCTCCTGCTCGACGACGAACACCGTGCCCAGCACGAGCCCGCCCGCCGCCGCGCGCAGCATGTACTGCGCGCTGTAGGAGTGCGCGAGCCCGAACGCCGCCGCCGACAGCGCCACGGCCCAGACCGCGCGCCAGCGCAGCTTGCGGCGCACGAAACCGATGATCGCCCACTGGAACACGAGCGTCTCGAACGGCGGCATGATCACGCAGCCGGCGATGAGCGTCGCGACGAACCTCGGTCCGCTCAGCGTCAAATGCGGCGCATTGAGCGGCGCCTCGGGCGCGACGAGCAGCACGAGCTCCATCACGATGATATTCGCCGCATAGCCGGCCACGACCGCCGCGACGATGAGAATGGGCGTCGGCAGACGCGTCAGAAACGCGAACGCGGACTCGGCAGAAAGGAACGAGGCGCGCGCGGGCTGGTTCATGGTTACACGCGCGAAGTCAGCAGCCGGATTCCCGCCGCGCCGAACGCCAGCGCGAGGCAGGCGTCGAGACCGCGCTGGATGCGCCTGTAGATGCGCCGCGCGGACGCCATCGAAAAGAGCGCCGCATAGCCGCCGAACACGCAGACGCCGATGCACAGACAGCCCGCGACCACCACGAGCATGTGTCCCGGCCCCTCGCCCGCCGACGACCCGAGCGCCGCCACCGACATCCACACGAGAATGGCCTTCGGATTGGTGAGATGCAGCAGCGCGCCGCGCGCGTAGAGCTTGCGGCCGCTCTGACCCGGCGCCTGCGCCCCGGATGTCCGCACGGGCGGCCGCAGCGCCGCGCGTCCCGACTTGAACGCGAGCCATAGCAGATAAAGCCCGCCGCAAATCTTCACGGCGACGAGAAAGCCCGAATACGCGGTGAGCGCGGCGGAAAGTCCGAGCGCGGCGAGCATCGCCCAGAAGAACGAACCGGACATGACGCCCGCGGCGAAGGCGAACGCCGCGCGCCGTCCGGAGGTGCTGGCGATCGACATGATCGCGAGATTGCTCGGCCCGGGGCTCGCAGTGCCGATGAAATAAGCCGAGTAAGCGATCAGCAGATTCGCGCTGAGAAAGGCGTGGCCGTTCATGTCGGTGGCGTCTCCGTTGCGGTTTTATGATTTTTCACATTGTCGTCGAAGTGGGACGCGCGCGGCCATGAACGCTTCGCGCACGCGCTGGCGGGCCAGTTGCGCGTGAACGGTTCAGCCGCGCGTGCGGTGCTATCTTTGCAGTTGCGCAAGGACCGCGCGTCTCCATCCGATGCACCCCTCGATCAAGGACACATCATGGCGAAAGTTCTGGTTCTCTACTATTCGATGTACGGCCACGTGGAAACGATGGCACAAGCCGTCGCCGAAGGCGCGCGCGGCGTCGCGGGCGCGGAGGTCACGCTCAAGCGCGTGCCCGAGACGATTCCCGCCGACCGCGCCGCGCAGATCGGCGCGAAGCTCGACCAGCAGGCTCCCGTCGCGACCGTCGACGAACTCGCCGACTACGACGCGATCATCTTCGGCACGCCGACGCGCTTCGGCAACATGGCCGGACAGATGCGCACCTTTCTCGATCAAACGGGCGGACTGTGGGTGAAAGGCGCGCTCGTCGGCAAGATCGGCAGCGTGTTTTCTTCGACGGCCTCGCAGCACGGCGGGCAGGAAACGACCATCACGTCGTTCCACAACACGCTGCTGCATCACGGCATGGTGATCGTCGGCGTGCCCTACGCGTGCGCGGGGCTCACCAACATGAGCGAGATTTCCGGCGGCACGCCCTACGGCGCGACGACGCTCGCCGGGCCCGACGGCAGCCGGCAGCCGTCGGAGAACGAACTCGATATCGCGCGCTATCAGGGCAAGCATGTCGCCGAACTGGCGACGAAACTCGCCGGGTAATCACGCCTCGATGTCGAGCTTCACTTCGTAGAGCGAGCGCCCGTTCAGGTCGTGCAGCGAGACCGTCATCGCGCGGCTCGCCGGATCGATCTTCGCGCGGCCGTAAAACTGTTGCAGCGCGGCGGGCGAGCGGTTCTGCGGATTGTCCTTCGGCACGCTCACATAACGCAGTTCGGGTCCGAAGGTCGTATCCAGATCGTTCGGCCCGAACGTGCCCGCGTTGATCGGCCCGCCGACGAATTCCCAGAACGGCTTGAAGTCGCTGAACTTCGCACGCGACGGATCGTAGTGCGTCGCCTGCGCGTAGTGCACATCGGCCGTGATCCACACGACGTTCTTGATATCCTCGCGCTTGATGAAGCCGAGAATTTCCTTCAACTCCAGTTCGCGGCCGAGCGGCGCGCCGTTGTCCGCGTTGGCCCACGCTTCGAACGTGCCCTTCGGTACGTCGGGGTTCGCATCGGGGACGACGAGCGAAATCGGCATGTCGCTCGCAATCACTTTCCACGTCGCGCGCGAAGCCTTGAGCGACGCCTTCAGCCACTCGGTCTGCTGCGAGCCGAGAAAGGCCGAATCGGCGTCGAGGCGCGTCTGCCGGTTCGGCGAATTCGCGCCGCGATACGAACGCTCGTCGAGCATGAACACATCGAGTAGCGGCCCGAACTGGAAGCCGCGATAAACCTGCTCCGGATCGAGCTGATTGATGCGATACGGGTTGTATTCGAACATCGCCTGCTTCGCGCGCGCTTCGAGCAGATTGATCGAGCGCGTCTGATAGCGCTTCTCCGCGTCGCCGATCTGCTGACCCGGATACCAGTTGTTGCGCACTTCGTGGTCGTCCCATTGCACGAGGAACGGCACGTCGGCGGCGAAGCGGCGCTTGTTCTTGTCAAGCTGGTTGTACGCGAAGGCCGCGCGATAATCGTCGAGCGTCTGCGCGACATGCGACTTGCCTTCGGTCACGATGTTCGTCCACATCGTGCCGTCCGGCAGGCGCACTTCGGATTCGATCACGCTGTCCGCGTAGATCTGGTCGCCCTGATGAATGAAGAAGTCCGGCGCCTCGCGCCGCATCGCTTCATAGATGCGGTAGCCGCCGAAGCGCTCGTTGATGCCCCAGCCCTGCCCCGCTTCGTCGCCGGAGAACACGAAGCAGACCGGCTTGTTCGCATCGAGCGACGCCGTGCGCAAGCGTCCCGTTGCCGGTTCGCTGTACGCTCGGCCGTCGACGAGATCCTGAAAGCGCACGCGATAGAACACGTCGGCGCCCGGCGGCAGACCGGTCAGATCGACGCGCGCCGTGAAGCCGCTGCCCTCGAGCGCCGCCGGACCGATGCGCCGCTGAAACGCCTTGAAGTCCTCGCTCGTCGAGTACTCGACGATCATGCGCGCTGGCCGGTCCGTGCGGCTCCAGACGATGCCGCTCGTCGCGGTGACGTCGCCGCTCATCACGCCGCCGGGTAGTTGCGGACGCAACTTGTCGGCGGTAACGGCGGCGGGCGCGACGCCTTGCGCGAGCGCATCGGCCAGGCCCGCGCCCGTCAGCGCGAGCCCCGTACCGGACACGAGACCCTTCAGTAATGCGCGTCGTGATGGTTTGACGATGCGATCCGGCATGGCGAGCTTCCTCTCGAACTGTACGATGGAGTAGATGTGCGCTGCGTCGAATCGGCGATAGTAAATCGTAACGATGTCGCTTTTGTTTCAGCAGCCGCTTCATTGCTCTCGCGGTTCGATGCAATCAGCACGCGCCGGTTGCTGTGACGGCTCACCGCGTCGGACACGCGCTCCTCCCAGAAACGCCAGTGAGTGCCCTTCGTGCGGCCTATCACGATGAGATCCGCGTCGAACTCGCGCGCCGCCTGCGCGATCGTGCGCGCGACCGTCGTGCTGTCCGGCAGGTCCATCACGACGCAGACGCCGTTCACACTCGACGCGCGCAACGCCTGCAGCGTGCGCTTCTCGACGTCGCGCGCGTTTTCTTCGACGAACGCGAGTGCCGCGCCGCAGTCGTGCTGCACGGACGATATCGCCCAGAAGGGCATGCGGTCCACCACATGAAGCGCCGTGAGGCGCGCGTTGCATTCGCGGGCCCGCGCGATGCCGAGCGCGAGCGCGGCGTGGCTGCCGCTCGGGCCCACTGCGACGAGAATGTGCTTTTGCATGATGTCGTCTCCTTGAACGCGCGCTTCAATGCATGCGCCAGGCGTGCCTCACCGCGTCGAGCACGGCGGCTTCGGTGCAGGTGATGTGGCCATCGGCGAGCACCGCCGATTCGCACAGCTCGAGCACTTCGCGCCGCATGTGCTCGTCGCGCACTTCCTGCGCGAGTTGCTGCACGACGAGCGCGTCGAGCCGGCACGCGTCGTCCCACGTGAGATACGACGCTTGCGTGAGGTCTTCGCAGACTTCACGCACGACGTCGTGCAACTCGCCCGCATGCAGCCCGAGCCGCGCATAGAATCCGCGCCGCTCGAGTTCCTCGATTTCGATGCTGCCGATATGTCCGTCCGCGATCAGCGACATCACGACGATGCGCGCCGCCGCGCGGGGACTGTCCGATGGGTAATGACGCATGGCTTCTCTCCTCGATGAAACGTCGTCAGCGCAGGGCGGTGCGTGTGGATAGGACGCGGATGCCGCCTTGCATGCCTTGCATCGTAGAGATGCAGAATGAGCCGCGAATGAGCACGCCATACCCTGACGGTATGGCGCGAGTCCCCATCGGTATTGGACGCGGCGCGCGCGGCTCTCGTACCCTGCGACACAGTGCCGAATTCAAACTCATAACGGAGACACCATGAGCACGCCGCTCGATATCGCGTCGCTGATCGACCGCGAACGCATCCGCCCTTTTCAGTGGGCGATCTTCCTGCTGTGCTTCGCGACCACGCTCTTCGATGGCTTCGATACGCAAGCCATCGCCTACACGGGACCCGCGATCGTCGCGGCATTCGGCCTCGCACCCGGCGATCTCGCGCCGATCCTGATCGCGGGCACGCTCGGCATGACCATCGGCGCGATGACGCTCGGTCTCGTCGGCGATCGCGTGGGACGGCGGCCCGCGCTGCTCGGCGGTGTCGCGCTGTTCAGCATCGCGTCGCTCGCCACGGCGTTCGCGAGCCACACCACGCAGATACTCGTGTTGCGCTTCGTCGCGGGGCTCGGCATGGGCGGCTGCACGCCGGTGCTGCTCGCGCTCGCGGCCGAGTTCGGCCCGGCGCGGCATCGCGGCGCGATCATGACGGGCGTACTGCTCGGCCTGCCCGCAGGCGCGATGCTCGGCGGCCTGCTCGCGGCGCGCATGATGCCGGTGATCGGCTGGCAAGGCGTGTTCGTGATCGGCGGGGCCGCGCCGCTCGCGTTGCTCGTGCTGCTCTGGTTCGTGCTGCCGGAATCGCTGCATTACCTCGTGACGCGCGCGCGTGGCGATCATCGCGCGGTGCTCAAGACGCTCGGGCGCATCGTGTCGCAGCCGCTCGCGAGCGACACACGCTTCGCCACACGCGAAGCCGCCGCGCGCGCGAGCGTCGCCGCGCTGTTCCGCGACGGCAACGCGCGCAACACGCTCGCGATCTGGGCCGTCTATTTCTTCAACTGGATCGCGTGGTTCATGTTCCTCTCCTGGCTGCCGACGGTGCTGAAGGCCGCCGGCCTGCCCGCCGTGCAGGCGCCGCTCGGGACGGTCGTGGTGAATGCGGTGTTCATCGTCTGCGCGATTCCGCTTTCCATCGTCCTGCCGAAGATCAGCACGCGCCGCCTGCTGATCGCGCTGCTCGCGCTCGGTATCGCGATTGCGATCGGGCTTTCGTATGCGGGCACGTCGTGGGGACTCGTCTTCACGCTCGCGGGCGCGGCAGGGCTCGGAATCGGCGGACAGCAGATCGCGCTGAACTATCTCGTGGTCGGCGCTTATCCGACGACGCTGCGCGCCACCGCCACCGGCTGGGCCATCGGCATGGGACGCGTGGGCGCGATCGCGGGCTCGGCCGTCGGCGGCACGATCCTCAGCCTGGGCGGCCCGGGCGGCTTCTATCTGATGCTCGCCGTGCCGCTCGCGGCGGCGCTGTTGGCGGTCATCGCGATCCGCACCGGCGAACGCGAAGCCGATACTTCGCTGGCGAGCGTCGCGCACTAGACACTGTCGGCGCCGGCCGAACATCGCGCTCTCGAACGTTGGACAGCGCACGACAGTTCGCTTTTCTCCGCCTCTCCTTTCGCAGCGCGCGAGCCTTGTCACGCAAGGCTCGCGCGCTTGTGTTCGCGCATTGGCACAGTGGTTGCGTTGATGCTTGCCGTCGCATCGGGACTGCCTGCCACTGGCTCGATGCGACCGGGCCGGCTGCCTCGTGCGCCGGCCCGTTTCTTCCGGCGCCGCGATCGTCGTATCGCGAGGTTCCGGCGGTACATGCAGGCGCCAAGGAGAACATCATGAACAGTTTCGACGACGCCTTCGACGCGCTCATCGGCAGCGAGGGCGGCTACTCGTTTCATCCGGCGGACCCGGGCGGCGAAACGATGTGGGGCGTGACGGCGCGCGTCGCCCGCGGCTACGGCTACGCGGGCGCGATGAAGGACCTGCCGCTCGATCTCGCGAAGCGCATCGCCAAGCAAAAGTACTGGGATCCGCTGCATCTCGATGAATTCGATCCGCGCGTCGCCTTCCAGATCTTCGATGCGAACTACAACGGCGGACTGGTCGTGCTGTGGATGCAGAAGGCGTCGGGCGCGCAGGAGGACGGCAAGTTCGGCCCCGATACCGTCGATGCCGTGAAGGCCGCCGATCCGATGCGCTTCGTCCTGCGCTTCGCCGCGTACCGGCTGCGCTATCTGAAAGGCCTGCACGCGTGGCCGACGTTCAGCCGCGGCTGGACCGAACGCATGGCGACGAATCTTCTTCTGGGAGCGGCATGATGGACTGGTCGAAAGTGGCGGCAAGCATCGGCGCTAAGGCGCCTCTTCTGGCGGGGCTCGTCGGCGGGCCGGTCGGGCTCGGCGTGACGGCGGCGGCCGCGATCATCTCGCATGCGCTCGGCACGCCGAACGATCCGGAAGTCGTCGAGACCGCGCTCAACGATCCCGCCGCGCTCGAGAAGATCAGTCAGGCGGAAAGCGCGAATTCGTTGCAGTTGCAACAGCTCGTGGTGGCGGCGGCGCAGGCGCGCCTGTCGTTCGAGGCGGACATGGCGCGCATCGCGGCGGGCGATCGTGCCGATGCGCGCGCGATGAGCATCGCGAATCGCGACTGGGTGCCCAAGGTGCTCGCGATGTGCGTGACCGGCGGCTTCTTCGGCATTCTGCTGCTGATGGCGTTGCGCGCGTTGCCCGAAGCGAATCGCGATCTGGTGAATGTGGTGGTCGGCGCGCTCGGAACGGCGTGGATCAGCATCATCGGCTATTACTTCGGGACGTCCGCGGGCTCGATGCGCAAGACCGAACTGCTCGCGCAGCCGAGCGTGCCGATCACGCCCGAAACGGCGGTCACGTTGCGCGATCCGGCGCCCGTGTCGGCGTCAGCCGCTCGCGAACAGGTCGGCGCGCACGTCGATGGCGTTCATCGCACGTTCGCGCCGGGCGGGCAAGGGCCGATCTTCACAGGCTGATGCTGAGCATCGTCGTGTCAGAGTCCGGTGCGCGGATCGTACGGGCGCGCCGGATGATGCACGATGTTCGCGAACTCCGGACGGATCGCGTCGCTGAAGGTGGTCTTCTGCTGATCGTTCAGGCTGCCGTAGAACTTGAGCCACGCTTTCGCCGATTGCTCGGATAACGGCGCGTCCTGCTGCCGGGCCTTCTCGTCCATCGCGTGCAGCGCGGAGAGATCGAGGATCGGCTGTTTGAGCATCGCCTGCATGCGCGCCTGCATCTGGTCGGCGTTCATGCGCTCGGAGGAATGGCTCTGGCGCATCGCGTCGAGTGCGGCTTGCCATTGCACTTCCTGATCGGCGGTGAGGTTCAGCTGATCGTGCAAGGTACGCATGTTGAGCGGCTGCGCGTGAACGGCGGTGTCGTTCGCGTTCGGCAGCGACTGCGCATACACCGGCGCAGAGCCGACGCCGAGCGAGAGCGCGGTGACGACGCTCAACACCGAGAGCTTGAGAAGCATGCTGCCGCGATGCGCGTTGCGCGAATGCGCCGATACGTTGAGCTGTGCCATGTCGTTTCCCCTTTCCTTTTGTCGATGTCCGGTCGTGGTGGCGATTGCGGGCGGTGTCGCTGCAACCATGGAAAGGAGTGTAGGGACGGGGAATTAGGCGAAAGTGAGGAGCATGCGCGAGTGCCGCGTCAGTGATAGTCGTCTTCCAGTTGATGGCGGATGGCGAGAATGCTGACCGTCGTGTCGTCTTCGATTTCGAAAAGCGCCACGTAGCCATGAGAGTCGAACGAAAGGAGCAACTCGCGCAGGAACGGCTTTTTCGCCCGCTTTCCGGCAAGTAAAAGGGAAGCGCTTCAGAACTTCGATGCCCGCGCGAATGGCTTCTGCCGCGCGCTCGGCAACGTGCAGGTCACGTTCGAGCTGAAACTGGAAGAGCCGAATCAAGTCCTCGCGGGCGGCGCGCGTGTATCTGACCGTATAGCTCAACGACGCTCCCGCTCATCCTTTGCGGCTTTCAACATGGCCTGAAGCTCGGCATGCACGTCGTCTTCATCGAAAAAACGCGCCAGTGCGTCGCGCTTCCTCGCGCGCCGCGAGGAAGCGCGCAATGAACTCGCGCTGAAGTTGTCGCCGTGCCACGCCTGCGCGCAGCGCGGTTTCCATGAACGAAGAGAACGTTTCGTTTTCCTCGAGCACGCCTTCGACGGCCTCGCGCAGTTCGGGTTCTACTCTGAGCGCGGGAATGGTCGCTGATTTCATGATCGTTTCTTGTATCGCAATTGCGATACAACTTAGCATCGATCTTTCCTCCCGAAAACGCTCACCTTTGGGCTGCTCACGGAAGCCGCCAGGCCCCGCCGGACGTGGCCGTAGCCCCTCGGCCAGCGCCTTCTCCCGAAAACCCTCACCTTGCGCTTATCCCCGCTATCGCCGCATGCGTAATCGCCTGGCTTTTTGCCGCGCTATGCTGCCCGCTCGAACATCGATATCGACATCAAGGAGACGCCCACATGCCCATCACCGCGCCTGCCACCCGACGCGACGATCTTCCGCCCCAGGGTCTCACGCCCTCGCAAGAGCAGATCGTGCGGCATCTGCGGCACGCGAGCGCCGTCGCCGAGCGTGCAACGCTGCTGGGTCATCATCCGTTCGGCGCGATTCTCGTCGGACCGGATCAGGAGACCGTGCTGATGGAGCAAGGCAACGTCGACACCGTGAATCATGCCGAGTCGGTTCTCGCGCGCGTCGCGGCGCTCAATTTCACGCCGGAGTATCTGTGGGGCTGCACGCTCTATACGTCGGTCGAGCCGTGCTGCATGTGCGCGGGCACGGCGTACTGGGCCAACATCGGACGCGTCGTGTACGGACTGACCGAAGAACGCCTGCTCGAAGCCACCGGCAATCACGTCGAGAATCCGACGATGAGCGTCTCCTCGCGCTATGTCTTCGATCATTGCCAGAAGCGGGTCGAACTGATCGGCCCCATCGCGGAAGTCGAGGACGAAGTGCTGCGTGTGCAGCGCGCGTTCTGGTCGGCGAGATGAGTCGCGGCGGACGCTAGATCACGTTCAACATCGACAGCGCCGTTTCCTGCAACGGCTGCAACACGCGGACGAGCGCAGCCTCGTCCGTCTCTTTTCCGATCGGCATGTTCGCCGACAACGCCGCCACCACCGCGCCATGCCGGTTCTTGATCGGCACCGCGACGCCGCGCACGCCCATCTGCAACTGCTGCTCAATGGCGACGTAGCCGTCCACGCGCGCCTGGCGAATCTTCTCGTAGAGCCTTTCCTTGTTGGTGATTGTGAGCGGCGTGAAGGGCTTGAACTCGGTCGCATCGAGCCATTCGCGCACGGAAGTCTCATCCTTGTACGCGAGCATCGCGATACCGCCCGACATCAGCGCGGCCGGCACGCGCGCGCCGAGCACGAAACCGGTCGTCATCACGCGCGTGGAGCCGTTGCGCGCGATGATGACGAGATCCCAGTCATCGAGCACGCTCACATACACCGACTCGTGAATCACCGCGCTCAGTTGCTGAAGGTAAGGCTGCACGATGCGCGGCAGGCGCGCCGATTCGAAATACGACCAGCCCATGCGCAGCACGCGCGGCGTCAGGTTGAACAGCTTGCCGTCGGTCTGGACGTAGCCGAGATGCGCGAGCGTCAGCAAATAGCGGCGTGCGGCCGTGCGCGTGAGGCCGGTGCGCGTCGCGGCCTGCGTCGGCGTCATGCGCGCGTGCTGATCGTCGAAGGCCTCGAGGATCGCCAGCCCCTTCTCTAGCCCGGCAATCCAGTCGCGCTTGTCGAGTGCAGGTTTAGTCATGCTGATGTGCCTGTTTAGTTATGGATCGACGGCTGTTTCGGCGGCTCATCGTATCCATTTGCTAGTGCTAACCCCCAAAGTGATCGATTATCGGACACACGCGTGCGATTATCGCGCAAAATTTGTCACAGAACATTGATCGAAAGGGGTTGCGCTCTTATTCTCCAATCACTCTCAGAGCGACGCGTATTTCCGGTGATCCGAATCGTCCGCCGCTCGATCAGGTTCCAAGGTTCAACTCATAAACCCATTGTTCGGAGACATCTCTATGGCTAGCCTCAAGGAAGACGCGCACGGCGGCCGCCAGGCGAAGAAGGCGACCGCGAGCGGCTGGATCGGCTCGGCGCTGGAGTATTACGACTTCTTCATCTACGCACAGGCGGCGGCACTCATTTTTCCGCAGTTGTTCTTCCCGTCGGGCAATCCGAAAGTGGCAATCATCGCGTCGCTCGCGACCTACGGCGTGGGCTACGTCGCGCGTCCGATCGGCGCATTCGTACTCGGCCATCTGGGCGACACGCACGGCCGCAAGAACGTGCTGCTGATCTGCATGTTCCTGATGGGCTTCTCGACGATGGCGGTCGGTCTGCTGCCGACGTATCACAGTGTCGGCATGCTCGCTCCCGCGCTGCTCGTCGTGCTGCGTCTGGTGCAGGGCTTCGCGGTGGCCGGTGAAATCTCCGGCGCGAGCTCGATGATTCTCGAGCACGCACCGTTCGGACGCCGCGGCTATTACGCGAGCTTCACGCTGCAGGGCGTGCAGGCCGGCCAGATTCTCGCGGCCGCCGTGTTCCTGCCGCTCGCCACGTTCATGCCGGAAGACATGTTCAATTCGTGGGGCTGGCGCGTGCCGTTCCTGCTGTCGGCCTTCGTGCTGGTCGCGGGCTACATCATCCGAAAGGAAGTGCATGAAACGCCGGCGTTCACGTCGGAAGAGTCGCACGGCGATCTGCCGAAGTCGCCGATCAAGGAAGCGTTCGCCAACAGCACGCCCGACATGATCCGCGTCGTCTGCATGGCGCTGATGAACGTGATTCCCGTCGTCGCGACAATCTTCGGTGCGGCGTATGCGGTGCAGTCTTCGTATGGCATCGGCTTTCACAAGAGCGTGTACTTGTGGATTCCGGTGGTCGGCAACATCGTCGCGGTGCTGGTCATTCCGTTCGTCGGCAATCTGTCGGACAAGATCGGCCGTCGCCCGATGATGATCGGCGGCTCGCTGATCTCGGGGGTGCTGGCCTTCGCGTATCTCTATGCGATCAGCATCCACAGCGTTCCGCTCGCGTTCCTGATGTCGCTGCTGATGTGGGGCGTCGTGTATCAAGGCTATAACGCGATTTTCCCGAGCTTCTATCCGGAACTGTTCCCGACCCGCTCGCGTGTTTCGGCGATGGCGATTGCGCAGAACATCGGCACGACGATCACCGCGCTCCTGCCCGCCCTGTTCGCAGCGGTCGCGCCCCCGGGATCGAACAACATCCCGCTGACGGTCGGCGCCATTGCCTTCGGCGTGACGATTATCGCGGCGATCGCGGCCTACTCGGCGCGTGAGACGTATCGCATCCGCCTGAACGATCTGGGCAAGAAGGACGCAGTGCCGATGAGCGAGCAGGAGTACGAACGCCTGCGCGCCGATTCCATGGCTGTGGAAAAAGTCGCCAAGGCGCATGCATGAGATCGACCGTGTTGGAGTGATTTGCCGGGCCCTTCGGGGCCCGTTTTTTTTGGTTCTTTCGTCGAGATCTCGGGATGGCAATCGACGAGCGAGCAAGTCGCAACACGCGCCGTCGCGTTGATCGCGAATACGCCGCTCTTCGTGCCCGATCAGGCTCGACCGGCGTTCGGCAATAGCGCGTCGAAGCGCTGCTGCAGATCGAGTTCGGTGGCAGCGCTCCACATCGCCGAAATCAGCGGCGGCATCGTCGGCGCGCGACGCGCGATGAAGCCGATTTCACGGGTCAGTTCGGGTTCGAGCGGAACGACGCGCGCTTTGCTCGTGCGGGCGTCGAGCACGCTGAGCAAGCTATGCGGCAGGATGCTGTGCAGTCCGGCATGCTGCACGTTGGAGTGCAGGGCGAGCAACGAGTCGGTCTCGAGCACGACCGTCGGCTGGACACCTGCCCGTCGAAACGCCGCGCTGATCACCTGACGGTTCTGCATCGCCGTGCTGAGCAGGCAAAATGGCAGCGTACCCAACTCGGACCAGCGTGCCGCGCGTAGGCCTGCGCCGGCGGGCGTGTCGGCTCCAGCGCCGGCTGGCGACAACAGGAAATAGCGCTCGCGATAAAGCGGCAAGACTTCGAAGCCCGCCTGCACGCGCTTGTCGAGATAAGTGAAGCCGATATCGATCTCGTAGTCGTCCAGTTGCCGCAGGATCGCATCCGAACTCAGCGATCGCACCGTGTAGTGGATCGCGTCGTGGTTTGCACGGCACGCGCCGAGCAGCAAGCCGATGATCGGCATGGTCGTCGGGATGACACCGAAGCGCAGCGTGCCCGTAAGCCGTACCTGAGAGGCGGAAGCGTCCTGGCGCATGTGCTCGAGCGCAGCAAGTGTCTGACGTGCCCAACCGAGCACGCGCTCACCCTCCTCCGTGAAGCCAATGAAGCGACGGCCGCGCTTCACGATCACAAGGCCGAGTTCAGATTCGAGACTGCGGATCGCGGACGACAAAGCCGGCTGCGAGACATTGCACAACTCGGCCGCCTTAGCGAAATGCTGCTCGGTTGCGAGCGTAACGAGATACTTCAGTTGTCGGATGAACATGCGGCGCGCGTCGGGCTTTTGGACGGTCAGATAAGCAAGTCTTCGTAGAAGGCGCCGAACGGCCGCGTCGGGTGCGCTATCTGAATCTCGAGTATCCACAGCCCGACATCCGGACACGCGTCGAAATCGCCGAGTGTGCCGGCTTTGTAGACCGCATGCGGAAAATCGCTCACGCGATGGCCCTTGATGTCGAGATTCAGGCGCCAGCCCAGTTCGTTCGCACGCTGCGCCGCGAAGTCGTAGAGCGAAACGCCGGTGGTTCTTGTCTTGCGCCAGTGCGCCTCGACTTCATCGAAAAGACGCTGAGCAGCCACGGCGCAGGCAATTATGTCGGGATCGTCGCCGACGACAAAGGTCGCACCGGCATCGCCTTCGTGGCCTTTCCAGACGATCCCCAGATCGATGAAGAAGATGTCGTTCTCGGCCAGGCGCGGGTCTCCCTCTGAACGCTCCTTGAACGTCTTGAAGGTGTTTGCTCCGAATCGCACAAGCGACGGATGCCAGATCCGCTCCATGCCGAGCGCGGTCATGGCGCGCTTGCATTCCGCTGTCGCCTCCGATTCGAGCATGCCTGGACGCACCAGCGAACTCACCTGGTTGACGACGTCCCATGTCCTGTCGCGCGCGAGCTTCATTGAATCGACCACGAAGCTGTCACCGACCCGCTGCTGGTTGATGCTCATTCTCGCCCTCGTTATATATCGCTCAATATAACGATAACGCGTTCGGGCGTCCAAATGAATATATGGGCCGATCATCTATCTAGTAGTAGATACCGTGAAGATGGTGCGATTTTGCCCTCACCGGTCGGACGGACCGGTCCAGGCAGGGTGATCCGTCATAAGCCGCACTTATCAAACCATACGGCGAAACGATTGGATCGCTATCGGCTTTCTCGTCAACACTCTGTCCGTCGATCCGTTGCAGGCAGCGCGATCGAAGAGCCGGCGGCGCCAACGGCCCCGGGATAACCGACTATCAGAGTGGAGACAAAAATCGTGGCGAAAATTATCTGCGTGCTGTACGACGATCCGGTCAACGGTATGCCCAAGGCGTACGCTCGCGACAGCCTTCCGGAAATCACGCGCTATCCCGACGGACAAACCACCCCGACGCCCAAGGCAATCGATTTCACGCCCGGACATTTGCTGGGTTGTGTCTCCGGCGAACTGGGTCTTCGGAAGTATCTCGAGTCAAAGGATCATCAGTTGGTCGTGACTTCCAGCAAGGACGGCGCAGACAGCGTCCTCGACCGCGAACTGCACGACGCCGAGATCGTGATTTCGCAGCCGTTCTGGCCAGCCTACATGACAGCCGAACGCATCGCGAAAGCGCCGAAGCTCAAGATGATCGTCACGGCCGGGATCGGTTCGGACCACACCGATCTGCAGGCGGCAATGGACCGCGGCATCACCGTGGCGGAAGTCACGTATTGCAACAGCAATAGCGTAGCCGAGCACGTCGTGATGACGACGCTCGCGCTCGTGCGCAACTATATTCCGTCGCACAACTGGGCCAACCAGGGCGGCTGGAATATTGCCGACTGCGTCGAGCGCTCGTATGACGTCGAAGGGATGCATGTCGGCACCGTCGCTGCCGGCCGGATCGGTCTGCGCGTATTACGACTGCTCAAGCCGTTCGAT
Source organism: Caballeronia peredens (assembly GCA_001544595.2). Classification (GTDB taxonomy): domain Bacteria; phylum Pseudomonadota; class Gammaproteobacteria; order Burkholderiales; family Burkholderiaceae; genus Caballeronia; species Caballeronia peredens. The sequence continues at coordinate 61,113 of FCOH02000024.1, read as the reverse complement.
ATGAAGCTGCACTACCTGGATCGTCATCGTCTGCCGGAATCGGTCGAAAAGGAACTCAATCTCACCTATCACACGAGTCTCGAAAGTCTGACGCGTGCATGTGATGTGGTGACGTTGAACTGCCCGCTGCATCCGGAGACGGAGCACATGATCAATGCCGACACGTTGAAGAACTTCAAGCGAGGCGCTTACCTGATCAATACCGCGCGCGGCAAGCTGTGCGACCGTGACGCGATTGTGGACGCCCTCGAGAGCGGCCAGCTGGCGGGCTACGGCGGCGACGTGTGGTTCCCTCAGCCCGCACCGGCCGATCATCCGTGGCGCAGCATGCCGCACCAGGGGATGACGCCTCACATCTCCGGAACCAGCCTCTCGGCACAGGCCCGATACGCGGCAGGAACGCGCGAAATCCTCGAGTGCTACTTCGACGGTCGCCCGATCCGCGATGAATACCTGATCGTCCAGGGCGGAAAGCTTGCAGGTGTGGGCGCGCACTCTTATAGCGCGGGCAACGCAACGAAGGGCTCCGAAGAAGCGGCGCGCTTCAAGAAGGCCTGACATTCATGACGACCCCGTCCGCCGCTTCAACCGGCGCCAACGGGGCCTCGACGAGGCGCGCTCACACTCGCAGCGTTTTGCTTGCGGGCGTGGGTGCGTTCGTCGGATTGGCCTTCGTTGGCATGCTGGCACAAGAGACCTCGGAACCCTGGATTCTCGGTTCGTTCGGGGCCACCTGTGTGCTGTTGTTTGGGTTTCCCTCCAGCCCGTTCTCACAACCGCGAAACATTATTGGCGGGCATGTCCTGACGTCATTGACGGGTTTGCTCTGTTTGCAGGTGTTGGGTCCGGGATATGTGTCCATGGCGGTTGCCGCAGCGTCCGCATTGATGCTCATGATGCTCACGCGGACCGTACATCCACCGGCCGGGAGCAATCCGGTCATCATTTTCGCGGCGCTGCCAGGCTGGTCTTTTCTGGCACTGCCGACGATGTTCGGGGCCGTGGCGCTGGTGTTGATCGGCTGGTTGTACTGGTCAGTCGTCAAACGTGGCACATGGCCGCATAAGGCGCGATGATTCGCCGAGGCGGCTCAGAAAGTGTGCATGATACCCAGGCGATACACTGCCTGGTTAACGCCGGATGCTGGCCCGGACGATGCATCGACGATGCGAGCGTTGTCGAAACTTGTTCCGGTATGTGCGCTGACGACATGCTGAAACGCCGCTTGCGCATAAATCGACGTGCGCTTACTGATATCGTAATCAAGCATTAATCCCAACTGATGCCATTTCGGGACATAGCTCTCGTTTCCCGCAGACAGATGCGCAATCGTAAAAGTGTATGCTGCGGAGAGCCAAAACCTCGCTGTAAAGTAGTACTGAGCGTTTATTTCAACGTTGTTGAATTTCCATGAGTCCCAGCTCCTTCCACTTGGAAGCTTGCTGTTCTCCACCCAGACGTTACTAGTCGGTTCCGACACCTCGACATGTGACCAGACCGCGCCGACCGCAACATTCGTGAAGCGATAGTTAAATGAGGTCACGATATTCTGCTGGGAAGCACCTGCAAACAGCTCTCCGGTGGATATCGCGCCGGATGTCGACGCGCCGGGCATGTTCATCTTCAGGTATGAGACCGCCGCAGTCACGTTTCCCGCATGATAATTCAGCGTCGCGCCCCACAACCGGTTGCGGGCGAAGCCTTCTGCCTCGTTCGCGAAAGCATACATGGCTTCGGCAGTGAGACCGCGGTAACTCGGCGTCACGTATTTGACGGCGTTGTTTACTCGAAAACTCCAATCCGCATTGTCGTTATCGAACGGGTGAGTTGCGATGTCGCCCGCCCACTTGAGCGTCCCTGTCAGACTGGCTGCACCCAAGGCATCGACGCTAGGGTCGTATTGTCGTCCGAAAGTGATCTGGCCGTATCGATCCGATTGCACTCCGACAAACGCTTGTCGACCGAACATCCTCGATCGCTGTGCAAGCATTCCGCTATTTAGGTCGAAGCCGTTTTCCAACTGGAAGATCACCCGATAACCGCTTCCCACGTCTTCACTACCCTTGATGCCAAACCGACTGCCGGCAATGTTGCCGCTCGAGAGCGTCAGCGCCGAATTCCCATGCACGTTACTTGTGAAGTTCAGGCCTTCATCAAGGAAACCATACAGCGTAACGCTCGATTGAGCCCAGCCGGCACCGGAAGACAAGACAACAGGCACCCATATCAGGGCCTTGAGATGAGAAGACTTAGGTCGCATTCGGGTCTGCTTTTGTGCGGATAGTGGCTTTCGTACCGTACGTGGTCTTGTGCTAAGCGGATCCTCACGGAGTGTGAAGCAGTTCGCTGTGCGACTGCCGATCCCTTCGCTTCAAAGAAACGATGAAATGCTTTCCCGCTGCTTTGATTACAGTGGAGTTCGTTCCCTGACTGGTTTCATTGTCGGGCGAAGACGCGCTGATATCTTCTCGTTTCAGACTGACGCTTACGACATCGCACGCGCTGTTCGAGATTTTAGAAGCGCAGCGGGAACCAGCGAGGCGCGAAAGAACCGCGCCTAGCAAAGCGGCAAGCGCGGTTTAACGAAATGACATAGCCACAGCGTGATCGAACGGTTTCATGCGGATAGAATCGAAATCGCGAAACCTCAAATCTGCATTCCGGATTCTCGTTCTGAGTCTGTTCAAGACTCGTCAGGTATCGGGAATTTCGACGAGAATTTGACCTCACGCAGCGCGACGCTCGATTGTATCGACGCGACGCCCGTCTGCTTCCTCAAGACACGCTCGATGAAGTCACCATATGCATCCAGATCGGATGCCACTACCTGAAGAATATAGTCCGCGTCACCCGTGACCTTGTGGCACGACAACACTTCCGGCCGGCTGCGAACGACGGCTTCGAAGTTATCGGCGGTCTTGTCGGAATGGATATTGATGCGGATGTGCACAAAGGCCAGCAAGTCCAAGCCAATGGCGCGCCGATCAATGTTGGCTTGATAGCCGGTGACCACCCCTTGATCTTCGAGGTGTTTGCGCCGTCGCCAGCAAGGCGTCACGCTCAGCGACAGCTTCTCGCCAAGGGCGGCATTGGAAAGCGTCGCGTCATCCTGGAGCAGGCGCAGCATGGACCGATCGATGGAATCCATGTCGGGCTTTGGGCGTTTTGTGCTCATAAGACCCATTTCGTAGATAAGCTTTCTATCAGTCTAGGCTGTGACGCATCCGAAAGCAAAATTATCGCGGCGACGCGTGGCTAAACTATTTACCAGTTTCCTTGCGGGAGCCAGCCATGCTCACTATCTACAGCAGCGATCATCTTCTACATCAGGGCGTCGAACTCAAGGACGGCGCCGTCTCCGAGTCCTTTGAAAAACCGGTTCGTGCTGAAGCTGTGCTCCGTCAAGTCAAGGCAGTGGAGCTTGGCGACGTGGTCAGCCCAACGCCTTATGAGCGCCACCACTATATCGGCGCGCACAGTGAACGGTACGTTGATTTTCTGGCAAGCGCCTGGGACGAGTGGAAAGCCACTGGCCGACACTGCCAGGCCTTGCCGCTGGTATGGCCCGTACGTGCTTTGCCAAGCAAGGCCATGCCGCGATTCATCGACGGCAAGCTTGGATTCTTTTCGATGGACGCCGGTTCGCCCATCAACGCCGGGACATGGGACGCGGCGCGTGCCAGCGCCAATTCTGCGCTGACGGGCGTCGATGCATTGTCCGATGGCACGCGCGCCGCCTTCGCACTATGCAGGCCACCGGGCCATCATGCGGGGCACGAGTACATGGGGGGCTACTGTTATCTGAACAACGCGGCGATCGCCGCGCAGCGCTGTATCGAACAGGGTGCGCAGCGCGTAGTCATTCTCGACATCGACTTCCATCATGGCAACGGCACCCAGGACATCTTTTACGAACGCAATGATGTGCTGTTCGTCTCGATTCACGGTGACCCCAACGTGTCGTTTCCCTATTTCTCAGGACACGCGGAAGAACGCGGCGCGGGTGCCGGAGCGGGGTTCAACGTAAATCTGCCGCTGCCGCCTGATACCGAGTTCGCCGCTTACGAAGCGGCACTTCAGCAAGCGGGCGCCGCCATTGCCCGACATAGAGCCGACGCATTGATCATCTCCTTGGGCGTCGATACGTTCGAAGGCGATCCCATTAGCCACTTCCGTCTGCGCACGCCCGACTTTTTGCACATCGGCCGGATCGTGGCGACATTCGATCTGCCGACGCTATTCGTGATGGAAGGCGGTTACATGGTCGACGAAATCGGGATCAATGCAGTCAACGTGCTGTTGGGCTTCGAAGGCCGCGCGTGAAGCGGCCAGACGATTCCACAACACACATCATCAAAACCGGAGTGGCAGACATGACACGATATATCGATGTAAACGATGTTTCCAGGCTCGTCCGTGAAGTAGGTCTCCCGCGCATGATCGCTTCGATGGCGAGCTATATCGAACAGGACTATCGCCGCTGGAACACCTTCGAGAAAACTGCACGGCTCGCGAGTCATTCGAAGTACGGCGTCATCGAACTGATGCCGACATCGGATGCCAGGCTGTACTCTTTCAAGTATGTGAATGGCCATCCAAAGAACACTCAGGCCGACCTGTTGACGGTGATGGCGTTTGGCGTGCTTGCCGATGTCGACACCGGCTATCCCCTCTTGTTGAGCGAAATGACGTTGACCACCGCGATTCGCACAGCAGCAACGTCGGCACTTTTTGCACGATTCCTCGCGCGCCCGGATTCCCGCTCGATGGCGCTTATCGGCAACGGAGCGCAAAGCGAGTTTCAGGCTATCGCATTCCACCACCTCCTCGGCATCAATGAGATTCGCCTGTTCGATGTCGACGAAAACGCCCGGGACAAGCTGGTCTGCAACCTCGCACATTTGCGCGGTCTGCGTGTGATTCCTTGTTCATCCATCGCCGAAGCCGTGCGCGGAGCCGACATCGTCACCACCGTGACGGCCGACAAAACCAATGCGACCATCCTCACGCCGGAAATGATCGAGGACGGCATGCATATCAACGCGGTCGGCGGTGACTGTCCGGGCAAAACCGAATTGCACGCTGACGTCCTGCGACGCGCTCGCGTGATAGTCGAGTACGAGCCACAGACGCGTATCGAAGGCGATATACAGCAGCTCCCTGCAGAATTTCCGGTAGTCGAATTTCAGCGGATCGTATCGGGTCAGGAAAAAGGACGCGAATCGTCATCGCAGGTTACGGTATTCGATTCCGTCGGATTTGCGCTCGAGGATTTCTCGGCACTACGTTACCTTCATACGATCTCGCGCGAGCGCGACATCGGCTTTGAGCTTGACCTGATTCCGGACCCGCACGACCCGAAGGACTTGTACGGGCTAGCGATGGATGCCCGACTGGGTGCGCGGTTGAACCCGGCAATCCTCGCTCAGGCCGATGCCGTCAGGCACTGACACTGCGCGCGCGGATGACGACAACGATGACTTCGATTTCGGGACCCGACGACGCCACGCATCCTCAGTCAATCGTCTACATCATCGATGACGACGAAGACGTGCGGATGTCGCTGGGCAGCCTGTTGCGCTCGGTCGGTCATCGCGTACAGGTCTTCGGCTCGCCGCACGAGTTCGTCGACTTCACGCGCGAACGCATTCCAAGCTGCCTGATTCTCGACGTCAGGCTGCGCGGTGAAAGCGGGCTCGTGTTTCAGCAGGCGGTCGCCAAAATCGCGCCGCACATTCCCGTTCTCTTCATTACCGGTTATCCCGACGTGGAGATGTCGGTGAAGGCAATGAAAGCGGGCGCATTCGATTTCTTCGCCAAGCCGTTTCGCGAGCAGGACATGCTCGACGCCGTCGCGCGGGCCTTGCAGCACCATGCCGAGCGGCTATTGGTGGAATCGTCGACCATCGAATTGCGCGGCCGTTTCGAATTGCTGACGCCGCGTGAGCGCGAAGTGCTCGAATTCGTGCTGGGCGGCCTGCTGAACAAGCAGATTGCCGACCAAATGCATGTGAGCGAAATCACCATCAAGCTGCATCGCGGCCGCGTCATGCGCAAGATGGCAGTGCGCTCCGTCGTCGATCTCGTGCGCCAGGCCGAAGTGCTCGGCGTGAAGCCACGCATGCTCTTGCGCCGTCCTTGAGCAGATCTTCTTCCATATGCGCTTCGATAGCGCGACGCTTTCCGTGGCGTCGCTCGATTCCCTCCAAAATCCGCGATGACATTTCCTCCGCCTCAGCGCGATTCGAGCTTCACCCCGGACAAACGCTCGCAAATTGCGATCAACTCGTCCTGGAGCGCTTCGTCGCGCGCCGACGGATCGCAGGCGCGTTCACGCGTGTGGAAGAAGTAGCGTCCGCTCACGCGTGCGGTGTGATCGTCGCTGACGGCGAGCCATGCCTGCGTGCGATGCGCAAGGTCGAGATCGTCGGGCGCGGAAGGTCCGCCCATCTTCGTCGGCACCCATCCCGGCTCCAGCACGTTCGACAACACATCCGGCCAACGCCGCGCGACGGCAAGCGCGAGCAGCACGTCCATGAACTTGCTCTCCGCATACGCCTGCGCACCGTTCCAGCGGCGCTGCGTCCAGTCGATATCGTCGAGATTCGCGCGCGATCCGTGATGCATGCCCGAGCTGAGATAAACGAGCCTTGCCGGTTTCGCAATCAACGCCGTCAGCACGTACGGCGCGAGCACGTTGGTCGCGAACACGTGAGAAAGTCCGTCCGCGGTTTCGATGCGGCGCGGCTCGCGATAACCGATGCCCACGTTGTGGATGATCGCGTCGAAACGCCCGAGCCGGTTCACTTGCTCGGCGACGTCGCGCATCGCGTCGATGGTCGACAGATCGCCCGTGACGATCGCCTCCGCATTCGCCACGGCGGCATGAGCGTCGTCCGCGCGTGACGCATTGCGTGCATGCAGCACGACACGATGACCTTCGCCGATCAGAAGTCGCGCCGACATCGCGCCGAGCCCGTCCGTCGATCCCGTGATGAAAACCCGCGCCATAGCCATCCTCCTTTCGTATCAGCCGATTGAACGATGACCATTCTGCGCGCCTCAGCATCGCTTCGCGATAACATGAAAGCCATTTGATCCATGACGCGGAGGCATGAATGGCCGGCTTCAACGAACGCATCCTCAACGGCATCAGCGTGTTCGCCGCCATCGTCGATGCGGGTACTTTCGCCGCGGCCGGCGATCGCCTCGGCATGTCGCAGCCCGGTGTGAGCCGGGCCGTCTCGCGTCTCGAAGCGCGTCTGAAGATTCGTCTCTTCGATCGCACGACACGCAGTGTGTCTCTGACCGATGACGGCCGGCGTTTCTTCGAGCAGGTGATGCCGCATCTCGTCGGTCTCGAAGAAGCGGCCGCGATCGCTTCGGGCAGCGCGACAGCCGTGCGCGGACGCCTGCGCGTGAACGTCGATCCGATCTTCTCGCGGCTCGTGCTGGGACCGAAACTCGATGCGTTCTTGAAGACGCATGCCGATCTGGAACTCGAACTCATCACGAGCGACCGGCTCGGCGACATGATCGCGGACGGCTTCGATCTCGCGATCCGCTTCGGCGAGCCGCGCAATTCGAGTCTGGTCGGACGCAAGCTGCTCGACACGCGCGTGCGAACCGTCGCGGCGCCGTCGTATATCAAACGATGCGGCAAGCCCGCGACACCGCAAGCGCTCAGTGATGACGCGCACACCTGCATCGAGTTCCGCGATCCGGAGACGGGGCGGCCGTTCGTGTGGGAGTTTCATCGCAAGAGGAAGCGCGTGACCGTCGCCACGCGCGGCCGCCTCACGCTGAACGATGTCGGTACGATGCTGAGCGCGTGTCTCTCGGGCTATGGCGTCGCGCAGATTCTCGAGCTCGGCTCGGAGAAACTGCTCGCCGACGGAAAGCTCGTCGATCTCTTCCCCGACTGGCCCGACGAGCGCTTTCCGCTCTATGCGTTTCATCCGTCGCGGCATCATCCGCCCGCGAAGACGCGTGCGTTTCTCGATCTCGTCATCGCGCTTACGGACACGCAGGGCCGCTCAGCGTAGCGGTTTCTCGAACCAGTGATCGGCATAGGGCTCCGTGCTGAACGGATCGACCTCGTTATACCCCGACCGCCGATACAACTCGATTGCTTCCTTCAGCGCCTTGTTCGTCTCGAGGCGAACGGCCGTGGCGCCGCTCTCGCGCGCGTGCATCTCGGCTTCTTCGAGCAAGCGCCGGCCGACGCCCATGCCGCGCGCCGATGCGCTTACCCACATTCGCTTCAACTCGGCGGGCGCCTTGCCGTGATACTTGAGCGCGACGCAGCCGATCGCCGCGCCGTGAAGCCTCGCCACGATCAACGCGCCGTTCGGTACCGTGAGTTCGTCCGCATCGGCGGACAGGCTGATCGACGGATCGAAGCCCGACTCGAAGCGCGCGGCCAGTTCGTCGAAATACTGGCCGATGCACCATCGCGCGTCGTCGCTCGCGGGATCTTCGATCGTGAAGCGCGTCAGCGATGGCTGAAGCAGGCGTTGCACTTCAGACATCGCCACGATCAGCCTGCGACGTTGCGCTTCGCTCAGGGGCTTCAGCATTGCGCCGGCGACCGCGTCCGAGAGCCGTTCGAGTTCCTCGCGTTCGACGCGGCCCGCGTCGGTGAGGCGCGCGCGACGCACCCTGCGATCGTCCGGGCGGACATCGACGGCAATCAGGGCTTGCCGCTCCAGTGAAGCGAGCGTGCGGCTCAGATAGCCGGAATCGAGACCGAGGCGCTCGCGCAGTACGCGAAGATCGGCGCCGTCTGCTCCGATTTCCCAGAGCAGCCGCGACTCGCCCATCGGCCGGCCGCGCCCGAGAAAATGATCGCTGAGCGCGCCGATGCCCTCCGCAACGGTGCGGTTGAAACTGCGAATCTGGCTGATGTCGGACGGGTTCATATCTCTGACTGTAGTCAGAGAATCGGTGGGAGTCAATCCGAAATCGCTGGTGATGGGGAAGTCGCGCTCATCTTTCACGCGCCGCGACGGCGCGTGAACGTGCACTCGACGCGAATCGCGACGCGCGACTTCAAAGCGTGACGGGCTTCTCGCTGCGCGCGCTCTCGATGATCGCAGCGAGCGTCGCGGCATTGTCCAGGCTCACTTGTGCGTAATACTCGATCGCCGCGGTGTCGTGCGCGGCGATCATGCGCGCGAAGCTCTCCGCCGCGAAGAAGAAGCCGCTGCCCGTCTCCGATGCAACCGGTTCGAACGGCACCGAATTCGGAATGCCGCGCCGCACGCGCAACTGGCTCGGCAAGTAGCCGTGAGGATGGCCCGTCGTCTGGTCGCTCGTGTGATTGAGGTATTCGGTGTCGATGGTGCCCTGTGTGCCGATGATCGTCGCGAACCGGTGATTGGCCGCATCCATCGAGCAGGAGACTTGCGCGCGCCGGCCATCGGCGTAAATCAGCGTCGCCATGAGACTGATGTCGACGTTGCTGTCCGCCCATGTCGCGACGGCATCGACGCGCTGCGGCGCGCTTCCCATCACGAGGCGAATCAGGCTCAGCGGATAGCTGCCGGCATCGAGCAGCGCACCGCCGCCGAGTTCGGGCTTCATGCGGATGTTCGCGCCGGGATTGCCCACCGTGAAGCCGAAACTCGCCTGCATGGCGCGCACGTTGCCGATGGCGCCTTCGCCGATCAGCGACATCATCGCGGCGGTCTGCGGCTGGAAATAGTACGGGAACGCTTCGAGCAGCATGATGCCGTGCCGATCGGCGGCTTCGAACATGCGGACGGCTTCGTCGCGATCGAGCGCGAGCGGTTTCTCGCACAGGATGTGCTTGCCGTGCGCGGCGGCCTTGATCGCCCATTCGGCGTGCAGGCTGTTGGGCAGCGGAATATAGACGGCATCGATATCCGGGCTCGCGAGCAGCGCGTCATAACTGCCGAACCATCGTTCGATTCCATTGGCTTCGGCGAAGGCTTTCGCGGTGTCGTCGCTGCGGCTCGCGACGGCGACGACGCTCACGGTCTGGCTCGGCCTGACGTCGCGCGTGAATTGCCTGGCGATATTCGCGCCGCCGAGAATGCCGAGGCGAAGGACGGATGCGGCTTGAGTGGAAGACAAGGCGGGCTCCTTTAATTTGTACGAAACGGTTCGCCCACGAAGGTACCACAAACGCACTGGCTTCAGTGCGCGCACGTATCCGGACGAACCTTCGTGCCGCGTCGATCCGCGGGCACCTTGCAATTGTCCACCCGTTGTTCGTCGCTTGCTTTGTCGCCGAGACGCTCTTTCAATGTCTTGGCTTCGGAGGCTGCGGCCGAGGCCGCTTCGGGCGCGACGGCATCCGTCGCATGCGCCGCGCCCAACCACACGAGGCACACGCATGAGAAAAAAAGACGCGGCTTCATCATGATCGATGCACCCATGAAAACGTCGGATGACAAGCATCGCACCGGAGCGGCGCAAGCAGGCCCCGCTTCTTGCGCTTTCATTCAGGCATGCATTCCACTGACGATATCTTTCGTGCGCGTATGCGCCGACGCCGCGCGCAGGTCGCGCACCGCCACGATCAGTCCGCTCGCGCCGTCGCGATTCTTCACATCGAGCGTCGCGTGATGACGCTGCGCGACGCGCAACGCAATCGCGAGACCGAGTCCGCTGCCCTGCCCCGCCGTGCCCACGCAACGATAGAAACGGTCGCACACGCGATCGATCTCGCTCTCGGCTATGCCCGGGCCACTGTCGATGACCGTCAGCACGATGCCGTCCGTCTCGCGGCGCAGCGTCACATCGACGCGGCCGCCCTTCGGCGTGTGGCGAATCGCGTTGTCGACGAGATTGTTCACGAGCACGGCGAGCGCGTGCGTGTCGCCCATGACGGTGTAAGCGTCGTGCTCGCCTTGCGCGTTTTCCAGTTCGAGTCCGAGATCGATCGACTTGGCCTCGGCGAGCAGCGAAAAATCGCTCACGCGCAGTTCGCACAGCGTGCGCAGGCTCATCGGCGCGATGGCGGCCTCGCGCGCGGCATCCTCGCGCGCCATGCTCAGCAATTGCTGCGCGAGATGGATGATCCGGTTCAGCCGGCCGTCGATCTTCGCGAGCGTCGCACCGTCGACATTGAGCGAGCCTTCGCTGATCGCGCCCTGGATCTGCAGCTTGAGCGCGGCGAGCGGCGTGCGCAGTTCATGCGCCGCATCCGCGACGAACGAGCGCTGCGCCTGCGATGCCTCGCTCAGACGCATGAGAAGATCGTTCAGCGCATCGACGAGTGGACGCAATTCGTCCGGCATCGGCCTCGCGAACGTGATCGGCTCGAGCGATTCCGGCGAGCGCGCGGCGAGCGACTGCGACAGCCAGCGCACCGGCGAAAGCCCGCGCGCAACGACGAGCAGCACGATCACGACGATCGCCGGAATCAGCAGCGCGAGCGGCCAGATGGTGCGCAACGCAAGCGTGATCGCGAGATCGTCGCGAATGAAATACGGCTGTGCCACTTGCACGAAGCGCTCCGGCTCCGCGATGCCGAACGCGCGCCAGCGATAGCCCTCGCGCTCCGCCGATCTGAAGCCTTCGCCGAAGCGCGGCAGCGCGGGTTCGTGCGGCGAGTGATAAATGAGGCGCCCCGAGCGGTCCCAGATATCGATGACGAGCCGGTCGTCCGCGATGCCATGCAGTTCCGGATTGCGGCCCTGCGCGACATCGTCGGCGGTGATGTTATGCGGCAGCGAAAGCGCGACGGTACGCAATTCATAGTCGAAGAGTTCGCCCGCCTCAAGCCGCGCGGCGCTGAATATGCCGAAGCCCGCGATCAGGCACGCGATGGCGAGACCGAAGATGAGCCAGCCGAGCAGCCATCGGCGTATCGAAGTCATCCGATCCTCTTCAGGCGATAGCCGACGCCGCGCACCGTCACGATTTCGTCCGCGCCGATCTTGCGCCGCAGGCTGTGCACGTGGACTTCGATGGCGTTGCTGCCCACTTCCTCGCCCCAGCCGTACAGTTTCTCTTCCAGTTCGGAACGCCGGAACACGCGCGCCGGTTCCTCGATCAGCGCCTGCAGAAGCGCGAATTCGCGCGGCACGAGATTGAGCACGACATCGGCTTTGCGGGCTTCGTGCGCGGCGGGATCGAGCGAAAGTTCGCCGTGCGTGTAGACGGGATGCTTCTGGCCCGTGCGGCGTCGCAGCAACGCGCGCACGCGGGCGGCAAGTTCGTCGAGGTCGAAAGGCTTCAGAAGGTAATCGTCCGCGCCGGCATCGAGGCCGCGAATGCGATCGTCGACGGCATCGCGCGCGGTGAGGATCATCACGGGGGCGTCGCCGCCGTTCTTGCGATACGTCGCGAGCACTTCGAGGCCGTCGCGTCGCGGCAGGTTCAGATCCAGCAGCACGAGGTCGTAGACGCCGTTGGCGAGCGAGAGTTCGGCCGCGCGGCCGTCCTGCGCCCAGTCGACCGTATAGTTTGCGCGGCGCAACGCGGCGAGCACGGTTTCCCCGATCATCTCGTCGTCCTCCACCAGTAACAGGCGCATGCGCTTTCTCCAGGCTGCAACAGGTTCGCCGCCGATTGTCCGGCGCGCATGCTTAAGCGCCACTTAACGCCAGTGCGCGCGAGCGTACGAAGCACCGTCATTATCGATGCGGCGCGTGCACGGCTTAAGCATCGCATAAGGACGCGCCTCGCACTATACCGTCGAGCGCGCCGTTTCCGGCCGCGCGCGTCCCGGAGATGCCGATGCGAGCATCCACCCTCGTTTCACTGCGCGCCAACCTGGTGTTGATTGCGGCGTGCGTCGCCACATCCGACGCCGCGTGGCTTGCCGTGTGCGGTTGCGCGGGTCACGCGGACGCCCTGGAAAGCACGGCGGTGCGCGCGGCGACGCTCGCGAGCGCGGCGGCCGTCGTGTTCCTCGTGCGGCGCATTGCTGCGCTCGCATTCGATGCCGCGCGGGCGTCGCGTCATATCGCGTGGAGCGCGGACAGACTCGTGATCGCCGACCCGTGCCCGCGCGACTGGCTCGTGCAGCTTCACGTCGAATTGCATCCGGCCGTGTCGCGGGAAGATGTCGCGCAAGCATGCCCGCGCGCGGCGGCGTCGTGCAGAGTGCCACGCGGTCGGGCGTGATCTCGGAGCATGCCCGATCCTCTTCACCCGGCGTCGCATGCCGGGTTTTTTTCATCTGCGGATGATTCTCTCGCGCCTATTTTCAAGAGCCTTTCGTGCAAGTTTCGCAGCGCGCACGCGCTCGCTAAGTTAAGCGTTTCTTAAGCATTCCGGCCTCAGGCTGCGGGTTCCTTACAAGCCATGGGGATCCGGTCAGTCATGATTGCGCATTCGGTTCCTGTGGTCCTGTGGATCGTCATCGCGCTGTGCTGCGCATCGACGTGTCATGTCGCAATCGCGGCGCTCGTGCATCCCGGCCCGCGCGGCGCGCTCCCTTCGCGACGCGGCGACGCTTCGTCCGCACCGTCTTCCCCGTGCGTCAGCGTGCTCAAGCCACTGTGCGGCGCGGAGCCGCGCCTGTACGCGAACCTCGAAACGTTCTGCCAGCAAACTCATCCGGCGTATCAACTGCTGTTCGGCGTGGCGAGCGCGGCCGATCCCGCCGTCAATGTCGTCACGCGGCTCGCGCGCGCGTTTCCCGATCGCGATATCGAACTCGTGATCGACGGCACCCTGCACGGCAGCAATCGCAAGGTCGGCAATCTCATCAATCTCGCGGCGCGCGCGAAGCACGATCTCATCGTCATCGCGGACAGCGACATCGCAGTCGAGCCCGACTATCTCGTGCGCGTGACCGCACCGCTCGCCGATGCGGGCGTCGGCATCGTGACGTGTCTCTATCGCGCGCGGCGCGTGGGCGGCTTCTGGTCGCGCGTGGGCGCGCTTTTCATCGACGAATGGTTCGCGCCCTCGGTACATGTCGCGGTCGCCGCCGGCTACGGACGCTTCGGCTTCGGCGCGACGCTCGCGCTCAGACGCGACACGCTCCTGCGAAGCGGCGGCTTCGACGCGCTGCGCGACTGTCTCGCGGACGACTACTGGCTCGCCGAACGCGTGCGCGCGCTCGGATTGCGCACGGTGCTCTCGGATGTCGTCGTCGCCACCGATGTCATCGAACGCGATCTGCTCTCGCTGTGGCGCCGGGAAACGCGCTGGCTGCGCACGATCCGCTCGATCAATCCGTCCGGTTTCGCGTGCGTCTGCCTCACGTTCACGACGCCGTGGCTCCTGACGAGCGCGCTGCTCGGTCTCGGCTTCGAGCACGGCACGGACTTCGCACAGTCCATCGCGGACACGATCGTCGATCTGAGCACGTCTTTCGGCCTGAGCGCGCGGCTGCTGCTTCACTGGCGCAGCGCACGGACACGGCGCGCGTTCTGGCGCGACCTGCCGCTCATTCCGCTGCGCGACGTGCTCATGTGCCTGCAATGGCTCGCGGCATCGTTCGGTTCGAGCGTCGTGTGGCGCGGCGTGCGCATGCCGATCGACGATCCGCGCGAACGCTATGACGCCAACGCATCCGACAGCCAATGACGCATTCAACAGGACCTCGCCCCATGAAGCAGACCCTCTTTCTTCAGGCGCCGTCGTTCGACGGTTTCGATGGCGGCGCCGGTTCGCGCTATCAGGCGAAGCGCGAGATCCGCTCGTTCTGGTATCCGACGTGGCTCGCGCAACCCGCCGCGCTCGTGCCGGGATCGCGCGTGCTCGATGCGCCCGCCGACGGCCTGTCCGTCGATGCGACGCTCGATATCGCCGTGCAATACGAACTGGTCATCATCCATACGAGCACGCCTTCGTTTCCGACCGACGCGCTCTTCGCCGAGAAGCTGAAGGCACGCGCGCCCGGCATCGCGGTCGGCATGGTCGGCGCGAAAGTCGCAGTCGATCCGCACAATTCGCTTGCGGCGAGCGAGGCGATCGATTTCGTCTGCCGCGAGGAATTCGACTACACGTGCAGGGAAATCGCCGAAGGCAAGCCGCTTGCCGCGATCAAGGGCCTGAGCTATCGGCTGCCCGACGGTTCGCTCGAACACAACGAAGCGCGTCCGATTCTCGAGAACATGGACGAACTGCCGTTCGTTGCGCCCGTGTACAAGCGCGATCTGAACATCGCGAACTACTTCATCGGCTACCTGAATTATCCGTATGTATCGATCTATACGGGACGCGGCTGCCGTTCGCGCTGCACATTCTGTCTATGGCCGCAGACGGTGGGCGGACATCGTTATCGCGTGCGCTCGGTGGAAAACGTGCTCGCGGAAGTGAAGTGGATTCGCGACAACATGCCCGAAGTGAAAGAGATCATGTTCGACGACGACACCTTCACGGACTTCAGGCCGCGCGTCGAGGAAATCGCGCGCGGCCTCGGCCGGCTCGGCGTGACGTGGTCATGCAACGCGAAGGCCAACGTGCCCTATGCGACGCTCAGGATCATGAAGGAAAACGGTCTGCGGCTGCTGCTCGTGGGTTACGAATCCGGCGACGATCAGATACTGCTCAACATCAAGAAGGGCCTGCGCACGGATATCGCGCGACGCTTCGCGGAGGACTGCCGCAAGCTCGGCATCAAGGTGCACGGAACCTTCATTCTCGGCTTGCCCGGCGAAACCAAAGAAACGATAGAAAAGACCATTCAGTACGCGAAGGAAATCAATCCGCATACCATTCAGGTGTCACTCGCGGCGCCGTATCCCGGCACGACGCTCTATCGTCAGGCGGTGGAGAACGGCTGGCTCGACGCGAATCAGGTCATCCATCTCGTGAGCAAGGAAGGCGTGCAGCTTTCGGCCATCGGTTATCCGCATCTGTCGCGCGAGGAGATCTATCACGAACTCGAACGCTTCTATAAGCGCTTCTATTTTCGTCCGTCGAAGATCTGGGAAATCGTGCGCGAAATGCTCACGAGCCGCGACATGATGAAGCGACGCCTGCGCGAAGGCGTCGAGTTCTTCCGTTTCCTGCACGCGCACGAGGCATGACGCGATGCGCGGATTGATCGTCACCGCCGACGACTTCGGCGTGCACGCACGCGTCAACGCCGCCGTCGCGCGCGCGCACTGCGAAGGCGCGCTCACCTGCGCAAGCCTGATGGTCGGCGCGCCCGCGGCCCACGACGCAGTGAAAATTGCGCGTCGTCTGACAGGCTTGCGCGTCGGGCTGCATCTCGTGCTGACGGATGGCGTCGCGTCGCTGCCGCCGTGGTCGATACCCGATCTCGTCGACATGCACGGCAATTTCGAAGGCTCCATGTTCGCGAACGGCGTGCGCTTCTTCTTTCAGGAAAGCGTGCGCCGGCAACTCGCCATCGAGATCCGCGCGCAGTTCGAGGCGTTTGCCGCAACGGGCCTCGCGCTCGATCACGTCAACACGCACAAGCATTTTCATCTGCATCCCAGCGTGCTTTCGCTGATCCTCGAAATCGGGCCGCAGTTCGGCATGCGTGCAATGCGCCTGCCGCGCGAGATGCACGCGTCGCCTCTCCTCGCGCCGTGGATCGCGTGGACAAAGATGCGGCTCGATCGCGCGGGCATCGCGTATAACAATTGGGTGGCGGGCATTTCGGCGACGGGCAACATGGACGAAGCCGCGCTCCTTTCGATACTGGCGAACGCGCCGCCGGGCGTCCTCGAAATCTACAGCCATCCGGCGACAGAAGGCGTCGCGCCGATCACGCCCGCTATGCGCGCTTACCGCCACGCCGACGAACTCGCGGCGCTATGCTCGCCACGCGTCGCGCGGGCCATCGAGGCGACCGGCGCAATGCACGGCGGCTTCGCGGACATCTTCAATCATGCAGACACGACGGAGCTCGCCGCATGATGTCGGTGCTCGCGCGCATCGCCTGGCTGCGCTGGCCCGTCGCGATCGCACTGCTCGTCGCCGTTGCATTGCATGAAGGCGTGTTCGAGGCCTACGCGTTGATCGTGCGCACCGGGCCGATGCTGTTGTGGCTCGCGCCGCTTCACGCGCTGCCTCTCCTCTTCGATGCGCGCGCGTGGCATCGCTTGCTCGATGCGCGCATTCCGCTTCGAGCGCTCTGGTGGATCGCGGTCGTCCGCGAAGCAATCGGACGTTTGCTGCCGGTGCTCGGCATCGGCGGCGAACTTGCGGGCATCCGGCTCGCCGCGCGCTATATGCGGGACGTGAGCCGCGTGAGCGCATCGGTGGTCGTCGAGCTGCTGGTCACGATCGCCGTGCAGTATGCACTCGCGGTGCTCGGCCTCGTCTTGCTGCGGTTTCATGCACACGATGCAGACCGTATCGGCGACATGATCGGCGCGGGTCTGATCGTGTCGCTGCCGGTCGGCCTCGCGGCGTTCGTCGTGGCGCACCGGGGAAAGCCGTTTCATCGTCTCGAAGCGCTGGCGCGAGGTTGGCTCGATCCCGCGAGCACGCTCGCCGCACGGCTCGACGGCAAGCGGCTCGATCACGACATCCGCACGCTGCTGCAGCGCATGCCGTTGCTCGCCAGCGCGTTCTCGTGGCAATTCGCGGGCTATGTGCTCGGCTCGGCCGAGACATATCTCGCGCTCGATATGCTCGGCCATCCGGTGTCGATCGCCGGCGCCATCGCGATCGAAGCGCTCGTGCAGGCCGCGCGCAACGCGATCTTCATCGCGCCGGCGGGTCTAGGCGTGCAGGAAGCGACGATCGTCGCAATTGCGGCCGCGTTCGGCGTCGATCGCGAGGCGGCCCTTTCGCTTGCCTTGCTGCGGCGCGTGCGCGAACTGCTGTGGGGCGCCATCGCGCTCGTGCTGCTGCGCGTGATCGAAACCAGACACGCCGTCCGCTTCGCGCCCGATCGCGGCTGAAGGTGAGCTTTTTCGGGAGCACGTCCGGCATCTCGTTTTTCCTTGCAAAAGTTGCGATTCGCAACTAAATTACGGAAAACCGGTTGCACTTCGCAACCGAAGGAGATGTCGTGGACTTCATCGAAACACCGCCCCGATCGCGCGACGAAACCATCGTCGAATTGCGCGAGTTTTCGCGCAAACTCGTGCGCGAACTGGGCTTCATGCGCAATACGCTTGCCGACAGCGGCCTCGCGCCATCGGCGGTGCATGCGATCATCGAGATCGGCGCGACACCCGGCATACAGGCGCGCGATCTCGCCGCCATTCTGCGGCTCGACAAATCGAACGCCAGCCGGCAGATCGCGCGGCTCGAAGCGGCCGGCTTCGTCAGGCGCCAAACATCGAGCGAAGACGGCCGTTCGTCCGAACTTAAGCTCACTGCCGCCGGACAGAAGCTGCGCAGGAAGATCGACAAGTTCGCGACCGATCAGGTTTCCGACGCGTTGCGCCGTCTCGTGCCCGAAGATCAGCAGGCGCTGGTGCGCTCGCTCGCACTTTATGCCGACGCACTCGCGCACGGCCACGATCACAAGACGCCGCACGCGGCGCATACGGAAAGCGCGCGCATTGTCGAGGGATATCGGCCGGGATGCATCGGCGACATCGCGAGTCTGCACGGGCGCTTCTATGCGCGTCACGCGGGCTTCGGCGTGTACTTCGAACGCAAGGTCGCGACGGAACTGGCCGCGTTCGCCGAAGGCCTGCCCGCGCAAGGCAAGGCGTTGTGGCTCGTCATGGAAGGCGAGCGTACGCTGGGCTCGCTCGCAATCGACGGCGATCCTGATACGCGCATCGCGCATCTGCGCTGGCTCATCGTCGACGATTCGTTGCGCGGCAGCGGCAGCGGAAGGCAATTGATGTCGCGCGCGATGGACTTCGTCGATGCGCATTACGACGAGACCTATCTCTGGACTTTCAAGAGCCTCGACGCCGCGCGGCATCTGTACGAATCGTTCGGCTTTGTCCTGACGGACGAAGCCGACGGCACGCAATGGGGCAAGACGGTGATCGAGCAGCGCTTCACGCGCCGCCCGAATCGATGATTCAACGCGGCACCGGGCGCGATGTTGGCCCGAGCCGTTGCGCGAAGCGTCGCGCGCATTCGATGCCGAACGGCGTCGGCCGCGCGCCGCGATCGTGTGCGACATCGAATCCCATGCGCCACGCCGCGATACGCTTGCCGTAACAGGTGAGCGTTTCCAGGGACTGCATCACGAAGACGATTTCCGGCAGCGCTTCCGCGTAGAGCGACTCGGCTTCGTGCTCGTGCCCTGCGGCGAAGGCCTCGTAAATGGCGACCTGATGATCGAACGCATCCGGCGCGACGATCAGGCCGTCGCAGCCCGCGCGCAGATTGTCGACGAGTTCCTGTCCGCCGCGGCCGTTGAATACCGCGAGCGTCTGTCCGAGCGCATGCAGGCGTTCGATGGTCGCGCGGATCGTCACGGCCGGTCCTTCGCCTTTGAGCAGGCGAAAGTTGGGGCGCTCGGCCGCGAGCGCGGCGATCGATTCCGCCGACAAACCCACGCCGAGATACTCCGGCGCGTTCTGAATGCCCGCACTCGCACCGGTCCGTTCGAGCACCGCCGCGAAGAAGTCGTAGTAAAACGACTCGGGCTCGCCGCGCGTCGGCGGCGGTTGAAGAATGAGCCACGACGCACCGCGCTCGAGAGCATGATTCGCGAGCGCGACCTGCGCATCGACGCTGTCGCCCGTGATGGTGACCGCAAGCGGCACGCGACCCGCGATGTGCGCGACGCAGTCGTCGATCATCGTGCGCTTTTCATCGTCGGACAGGCGGTTCACTTCGGTCGCGAGGCCGAGCGTGACGATGGCAGGCGCGCCCGCCGCGATGGTCGCATCGATCTGTCGGCGCGTGGCGTTGCCGTCGAGCCGGTTCAGCGCATCGAAATATGCATAGAGCACCGGCCACATGCCGGACGGCGGCGTTTGATGATTCGACATCGATCGCCTCCGCTCAATGAGAATCGCGCGGCACGGGCGCGCCGCTCGACCCGACGAGGAAGTCCAGATCCGCGCCCTGATCCGCCTGCAGCACGTGCTCGACATACAGACGGTAATAGCCGCGTTTCGGCAACTCAGGCGCTTGCCATGCGGCGCGGCGCTTCGCCAGTTCGTCGTCGGAGACTTCGAGATGCAGACGGCGCGCTTCGACATCCAGTTCGATCATGTCGCCCGTCTGCACGAGCGCGAGCGGTCCGCCCGCGGCCGCTTCCGGCGACACATGCAGCACCACTGCGCCGTATGCGGTGCCGCTCATGCGGCCGTCGGAAATGCGCACCATGTCCGTGATGCCTTTTTTCAGCACCTTTCTCGGCAGCGGCATGTTGCCGACTTCTGCAAAGCCCGGATAACCCTTCGGTCCCGCGCCCTTCAGCACCATGATGCAGTGCTCGTCGATATCGAGCGAATCGTCGTCGACCTTCGCGTGCAGTTCCTCGACGTTCTCGAACACGACCGCGCGGCCGCGATGCTTCAGAAGCGACGCCGTCGCCGCCGATGGCTTGATCACCGCGCCGTTCGGCGCAAGATTGCCCTTCAGCACGGCAATGCCCGCATGCGGCTTGAACGGCTTTTCGAACGTGGTGATGACCTTCTGGTCGTAGTTCGGCGCGTCGCTCACGTTGTCCCACAGCGTGCGGCCGTTCACCGTGAGCGCATCGCGATGCAGAAGCCCTTGTTCGCCGAGTTGCCGCAACACGGCAGGCAAGCCGCCCGCGTAATAGAAATCTTCCATCAGATACTCGCCCGATGGCTGCAGATTGACGAGACACGGCACATTGCTGCCGAGCTCCCAGTCTTCTAGCGTGAGGTCCACGCCGATGCGCTTCGCCAGCGCGATGAGATGCACGACTGCATTCGTCGATCCGCCGATGGCCGCGTTCGTGCGAATCGCGTTCTCGAAGGCCGCGCGCGTGAGGATCTTGTCCATCGTGAGATCTTCTTTGACCATATCGACGATACGCCGCCCCGCCATGTGCGCGAGCACCTGACGGCGCGCGTCGACCGCGGGAATCGCGGCGTTGTGCGGCAGGCCGATGCCGAGCGATTCGACCATCGACGCCATCGTCGATGCAGTGCCCATCGTCATGCAATGGCCGCGCGAGCGGTTCATGCACGCCTCGGCTTCGACGAATTCCCCTTGCGTCATCGTGCCCGCGCGCACTTCCTCCGACATCTGCCACACGCCCGTGCCCGAACCGATCGTGCCGCCGCGAAAGCGCCCGTTCAACATCGGACCGCCCGACACCGCGAGCGCGGGCAGATTGCACGACGCCGCGCCCATCAGCAGCGCGGGCGTGGTCTTGTCGCAGCCAACGAGCAGAATGACGCCGTCGATGGGATTGCCGCGAATCGATTCCTCGACATCCATCGACGCGAGGTTGCGGAACAGCATCGCGGTGGGACGCAGATTCGATTCGCCGAGCGACATCACGGGAAACTCCAGCGGCAGGCCGCCCGCCTCGCGCACGCCGCGCTTCACGTATTCGGCAAGCTCGCGGAAATGCGCATTGCACGGCGTGAGTTCCGACCACGTATTGCAGATGCCGATGACCGGCCGGCCGTCGAAATTGTCGTGAGGAATGCCCTGATTCTTCATCCACGAGCGATGAATGAAGCTGTCCTTGTCGTTACCGCCGAACCAGCTTTGCGAGCGTAGCTTGCGCATGGAAGTCCCCTTATTGATGCGCGTTCGTCATATTGTGGGATCCAGCGAAAAGGCCGCGCAGGGCGGCCTTTTTCATGACCCGGATACGACGAGTTATACACCTCGCTCGCTTATCCGGCACGCTTGCGCGCACACGATTTGACGATCAGTCGAGGGTTTCCCTCGAACGTTCGCGCATGCGGGCCACCGCGATCACGCTCAGCACGCCGCAGCCGATCACATACCACGCCGGCGCCATCACGCTCTTCGTGATGACGATGAGCGAAGTCACGAAAAACTGCGCGAAGCCGCCGAAGATCGCGACGCCCAGGCTATAGACGATCGCCGCGCCCGTTGCGCGCACGGAGCGCGGGAACAGTTCGCCGAGCATCGCGCCGGTCGGACCGACGTTGAGCGAATGCACGATCGACAGGACCGTGACGACCGCGAGCAGCGTCGTCGTGGTCGGCGACTGATTCAGCAGCACGAAGGCCGGATAGATCATGAGCATGAGCGCGATACGCGTCGTCTGCGCGAGCTTGTTGCGGCCGATGCGGTCCGACAGATATCCGCCGATCGGCGCGATGACGAAGAGAATCGCGCCGGACACGCAGCCCGACAGCATCGCCGTCCAGCTGGGAAGCCCGAGCGTCTTCACGCCGTAGATCGACAGATAGAACACGATGATGAAGTGCGCCGACGTGCCGCCGATCGTGAGGCCGAGGCCGTTGAGCACGGCGCGGCCGTGTTCGCGCAGCACGGTAATGAGCGGCAGTTTCGGCGCCTTCGGCGCGGCCTCGACGCTTGCGCGCGGCGCTTCTTCCATCGTGCGGCGCAGCCACCAGCCGACCGGCACGATCGCCGTGCCGATCACGAACGGCACACGCCAGCCCCAGCTTTCCAGTTGCGCCGACGTGAGCGATGCCGTGAGCGCGACGCCCGTCAATGCGCCCGCGAGCGCCGACAGTCCCTGGCTCGCGAACTGCCACGAAGCATAGAAGCCGCGACGGTTGGACGGCGCCTGTTCGAGCAGCAGCGTCGTCGATGCACCGACTTCACCGCCTGCCGAGAAGCCCTGAATCAGCCGCGCGACGACGAGGATCACCGGCGCCGCGATGCCCGCCTGCGCGAACGTCGGCGCGACCGCGATCATCGCTGTGCCGAGCGCCATCAGACCGAGCGTGAGCAGCATCGCCTTCTTGCGGCCGGCGCGATCCGCGTACATGCCGATCAGAAGACCGCCGACGGGCCGCGTGAAGAACCCGACGCCGAAGCTCGCCACAGCGAGCAGCAACTGGCCGACCGGATCGTGCACCGGAAAAAACAGCTTGCCGATGACGAGCGCGAAGAACGCATAGACCGTGAAGTCGTAGAACTCGAGCGCGTTGCCGACCGCCGCCGCCATGACGAGCCGCGTGCGCGCTGCGCGGCTGGTGGGCGTCGATGCATTCGCCGGCGCGCTGGCGAGAGTGGGTGCGTTCATGATGTGCTCCGAAAGGATCAGTCAGCGAGCCAGGCTTCCGCCAGGCGCACCCAGTAGCTCGCGCCGATCGCGAGAATGTCGTCGTTGAAGTCGTAGCCCGGGTTGTGCACCATGCAGCCGCCCTTCGAGCCGACGCCGTTGCCGATCCACGCATACGTGCCCGGGCACGCTTCGAGCATGAACGCGAAGTCCTCGCTGCCCATCAGCGGCTTCGCAGCCGGTTCGACGCGTTGCGCGCCGAGCATCTTGACCGCGACGTCCGTGGCGAAGGCGGTCGGCTCGGCATGATTCACGAGCACCGGATAGCCGAGTTCGTAATCGATCTCCGCCGTGCAGCCGTAGGCGAGCGCCTGCGCGTTCGCAAGCGTGGTGATGCGCTCTTGCAGGAGCTTGCGCACGCTTGCGTCGAGTGCGCGCACGGACAACTTCATCAGCGCGGTTTCGGGAATCACGTTGCACGCCTCGCCTGCCTGCACGCTGCCGACCGTCACGACCGCGGGCTTCTGCGCGTCCACTTCACGCGCGACGATGCTGTTGAGACCGAGCATGATCGATGCGACCGCAGGCATCGGATCGCGCGCCGCGTGCGGCATCGCGCCATGACCGCCGACACCGCGCACCGTGATGTTCACGCGGTCCGACGACGCCATGCCCGGACCCGGCGTGAAGAACATGTCGCCCGCGGGCAGGCCGGGCATGTTGTGCAGGCCGAACACGGCATCGCACGGAAAGCGTTCGAAGAGACCGTCTTCGATCATCGCGCGCGCGCCGGCCTCGCCTTCCTCGGCGGGCTGGAAAATCACGATCAGCGTGCCCGAGAACTGCCGGCTCTCGGCGAGATAGCGCGCGGCGCACAGGAGCATCGCGGTATGGCCGTCGTGGCCGCATGCGTGCATCGTGCGCGCATGCTGGCTTGCATACGGCAGACCGGTCGTTTCCTCGATCGGCAATGCGTCCATGTCCGCGCGCAAGCCGATGCGCTTGCCGCCCGCGCCTTGCGTGAGCACGCCGACAACGCCCGTCTTGCCGAGCCCGCGATGCACTTCGTAGCCCCATTTCGTGAGCAGCGACGCAACGAGCTCGCTGGTCTGCGTTTCTTCATACGCAAGCTCGGGATGCGCGTGAATACGCCGGCGCACGTCGACGAATTCGGACGCGATGGCGGCAATGCCGGGGATGACGGGTTCGACGGACAGCATGTGACACTCCTTGCTCGATGCGAATTCAACATGTCCCAAGGATATAAAGTCGAAAGGCCAACCAAAAGACGGTAAATTAAATTCGTGATTACCGCTGGTTGTCGGTGCTAACCCTAGGATGTCGCCATGAGCATGAAGTATCACCAGTTGCGCGCGTTCCTCACGACCGCCGAACAAGGCAGCATCCGCGCGGCTGCGCGCAGTCTGCATCTGTCGCAGGCCGCGCTCACGAAGGCGATCAAGGAACTGGAGCAGGATCTCGGCGTGCCGCTCATCCTGCGGACCGCGCGCGGCGTGCAGTTGACCGCCTTCGGCCAGCAGTTGCGCGTGCGGGCACATCTGATCGTGAGCGAGATGCGCCGCGCGGAGGACGACATCGCGCAGATGAAAGGCGCGGGCGCGGGAAGCGTGAGCGCGGCCATCACGCCGACAGCGGCGCTGTCCGTTTTGCCGCAGGCGTATCGCGCATTTCGCCGGCAGATGCCGCACGCGAGCGTGACGTTCATCGAAGGCTTTCCGGGCGTCGCGATGCCGCGCTTGCGCGACGGCTCGCTCGATTTCGTCGTCGCGGTAGTCGTGGCCGAGCATCTTGCTCCGGAGTTCGATCACATCGAACTATACGAGAGCCGCTCGGTGATCGTCGGGCGCGCGGATCATCCGCTTAGGCACTGCACGTCGCTGGCGGAATTGTCGGAGGCCGAGTGGCTGCTGAATCCGTCGCCGGAAAGTTCGACGCAGGCATTGCTCGATTCATATGCCGAGCGCGGGCTCATCGTGCCCAAGCGCGTGATCGAGTGTCCGAGCTTCATCATCGCGCACGGCTTGTTGCGCGGATCGGATGCGCTCGCGTCGATGCCCGCCGCGCTGCTCGATCATCAATGGGTCGGCGATGGGCTCGCCATTTTTCCGATCGCGGACGCATTGCCCGCGGTGTCGGTGCGGGTCGTGACGCGGCGCGATAGTCCGCTCACGCCCGCCGCCACGTTGCTGCTCGAATGCCTTCAGCACGCGGCGCGCTCGCTGTGAGGCGAACGCGCGCGTCGTGCTCTCATGCGCCGAATGCCTTCGTCAACGCGGGCACGCTCAGCACCGCCGTGTAGTACCCCATGAACTGCACGCCGGTATTGAAGCCGAAGTTGCGCGACAACAGGCCGCCGAGCAAGCCGACGCTCAGGATCACCAGAAGCCCGAGCAACTGCCCTTCCCACACGCTGATCACGACGATCAGGCCGACGAACGTCGCGATGATCGCTTCGTGACTGAGCTTCCTCGCGACGAACGATGCCGCGCGATGCGCATAGTTCATCGACAGCGGATAAGCGACGAGCGCCGCCAGCACGACCGCGAGCAGGCCGAAGCCGAGGAACTGCCACGTCGTCATCAACGTGTGGAGATTGTTGATGTGGCCCGTCGCCGTATCGACGAAAAAGCGTGGCGGCGCATTGAAGAGCGGCGCGGCCGGCCCAGCCGCGACCGGGCTCAGCGGCAAGCCGAACGCGATCAGCGGAATCAGCGCTTCGGCGATATAAGTGGCTTCGGTCACGCCGTTGCGCGCGGAGATC
This sequence comes from Caballeronia peredens, assembly GCA_001544595.2. GTDB lineage: Bacteria > Pseudomonadota > Gammaproteobacteria > Burkholderiales > Burkholderiaceae > Caballeronia > Caballeronia peredens. The sequence continues at coordinate 35,362 of FCOH02000024.1, read as the reverse complement.
ACGGTCGTCAGCCGGTGGTACGCATGCTTCACGCGCGAGCCGACGAGTTCGCCCAGCACTACCGTCATCGCGACGGGGCTGAACACGAACGTCGCGCTCGATATGGCCGCGGTCGCCGCGACCCAGCCGCGTTGCTGGCCGTCGAGCACTTTCAGCGGATTCGGAAAGTAGCCGCTCCAGCCCTTCACGTCCGGCGCGAGCGAAAACGTGCGCACGCGGTCGCGGCGCATGCGCGCGCGGTCGGCGGGCGAAAGGATCGAGAACAGATCGGCGATAAGCGGGCCGATCGCGATGCCGAGAAAGTAGCTCACGGACAGCTTCACGCCGTACTTGCCCGTCAACGCCTGCAAGCCGACGATCACCAGCACGAACGGCACGAGCAGCAACACGGAGGCCCATCGTCCGGACGAGAAGAACGCGATCGCAATCGATGCCGCCAGAAACACCCACGGCGCGGCCTTCGTGATGACCGGCCCGAACGGCGCGAGCAGCACGGCGAACAGCACCGCGAGCGGCACCGCGACGAACGCAGCGACGATCGCGCCCGAGATCATCTTGCGCAGCGCGATGTGCGGCACGCCGAGATTGCGCAGCATCGTCGCCTGTTGCAGCAGAGGCGTGGCGAGTGTGTCGCCGGGAATGCCGAGCAGCGCGGTGGGAATCGCATGCGTCATGTGCTTCGATACCGCGCCCGCCATGAAGAACGAGAACACGCCGACGGGCGGCACGCCGAGCAACACGACGAGCAGCGTGAGCGGCGCGAGCGTGGTGGTTTCATCGGTGCCGGAAATGAGGCCGATGCCCGCGAAGACGATCGCCCCGATGAGCCCCATGCCGAGCGCGATGAGCAGTTGAGTGACGAACGGTTCCATCAACGTGCTCCTTCGCGCTTTTCAAAGTCGGCAAAAAGCTCGTAAAGCCCGAGCTCCTTCATCTCCGCGACGACCGCGGGCGGCAGGTCCGCCACGCGGCCGAGACCGCCCGCTTCGCTCGCGAGCTGCCGCAACACTTCTTCGCGGCCCGCGGCGCCATGCGCTTCCTCGATCACTTCACGCTTCGGCCTGAAGAGTTTCGCGCAGACCGCGCCCGCGACGAGACAGCCCGCGAGGCCGACGAGCATCGCGTAGGCGCGGGCCATCGCGGCGTCGGGCACGTATGCGGCGAGCAAGCGATTGGCGAGCGCGAACGCGCCATAACTGATGACGATGCCGAGCACGACCGACCAGGCGAGATGCCGCGTGTCGACGGTATCGCCCCAGATCTCGACGAGCCTGTAGTCCGTTGCTTCGGCGCTTTGCGCAAGCGCGCGGCCGCGATCGTGCGCGGCGAGTTGCTGTTCCATGTCTCCTCCTTTGATGGAGTTTTTAGATGCACTGCGTGAATTGCCGGCGGCGTCTCGCCTCCAGTGCGCGCGCCGCCCGCGATGACGTTTCGCGCTTCAATGCCGCCGAAATGAACGCGCCCGCTTCCGCCAGCCTGTTCAGATCGATGCCCGTTTCGATGCCCATGCCTTCGCACAGATAGACGATGTCTTCCGTCGCGACGTTACCCGTTGCGCTCGGCGAATACGGACATCCGCCGATGCCGGATACCGAACTGTCGAATACCGCGACGCCGCGTTGCAGCGCCGCGTGCACGTTGGCGGCGGCCATGCCCCAGGTATCGTGGAAGTGGCCGGCCAGCGCTTCGACGGGAACGTGTTCGATGCACGCATCGAGCATCGCCTGCGTTTTCGATGGCGTGCCCGCGCCGATGGTATCGCCGAGACTGATCTCGTAGCAGCCCATGTCGAAGAGTTTCTTCGCGACGCGCGCAACGGCTTGCGGCGCGATCTCGCCTTCGAACGGACAGCCGAGCACGCACGACACATAGCCACGAACTCGCAGGTTCGCTTCGCGCGCGGCCGCGATCACCGGCTCGAAGCGTGCGATGCTGTCGTCGATCGAGCAGTTGATGTTCTTCTGCGAGAACGACTCGGACGCGGCCGCGAACACCGCCACTTCATCGACGTGCGTTGCAAGCGCCGCATCCAGCCCCTTCATGTTCGGCACGAGCGCGGCGAGCGTCGTACCCGTCGCGCGTGCTTTCACAGCGACACGTTCGAGCACTTGTGCGCCATCGGCCATCTGCGGCACCCATTTCGGCGAGACGAACGAGGCCGCCTCGACATAGCGCACGCCCGCATCGATCAAACGTTCGATGAGCGCCGCCTTCACGTCGGCGGACACATGCGACGGCTCGTTTTGCAAGCCGTCGCGCGGCCCGACTTCGACGATGCGCACGCGCTTGGGCAACTCATTCATCGCGCGGTCCTTGCAGAAGCGTCATGCCGTAGTCGACGCTCACGTTGCGCGCGGCGACCATCTTCTTCACGACCCAGTCGATGTCCGCGCCGCTCGCACCCGCCGCCAGCGCGATGTTGCGCGCGTGCAGCGCCATGTGGCCGCGCTGGATGCCTTCGGTCGAAAGCGCGCGCAATGCGCCCATGTTCTGCGCGAGCCCGACCGCGACCGCGATCTCGCCGAGTTCCTGCGCCGAACTCACGTTCATGATCTTCAGCGCGAGCCGGGCGAGCGGATGCGTCTTGGTCGCGCCGCCGACGAGACCGACCGGCATCGGCATTTCGATCGTGCCGACGAGGTCGCCGTTGTTCGCCACTTCCCACGTCGTCAGCGACGTGTAGCGCCCGCCGCGGCTCGCGTACGCATGCGCGCCCGCCTCGACCGCGCGCCAGTCGTTCCCCGTCGCGACGATCACCGGATCGATGCCGTTCATGATGCCCTTGTTGTGCGTCGCGGCGCGGTACGGATCGATCGCGGCGAAGAGGTACGCATCGACGACGCCGGCGATCACGTCCTCGCCCGAATATTCCTTCGATTGCAGCGTCGCGGCGCTGTAGCGCACTTGCGCGCGCGCGAGGCGCAGATCGGCGAGATTCGACAGGATGCGCAGGCGAACCTTGCCGCCCGTGATTTCCTCGATGCGGCCCGCGACCGTTTCCGCCATCGTGTTGACGGTGTTCGCGCCCATCGCGTCGCGCACGTCGACGATCAGATGCGCGACGATCATCGCGCCGCGCGGCGTATCCGGAAACACGTGCACTTCGATGTCGCGGCAGCCGCCGCCGAGACCGATCAGCACCTTGTCGCGCGCATTGGCCATCTCGATCAGCTCGTCGCGATGCTTCAGGATCGCGAGCCGCGCGCCATACGGATCCGACACGCCGACCACCTGCACCTGCGCGCGCATCAGCGGCCCCGTGCTCGACGTGCGGAAGCCGCCGGCCTCGCGCGCGAGCTTCGCCATGTACGAAGCCGCCGCCACGATCGACGGTTCTTCCACGGCCATCGGCACCAGCACGTCGCGGCCGTTGATCTGGAAATAGCCGGCGACCGCCATCGGCAGCTCGAACGTGCCGACCACGTTCTCGATCATGCCGTTGGCCGTGTCGAGCGGCAGCGCGCCGGGGCGGGCAAGCAGCGCGTGCTCGGCATCGTCGAGACCGGCCGCCTGCGCGATGTGGCTCAGACGCTGCGCAGGCGACATCGCGCGGAAATTCGGCAACTTCGAATCGATCATGTGTCTTCCTCTACTGACTGGATGTGTGTTTTGGGTGTCTGCCAGCGGTGCTTGCAGCGAGGCGCCGGATGGGCGAATAATAGGCGGACTGTACCCATTTGAAAGGTACAATTTCGACAAACAGTGCGCGCACTGTACCCAATACGGCTCGATCAATTTCAGAACAGGGAAACACGATGCGGGACGAGAAGCCGAGTCTATCGGCGACACTCGCGAACAATCTCGCCAGACAGATCACGGAAGGCGTGCTGCGCGCGGGGGACAAACTCCCTTCGATCAGGGAATACGCTGAGGCGAACGGATGCTCGAAAAACACGGTCATCAGCGCGTTCGACATGTTGACGGCGAACGGTCTCATCGAGCCGCGGCGCGGTGCGGGCTTTTACGTCGCGAGTGTGGCAAAGGCGCAGCAACACGATGAAGACGCTCCCACGCTCGACCGCGCGATGGATTCCGTCTGGCTCATGCGCGAACAGTTGCAGAGCAAGCCGGATTTTCTCAATCTCGGCGAAGGCTTTCCGCCTGTCGCCTGGCTCGAAGAAACGCGGCTCGATCACTTTCATCAGCGCGTGGTGCGAACGGGTGTCGCTTCGCTGTTTCGTTATGGCAGCCGCTTCGGCTATCTGCCGTTGCGCCAGCATCTGCAGCAAAAACTCGCGGGCTATGAAATCGAGGCCGCGCCGCAGCAGATCGTGCTCACGCACGGCGCCAATCAGGCGATGGACATGGTCGTGCGTTACTTCGTGCGCGCGGGAGACACCGTGCTCGTCGACGATCCCGGTTATTACGCGCTCTTCGGCAAGCTGAAGCTGTCAGGGGCGAATATCATCGGCGTGCCACGTGGCGTCGATGGTCCGGATATCGCTGCGCTCGAAGAGCGCTTGAAAGCGCATCGTCCGCGGCTCTTTTTCACGCAATCGGTCGGGCACAATCCGACCGCGACGGATATCAGCGCGGCCAAGGCGCATCGCATCTTGCAGCTTGCGGAGGCGCACGATCTGATCGTCGTGGAGAACGACGCGCTCGCCGATCTGAAGCCGCGCTCGGCCACACGCATCTGCGCGCTGGATCAACTGCGGCGCACCATCTACGTCGGCAGCTTTTCGAAGTCGGTATCGGCGGCGCTGCGCGTGGGCTTCCTCGCCTGCGATGCCGATCTCGCCAGCGACCTCGCCGACGTGAAGATGCTGACGCACGTGAGCAGCAGCGAATATTGCGAGCGCACGCTCGACGCCATCGTCAGCGATGGTCATTTCCTGCGTCACACGAATCGCTTGCAGGAGCGCCTCAAGCGCGCGACGGCCACGGGCGTCGAAGCGTTGACGCGTCTCGGCGCGACCATTTTCAAGGTGAGCGATCAGAGTCTGTATCTCTGGGCGCGGCTGCCGGGGCGCGACGATTCCATCGCCTTTGCAAAAGAGATGCTGGACAAGCACGTGATTCTCGCGCCGGGAACAATCTTTTCCGCGCACGCGAACGACGTGTCGCCGTGGTGTCGCTTCAACGTCGCGTATCTCGGCGATCCGAGGTTCGAACGAGCGTTGAGCGCAAGGTGAGATTATTCAGGATTACTCAGAATTTCACTCTGAGCATGAAACCGATGGTGAACGGCAGATCGTCCGACGGAATCGGCGGAATCAGAATGATGTTCGCGCCGACGCGCTTGTAGTCGAACATGATGAGCGGCGCGGCCACCGGTCCGACCGTATGGTTATGGCCGAGGCCCCAGTTGCCGTAGTCGTATCCGGAGATGAGGCCGGCCATCGCGGCGAGCCTGACGAAGCGCCAGTGAAGAAATTCGGGTGCCCAGACGCCGCCGCCATAGAACGACGGCTTTGACAGCGAGTTGCGGAAGTAGCCACCCGTCAGCGCCCATTGCGGCGAGACCCAGCATTCCAGGCCGATCCCCGGATTGAACTGCTTGAACTCCTTATCCGGATTGACGTGATGCGAACCGATCATCGCATCGACCCAGAGACCGTCGTCGCACCAGCTTGCGTGCGCAACGGGCGCCCACAGCGACATCGCCACAGCGGACACCGTCAGCAAGCGGGCGCGAAAGAGTCGAATCGTACGGATGCCGGACTGCCACGAGCGCATAGGTTTTCCGCCATCGCGCGGAGCCATGGCGCCTTTTTTTGATATGAAGGTCGAGGCGAACTCTAACCGATCGCGCCATTCTCGTGTAGTTGGGCGAAAGGAACGTGACGGCACGCGCACGTTTTTGCGATCTCGGCGAAACTGCTCGAATTCCTGTTTTCTTTATTCGAGGCATTGCGCGATGAAGATTTTGAAGCCTCTGTTTTCATCCCTTCTCGTTGCCGCGTTTACGGCCTGCACGCCGTTGCAGGTGGTTACGCACCATGTGTCGTCGAGCGAATCGAGCGTGCCGCCGGGGCATTACCAGCTCGATCCGCATCACTGGAACGTGAGCTTCGACGTCGATCATTTCCATTACTCGCGCTTTGTCATCCGATTCGACAAGACGACGGCGCAACTCGACTGGAATGCGGACGGAATGTCCGGAAGCTCGGTGCGCGCGACCATCGATGCCGCGAGCGTGAACACCAACGTGCCCTTGCTCGATCGCATGCTGAAGGGGCCCGACATGTTCGACGTCGAACGCTACCCGAATATTGTCTTCGTGAGCACGAGCTTTCAGCGCACAGGCGACGACAAAGGCACATTGACGGGCGATCTGACGATCCGCGGCACCACGAAACCGGTCACGCTGAATGTGACCTTCAACGGGCACGCGGTGAACCCGCTCACGAAACAGGAAACGCTGGGCTTTTCAGCCGATGGACATTTCAGCCGCGCGCAATTCGGATTGTCGACGTGGTATCCGGCAGTCGGCGACGATGTTCACGTCGCGATTCAGGCGGAGTTCTCGAAGGCGCCCGCTTCTCAATAACGCGATGTCGGCTCAGGCCGCCGTCCAGTCGAGCACGACTTTGCCGCTGTTGCCCGAGAGCATCGTATCGAAAGCGCGCTGATAGTCGTCGACGGGAAAGGTGTGCGTGAGGATCGGCGAGAGATCGAGACCGCTCTGCAGCATCGCGACCATCTTGTACCAGGTTTCGAACATCTCGCGCCCGTAGATGCCTTTGATCTCGAGTCCCTTGAAGATCACCTGATTCCAGTCGATTGCCGTTTGCGCGGGCGGAATGCCGAGCAGCGCGACCTTGCCGCCGTGATTCATCGATTCGAGCATCGCAGTGAACGCGCTCGGCACGCCGGACATTTCCAGACCGACGTCGAAACCTTCGGTCATGCCGAGTTCGCTCATGACGTCGCGCAGGTTTTCGTTCGCCACGTTGACAGCGCGCGTCGCGCCCATCTTGCGGGCGAGTTCGAGGCGATAGTCGTTCACATCGGTCACGACGACGTTCCGTGCGCCGACGTGCCGCGCGATCGCGACGGCCATCACACCGATCGGTCCGGCGCCGGTGATCAGCACGTCTTCGCCCACGAGGTTGAACGAGAGGGCCGTGTGCGTCGCATTACCGAAGGGATCGAAGATCGCGGCGAGGTCGTCTGAAATATCGGGCGGAATCTTGAACGCGTTGAAGGCGGGAATCACGAGATATTCGGCGAACGCGCCTTCGCGGTTCACGCCGACGCCGACGGTATTGCGGCACAAATGACGGCGTCCGGCACGACAGTTCCGGCAGAAACCGCACGTGATGTGACCTTCGCCGGACACGCGATCGCCGATGGCGAAGCCGCGCACTTCCTGACCCATCTCGACAATCTCACCGACGTATTCATGCCCGACGTGCATCGGTACGGGAATCGTCTTCTGAGCCCATTCGTCCCACTTCCAGATATGGATGTCGGTGCCGCAAATAGCCGTCTTGCGGATGCGGATGAGCACGTCGTTATGGCCGACTTCGGGACGCTTCACGCGCGTCAAGGTCAGGCCGGGCGCGCGTTCAAGTTTGGCGAGGGCTTTCATTGCGTTTGATCTCGGTGTTTCTTCGTTGGATGGTCGCGGGGCCGCGGGATCGCGTAGTCGCCGGGCCTTTATGCGCATAAAGTCGGGGCGGGGCTCGCTCAGCGGATGACCCCTAGAGATCGGCCAACGCGCGCGAATGCATCGACGGCGCGATCGATTTGCTCCGGCGTGTGCGCCGCGCTCATCTGCGTACGGATGCGGGCGCGTCCTTTCGGCACGACGGGAAAGGAAAAGCCGATCACGTAGACGCCTTCGTTCAGCAGCGCATCGGCCATCTTCGACGCGAGTTGCGCATCGCCGAGCATCACGGGAATGATCGGATGTTCGCCGGGAACAAGATTGAAGCCGAGGGAAGTCATCGCCTTGCGGATGTGCGCGCCGTTTTCACGGACGCGCTTGCGCAGGGTTGCGCCTTCGTCGCTCTCGAGCAATTCGAGCACCTTCAGCGATGCCGTCGCGATGCTCGGCGCCAAGGAATTCGAAAACAAATAAGGTCGGCTGCGCTGGCGCAACAAGTCGATGATTTCCTGGTGCGCCGCGACATAGCCGCCCGATGCACCGCCGAGCGCCTTGCCGAGCGTCCCGGTGATGATATCCACGCGGTCGAGCACGCCGCAGTGTTCGGGCGTTCCGCGCCCGTTCTCACCGATGAAGCCCACGGCGTGCGAATCGTCGACCATCACGAGTGCGCCGTAACGGTCGGCGAGATCGCAGATGCCGGCGAGATCGGCGATGATGCCGTCCATCGAGAACACGCCATCCGTCGCGATCAGCTTGAAGCGCGCGCCGGCGGCATCTGCCTCCTGCAGGCGCGCTTCGAGATCGGCAAGGTCGTTGTTCTTGTAACGAAGGCGCTTCGCTTTCGAGAGTCGCACGCCGTCGATGATGCTGGCGTGATTCAGTTCATCGCTGATGATTGCGTCTTCTTCAGTCAGCAACGTCTCGAAAAGACCGCCGTTCGCGTCGAAGCAGCTCGAGTAGAGAATCGCGTCGTCGGTTCCGAGGAATTGCGAGACGGCTCGCTCCAGTTCCTTGTGTACGGTCTGCGTCCCACAAATGAAACGAACCGACGCCATGCCGAATCCGTCGGCGTCGAGTCCGGCCTTCGCCGCGTCGACAAGGCGAGGATCGTCTGCCAGACCGAGATAATTGTTGGCGCAGAAATTCAGCACGTCGCTGCCGTCCGCGAGCCGGATATCCGAGGACTGCGGGCTCGCGATCACGCGTTCATGCTTGTAGAAGCCCGCCGCGCGGATCTCGTCGAGTGTCGAGCGCAGATGAGAGAGATATCGGTCGTTCATCGCAATCCTTTATTTTTAGGCTGCCGCCGGAAACCAGACGCCGTTTTCGATCAGGCGCGCGCACGCGAGCCCCTAGCCCTGTTATAGTGCATCCATCGTATCGGACAGGTTCGATATTTCGAACTGAATTCCGATATGCCGAACACTCTAAAGGATCGCGGGATTCATGGCAAGCATGGCTTCAGAAGGAAAGACAGGCGACCTCGCCGGAGCCGGGGCAACACCGCCGCGTGTCGGTGAAGTCATTCAGCGTCTGCGCAATGAACGAAAGCTGACGCTCGACGACTTGTCGCGCGCTGCAGGCGTTTCGAAGTCGATGCTGTCGGAAATCGAACGCGACAAGGCCAATCCGACCATTGCAGTCGCGTGGCGACTGACCAACGCACTCGGCATCAGCCTCGATCAACTGTTTGCGCAGCAAAGGCCGGTTGAAGCGATCCGGGTCGCCGGACCGCATGACATTCCGACATTGACCGGCGATAACGGCGGATATCAATTGCGTGTCTGGGGGCCGATCGAGCTCGCCGGCAAGTTCGAGTGGTACGAGCTCACTCTGCAATCGGGCGCATCGCTGACGTCGAATGCGCATGAACCGGGAACGCGCGAACATCTCACGGTGCTGAACGGCTCGATCGAAGTCGATGCATCGGGCGCGACGCGTCGTCTCAAAGCGGGTGAAACCGCCCGCTATGCGGCGGACGAAGCGCATGCCATTCGCAACGTCGGACGTTCTGACGCCAAGGCGCTGCTCATCGTGATTCACGGTTGAGGCGAGGTCGTCCCAGCAAGCCACCTGCGCGACTTTATGCGCATAAACGTCGGACGAATGAAACCGGCCAAGCTGAGCGAATGACGAAAAACGGGGCGCACGGCAAGTGCGCCCCGTTCTATCGACACCGCTTGAACGACACCGCTGGAACCGGCGTCGAAGCGAGTGGAGTGAAGTCCGGTTACGGATTCTTCTTCACAGCGTCCTTCAGGTCCTCGCGCGCATCGCCTACGCCCTTTTGCACCTTGCCTGCGGCCTGTTGCATGTCGCCCTTGGCCTCCTGAACCTTGTCGCCGGTCATCTTGCCGACACCTTCGTTGATCTTGCCCTTCACCTGCTTGCCGACGCCTTCAACTTGATCCTTGTTCATCTCGGTTCTCCCGTGCTCTGCAGCTTGATTAGCCGCGCGGTGCGCCTGAACTGACGATTTCAAGCGCCTGCGCACTCCGCCCAGGACCATTCCCAAGCATGACTCCACAATGCGCTTCGTTGGCGAGCGCGCACATCCGCGGATGTCTGAAACGCACGTAGGCGGAATCGCACATACACCCGGCTCGACTAGCGAGACGCTATTTTCATTGCAACAAGTACTGTATATTTGTACAGTACAATAAGACCTGTTGGAAAGGGGTGGATCATGGAGTCGAATGGCGAGAATCTGAGCAGGAAGCAGTTTGCCCGTGCGGTGCGTGACCTCGAGCGCATCACGCGCCAGATTGCAGGGCGTTACATCGACAAAGAGGTGCCTCTGACCTGGCGTCTCCTGCATGCAATCGAATCAGAAGCCGTGGCCGACCTGGGCTTTGCCGGGCGACATGAAGCGGCGCTGCGCGAACTATTCGCGCGTCCCGATGATTTTCATTTTCCCGAAACCGACGACGTAGTCGACGTCGCATCGTCCGACGCCTTGCCCGCTGTTTTCGCCTTCGCCGTGGATGCCTATGAGCGCGCCGCGCGACACGGCCGACCGCGACTCGCCATCGCCGCGCACTGACGCAACCGTTCCTGGCACGCGGCCCAAACCGCGTGCCTGACGTCGTTTCATCCTCGTTCAATCGTCATCGAGCAAGTCACGGCGCGAAGTCGGCGGCCATATCCGAGTCGCTGCGCGCTTCGAGTCTGCCGTCCCGGCAAGCGGCGCGAAACAGCTCGTAGTCTTTTTCCACCTGATCCGCATACGCGCGTCCGTAGGCGACGAGCGCCTCGGCCATGCGATCGCTGTTTCCGAGGTAACCGGATATCTCGATCCCGCAGCCGCCGGATTTCGCATGCGCGCGAGCCAGCGCCCAGCCGCAGATCGCGGCGTACTCCCGAAACGCGTCCGAGTCGAAGGTTTCGAGTTCGGCGGATATTTTCATGTCGCGTAACTGGCGGATATAGAGCGTACGACCGAGCGGGCCGGTCGCCCAGCCGAGAAACGGATCGGTGGCTGCCTGCATCAGGCGCTGGCCGTGAACGACGCGCTGGCCATCGTGTCCAGTTTGATTTGCATCGTTGGCTTGCCTCGCGTATCGCGCGACAACCGATGCCGATGCCTCCTTCATCTGCAGAAAAAGCGGCCTGTCATGATGATCCGTGAATAGCAGCACCAGGCAGCGGGTCCCGACGCTGCCCACGCCGACCACCTTGAACGCGATGTCCTGCAGCGTGAATTGCGACAGCAGCTGCGCGCGTTCCGGTGTCAGCGTCGCGACATAATCGCGCATCAGCGCCGCGATGATCTCTTCGCGGCTGCCTTCGAGCGTCATCCAGGTATCGTTCTTGTCGATCAGCGTGCTCTTGCCGCGAATATGGAACACGGCGGGCGGGGCATCGCGAATGCGCCACGCGTCGCCGATGTGCTCCGCGAGCTTCGGCAGCATCGTCTCGTGTGTGCGCCGCGACGCACGCTCGATGCCGCGCTTTATGCGCCGCCGCGCGTCGTCCGTCTGGACCGCGCCGACCATGCGCTCGAACGTGATGCGCTCGTACCAGAGATCGAGCACGCTCATCTCCGCGTACTCGCGCATATGCGACTGATAGCTGCGCGTGACGAGAAATGCGAACTCGTCGGCAGCGAGCGCGCCGTGGCCAAGATGCCGTCCGGCGATCGTGAAGCTCGCGACGAGCCGCTTCAGATCCCATTCCCACGGACCCGGCGCGGTTTCGTCGAAATCATTCAGATCGAAGATGAGCGCGCGTTCCGGCGTGGCAAAGCCGCCGAAATTGGACAGATGACAGTCGCCGCAAATCTGAATCGAAATGCCGCTGTCGGGCGTCGTCGCCAGGTCGTGCGCCTGAACGATCGCGCTACCGCGATAGAACGTGAACGGCGAAACGAGCATGCGGCCGTAGCGCAGCGGAATCAACGCGGCGACACGACCTTTGCTGCTTGCTCGCAGAAGTTCGACGGGATCGCGATCAAGATCGCCGATCGCCGCGTGTGCTCCGCGCGGAGTGCGCTCGCGCGCTGCGCGCCCGTTCGCGCGGCGTTGCTGCCAGGTCTCTTGGGCCATCGTCCACTCCGTTGCTCTTGTACTTTTACGTCGAAGGAAGCCGTGTAGACGACAGTAGACGACGAACCACGCTCATCGCAAGACAGTTATCGACACTTCGCTGAACACGCGCGCTTGACGCGACGCGCTCGAAGCCCGACCCTGTGCGCAGTGCAATACAGCGTGAAGCGCGCTCATCGACACCATGCCAAACACTTCCGATCTCTTCGACCAACAGCGAGCCGACTGGCAGGCCGATCCTCATGCGGCCTTCGATGCATGGCTCGCGCAGCAGTCATTCAGGGCATCGTCGGCGGATGTGTACCGCGCTCAATGGGGCAATTTTCTGGAGTGGCTCGACGCGAAGCGCGCGACCTTGCACACGGTGCAACGGCCTGTCATCGAGCAATTCGTCGCTCAACTCGATATCCGCCGGCCGCAGCGCATGCGCTATCTGCGCCTCATCGAACGTGTGCTGGATCATGTGCGGGAAGTCGAATCGGCGGGCACGAATCCGGCCCGCTTCATCGCGCAGGACGGCAATGCCGCCTGGCGCAAGGCCCGCGACAACGAGCCCACCGGCTTTCTTACTCACGATGAACGCGCGCTGCTCGTCGCGCATCTCTTTTCGCCGCTCGGCGTGTTGCCGGCCGGGCAACGCTGGCGCGAGCGACGCGATCGGGCGCTGGTCGCCGCATTTCTCGGCGCGGGCGTGAAGACGGGCGAGGCGGCACAACTCACCGTCGATTGCTACGCGGCCGGTGCGCCTTATGTCACCGTCGATGCCTCGAATCCGTTGCTGATCCGCCAGGCGCGGCTCGCTCCTTTCGCCGTCGAGTTGCTCGACAACTGGATCGGCGAGCGCAAAACCGCGGCGCTGGCCGGAGATCTGCTGTTCCCCGCTGCGCCGTCCGGTCGCCCGATGCACAAGGCGACCATGCTGCGCGCAATCGACGCGGTCGTGGCGGCGTCCGGCATGGCCGCGTCGCGGGTCGCGCGGGCGAGTCCGCAGACGCTGCGCAACACCTACGCGGCGGAACTGTTCGAAGATGGCACGGACCCGGATCGAGTCGGACAGTGGCTCGGTTTTCAGCAGACGATCTCGGTGCATCGGCTGCATCGCGCATGGCAGGACTGGATGGGTGAGCAAATACGGGAGCGGGATATCGCGCAGGCGCGCGCGCGCTCCGCGCGGAATGCGGACTCGCAGGGGCCGATCGGCGATCCCGAAAACGCTCACCTTTGAAGCCGTTTGAGGTTTCGTCGCGAAATCAGGATGCGTTTGCCGAGCGAAGAAATCCGTCGACGGCTGCAAGTTTCGACGATGCGGCCTCCGACGTCCGCTCGCAATGCGGACAGGACAGCTCGAATTCGTCCTCGTGCCTCTGCATTTCGGGTTCGCCGACCTCGCATGCCGGACAGATCGACGGCAACGCGACATGTGCGTCGAGTTGGGTGCCGAGTGCGGCTATTTCGGCGGCAGTAAGGCGTCCATCGGCCGCCAGAGAGGCAATCAGCGCGCCGATTTCGGCACTGGCGCCGGACTGAACGCGCTGCGCGTCACGCTCGCGAACGAGCGTATCGATTTCGTCGGATTGCGCCCGTACCTGCGATTCGAGCCTGTCCGCACGTCCTCTTACTGCGCTAAGTTGTTGAATGAAATCGAATTCTTTCTGACTCGCCTCGCGCACGCCAGCTTGATAGGTCGCGGCCATGCCCCTCAGGGAATCGAGTTCGACGAGCATCGGCCGCACACGCCGCTCCGCCTCCTTGACCGCATCCTTGATCTGCTGGGCGTAGTGCTCGGCGTTCTGGCGCAGCTCGCCTTGCAGTTCATCGACGCGATCGCGGAGACGCGCCGCCGCCGTTTGCTCCAGCTGCAGACGCTCGGAAAGCGCCTCATTTTCCTTTTCCCAGCGCGCGATTACTTCGCGCAGGCCTGACTGCGCGTCGGTTCCCTGACTGCGGAGCGCCTTCAGTTCCGCCTCCAGCGCGGCGATCTGGCTTGCGCCTGCTTCGACGCGCGCCTCCGCGCGCTGATGGGCCTCGTCGATCGCTGCCCGCCGGATTTCAGCCTCGCGGACCTGGGCGTGTGCAGCTTGAACGACGGCGTCGAGATGTGTTTTCTCTTCGTCGAGGACCGCGCGCGCGTATTGTCGCGCTTCATCGTATAGCGAGGCGAGTAGTTCGCCGGCCCGTTCACGTAGCGTTTCGGGAATGTCACCCGTGTCCACTCGGACACGCAACGTGGATCGCAGGTTGGTCCAGAATGTTTCGATGTCTTTGGGAATGTCGCTCGCGCTGCCCGTTTGCGTGAGTTCGCGAACCGTCGTCACGGATGGGCGAATGCCCAGATCGAGGAAAAGACGCTTGCAGGCGTGTTGAGACAGCTCTTGCCGACGCGCGCCGGCGGATCGCATGGTCTCGATTTCCTGCCGCAGAAGATCTCGGATTTGTTGATTCATGTCAGAACAGTGAGTCGCGATGTATCAATCATAATGTTTTACGTAGTCAGCGTTATGATTTTTGAGTTTTCATTGCTGCTCAGTGGGCAGGTCCTCGCCACATTCCTTTTTTGCCGTTTCGGCGCACGTCGCTTCGAGCTTTCCGTGAAACACACTGAAGAAGTCACGATATCTATATGATTTTGCGCGCGTTTTTGTCAAGTTAGACAAGTCATGCTGTGTTTCACGAGTGTTGGACTTGCTTGCCATTCTCCGAACTCGAAACAATGGGTTTGAGAGTATTAGAAGTAAACACCTTTGAACCTTTGTTAAAGACGTTAACGCCCTCGGACAGCCTTACTCCATAAGGCTTTGCGGGCTGCTGGGTGAGACTCTTCGGGATATATGGTGAAACTCTTCGGGACGCGTCGGTGATGGGCTTCGGGGCCGTCAGTGAGGAGAAGCGGGAGGTATCGTGAGCGGCTTCAGGAGAAGGCCTTGCACCTACGGTGAGCGATTTCGGGAGCTTGTTCGAGTAAAAGCATTGTCGCGTGTAGGGAGGCTGCACAGCGCGGCGTTGCTCATGGTGAGCGTTTTCAGGAAGCGCCAAACAGGCAGAAAACTCGCCGTCGATAGGTCATTATTACCGACAAGTGAGTCTTTTCGGGGCTGTTTGACGACCGAGGGTGAGATTTTTCGGGGACAGCCGGCGCTATTTGCATGAAATTCGACTTGTGGAGCCTGAAAGGTGAGGATTTTCGGGAACCGATCGGGCGTCGAGAGCCGGTGGACATCCCGACTGAAGCACTTCAGGTGCTCTGAATCGCTGTCTCAACAGCTCAGGTGAGCTTTTTCGGGAGAGAAAAGATGCATATTTCGGCGCCGTCCAGGCGATTAGGCCGGCGTGCGAGGGTGAGAGGTAACGGGATCGAAGGAGGAAGCCGTGTCAACGCGAGACAGCAGACGGTCCCCGAAGAGTTGAAAAAGTGACGTAAAAACAAAGATGTACAGATGATCGAGATCGCGCGTCAGGGGAAAAGGTGAGCTTTTTCAGGACGCTTTAATGGATCAAAAGACGCGATTGACGATCCGACCGGTGAGGGTTTTCGGGACTCGAATGACGCGGATGAACATGAAGAAAGCGAGATAAGTGCCTGCGTGAACGTAAGTTTCTCTGCTTGCGCTGTTCAAGGTGAGACTTTTCAGGAGCCGAGCAAGACCGTTCTTTAGCAGAATCGGAGAGAAAAAATGGCAAAGGTGAGACTTTCCAGGAGCCGGAATCGCTGGAAGACTCATCTGACAAAGGCCAAACGGCTTTTCTCTTTCGTGAATCCTCAAACAAAGGTGAGTATTTGCAGGGCCCGGCATTTAGCTTCGAGCCGAAAGTGAAGGCGATGGGCCGCGCGATCTGCACCGGAAGGGCGTCAGCGCACCGAAATCAGCCCAACGGGTAGCCTTGTCGCACCGACGCCACGGGCAAGCGGCGCGAAAAAAATATTGAGGTGAGGATCTTCGGGATGACACGTCGAGCCTTCGTAGACCTTCGAAACATGGCGCAATCCGTTTACCCGCATGAATCCTGCACAGATCGGCTGCCGACGACAGGTGAGTGGTGAGTGTTTACGGGAACGCACCGCAGTGAGCCGTGCGACATGGCGCTCGTTCACCCCTGTAGGGTGAAGCCGCCCCTATAGACGCGGTTCACCCCTATCGGTATCCTTCCTCGCAATATCCAAAACGTCCATCGCATGGCAACCAAGCGCGCAAAGAAGACCGACGTAGTCAGCCCAAGCTCGGCGGAATTGCGCAAGGCCGTCGAGGCCATTGCCATTCAGCCCAAGAGCGGCAAAATTACGCTGCTCACTCGCAAGCTATTCAACGTCTTACTTGCTGTTGCGCAGCAGGCCGATGAATCCGGCGATACCTATCGCGCGTTGCTGTCGGATATCGTCGCGAATTCAGCGTTCGATTCGAACGATACCGCGCTCGTCAAGGAACACCTGCGTCGCATGGTCTCGGTGCAGGTGGAGTGGAGCACCGGGACGTCGAGCCAGAAGCCTGGCCGCAAATGGGGCATTTCCACGCTCATCGCCGATGCCGAAATTCTCGAAGATCCGACGACGCGCCGCGTCTGGGTCGAGTTCTCGTTCGCGCCCAAGATCAAGAAGAAGCTGCTCGATCCCGTGCAGTATGCGCGGCTGAGCCTGCAGTTTCAGAGCCAGTTGCGCAGCAGCGCGGGTCTGGCGCTGTATGAGATCTGCGTGCGCTATCTCACGAATCCCAGCCATCTGACGATGCGCGAAACGTGGGAATGGTGGCGGCCGATCCTCTCGGGCACCCCGGATACCGAAGCCGGCGACGAAGCCAAGCGCGAATACAAATACTTCAAGCGCGACTATCTGCGGCCCGCGATCGCCGAGGTCAACGCGGTGACGAATATCTTCGTGGAGTTGGTGGAGCATCGCGAAGGAAGGCGGGTCGCCGAGATTCAGTTTCGCGTGACCGAACAAAAGCAGCCGATGCTCGCGCTCGATGAACATCCGAACGTGTTCGACAGCACGCTCGTGGATCGGATGGTGAAAATCGGCATTCCGCTCAAGGATGCCCAGTCGCTGTACGCAGACAGCGAAGAGAACCGCATCCGCGCGGCGTTGCAGATGACGGAGCAGCGCATGCGCAGCACGACGTTGCCGCCCGTTCGAAGTGCCGCGGCGCTGTTCAAGGATGCGCTCAAGAAAGGCTACGCGCCGCCGCTCGAAGTGCTGCCGCCCGCTACGGCCAGCGCCGCCGCACGCGTGACCGCTCCCGGCGCCGACGATCTGAAGGCACGCTTATTGAGCGAATTCTCGGCGTATCGCCGCAAGGAAGCGCGCGTCCTCTACGACGAACAAGGTGAGGACGAACGGGAGATCGCGCGTCAGTCGTTCGAGGAAGACATTCTGCCGGGCTTGGGCACGCATATGCGTGATGACTGGCGCAAGCGCGGTCTGGACTCGAAGCTGGCCGAGACGTCGTTCTTCGACTGGCTCGCCCGAAAGACGTGGGGCGAACCCACGGATGGCGATCTTCTGGCTTTCACGCTCAGTCAGTCGCGGGCAGGCTAAGCCGCGCGGTATTCCATCGGTCTCTCAGGAATTGCTAGGCTCGCGAGGGTCGCCGAAAACCGGCCGGCGACCCTGTGCGTTTCACTTCTTGATCTGATCGGATTGCAGCATCGTTTCGATCTGATGGAGCAATTCATCGCGCTTCTCGCGCGACAAGCCGCGCAGACGGAGTTCGAGCCGATCTTCACCGTATGACTTCAGATCGCCGACGGTGACGCCATCCAGCTTGATATCGAGCCGCTGAGCATAACGCTGACGGCTCGGCGTCTTCGGCGTTCCCTGAGCGCTGGCGCGCCCTTTGACGATATCCGCGACCTGGCGCGTGCTCAGATCGTCCGAGGTGATCTTGTTGATGAGCCGCAGGGTGGCGTCGCTGCCGCGCGCGGTGTGGTAGCGCGTGATCTGATAGGCCATGTTCGAGCCGAAACGATCCGGTCTCGCCACCATTTCCTGCATGACGCTCTCGGGAAGCTTCGCGATGGAGAGTGCCACCGCGATGGTCGATTCATCGAGACCGAGATGGTCTGCCAGTTCGCGTTGACTCTGGAAGTGCTTTTCGTCGAGGAAGCGTCGCCAGACCACGGCGTTGTCGAAGACCGTCTGGGAGTCGCGCTGGACGTTCAGGTCGTAGCCCAGTTTGTAGCTCTCGATGCCCACCGGCAGATCGACGACTACCGCCTTGACCGTATCCTTGTTTGCTTCTTTCAGCGCCCGCACGCGGCGTCCGCCGTCGCTGACGAAGAACGTTCCCGGATTCTCGTAATCGGGAATGACGTGAATGGCCTGCTGCTGCCCTTGCCTGGCGAGATTGACAGCCAATTCCGCGATCGATGTCTTCAGATAGAAATGGCGCGGATTGAAAGGGCTTGGCTTGATTGCCTTTAACGGCAACTCGATGACTTGCCCGGCGACGTAGCGATTCGCACGCCTCCAGGCCCGATATTCCTCGGATTCGGGACCGGCCGCGATATCGCCGGATTCGTCGACAAACGCGCTCGACCGGCCGTTCGCGGCAGCCTGTCCAACGTGTTGGATGTCGACGATCCCATCGATCGCGTTGAGGCGATCAAGTGCCGTGCGCTTCTCGCTGCTCGTCGAGTCGGGGCGGGCCTTGAAGCCCTTTGCAAACTGGGACGGTTTCATTCAGGGTCCTTTATGCGCATAAAGTCAGGGGAGCATGCCGAGGATTTCGTCGGCGACGGCGCGGATCTCGGCTGCGGCAAGTCGTGCGCCGCGGTCGGTCATCTGAAGTACGGTCTGGCCTAGCGCCATTGCCTGCTTGTAGCACTCCCGCGTCGGAATCTGAGTTCTGAGCAGTGGGAAACCGAGTTCTTCGAGCGCGACCTTCAGCTCGCGCGTCAGCATGCGCTTCTCTTCCGTCTTGTTGAGCAGGAAGACGGCGCGCAAGTCTTCGTTCATGACTTGCGCTTGTTGAACGAGCTTGACGAGGCCGACGCTCGACCAATAGTCAGCCGGCGACGAGGAAGTGGGAATTACCGCAACGCTCGCCGCGAGCAGCACAACGCCCGACACCTTCTCCGTGATGGAGGGCGGGCAATCCACGACGATGATGTCGTAGTCATTGACGAACTTCTTGATTTCGCGATGGATCTGCCCCCCTGCTTCCGACAGATTGACGACAGGAAAAGGGATTCCGCTCGCGCCATCGGACGCTGCGCTCGACCAGTGAACGAGCGTGTTCTGACCATCCGCGTCGACGACTAGCACACGCTTCTTGTTTTCGTGAAAGGCCGCGCCCAGGTGCATCGCGATTGTGCTTTTGCCGACGCCGCCCTTCTGCTGCGTGATCGCTATGATTTCCGCCGCCACGTTTTACCCCGAGATTTTGAAGTCTGTTGAATTCTACATTGTCGTAATCGATTTTCCAGTGATATTCAACGATAAACGACAACGTTAGCCGTTTGGCCGAGGTTTATGCGCATAAAGCTTGGGCTGTTGTCCGTGCGCGCACGCGGCGTCATTGGGAAGCAAAGCGCAAGGGGACGCAGCGAGTTTCATGGTCGACTTTATGCGCATAAAGTCGACTGGTTCCGACCGACCACGCGAGATGCCGATATGGCGTAAAACAAGTTTGAGCATTAGGCATGCGTCGGCCGGCTTTATGCGCATAAAGTCGATCGATGTACCGATAGCAGACAACGGAACTTGTCCCTACCTCCCTCTGGACGGGCAGCAGCTTTATGCGCATAAAGTCTCGCGCATTACCGCTGGACGCAATCTCGCCGACCCGCTCATCCCTCGCCATCCGCCAAACAAAATCGCCTATCCTAAGCGCTGATTCCACCGCCGCTTATGCCGGAGCCGTGATGACTGTTCGCAACCTGGACATCCTGTTCGCACCCAAATCGATTGCCGTGATAGGTGCATCGTCCCGCGCGGGAAGCATCGGCGAAATGGTCTGGGCGCGCGCGTTATGCGCCGGATTCACCGGCCCGATCTGGCCTGTCAATCCAAAGTACCAAACGCTAGGGGGAGAACGCGTCTTTCCGAACGTGGACGCGTTGCCGGACGCGCCCAACGTCGCGGTGCTTTGCACGTCGCCCGAGACGTGGCCGAAGCTCGTCGAGCAACTCGGCAAGCGTGGAACGAAGGCCGTGGTGATCGTCGGCGAAGGAAAGCCGCGCGGCAATCCGTCCAGGGACGCGGACGACTGGACCGCGCGCGCACTCGCCGCTGCACGCCCGTTCCTGTTGCGCATCATCGGACCGGCGAGTCTGGGCGTGGTCACGCCCGCGATCGGCGCATGTCTCGGCGCACCCGCGTGCAGCGTCAAGTCAGGCGGCGTTGCGTGGGTTTCCGGCTCGAACGCGTTGACGAACGGCGTGCTGGGCTGGGCACGCGCGCGCGGTCTCGGTTTCTCGCGGATCATTGCGCTGGGCGATGAAGCCGACGTCGACTCGGGCGACATCCTCGACTTCCTGGCAAGCGATGCATCCACGCGCGCGATTCTGCTGGCCATCGAAACCATCAGTTCGGCGCGCAAGTTCATGTCCGCTGCGCGCGCGGCAGCACGCAACAAGCCGGTGCTCGTGCTTCGCACCGGCCGCGACGATCCCTTCGACCGCCTCTACGGCGCCGCCTTTCGCCGTGCGGGACTGGTTCGCGTCGATTCTCTCGACGACCTCCTCGACGAGATCGAGACACTCGGCATCGGACGGGTTGCGGCGAGCGATGTCGCGACGGTGATCACGAGCGACCCCGGCGTCGGGGCACTCGCGCAGGATGCGTTCGGCAGCGCCGGCGATGACCTCGCGCCGTGGCCCGCGGCCGCTCGCGACGCTGTCGCCGCTGCTCTGCCCCGCGCTCGCACGGGCAATCCGCTTCTGCTCGGCGACGATGCCACGCCCGCCGATTTCGGCGCGGCGCTCGAAACGCTCGCTGCGCATCGCGAAACCGGCACCGTGTTCGTCGTGCATGCGCCGACGCACAGTGCGCCTGTCGCGGACGTTGCGCGCGTGCTGATCGCCGAGCGCCGGCACGCGTATCGAGGATTGCTGGCGTGTTTCTTCGGATGCGTCGATTCGGCGACGCGCGATGAGCTGCATGCGAACGGCATTCCGGTGCATACGACGCCAAATCGGCTCGCACGCGGCTTCGCGCGTCTGGTGGATTTCCGGCAAGGCCGCGAATTGCTGATGCAGACGCCCGATGGCCTGCCAGCGGAGATTCCCGAAGAAATCGACGCCGCACAAAACGAAGTTCGCGTCGCGCTTGAAAACGGCATCGCCGAGTTGAATGGCGAGCGCGCGGCGCGCGTTCTCGGCTGCTTCGGCATCGCGGTGAAGCCTGGCCCGCCGGACTCGTTGACGAGCGATGCCGTCGAAATACAGACGCGACTGCTTAACCATCGCGTGTTTGGACCGGCCTTCGAGTTCAGGGCCGAGGGCGCTCTAGGCCTCGCGGATGCGCTTCACGAATTCGCGTTGCCGCCGCTCAATCCCGTGCTGTCGCGCGATCTCGTGATGCGTTCGCCGCGTTCGCGCGAACTGCCCACCGAGATGCTGTTGAATGCGCTGACCGCGCTGTCGCAACTGGTTTGCTATATCGAAGAGATCGTCGCGCTGCGTCTCGTCTTGCGCGTGACGAGCGATTCGGTCGCCGTGCACGATCCGCAACTCACGTTGGGCGCGCACCGCAAGCCGCTCGCGATCGTGCCGTATCCGCGCTGCCTCGAGGAAACGCTCGACTGGCGCGGCCTGCATATCACGGTGCGGCCGATTCGCCCGGAGGACGAAGACGCCCATCGTGCATTCGTCGCGGCGAATACCGCCGAAGATTTGCGTCTGCGATTTTTCGGCGCGGTGCGCAACTTCGATCATTCGCAACTCGCGCGCATGACGCAGATCGATTACGACCGCGAAATCGCGCTGATCGTCACGAGGACGAACGGCGAGGGCGTCGCCGAAACGCTCGGCGTCGCGCGGGCGATCGCCGATCCCGACAACGAGACCGCCGAATTCGCGGTCGCGGCGCGCTCGGACATGAAAGGGAAGGGGCTGGGCTCGCTGCTGCTCTCACGCATCATCGATTACGTGAGAAAGCGCGGCACGCGCTGGCTGATCGGCGAGGCGCTGCGCGAGAACGCGGGAATGATCGCACTGGCGCGCAACGCCGGCTTCGAATTGACGAAGACCGAAGACCCGGGTGTCGTCGGTTTCAGGATGCGGCTGTGCGAGTCGCCGTCACAGCCGCGAGCCGGTTAGGCCGCCAGTCTGGCGAGCGCGTCTTCGACCTGAGCGCGCGACAAGTCGAGTTCGACGAGCAATGCTTCGGCGTACGAATTTCCCGTTTCCTTTTCGAGGCGCGCGATCGTCAGCGCGCAGCGCGTGCTGTCTTTCGGCGTCGCGATGAACGGCTTCACCGATTGCCCCGATGTGAACGCTTCGTAGAGCGGCACGCGGATTTCTTCGGGCAGCGCGCGCGACGTCCACTGATACGGCTTGCCGTTGTACGTCAGTTGGGGCGGCAGCGTGCGCTCCTTCTTCGCGGCCGGAATCAGGCCGAAGGTGCGCGCGGCGTCGCCGATCTGCTCGGCTGAGAAGAGCTCGTCCGGCGTAATGTCGAACTGTGCGATATACGTTTCGATCGCGTGCATCGCGGTCGAGCGATCGTCGCGTTTCTTCTGGGCGCGCGCGACGATCTCGCGCAACTCGTCCGCTTCTTCGGACGTGATCGTGAAGTTCGCCTGTTTTTGCTGAAGGTCGGAAAAGCGCAGGAATTCTGTATCGGAGAGGAGTTTGGCCATCGGGAATGCGTCGGATTGAAGACGGCGGCGCGCCGTTGCGATGCGCTGCCTTTTTGAGCGGGCCGTCATTCTAACGCGCGCAGCGTGCGCCGCTCAGTCGTGAATCATCGAAAGCGATGCCGCCGCATCCTTCAACTGCGCGATGACATCTTCGATCGACGGCGCCACATACTCGTCGATACGCCGCATGTACGGGCAGGTGAGGGCGGCGATCGCCTGCCCCGACGGCCCGAGCAGCGGGAACGTCACATCCGTCACGCCGAAAGTCTGCTGGCTTTCGCGCTTCGAATAGCCCGTCTCGCGAATCTGCCGGCAATCGGCGTCGAGCTCCGCGCGATCGAGCGTGATCTCGCCCTTCACCTTCGTATGCTCGGCGAGCATGTGTTCGCGTTGCTCGTCCGTCTCGAACGCGAGCATCACGCGGCCCGAGCCGGTGTCGATCAATCCGACGCGCGAACCGAGCCGCACCGAAATGCCCCACGTCCCGGGCCCGTCGACTTGCGCGATGACGAGCAGATTGCCGCGATCGTAGACCGCGAGATGCACCGATTGCTCGGCCGCGTCCGCGAACCGCTGCATCACGGGAAGCGCTTCGGAGATCAGCCGGTTCATCGGCGGATGCCGGTGCGCGAGCGCATACAGCTTCAGGCTCAGCGAATAGCGGTCGCCTTCGGGCGAACGCACGACGTACTGCCGCGCGACGAGCCGCTCCAGCATCCGGTACATCTCGCTCGCATTGCGCCCGAGCATCTTCGTGATTTCCGCGCGCGTCAGTCCCGATTTCTGCTCCGAAAGCAGTTCGAGGATGTCGAGCCCCTTGTCGAGCGCGGGTGCGCGGTAGCGGTCGGCGTCGCCGTCGTTGTCGGTTGATTCGGAAGCCATTCTCAGTCTGGGTCGATTCATTGTTTCTGGCGCGCCGAGTGTAAGCCGTCCGAAGGCGCTTGGGTTCGACGACCGGCTAGGGAAATCACCGATCGATCTGGCCACGCGCGTCCTTGACTTCAGATTGTGTATATATGAATAATACGTTCACTGATGAATTGATGCACCGAAAGTTTCCCGCAGCACCCACAGTCGCAGTCGCCAAGAACAGCACACATCAGGAGACAACCGCATGACCTTCACCAGGAAACTCGCCGCTGCTGCCGTCACCATGGCCGTGGCCGGCGCGATCGGAACCGTCAGCGCCGCCGAGAGCGGCAAAGTCGGGCTCGGCCTGCCGCTGCTCACCTCGCCGTTCTGGCAGTCGTACAACAACTATCTGCCGAAGTACGCGAAGGAAATGGGCCTCGACATCCTCGCGCCCGTCAACTCGAACGGCGATCCGGCGCAGCAGATCACCGACATGAACAACCTGCTGAATCTCGGTGCGAAGGGCATCGTGGTCGGGCCGCTGGATTCGGCGGCGATCAGCCGCGCGCTGGATGCGTCGTCGGCGAAGAGCGTTCCGGTCGTCGCCGTCGATGTCGCGCCGACGCAAGGCAAGGTCGCGATGGTCGTGCGCGCCGACAACCGCGCGTATGGCACGAAGTCGTGCGAGTACATCGGCGAGCACGTGAAATCGGGCAAGGTCGTGCAGATCATGGGCGATCTGGCGTCGGTGAACGGCCGCGACCGCTCCGAAGCGTTCCGCGAGTGCCTGAAGAAATATCCGTCTCTGAGCCTGCTGGAAATTCCGGCCGCATGGAAAGGCGACGCCGCCGCGACCGCGCTCGACAGCCTGCTCACCGCCAATCCCGACGTGAAGGCAATCTACATGCAGGCGGGCGGCGTCTATCTGTCGCCGACGCTGCAGACGCTGCGTCGCAAGCAACTGCTCGTCAAGGCTGGCGATCCGAAACACATCGTGATCGTGAGCAACGACGGCATCCCGCAGGAATACGACGCGATCCGCCGCGGCGACATCGACGCGACCATCTCGCAGCCCGCCGATCTGTACGCGAAATACGGCCTCTTCTATATCAAGGCGGCGCTCGCCGGTCAGACCTTCAAGCCCGGCCCGACGGATCACGGCAGCACGATCGTGCAACGCGCGCCCGGCATTCTCGAAGATCAGTTGCCCGCGCCGCTCGTGACGAAGGCCAACGTCGACGACAAGTCCCTCTGGGGCAATACCATCAAATGACTACGCCCGTCGTTGAAGCGTTCGGGCTGATCAAGCGCTACGGCTCGACCGCCGCACTCGCCGATGTGAGCATGCGCGTGTTGCCCGGCGAGTCGCATGCGCTCGTCGGGCGCAACGGCGCGGGCAAATCGACGCTCGTGTCGATGATCACCGGCCTGCGCCGTCCCGACGCCGGCGAGATCCGCTTCGGCGGCGAGCCCGCGCCGGCGCTGGCGGACCGCGACGCGTGGCGCGAGCGCGTCGCGTGCGTGTATCAGCATTCGACGATCATCCGCGAACTTTCCGTCGCCGAGAATCTGTTCATCAACCGGCAACATCGGCGCGGCGGGGTGATCGACTGGCGCACGATGCGTCGCGACGCGCGCGCGTTGCTCGATCACTGGAAGATCGACGTGCGTGAAGATGCGCGCGCGGGCGACCTGACCGTCGAGGCGCGGCAACTGGTGGAGATCGCGCGGGCGCTGTCGTACGGCGCGCGCTTCATCATCCTCGATGAACCGACTGCACAGTTGGACGGCGAGGAGATCAAGCGTCTGTTCAGGCGTATCGAAGAGTTACAGCGCGAAGGTGTCACTTTCCTGTTCATTTCCCATCACTTGCAGGAGGTGTACGAAATCTGTCAGGCAGTGACCGTGCTTCGCGATGCGCGACATGTCGTCAGCGCGCCGGTCTCCGCGTTGCCGCGCGACAAGCTGATCGAGGCGATGACCGGCGAGCAAGGCGGTCTCTCCGTCGCCGATGCGGCCGCGCGCGCGCCTTTGCCTGCGGATGCGGCGGTGGCGCTGTCCGTGTCCGGCCTGTGCGGCGACGACTACGGCGGCGTGAGCTTCGACGTGCGGCGCGGCGAAGTCATCGGCCTGACCGGCGCGACGACGAGCGGGCGCACGAGCGTCGCGGAAGCGATCGCCGGATTGAAGGCGCAGCGCAGCGGAATCATTCAGGTCGATGGCCGGACACTTCCGCCCGGCGACGTGCCTGCCGCGCTGGCGCAAGGCGTCGGCTGCGTGCCGAAGGACCGGCATCGCGAAGGGCTCGTGCTGTCGCAGTCCGTCGCGGAAAACGCCTCGATGACGATCACGCGCACGCTGGGGCGCTTCGGCATCGCGTCGCCGGCGAAGAAGAACGCGTTCGGGCGCCGCATGATCGCCGCGCTCGGCATCAAGACGCAGGGGCCCGGGCACGTCGTGTCGGGGCTGTCGGGCGGTAATCAGCAGAAAGTGGTGATGGCGCGCGCGCTCGCCACCAATCCCAACGTGCTCGTGCTCATCGACCCGACCGCGGGCGTCGACGTGAAATCGAAGGAAGCGCTGCTCGGCGTCGTCGAACGCGTGCGCGAGGAAGGCAAGGCGGTGCTCGTCGTCTCAGGCGAGCTCGACGACCTGCGCACCTGCGACCGCGTGCTCGTGATGTTCCGCGGCGCGATCGCGGCCGAATTCCCTGCCGGATGGCAGGACCATGAACTCATCGCATCCGTCGAAGGAGTGAGTCTCCATGAAGCATGATTTTTCCAGTCCCGCGATGGCCGGCGTGCCGATGCAGCGGCAGCGTCCGCGCCTCGAACTCGCGCGCTTTCGCGATCTCGCACTATTGCCCGCGCTCGCGTTGCTGCTCGCAATCGGCGCGCTCGTCAGCCCGAGCTTTCTCACGCAGGCGAACCTGATCAGCATTCTGGGCGCATCGGCGGCGCTCGCGCTGGTCGTGCTCGCCGAATCGCTGATCGTGCTGACGGGCAAGTTCGACCTGTCGCTCGAATCGACGGTCGGCATCGCGCCCGCCGTCGGCGCAATGCTCGTGATGCCGGCGGCGTCGGCGGGCTTCGGCCTCGAATGGCCGGCGGCAGCGGGGCTCGGGGCGATCGTCGTCGTGGGCGCGCTGATCGGCTTCGTCAACGGCTTTCTGGTCGTGCGGCTGCGTCTGAACGCGTTCATCGTCACGCTCGCGATGCTGATCGTGCTGCGCGGCATGCTCGTCGGCGCGACCAAGGGCGGCACGCTGTTCGACATGCCGCCGTCGTTCTTCACGCTCGCCACGACGCTCGTGCTCGGACTGCCGGTGTCCGTCTGGCTCGCAGCGGCGGCCTTCGCGGTCGCGGCGTTCATGCTGCGTTATCACCGGCTCGGCCGCGCGCTCTATGCGATCGGCGGCAACCCGGAAGCGGCGCGCGCGGCGGG
Source organism: Caballeronia peredens (assembly GCA_001544595.2). GTDB lineage: Bacteria > Pseudomonadota > Gammaproteobacteria > Burkholderiales > Burkholderiaceae > Caballeronia > Caballeronia peredens. The sequence goes on along the minus strand of FCOH02000024.1, from coordinate 8,171 downwards.
CATTCGCGTCGAGCGCGTCACGTGGGGCGTCTTCATTCTGGGCAGCGTGCTCGCGTCGATTGGCGGGCTGATCGTCACGGGCTACGTCGGCGCGATCAACGCGAATCAGGGCAACGGCATGATTTTTACGGTGTTCGCCGCGGCGGTGATCGGCGGCATCTCGCTCGACGGCGGCAAGGGCACGATGCTCGGCGCACTGTCAGGCGTTTTGCTGCTGGGCGTCGTACAAAACCTGCTGACACTTGCGCAAGTTCCGTCGTTCTGGATTCAGGCGATCTACGGCGCGATCATCCTCGGCTCGCTGATGGTGGCGCGGCTCGCGGGCGGCGAAGCGCAAAACTAACGAGTTCGAAGATGCAAGAGACCACTGACCCGCGCCTCATTCTGTTGAGCCCGGAAGACAACTGCCTGATTGCCGCGGCGCGTCTGCCGGCCGGCGAAACGGTGACGATCGAGGGCGAGCGCATCACGCTCGCGACGACCATCGAGCTTGCGCACAAGATTGCCCGGCGCGCGCTGTCGAAGGATGAAAAGGTGCTGCGCTACGGCGCGATCATCGGCCATGTGAACGACGATGTCGCGCGTGGCGAGCATCTGCATACGCACAATCTCGAAAGCGACTACATCCCCACTTACACACACGACGCCGGACACGCGTACGTGCAGCACTAGACGCTCATGAACAGCACGCCGAACACTTCCGTACTGCAAGGCTATCCGCGCGCCGATGGCAAGAAAGGCATTCGCAATATCGTTGCGGTGGCGTATCTCGTCGAGTGCGCGCATCACGTCGCACGCGAGATCGTCGCGCAATTTCGTCCATCGTTCGACGATTTCGATTCCTTCGATCCACAAGCCGAAGCGCCCGTTCATCTGATCGGCTTTCCGGGCTGCTACCCGAACAGCTATGCCGAAAAGATGCTGGAGCGCATCTGCACGCATCCGAACGTCGGCGCGGTGCTGTTCGTGTCGCTCGGGTGCGAGAGCATGAACAAGCACTATCTCGCCGATGTCGTGCGCGCGAGCGGCCGCCCCGCTGCCGTACTGACGATCCAGGAAAAAGGCGGCACGCGCAGCACGATTCAGAACGGTCTCGACTGGGTGCGCGACGCGCGCGCGACGCTCGCCGCGCAGGAAAAAGTGCCGATGGCGCTCGACGAACTGATCGTCGGCACGATCTGCGGCGGCTCCGACGGCACGAGCGGCATCACGGCGAATCCGGCGGTGGGCCGCGCGTTCGATGCGTTCATCGGCGCGGGCGCGGCGTGCATCTTCGAGGAAACGGGCGAGCTCGTCGGCTGCGAGTTCCACATGAAGCGGCGCGCGGCGCGGCCCGAACTCGGCGATGCGATCGTCGAATGCGTGCAGAAGGCCGCGCGCTATTACACGACGATGGGCCACGGCTCGTTCTCCGTCGGCAACGCGGACGGCGGACTGACGACGCAGGAAGAGAAATCGCTCGGCGCGTATTCGAAGAGCGGGGCGTCGCCGATCGTCGGCATTATCAAGCCGGGCGACGTGCCGCCGACGGGCGGTCTCTATCTGCTCGACGTCGTGCCGGACGGCGAGCCGCGCTTCGGCTTTCCCAATATCAGCGACAACGCGGAGATCGGCGAGCTGATCGCGTGCGGCTGTCACGTGATCCTCTTCACGACCGGGCGCGGCTCGGTGGTCGGCTCGGCCATTTCGCCGGTCATCAAGGTGTGCGCGAATCCGGCGACGTATCGCAACCTCTCCGGCGACATGGATGTGGACGCGGGCCGCATCCTCGAAGGCCGCGCGACGCTCGACGAAGTGGGCCGCGAAATCTTCGACGTGACCGTCGCGGTGGCGGCGGGCGCGACGTCGAAGTCGGAATCGCTCGGGCATCAGGAATTCATTCTGACTTACAAAACCTTCGAACCGGTCGGCCCCGCGTGTTTGCCCGCGAGCGTGGGACGCGTTACTGTGGCGGCTTGAGTTTCGCCATCTCAAATCATTCGGAGTTTGCAGATGACCGCAGAAGCGCAAGAAGCAGTCTCACGCCGGCGCAAGATCGGGCGCACGGCGCTCGACGTCACCGCGCTGTCGCTCGGCACCGCGCCGCTCGGCGGGCTGTATCACGAACTCACGGAAGACGAGGCGCGCGCGACCGTCGACGCCGCGTGGCAGGCCGGCATCCGTTTCTTCGATACCGCGCCGCATTACGGCCACACGAAGGCCGAACATCGGCTGGGCGACGCGCTGCGGCGCTATCCGCGCGGCGAGTATGCGTTGTCGACGAAAGTCGGCCGCCGCTTCGTCCCGCGCACGACGCCCGACGACGGCAGCGAAGGCTGGGCCGCGCCGCTGCCGTTTCAGGCGATCTACGACTACACGTACGACGGCATCCTGCGCTCGTTCGAGGACAGCCAGATGCGGCTCGGCATGATCGATATCGATATCGTGCTGATCCACGACATCGGCCGCGTCACGCACGGCGAAAAGAACGCGCACTACTGGAAGCAACTGACCGATGACGGCGGCTTTCGCGCACTCGAAGAGTTGAAACAATCGCGCGGCGTGAAAGCGGTCGGCCTCGGCGTGAACGAAGGCGCGGCCGTGATGGAAGCGATGGCCGAATTCGACATCGACTGCGCGCTGCTTGCCGGGCGCTACACGCTTCTCGAACAAAACACGCTCGACGATCTCCTGCCTGAATGCGAGAAGCGTGGCGTGAGCATCCTGCTCGGCGGCGCCTTCAACTCGGGCATTCTCGCGCGCGGCCTCGATGCCGGCGCGCACGGCGATCTCAAGTTCAACTACGGCGATGCGCCGAAGGAAATCGTCGAGCGCGTCGGCAAGCTGGAGCGTGTGTGCCGCGCACATGGCGTCGCACTTTCTGCCGCGGCCATCCAGTTTCCTTATGCGCATAAAGTTGTGGCCACGGTGCTGATGGGCGCGCGCACGCCTGATGAAGTGCGCGAGAACGCAGCTTCTTTTGCGACGCCGATCCCGTCCGCGTTGTGGGACGCACTGCGCGCCGAAGGCTTGCTTCACGCGAATGCACCGGTGCCGCGATGACATCCGGCATGAACATCGACGCCCATCAGCATTACTGGGATCCCGCGCGCGGTGACTACGGCTGGCTCACGCCGGAGATGAAGCCGCTGTATCGCGTGTTCGGCTCCGATGACCTCACGCCGTTGCGTCAGGCGACGGGCATCGCTCGCACGGTCGTGGTTCAGGCCGCGCCGACGGTCGAGGAAACGCGCTACTTGCTCGATCTCGCGCGCAACGACGAATCGATTGCCGGCGTCGTCGGCTGGGTGCCGCTCGATTCGCCCGACGCGCCCGCGATCATCGACGAACTCGCGCGCGAGCCGAAGTTCAAGGCAGTGCGCCCGATGTTGCAGGACCTGCCCGACGATACGTGGATCGAACACGCGCCACGCGCGGACGCGATCGAACGCCTGATCGAACACGATCTCGCCTTCGACGCGTTGATCTTCGCGCGGCATGTGCCTTCGCTGATCAACTTCGTCGCGCGCTATCCGACGCTCAGAATCGTCGTCGATCATGGCGCGAAACCGCCGATCCGCGACGGCCGCGACGCCGGCTGGCAGCCGTGGGCCGACGGCATCGCGCAACTCGCGGCGCTTCCGCAACGACTTCATTGCAAACTATCCGGCCTTGCGACCGAAGCAAAAGAAAACTGGACCGACGACACGCTGAAACCCTACGTCGCGCATCTCATCGAACATTTCGGAGCCGCGCGGCTGATGTGGGGCAGCGACTGGCCGGTATTGAACCTGAACGGCAGCTACACTGCGTGGCACGCCACCGCAAAAAAACTGACCTCGCATCTCGAAAAAGACCAGCAAGACTCAATTTTCGGCGCGAACGCCCATGCGTTCTACCGCCTCTGAAACGGCTGATATACCCGGCATGTCTCAAAAATAACTTCGACTGGAGCAGTAGATGGTACAAAGACTGGCAGGCAAGACGGCGCTGATCACGGCGGCCGGACAAGGCATCGGGCTCGCGACGGCCGAGCTGTTCGCGGCGCAGGGCGCGCGCGTGATCGCCACCGACATTCGCACCGAATCGCTCGAAGGCAAGCCCTTCGAAGCGCGCAAGCTCGACGTGCGCGACACGCAGGCGATCAATGCGCTCGCGCAGGAAATCGGCGCGATCGACGTGCTCTTCAACTGCGCGGGTTTCGTGCACGCCGGCTCGATTCTCGAAGCGAGCGACGAAGACTGGGATTTCGCCTTCGACCTGAACGCCAAGGCGATGTATCGTACGATTCGCGCCTTCCTGCCGAAGATGCTGGAAAAGGGCGGCGGTTCGATCATCAACATGTCGTCGGCGGCTTCGAGTGTGAAGGGTGTGCCGAACCGCTTCGTGTATGGTGCGTCGAAGGCGGCCGTGATCGGACTCACGAAGTCGGTCGCCGCCGATTTCGTCACGCGCGGCGTGCGCTGCAACGCGATCTGTCCGGGCACGGTGGAGTCGCCGTCGCTGAAGGAGCGCATCGCGGAGCAGGCGCAGGCGCAGGGCGCGAGCGTCGAGCAGATTCAGGCGGCGTTCGTCGCGCGCCAGCCGATGGGGCGCGTCGGCCGCGCCGAGGAGATCGCGGCGCTCGCGCTCTATCTCGGCTCGGACGAATCGTCGTTCACGACAGGCCAGATTCATATCATCGACGGCGGCTGGTCGAACTGACCGCCCGCTCATTTTTTCGGAACCACGAGGATCAAACCAGATGAAGCTGCTTCGTTACGGCCCCAAGGGTCAGGAAAAACCGGGTCTGCTGGACGCCGAGGGCCGGATTCGCGACCTGTCGAAGGTGGTCGATGACATCGCCGGCGCCACGCTGACCGACGCGGGCCTGGCGAAATTGCGCGCGGCCGATGTCGCGGCGCTGCCCGTCGTCGACGGCAATCCGCGCATCGGGCCGTGCGTCGGACGCGTCGGCAAGTTCGTGTGTATCGGCCTGAACTACGCGGATCACGCGGCGGAATCGAATCTGCCGGTGCCGACCGAACCCGTCATCTTCGGCAAATGGACGAGCGCGATCTGCGGCCCGAACGACGAAGTCGAAATTCCGCGCAACTCGGTGAAGACCGACTGGGAAGTCGAACTCGGCGTGGTGATCGGCAAGGAAGCCAAGTATGTCGACGAAGCGAACGCGCTCGATTACGTCGCCGGTTATTGCGTGATCAACGACGTCTCGGAGCGCGAATGGCAGCTCGAGCACGGCACGCAATGGGACAAGGGCAAGGGCTTCGACACCTTCGGCCCGATCGGCCCGTGGCTCGTCACGAAGGACGAAATCGCCGATCCGCAAAAGCTCGATCTGTGGCTCGAAGTGGACGGCAAGCGCTATCAGAACGGCAACACGAAGACGATGGTGTTCACGGTCGCGCAACTGGTCGCGTATCTGTCGAAGGTGATGAGCCTGCAACCGGGCGACGTCATCTCGACGGGCACGCCGCCGGGCGTCGGCATGGGCGTGAAGCCGAACGCGGTGTATCTGAAGGCCGGCCAGACCATGCGTCTGGGCATTCAGGGTCTCGGCGAGCAGACGCAGAAGACCGTCGCGGCGAAATAATCCGCACGCGCATAAACAAAGAACCTCGCCGCGGCGAGGTTCTTTGTTTTGGACGACGGTTTGCGGGAAAGTAAGTTCAGGCGTGGAAAACCGGTTCGGTGGCGACGCCTTCGCCGATACGCGTGATCGTGCCCTGCGCGACCGCGACGAGCCGCTCGGCGCCGCCGTCGGTGACGAACACGTCGCACTGGCAGGTCGCCTGCGACATGCCCGCATGCACCACGCGCGCCCGCGCCATCAGCGTGCCGGAGACGGCCGGGCGCAGATAGTTGATCTTGTATTCGCCGGTGACGACCTTCGGTCCGAGCCGCAGCGCGCCCGCGAAGGTCAGCGCGTTGTCCACTAGATAACTCACCACCCCGCCGTGCACGAAGCCGTGTTGTTGCCTGAGCTCGTCCCTGATCGTCAGACACAGCGTGAGACTCGCTGAATCGACCTGCATCAGCTTGGTTCCGAGCAAGGCGCTGAACGGTTGCGCATTCAGCGCACCGCGCGCGATATCGACTATTTCGGCCATTCGGACACTCCTTGGTGGGTTCGGTGCCGTCCTGCAAAGACAATAGGTAGCGTTCGCGCGCACTGCAAGGAAGCAATGCAAATATTGTGCAATGGTGCGTTTCGCGCGGCGCGTTTCCTGCATCCGCATGCACGAATCGCGGCGGCAAACGATTCAAGCTTTCCGGACGTGTTGCCGTAAACCCGCACTGTCCCCGCGTCGGCGGGCCTTTTTTTCGGCAAGTGTGGGTAAGAGATGTTCGGAAAGATCAAGGTTTCATCGGGTTTGCTCGCGGTACTCGTGGTGTTCTGTCTCTTTCAACTGGTGACCGAAGGACTCGGCTTCTGGTCGCTGTCGCGCACGCACGACGACGTCGGCAGCCTGTCCGACATCGCGCTCAAGCAAGTCAACGCGGTCAACGAGACCACCCAGCATCTGATGGACGCGCGCATCAACCTTTCGCGCGCAGGCACGCGCATGGTGCGCGGCGGCGCCGAGCCCACGGAGATCGTGCAGCACGCGCGCGAACAGATCGCGGCGGCGGACAAGTCGTTCACGTCGTTTCTGAACGCGCACAAGACCGGCGATGAAAACGTGACGCGCACGGCCGCGCTGCAGGCGAAATACGCCGAATACGCGAAAGCGCTCTCCGAACTCGTCCAGTATCTCGACGCCGGCAACATTCAGGCGTTCCTCGACCAGCCGACGCAGGGTTTTCAGGACCGCTATCTCGCCGAGCAGCAGAACTTCGTCAATTTCGGCGACGCGGCCGGCCGCGGCTATCTTTCGTCGATCGACACGCGCTACGCATGGTTCCGCGCGGTCGGCATCGTGATTCTCCTGGCGCTCGTCGCGGGCATCGCGCTCGTGCACGTCGCGCTGCGTCGTGGCGTGATCGCGCCGCTGGAGGAAGCGGGCCGTCACTTCGAGCGCATTGCCAAGGGAAGGCTGGACGAGCGCATCGAGAATCGCGGCACGAACGAAATCGGCCGCCTGTTCGCGGGCCTCGCAGCGATGCAGTCGAGCGTCGCGAGCACGGTGAAGACGGTGCGCGAGACGTCCGATTCGATCAACTTCGGCGCGGATGAAATCGCGAGCGGCAACGCCGATCTGTCGGCGCGCACGGAGAATCAGGCGGCGTCGCTCGAAGAAACCGCGTCGAGCATGGAAGAGCTGACCGCCACCGTGCGCCAGAACGCCGAGCACGCGCGCGAAGCGAACACGCTCGCCGGCGACGCGCTCGCCGCAACTTCACGCGGCTCGGGCGTGGTCGACGATGTCGTCGAGAAGATGCGCGGCATCGCGGCGAGTTCGGACAAGATCGCCGAGATCATCTCGGTCATCGACGGCATCGCGTTCCAGACCAACATCCTCGCGCTGAACGCGGCCGTCGAGGCGGCGCGCGCGGGCGAGCAAGGGCGCGGCTTCGCGGTCGTCGCGGGCGAAGTGCGCGGTCTCGCGCAGCGCTCGGCGCAGTCGGCGAAGGAGATCAAGGAGCTGATCGGCGAGTCGGTGGCGCAGGTGAGCGACGGCTCCGTGCTCGTCGAGCGCGCGGGCGCGGCGATGCGCGAAGTGTCGGCGTCGATTTCGCGCGTCACGCAGATGATGGCGGAGATCAGCGCGTCGTCGCTGGAGCAGAGCGTGGGCATCGAGCAGGTCAATCAGGCCGTCACGCAAATGGACGAGATGACGCAGCAGAATGCGGCGCTCGTCGAGCAGGCCGCGGCGGCCGCGTCGTCGCTGCATGAACAGACGCGGCAACTGAAGGCGGCGGTCTCGGTGTTTCAGCTCGCCTGAGCGATTCAGAGCGGCAACGCCGCGTACGACGTCGCGAGGTGATACGGCGTCGTCGACGGCATTTCGGCGCGGCTGATCTCGCCGTGCGCCGAGCGGCATTCGATCCAGCCGCGCTCGTGCAGAAAGCGCGCGCGATAGCGTTCGATCTGTTCGCCGAGCGCGTCGCCGCGCGTGGCCAGCGCGCGCAGATATTCCGTCTGCGCCCAGATGCGCTGCGTGCCGTCGATGACGCGGCCGGTTTCGTCGATGGCCGCGTGGACGCCGCCCGTGTTCGCATCGACGCCGTGCTTCTGCGCGAAGTCGAAC
>FCOH02000010.1 GCA_001544595.2 Caballeronia peredens | reverse complement strand
AGTGCGCCTGGGACATTCGGTACAGCCCGTCATCAACCTGATGCGTGATGTGATGCTCGACAGCGAGATCGGGTTCGTTTTGCCTGCAACCAATCTTCGACTTCCCTGACCGACAAGCCAACAACGTGCAATTTCTTAAAAAATTTACACGACGTACGAATAAATGCTGATCGCTTGACTGAGCACCTTTCTTTGCTTTTGGAGCGACGGTGCATTTAGTCGAATCAGAGGAACAAAGAAGTGGCTGCGCGAATTCGGACAGCGGGATAAGTGGACCAGCCGAGGCCTGAGCCAGCGATAATGCAGGCAAAGGAACCGAGGACATGACGAAGAGAACCCGACGCACGCACTCAGCGGCGTTCAAAGCGAAAGTGGCGCTGGCTGCAGTTAAAGGCGAGCGCACGCTGGCCGAACTCGCGCAGCAGTTCGATGTGCATCCGAATCAGATCACGGAGTGGAAGCGACAGTTGCAGGAGCGTGCAGCCGACGTGTTTGGGACGGCGGGCGTGGTATCGAACGAGCCACCGGTTGATGTGAAGACTTTGCACGCCAAGATCGGCCAGCTTTCTCTGGAAAACGATTTTTTAAGCGGCGCGCTCAACAAGGCGGGATTGCTGAGCGCAAAGCGATGATTGACCGTGGCCATGCGTTGCCGGTTTCGCAGCAAGTCCGGTTGGTGGGCATTGCAAGGTCGAGCGCGTATTACCAGCGGCAGCCGGTGAGCGAATCCGGCCATCGGTTGATGCGCCGCATAGACGAACTGCATCTGGAGTTTCCGTTCGCCGGAGCGCGGATGCTGGCGCGCCTGCTGCGGCGAGATGGCTTTGAGGTTGGCCGCCGCCGTGTGCGCACGCTCATGAAGCGTATGGGTGTGGAAGCGCTTTACTGCAAGCCGAACACAAGTCGACGCAACTCACAGCACAAGGTTTGGCCGTATCTGCTGCGCGGCATGAAGATCGAGCGCGCCAATCAGGTGTTCGCGCTCGACACGACATACATTCCCATGGCGCGTGGCTTCGTCTATTTGACGGCGGTAGTCGATTGGGCGAGTCGCAAGGTTCTTGCGCACCGCGTGGCCATTACGCTGGAGGCGATGCATGCCGTCGAGGCGCTGGAAGAAGCGTTTGCCCGCTATGGGCACCCTGACATCGTGAACACCGATCAGGGCAGCCAGTTCACCGCAGGCGCATTCACCGAGGCGGTACTGGGCCGAGGTATTCAACTGTCGATGGACGGTAAAGGCGCTTGGCGCGACAACGTGTTCGTCGAGCGCGTATGGCGCAGCATCAAGTACGAAGAAGTCTACCTAAGGGCCTACGAGTCGGTCAGCCACGCCCGGCGCTCCATCGGCGACTACATCGAGCTATACAACCGGAAACGGCCCCATTCGAGCCTGGCGGATCAGACGCCGGATGAGGCATACTTCGCGACGCTGCCAGCGATCAAATCGGCAGCATGATTGCCTCGGACGCTCCACTTAAAAATCGCAGAAAGCTGTCTGAACTACCGAGGCCACCTCTCTTCCATACACTGGTGTGCCGCAACCGGGCACGCACTATCTGACGGAAACGCACGCTTCTCTCGCAGTCTCGCCCTCAAATGGAAGTAGTCAGTCAATGAACGCCAGTGCTCCTAGCTCCATTGCTGCTACGCTGCCCGCACCAGCGGTTGCGTCTGTTACCCGATTCTTAATAAACGGGAAAATTGTCGTTGGATCGAACAGCCTGAAGCGCGTAGGCTATCTTGGTGACGCGATTGAAGTGGACACGCTTTCAGAAGACGGAAACACGACCGTTGAGAAGCGCATGCGTCACGGCATCGTAAAGGTCCCACTTTCCGGCGCGGTCGCTTCTGCTCCGACTGAACTAGCGCAAAATCTGAACTCCTTGTATTTCAATCCTGCGCTCTTGAGTGCAACCGCAACTTGGAAGAGTGGCGCGGCCTACCTTCGTTATCAGCAGCTAGAGATGGGAGACTGCTATACGGTCATCGACTATGCCGCAGCCACGACCGGAAGCCTCCCCACCCCTGTTGCGTCAAACACAACGATCGCGGTACTCATGCTGAAAGGCGGCATTTATTCTAGCGCTGACGCCAAAACCTACAAGTCCACCGACGGCGTGGTTGGAGTTGTGAATGGAGTCAACATGTTTGTTGCTAGCGCAGCCCGTCCGAACTTGACGACCACTGAGTATCGGATCTATTTCGAGCTGAATGGCAATGTTTACGATGGCTCGTTGATCAAAGCAAATACGGATGTCGGTGGCAACTCCTATCCGGTGGCGTCGTCTACCGCAACGAGTGGATATGTGCTTAATTACTCGCAAAATTACCGCATCCTGTTCAATCAAGCGGCAGTAGATAGCATTCATGCTGCCTTGACGTTCTAGCCTGACATCAAAGAGTCGGAGCAACAACTCCCGATTGGCAGCTCCGATCGAACACGCGTTACGGAGGGTTTCCTGTTCGATTTGTGTTGTATCGTCCCGCAACTTAAAACAAGACTGAGCGAAGCTAGAGCGGCTGTTCGTTGATTGAAGGAATCTACGAACAGTCGCTGAGACTTTTTAGCTCGCGTCCATCGGAGACATCCTCTGAGTCTTTATTTCCCTTTAAGCATGAGCATCGAACAGCACATCCGCTCCCGCCAAATCGAACTCGGTCGAAAGATCTGCCCTCGCAGGAAGATATATCTGGATGCCCGCTTCTGGATCTTCATGCGTGACGCCGCGCTCGGCGTTCGATGCGACACGGCATCACAGGCTTTGCTTGCCCATCTCCGCCGCGGCGTCACCGAGGGAAGCCTCCTGTGTCCAATCAGTTCCGCCATGTTCCTGGAGCTAATGAAGCAACCTTACAGCCCTGGACGTCGGGTTGGCACTGCGCGCGTTATCGATGAACTCAGTATGGGTATCGGCTTGATTGAGCCACATACGGTCTTGGGGACGGAAATCTACACGTTCTTGCTCAAAGGCAAGGGAGGCATTGAGCTTTTCCCAATCGAAGAGCTGATGTGGACGAAAGTCGCAAACATCCTCGGCCCATCCATCCCGACACTAGCGGGACGTCCACTTGACGAGGAACTTGCTATCCAAAAAGCGTTTCACGACTACCTGTGGAATCTCTCTCTCAACGAGATGGTCGAAATTTTTGGCGATAAACCTTTCGGACCGAACGATTTCGTGGAGTTGGCGGCTCAGACCAACGATATGAACGCACTGCATAAAGGCGAGCTTGGATCCTTCGCTCAAACGTACGATATTGAACTTAGGGGGAGCATCGAGCTCGCGGGAGAGGTGACCGCCGACATCATGCATGAGCTTGCTGAGAAGCAGGCCGCCCGTTCGCTGTCGCGCACACCAGAAGAGCGTGCGACATCGGTCAATGTGTGCCGTAACGCTTTGTACCTCGCGTTTGAAAAACCCGAGACCAGGCGTATCCTTCGGTCTATCCATATCGGTGCGTCCCTCCACGCAGCGATACGCTGGGACAAGAGCCGGAAGTTCAAACCAAACGACTACTACGATTTTCAGCATGCAGTCGCCGCACTAAGTTACTGCGATGCCTTCCTGACCGAGGGTCCCTTGCACACGCTGGTTAGGCAACCCCACACGAATCTAGAGAGTATCAACGGCTGCCGCGTATTCTCAGACATTGGAGTGGCGGCAGATTTCGTCGAAACACTTTTGAAATAGCCCTCGGACATTGCACGCCAACAGACTGCGGCAGGATCGTTAAAATGCGGGTGCCAGTCACTGCGGCTACACTGTGATTTCCTTTTTAATTTGGTCCACAGTCACGCCATGGCTACGATCACACACTGGTACGACCTGACTTGTCCGTTCTGTTACATCGCTCAGTCGCGCAATGCCGTCCTACTAGCTCGCGGCGTATCGCTTGACGAACTTCCATTTCAGGCGCATCCCGAGATTCCTGTCGAGGGCATGTTTGTAGGCGCGCGCTCCGGTGCAATGTACGACATGCTGGCAGCTGAGGCCGAGCAAGCACAATTGCCGCTCAGTTGGCCCGATCGGCTGCCGAACTCGCGGCGAGCCTTGGCTGCAGCTGAATGGGTGCGCACCAATCACAAGGAACGCTTTGTTGAATATCAAAAAGCGTTGTTTGCTGCGCATTTTGCACGTCATGAGAATCTTGGCGATGACGCAGTTCTCCTTAGCCACGCGCGCGCCTGCCACATTGACGACGCTGCTCTTAAGCTCGCGATGGAGACGCAGACGCCGCTTGATGCCGTATCTCGAGCTGAGGCCGACGCTCAGTATCATGGCGTACGCGGTACACCCGCTTGGCTGGTCGAAGGACGGCTTTTGCAAGGTTTGCGGCCAGTGGAGGAATTTGAACGCATTGCTGCTTCCGCGTAAGCCACGCATGCGACATCGGAACCACGATGCTATGCAAACCTGACGTTCTGAGATGTAAGGCCCTACCCCGCTTATGCTGTCGCTCTAGTGCTCCGCACATAGGCCGGCTTAATTTGTCATCGCCGCATATGGCAACGCCCCATGGTTCAAAAAATCACCTGTGCGGCGTATTGCTCTCAGGCTGTCCTTGCCGCCAGCAGTCTACGAGCGAGGCTAGGAGACACGCGGTCCAGCAGAACCGATTCGCAAAAGATGAACGGTGCCGCTGGACATGCTCCCGAGGTACAGAGTTTCTCCGCGTCGACCGGGCCGATAGCACGGGCGTGGACACTGAAGTCTATATCTTCGATGTCGTATTTGCAGCGGTTGATTAGCAGACGGTGTTCGGCCTCTACTGGCAGCCGGGCGCCCACGGTGTTCCACCCCCTTGGCACATCCCTGCGCACGGATGCGGGGTAGCGCGCTGAGATATACATTGGGCGGCTGGCCAAAATGCTCCAATTGCGACAGGTGCGCAGGTGCATTCGGCAAGCTGTGCATTCGACGGTAGTCCGGCAAGCTGAGTTCCGACTTGCTGATTCGGACTGAGATTTGGAATTGGTTGTGGACCAACGCCTGGGACGGGCATAGGCTGGTTGACGGCCGCCCACAATTGTTCGGCTTCCGCTTGTCTCGCGTATGCGGGAGCTTCGACTGGGCCGCCCTCTGATGAATTGTCGACCCACTGCTGCGCAAATCGGAACACCCCCCAGCTCTGGTATTGCGTCACATGAAAGACTTCGTGGGCCCAAAGCGCATAGTCTTGAGCATCGGCCGGCGTCCTGAACACGATCGCATTGATCAGCGTGATCGCGCGCGTGTCTCCGTTCATATTCATCTGTGCCGCCTGTAATGAATTCTGCACCGAGTTCCAACTCGTCGTCCATCTAACGCCGGCAAGTAAATCGTCTGCATACCAGTGCCGTAAAAAGACACGAATATTTGGTGGAATCGGGTGGGCGCCGCTGTTTAGAGCAGCGTTATGTCCCGCAATGATTGCCTGGGCTACCGGCACGTATGGCCACTGTCCCGGATTAGAAATCAACTGAATGACCTTATCAGGATTTTTAAGTGCGAACTCAACAAAGTCGCCGGGTGTTGGGATACCTGTTCGATTGATGTAGCTTGCGGGATTTACGAGAAGCCTAACCGGATCATTTTGCACTCCATTTATTACGGTGCCTGCAACTGTCGCGGGTATTTGAACTGGTGCCTTCGCAACCGTGCCGCTATTCGGAAAGCACACGCCGAGTGATGTGTTGTAATAGCCTTCGGGGCAGCCAAATGAAAGTGTAGGTACTGTTGCAAGAAGTGCCGCAAGTGCGCAAGTACCATAACCGAGACCACGCCTCATGTTGATCTCCAATTCATCGTTTCCCCGAGAAGAGACAGCGTGTAATGAACACAAATCAGACGATGTTCCGCAAAACCTGAATGTGCGGCAGACCACGAAACCGTTTGCCAAACCAGACTGGCAACATGGTTTTTTCGGCATTCCCGAGCGGAGAGAGGGCCGAGAACGATCGTGCTCATTTTTACGCTGCGCGTGGGTTGTGATGAAAGCCCATCAGTCCGCCCGATGAGCCCCTCACTCGCGGGATTCGATGTTTGTTGGTCGACGAAAGCCCGTCACTGTCAGGATGACGAAAAACATGTGGTGTGCGAGCTATTCAACGGGAATTGCGCATTAAAGAATGCATGCTCCGGTGACCGTCCTTCGGTACGCCCGAGCATGCAAGCACGAGCGAGGCCGGTTTTGCCTACCAAATTCGCGTGAGATAGACCCTGCTCGCAGCCCTCACACTTGAACGGCGAAAGAAATAGAGCTGAGAGGATTGACGCTTCAACGAATTGTGGGGAAAACCACTATTCGATCTGTGCTAGCTTCGACCGCTCAGATAAACTTCATGTTTGCGGAGGCGCGTACTGGCCAAACATAGAAAGCGTCGCTGCGTGATGTTTACGATCAGAAAATACAACAACGTCGGGGCGTCTATGCGGGTCATCGAATCGTGGAAAAAGCAGGTTTTCAGCGTTTCAATTTGCAGTATGCTTACTTTCGTTTGCTACGCCTGCCATGATAGCTCGAGCGACGCGGCAAACACGGACACAGCTAGCAGCGAACAATCAGCACAACAGGCTCAGCCAGTGCCACAGCCAACAACTGCAGTGCAAGAGCCGCGCTACGTCACAGGTCTTCGGTCTTTGGTAAGAAGCGGCTTGGCCTACGAGCCAGGCTCCTATGCAAAAGGACAAATACGTTCGGGCGATTACGTCTTCGTGAGCAAAAACGGCGGCTACTTTTCTGAAGAGCTTAATGGTCAAATTCTTGACAATCAAAATTTTGCATCGTTCGGCTACGTCTATGTTCATGGACTCGGAGATATCAAAACGGACGGGTATCTCATCGCAACAAGTGCAGTCAAAGAACTAGGTGTAACGAGCGCTTTAGATCTTTATCGTGCAATGACGCAGCAGAGTCAGTACAACTTTTCCGGTGTTTATAAAGGTGGTATTGACCTTCCTGCCGGCCGCTACGTCCTTCAAAGCGCAGGTAGCGCTTATGTGTCTGTGAATACCGGTCCTCTTGGGAAAGCTGACATTGTCTGGAACGATAACTTCAACGGGAGCAAGTCTGTCGATTTGCAAAACGGGCAGTATCTCGAGGTAGACCGGGCCTCCATCGTGCGTGAACCGTCGGCCGAAAGTCAGTCTACAACGACCGATTCATCGACAACCATAGCCGCCAGTGACGAAACAACGAATTCTCAGGCGTCGCCTGCGCCCGATTCACAAGTAAATGTGAACGCCAACACCTTTGAAACCAGTTTCGACTGCAATGCTGCAAAATCCATCCCAGAGTATCTAATCTGTCACGATGCGGACTTGGCAAGTTCCGACCGACAACTGGCGACATCGGTTCAGCAGGCAAGGGATGCCGCAACTGATAAAGCGCTGTTTGTGGCGCGAATCAAGAAACAGTGGAACTACCGCGAACGACATTGTCGCGATAAGGCGTGCCTACAAGAGTGGTTTAGCTATCAAGAAGGTGTGATGCAAAGAATTGCTCAAAGCGGAGATCCGAACGTTCAGTGATAAAGCGCCGGTGTGGCCCGACGTCTAATAGGTTTCATCCCGTACGGGGTCTCGGACTCTCATAGTTGAGATCAAAATCCCGTACGCCTCGGTGTCTACGTGACGAAATCGCTGCATTAGGGAACGCCGGCCACTGGAGCCAAACCTGAAGAAAGCAGGAAGCAGCTATCGCGACCGGCTAAGTCAACCGCACAGACCAAGCGGTACTTCATGCTCCGCGTCGGTAGCCTGTATCTGGGTGGTTGCATCTACGTTTGAGGGCGGATGTCCGCATGGCACGCCTAGTAGTGCTCGCAGATCGTTGCGTACAACCTATGACGCGAGGACGCTTGGTCGCAAGAGCACTACTTGGCGGGGTTCTTGACTAGGATTGTTGGTTCATTGTCCTCAGGAACTCCAGCATTCTTTCTTCGTCGCTGTGACGTAGCAATCACCAACTTGATCGCTCTTGTTGTAAGCCCAAACTGGCAATGCCTCGAGCCGGAGTCCAAAAGCGCACAAGCGTTGAAGTCAAACAGTCTTCCGACTCGTACGTCCCGAAAGACCGTCCGCTAGCCCCAGATTTCGACCAGTTCGGCAATCTTCGTGGCAACCATCGCCATCGAATCTTCAGTGGTGTCTAGACCAGTTCTGGAAGCAAGCATCGGGCTAACATTGCGGAGATCCGAATACGTTGTCTGATGGACGATAGGCACGAGCCGGTTGCCCGCCAGCAGCGCGGAAAGCTCCTTGTCGGCAACACCCTCTTGGGGGAGGCGGCGCAACAGGTTCGGAGTAACGAGAACGAGCCCAATCCGCGAATTTGCCAACCCCTTGTCAATCGCACGCATCATCGGCACGCCCAGTCCAAGATCCCTCTCGCTGAACCAGACCTTCACACCAGCAGCTACAAGAGATTCGTATAGTTCTTTAGCTGCCCCCTGACGGTCGTCCCACGCGTGACACAAAAAGCAATCGCGAAGATCAGGCTGCGCCGCCGCCGATCTCTCGACGGATTCGCGAATCGGCGTGAGCGACTGCACTTGAGATGGAGTGTACGACACGGAAGAACTTGGTCGCGACCAGCGTGGCCTTGCTCCGCCACTGGACCGACTGCTGCCCCCGCTGTAGCCGCTTCCGCTGCTGCTTGATGCGGAATAAGGCGAACTATAACCACCGCCGTAGCGGTAGCTACGGCTGCTGCATGCAGGACATGCCGCTGCAGCCGCTGCCGAGTTGTGTCCACGTACCGGAGCCGTGCATCTTGTCATAGCCATGCTACCTATTTCAGCGCGACCGGTTTGACATTGATGCAGTTGTCTAGCGGTCGCAGGTTTTTATGACATCAATCCGAAGACTGTCTTCGAGTAAGAGACTGAGTTGTCAATTAGCGTCTTCCTCGCTTCCCTTTACTTGGTTCAGTTCAGGACGTACTTTTTCGCTCGTCGCTGACAAAGAAAAAAACCCAGCGCTGCTGCACTGGGCAAACCATCGGCCTAGCCGGTGGCGGAGGAGCCGAAAAGCAAACTGGCCGCCTATCGATTTCGACAGCGGCCAGACATCGCGTTTGAGGTCCGAGCCTCTCGTCAGTCGACAGAGCTACGCGGACCCGTGTGACGCTATCTCAATGAAACACATCGACACAGGTGGGAGCTTAGTTAGCGACTCCGCCATAGCCCTGGTCGTTCTGCGCTGCTACCTTTGCATTGGCGGCTTGGATGTCAGCGGGATAAAGTGCATGGTCAGCGGCGGGTTTGTAGCCAGCTTTTTCAGCTTGAATCAGTTGCGCCTTCACTTCTGCTCGGGTCAGCGGTTGGCTGGTTTCTGCGAAAGAAACAGCGGGAATTGCGAGTGCAGCGGCGACGAGAATGGTTGCGAGTTTCATGACCTACCTCCGGGCATTGTTTTCCGCAAACACCTCTGTTTGCGTTCGAGTGAGCCCAGTGTAAGCAAAACTGTCTTCAGGGTTAACCAGCAAATGGACAAAGGACTGTTGTCTGCCGAGGGATAAAAGTTTCTCCAGTACGTTGTCCGACGATGAGGTACCGCTTACACCGCTGCGCGTCCTATGGGAGCCTTTCTCTAACAAAGGAAAGGCTCCTACCGGCCTCACTGACCCTTGGCAGCGTTGGCGTCGATTTTCTTCTGCGCGTTCTGAAGATTTTGCGGATAAGTAGCATTGTCTCGCGAGGCAGGATTGTAGCCAGCGTCCTCCAGCTTCTTGAGCTCTGCGTTTTTCTTGGCCCGCGCCTGTTTTCGCGCAGCTTTTTTCTGCTCCTTCGTCATCGGCGCAGACTGCTCAGGGTTCGTCGCAGTCGAGCCTGTATCCTGTGCATACGTCAGGGGCCCGGCAAATGTGCCTAGCACCGCGATGGACAGCGAAAGACTGATAATCGTTGATTTAATTCTCATGTCGACCCTCATCTATCAGTTGATACAGAAGCAAACGCCTGTGTGCTGACGACACTCCAGTGCAATCGCATCGTCTGACCTACAGGATCCATGTGTCCAATCGCGAGCATCCTCAAGCTACTACTAAGTCGTGGTTCGCACATAGGCCGCGCGCGTCACGATTTCCGGCCAAACAACAAAAAAGACCCTCCTAGAATGCCTGTCAAAGGCGCCTGCCAACGCATCCGTGACTAATCGGTCACAACGTTTGCGCCTTCGGCGGGAACCGCTTAGAACGCAAAAGCCGTCGAGGCACATCTTACTTGCACGCATCAATGCCAATCCGACGTCATGAATTTTGTGCAACTTTCCGTTGCACGAAAAGCAACTAGAGCTGGGTGCTCTCCCTGATACGTCGCCCAAATCATCTAAGTCTCCACCGATTCTCTGCGTCGCCGCTGTGAGCTCCGTGCAAGGCCGATGACTGGCGACTATTCATTCTCGTCGAAATAGTGCCCGAACCGCACTTGCTTGGTCTTGACATAACGCTCATTTTCTTCGCGCGTCGGGATCGCAAGCGCGACGCGTTCACAAACGGGGATACCATGCTTGCGTAGGCTCTCGAACTTTGTGGGGTTGTTGCTCATCAACCGCACCGATCTTACGTTCAAGGCTCGCAGGATGGCCGCCGCGGAACTGTATTCACGAGAGTCTTCAGGCAAGCCCAGGTGAAGATTTGCGTCCACCGTATCGAGACCTTGTTCTTGGAGCGCATACGCGCGAATCTTGTTCGCTAATCCGATACCCCGCCCCTCGTGCCCTCTTAGGTAAAGGAGGACACCACAATTCTCGGCTGCAATATATCGCAACGCCAGATCCAACTGCTCCCCACAGTCACACCGATACGAACCGAATACGTCACCAGTTACACACTCCGAGTGCAGCCGCGTCAGCACGGAGTGCCCGCTGTCAACTACACCCCTCACAAACGCGATATGCTCAACTTCCGTATGTTTCACCCGATAGACGTAGGATTGGAACGTTCCATATCGGGTGGGGATGTTTGCTGTTGCAGCCAGTTCAGCGCCCGCTCCCTCATCGCACTCCCCATAGTCCGACTGCATATACTGTGTTTTTTGCGGAAGCGATCCGACCTTCATAGTCATTCTATTGTCGATATTGATGTGAGCGCCGTGCCTACGGACCCGTACGGTCGGTCATGCTGACGATTACGAAAGTTCAACGATTCTCGCACGTGACTGCAATTTTTCCCATGTTGGGCAGGACCTCAAGGTAGCGCGTCACGAACATGGCATTGTCTAGCAATGGAAAGCGCAGAAAATTTGTGTCGTACGCTTCCGTAATACTGATCGAAAAATGAGGCTGTATGACGTGCGGATGCGGCTAAAACCCCAAGCTAGCGCGCTGGCTCTCCTCTCAAAGAATACACATGGACGCCAGCGCGTCTCTATCAGCATACGGTGGCGCGCAAGCCTGAGTTCACAAGTATTGAGGCGGGGAGCGCCAACGTGTGGGGAGTTACACAGCCGCGATTAGTTTGCTGATACCAATCAGGCTTTCGTGCCTTTGAACAGACATCAGCGCTGCTATCTGATAACTGGCGCTCGAAAGAAAACAAAAAAGCCCTGTCTACGACTACAGAACAGGGCAAGGCCTTAACGGCCGGAGTCAATCAAGCCTACTATCTCGACGCAGCGAGACAATCTGAAAATCTTTTGTGAGACTCAAGGCGATTACGTCACGGTCATGTCACAGTGTGTTGTCAAGGTCCAGCGCGTACGATTACTAGATACAGCACGAACGACGGTGAACTACAAGAAGCCGCGCCAAATAGTTGGACCCTCAATGATGCCGCCTAAGCTACCAGCGTGCGATTGCTTTACACATACCTGAGTTGCTAGTGGAGAAGCGAAAAGATGAAAACAAAGTTTAGCGACTATCTGGCAAGCTTCGCTTTTGTTCTTTTGGGCGCGGTCGCATTTGGCGCGGTCGCTTATGCACTTCTTAAGGGTGTTCTTGTCGTGATGCTCGCGCTTAGAAGTGGCTGCGCGAATTCGGACAGCGGGATAAGTGGACCAGCCGAGGCCTGAGCCAGCGATAATGCAGGCAAAGGAACCGAGGACATGACGAAGAGAACCCGACGCACGCACTCAGCGGCGTTCAAAGCGAAAGTGGCGCTGGCTGCAGTTAAAGGCGAGCGCACGCTGGCCGAACTCGCGCAGCAGTTCGATGTGCATCCGAATCAGATCACGGAGTGGAAGCGACAGTTGCAGGAGCGTGCAGCCGACGTGTTTGGGACGGCGGGCGTGGTATCGAACGAGCCACCGGTTGATGTGAAGACTTTGCACGCCAAGATCGGCCAGCTTTCTCTGGAAAACGATTTTTTAAGCGGCGCGCTCAACAAGGCGGGATTGCTGAGCGCAAAGCGATGATTGACCGTGGCCATGCGTTGCCGGTTTCGCAGCAAGTCCGGTTGGTGGGCATTGCAAGGTCGAGCGCGTATTACCAGCGGCAGCCGGTGAGCGAATCCGGCCATCGGTTGATGCGCCGCATAGACGAACTGCATCTGGAGTTTCCGTTCGCCGGAGCGCGGATGCTGGCGCGCCTGCTGCGGCGAGATGGCTTTGAGGTTGGCCGCCGCCGTGTGCGCACGCTCATGAAGCGTATGGGTGTGGAAGCGCTTTACTGCAAGCCGAACACAAGTCGACGCAACTCACAGCACAAGGTTTGGCCGTATCTGCTGCGCGGCATGAAGATCGAGCGCGCCAATCAGGTGTTCGCGCTCGACACGACATACATTCCCATGGCGCGTGGCTTCGTCTATTTGACGGCGGTAGTCGATTGGGCGAGTCGCAAGGTTCTTGCGCACCGCGTGGCCATTACGCTGGAGGCGATGCATGCCGTCGAGGCGCTGGAAGAAGCGTTTGCCCGCTATGGGCACCCTGACATCGTGAACACCGATCAGGGCAGCCAGTTCACCGCAGGCGCATTCACCGAGGCGGTACTGGGCCGAGGTATTCAACTGTCGATGGACGGTAAAGGCGCTTGGCGCGACAACGTGTTCGTCGAGCGCGTATGGCGCAGCATCAAGTACGAAGAAGTCTACCTAAGGGCCTACGAGTCGGTCAGCCACGCCCGGCGCTCCATCGGCGACTACATCGAGCTATACAACCGGAAACGGCCCCATTCGAGCCTGGCGGATCAGACGCCGGATGAGGCATACTTCGCGACGCTGCCAGCGATCAAATCGGCAGCATGATTGCCTCGGACGCTCCACTTAAAAATCGCAGAAAGCTGTCTGAACTACCGAGGCCACCTCTCTTCACGGCAAACTCGAGGTACGCTGAGCAGATGCTGTTACTATTGGCAATGCAGGGCGGACCTAACATACACGACGTCTCACCTTTAGGTCCAGACGGCTATTGTTGCAACTTCAACGAGGACCGGGGGTCGATACTGCGCAGTTAGCAGTCTCCATGAAAATCATGCAGGTTGCTTAGGAAATGACGTAAAAGTACTTGGTCGCCAGCCAATTGTGCGTGAATGCGCGACAGGAAGTCCTCTCGATCAACGCGCATTCCCGCTATTTTGCGCTCAATTGCCGCCTCAATTTCCGGGTCATTATGGCGTTCGGTCCGAGCAAAGCTGACAGAGGGCGCACTATCCGCCGCGACTCTTCACGTTCAGATCCGGACTCTTCCAGCAACCGGCCCAGTCTCTCAACGTTTTGCTCATATAGCTCTCTAAAACGAGGGTCTTGTTTTTTAATTTCAATCTCTTTGGTCGATTTGGCGAAATCAAACGCAGCTTCGATGATGGTTCGCTCAGCAAACAAGTCTTTCTCAAGCTCGGACGTCGAAACTTGAAGAGCTTGTGCCCGAGTAACGTAGTCATTCAATTGTGATACACCATCATTGATAGCTTTGAAGAATGATCTAACCGAAAAGCGCTGCTTGTTCGGCATACCGGTCACCTCCTCTGCGAGAGTCGAGTTTGACTGGCTCGCCGAACTTATTGAAGACAACCCTCTCGGAAGGGCCGAGGATGTCTCAGACTTTAGCGCCGAAGTCGCGCTTATCGACCGGGAGGAAGTGGGCGCCGTGCCCCGATCAGTGAGAGTCTTCGAAATTGACGCCCGCTTTCCTGGCTTGTAGGTACAGGTAAAGAAGTTGGAACAGGACCGAAACTCGCCGTACGGCCCTGTTCGCATGACCAGCACTCCTTGCTTGCACCAAGGACAATGCTGTTCCTTAATAGCATTGCCATCCGAGTCTGTGATTGATACGAAGCCTTCATCAGCCAACTCCTGCAAGAAGCTGGAGCGGGAACCGCTGACCGTGAACATCGCGACGCTTCGCCGGGCCCGAGTCAACGCGACGTAAAACAGGCGCCGTTCTTCCCCTTGGTCGCACTCGTCGCCTGTGGGCATGGCAAGCGTCAAAACCGGATCGTCAGCGCGATTGTTAGGAAAACTTCGACTCTTCGCCACGCTTATCATCTCAGGCAAAATGACGTAGTCTGCTTCATTGCCCTTGGACCGGTGAATTGTGAGGAAGGAAAGGTCTACCCAACGCTCGAATCGAGCCTTGCGTGACGGCACGTAATAGCGGTGAACGTTGTAGCGGCCCAGCACGTAAACTGACACCTTCCCTTCACGCCCTGGCGGGATGCTCCCGTCTTTTACTCCCGCTGCCAGACGCATGACAAACTGGTCAATCGCATCGGTTAGTTTGTCTTTATGCGTCACCTGAAACCCCTGAAGCACGTCTCCGACAGCCGGCGTTACTGATTTCACCTGCTTGCGAATCTGAGCTGGATTCTTCAAAATATACCGACTCGACACGTCACAAAGCCCTTGGGGGCAACGAAATGTTTGTTCGAGCTTTAGGACCTGTCCATGACCGAACCAGTCACGAAAACCGGTCATGACTGAAACGTCAGCTCCTGCGAAGCGATTGATGGATTGCCAGTCATCACCGACTGCAAAAAAATATCGGCCAGGCTTCTGAACCAGGGCACGACACAAACGAGCACGGGCTAGAGAGGCATCCTGAAACTCATCGGCCATGACCAGCTCGAACGGCGTCTCGTGGCGCCCGCTCTCCAGAAGCTCGGCGGCCTGGTTGAGCATGTCCTCAAAATCGATGCCTTTCTCAGCCGCCAAAGCAGCATTCCACGCGTCAAGCACTGGCTCCGCGAGAGAAAGGAACTTGTCGTGGCGATAAATGAAGGTATCTACGGGCAGGGATTTCAATCGCGCCCGCATCGCGGAGAATGTTAAACAGTTGCTTTTGACATGACTGATGAACGTTCGCATGAGTCCGACTAGCTCAGCGGACGCCACCGGATTCTGGCCGCCAAAAGGAACCGGACGATCGGGATTGAAATTGAGCTGGATACCTCGGCTACTCAACTCGGCTGCCAGATGATCGAATGCCTCGTCGATAAGCATTTGGTGCGAAGTCGTCTCGATTAGTTCGGTCCCACGCTCCTTGTGCAGTTGGCGCTTCCACTCCACGCCCTCAACATAGTTTTTGAAAAGTGAGCCGGGGCCTTTCCATCGGCGTCCAACGCAAAGTGCTCATGGTAGAGGTCGACATCCGGGTAATAGAAATCCGGTCGATATTGACGGTGGTCCTCGTCGGCGGTTGGGAGACGGTACTGCTCTTCATATCTGTAGTTGACGCCATTAAAGAAAAGCCAGTTCGCGAGGAAAAGCTCCTCTTGGCTGCGCACCCGCTTTCCGTTAATTGTGTCCCAGCGATCATTGCCGTTAAACGTCGATGTTTGCAAATCCCGCGGAGTGACGCATCGGAACATGTCCCAATTGGTCCGAAAGCTCGGGGAGGCGTCTTTGAGCTCGTCGATAATCTGAGTGAGCTTTCGGAATCCCGCGGTCGTGTCAGTGGTCCAATCGGGAATGTCTGGCTTCTGGCCGGTGGCCTTGCCGATGATGCCAAGGCCAAGAGCGTGAAAGGTGGACGCCCTGACCGAGACATGAATCATGCCCAGCCGTTCGAAGGACTTTGTCGTTCGCTCCTCCAACTCCTCGGCCGCGCTTTCGTTGAAGGCCAAGAGGACGATTCGTTCTGGTGCAACAATACCGCGGTCGATTGCATAAGCTGCCTTCGCAACCATTGTGGATGTTTTGCCTGACCCGGCAGAAGCAACAACCTGAACTCTATTATCAAAACAGATCACTGCCCGGGATTGTTCCTCGGTCAGAGGCTTGCTTTCGACTTTATCAAACAAATTTTTGCAGTCAACCAGTTCGCGCTCTGTATGCGCAGCGTTGAGAGAAGCCCAAAATGTGCGATGGTCGACAGCCCATTGATCAAGGGAGCCCTCAATGCCTCCCGCGGCTTCGGCCAGGAATGCTTTGACAGCCGGCTTCTGCATGCGCGCTCGCACGTCCGCCGCGTCGATTGTGGGCCGCGCCTGTATAAGGGCCGTCTGCATTTCACTCGTGAACCACCGTCGATCGGATTTGGCGCTCACCTCCTGCGCGGCTTTGCTATCAAGCCACTGGCTTATGGCCTGTCGAGCGCCTTGTATATGAGCGACGTCTTCCCGCGTTCGCTTATCGAACAAAGCAGTTTCCAGAGCTTCGGACAGAGAGGCTGCCTGAGCATTGGGAAGACCATCAGCCTTAATCTCCCGTCGATGCCCCGGATAGAACGTCACATCCGTCCACAGCAGACCCTGTTTGATGCGGTACGCAGTCTCTTCCTCCACGTTGACTCGATGAGTCTGTCCATTTAGCGCCAGTGACAATTGAAGCCCCGAAAGCTCCAACTGCCAGTCGACCGATCCCGTCAGTTTCCGGCCAAGCATGGATGGAGCCCATTGCTTTGTCATTCTTTTTCCCGTGGTCTCGTCGAGGTCCTCTTCGTTATAACGAGAAGCTCAACTCGGCATGATAGCTTGACAAACTCGCGGACACGGTGCTCGAGGACGCATTTGATGTGATCTGTTTTTTGGACGTCACAACGAACGCAAGCGCACGGGCAAAAACAGCCGGTGCGCTTGCGAGAATATCTAGTTCAGCGGGCACAAAAAGTTGCTAACGCGCCCCGACACAACCATAGCCCTAAAGGTTCAATCTTCAATGGACTGTTCCAGACGCACGTTCAGCTAGAAAATCGGAGG
Source organism: Caballeronia peredens (assembly GCA_001544595.2). Lineage (GTDB taxonomy): Bacteria > Pseudomonadota > Gammaproteobacteria > Burkholderiales > Burkholderiaceae > Caballeronia > Caballeronia peredens. The sequence continues at coordinate 215,933 of FCOH02000010.1, read as the reverse complement.
ACATTGACACGGACATATGGTGAACGACCTTCTTGATGTGGTTTGTCATCAAGATGTTGACGGCCTCTCGATTGTTCGAAATACCTAGCTGTTCAGCGCCCGCATCTTGCAACGCATTGCCAATCGCGATGATGGCCTTCAGGACGTCCCAGGTATCCGGAGACTTGCCTTCGCGACTTCCAGGCAGCACCGACTTTGGCTCGAACGAGCTTTGTAGCTCGAGCGTTCCAAAAAGACAATTAGATGGCGCACCGTCCGGTAGCCACAAGGCGAACGCTGCCTTACCTGCTCGGTTCCATTCATCCATCGCCAGGCGAAGTTCCCGCGCGCTCGCGTCCGCCAGCCAGTGCACGTTGAGCGCGCCCACTTGAAGAGAGATTTGCAACAAGTTAGCTGACTCGTGCGACACGGCCTCAAACGCGAGAGACCCTGCCCCTTCGCTTTCGGATTCAATTGCACGGTACTCAAAATGACTGAGCGCTGCCGTCAACACTGGGAACGTGGGCGCTACCGTCTGCGCCATTGCGAACCCGCTCCGGAACTGCTTCGCCTCAGCAAGCTCGCCCACCGGAAAAAAGCCGCTATCTTTGTTGTTGCCAAACATCATGTCGACATGCCCTATGTAAGTGTGAACATCGCTTTGGATAGCGACCTTCGATTTGTTCGCAGCAGCACGGGCGTCCAATTGCGATTAACCCATGCTTACCTGTCACATATAGCGATGCTTGCACAACGTGTATTTTCTAAATTTTAGAATCAGACTTTTTCTTCGCGATCCGCCAAAGACTGCCAGATGCCTTTCCTTCTCACTCGCATGTCGGATTCGACGCGAACAGCCCGGACCGAGCGCACTCAAGCGCAGCGGCGTTGGCTCGCAGATAGAGCCGTTGTTGAAAGCAGAACGTAGTTGATCCGTGGATAACGCACAGGCTCACTGAATCGCCAGCGTATGCGCCGCGGAATTTAGGCACTCCGCCGTAGACCATCCGCGTGCCGATCTGTCCTCGACCAACTACGCGACGAATTCATGCCGTGTCGTCCCACGATTCTCCGAATGCCGCGAACTCGACCTGTTTGCCACGGCGATTCGTCGATGGCAGTGAGCCATCTACAAAAGTCAAAATTCCGAAGCCGTTATCTTGACCTCACGAGATGCCGAACACTGATAGATACGATTTTACGGAGGTCATTTGACAGCCTTCCATCACCGTGAGATGACATAGCTCATCACGCTCGATGGCTCCTCTTGACGGCCATCGCCAAGACACACCGATCGCCTCTCTTGCCAGCAGCTTCCGCCACCACTATGTCGCGCGCTGAGAACTTATCAGCAAAACGAGTGGGCTCTCTCCGCAGCTTCTGGCTCGTGCCCAACAGCTATCGTCGCTATCTACCCAGACGGCGAACTAAATCTTCATACGAATTATGCCTAGCGAAGCTCATTCTGCGGGAAATTGGTATCGCCGAGCGGGACGAGGCTAATGCTGCCTACCATCGCTGTATATACTGCCTTTCTCCCACTCCTAAGCACACGACGATGAGACTCCTGGACGGCGCGACCACCGATTTTTTGCTAATCGACGAACGACATACAGGCTTACAAGTCAACGAGTTACTTCGAGCAAGCGGCGCCACAAATGTGGTCGCTCGCGTGAATCAAGAACAAGGCTTATGGTGGCGAGCAGATGAGCTTTCCGAACTACTTTTTTCGGGAGCAAACTCTCCTCTACTTCATGCCCTCAAGCGTCTGTCGACGGGAGCGCCGAATGAAGCCAGCGCGTCTGAAACCCAAGAGGATGTGGAGGATCTGACCGCGTCGTCCTTGCATGTGCTCGTTCCGTTGGTAGATGGTGACCTTCCCATTGACGCTGTCCCAGCGCAATGTATCGCGATCGACGGCGATGTCATCGCGGGTATCTGGGACGCAGACGACCCGGCCTTTGCGGCTCGCCGGCGCGCCGGTGATGTAACTGCCGGTAGCCGACATGTGCGCGGGGAACCGATTAACGTTCCCTTCGCTGACGTACAGTCAGGAGCGTGCGTGCTCAGTGTCGACTTTCCCTCACGGCTCGCGGCTGGCGAACAACGGTCAATGCTTGTAAGGCTGGTTCAATCGACGGTCGAAGACTCGAGCTTCGGGTCGGCGAGCAATGACACGTTTGACGTTGTTGTGCAGCCAATTGCAAACGTAGAAATCGTCGGCTCATGCGAGCTACAGATGCGCGTCGCAACAAGCGACAACTCACCGCCCATTCGCTTTTTGACGTTAGCAAAGAATGCCGGAACTGCCCGAATAAGAGTATTTGTGTTCCGAGGGGGAGAAGCGGTTGCACAGTTGACCGTGGCCGCTCAAGTAACTAACGACGGCCCAACGTCGTCGACACGCACACAGGTAGCGCTGCAAGCTCAGACAGAGCGCGAATTCGGGCATGGAAATGATTTGACGATGCTCGTACTTGAGCAAAAGACACCCCCGTCGTACACCATCTTCCTGAATGCAGCAGATGCCAGCCATAAAGTAAACTTTATGAAGTTCGGGCCGATCCCTGTCGAACAGAATCCTCAACAACTATTCGACGATTTTTTCGCTGATTTTGAGGCCCTCGCGGACGCTTCAACCGGGACGTACTCGCACATTGAACTGCACTTGGCACAACGAGGGAGCTGGCTCCTTGAGACGGTCTTTCCCCGCGACCTACGCGAACTCGTTTGGACCCTTAGGACTCGCATCAAGACGGTTTTGATCCAATCTGACGAACCCTATATCCCTTGGGAGCTATGTAAGCTTCAAGGCCTTGAGGATGGCACGATTGTAGAGGGTCCATTTTTCTGTGAGGCTTTCCAGCTCACTCGATGGATGCCCGGCGTTCCGCGCCGCTCGGTTCTCACGCTTGATTGCATGGCGGTTGTGGCGCCCGTCGATTCGGGGCTTCGAGCCACCGAAGAGGAAACAGAGTTTCTGCGGTCGCAGAATGGCACGCAGCGCAGAGTCGAAGGCCTTAACGCGGATTACGCGAGGATCATCCGCGCGTTCGCAAATGCTCAATATGATGGGTTTCATTTTGCGGGTCATGGCGCGTTTGGTGGAAGCGCGGGGCGCTCAGAGATTGAGCTGGACGCAGGATTGTGTTTGCGCAGCACAGATATCTCAGGATCCGCTCGCAATCTTGGAAAACGGAAACCGCTTATCTTCCTTAATTCGTGTCAGTCAGGACGCGCAGGTTTATCTTTGACCAATGTTGGTGGCTGGTCGGCACAATTTCTTCGAGCTGGCGCAGGCGCTTTCGTCGGCACATATTGGTCAGTCTTCGACGATGGTGCTGCGCTGTTTTCGCGTACGTTCTACCAAGGTCTTTTTGATGGACTGTCAATCAGCGAGTCAACGCAGTTGGCGCGCGCTGCTGTCAAAGCGACCGGGGATCCGAGCTACCTGGCGTACACCGTGTTTGCCGAGCCCGGAGCAACTGTGGATGTCATCAACGATCGCGACGCCGGGCTAAGCAATGACGAGAGTAACTGACAACTTTCTCCTAACCCTACCTAAAACGGCGATAGAAATCGCTGGTGGGGGGGACATCACGCTTGCTCGCGTCCTACTTCAACATTGCCGGGAAGCCGCTGAAGACTCCGGTGACCCGATCTTGATTGAAGAATCTGTTCAGGCTGTCCAAGCGCTCGGCAGCATGATTGACAGCATGGTGGCAGAAGTGAGCGCAAGCAACGATCCTGAACTCGAAAATGCCGATTCCGAGGTGACTGAGCTCCAGGCCCTTCTGATACAGAGCATGGAAGCGCTCAAGCATGCGCAATGGAAGGTTGCCGAGATTGGTTTTTCCGCAGGAAGCGAACGAGCACTCGACCTCGGCGCTTCTTCGGAGCATATGTTTGCCACGGTTGGACTCTTGACGGCATTGTCGGCGCTTAGGAAATCGGCGGTCGCTAGACAAACGGGCCTCGCTGCGTTGGACGAGGTGCTGCGAACACCCGAGCCTTTGGCCCAAGAGCCGCAACTTTCAGATGACACTTCCGAATTTCTAGCGCGACAAAACCTTTATCACCGAGCGCAGCAGGCTTCGAGTGAGGGCAATCTACAGCTTGTTGACGCGACATATACCGAGTTGTTGAAGTCGCTGCAGCGGTTTCCGGAGTCAAGAGATCATATCGTTGAACAAATCAGTGTCCTCATAAATAGAGGCATTCTTCTCGATTCAATGTCGCGTAGCGCCGAAGCCGAAGAATGTTTCAACGACGCTCTCTTACTCATCAGCCGACTTCCCGACGAGTACGTGACCCAGGAATGCCGCGCTTTTGTGCTGATGAACTACGCCGTGACGCTCTCCTCTTCAGGGGACACAGACCGATCAGACGCGTTTGCGCAGGAAGCACAAGATATTTTTGATCACTTTGCACCGTACTCGGCGGATTCGCGTCGAAACGCAGTGACCGTCAGAATCAATCGAGCCAAGTCCTACCAGCAAGCCGGCCGTTCACTAGAGGCGGATACACTGTATGAGCAAGCGTTGTATCTGCTAAATGCATTGCCTTCAGGAGAAAGAGATGCCGCACAATCCGATTTGGCAAGCATAAGCCTAGGGCGGACGAATAGCGCTCTTGATCAAGGCCGCCTTGATGAAGCGGAGCAACTTGCGCAACAGACTGAAAGGTACTACGAGCAGTTGCCTGAAGGCCCAGAAAGGACCTACAAGCTAGTTGGCATCCGCCAGAACCGTGCACTCATTTTGCGGAGACTTGGCCAACTAAAGGATGCCGAAGACCAGTTCAAGTCGTTGCAGGCACTGGCAGATCAACTTCCCGACGGGCCGCCTAAGCTGGAACAGCAGGCATTAATATCCCTAAATCGTGGCGAGAATCTTGACGCGATGGGTCGCTACGACGAAGCCCAGTACTGCCACCAACAATCCAATGCCTTCTATGACCAACTGTCAGGACTTGGTGCGGAATTAGGTGGCATTAGCGCGCGCATTAACTATGCGATGACGCTCAACGCACAGGGGAGATTCGATGACGCTGAACACGCGTTCTGCCTCGTCGATGCTCGGATTGCACCGCTTCCGCAACTAGCCGAAGTTAGAGAAATGCGATTCTTGCTGCGTCTGAATCGGGCCAGAAATTTCCTGCACTTGAAGCAGCTCAATGCAGCAGCAAACGAACTTGACCGTGCCGCTGCTGTCCTTGGGGAGTTTGGGCAGGAAGCAGAATTCCCTTTTGAATATGTCGACGTCCTTGTGAATCAGGGCGTTACTGCGATGCTTGCTCGAAAACATACTGAAGCACGCGAACATCTCAGCCACGCCCTTAGAATCGCAGACCAGCTTCCCGAATCTGATCGCTCATTGTCGCATCGAATCGTAGTGCGGCTCAATCTCATCTCCAACGCTTTGGCCGCCTCCGGCGTGGCTTACGTTGTGACCATGTGGCCAAGATGTTTCGAACTCTTGCAGTCACTTCAAGGTAACGCAGACGCTCAGTTGCCGGAAGTCGCAACCTCGCTAATGCAGGCATTGATTGAGCTTAGTGATGCTTCTGCAATCGGTGTTAGCGAATGCGCCGAGCGCGCCATGATGCTATGCGACTGGTCACTCGATTGGCTCGATATCGTCAATGACCCACTTGATGAGAAGCCCGCTGGAGCCGGACAGATGGCCACCGTCCTCGGACTCGCGTTGGGATGGTTGTGCCAAAACAAAGTCAGACTTGTACCGGCATTGCTGTCGAATCAATTCGGACGCTTCGCGGCAGCTCTTCGAGAAAGTTCAAACTTGCCTTCAGAGAATGGAGCGGGTGTGGCAAGCTCGGTACGAGTGCTCCGGCGAGCAATTCGACAAATCGGTGGAGAGCTTCAATCGCTCGAAGCCCGAGCTCAGGACCTCAGTACGCCAAGCTCTACGCTACGTGAAGCAGAGATCCATATATTCGATTTGCGTGCACGTCGAGAACGCACCATTTCAGAGTTGCGTACCGCCTTGAGGGCTACCCGTGCGGGAGATGAGCAAACGGACGGAATTAACATTGACCGTTTAATGAGGGCAACAGCCTCGCCTAGCACCGACCACCATCGCGCATTTGTAGTTATTTTTCGATTTCTGATGACTGAAGCATCTGGTGGAGATGGTCGCACAATCCTGCGTCCAGCAGCCGGCGCGCTCATCGTTCAGTCGGTCGCTCCCGAAGTCCAAGTGGTAACTCTGCCACCACTCGTGCTGGATGTGGCATTGCACGGAAGAGCAACGCGGGCATGGTCAGACGTGACATTAAGCGGGCTAAGTGCCGGCTTTCTGACGGGGACGCCGTCGCTAAATGGAGCACATGTCGACTCGCACCCTGTGATTGCCGACGGCGAGTTTCTTCGCAAGGCCGTGGAAGCAGGCTGGGCGACGATTCAGCCTTACGTTACCCCCTCTGTAGAAAACATTTTCTTCGCGACGCATCACGAACTCGGACATCTTCCTTGGCAGATCCTGAATGACCGCGCACCGATACGGGTCTTTCACGGCATTCAGTTGGCGACACAAGCCGCCGAGCGTCTGGAAGAGACGCACGTAATTCGTCCTCCGAACCCCGACCGATTGCTCGGAGTGTTGGCTCATTCACCGCGTCACACTGGTGCGCAGCTCGACAATGTCCATCGGGATACTGCGATGGGAGCGATTCCGGGCGTCTACGCAGACTTGCTTGTCACCAGAGAACAGTGGCGCAACTCAAGTGAATTACTTCTCGGCAAAGAAGCATTGCTTCAACGCACACCGACATTGGTCCAACTGTCGTGCCACGGGACTGCGCGGACAGCCGTCACAGGGCTTGAGGATGCTTCGACTTCTGCATATGAGCTTGCGAGAGCCATCGCAACTCGGCCTGAAAGCGGGCGAATTGAAGCGCTAATCACCGTTGCCTGCGCCAGCGCGCAGGCAGGGACTAACGCTTTTGGCGAGGCCGGAGGCTGGTCTGTTGTATTGCACGGCCACGCTGATGTTGTCTTGGGCGCACTTTTCCCTGTCGACGATGTACTGTGTTCTTTGTTCGTGCTTCTGTTACATCGCTCGTGGAAACAATGTGGTGACCTCCGACTTGCCCTCGACGCGACACGCAAGTGTCTCCGCGGCGGTGAATGGGCGAACAGTCTCGAACAGGAAATCGAAATCTACATGCAATGGGCGAAAGCACTCGCCGACGCGCTTACAAGAGCGTTAGCGCCGCCTGCGCACACTGTTGCGGTCATGGAACGCGCGAGAGATCACTTCGAACATCGCAAGTCACTGTATCTCGACGACGAACGGCTGCGCCTCATAGCCGAGGCATTCGTCATCTTAGGATGATTCAGACAAACGCATTAGACGCCTGAGATCACGACGGATCTGTCTCAAAGAGCTCCCGAATGCACAAACCATGTTTATCGGCGCAAGCCGTCCGCCTGTGCCCCACTTTTTGACGGAGACTGCCTTTAGATCAGTGCAATACCTTCAAGACTGCATCCGCCATACCCGCATAGCCTTGTCCATTCGGATGGAACGTGCCATCGATGCCATCTTGACGCCCCGTATCACCTGGCCACTGCGTCAGAAACGAATCGTTCCCGGTACGAATTGCCCTCGTGTTGTTGGCGTAAGGGTGCCATGAATGGGCATCCTTTGGCGATAGCAATGTTTGCGCATCGCCTGTACACCACCCTTTTCGGTTCATAACTCCGTCCATTGAGGCGGCTGTCCAGCGAAGCTCCGCCGCACTATCTTCAATCGCTTTGTTCAAAGCAGGTAGAACTGCGCGGTTCACAGTCTTTGCCTCATCCTCGGTAAGGTTAATTTCCCATTCAACAGGAACCAATGCTCGTGGAATGAGAGTTCGGGCCGCATACCACGCGTTATTATAATTTTTGTGAGGCGGATTGCCACACAACTTCCCACCCATGTCGTGGAGCGAGTTTGGGTATTCGTTTGCCACGATCTTCTCAGGCTCGACCTGCAACAACTTCGTCAACGCCATATCCAGCGCGAAAAGTCGTGTCCGCAATTCTGCGATTCGCTGAATCGCAGTGAGTTTTTTTAGAGAGCTACAGTCATCGGAGGCTCCAGCGTATGGACAAACTACCCCGCCTCCTTTTCTAGCGACGCCTGTAATGAAGTTGCTCCAAACCACCTGTGGAGGAATCCCCAATCTACGACCGGACGGCAGCAAACCCCACGCAATCACGCCGCTAAATCCCAGATCATTACCGCCAATCGAAAGTAAGACTAGGTCAGGGCGGCGAAATTGAGCAGCAGGACACTCGACGAGATCCTTAATCCAAGGCGGCTCATGAGTCGCGTATCTAGTGCCCGTAAATCGCCCAATAAGGCTTCGCTTAAAACCGCTTTCGATCGGGCTGGGACTTCCGGCACACAATGCCTTGACAGTTGCGTTCAACTGAGAGATCGGCACGTCACACTCCGGATCTAATTCGTCGACTGAGGAGCGCTGGAATACCGGTTTGCAATTTCTCGCGGGGTGGCCCGATGGCAAGCTCTGCGGCGCAAGTAAGCCGTCTATGATCTCTGCTCCGGCGCAAGAGAACTGCACTAAAACTGTGGATTCATGGGGATGGCGCGCTGCGACTCTTAACGCGACCAGATTTTGGTAGGAATAAAACGACCGATTGCAACGGGTAGATTGCCACTTTGCAGGACTTTCAACAAATTGATTGATATGCTTCGAATCACCAAGTGGCCACTCATCGAAAGGTATTTCAGCTTTCCAAATCGTTGGTGCGTCTGGTGAACCCTCTCCCGCACCGTAAGAATCCCCTAGCCCAACGATTATGAAACTCGTCGGCCTAACGAGTTCCTCGGCTATCTTACTTCCAGACGCGCGCACCACGAGTAGCCCGAACTTTTTTTGCAAAATTACGTGATTTATGCCTTCTCCACATTGTCCCGTGTGAACAACAAGCCCATCAATGCTCCATTCACATACATCATGCGACGCGTTTGCTTTAAGGCCGGACAATTTTGCGCTTATTGAGATCTGACTTGGCAAATTCACGTAGTTATCGGCATAGCGAGGGTTGATGTTATTGACGTCTTCAATTCAGGGCCCAGTGGAGCTCACATACGGTGACCCACCAGATGCCTCGATTCGGTCTATCCAACCGGAAGGTGTATCGCCATCTCGATACGACAGTTTCTCATAACGCTCGGCGGATTGTTGGGCTGTCGACTCCTGGGACGATTCGAAGTCAAACGCTCTGAAGCGATTGTCCAGCTGCCACTCGATCGTTGCTCCGATTGCACTTGACGCAAGTGCCAACCCGAGAAAAGCCACGCCTACAAACTCAATCACTTTCTTCAGCTTATCTCTTCGCATAGCTTTTTCTCAAGTTTAAAGGGAAATTAAATTCATGTTTAGACGAAGCAACAGGCATCCTACTGAGTCTGCGCAATGCTCGACAATTTCCATCCCGAACGTTAAATAGCGAAGAGTAAAGATATGATATTTGCCTTCGCACTCCTATTCAGGCTTGAGAGAAAAAAAGGATCTGGTTTGGAGAGTCCGGAATGAGTGCGTGAGAGCCTCTTCATGCTCCGGTCGCAAACCGCAGTTTCATAGGGCCACAACGATGGTTATGTGCGGAGGCACACCAATCTACTGAGAATCCACGAGCCTCGTCTGCGGCATGCCTGACTGTCGCAGCACGTTTCACCTTATGACGTTTCCGGAGCGGAGAACGAAATAGGACGAGTGCATCCAAGCGAGTGATTGCAGCGCATGCCGATCGGGCAACAACGCCACCTAAAACATGTAGTGAACTTCGCAATGGTGCTGGCATCAAAAGCACTCAGAAGTGCGTCCAGACGTGGAATGCTGCCAACGAACTCAATCACGCGTTTAAAAAGGCTAACTACACATGCTTCCAATCATCAGGAAACATGTTCCCATGGCAACGACCGCACGTGACCACATCCAAAAAATCTTTGCCGCTAAGCTCTGGTTGCAGCCCTCGCTCGCGACATCCCAATTTTGTACCCTGTTCGGCATGTCACACCGTCGGAGTTCGTTGTTTCTGGAGGCACGCGAGCCCGCGACGTTGCGCCATAGAACGGGACTGCGACATGTCGCGCACTTGAATAAGCCAGAGGTTATCGAAGCCTATCGAGCTTGCTTCCGAGGCGAAGAACCATCACCTGAGCTGTTGAATCTTGTGGACAAGCCGAAAAGGGGTTCGGTGCCACGGGAAAAGCCCGTCGCTAAAGACATCTCACGGCTATTCCAGCGCGCGAAAAGCGGACGACTAGAAGACGTCGTGAGTTTGCGCGCAAAAATCGGGGACTTGCTAAGGAGGCAGCGGCCCACAAGCGGTGCATTCGCACCTGCAGAAAAACTCGATGCACTGTTGTTGCAGCAACTCTCTGAAAAGTTTTCTTACAGCAGAGAAGTCAGTGCGCGACTCACGAGAGAGTTGGCGACGTTGCGGTCGCGCGAAGCAAGCATGCGCGCCAACGCGAAGTGACTCCAACTACCTCCGCGGGGGTGCGGCTAAATTCTTGGATTGATTTATGCCGCGAGTCCGACGATTTGCCGGTATTCGACCGGACTAAGGAAGCTGAGCAAGACCTTGATCCGCGTTGCGTTGTACCACCGGGTGTAGGAGTTGAGGACCTTGGTAAACTGATCAACGGTCGTAGCTCGCCAATCACGATAATAGAACATTTCCGTCTTGGGTCGCCTGAAGACGCCTTCGCTGGCTGCGTTGTCCGGCGAATATCCTTTGCTGGGTCCAGATGACTCCTCGTCCGGCGCCATCCGAGGACAATTCGTTGATAGAAGCCAAAATTAGATAGTTGGGAAGTTTGCGCTAAAGAAAGTCTCTTATCGTCCGTTAGAACACGTTTGGATCATGTTCGATTGTCGATGGCCGTTCGGGACCTGCGACAGACCGAGCTTCGCCTGCGCCGTAGGTTCTGCAGTCAAATAAGCAGGGCGTCCCAGTCCGTGAGACGTTTCGTTTCACGGAATGAGAAGGGCCAACACGAGCCATCATTAGACAGCATTTTCCGATTTACGGCTTCCGATGCCTTTCACGCTTCCTAAGCGACACAGAATCCAAGATGGCTGAAGACTTTTACAATGCCCTCGGCGTGCGTGAGGATGCGTCCACGACCGAAATAGCGGCTGCGTATCGATATGCAGCGTCAAAGCTTCATCCGAGCCACGATGGCAACGCCTTGCCGGACACGGTGAAGCGGTTCTCGCTTCTGGCTGAAGCCTATTCAACTCTCACGGATGACGCAAAACGAGGCGCGTACGACGTGAAGCGCCACGCTCAAGGGCACGGCAGCACCCTTCGCACAAACTCCTTCCAGGATCCTGAGAAGGTATTCGTAGAAGGTATGACCGCGTGGGCGATCGACCTGAAGGTTCAGGGATACACGGCAGACCAGATACGGAGCATGCTGGAATCTCATCAGTGTCCAACGCCAATCGCTGTGGCGGTAAGCGCGATGTTTTCCGGGAATAGCGCTCCACGCGTGAATCCAGCTTCAGCGTCGTCTTCGGGCCAAGCTTCGCCGGCAGCCAAGAAAGGTTCTACGCCAACACGCAGCGTGCTGCGTAAAGTCGTGGGCGCACTCGGAATGGCTGCGATTTTGGCGCTCATTTATCAAGCTTTGCCTAAAAATAAGGCGACAACACATTCCACGCGGCAAATAGCCTCCACTTCGCTGGCGGCGGACGCGCAGCCGCCTCACCCGGTACCGGTCGGGGCTGCCTCCGAAGGGTTGTCGCTCGTTGAGAAGAGTGGCTCAGAAACAGGAGGAGGCGGCGTAGGTCAGTCTGCCTCCGCGCCCATCTCTGTTTTACAATCCGGCCCCCCCCTGCAGCAGCCTTATTCCGTGCTGTCATCACTGGCAGCGTTCCGTACCTTTGATCCTTCTAGTGGCACAGGCACGCGCGACCGAGCCTCTTTTCATGGCCTCGACGGTGTCGGTCCGTCCGACAGTGACAATGGACTTTATGCGGTGAAGGTTGAAGCTCGTCTCAAGCTTCCTAACGAAGAGCGCACCGTATATCTACTCAAATCAACTCCTGTACGGGCGCAAGGTTACGAGTGCCACGCGTGCGCACCAATCGTGTCTGCAGTCGTGACCGTGCAAACATCTCAAGGCGAAGAGCAACTCGATTCTCAATTGGTCGACTTGGGTACGCTTGGCGCTTGGGGCACGTACGATTTCTCGGAGGTCGCCTTAGTCGAACTAGGCCGGAGACATCCGGGCCTCATCTTCCCCTTAAGTTATTCAGGTATGGGCGAGCACACGAGCTCGATCGAGATCTTCAGCGTCGACGCAAAGAGTTTCCGCAAGCTTGCCTCTGTGGAGACCGGCGGAGACAACTCGGGAACATCCCAATGTGATGCGCAGAAATCCGAATGCGAAAACTATTCGGTTTCTGTTCAGTTTCTCAGGGACAACAAGAGTGCCTATTATCCGCTTCAGCTGACGGTCTCTGGTAGAAAGCGAAACGCCAGTGGAACTGTCGTCCCTGTCAGCGTCACCGCTGTGGCGCGCTTTAACGGCTCATCCTATGTCATTGAGCCCGCTTCTCGAGACAACACCTCTTCAAGTCCGTCGAACGCAGTGGCAAGCAGTGTTGGGACCACCTCATGATGTTAGGCAGAGTTGCAGTTTCTCTTCTTCTCATAGTCTTGGGTATCCATTGTCCGCATGCGTCGGCACAGACAGTCGACAATTTGAGCAATTGCCTGTCTGGGCAGTACCCGGCCCTTTGTCGTCACGACCTTCTGACCCCCGACCAGGCGCTGGCGGCCAAAAAAGCAGAGTACGCTCACAATCTGACGCAATGTCTTGACGGCCACTATCCGGCCCTTTGTCGGCATGAATGGCTAACCTCCGACCAAGGAGCTTCGGTCGACTCAGCGGAACGTCGTGCAAACTTCGACACATGCATCCAGGGACGATACGTCGCGCTCTGCAATCATGCAAAGTTGACGCCGGAGCAGCAACAACAGGTGAGTATGGCCGAACATCGCGAAAACCTTCAGGTCTGCCGCACGGGGCAATACGTTGCGCTTTGCCGGCATCAAGATCTCACGGCCGAAGAGGCGAGCGTCGTGCGAAGCGCCGAGCATCGCGTCAATCAGAACAACTGCCGCAACCAGTTTCTGCAGGCACTGTGTCGTCGTGACTGGCTGGCAGAAGATGAGCAGGAAATGCGTGCACAGGCAACTTCCTCGAATCGCGGTTCATCAATGCCCATGCCTCCCACAGCGGCGACCGATCGGACTGCAACGCTTGCCAACCATACGAATTCAACGATGTCGGCGCCTGATCCCAGCTCTCGAGCAGGTGCACCGACACCAGACATGAGCGGGCTTATACGCCCTAACGTGGTTACCTCTCCTGCACCTGCCCGTTGCCAAAACTATTGGTTAGGTTCGATAGCGGCGAGCGGTGAGTATGCCGTTCTCTCCGACTATTCGAGGATCACGCCGGTTGATACATCTGGCAAGACAACACTCAAAGCCTGGCAACGCGGCCAATCTGTTGTGAAATGCGGTGCTAAGCTAACCAACAAAGATGCGCACGATTCCATCGCTGTCAAGCACTAACCGTCCTTGCGCCTCTCTACGGCTCACTTAGATACCGCGAAGTCCAATTCGGCTTGAGCGACTTGAGTTTCTGCATTCACCAACATATCTTGCAGCAGAACGCGTTGTCGTTCGGTTTCTGCCACGACGCGCCTGAGTTGCGCCGGGCCGGAAACGAGTAAAGCTTCGAGTTGCTTGCGAATCAGGGCGTACCGTTGCTGCAGCACGGCCATGTCGGCAGGATCGACACCTTTGCTGGGGTCGAACACGAAGCGTTTCTCAAGACTACGACGCCATTGCACCAATTCCTTGGTCAGGCGCTCCCCAAATCCTTTGATAGAGTGGATCTTGTTCCATTCCACGTCGGCGGCAGTCTCCACGCCGAACGAAGCCAAGGTCGTCTTGCGTGTCGGTCCGATGCCCGGGATGTCGTGGTCGGATAGAAAGAACTTCTCAAGGAAGTTGCGCATCTGCAGCTCACGGATGTTCGCTTGCAGTTTGCTCTTATCGTTCGAGAACCGATTCGACAAATCGTCGTACTCCTGCCGTGCTCGCTTAAACTCTTCCAGCTTGTCATGGAACGCTTTGTCGGTGGCGACCATGTTCCATTGCGACCAAGCAGCAGCCAAAACCCGATTGGCTGTCTCCAGAAGCGTCTTGCGTCGAGTTTGTTCTGGCGAAGGCGCGCCTCCAGCGTAGAACAGCAGCGCGCCAGCAATCAAAATGAAGAACCAGAATGCAGGAAACTTGACCAGTCCGAATACAACCCCAACGACGGCAAGTACGCGACGTGTGCGTTTCAAGAACCGCGCATTCCTCGCATCGGCCGGCAATGGCGTAGCTTTCAGGCTTTGCGGCCTTTTAACATCAGGTTTTGCCGCGATCCCCGGCGAGCGAACGGCCATGATGTCCGACCAGACGCGGGCAACGTCAAACCCCGAGCCTCGAGCGGCGGCCTGAAACCCGGCTGCGCCCAGACTGAAGAAAAAGGCCACTCCTGCAGACCGCTCGAGTTCGCACCATGGGCATGCGCTCCGGCCGCGGTAGTATTTGTGCGAGGTATCAAAGGTACAAGTCTGAATCTGCGCGCGAGCGCGATCAAGAGTCGACATCCACTCGCCGGCGCTCGGTCGTGCATCGTGCTTCTCGCCACTTCTGCCAAAGGCCTTCTCGAACATTGCTGCCGTGTCGTTCGGAAGAATGTCAGTGCCGACCGTATTAGGCGGAGGGTACATCGCTGTGCCTCCTCCTGGAGACGCAAAAGCGTACCGAAACTCCTTGATAGCTTGTTCTAGCGACATGTCGCCTGCCCCGCGATAGACGCCGGCGAACGGATGGCGTCCCATCAGGAGCAGATGGAAGACAAGCAACGCGAGGCCGAAGTTGTCGTGATTCGAGGTTCGGTTGACGTTTCGAAAACTCAGCAGCCCTTGGAGCTCGGGTGGTGTGAACGTCGGCACGCCGACCTCGCACGCGAAAGTGCGGCCACTGTCGACAAATTGGAACGAGTCACAGTCGATCAATCGAACCGTGCTATCCCGACTCACGAAAACGAGGTTCGGATTGACGTCACCGATGACGCTGCCGGATGCATGTACAACAGTAAAAGCCGATGCAACATTGCGTGCCGCGCTTAACAGAAAAGACCAATCAGCCTTGGGAAACTGCTGTTTTCGATGGCCAGGTCCGTAGAGATGATGAAGCGGTTGCGCATCAACTGCCTTTGCCATCAAAAAGCCGTGAACTGATCCATTGACCGATGTATGAACAGTATCAATAGGCCACGCAGCAATGTTGCCCAACGCCTCGGTTTTCCGCGCGGTCATTGCGCGCAGCTTGGCCTGACGATCCTGCGAGACGTTCCCGTGATAAATCTTTGCCACCAGGTTCGAGCCGCGCCCCTGCACGTCGAATACGGCACCCTCACCGCCTTGACCTAACTCCTTACCCAAAACGATTTTTTTGCCCTGACTATCGAAGAAATCCATCTAAACTACTCTGCGGGTTGCCAAGACGAGCGTTTTATCGTCGTCGGTCCGTTCGTTGACTTGTTTGCTGTCGAGAAACTGCGCCAATTGAACCGTTAGCGCCTCGCACTCGCTCAGGCTCTTCCTCCGCAACACGAAAAACATTGGGTCGAAGAAAGGTGAGTATGGTGTCTGGGATTCGTAAGTCAGCGCAAGCCGCTGCAGCCCATCACTAAAAAGCGCCAGCTCTGCAGCGGGGCTCGATGTTACAGCGATCTGAAGATGCATGAGTGAATCATCGTCGGTGACAAAATTTGTCATATTTGCGTAACGACCAGCCTCTGGCCAAAACACAACGCCCTGAACATCCTCGCTTGCCACGACGATAGCTCCATCTCCAATCTGGAAAAATACCGAAGACTCAGGCCCAAGCACCGCACCCAAAAGTGTGCATGCGTAATCGCGACTGGTGGCATCGGACTCGTTCGCGGCCGCCGTCACTGCCGCTCTGACCGCGCAAATCCAACCTTCCACAGCGCTACCGTCAATGTGGTTTGTCGTCTTGAACGTGTGCTCGATTGCCGTCAGGGCTGTCGAGCATGCCAAATCGGCACCCTTCGCCGCAAATCGGGCACTGCCTGCGCCGTCAGACAACAGACAAACCAGACGCTGTTGCTGGTTGCGGTCTATCAACGACTGCACGAGACAGGTGTCTTGGCACTCCCCACCCTGTTGAGTGTGGGACGTGCCTACCACGCTGGCGCTAACGGTTTTCCAGGTCACACTACGGTCCAGCCAGAAGGTGCCGGGAGAGCCACCGCAGTACCCGGCGTCGATTGCGACACCGATTTCATTGAATTAGACAGCCATTGGAAAAGTTCGCGGAATCTCAATCCCTGGAGCCGGACCGGATCGCGTACCGAAATTTGGCGGAGGATGTCGAGATTAGCCCCGTCGACCGCGACGGTGAAAAACGCGAATGACTTATTCGCTTCGCCTTCACGGATAAGTTCTGCTGCCTGTTGCCATGCATCAGTGGGTGCCCCGTCTGTGATCATGAAGACCCACGGACGATAGAACGCGATGCCGTTATTGCGGTACTCGGATTTTCGCTGCTGCAAAAGTTCGAGCCCTCGTTCGATGGCTTCGCCCATCGGGGTCACGCCAGCGGCTTCCAGCCGCGGTGGCTGGAAATGCGGCGCGGTTTGAAATTCATTTTTGACCTCAACCGGTCCAAACGTTACAACCGCAACCTCAACTCGCTTCATTGCCAAACTATCCGCCGCCAACTCATCCTTAAAGCTTGCGATACCCGAATTCAGTTCGGCGATCGGAGCGCCGCGCATCGACGCCGATGTGTCGAGCAAGAGCAGACAAGGACAGCGCGGCTCGGGATTATCGGCGAAGCTTTCCGTACCAAAAGGCAATTGAACAGCGAACTCGTTCTCTTCGATCACATTACCCCCATTAATTGTTGCTTCCCGTAGAAAACTGCCCGCCAGCATAGGCCATAACTTTACATTTTGTAAACTTTTCAGCAACTTACATTGATATGCTCAACACGCTACCTATCGGCCGATGTAAGTGGAACTTTAGGGATTTGCACAATCGAAACTCGTAAGTTTAATCGTTGCCGTATCAAAGAAAGCGAAATGCTACAATGTCTTTTACAGAACCACCAATCATAGCCAAAAAAATGAATGTTGATAGGCAAGTGATAAGGCCCGCAGCCACTTTGCGACAACAAGTTATCAACGGATTGCGATCATGCATCAATGGTTTAACGTTAAAACCTGGTGACCGGTTGGTTGAGCGCGAGTTGTGTGAGATGCTTGGAGTAAGTCGAACGCTGATTCGTGAAGCGCTGAGTCAGCTGGTAGCCGAAGGGCTTGTACAGATCATTCCGCACAAGGGTCCAGTCGTCGCCATCCTAAACTTGAGTGACGCGCGGGGGCTTTATCAAGTGCGCGCTGTGCTTGAAGAATTGGCTGGACAGCGGTTCACGGAGTGGGCGTCTAATGACATGCGGGTCGGACTTTTAAAAGCGCAAAAGACGCTGCTTACAATTCGCGATTTGAGTTCGACCGATAAGGTATTGATGTATCTGAGAAAAAGTCTAAGTTTTACGACGTGCTACTAGAAGGCGCGGATAATCCTGCTCTTTCAGAGTTGCTTCCACGAATACATACACGCTTAACAATGCTGCGGGTGAAAGCAATTATGAAAGAAGGACGCTTTGCCGAAATTTGCGGCGAAATTTCTGCAATCGTTGATGCTGTCATGCGTAACGATGCCATTCAAGCCGCCGCTGCTTGTAAGCGACACGTCGAGCAGTCTGGGCGTCACGCAATCGAAGTTTTCATGGGCGCTGCGTGAATTCCATGCAGGCGCCTTGCAAGAAGCCGTGTCGTGTTGCCTTCGGCGTAGCCGTCAGACACAAAATTTACCCTGCCTCGTAATACACTCGATTAACGTCTGACCGAAAAGCAGCGAAATCAATGCTCACCGTGCGTTAATCCTAAATACCTTCTCTTTCCAAGTTCTACCCCGTTGTGGCGAAGGATTGCATAGCCAGTCGTCACGTGAAAGAAGACATTGGGTAGTGCGATGCTGATTAGGTACTCTTCTTCGCTGACCGTGCCATCAGGCGCCATTGAGTGGGCAATGCGTCGCTGGCTTGCTCCTGCGTATTGCTCCGGGTCTACGCTCTCCGCAAATTTGACGGTCTTGTCGATTCGCGCTCTGAGTTCTTGAAGTGTTCGCTCGTCATCGGTGTGATGAGGCGGCTCTCGACCTGTAAGCCACCCTGCTGCACCTTTCACGTAGTCGCAGGCGCTTCGGACTTGATAAATGAGATTGCCCATGTCTGGCGCAAGACGGCTATTTAGAAGGACATCAACGTCAAAAGATTTAGCCTGCGCGTACGTTGCGGCATCTGACAACCATTCCTCGAAATTCCGTATCATCTGAATACACTCAACGACAATCCTGCCGTAGGACATACACGCCACAGGAGGGCCATCTATTATAGGTAAAGACATAAAATCTTTTTCTGTGCTTGTAAAAGGCCGGACGGCGATCGAGCGAGAGCCGACTCTGACTTTAAGACCGCATTGATTTCATACATGAGGCCGACAGCAAATCACCTACTGCGAGCAACCGTCGATTCGAGATTACTACAGCCAAGCACTTTAACCATCACAGATTCGTCAACCGATTTGAACCAAATATGCAATAAATGTCATCATGGTGATTGCGCCATCCGCCGTCACTGGCACAATGCAGCCGTTGAGATGGAGGGAAGGCAGCTTCGTGCGCATGGAAATCTGGCCTGCATGAATTTTGCGGCGCGCCCGATTGTTCGCAACGTTCTCGAATCGAGTCATCAGGTCACTCTGGATCGCGTGGTTGTTGTGGCAAAAAGACCGGTCGCGCCTTGATTCGGGGATCAAGATTCAGTGCATGTCAACGAGTTCATCTATGTCAGGCAAGTTCGCCGCTAGCGTTATTATGTCGGGCATTATCGAAAGGTGCTTCTCGTTAGTATCCGGCAATCGGATCGCGACGTCCGCCGGGCGGTTTGGGTTGCGGGCATACCCGAAGCGGACGGCTTCGACGATGCTAGCGTCCGACTACCGGCGTTTGTGCCGAACGGCTTATGCAGGCGAGGACGCTTCTGCCGGAGTTTGCTTCCGGAGTCAGGGTCGCCGGTCGATTCCGGGAAGCCGGTCGCTTAGAGATGGGCTGCGGCACGAAGATGGAAATCGCCGTGCCCACATTTCCTGCAAAACGTAGAATACACGTCGTTCCGTCTACAAATATTGAACGACCATGTCTCGCACGGAGAAGTTTGATAGTCCCGCCTCTGAATATCGGGCAACGCAGTAGCTGGTACGCGATGAGAGTGATAAGCGAAAAACCCACGAAGCGGTAATCGAAAGCGAGCGACGATTCCGATTGCTCGTTGACGGCGTCTCTGATTATGCGATTTACATGCTGTCACCCGGCGGACTTGTGACCAACTGGAATAACGGCGCAAGGCGCATCAAAGGTTACACCGCACAGGAGGTGATCGGCTCGCATTTTTCCCGATTCTACACGCCGGAGGACGCTACTTCCGGCTTGCCTCAGCGCGCACTTGAGACCGCAACCCGCGAGGGACGTTTCGAATCAGAAGGATGGCGCGTACGACGAGACGGAACTCGATTCGTTGCCCACGTCATCGTTGATGCCATCCGCGACGACTCCGGCATCCTGCTGGGATTTGCGAAGATTACTCGAGACGTCACTGAAAAGCGCGAAGCCGACAAGCTTCTCGAGGAAACAAAAGCCGCGCTTTTCCGTGCGCAAAAGATGGAGGCAATTGGCAGACTTACGGGAGGCGTGGCCCACGACTTCAACAACGTACTGCAGGTTTTGCGCGGCAACCTCGAACTCTTGCAAACCCGCTGCGCCCGGGATCAGTGGTCAATGGAGCGCGTCGGAAACGCAATTCAGGCAGTCGAACGCGGCGCAACGCTCGCCTCACAACTATTGGCGTTTGGCCGGCGCCAGGCGCTTCGCCCCGAGCCGGTGAACCTCGGCGCCATGGTCCGCGGCACGGATGACTTGCTGCGTCGAGCACTTGGAGAAACCATCGAAGTCGAGACAGTGGTGTCCGGCGGTCTTTGGAATGCTTTCGTTGACGTTCACCAGCTCGAAAATGTTCTCTTAAATCTGGCAATCAACGCGCGTGATGCCATGCCCGATGGCGGCAAACTGACATTGGAGTTGGCAAACGCGATGCTCGATGACAACTATGTGCGCTCGCTCTCGGATGTGCCGGCTGGTCAATACGTGATGCTCGGCGTGACGGATACCGGGTCAGGGATGTCGGCCGATGTGCTCGAGAAGGCGTTTGACCCGTTCTTCACGACAAAGCCTGAAGGTCAGGGAACGGGATTGGGCCTCAGCATGGCTTACGGCTTTATCAAGCAGAGTGGCGGACACATCCGGATCTACAGTGAACCGGGACACGGCACGACAGTACGAATCTATCTTCCGCGAACGTCGGCGGAAGCGAGCGAGCAGGCGACACGGCTCAACGCCCCGACGATGGGCGGCAGTGAGACGGTGTTGGTAGTGGAGGATGATCAGAAGGTACAAGCGACGGTGATCGCGATGCTCACTGATCTTGGATACACCGTGCTTAAAGCGGACAACGCTGACCAGGCCATCGTAGTGCTCAACAGTGGCGTTCATGTCGACCTTCTCTTCACGGACGTAGTCATGCCGGGGACGTTGAAGAGTCCCGAAATGGCCCGACGTGCGGTGCAGCTACAGCCGCATTTGCGCGTCCTCTTTACCTCGGGTTATACACAGAACGCAATTGTTCACGGCGGCCGTCTGGACCCCGGCGTCGAACTGCTCACCAAGCCCTACAGTCGTATGGAACTCGCATACAAAGTCCGACAGGTTCTGGGCTCTGAGGGAAAGCCTCTGTTGGGCGAAGCGGACGCTTTCTCGCCGAATGACCCCGCAGTCGCCGAGCATATCGCTCTCCGGGTTCTCGTCGTCGACGATGACGAGCCGACATGCGACGCAGTGAGTGAACTGCTGCAAATGCTGGGGCACCATCCTATCACCGCGCCCGGCGCCCAAGCCGCTCTGGACGCAGTCGAGAACGCTGCGTTCGATGTACTACTCACCGATGTCCATCTGCCCCACATTTCTGGTGTCGAACTGGCTCGTCGCGTGGCTAAGGTACAAACGGGCATCTCAGTCATCTTCGCATCCGGGGATACAGTTCAAGACATAACCCCGGGCGACTTCCCTTGGCAAAGCCTTCGCAAACCTTACACGATTGACCAGTTAGAGGCAGCGCTTCGCCAAGCGCGGCAGGACGACGCATGACTGGGTATGCTGCCGGGAGGGGCACGCCCGCCGTGAAATTCAATTCCTCTAGCTTGTCCATATACTTTTTTCCGACAGCGCACAGTTGACGGGCCTACCGTCATCGGTTGCCCAGATGGTCTTTACAAGATCGTCGCGGCGTCCCGGGAATGAACACATCGCTGCCAAGCGGATTCTCTTCGAGTGCAGTTTGCACCTTCGCAGCCAGAGCCGGAAAAACACTACGCATCGCGGTTACACCAACCGCAATCCACACGCGCGTAACTGTTGGATCTCCGAGCATGATCGCACGCTCTTCAGAACCGTACGTAGCATTTCGGCATCGACTATGCCATCGACCTTGACCACCGTCCTGCCGTTCCGAACTTCGGTCGTGCCACCGGTCGGGGCGGGCTTCACGATCTCCTGCTCCTGTTCGACCGACGGTGTCGGCGTGATGGTGCCAGGCGCGCCGCTTACGACTGTCACCAGAACAAGCTCGGTTGATCCTGCGAGCAGCTCGGCCCGAGACCGGCGTCGCTACCTAAACGCTGCGCATGCCGGAAGGCTGCGAGTGCGTTGGTCGCCCTCGCCGGCCATGCGCACGTGTAGGTACCAAATATAGGTGTTGCGGATGACTTGCTTGATGGCAGGCTGCCGCCCGCGCAATACTTCGCGGGTCCTACAAGCGGCGGGCGGCGATATCATCACGTGAAACGAAACACGAGTCTTCCACGGCGAACGCCACAACGTCCGACGCGCGGCGGCGCTTTTCGCGATGTCGCGCATCGAGCACAACTTTAATTGGATCGGCACGCGGCGAGGACCCGCGTCATCGCTTGACATCGTCCGGCACGCGGCTGCCGTTTTCTGCGAGCTTTTGCATGACCGCGCGATGCAGCCACGTGTTCATCGCCGCAGGATCCTCCGTGCTGCCGGCGTATTTCAGCTCGTTCGCGAGCTCCTGGCGCGCATCAAGACTGCTGTCAAGGCCAAGAGCTCCATCAGATCGACGATGGAGGTGCCGAGCCGTTCGATGCCTTCGAGCGCATTGCACAATCCTCGGCGGGGCATTGCCGCCGAGTCCATTCAAGCAGCGCATGCGCCCGTGAAGCTAGCGATCCGGGGGAACACATTGGACCGCGGCGTTATAAAGGGGGCCCGTTACCTTCCCCGCTGCCTTCCCCGTTTGCGGGCGCCTGGTCCAATGTGTTGTCGCCCATGCCCAGTTCGCGCGCCAGTTGCTGCTCCGCTATGACCCAGAAATCGGTGGAGCGGCCCTCCGGGCTTCCGGCTTCTTCCCAAAGCCGGTAGGCAAGTGCGCGGATCTGCTCTTCGGTAGCGGAGGTGTTCATGCTCTTTTCCTATGGAGGGATGTTGATTGTCTGACACGCCACGCTCAACGCGAGGCGAGCATGCCCATGACCACGCCGGCCAGTGCGGCCATCGTGATGGCCTTCCAGGGATTCTCGTGCACGAAATCGTCCGTCGTGTCGGCTGCGACCCGGTATTTTCGGCTCATCGCGCCCTGCAGGTCGGCGAGCCTGTTTTTCGCGCTCGCGCGTAGGTCGCTCGATGACGCACCGTCGCTGCTCGTATCCCACGAGTGGGACGCTTCACGAAAACTGCGGTCGTCGTTGTTCGCGAGGGGTTTCTTCTGATCGCCGGATGCCATGCTTGCGCTTGTCGGAAACTCGTAGGTACCATCGGCCCGTTCGGTCTTCAGAGCGTCGACGGGGTTGTGCGCGCGATCGTTGTCAGCCATGCTTGCCTCCCATGGGCATAGTGGAATACGGTGAGGTCGCGGAACGCTTCGAAGGGGGGGTGCATATCGATACTGGGTGCGATCCGTCCATACAACGTGCCAGGTAGCGCAAACGGCGTACCGCCACCGCTGAACAGCGCGGCTATCCAGCGCCTCCATCGCCAACGCACGAGACATGGAAGACGAACAGATGACGGTAGGTCCATCGCTGCATTCGACCGGCGTGATGCGCGCGAAGGGCTTCATACCCCTCTGGACGGCCGGTGCGGTGTCGACCTCCATGATGTGGCTGGAAATGCTGGCCGCCGCGCTGTTCACCTTCAACGCGACGAATTCCGCCGTGGCAGTCGCGATGGTCTCGGCCTGCCGAAGTCTGCCGCTTCTTTTGAGCGGAGCGCTCATGGGTGTGGTCGCCGATGCAGTGAACCGGAAGAAAATTGTGTTCTTCGGTCTGTTGCTCGCGAGCGCCTCGTCCACGACGGTCGCGCTCTTGTCTTTGCTCGGGGCATTGTCTACGTGGCACCTGTGCGCCGCCGCGCTGGTGAGCGGTGTCGTCTATGCCACCGAGATGCCGGCACGACGGCGTATGATCGGCGAGACGGCGGGCGCGTCGCTGGCCTCTCGCGCGGTTGCCGTCGACAGCATGACCAACTACGCGACGCGCTGTATCGGGCCTCTGCTCGGAGGCTGGATTTACGGGGCGCTCGGCGTCGCTACGTCGTATTTTCTCTCGGCGGCGGCGTCTCTTTGCGCCGCCGCGCTCATTTCGCGGCTCGAGTGCATGCAGGCATCGACGGAGCGGCTCTCCTTGTACCGGATTCGCCGTGACCTCAGCGAAGCATGGCGATATGCGCGCGACAGCAGAACGATCATGGCGCTTCTGATTGCGACGATCATCACGAACTTGTGCGGTTACAGCTACAACGTTCTGCTGACGCCTCTGGGAAGAGAGAACTTCAATTTGTCAGCCTTGATGATTGGCGTGCTTTCTTCGGCAGAACCGGCGGGGTCGTTTGTCGCCGGAGCCTTGATAGGAAGCGCTCGCATGCGCGGGCGATCTCTGCGCTGGTTGCTGAGCGGGTCGATCCTGCTTTTCTTGGCGATCGCAATTGCCGGATTCGCAAGCGCGTATCGGTGTTCTCTGGTATTGCTGCTTCTGATTTTCTTTATCGGCGGGCTCGGAAGCGCCGCATATAACATACATCAGACGACCATCGTGATCGAATCCGTGCCCAGTGCCATGCGCAGTCGCGTCTTTGGGCTCGTGACTGTGGGGATCGGATGTTGGCCGATCGGAACGCTGCTGTCGGGCGCGCTTGCAACAGTATTCGGTCCAACTGAAGCGCTGGTAGTCCTGGGTTTGACCGGCATTGCCGGCAATGGCTTTTTGGCATTTCGCGCCGCGCGGGCAAGACTGCGTCGGTAGATCGGCATCGGCGATGCGATGTGGGCGCAATGCCCGCATCCTTAGATCCCGCATGCGCGTCGCGACTCGCTTCAATAATGAGCGAGCGTGTGCTGAGGCTTCGGCACGAACGTGCGAACAGACATATGACACGCTCGCGCTCGACAACAAAATATTGCGGGAAAACGCGCCGCATGCTGTGATTTTGGCCGCAAGATCTTTCCGCGCAGACTCCAGCAGCGGCGGTGAATGTGCTGCCGCCGTATACACCGACAGCAAGGCGGCGCAGACGCCAAGTTAGATAGGCCCGACACGCAAGTGGGCCTCGAACTTCGTACTGAACAGATCATTCTCAGCCACTTCCGAACGCAATTCGCGCTTGTTGTTTGTCAAACGCGGTTTAACTACTCAAAAGATGCCGAAAATCTCGACAGTGGACGAAAAGCCGACATAGGCGCGACGATTGCTAGCGGACCTTAGCCGACGGGTATCACCCGGACCATTCTGCGCTGCACGCCTCTCGATGAAACGACCCATTCTTGTTGTTGAAGACAATGCACACGATCGCGAACTAACGATCGATGCGTTAGAAAAATGCGGGGTGCGCGCTCAGGTGGAAACGGTCGCCGACGGCCTTGAAGCGCAGCAGTATCTGCGACGTGAGGGAAGGTTTGCCGGGCGCCCAGCCGTTCATCCTTCGCTGATCTTGCTGGATATGAAGCTTCCAGCCATTGACCGGGTGGAACTACTCGGTGTTATACGCTCGACGCCTTCAATCCGCTTCGTTCCGGTCGTTGCGTTGGCCACTTCTGCACGTGCAGTGGATATCGCCGAGGCGTACGAACATCGGGTTAATGCGTACGTCGTCAAAGCTTTCGATTTGCAGGCATACGTGGCGTCAATGGCGGTTGTGGTCGGAGCCTGGTCGAGGAATCGAACACCCCATTACTAAAGCCGCATGGAAGCGCAAGCGGCGACGCCTTCGATCGAGGGTGACAGCTGAGTCTGTTCACCAGCACGTCAACAACTATGACGCCATGAGCAAACCGTCAGATTCAGGCAGGACCGTTACTTTCACGGTCCCCAACCACCTGTTCGACGCCTTCAATGAGACGGCCAACGACTTCTTCGCGACGGCGCACGAGGGTACGACACCCGCGCAGCGTGCCGCCGAAATCCGCGCGCAGGACAAGGATGCGGGCGTTGACTCGCTCGCGACGTTGCTCGATGTGGCACAGGGCGACGCGGGTCAAGCGGGGGTGATCGCGCGTTTCCTGGCCGGGCTCTATAACGGAGCAGACTTCCCCTTTGATCTGACCGAACTGCGCGGGCTCGACGACGATCTGTTCGAACATTGCTTGGCGGTGCTTCGGCTGGACCATCGGCCAGCGGTAGAGGTTCACAACTATTTTCCGGGCGGCGCCGTGCGATGGCAGACGATGATCAATCAGTGGGGCATCGGCGCGCGTAACACTGCACCGCCGACAGCGGATGCAGGAATTGGCAGCCAGACCTACGAAGCGGAATACGTGGCCTATAGCGACGCACCGGGCTATCGAGACGTGACGCTTTTTGTTGCACTTCACATTGAGTCGCACACCGAGAAGGCGCTCGGATTCCACCTATCTGCAGACCACTGCGCCAGGCTGGCTGAAGACCTGCTTTCAGTGCATCGCGACGCGTGGGACAGGGAGAGCGGAATGGCCCTCGACGCGAGCGATACCGAGACCCGACCCTCGTGGCTACGGTTGACGCGGATTGCGTAAATGGAACGCCGCTTTAGCTGGAAGTCGCGACTTGTGCAGCGTCAAGTCGACGGCAATCGGGTGTCGCCGCCAGCCGGAGGGTCGCCGTCATGCCTCGCCCGAACGCCGTCACGAGTTCAAGCCTGCCGCCGAGTCCTTCGAGCATCTTTCGCACGGTCCGCAACCCGATATTCTCGCGAAGTTCCCGCGTCGGCGAGCCCTAACCTTTGTCAGAGAGGCTCACCACGTAATCGGCCTCGTCCACAAGTTGCAACGAAATCGCACTCTTGCCGGGGCGACCGGCAAACGCGTGTTCTACCGAGTTTGTGACGAGCTCATTGACGATGATTCCGACGGTAGTGCACGCATCGACGTCGACCTTGATGCCGAATTCGAGATCGATCTTAAGCTAGATCCCGCTCTCCCCGAGGATATAGCTGACCGCGTCGGTGTGCGAAAAGGGAGTCATCTAGCCTGTCATCGTGCGCACGCTCACCGACGGCGGTTTCAGACTCGTCGCTGGCAGCGGCAGATACAAGGCGGCGCTTGCGGGGCACGGCGACGACTATGAGGTTCCGGTCGCAGGAAATAAAAGCCTTCTTGGTATTTGAAATGTGTGGTTAGCCGCATAAGGATGTATGTGACCGGCGAGGTAGAGATCCTGCTTTGAAACGCGATAGATCACTGGGTACACGGGAACTCCGCGCGAAAGGGTTCAAACGTCGGCACTGTCTAAATATACCCCCTGAACCTATGAAGCCGCCGAGTTCTGTTGGAGTACGAGTAGCAGCTGGGCGGCACACTGACTCTCGCTATTCGCTGGTTTATTTCAACTTCGGATGTCTACACCATACGACTACGGCTCCCGAAATCGCCCCGGTATCTTGGGCAGTTAAAGAAAGCCCACGTGATCCAGGCGGTGCCGATCACCAAGCCATGCCGATGGTCTCATTTGGTCATGCCGCTGCTTTAAGCGGTCTTGGCAAACTAGACGGAGGCAGCAACAGGTAGATTGATCTGTGAAGGTCAATTTGAATTCGAAGAGAAGAAGTCAGGTGATTGCGACCTTGAGGCCGTGCGCGTTGATGGATCAACGACAGCAATGGCCGATCAAGTGGCGGCAGACGCGACAGCATGAATGGCCGTTCCATCGTCGAAACGGCCATTGAGGTGGCGCCAAGCCGAACGTCTCTGATGGGTCGCAGGACTAAACCGCTCGCGCTGTAGGGGGCTACGGTCCGACGCTGGTGGTCAGGGAGAGGCCGGTCACCCGGCTTTATGTTGGCGAATGAGGCAATCCGCCTCGTTCCTCAACAGGAGCCGAATCATGACCTCCTTACCGACAAACGCCGGCCCACTGCGCCAGCGCATGATCGACGACATGCGCATGCGCCAACTTGCCCCCAAGACGCAGGACACCTATCTGCACATCGTGCGTGAGTTCGCCAGGTTTCTCGGGCGCTCACCTGACACGGCCACGGTCGAGGACCTGCGCCGCTAACAGCTCTATATGGTCGACCACGGCACTTCGGCCGTGTCGCTGAACCACGCGATTGCCGGCCTGAAGTTCTTCTTCACAGTCACGCTCGACCGCCCCGAGCTGATGGTCAGGATGCAACCGGTGCGCGTGCCCCGCATATTGCCCGTCGTGCTCAGTCCCGATCAAGTGCGGCGACTCATCGAGGCGGCCGGCAACCTGAAGCACCAGACCGCACTGTCGGTCGCGTACGGCGCGGGGCTATCCACGTGATCCAGGTGCTGCTCGGCGATGCAAAACTCGAGAACACCGCGCTCCACGTCCAGGTGGCCACGCATGCGAGGCGCTTGCAATTGGCGCGCGTGCAGCGGTGGCATAAGCACAGCAATCAACTCTGCTGCGGCCAACTTCCAGTCGCACGGCGTGACTCGCGGCAAATGAATACCACGACGCGCATGCGCAACTACTGCCGATTCAAGGGCAGATGATCGAGGTAGGTGTTGATGAAGATGTTTGAGAGCAGCTTCGCGCTCGCATTGCTCTTGGGCAGCGGCGAGGGCTGAGCGCTCGCCGTGACGATGGTCGACTCGCCATCCTTCTTCCCTGCATATTTGAAGCGGTTGTGTTCGATGACAGTGAGTCTTGACGGCTCGTAATGTAGCGTCTCGCTGCGTTTTTCACCGGCGCGCTCAAGCACGCGAACGCGGACGTCTGTTCGTCGCTCAGGTCATATCCGATGCGCATGCGCGGCAGGTTTTTTGGCAACGCGGGGCGAAACCTTGAGACGCCTTAGGAGTCGTATCGCGCAGCCATTGAAGTGTGTCGCGTTCCGCAGTATCTTCGAGCTTTGTCCTTCCGCATCAACCGACTCTCACAATATGGAAGTGTCATCGAGCGTCGCAGACCGTGACCATGAGAGCCCGAAAGTCGGCACGCCGGCGTGGCTCCGATACGAAGTGAAGCGCTACCTCGATAGTGGCGACTACGACAGCAACTTCGCGGGCTGGCCGGGCGACAATTTTATCGACGTCGCGCAACGGGCTACGCACTGCTTGCGAACAGCGCTTGTGGAAGAGACGCTTCGGCGAGCGCATGGCTTGGGCAGCCAGGCGAGCGTGCCAGGCAATCTGAACGCCTGGGCCCGCGACAAGCTTTCGCCGATGGTCAATGGACTGTTTCCCGCCGATGAACACTGCATCATCTTGGACACACTGGCTCGCAGCGTCGTGTTTCTCACCCCGGACAACGTCGCCGCAGTCCTCGCGCGGCAAACGTGGTTGTCGACATCATGGGACGTCGCCAACATCTATCTAGCGAGTGTCGGTGCCCCTGGCCTATCGCAAGAGGCGAACGGCATCGTTGGGCTGAGCGAAGAGACAACTTGTTTTGTCTCTACGATGTACTTTGAGGAAACTGACCCGTTTGCGGATTTCGTCGTCCACGAGGCGGCGCACATCTTCCACAACTGCAAACGAGCGACCGTCGGGCTAAACGAGAAACGTCGCAAGGAATTTTTGTTGAACATCGACTATTCGAAGCGCGAGACTTTTGCTTACGCGTGCGAGGCGTACAGCCGTATCATCTCGCTGGCTGAAGGCACCCGACAACGGCAAGCGGCGCTCGCGCTTCACGCCAAAGCCTCGTTGCCGGCGGATGATCGTGTGGATCACGACGAGTATCTCGACATTCTCGGTGAGGCTGTGCGCGCCCGTAATGGATGGCAAAAAATCCTCAAACGGTGTGCGCCGCGTCAGGAACGATGATACTCACGGAGATGCCGGAAGCGGCACGTGGGTCTACCGGCTCTCCGACGGGGGTTAGTGCAGACCAATGGCCGATCGGCGCTTCTGTTTTCCACAGGCTTGCCCACAAATTCTGTGGATAACCGGATAACCTCAAGGCGGGATGGCGCTACAGCGGACTTTTGATGTGTCGTCCTCGCCGATGAACGGCGGAAAGCACGCGCGCATACCCGTGTTGTTGCACGCATGGCGTCGAATCGCGGCCCTGCACGGCCGGGAGCAATGGCGAGCGTTCTATCAGCACAGTGGCTTAGATTCAAGACTCAAGAGTCACATTGCTACGACCAGGTCGGGGGCGCGTTGCCAAATAGTTCGCGACCAGGCGGTGGGTGTACTGGGTCCGCTTTTCTCCAATGATCAGAACGAGTTTCGCGACATCGTCAACCGTTTCTCCAGTGAGCCTTCGCTCAAGCACCGGTTGCACTTTATCAGTCCCTGGCGCGCATGGCAGACGCTGTCTGTGCCGTTGAGCATCCGTGACGGCGTTGTGATTTTCGATCAGGTGCAACAATTCTCACGGGCCAAGCTCCCGCTGTGATGAAACGTCATCGGTTGGCCCCGCTTCTGCGCAACCGCGCAGCGCGCTTTTATACCCATTTGTCGATCGCATCACTTCACAGACTCCCACACGAAACCCGAATAGCCGTTAATTTCTACCTTCTCGCGCGAGTACCCCGAAACTTTGCAACGGCAACTGTTCAGATGGCCTTGTCTTCGCTCATCTGACATCTACAATTCAAGCTATCGAAGGTACTGTCGCTCTTCATCAAACCCTACGTTAGCATGCGTCAAAGTAGGCCTACAGATGCGGGCTACGAAATGCGTGACATTGATCCTGCTTAGGCTCCGCAAACAACAACGAAAATTGCTTCCAGATCAGCGGGAACCGGCAGGCTATGCTTAATTCGCTCCGAGGCCTCCATCAGGTAGGGTATGTGTTCTAGTCGTTCACGCCCATCATCGGCTCAGCCTGAAGGTTTGGCCGTGCAAACACCGTGAACTTGTTTTCTCAGTTGGCCATGTTGTTCTCAGAAGTTCAGCTCGTCGAGCTCGGCCGCGCTCAAGCCGCTCACTCGGGTTCTTCGTTCACGAGCAGCTTGCGCAAGTAATGCAGGGTCCTTTTGCTCGTAAAGACTCTCGAGCGTGGTTCCCGGCGCGATGGCTTCGAGGTAGCGGAAAATCTGCCCTACCGCGAGACCCGGGTCTCCGTGCTCCAGCCGATAGACGGTGTTGCGCGACAATCCAGCCCGAGCGGCTGCATCAGTTTGCTTGACACCTCGCGCGACGCGCAGGCGGCTTAAAAGCTCGCCGAGTTGTCGGCTTTGCTTGAGCAAGAAGGGCGGAAGGCTAGCTGTCTGGTCAACTTTCATGTTCGTCAAATCGGCCAATAAAGCCGATATGCTCGATTAAACGAGCAATTGGTCGATTGGGTGCAAGCCCGGGTCGCGCGAGTTTTGGCATTAGCACCCAGTCGCCTACAGCCGGGAGTCTGCACACAATGCTTTTTCCGAGACCCTATCCCGACGAGCTTTTGGGAAGTCTATTGATTCGGTCTTCGCGTCGTCTCGGTCTTTCCGTGGAAACGATGGTTCAGATTTCAAGACTTGTGCCCCCAAGATACCCGTCCTTCATTGTGCCAGGCAACCTGTTGCGTTTATCGGACTACACGGCTACATCGGCTGCCGATCTGCTGGAAAAGCACACGCTCTTTGCGTTCGTATGTTTGACCTACGATACGTCGGAGATCGCAGTTCTACGACGGGCAGCAATCCATGGCGATGGACTTCAGTCACGTTCTGCGTACGGGGCGCAATTCACAAATCGAAGTCGACGCGTATCGTTCAGGCGATATTGTTCAGCTTGCGCGGCTCAGGATGAGCGCGAGTTTGGCGAGGCTTATTGGCACAGAACACACGCCGTTCCTGGCGTGCTGACATGTCCGAAGCATAATTCGCGGCTACTAGAAACCTCAGCATATCTTCCTGATGGATTACGGAAAGAAACAGTTTTTCTGCCGAGCGAAACTCATACGTTACGTCCTTGGTTTTGCGC
Source organism: Caballeronia peredens (assembly GCA_001544595.2). Taxonomy (GTDB): domain Bacteria; phylum Pseudomonadota; class Gammaproteobacteria; order Burkholderiales; family Burkholderiaceae; genus Caballeronia; species Caballeronia peredens. The sequence continues at coordinate 184,258 of FCOH02000010.1, read as the reverse complement.
ATCCAAAAGCGTTCTACGGCTTCTGTGCGTGCTCGCTTCTGAAGCCCTGCAACTTGAGCCGGGAAGTTGGCGGGACTGTGCCGAAGGATACGTTGCTGCGCTGCGCGCTCGAGGGTACGAAGACCTTCGCGACCGCGAGACCCGCCGGCGGCTGATAACTGAATGTGAGCAATTCTTCGGCAAGCAACTTTTAGATGCGTATGGTTTATCGCTGGCACAGCCGGCTACAACAACTTGGCTTATGCGACTCACATTGGGTGGACGCCCGCACCGACAGCCGACTCTATCCCACGTTTTTCTGCGATGCTTCCTCGAGGCGGCACAAACTTTCCGCCGTTAACAGATCGCGGCCAAGGTCCTCCTTGACGTCTGCTCCTTTCGAGCCGCAACCTTCGAAATTGATTGGCTCCGCCAATGACTGAGCGTGACGCAGACCGATTCACGAGAGACTTCGAATTGCGCTGAGAAAGCGTCGAACCTTTTTTCGCGAGACTGTCGGCCAACTCGTTCATTCGGTGACCGGCGTGGCCACAAACGTAGTGGAAATTGACGATGCGGTGACGGTTGACCGCGTCAGAGAGAAAATCCCAGTGCTCGAGATTCATCCCCTTCCGGAATTGCCCGCGCATGGTCTTCACGACGTAAAGCGAGTGGGTGTGGACGTCGACGATCGAGCCTTGCGGCAAATCGTTCAAACCAGGGTATTCGGATTTTCGTGTGGAAACGGACTCACAAGGTTCGGTTAACTTCACATAGTCCGCCCAGAGCGTAAAGTACTCATTAGACAGCGCTACCTTACAGAGTTCCACACAATCATCCGAACAGCCCAAGAAAACAACGTTGCGCATTCATCTCGTCTCGCCCCTTCCACAATTCGTCGCCCAAGGTGCCGTTGTGCAGTAGCATTCAGGTGAAAGGCGATCATGCGCGGCTGGCTTGCCGCCGGCATGTCGAAGGTCCCAAGCCATCGTCGCGCTCAACTCGCGCTGGAGACTTGTCATGTCCTTTCTGACTCAATTCGAATCTTTGATGCTCCAGCGAGGCGTCGCGCTTGAGACGTTGGCCGAACGCATGAGCATGTCGATGCCTGCTCTGAGTTCCGCCCTAGTGGGGACTGACAGTGAAGCGAACTCAACATTGTCTGCGCTGGCCGCAGCGATGGAGGCCGAGTGGATTCTTGTTCCGAAAGAACATGTCCGAGAGTTACAGCGATTGCTGGAGAGAGACGGAACGGCCCCAGACTATTCCGCGCTTAGCGCCGCTGAACTGTTTCTCCGGTCGATTTCTGACAGGCATTATCCTTAACCTCAGACTCTAGCTCGAGAATTCAATTGCCCATGTCATGCAGGGTTCCGAACCGTCGTCACCGATAACTCGTTGTCACTGCGCCGGTCTCATGCTCGTCTCCACACTTAGCAGTGGGTTCTCGACATGCAGGCTCTGCGTCGGTGAAAGGGATCTCTCGCCGATGCTTGAAGCCGAGCTAGAACATTTCTTTTCCGCAAAAGCGAAGCGACGACAACGAAGCGTGCCTTGGTTGGGGAAAGCAAAAAGCCAAAGCAGCATGTTCAACGTGCATGCCGTCCAGGCGGGCAGAGACTCTCTAGGTTACCAAGAGAGTCTTGAATTTTGGGCAAAACGCCCCCTTAGCCAACCGTGATGAGGTTGGGCCGGGGGAGTTTCGCCCTTTGACGGGCATCACGGTCGGCGTACATCGCCGTGACTCAATCGAATTATTCGAGGGCATGTGCGCCTCGCTGTTCCCCTTCCGACTGTTCCTCCCAGGGTCGCACCCATGAACGTCCGCTTGGTGCACTTCGCTGGCCGCGGCGTATTGAGCCCCCTCCTCCAGCAAAGAAGGTAGGGAAGCCGGTTTATATCGACGAGGAAATCGCGGGTTACGCCGCGCGACGGACCGCGTCACACGGCGTATCTGTTGCGTTCTCGCGAAGCCACGACTGCAGTTGCCGCTGGGTGGTTATCGAACCCAAAGCCACGTCGGCGCGTGTCACGAGGAAGTTTTTCCAGCGGGCAACTGGGACCGCCGACACTGTCACATCAAGCGCAAGCCAGCGACGAACGCCGGTCGTTTGCGCGTGGCGAAGAACGCGCATGACCCTACGTTGACCCTCCTCATAGCCGTCCAGCCCCTCGCTGAATAGCTTGGTACTTCCGACAACCCGCTTTCGCAAGTCCGTTGGGAGAAGGTTCGACGTTAGCGTTTCGCCGAGGGTATCAATCCAGCCGCAACTTAGAACGATCTGCACGGACGGATACGGGCGCAACAAGTCGGCAAGCAACCTCGCATACTCGAAGGTTTGCTGTCCGCCGCGAAGGCGAATGTTTCCCTCTCTGTCCATCGTCGCCGCGCCAACATGGAGAACGCCGCCGAATCCCAAGTAGATAACCGGCTTGCTCCAGTCAACATGGTTCAATGTTGCGTGCATATCGTCGATTCCCAAGTCCCACAGCTTGTCAGCACGGAACGCCGGCAAGCCGTCCGTGGCGGCAAGCACCGGGGTTTCGCGCCCAATACACCCAATTACCACCACATAAAGGAGATTTTAATCCCATATATGAGATTATACGCAACAAGGTGAGCCTTTGCAGGCGTTCGTTGTGCGCAGGTTCAATGTAAGTCTTAGAGGTAAGTCGAAACGGGCGAAGGGTGCTTATGCTGCCCCTGATGGGCCTAACGGCGCCCCGTCTAGCCCGCGTGATGATGGTTCTACCTTACAGGGATCCCGTGCGGCGGCTCGCGAGAAGCGTCTTCGTAACGGTAATGAAGCGCCATCGCTCCTACACGAAAATCTGATCACCCTTTCCCGGGAACGTGTGTCAAATCGAGCTTGACGTCGACTCGCCCGAGGGCCCGCATGCATTGAAGGAAGAACGCGAAGCTAAAGCTTCCGCGAGACAGTTTGTTCGCGATGGCGCGCTCTGTTTCGTCCACACCGATGTCTGTAAGCATCCGCGCTAACTGGCGATAGCTCACGCCTTGCCGAGCAAGCTCTGCACGCAGGACGTTGCCAGCCATCTGATACCAGTCGGTCATCCGCATAGGGGCGTAGGAAAACGCTCATTATTCCCCGCCCTATGCTGCGTCGCCTCTAAAATCCCATATATGGGATTAATACGTCTAAAACGAGATTTTTACGTCGAAGCGTCGCCGTTGACTCTGCTCGATGTTGCGAATCCGTGGTTTCGACGTCTCTCCGAGTCTTCGCGCTGCATCACGCCGACTATCTCCTCCAATACCTCAACGACATTTAGGCGGTCGGCGTTCAGCACCACCCGATAGCGACCTAGAGTTCGCTCGCGAAGATAGACGCTTGCGAAGCAGACCCGACCGAGAACCGCAATGTCGAGCCTTGCGTCAACGAGTTCCTGCGAGCATCCGGCTGATTTGCGGGTGATGAAAGCCGTCGTTCGTGTTGCATACGGATACGGCGCCTCAGGTGCGATGTACCCCCCAGACCCCATAGCGTTAGCTGCTCGGACCCAGACACAGCGCCGAGGATCGACCTCGTCAATAGCCACATACGCTGGCACTTGAACTGGCGCCGTCGAATGGGCACCGAGGTAGACCGTCACTATCGTTCGGACCCATTCCGACGCCCAAGTGCTGGCAATCTCTCGTACCAAGCGAAATTGTGTCTTGTTATGTAACGCCTCGACAGGCGACTTTCCCCGAAGCGCCTCATGGCCTGAGGTTAGAAACGAAAGCCGCGCACCGGGTGGGGCCGGGCGGATAATCCTGCACAGAGAGAAAAGCCGGCGTCGGTCGAGCTGTGGTTCCGACAGGATTACTGGAAAAGACTTTTCATTTCCGCATCCAAGGGAAAAGACGCTGCCCTTGGAAAGAAGCGAGTTGAGCATTTCCTCGCTTAAGCCCAAGCGGGCACGAAACTCGAAGCGCGTGATGACTTCTTCGCTGAGGTTCATCGGCCATATGCCTCGGAGGATGTCGCACACTTCCCCTCCGACGTACCTAGCCGCAGGGTGTAGATGAAGCCAGCCTCGGTCGACCTTGTGCCGCCCAGTCAACCGTCCGCCTCAAGCTGCGAGATGTCGATCAGCGTGCCCGGGCCGAAATCACAACAAGAATTGCAGCGCTCGCCGCGCCATAATCACTGCATCGTCGCCAACCACGTACCGAACGCGAAAATCGAATTCAGTAGCGCCAGACGGTCGAACAGTTACGTCCGCCACGTCGGCATCGCACCTTACGTCAACGCGAGTGACGGCTGGATTGACATCGCGCACAAGCGTGGCACCGACACTTTCGTAGACAAACAACGTCGTCTGCGTTGCTGACGGATAAGGACCGGGCGGCGAAGGTTTCGCCAGCGCATCGAGCGCACGCGCCCAGATCGAGCCTCCCGAAGCATCTGACACGCCATCGCATACCAAGCTGCACGACGGACCTTCGCAGTCGCCCAGATATAACGAAACGTGGGTGAAACGATTGGGATCAGAACAGTTACTTTCGCGGGCGCTGCTCATAAGCATTCGGTACGGTCAGACAGGCGCGCCGAGCTACGCTATCAGTGTTGCCTGCTCACCGTCGTTCATCGGCGCGGTCCTTGCGCGGCGCCGACCAGATCGTCGGAGCGACGGTTGCTGAAACAGCCATTTCAGTGTCCGTCGGATAATGCCGAAGGAGGCCGATTGCAACACTGCGCACCAACCCTGCGATGGATGTCTGCTCGCCCTCGGCCAGCGTCTGCAGAAACCAACGCGTGTCGAGCACCGCACGAGTCCGGTCACTTGGCGAAGTCATGCGGTCCTCCGGCGCGAAAAGGTGCGTCGCATCGAAGTAATCTCCAATGCGGTTTCTAAAACAGTAGATGGACCATACGGATTCAGCGGGCCTGGGCAAACCACTGTCGCCATTAAGCCGATAGAAACGGCCGGAGGTGGTGAGCCCTCTTCTATCCCTACAGTCAAACGATACGATTGGCGAACTTACTCGACCAACGCGCGTCACTTCGTTGAAGCCGACGAAGTGGAAACCGCCGCTTGGCACGATTGCCAACACGCGCCATTCAACCAGTCCGATTTCCAGCTCGACTGAAGCCGAGCAAATATCCGACGTTGACATGAGACTCAAACCGGAAGGAGCAGGCTTGCCTTTCATCTGCGAATTTGCGCTGAATCGTGGGCAACCTGCTGAAGGAGACGCGCGAGCTTGTGTAATTAGACTTATAGCCTGCGACGGAGCGTGTATTTCTACACGTCTCTCGGATTATATACAACGTCGCGAAACTTGCAAGGAATGGAAGTCGACTGGACTTCAGGAGCCCGCCCTGCCCGCTAAGGCAGCGACGTTCAAAGACGAGAAGTCGAGGAACGATCGAACGTCCTCGAACCGGCAAACAGTGGCGCATTGAAAAAACAACGCCGCGGAAAAAATCCCTTCCTCACCTTGTATTCGCAGGTTCTCAGGCTGAATTTCGATGCCGATCTCCGAGAGTCGCCGCGCAAGGAGCCGCCAATCAAGCCATGGCTGTTGCGACATCAAGTAGCTCAGTAGGCTACAAGCGCGGACCTCCCATGTACCAGCCGCCTCCAGCCTCTGCGACCAAGCCTCCGTGCAATCGACCCGCGCCGCCACGAGCGCTTGAAGGAAGAAGGTGAAACGAAAAGTGCCTCGTTGTACTTTTCCCTCAACCGATCGAGCTGACTCCGTGACGCCCATCCGATTAAGCTCTGCGGCAAGCTGTGCATAGCTCACATCTTGACGTGTGAGGGCGACACGGATTGCGCGAGACGCCAGCCTCGCCCATGCCGTCTCAGGCCCATCAGCGTCTTTCGCTTGCATTTGCGTCGACATGTACTACCTTGGTGTGTATATCTGCACGCGCTCTCTAAAAGTCAAAGTCCAATTCAGGGAGCCCTCGACGTCGCTGGTGTACCCACCCCACCCGTTACAAACCTCAGCGCACGTCGCTTCTCAAAAACCGAGCCAAGTCTTTCATGAGCTCCGTCCTATATTTGGGCGTCGAGGGTGTCGTCTTCCCACGACGGACCCGCCCTCAGGTCGCACGCGACTCGTCAGCGTCTCGTAGGCCGCCTACGAATTCCGAACTCTTAGACGAACTTTCAGCCATCGCCGAGGCTGCATCTAACTTGCAAGTGGTTTTGAACGGTTCCTACGTCGTCGACATTGGTTACCGCAGGATTCTGAGCTTGCTACCCCATGGCCTGGCCTCACGGACGGTAGGTGCGACGACTTCGGGAAATCGGCTGCATCGGAAGAACGACCTGCGTAAGCGAGCAGATGTTCTTCGCGCGGACGTCGGCCGTCGAAATCCCCACACATTGACGATCGTCGATGCTTCGCGAAGCGCCATACCCATCGAATACCTGTGCCGCTCAGTGCTTGTTGCCTGCAACAATTCGGCGGCGCTCAGGCAGACGCTCGACCAAATTCAACGTCTTCTGTTACCCGATCACACGGACCTCCCGCCAGAAACCTGACGGCGCCCGGTAATACTCTCACATCTAAAGCGCTCGCGGAACCGCCCACCTAAAACGGTCGTATCCGAGCGGCGGAGTCGCGGCTACGGCTGCGGTTTCCACAGATGTCACCGGATTCGACGGTGCTCAGCCGTAAAGCGGCGCAAACGGCTTTCAATTTTTGGTCATGGAATAGGCATCCGCTGCTGCGTCGAGCAGACACAAGACACTGTTCTAAAACCAATCGTTCGGTCTCAGCTCGTCTAAAACGGCCCGAGTTGCGCCGACCGGCGGCCGGCAGCGCTATACGCTCCAATAACGCGGCGCCGCCGCGTGTCCTTGTGGAGTGAGCGCGATGCCACGTGGTGTCAAGAAGTGGACCGAGGAATTAGTCGCACGACGGATCCGGGAAGGATACGGCGAGGGCGAGGGAGCACAGTACAAGCCGTGGGTCGGCACCGCTGATTTCTCCTCTCTCGGACGTACTCATCGGGCATACAGCCAACGATTTGGCCGCACGATCGAGATGGTGTCCGATGTCGAATGGAACACCTTCGTTTGTCTCGAATTTTGCAGGGACGTAACCGCCGTCTACGAAGGTTTTCCATTGCCTCGGGAGACTACCTTGGAGGTGGCCGCAGCCTTGGGGGTCAAGCACCCCACATACCCAGGCACATCGGTCCCTGCGGTGATGACAGTTGACTTCCTGGTAGCGATTGACCAAGCGGACGGGCCCTGCCTGAAAGCGTTCGACTGCAAGCGCTCCGAAGACGCGGAAAATGAACGCGCCGTCGAAAAGCTACAGATAACGCATGCGTATTTTGCTGGCTGCGACGTGAAGCATCACTTGGTCTTTCATTCGTCGCTTCCAATGCAAAAGGTCCGAAATATCGAGTGGTTTCGCGGAGCGACATGGAAGCCCGGGCAAACCTCTCCATCGTTTGAGCAACTGCACGAGCTGTGCGGGCAGATGAAAAACGAATTCTCTCGTTCGACGCGGCTCGACTCACTAGCCGAATACTGCAATGGTTTTGACCGTCGTCACGGCGTCGCGCCCGGCCTAGGTCTGCGCGTCGCACGCGTGCTCCTCTGGGAGCAAACGCTGCGCTGTGATTTGAATGTCCCGCACCTGGAACAGGCGCCAGTTAGCAGCTTTACGCTGTGCGCTGATGACGAGCAGCCTCCACGCAGAGTCTCAATCGCCTGAACACCGTTTTTCTTTAACGACTCGAAATCAAGCCATGCTGCTCAAGAACGACCTCTTCGATGCTGCCGACCAGACTCGGTACCGCGTTCTCTCCATTGACCTTGAGGGGCACCGCGGCTGGGTCATGCCCGTGAGGGGTCCCGGTCGCTGGCCTGAATATCGAGACTTTGGCGTCTTGACGGGTCACGTATCGGTCAAGGCGCTTCGCGGGTCGGAGGCCGGTCACCAACCTGACCTCGCGTTTTATTCAGAGACGGCGAGGCGGCGTGCATACAAAGCCTATGACGCTATCGAACCGCTCATCAACCATCCTCAGATTTTCGTAGCGTCCGCTCGAGGACCGTTGGTCGAGGCGCGCGCGAGAGAGCTGCGCATATCCGAAACGACGCTCTATCGATACCTGCGCCTGTATTGGCGTAATGGGCAAACGCGGCTTGCGCTCATTCCTGACTTCGACAAGATCGGGCGCTCGAACGAGAAATTGACCGCAGGCCGCGGTCGTCGGCCCAAGGATGGAAAGTATCGCACCTTTCAGATGACGCCCGAAGACGCCAAGAACGTTGGGACAGCAATCCGTAAATACTATCTCGACGGCGAAATTTCGACCCTCGCCGGCGCGCACTTTCGCATGCGAGAAGAGTTCTACTCTTACCTCGACGGTAACGGCACGAGATATCTGCATCCGGACGGAGAATGCCCGTCAATTTTTCAGTTCCGACACATTGCCCGAACGAAGTTCACGCTCACGGAAATCCTCCGGAAAAAGCGTGGGTCGAAAGAATTCGACCGCGAGCATGGCGCTCATCTCGGAAGCGCGCTCGAAGAAGCTGTAGGCGTTGGCCACATCTACGAAATCGATGCAACGATCGGAGACGTCTTCCTTGTTGCGCTGGAAGACCGCTCGACAATTATCGGAAAGCCTACGCTTTATCTCATCTACGACCGCTGGAGCCGACTCGTAGTTGGTTTCTATGTCGGCCTGGAAAACGCCTCGTGGACAGGCGCGATGCTCGCGATCCTGAGCGTCGCAGCGGACAAGCAAGCGTTGTGTGCTAAGTACGGCATCCCGTACGACCCAGAGGATTGGCCCGCCGACGCTACCTTCCCAGAAAAATGGGTCGGCGACCGTGGCGAGATGAACAGCAACAATAGTTATCGGATTTGCGACGGAATGCAGTCGATTGTTGTCAACACCCAGTCCCTTTTGCCGCATCGAAAAGGCACTGTCGAATGCGGGTTTAGGCTGCTTCACGCGTCGATTGCAGATGTGACGCCCGGATACGAGCCGCCTATAAACGCCATCAAGCGCCGACAGAAGCGTTACTATCAAGACGCATCCCTGACTTTGGACGAATTCACGTCGATCGTTATCAAGCACGTCATTGCGCACAATCGAAAAGTTATGAAAGGCTATCGATTGGAGCCGCGACATGTGCTGTCTGGCACGCCGGCGGTGCCCCTTGATTTGTGGAACGACGACGTCGCACGTCGCAGCGGCGCGCTTGCCAGGTATGACTATGATTTTCTCCGCTTACAACTGCTGCCGAAAGATAAGGCGACAGTTACGCAAGACGGAATTAAATTCAAGCGGCTTGTATTTGATTGCCCGTCAGCAAACGAGCTTGGATGGTACGTACAAGCGGGAAGACGGGGCAACTTTGTTGTCGAAATGTCGTATGACCCTCGCTCAGCTTCCTCCATCATCGTTTATAACCCTGCGGACCGTCGCCAGACGTTTGAGTGCAGGCTCGCGCCTGCGAGCAAGGACTTCGCTGGCTATTCATTCGCCGAAGTGGAATACATTTTCCGTCGAGCCGAACTGAACAATTTTGAGAATAAGGCTAGTGCCGATCAGGCGAAGGCCGAGCTGCGGCAGCACATTCGAGGGTTGAGCGAGGCTGCGGTGGCAGAGCGAAAGATTGCAAGCAAGGGTAAGTCGCGCTCAGGAAGACGAGCGGATACCGCATTCGCTCGTGCATCAGAGCTCGCGTCTCGCCGACGCGAAGATGCGGCCATGCCAACGATTACTGAACCCCTTCCCACAAACGTTATTCCAATGCAAACGGCGCCATCTGCTCGCCCAGCGTCTGATGACGGTAGTAAGAGCGAGCCATCACCACGCCTTGAGTCCAGCGCTGCGGGCGTTCCCGCGAAAGTGACCTCATCGCCCCTGCGAGACATGTTACGCCGAAAGGCACAGGAGAAACTGAATGCACGCGGCTCAGAGTAAGGTCGTTGTGGAGGCACAGTACACGCCGCAACGTATTCCGCGTTACAGTGGAAACCCTCTCATAGAGGCACTGCCTCCCTCGGTCGATGATGACACCCTTATTGACAGAATCATGGTCGCCCCGGACTTCGACGCGGAGCAGCGGGATTGGGAGACGCACGAGAGACTACAAATGGTCGCCGGACTTTCGTCGTTCCTGCGGCCAATGGAGCGACATGTTCAGCTGGCACGTGCCTTTGACACACTCATTCGGTCAGGATACGTGGGAAGGCGTCCGTCATCTGTGGAGCATGTCCGCGTGTTTCAAAACTTGTACGAGGCGATGCAAGCCGGCCGAGCCTTCACCGCCCCGTACCTTCCTCCTACCGAAGAGCAGTTGTCGTCAAGAGTTATCGGGATGTCGGGTACAGGAAAGACCACGACAATCCGCCGAATTTTCTCGTGGTATCCACCTGTCATTTATCACCGCGAGTGGCACTGTTATCAGATACCGTACTTACATATTGAGGCGCCCCATGACGGACTGTCGACGAAGGGACTCGCCGCCTCCATCCTCCGGAAAATTGACCAGCTGGTTCCGGACGCAGACTATTTTGGGATGCACGTCAACAACAATCGCAATAGCGGCGAATTGCTGCTGAATCACGCCGCTCGCGCCATGCATGACCATTTCGTCGGGGTGCTCGTTGTCGACGAGATTCAAAATTTGCGCAACGCGGGCACATCGAAGCAGACGCTCATGTCTGCCCTGGTCACCGCTTCCAATGAACTCGGCGTCCCGATTGTTTTTGTCGGCACGCACAAAGCGTCCGAGTTGCTCGGGCTTGACTTCAGACAAGGCCGGCGTAGCGCGGGGCACGGCTTCCCGACGTGGTCAACATTTCAGTCGAGCGGCGACCTGACGAACCCTGGCGAATGGGAGGACTTCCTACTCGAGTTGTTCGAGTACCAGTGGATTAAGACGCCTGTGATACTAACTCAAGGCATGTCGAACACAATGCTGGCGTGCTCGCAGGCAGTGCCTGACATTGCTATCAAGCTTTTTGCGTGTGCGCAGTGGCGCGCCATGCTTGATCGAAGCGAGACGTTCTCGGCCGCGACGATTACATCGGTCTTCGGCGCCGAACTCGAGCCGGTCAAGCGCATGCTGGATGCGATGCGTACGGGCGACACGCAAGCGTTGCGCGCATATGAAGACATACCACCGCTTTATTTGAGCTCACTCCTCGAAGACAGCCTCGCCAGCTTCGAGGGTTCTCGCCAACGTGGCGCGAGCGTTCGACCTGGAGATGAGGAATTCATTCCGGCCGTTGCAAAGGTGCTTCAGCAAGCAGGCATCGACGACGAGCGAGCGGCGTGGGCCGCGAAGAAGGTCGATACAGCCGGAAAGGTCACAGGGGTCGCGGCCGGAGCAGAAGCGGCGTTAGCGTTGACGAAGCCGCGCTCCCCCGCTAAGAGCAGCAAGAAGAAACCGGCCGAGTCTGTCGTAACACTCGCCCCCGACGACTACCGTCACGCGATTTCACGAGCCAAGGCGGATGGTACGACTGCTTTCAGTCATCTAATAACAATGGGGGCAGCGTGCCAGCTAGACGAAGTTTTGGGCCTCTGAGGCTGCATATCACCTGTCCCGGTTGAACATCTTTGCGGCACCAGGCGAGGCGCGCTGGCGCCCACGCGGACGGGTTTGGCTTCGGTATCAAGAATGAGTGGAAAAAGGCTAAAACGGATCCCTTACACGCCGGGCCAAACCACACTGCAAGGACTCAGAAAGTGAACCAAGCCATCAACCGAAATGCGGTTCGTCAGAACGACGGCATCGTTATCGTCGACAACGTTGCGTTGTTCGACGAACTCGCAGATTGTGCGGAGCACGCTGGTTTGACCGCGTGCGCTGCCGTTGCCAAGGTGTTTCTCCCGAAAGAGTTGCAGCAAGCGATTTCCGAGACGCATGTTTTGTCTTTTGCCATTCCTGCCAATGAAGAGATTGACTGGAACGCACAAGCCGCGAACATTCTCGTCCCGCATAACGAAATCGACTTCGAGCACCGCCAGGCAACATCCTTGTTTCTTCTCGGGAACGGCCCCATCGCGTTTGAGCCGAAGTATGGATTTCAACCTCTTTTTGGCTCCGATGGCTCGCTCTTCGTTTTCTTTTTGCATCGGGCCATAACCTATCTAGTCCGCTACAGCTGGAGCGAGCGTTTCCTCAATACGTGGGAAGCCTTGGATGCGTCGGCCGGAGAGAACTATCAACACGACGACGAAAGAGCGGCCCGAAGCATCATAGTCTTTGGGTCGTCCGTCAGCGGGGCGGCCGATGATATAGCTATCGTACCGGCTGCATATTTTGAAATTGGAAACGATGGACGGCTGTCTCAGTACTTCGCGTCGGCGCGCGTTCGGTCGAGACCGGACCTTTTCGTCCAGCGGTGTCCGGACGCCTGTTCGTGGAACGATTAAGCGTCGCCGGTATACGACGCTCGGTCGGCACGAAGGCCCCCGCTGAACTATCACATCCATTTTCACGACCGTCGCGCCTCGAGCTCGGCGGTCGTTTCTAGCGGCACACCGCCGACGGATCGCCTACGCCCCCCGCCATAGGTTGTTACGTTAGCGACAGCATTCGCCGCTCACTGCACGCGAGTACGTTTCGAAGAAAGGACGGCAGCAATGCAATCACATCAGCGAACCAGCAATAAAGCCGTTAATTCGGCCGACTTGGTAAGCGGCATTACAACGACCAATGCCATTGAGCTCATTCGAGCGACCGGCGAGTCAGGAATACATCGAACTTTCCCACTTGCGGCCCGGGACCTTCCGGTTGGCGTGGGTCGGCAGGACGACAGTTCGCCCTGTGTCGCCGTTCTCGCGGAGTCATCAGACATCGCCAATATCGCGAGTTATTTTGCAATAAAGTGCTTTGGCCCGCCGGAGGAGCCGAACCGTAATGTCCTAATTTTGTTGGGAAACTCGTCAATCGCGATGGATTTTGACTCGCTCGCAGTCAATCTGCTCTCTCGGCAATGCTTTTCGGTCCTCTTCGTGCATGCAGTCGGATGGACGATCGCGCGGTTCAATGTCGCGGACGGTGACCGGCAACGACTGCTCGCAGCCCTGTTCGGGGCATTTGGAGATATCGACTGCAAATCGTTCAGCCAGTCGGAGTTGATGCTCCCGGACAATGTCCGGTTTGGCTCGCTCGACGTTGATTGATTCCTCCCTTGTGCGTCCCGAGGCGCTTGCCGGCTGCGACCCGAGGCAATACCGATCGATCTGGGCCTGAACACCCTCTTTACAACGGACCGGACCAACCGGATCGGCCAGCAGTGAGACTTAAGGCTGGAAAACTAAACGGTCGCGCCGTCCGTCTCACCGCTAGCTTCTGAAGCGCGGCATCTGGCCAAACCAGTCTGAGCGGTACCGCGAGCGCGGGAGCGTGGCGCGCGCCGGCTGGAAAGCGATGCCTGAAGCGGCTGGTCGTCGCACGCGCCCTGCGGGACTCTCGTTGAACGGCTAGATTTTTGCACCCATATCTGAGGGGGCGCGGATAGGCTAATCCCGAACCTAGGACGCAGCGCGATCGAGGCGAAGCTCATTCCGGTCTTGCGCTGGTAAACGTTGCGAAGGCCCCGTCGCGCATCAAAGACCGGGCGGCTCGTTCTCCTCTTTCTGAGAACCAAGCCACTCCTTCGCTTTGGTGAGCTGCTGCTTTCGGTAGGCTAGGACATCTTCGGTTCGCACAAACATCTCAACCCCGTCGCGGTGATGCAGCGGAAGTAATCCCTGCTGAATCAGCTTTATCACATGAGGCCGCGACACGAAAAGCAGGCCTGCGACTTGTGCGACGGAGATTGTACCGTCCCCTGCCTCGTCCAAATTTGACGTCATCTCTCCTCCTTGCCCGTCGACAAAGGCAGTCTGACTTCCGCGCGTTCTTGATACAACGTGCTCCCAAATTAGCACAAACGTCGGCCCGTCCGTTCGCGGGGGGCCAAACGTTCAAACCGAGGCTACGTCGGTTCGGTAGGTGTTTGGCTGCGACGGGCCTCCCCGCAATAGATTCGCTTGCCTTTATAGCTTCCGGTTGCGTGGACATTAGCGGAGTCGTTCGATCGCTCGAATACGCCGTCATCCGCCTCATTTTTGATAAATCATATGGCCATGTGGATGCAATCATTTTAGGTAAGGCGGTCGCTATACGTTCCTTGAACTGAGGAGCGACAGCATGTGGCTGCATTCGATTGAACGCAAGAACGGGCGATTAGAAGGGAAAGTAATTGACAACGACGGTAGCGTAGATTGGATAGAGGCATCTTCGTTATGGCGGGTCAAAATGCGAGAGTCTGGTAAAACCAAGCTCAGATTTACGACAAATTTCGACGATTGGGAAGTCTCGGACTCGGCGGAATATCTAGCCTTGTCAGGCATGCATTACTGCGGCCCGGGTGACTCTCACAAAATCTACGTCGCGCACTATCTAGGCTTGCGCGTGCTGATTCCTGCCCTGGTTGTAGTTAAGGCACTTTTCACGCCAAACTCTATCTTCTTCAATCATCTTTATCGCCCGACAAGCCTCGACCAAATTGTTGCGCCGGTAATGCAGGCAAAAGGCCTTGGCTGTGTACTGATACATCGCGGATTGTCCCGCCGCATATGGGCAACACCGCCTAAACCAGCGCTTCTCCAGTGGATGTATTTCTTTCCGTCGGCACGCGAAGCGTTTGCTTCCATCCGCGCGAACGCTTTGCGTAGAGCTATTGGCCTTGAATTGCCGAAGCTGCTGGCTGATGGCGTGCTCACAGGTTCGCTTCACGGGCGAGTTTTTGTCGCGTCTTCGATGTCTTTGCATCGCTTGAAACCACAAGAGCAGGCTTTCTCCTGGGGTGGAGAACAACCAGTCGAGTTCACACTTCAGTCGAGTCAAGGTGCTCTGGAAAATCTGAATCCCATACTGAAGAACACGAACCTCATTGAAGGACCGAATGGATGGGGTCTCGCCGACACCGAATGGTCACAACTGAAACATATCGTCCGACCCTATCATTTAGAAGCCTCGAACGATGACCGAACGCTAATAGATGCAATTCTTATCAAACTCGCGACCGGGATGGGGTGGCGCAGTGTGAACGGAATGTTGGGAAACGCAACGAAAGTGAGTTCCTTTTACCAACGTCTTCGACAATCCGGTCGATGGGAAGAATTCGAGGCATCGCTACTCCGGCTTCGGCAAGGAGAAGAGCAAGCTTCCTTGGTGCCGCGCCAGGGCGCCGTTCTATTTGCGCACAACCCGAGAATAAGGCTGCGTCCACGCAAGCGCACTTAGTTTGACTGCGAATGCTTGTCGACTTCGGGACTGAAGCGCCCTTCATGGTCGGCGCGCGCAAGCACGCTCGGCAGACAGAGGAGGCTACCAGATCACCATCGACGCGATCTCCCACAGAAAGTCTCCTTCAGCATGCCGCGAAGCGCATCACGGCAAACGCATGAGCAGAAAGTGGATTTTTGTGGCGCCACGCGAAAAAAGACGCGTTTCGAGAACATTGGGTGTTATTTCGCTGCTCCCTGACAAGCAGAGGATGGACGGCAACTTGCCGTTGCCCTGTGCGGCAAATCCGGGCATGCATGACTGCGGTCGGCTGGCGTGCGAATGATGTCGCAGAGGCGAATCGGTAGTCGTGCGCAGAAGTTGATCGGACGTTTGCCACGCGCCTGCACGGTCGGTCGGGTTCGCGTGGAAGCGGTCGGCACGTCCTCAAGCACGCCTGCGCCGAGCAGCGGAGATTAAGCTGTGAACGGGCAGCCTTGATTCCGCAAGAAGAAATGGAGCGCGCAGGCGCCTCCTCGCCACGCGATGAGGCTCGCTGCGACGGAGTGTGAAAGGCACCCATAGCGGTGCTCGTCGCCCCCAAAAAAAGGGGTGGTCTGCTGGCCCGCGAAAACAGAACACAGCCGACTTAGCACCCTCAAATTAACGACGTTGTGCAATCACCAAGCACCCGATTTCGCCTGGATAAAAGCCGCAGCGAACGATCTCTGCGGCATATCGGGTCGATTCAATGCCGGGTGTACGGTGCTTGGCTCGCGTGCAATACGCTTGCAATCGAGCCGGGATGACTCAACTGGTCTTCCATGCTCCCCGCCAACAGCAGGTTGACTGCATGACGCTGAATCGATGCGCCATCGCCTAAGACGCTCGCGCGTTTGAGGCGGTTTCCAACCGCAACCATCGCTGTAATCAGCTCGGGCGAGAACGATGTTGCGGCCTGCGCTTTGTGAGGCTTGAGCGCTGCGGAACTGGACGGGAGGGCAAAGCCCACCTTGCCGAAAAGACAGTTGTACGGGGCAGTGTCGGGTAGCAACAGTGCGAAGGCACTCTCGCCAGCGCTCTTCCAAGTCCTCATTGCGGCCCTGATTTCTGAGGCGTTTGCATCGGATAACCAGTGGACATGGAGGCCCCAGGTCGTAAGCGTGAACTGATGCAGTTGAGCTGAAGCGTGTTGCACCGTCTGGGACGTGAGCGACACGGGGGCGTCTGCCTTCAACGCTACGTCTAAAGCCTCGTAATCGTGATGGTCAAGGGACGCAGTCAAAACAGGGAAGTCAGCAAGTACAGCTCGAGCCAGAGGGAATCCGTCTCTGAATTGCCAGGCTGCGGCGATTCCCCCTAATGCAAACAATCCACTGCTGTCTTCGATTTCGTAGTTCATATTCTACCTTGGGTTTTTCTGGACTTCCGGCTATCCGCCGGCTCTGGGTTTGTCTGGGCAGCTATCGCTGTCGTGAAAGCGACGTTGCTGCCTGAGACATATAGCGATGTACTGTCGGGATCGCGTTTTCTAAAATGAAACACGGTGAACATCTAAAACGGATGCCGTACTGCGAAGCAACCGCTCGTAGCCCTCATCTATCCGATGACGTTTGTCGACCGACGAACCCGTCGGAGAAACGCAACTTATTTACGCGTGGAGGGTGACCGCGCCAGCGGCGCTAATCGACCCATAGACTTGATGTAGCTGAGCCCGGTCCGTCAAGACGTTTGCGCGCTCTCGGTAGGCCGTGTTCTCGGCGACGATAGACGCGTAGAGCCTCGTGGATTGAAGCAGCCCGTCAAGAGACTGGAGAAGCATGGAATTCCACTTGTAGCGAACCGATGCGACGCAATCTGAAAGCACGTAAACAACGGTTAGAGCGCCGTCCACCCGTTCAAGGACCGATGCAGCATCACCGTAGTCGAGCACGATTGACCCGGTACCAAGCCGAAGCATCGTCTGCACTGGCCCACTGCCCCAATCGGTCGTGTTGTAGGGAATGAGCCAATCTGCAGTTCGGGAGGCCCATTCGACTTCCATGTAGGGTGGAACGGTTACAACCATCATGGCGTCACCATCTACCGCCAGACACGGATGCGGTCTCCGCTTCGGTAAAGTCAGTCATCGGCGTCGCTCCGATGCACATCTTCGCTAAAAGCCTCTCGAACAATTTGTTCGATGCGGAGAACGACGCTGTCGGCAGCTTTGCGAACCTTTCGCGTGCCGAGTTGGGTAGCCGAAAGTTGTGCGATGCGAGGGTGCGCACAAGTGCTGACGCGACGAACTGTGGTATGTCGAACTCCGAGTCGATGCGGCGCATCGCTGTCTTCCAACCAGTGCAGGTCATATCACCGCCGCTCAACTTCGCTTGATGCGTTCGCCACTCTTTGCTTGCACTTAGCGTCAATCCGATATGCCGCAAACAGGCGTATATCCGCGTTCAGATGCGGAAGCGTCTCGTGGGTGAAAAGTACACAGCAATTTGCCACGCGATACGGCCCTGGGGGGTGACGGAAAGGCCTGTGCGACCAAAGCGCGCTGCGACTTCGAATCTTCTCAATTGATACGCAATCCGTCGCAGACAGGCTCGACGCTCGGACAGCGACCGTCTCCTAGATACACCGCAACGTCAGTGTGTATCCGGGCTGCATCTCATCTTACAAAAGCCTGCACACCAATTGGCTTGAGCTCGCGACCTAAAACCGGCTGTCGCCGCTATTCAAATGCAAACGCTTTGTTTCGCGTAATACCGCTTCTGCGAGATCCGATGCACGCGCAGGCGTGCACGGCATGTCCTTCTCGAGCCCGAAAAAGCTCCATTTCATAAGTCGGAGGGCAAGGTCAACACCGTCCGGAGGTATGCCAAGCTTTTCTGTCGTTGCCGCAATCAAGTCTGCTACGGCCAAGACAACATCGGAGTTCGCATTTTTGACATCATTTTCCCCTTGCGAACTCAAATCTTTGAAGCGCAGGCAGCACAGGTAAATGGCATCAAAGGCGGCCACTATCCGTGCGGATGGCGGAGTTACTGTCGAGCGGCTGTCCCGCAGGAGCACGCCTGCCCGGGAGAGCCGTGCAGAAGACAGTTGCTCATTTGCTGTAACTTCATCTACTGAGACCAACTGAGTTGACCGACTACACGGATTATCGATGTGCTTGCTCATCTGGCTGTCTACCAGTTTGTCATACGCCTAGGAGCTTTTGACGTGGGGCGGCATCAATGCGCGAGCGCAATAACTTCAGCGAAAAGGACTGCTCGCAAACGCTCCGGTTCCGCCACATGCCGATCATCGTTAAGCTTGGCGACGGCATGTGCAAGTAAAATCGTGGCATCCTGTCGGGATCGCAGCCCCACAGAGACAAGCCAATACGCTCTCTTTCAAATACACGCGAAGCTGCAGACGAAGCGAGGAAGACGGCAGGTATCAATATAATTTTACTTCTAACCCGCGAATAGGCGCGCGTGACTCACCGCGCGACTTGAGTATAGATCAAACTAGCGCAATCACACGATTATCTTGACGTGGATAACCCACCCCAAGACATTGCGCGTTGGTGTCGCCGTCCCGGTCGAGTCTGGCAAATTGCTCTTGACTGTCCAACGCGGTCCTCTCGGCTTCGGCCGCAGCCGTGCAGCGAGGTCTGGCCTGTGAGCCGAGTCATTTCGAAAGTTTGGCTACCAAGAGTTCGATAGCCACCTTACCCTACGACGCTAAGCCTCTTATGCCATCCTGTCTCAGGCAGGGTAAACCGCTACGGTTCCGACGTTGGTAGAACCGAGCCTGCCGGCAGGATCCGGCCTTACACCAAATCGCCGATCGTCCCGTCGAGCCACCGGCAGCACTTCTCTATCTCCATCGGTCGTTCATAAACGACTCGGCACGCAAATTGAACGTCTATCCGAACCACAAGTGCGCCATTGAGATGCCAGAGGGCTCTCGGCTAGCCGAGAGCGGGGTCGGCACGCGTGGCTGAGCCGACTCTATCCTGTACCACATCGCAATGCTGACCGACTTTACGTTTCAGGACGCTGCTTGTGACTGCGAAGTTGGCCAAAGAAGCCTAGACAGAGTCGGTTTTGAGAAGCCATCGCACGAGCAGGCTGTGGCATCGATCCTTTCAGCACCGCCAAGCCTTGTTCGATTTTCTTACTGCGATTGAACGACTTTGACGTCAACGGGCAGACAAACGCGACGAACGTCAAGCCAATGTTGGCGGCGTGTTCCATCACAAAAGGGCCGGCATAGCGCTTGTTTGGAAAAATCAGAACAAGTATTAAAAAATCGCGGCTTATCAAAGCCGCGATTTCTAATCATTCCAGCCTCAGTGCACCGACATTCCCCCGTCTGCCATCACAGGCTTGTCGCGCATCACATTGCCGTGTACATATTGCTGCTGGCGGGGACTCACAAGCAGGTTGACAATGACCCGGTCCAGAGGGGTATCCGGAATGTCGGTAGTAGCCTGGGCCTCGACAAATCCACTGCTCGCAACATCGCTGACCATGTCAAAGAATTCTTGCGAAGGCTCCGAACGAATTTGGTCCCTGAAGCGGTCGAGCGTCATGCTGCCTGCAGCATAGTCTATGACTACATAGGCCATTTGGTCTGAATGGCCAATTGCGATGGGGACCTGCCCGCGCTTTCTCCACGCATCAACTGCGCGCCAAACATCACCGTCAGACATATCTGCGAGCCAATAGAACTGCACGCCACCGACCTGAAAGCGAATGGTCATAATCTGCATCTTGTCACCTGCTCGCGAAAGGCTCGCTATATTTCCGAATCCGAAGCAACTGGGGGCATTTCCGTTCTGATGTGCCTGCATAAAGGTATTGAACTCTGAAGGGTCCACCGTTGCATTCAAGACAGGCAAGTTTCCCGGAAACTGCTTCGCCATTTGGCACGAAGACTTGAACTCGGCGTTCCGACTAAGGCCGCCAATAGCCAGCATAGAGAACGTGGTATCGAAAAGCGTATTTTTAGGCATGGTTGGATTTCCCGTGTGTCCTGTCAGGTGAAGCAGCTATCGAAGTGCTGCTGTGACATATAGCGAACGCATGGAAAACTGCAGAAATCTAAAACGGTGTCGCGTTGACTGAAGGCGACAAAAGCGGTTTTAGGTGGTGTCGCCCTCCGTGGGCAGAGATTGAATGAGCGTTTGCCACGCGCCGGTACGGCAATCTTGTTCCGGCGCGAAGCGGTCGCCACACCCTTGGGCTACGTCGCAATCGCAGTTCTAAAGCGAAAAACAATGGTCATCCAAAATGGATGGGGTGCCGCGAATCAGCGCCACGCGCGATTCATGCCTTTGCAACACGTTTTAGGTGGAGGCGAAGCCGCCCCTAACCGCGCAACTTGCCTAGATTGAACGTCACAGCACCGGCAGCGCTGATGAGGCCGTAGACCAGGCGCTCGTGGCCGCGGTCCGGCGATAGCTTTGTGCGCGCTCGATCCGTCATGCTCTCCGCAACGATAGACGCGTAAAACTTCGTCGCCTCGAACAGTCCTTCGAGGGAGTCCAGCAAGGGACTCGACCGGTGCAGTACCGACGCAATGCTATCTGAAGCGCATAAACAACGACTAGAGCGCCGTCCACCTGCTCAAGGACCAGTGCCGCCTCGACGTAGTCGAGCGCGATTGAGCCGGCTCACATCGCCACTCGACGTCGAAGCCGTAAGCGCAGTGCCTAACACTGCTGCGCGGCCCGCGTTTCTCTAATTCTCACAGTGAAAACCTAAAACCAGCAGCACGCCGACGACTTGGAGCGTTTAAACACCGCTCCCTTAACTGGACACCTCCCCAACTTGGAAATACGGTGTCTTCAGTTAATACTTCGATTCATCTCAATACGATGGAACTCTTTGCCGGTGTCGGCGGCTTTAGACTTGGTCTCGAACGGGTCCACGGAAGCCCATTTCACGTCAATCTCAGCAATCAGTTTGAACCGAGCCGCAAGGTACAGCACGCAAGCAACGTGTACAAAGCCCGGTGGTCGGGTGATATTCACCTGAACGAGGACATTGCGGCCGTCTTGAATTCAGATGCAGGACGCGATGCTATCCGCGCTGCCGACCCGGATGTCGTGGTCGGCGGCTTCCCCTGCCAAGACTATTCTGTTGCCAAACCGCTGTCGAAATCGGCAGGCATCGCGGGTAAGAAGGGCGTTCTCTGGTGGTCGATTGCAGAGTTGCTCAAGCAGCGACTTGCCGACGGAAAGCCCGTCAAATATCTTATTCTTGAAAACGTGGACCGGTTGATTTCGTCGCCCGCTCTGTGCCGGGGCCGAGACTTCTCCATGGTCTTGTCCACGCTGTTCCAGCTTGGGTACGCGGCCGAATGGCGCGTAGTTAACGCCGCAGACTACGGGTTCTCGCAACGCCGACGCCGTACCTTCATCGTTGCGTATCACGAGAATACCGACGTCTTTCAAAAAGCGAAGCGAGATATGGCTACGAACTCGGCTGACTGGTTTATGCGGTCTACCCTAACTCGCGCCCTGCCGGCCAAGCCTGCAAATCAATACGATGGTGGGGCCCCAGCTTTCCGCGTACGGAACGACCCGTTTCAGGAACAAATGTCCTATCGCGCACTTTCAAATGGCAAAACCCGTTTCGAAAACGCCGGATTGATGCTCGACGGTTACGTATGGACTTCGCAGGTTACACCTGCCGCGCTAAGTGATTTCTCGGACTTTACCGGTAGTGTAGGCGCGTTGACGTTAGGAGACGTCGTTCGTAAGACCGGCCCGGTCCCGACAAATTTCTACGTATCGGACGCTGACAAGCCAAAGTGGGCGGCAGCAAAAGCGGCGAAGAAAGCTCTCCGATTCAAGGATGGGTTCGAGTATGAATACTCGGAAGGGGCAATGGCGTTCCCAGACCCACTCGACCGACCTTCCAGAACCATTATTACTTCCGAAGGGGGGACCAGCGCGACGCGGACCAAGCATGTTGTGGCCAGCCATTCAGGGAGACTCCGGCGGCTAACTCCGGAAGAGCTAGAAGAACTCAACGGTTTCCCGCGTGGGTTTACGGACGTCTCCGGTGTTAGCGACGTCGCTCGTGCGATGTTAATGGGCAACGCCCTGGTAGTGGGGCTTGTTACACGGATTGGAGAAGCTCTTTTTAACGCGCACGTCAGCGCTGCCAAAACTACAAGTCCGTGCCCTACCCGCTGATTTCTCGCAATTTCGCCCGATTGATTGAGTAAACGTCCGAGAAAACTCTTATCCAGACTTCAGATCGAAGTCTGGAGGTTTGCCAGTAGGGCTAGGCGTTGACTCCATCTGCCTACACTTTTAGAACCATTACTATGAACACGTCCATCTTTGCAGACGATACCCGCACTCTTCGAACCTCTCAGTCTTTTGGCATGCTGGTTCCTGCGCAAGTTTTCTTCAGCGAGCTTCCCCAAGATGCAAACGCGTTGGTTGCATTTATCGATTCTCGTGAAGTAACACGCGCTCATCAAAAAGGCCTCTTCAGCGCAAGCGCTTTTCAAGAAGAGGACCTCCTTTTTGTCGACGTGTGTGTCGAACTCTGCAATTTCAAGGTCGATTGGCTGGCAGACGCGCGTGACGTCGCTATCCGCGAAAACTTCGCGACATGGAAACGACTTGGAAGTGTTCCTCTCGTTCTCGCCAGCAAAGAAGTGTCGCGTTGTTTTCAGCTTCCGTTCGCGAACGTAGCAGACATCCCTTGGCCGCAGGTTGCTGAAAGTCCAGAGCAAGCAAGGGCTGAGGCTCAGCAATTTGTCGAAGTCGCTACTGAGTTAGTAGATGCTCAGTTGCTTCAAAACTTTCCTTGGACCCCTAGTCCTGAATCGTTGCAATACGTGTCTGTCAACGCCCTGTTGACCAAGACATCATCTAAATTTGTGCAGCCCGGTGCATTGTTTCAACACCACAGCACGCTCGCCGACAAACTGATTTGACCTTCGTCATTGAATCAACAGTTCCTCTCGGATCATCATCGATGACGCGGCAACTCATTTCCCTATCAGTGAACACGGTAGCGAAACGGTAGTTTCACGAGAAAAAGGCTGCCCAATGTCGAATCTTTTATGGTGAAGGACCGCGCTGTACGTGAACGGCATGCCCATGGATGGCAGCTCAGTGCCCATCAATGGTAAAACTTCAGGAAAGCAAGCCATGTTGGATTTCCCATTTCTTCCTCGTCGAGGCCGCAGAATTCTTGCTCACCAAAACGATCACGCCATCCGACCGCTTCATTCGCGTACGCACTTTTTCATTTCAGCCGGTTACATAAGCGTCTTTAACAGACATGTAAATGTATTCGAAGAGCGAGGCAGTCAGCAGTGACTGCCCTTTAAGAAAGTCTCGTTGCCTTTCATCTTCAATAGCAAACCCCACAAAAATTGTCTTCTTATCTGCCATCACTGCTCTACTCTCAGGGCACGGTACAACCGCAGGTTTCTGTGGACGGCACCTGCCGGGGCTGTCGCGGACAAGGATTTATAGCACAACGCCGACACTCGGAAACCGAGCGTAACTTTTCATCTTCAATGAAAAATCTTACTCGCATGGCGCTGCAAATATTTGACTTCATGTCACGCGAAACTGACCACAGGATAGGCCCTAGCGACGTCTTAGCATGCAACAATACAAAT
This sequence comes from Caballeronia peredens, assembly GCA_001544595.2. Taxonomy (GTDB): domain Bacteria; phylum Pseudomonadota; class Gammaproteobacteria; order Burkholderiales; family Burkholderiaceae; genus Caballeronia; species Caballeronia peredens. The sequence goes on along the minus strand of FCOH02000010.1, from coordinate 160,417 downwards.
TCGCAGGCAGTTCTCTTGACTCCAAAGATAGTGTCAGGACGATGGAGAAGTTCTGGGTCGATACCACAATGCGACGGGCGAGCACCGCCATGCACACTCGGTTTTTTGCATCATCTCGATTTTGCAGTCCGACACCCGACTACTCTGCGCCGATGGCGGTCTGCCTTAGTTGGCGTCGTGACCGCGATCGGGGCGTGTAAACTGCTCGTTACTGTGTGTTTACGACTACAGGCGCGATCCCGCTAGCGTAGAGCAGCACCTTCCGGATTGCGGTCGCTATATAATGTGTTCGTACATGAAATGGAGCGCATGATGAGCCAATCTGACCGCAGAAATACACCGGCCAAGCCGACCGCACAGGACACACTCGCCTTCAAGTACATTGATTCACTGGTTGAAAAACAGGGCTCGAACGCCACAGGAAATCGTCGTCTTGAGTTGCGCCTGAAACAGGACGCAACCTTTACGGCCATTGATTTCACTCTTGCGAAACGCAGGTAATTTTTACCGATTTCGAGGAACCGGGCTCTTTGCCCGGTTTTTTTATGCCCGATTTCTATACATCTGACGATATTAGGCGCCAAAACGGTGACCAAGGCGTAGACCCTACGCGCGAAATCGGCCGCACGGCTTTTCGCAAAGACTACGCGCGTTTGCTTCATGCGCCGTCATTTCGCCGCCTTCAAGGCAAAACCCAACTGTTTCCCGGCGCTGAGTCCGACTTCTTCAGAAACCGTCTGACGCACTCCCTCGAGGTCGCCCAGATCGCCAGCGGCATCGCAGCCCGGTTGAACCATTTGCCGGATGCGCGCAATTTTGGCGACGGCATCGACCTCGATCTTGTAGAGTTTGCTTCGCTCGCCCACGATCTGGGACATCCGCCCTTTGGCCATAACGGCGAGGCTGCGCTGGACGAATTGATGGTCGCGCACGGTGGCTTCGAAGGTAACGCGCAGACGCTGCGGATCGTTTCAGCGACCGAGCAAAAGCTGGTTAGCGATTCGACAGGCGCTCCGTCAAACGCCTTCGGACTCAATTTGACCATGCGAGCGCTCGCGTCGGTTCTCAAATACGACCGGCTCATCCCGCTCGAACGGCGGGATGGCTCCGCTCTGGTCAAGGGATACTACGACAGCGAGAAGGAACTCGTTTCGAATATCAAAGACGCGATCGCTCCAGGCCATGTAGGTGAGTTCAAGACGATCGAGTGCTCTATCATGGACCTCGCTGACGACATCGCCTACTCGACCTACGACCTCGAGGACTCCTTGCACGCCGGCTTTGTAACGCCGTACTCGTTGTTCGACGCACTTGCGAACCAAAGTCCGATCGCGGACGCCGTCTTGGAAAAGACGAACAAGGCGTTGGCTGACTCGGGTTACGAGCCGCTCGACAACTCGGGGCAGCTTACTGACTGTATTGAAGATGTGTTCAAGGGTCTACAACCGCAGAATGGCGTCTCCACCAACACAGGTGTGGCCAACAAGTTCCGCGCTGGTGCCAACGCTTGGTTGCGCGACAGGCAACTGGCAAGCAACTCTCTTGCACGCAATCAGTTCACTGCCGAGCGTGTCGGTTCTCTTATCGATTCCGTCGAGGTAAAGATCAACGACGCGTATCCGCAACTATCGAAGGTCATCTTGAGTCGCGAGGCCCTCCTCCGGATTGAAGTTCTGAAGCATCTGAATTTCGAACTTGTGATTCGCTCATCCCGGCTTGCGGTTGTCGAGCATCGAGGCAAAGACGTTGTGCGTGACCTGTTCGTGGCCTTCAGTGATACCGAAGGTCGCTTGCTGCCTGATGACTGGCAACAGGAATACCGCGACGCTGATACTGCGGCCGGCAAGGCGCGCGTCGTGTGCGACTTCGTCGCTGGCATGACTGACCGTTATGCCGCTGAGATGCATGATCGCCTGTTTGGCAAAGGCATGTCCATCTTCAAGCCTCTTTGAAGCTCGACGTCCATTAACGGGACATTCATTGTGCGGCAGCCGGCGGCTGACGGCGCTTACTACCGACATTGCATCAGGTTAGTGCCGTCAGCCAGCCATGCCGCCCCGGTCGCGCGATGCTGAACGCACATCGTGCGTCCCGAGAGGCATCAAGCCAACGCATCAGCCAAAACAACGGTTTCGAACCTCGGCGTCATAGTCGGATTCCTTCGGCTTATCGAGCCCGTAGGCTCTCCACTGCTGCAGCCCGTGATTTGTGATGGCATCGTAGTCATTTTGCTCATCAACCATTTTCTGGAAGTCTTGTTTCACCATCCCCACGATTTCCTCACAGCTAATGTTTGGCGAGGATCTGATCTTGGCTTGCAGCGCCTGCATATCGTGTATGGCGATTTGAACGTGCCATTCCTCATGGTCGGAGAGAGATCGATCATAGAACGCCCAACATTCCTGGCCTTGCTTTAAATTTCGGGTCGTCAATCTTGGCACCTTGACCACCAGGTTGACGGCGATGGCAGCCGTTTTTGAGGAACACGTATTGTTCGCGACGAGAGCTTCAGGCTCCAGTTTGATGGAATACGATGTGAGTCCCTCATATCTTCCCTGAAGGTCCTTCTCTCGTTTAAGACCCGCCTGAATTGAACTCCACACCTCAGGCCAAGTTTCACCGGCCACATCGTAGTAGTCCATTTTGAAAGCAACCTGGACTTGCTCGTCGTGAGGTGAAGCAAAACCAAGCACGGCCGACAAGGCAATGGCCGCCGCGCCTAAGCTGGTCACTTTTCGCAGGACGGAGTTCACAAAATTCTCCGGAGAATGCAAGGTTAACTTGATTCTTTCGACGCCCCGCACGATAAATAGAAAGCGTCGACGAGGAGACTGTGCGGAAAATGCGATACCTCTCACAATTAAGTTTCGGTTTTATGTTGTTTGCCCTCCTCGTCAATCTTACAGAGGCGAAACCTTTTGCAAACACTTACATCAGTTTCGACATCCCAGACGATTGGCAATGTAATCTCGAAGTGACGGAGTTTGTCTGCAGACCACCTGCCGACTCTAATGGCAAGTACAGCATGATCGCGATTCTTACCGCCAAGGAAGTTGGCGAGACGGATAGCCCGCAACTCTATATTCAACATCTTCAGGATGACGTCGGCTCGACGGCTGGTGTCGAAACCGTCCGAGCTCCAACAAGCACACTCTTAGGCCAAGCCATCTGGCTTGACGCGACTTACTTGAACTCAGAAGTCAAAAATTATCAAACCCGCTATCTGGCTCGTACCGAAGGCAATCTTGGCGTCCTCGTGACTTTCTCCGCTCATCGGAGTGTGGTCGATCAAGCCCAATCTATCTCTGACGGCATTGCGAAGTCTGTCCAGGTCAATAGTTATCTCGCGCGACCGGAGCTAAACCAGGACAGACGCTGAGTTTTAAGAGCATTAACTCTTGGCATGCGCGCCCTTGAATCCCGGCATTAGCACGTCGAGAATACCGTTGAAGGCCGGGATGGTTCCAAATACATAGTAGCGTGCTTTGTCGTGCCAGTTGGGCGTTACGTAGACGGTCTGCGTGGCGAGCGGATTGCTCATCTGCTCGATCGCCCGGGTCAGCCAAGTCGGATAATCGTCGTCAGGAGCTTGCGACAAGTCGTACAGCACCATTGACCCGCTAACCCTTTTTGCTGTCAAAATGAAGGGGCCGTTACGCAGGGCATCAATATCTCGGCCACCATGGGCTCCGATCGTCTGTTGTGCTTGTTTAAAAAACGTCCGGGCTCCTGAGATGTCGTAGCGGTCGCCAAGTGTCTTGCAGTCGGCCGTGTCATTCGCAGACCAGCTAGTCACTGGCCAGACAAATGGGACAATCTGCTTTTCCTGCCCGTAGGAATTAATTCGCATCGGCGCGCCCTTGTTTAGGGCACCACTGATACTCATTCGATCAAGGAACAAGGGGCAGAAACGATCGATCTCTTGGCGACTTGTGAATATTGGAACGGCGTATCCGATTGCGCCGTCTGGTACCTGATCGTTACGCGCCAAAACATAGCCGCGAACTTCGATCAACTCTTGGCCAGCGGGGACCGGCGAATTATTCCACCCTATGGGCGGAGGGGCTCCGAGCAGGCCGCCGCCCGACGCCGGGTTCTTGTCCGGGAGGGCTCCGCAAGCCGCGGTCAAAGCCAAAGCAATGCTTACAATCCAGCATCGTAGCCGCAGAGCTTTTATATGAGTCATTTTTCGCCCGCCGCCGGTTTCTCGCTCCCTGGAGGCGTGCGAGGCTTTGAAAGTCTGAAGATCAACTCTGACCCGCCAGCACCGATTACGAAAGCGATGAGGGCGACCGAAGCGCCAAAGCCATTGAGTGGCCAGAGAAACACCAAGGCGCAAACGCTCAGGACTACGCCGATTGCGACGGCCTTTGCGGACAATTCCTTGATCAGCATGACATCTCCCCCTGTCGCCAAAGGGTTCATAGATAGGCAAACCGGATCTTGTATTGCGCGAGCGTTACTGCGTCTCAGCTGCTTGCACCTCAACAGCTTTACCGCCTGCACGGAGTGTAACGAATTTCGCCTCCATGAGCCACATGCAAACGACGTCTCGGTCAAGCTATGACAAACTACAAGAGCGCGGCAACGACGACGGGGAGCACTTCTCACAGCTTCGTAAAGCGAGGACTCACCGATGCGATCTCAGCGGAGCATACTATGCTTTGATAGGCGTGCACGGCATGTCTTTCTCAAACCCGAAGAAGCTCCATTGCATAAGCCGAAGGGCTAGGTCGGTATTTTCCTCCGACATGCCAAGTTTTGCCGTAGGTGCCGCGATTAAGTCAGCCACGGCCAAGACAACGTCGGAATTCGAAGCTACCTCGCTATTCTCCGGATGGCAACTCATTGCTTCGCAGTGGAGTGCACAAGTAAATTGCATCGAAAGCAGCCACTACTCGCGTCGATGCTGGCCTTAACACCACGCGACTATCACACACAAGCACATCAATCCGCGCAAGCGGTGTTAAGGAATAGTGCTTTTTCGCAATCATCTCGCCCCTCAATGCAGTGGAGTTAGCAGGTCCGTCAGTTTATGTGTTTGCTCATATTGCCATGTGTAACTTTATCGTACATATATCGGCTTAAAAGACGATCGGATGGCTGCAATAACTGGCACATCCTCCCTACCGCATCCATCCAAGCCCCGCGCCTAGCTTGCTCATACCGTCAACCGCGTCTCCCACTTCCTCTTCGACGTGCTCGACTGAGCGCGCACCCGGGTAGCGAATCAGGAAAATCGTCAGGTCGAACTGATCAGAGACGATAAGCGATTCTTCCGCCTCCAAAGAGGGATGCCATACACCCGGGGCAACACGGAGAACGATATCGCCCGAATGATTCGCAGCTCCCTGAGCTCTCGCTACAGCCGACTCGGGAACCGGCGTTCCCGGAGCTAGGTATGCGCTTGAGACTGACTTACTTGGATAAGACCAACAAACAAATTCGTCTCGCGCAACCACCAGCATGGCAGCTTCATCAGTAAGCTCAAGCCACTTCAATGCAGTCGCCGTAAATGAAGTCTCATATCGAGCCGCAATCATGCCGAGATGAGATAGCGACACCGTTGCTCCGGCAATTTGTTGGCGAAAGTCTGTAGCAGGCATCAGCAAGTACGACGCAAAAACATTCGCCTCGCGCTCCATCTTGCGCGACGAGCCGCTGCTGTAGTCAAGAATGTCGGACTGTCCGCAACGAAAACGCTTCTGCTCCGTTCGATGACACAGATAGTGTCCGAGTTCGTGAGCCAAAGTGAAGTTGACTCGACCGGGAATCGAGACCGTCTCATCGTAGGAAATCACCCAGTAGTCCTTCTTTGCTCTCAACGACAACATCCCATCAATTCCTGGCACACCATGCGGCACAACGGAGCCAATCGGGTCCTCAAATCGCTGCTTTGTCACTTCAAGTGCCAAAACTTTGACGTCTACGGGAAATGTCTGTCCTGATGCTAACCACAGTTTGGACAGTTGAATGCCCCAAGCGGCGGGGGTCGTAGGCTCAGTCATCGTCGATCGCTTTGAGGAATTTCTCAAGCTGAGCTCGCTTGGTCGCGTCAAGACGACCAATCCTTCGAAAGAACGCTTGATCGGCATCTGACTTGGATGGGTCCTGCTTTTCGTCGTCAAGCAAGAACTCTACGGTGACACCAAATACGTCAGCGATTTTTCTAATCTTGTCCGCAGAAGGCCTCACCACTGGACGATTTTCCAATTCCCAGATGTAGCTCTTGCTTGACTCCGTCCTTTGAGCCAAGTCATCTAAAGTCAATTTCAAACGTTTCCTTTCAGCGCGAATCTTGTCGCCGAGGGGGGTAGACAACAGGCTTCTCCAAGAGAGTAATGAGGGCGCCGCACACAAACAATCCCGCATCGGGGCTTCAGGACTTCCGTCGTCATGTTATGAACCGCGGCAAACGACGGACGAAAGGTACCCGAGATTAACATCTCAAAAGTTCAGAGTAGACGCATTTTTCATACTTGACAAGAGGGTTCTTGAAACCGATACTGAAAATATGCCTACACCGAACAAATTGTGGGCGCTAACCTTCATTTTTTGGGTTCAACAATGACGACAACGATCAGATGTGTGGCCAAACGCATGGGCGGTGGCCAAGGGCATGAGCACATCACGCATTTGTGGTGGGTTCAAGTAACTGATGGCAAAGACGGCGAAAGCGGCTCCAGTTCGAGGGAGCAGATGGTTGCCTTCATTGAGAAGAATGGAAACACCTCGGTCTGGTGCCCCGACCGGAATCCGCAGCTCAAAGGAGCGTGGGTGCACGTGCACACCAACGGCCGGGTCAAATACGTGCAAACCGTCGCTGATAGCCGCAAGACGGACAATCTTCTTGCCCTTCCCAATCGCTAAGGACTGGAAATGACTGAGAAAATCTTCGTCGAACGTCGCCCGAAAGGCGACTACGCCGTTCGTCGCCCCACTGCCGGCCGCGCGAGCGGCGTTGCGCAAACGCAAGCGGAAGCGATTGACTTGGCTCGCAAGCTAAATCCAGATGGGCCGGTGCTCGTGGAACGCGTCCGTTACACCTCGGGCGGCAAGCCCGATAAGTGGCGCAAGCCATAACGTTAGATGGTGCGGTGGCTCACCTCGGTTCAGTCACCGCATCGCATCAACTAAGTGTTTGCAGCACCAAAACCGCCGCGACGGACAGCCCTTCCAATTCGAAGTAGGAGCATCTTGATGCCAGATCTCATTTCGTCGATTCAGCTTTCGATTGACATTGCAAAAAAACTGCGTGACGTCAACGAACAGGTCAAGAACGTTGATTTCAAAAGCCTGCTTGCGGACTTGCAGGAGAAACTGGCCGACTCCAAGCTCGAGGTCGTGGCCCTGAAGGAGCAGCTCGCGGACCTGTCGCGGAAGAACGTCGAACTGTCAGCGATTGTCGAAGCGCGCTCTTCTGAGCAACCCGAACCGATGACGGGCGGCTACAGACTTGGCGACAAAGGTCCCTTTTGCGTGGCGTGCTTCGAGACGCAAGGCAAGAAAGTACTCCTACCACCTGCCTCGGGCATTCACGCTCACTTCGGACAATGGTACTGCCCGGTCTGCAAGAATCATAGCTAACCCGTTCGTCCGACCGCCTGTCTGTCAACGCGCCACTGAAAGCGCTGCAACCATAGATGACTAGGCGACCTCGGGGACGACCCACGGGTTCTCAGCTTCCAAGATAAAAGAGACCACCGAAGTTTTTCACCTCTTTCCCCTTTCGGGTCGACCAATTACGAATGGTGACTCGTGTTCTGTCGGATGAAATCAGTTCACTCTTCCTTGGGCGCGGCAACCAAGCCAAGAGCTCCATAACCTTCATCAGATGGCATCGCCAATCGGCAAGTGGGAGAGCTTCATAAGCAATCGAGAACACATTGGAGGGGCTTCGCCGAGAACCAAAACAGGTTTCATTTGCGAATCTCTCCCACATCAGGTGACAAACCAATCCAGATTTATTTCCTTGCCCTGTCCAATAGAAAAATTTTTACCTTTAAAAATCAATTACTTAAATTTCGTCCCGGAACAGGTTTCGTTTGCGAAGAACCAGGCCTGGCGATTTCGGGCGAGAATCGTGGCTTTCAGGAGCCGCCGATATGACCGCAGACGAGCTTTCGGAACGCTATCGCGCCTACATCGCCTGCCTGAACGCGCAGGACTGGCGCAATCTCGGCACGTTCGTTCGTGATGCGCTGCACTACAACGGCCGCGCGATCACGCTCGCGGATTATCGCGCGATGCTGGAGCGGGATTTCCGCGAAATCCCGGATCTCTTCTTCGATATCGAACTGCTGATTGCCGAGCCGCCGATGATCGCCGCGCGCCTTCGCTTCGACTGCGCGCCGAAGGCTGTTTTCATGGGCTTGCACGTCGATGGGAAGCGCGTTGCGTTCTGCGAGAACGTCTTCTACGCGTTTCGCGAGGGGAAGATCGAGAACGTCTGGTCGGTGATCGACAAAGCCGCGGTCGAAGCGCAGCTTTAGATGTCAGATGGCATCCGTGAAGAACGTCTCCACGATGTCGTCGCGCAACTTGCCGACGCCGCGATCGCCCGGCTTTCTCGGTCGCGGCAACGTGACATCGACCACTTCGCCGATCCTGCCGGGCCGCGCCTGCATCACGACGATGCGGTCCGACAGCAGCACCGCTTCCTCGACGTCGTGCGTGACGAGCACCATCGTGATGCGCTCGCGTTCCCAGATGCGCTGCAGTTCGAGCTGCAGGCGCGCACGCGTGAGCGCATCGAGCGCGCCGAAGGGTTCATCGAGCAACAACAGACGCGGCCGGTTGACGAGCCCGCGCGCGATGGCGACACGCTGCGCCATGCCGCCCGACAACTGATGCGGATAATGCTGTTCATAGCCTTGCAGCCCGACGAGCGCGACATGCTCCCGCACCGCGCGCGCCTTCTCCGCTTTCGACAGCGGCGCATTGCGCAGCGCGACGGCCACGTTCTGCTCGACATCGAGCCACGGAAACAGCCGATGGTCCTGAAACACGATGCCGCGCGACAGGTCCGTGGTAACGACGCGTTGGCCGCCGAAATCGATCTCGCCGTCATAGCCGGCATCGAGCCCGGCGATCAGGCGCAGTAACGTCGATTTGCCGCAACCGCTCGCCCCGACGATGCTCACGAACTCGCCGCTCGCAATAGACAGATCGATACGATCGAGTACCGGCGGCGCGTCGTCGCCGCTGAAGCGCTTGCTCACGTGCCGCAGCGTGAGGCCGCTGTCCTGCTCGATTGCCGTTGTCATTCTCCGATTCTCCTCAAGCCGCGCGCGCCGGTTCGAACCAGCGTCGCTGCACGCCGCGCGCGAAGGCGTTCAACGCCCACCCCGTTATACCGACCACGATCACGCCGAACACGACGAGATCCATGCGAAATTGCTCGCTGCCATCGACGAGCGTATTGCCGATGCCGCTGCCCGCGACGAGCAGATACTCCGCTCCGAGCGTCGCGAGCCACGAATAGATGAGCGCGAGATAGACACCCGTGAAGATCGACGGCAGCGCGGCAGGCAGCACCACGAAGGCGAGCGTCTGCAACCTGCCGTAGCGATACGCGCGCGCCACGTCCAGCAGATGCGGCGGCACGGCGCGAATGCCGTCGCTCGTATGCATCACGACCGGCACGAGTGCGGCGAGCGACAGGAACACGACCTTCGCGACATCGCCCAGACCGAACCACACGGAAATCAGCGGAATCCACGCGAACAGCGACACTTGCTTGAACGTATTGAAGCTCGGCGCGATGGCGCGATTGGCGAGCCTCGATATGCCGAGCAATGCGCCGAGCGCGAGACCGAGCGTCGTGCCGATGGCAAAGCCCGTCAGTTCACGCGCAAGCGATGCCGACAACGCGCGTGCAAGCGCCCCGCTTTTTACCTGCGCCACAGCGGTATCCCACACTTGCGCGGGCGAAACCATGATGCCGTGTCCGACTTGCGCGTGACGCGAGACGAACCACCACACCGCAATCGCGACGACCGGCAGCACGACGCCGCGCCATGATCCCTTTGCGCTCCCCGCTTCCAGATCGAGCGTCGACATGCTTCTCTCCTCAGTTCACGCGGCCGCGTTGCAGCTTGCGCTCGAACGCGTTGAGCAGCCGATCCGCGGCATAGCCGATCGCACCGACGATCAATACGGCAGCCAATACGAGATCGAGCTGAAAGAGCTGCCGTCCATACACGATCAGATATCCGAGTCCTTCCGACGACGCGACCAGTTCCACGACGACCAGCGTCAGCCACGCCTTCGTGAACGCGAGCCGCACGCCCGTGCCGATGACGGGAATCGCGGAGGGCAGCGTCACGCGCGTGATCACCTGCCAGCGCGTATAGCGATACACCGACGCCACTTCCTGCAATCCGCGCGGCGTGCCGCGAAAGCCTTGCAATGTCGAGAGCGTGACGGGCACGAGCGCGGCATGACCGATCAGCAGAAACTTGAGCGGCTCGCCGATACCGACGACGATCATCAGAAACGGCAGCCAGCCGAGCACCGGCACCTGCACGATCGCGTTGAAGCTCGGCAGCACATAGGCTTCCAGCGTGCGCGACAGACCGAGCAAACCGCCCAGCAGCACCCCGAGCGCCACGCCGCCGCCGAAGCCTACTGCCGCGCGCGTCATGCTCGCCGACAGATGCATCCATAGCTCGCCGTTCCTGACGAGCGCGCCGAGCGTCTCGAACACGAGCGCGGGCGGCGGCAGCACTTGCGCCGAGATCCAGCCGTAGCGCGCACCGAGCACCCACAGCACTGCACAGGCGACGGGCACGAGCCACGGCAACGCAGTCCAGCCGATGCCGCGAAGCACATCATGAGTAATGGGACTGCCCGCGCGATGCGCCGGCAGAAACACGCGAACGAGGGCATTGGCCATGTGTCGGTTCTCCGCAATGCTTCAGGCGATCGGCTTGCCCGCCGCATCGAAGCGCGGCCAGTACGCTTCGAGCTTCAGCGACTTCAACGCCTGATCGAGATACTTCGGCTCGAACCATCCGTTCACGCTGACGGGCTGACGGATCAGGTTCAGTCGCAATGCGTCATCGGCGACGGACTGATAACGCGCGACCAGAAACGGATCGATGAGCGGCGAATTGCGATCCTTCAACGGCTGCTTCGCGTACTCCGACTGCCACGACTCGGGCGGCACGCCACTCTTCGCCCACAATGCGAAAAGCGCGTCGCGATTGCCTTCGTCGGAAGACCATTGGGCCGCCTGAACGACCGCGGTCACGACCTTCTGCACTGTCTCGGCGTGGTCGCGCTCGTAGTCTTCGAGCACAAGCAAATGCGCCTGACGCGTGAGTTGCAAACCGCCGTCTCGCGACGCATAGACGATCTTCGCGAGACCCTGCCGTTGCAGCTTGAAGAGCGAGTAGTCGAGGAACACGGCATCGACGCCCTTCGAAGCGAGCGCGGCTTGCGCGGCGGCGGTATCGAGATTAATGACGCGCAGATCGCGCTCGGTCAGTCCGTTCTCTTTCAGCACGTTATCCGCGACGAGTTGCAGATTCGTGCCGCGAAAGATGCCGACGCGCTTGCCCTTCAGGTCCTTCACGCCCTTGATGTCCGAGTCGGGGGGCACCGCGAGATAGACCCCCGCGCGCACGTTCGACGCCAGCAGCAGATGCGTCTTCAGACCGTTGGCGCGGCCGAGCACCGAAGGCAGATCGCCCTGATACGCAAAGTCGATCTGCTTGTTCGCGAGCGCCTCGTTCACCGCCGGCCCCGCGCCCTTGAAGAAGATCCATTCGACCTTGACGTGCTCGGGCTGCAATGCATCCTCGACACGATGCTGCAACTGCGCGGTCGCGGCGGGCGAGCCGCCGAAGGTGGGCGGATCGCCCGAACCCTGCTGTGCGACGCCGATGCGCACCAGCGCGGGATCGGCGGCATGCGCGGGACCGATGAGCGCGGCGAACAGCGTCGCCGCGCCGACGAGGAGCTTGAATCGTAGTGTCATCGTGCAATGAAGAAGAATGGATGGCTGGCGATGAGCGTCATCGCCAGTGATGCTGAAACGAGCGCATCAGGCGGCGCGCGTTTCCTGCCTGACGATGCGGCTCGTGCGCCCGTCGATGCCCACGGGCACATCGCCGTGAACCGTCGCACGGCGCACGACGCGATGCGCATCGCCGTAATCGGCTACCGCGTAGTGCTGCGTCGCGCGGTTGTCCCAGATGGCGACGTCGCCTTGCGTCCAGCGCCAGCGCACCGTGTTTTCGAGGCGCGTGACGTGATCGTGGAAGAGTTCGACGAGGCGATCTGAATCGCGCTGCGACAGGCCGATGAAACGCTGCACGAAGTGGCCCAGCACCAGCGTGCGTTCGCCAGTTTCCGGGTGCACGCGCACGACCGGATGCTCGGTTTCATAGAGCGTCGAGGTGAACTGCTTGCGATATTCGCGCTCGGATTCCGTGTCGGCGACGTGCCGCGTCGCCGCATAGTCGTAAGCGTTCGAGTGCAGAGCCCACAGCGTGTCGGCGAGTTCGCGCAGCGGTCGCGGCAGGTTCGCATACGCAGCGGCCGTGTTGGCCCATACGGTGTCGCCGCCGGCGGGCGGAATCACCACGCCGCGCAGGATCGAAATCTTCGGGTAAGCATCGACGAACGTGACGTCGGTATGCCAGGAGTTTGCGCGCGTGCCGTGCTTCGAATCGAGTTCGAGCAGGCGGCTGCCGCTTGCGAGCGACGGCACTGTCGGGTGCGCGACGGTCTCGCCGAAGCGCGCCGCGAAGGCTTCCTGCGCGGCGTCGTCGAGATGCGACTGGCCGCGAAAGAACAGCACCTTGTGTTCGAGCAGCGCCTGATTGATCGCGCCGATGGCGGCATCGTCGAGATCGGCGGAAAGCGCCACGCCGCGCACTTCCGCGCCGATGCGTCCGCCGATCGGACGCACCTGGAACGGTTCTTGTGAAGCGGCAGGTTGACGCGCGGAGTCGGCGGCGAGCGTGGGGGTATCGGACATCGAAAATCTCCGTTGGTATGCGTTTGTCGGATGCGGCCCGCAGCGAATGCGGCCAGAACATTGAAGCATCGACAGGACGCCCGACCAACGAAGCGTTTCGACTAAGCTTTACATCGATCAGCGAGATTCATATTTCCGCAGGTCCGCAATGCTGTCCTGCAGTTCCGCCTCCAGACGCGCCATCAGTTCCGCCGCGGGCAATTCGCGCGCGAGTGCTGCCGCCTGGCCGCCCCATTGCGCGCCATAGCCGAACTCGCCCTGCGCCTTCGCGGCCGCGTGCAGCGCTTTGCCCGCGTCGTAGGTCACGGGGTACGCGGGGATCGCGGGCGCTTGAGCGCTGCGTCCCAGTTCGGTGAATTTGTTGACGAGGCCGCGCGCCGTGCGACCCGAGATCGCGGCAGTGAAAGTCGTGTGCTGCGCGGCGTCGCCGAGAATGGCGCGGCGGTATCCGGCATCGATCGACGTTTCCGTGCACGGCACGAACGCGGTGCCGAGCTGCGCCGCCTGCGCGCCGAGCGCGAGCGCCGCTGCAATGCCTGCGCCGTCCATGATGCCGCCCGCCGCGATCACCGGCACATCGAACCTGCGCACGAGCAGGCGCGTGAGCGCGAAGACGCCGAGGCTGTCGTCGTCGGCTTGCGGATCGAAGACGCCGCGATGCCCGCCCGCCTCGATGCCCTGCGCGACGATCGCATCCATGCCCGCCGCCACGAGTTGCTCCGCCTCGCGAACGTTAGTTGCAGATGCAATCAGTTTGATGCCTGCGGCGCGCAACGCATCGATATAGGCTTTCGACGGCAGGCCGAAATGAAAGCTCACGACGGCCGGCTTCTCTTCGACGAACACCTTCAGCATCGCCTCGTCGACGACGAAGCTCGTATAGATTTCGCTCAGCTTAGCCGGCGGCGTCGCGCCGTATTGCGCGAAGAGCGGCGCGAGCCAGTCCGTCCAGGCCTTCTCCACCGCCGCGTTCGCCTGCGCCGGCGCATGACAGAACACGTTGATGTTGAACGGCTTGCCGGTGAGTTCGCGCGTCTCGCGGATCACCTTGCGCGCGCCTTCGGCATTCATCGCGCCGACGCCCAGCGAGCCGAGCCCGCCCGCGTTCGATACTGCCGCCGCGAGCGCGGGCGTGCTGACGCCGGCCATCGGCGCCTGAATGATGGGTGAATCGATGCCAAGCAGCGATGTCAATGCGTTCTTGCTCATGGATATGCTTCCTTTGAACGATGTCTGTTTCAACGCGTACCGAGCTTCTCGACGATGAAATCGACGAAAGCCCGCACGCGCGACGACAGATGCCTGCCATGCGGATAAAGCAGGATGAACGGCCTGCTGCAGCCGCCGAAATCGCGCAGCACTTCGGTGAGTGTGCCCGCGCGCAGATCGTCTTCGACGGTGAAGCGATAGGTCTGGAAAAGGCCCGCGCCGGCGCGAGCGAGCGGAATGCCGGCGAGCGCGTCGCCGGACGTGCCGAAGCTGCTGCGCATCGTCATTTCGGCCGGCTCGCCGTTCTGCATGAAGAGCCACGGCACGTTGCGCCCGGTGCTCGGCATCTCGAACAGTATGCACTCGTGTTCGAGCATGTCTTCGATGCTCTTCGGCGTGCCCGCGCGCTTCAGATAACCGGGCGATGCCACCACGACGAGTTCCGCATCTTCGAGCTTGCGCGCGATCAGGCCGGAATCGCGCGGCGCGCGCCCGCGTATCGCGAGATCGAAGCCTTCGTCGGCGAAATCGATGTTGCGGTTGCTCAGATGCGCTTCGACCGTCACGTCGGGATAGCGCTTGCGAAACTCCGCGAGCAGCGGCAGCACGCGATAGTGGCCGTAGGGCGTCGGCATGCTGATGCGCAACACGCCCTTGGGCGTCGTCTGCTGGCCGGTGGCTTCGCGTTCCGCTTCCGCGAGACGGTTGAGCGCGTCGCGGCATTGCTCGAAATAGCGGCGGCCTGCATCCGTCAGGCGAATCTGGCGTGTCGTGCGCACGAACAGCCGCACGTCGAGCCGTTTTTCCAGGCGCGCGACGGAGCGGCTCACGGCAGCGGGCGTGACGCTCGCCGCGGTGGCCGCGAGCGTGAAGCTGCCCAGTTCCGCCGCGAGGCAGAAGAGTTCGATGCTGCCGAGGAGAAGGTCGTCGAATTGCCGCTGCATGTGGTGGGCTTCGCGTCGTGGTTCGTCAATGCGCCTTGCGTCGCATATTCGCCGCTTGCGGGCGGCCGGTCAACCGACGTGCTTTCAAATGAGTTGTGACGCGCAGGAACAAGTGGCCGGCACAGCCCTGAAAAACAAACGCCCGCTTCTTCCGATCAGGAAAAAGCGGGCGATATTCACACGCGTCGCGCACAAGCGGCGCGCAATGCTTACTTCGCGGTCGGCATCGCGAACTCGGCGCCCTTCTCGGTGCTCTCGGGCCAGCGTTGCATGATCGACTTCTGCTTCGTATAGAAGCGCACGCCTTCCTCGCCGTACGCGTGCATATCGCCGAAGAGGCTGCGCTTCCAGCCGCCGAAGCCATGCCATGCCATCGGCACCGGAATCGGCACGTTGATGCCGACCATGCCCACTTCGATGCGTCGGCCGAATTCGCGCGCGATGTGGCCGTCGCGCGTATAACACGCGACGCCGTTGCCGAATTCATGCTCGTTGACGAGTTCCACGGCTTCGCTGAAGTCCTTCACGCGCACGCACGCGAGCACCGGCCCGAAGATCTCTTCCTTGTAGATGCGCATCTCCGGCGTCACATGATCGAACAGCGTGCCGCCCGTGAAGAAACCGTCTTCGTGGCCCGGCACCTTGTAGCCGCGGCCATCGACGACGAGCTTCGCGCCTTCATCGACGCCCATCGCGATATAGCCTTCGATGCGCTCGAGCGCCGCACGCGTGACGATCGGGCCCATTTCCGCGTCGGCTTCCATGCCGTTGCTGATCTTGAGTTGCTTCGCGCGCTCGGCGAGACGCGGCACGATCTTGTCGGCGACATCGCCCACGAGGACCGCCACCGAGATCGCCATGCAGCGCTCGCCCGCCGAACCGTAGCCCGCGCCGATCAGCGCATCGACCGCCTGATCGAGATCGGCATCGGGCATCACGACCATGTGATTCTTCGCGCCGCCGAGCGCCTGCACGCGCTTGCCGTGCTTCGCGCCGGTTTCATAGATGTAGTTCGCGATCGGCGTGGAGCCGACGAAGCTGATCGCCTTGACTTGCGGATGCGTGAGCAATGCATCGACGACGACCTTGTCGCCCTGCACGACGTTGAAGATGCCGTCAGGCAGGCCAGCCTGCTTCAGCAGATCCGCCATGAACAACGACGCCGACGGATCGCGCTCGCTCGGCTTCAGGATGAACGCGTTGCCCGCCGCGATCGCGACCGGGAACATCCAGCACGGCACCATGCAGGGAAAGTTGAACGGCGTGATGCCCGCGACGACGCCGAGCGGCTGGCGCGTCGTCCAGTTGTCGATGCCGGTCGAGACCTGTTCGGTGTAATCGCCCTTCAGCAGTTGCGGAATGCCGCACGCGAATTCGATCACGTCGATGCCGCGCGACACTTCGCCCTGCGCGTCCGAAAACACCTTGCCGTGCTCGGCGGTGATGATCGCGGCGAGTTCGTCGCGATGCTTGTTCATCAGTTCGAGGAACTTCAGCATGACGCGCGCGCGGCGGATCGGCGGCATGTCGCGCCACGCCGGGAACGCGGCTTTCGCGCTCGCCACGGCGGCATCGACATCGGCGGCTTCGCCCAGCACGAGCTTGCGCGGACGCTCGCCCGTTGCGGGATTGAACACGGGCTGCGTGCGGGTGGCCGAGCCACTCGTACGCTCGCCATGAATGTAATGGACGACGTCGGCGGTATCGTTGAACGCTTGCATCTCGACTCCTCTGGCTGAAAACGGGTTCGCAATGCATACAGTGTAGGAAGCGTCGCGCGCCGTGCAAAGAGGCTATGATTGAACTCATTGTTCATATCCGCAAACAATCCACCGATGGACGAGCAAAAGATCGAAGCGCTCTGGACCCATTTGCACTGGCTGACGGTGCTTGCGGAACAAGGCAGCTACACGGCGGCGGCGGCGCGTCTGAACGTGTCGAAGGCGGCGATGAGTCAGCGCATCGCGGAACTGGAGCGCGCGGCGGGCGTGCCGCTCGTCACGCGCACGACGCGCAGCGTGCGCTTCACCGAAGCCGGACGGCGCCTCGTCGACGACACGCGCGAACAATACGAACGCATCGCGTCGAGCTTTCTGAGCGTCAGGGAAATGGCGGGCGTGGCGCGCGGCCTGATTCGCGTGACGGCGCCGATGGCCTTCTCGCGGCAACAGCTCGTGCCGAGGATGTCGGGGTTTCTGCACGCGCATCCGCAAGTGCGGGTGCAACTGGAGGCGTCGGACAAACTGAGTTCGATCGCGACCGAAGGCTTCGATCTCGCGGTGCGGCACAGCGCGCAAGTGCCCGAGACGCACGTCGCGTGGAAGCTGTGCGATACGCATTCGGTGATCGTCGCCACGCGCGCCTATCTCAAGCGGCGCGGCACGCCGCTCACGCCGAACGATCTCGCCACGCACGATTGTCTGGTGTATCCGCGTGCGCAGGCGTCGAGCATCTGGTCATTTCAACGCAAAAGCGGCCGCAAGAGTTCGACGGGTCCGCACACGCTGGCGGTAAGCGGTCCTTTCGCGGCGAACAATAGCGAGGTCCTGCGCGATGCCGCACTCGACGACCTCGGCATCGCGCTCTTGCCGGATTTCACCGCGCAGGCCGCCGTGCAGGCGGAGAAACTCGTCGTGCTCTTGCCGGACTGGCGTCCGGTCGGCGCATTCGCGGATCAGCTTTTCGTGGTGCGGCCTCACGCGCCGCATGTGCCGCGCGCAGTTGCGCTATTCATCGGCTATTTGCGCGAGGCGTTTGCGGGCGGCTTTCCGCTCTGATTTGCAGGCCTCAAATGCAAACGCGCCCGCTAGCTTGAACTAGCGGGCGCGTCGCCTGAACCCCTTGCTGCTTAGTGATGCGCGAACGTCGGGAACACGTCGCCTTGAATCGGGCTGTATGCACGCGCACCCGATTGCGCAGCGCCATCCACCGCACCGCCGAAGGCGCTTTGCGCCGTGCCGTTTTGCGCGGCGACGCGCGCTTCTGCGGCCTGGATGTCAGCCGGATACTTCGAGTCGCTGATCACGCCGGGGTTATAACCCGCCTTTTCCAGTTGAACGATCTGGGCGCGGACTTCTGCACGCGTCAAGGGTTGATTCGATTGTGCGAACGATGCAACCGGAGCGGACAAAGCGAGGGCAACCGCTGCAATACCGATGAACTTGTTCATGATTCTTTCCTCCGTACAAAGTTTTTCGAGTTGTCGCTTACGTTGATGTGTTTGCTCGTTTGCGACCGTTGAACAGAGTTTAGGCATCGGGCGTTTCAGGGTAAATACCTAATCCACGAAATCACTTTTGGCGAAACATCGACTAATCGAGGCACGAAAGGAATCGAACCGATCGCGCGCGAATCGCCTATAACCAGAAACGGAAGACCGCTACGGACGGTCTATGGCACGAACGATCGTTTTCTAAGGAGAATCGACTTGAAGCGCATCCTGGTGATCGGCGCGGGTTTCGCGGGACTCTGGAGCGCACTCTCCGCGGCGCGCAAGCTCGATGAACTTCATCACGGCGCGGATGAAGCCGAAGTCGCTATCGTCAATCCGGCGCCTTTTCACAGCGTGCGGGTCCGCAATTACGAGCAGCCGCTCGACCCGACGCTCGTGCAGCTCGACACCGTGCTCGGCCCGGCGGGCGTGCGGCTGATCCAGGCGAAGGCAACCGACATCGACAGCGCGAATCGCCGCGTGAGCATCGAGCACGATGGCGCATCCGAGCGCATCGACTACGATCGCCTGATTCTCGCCGCCGGCAGCGTGCTGGTGCGCCCGCCCATTCCGGGACTCGATTGCTTTTCCTTCGACGTCGACACCTACGCCGGCGCATGCAAGCTGCAGGCGCATCTGCTGACGCTTCCCGCCTTGCCCGATTCGCCGGGACGCTATACCGCGGTCGTCGTCGGCGCGGGCTTGACGGGCATCGAGCTCGCGGCGGAGTTGCCGTCACGGCTGCGCGAGATCGTCGCGGAATATGAACGCGACAAGGTGCGCGTCGTGCTCGCGGACCGCTCGCCTCACATTGCGCAGGCGATGGGCGGCGCGCAGCCCGTCATCGAAGGCGCGCTGAAGACGCTCGACGTCGAAACGCGGGCGGGCGTGTCGCTCGAATCGCTCGATGCACAAGGCGTGACGCTCACCAACGGCGCGACGAGCGAACGCATCGAGGCAGCAACGGTCGTGTGGTGCGGCGGCATGCATGCGAACGCGCTCGCGGGGCAGCTTCCCGTCACGCTCGATCCGCTCGGGCGCGTGCCGGTGGATGCGTTTCTGCGCGCGGAAGGCGTGCCGGGCGTGTTCGCAGCCGGCGATTGCGCGCGCATATTGATCGACGGCACGCGGCCATCGGTGATGTCATGCCAGCATGGCCGGCCGATGGGACGCTACGCGGGCAACAACGCGGTCTGCGATCTGTACGGCATCGAGATGCTGCCTCTTTCGATCGACTGGTACACGACCATCTGCGATCTCGGGCCGTGGGGCGCGGTCTATACGGAAGGATGGGACAGAAAGCTCGTCTCGGAAGGCGAAACGGCAAAAGCGACGAAGCGGACGATCAACGGCGAGCGCATCTATCCGCCGAAGACCGGCATGCGCGAGGACATCTTTCGCGCGGCGGCGCCCGTCGTGCAGACGCCGCCGCCGACTCAACGCGAGGACGAACAACGCGTCGACAAGCGCTGAATCAGGCCTTGTTGACGGACGCGCCGTAGATTTCGTCGATCGACGCTTCGAGCGTCTTGTCGAACTCGCTGTCGCTCATCGACTTCTTCAGCTCGTTGATGAGCGCGCGCGAGAAGCTCGCGATCATGCCGTGGTTCTGCGCGAGCTTCTTGCAAGCGTCGCTGCGCGTATAGCCGCCCGACAGCGCGACGACACGCACGACACGCGGATGCTCGATCAGCGGGCGATAAAGATCCGCCTCGTCGGGGATGGTCAGCTTGATCATCACCTTGCTCGATTCCGGCAGCGCGTCGAGGCCCTTCAGCAACTCGTCGCGCAGAATTTTTTCCGCGCCTTTCTTGTCCGGGCTCTTGATCGACACTTCGGGTTCGAGAATCGGCACGAGACCGTGCTTGATGATCTGCGCGCCCACTTCGAACTGCTGCTTCGCCACGGCGGCGATGCCTTTCTCGGATGCCTGGTGGATCACCGAGCGCATCTTCGTGCCGAACACGCCGAGCTTCACGGCGCGTGCGAGCAGATCGTCGAGACCGGGGATCGGCTTCATCACCTGCACGCCGTCCGCTTCGGCTTCAAGGCCCTTGTCGACCTTGAGGAACGGCACGATGCCGCGCTCTTCCCACAGAAAGGTCGGGACCGGCTTGCCTTCGGCTTCGCCGTCCATCGTGCGCTCGAACAGAATCGCGCCGATCACCTTCTCGCCCGTGAACGAAGGCGCGGTCATGATGCGCACGCGCATCTCGTGCATCAGCTTGAACATTTCGGCGTCGCCGTTGTAGGCGTCGTCCGGAATTCCGTATTGCCGCAGCGCGCCGGGCGTCGAACCGCCGCTCTGATCCAGTGCGGCGATAAAGCCATTCTTCTCAGCCATTTGCGCGAGCATCTTTTCGTTAGCCACGAACATTTCCTCCTCGAAGTTCAAACACCGGACATGCGCGAACGCCATCCGGGCTTATGGTTCAGCCTCCTCAAGTGTAATGGTTTTGGCGTGCGCCCTTCTCGTGCAAATCCGACATTCGCGCGCAAATGGGGCGCGAATGAAAGCGCGAGCGTGCGTCGGCGCACGCCGCGACGGCCGATAACGGGTCGACGAAGGCTCAGGAAGCAGCGGAATTCAGGCTGCCCGCGCCGGATCGCCACACGATACGCATGGCACGGCGCAGAAGAGAAGGAGCGCTTTCGAAAGCGGCGGCTTGCGGCAATTCCGTCTGCGATAAATCTGCTTGCGCCGACTCCACAAGAGGCGGTTTCGCATGATCGTTCGATGACACCGCGATCACTTCGACAAGCGGCAAAGGCGCCGCTTCGGCGGCTTCAGATTCCGGAGGCTGGAGCTTGTCGCGTGCATCGCCGCAGCGCTCGTTGAGCTGGCGGCGCATGTCGGGGTCGTCGATCAGGGCTTGGGCGGTCGCCATGCCGCGCTCGAACTGCAATGCATAGGCGATGTCGCTGAAATTTTCGTAGCGGCCGCTATCGGCCAGCTCGAACGCCAGTTCGACAGTGCGCCGGCGCTTCCATGCATCGAGATCGTCGTGGGCTGTGCTCACAGATGTCCTCTTCCTCGCGAATGAGGTGCAAAGATGTTAGCCCGCGGCGTGCGAATTACCGTTGTCCGGCCACAACAAGCAGAGGAAAGTCGCTTAAGAAATCATACAAAAAGGGCTTGCCTAAAGCCTTGAATTCGCGATAGTCCTCGCTTGACAAGGCTCGTCTAAGGTATTTAATTCATTCACCCGTCGCCTTGAAAAATCGCGTGCGGCCGCCGACATTTCCCGTCTGCGCTGTGAAGCAGTCCCGACGTATTGGATGTTCGCTCCTTGCGGAGCGCGATGTGCCTTTATCGGAGCCGCGTCATGTTCCCGCTTTCAGGAAGTCCGGCACGCGCTGCCGCTCTCGTCCTTCCGTGCGCGCTCGCCGCGCTCGTCGCGTCCATCGCCGGATGCGGCGGTTCGGATTCACCGGACACCTCCGTGCCGGATGCCATCACGCAGGTCATGAAAAAGCCCTTGTATCAGGGCTCGACGTGGGCGTTGCGCGTCGTCGACCTGAATTCAGGCGACGTGATCTACGACATTAATTCGAACGCGCAGCTCTATGTGGCGTCGGTGCGCAAGGTTTTCTCGCTGGGCGCGACGCTCGATCAGTACGGCTCGCAGCATCAGTTTCAGACGCCGGTCTACCGGCTCGGCACCGTCGATGCGACCGGCACGCTCAACGGCAATCTCGTGCTCGTCGCGAGCGGCGATCTCGCGATGGGCGGCCGCACGAACCCGGACGGCACGCTCGCGATTTCGAACTTCGACCATAACGAGGCGAACAGCCTCGGCAATGCGCAACTCACCGCGCCCGATCCGCTCGCGGGCTATAACCTGCTCGCCGCGCAAGTGGCGGCGGCGGGCATCAAGGCGATCAACGGCGACGTCGTGATCGACGACAGACTTTTCGAGCCGTTCGATTTCCGCGACGAATTCTTCGTGCGGCCGATCTTCGTCAACGACGACGTGGTGGACACGATCATCGGCCAGGGCAGCGCGGGCTCGGCGTCGCCGGTCGATTACCGGCCGAAGTCGACGGCGTTCACCGTTCAGTCCACGCTGATGACGGCCGCGGCGGGCACGAACGCCGACATCGAAGTCACGCCCGAGCGGCCGACGTGCTTCGGCGCGCTGAATTGCACCGGCGTGCTGAGCGGCACGATTCCGGCGGACTATGTGCCGCCGATCGTTCCGAGCTTTCCGGTGATCCGCACGTTCCGCATCACGCAGCCGGCGAACTATGCGCGCACGGTGCTCATCGAGGCGCTCGCGCGCGCGGGCGTCACCGTGAGCGCGGCGGCGGTCGCGAACAATCCGGTGCAGTTGCTGCCCGTGAAAAACTCGTATTCCGCCGCGACGCGCGTGGCGCAACTCACGTCGCAGACGCTCGACCAATATGCAAAATGGATCTTGAAGGTCAGCTATAACATCGGCGCGGACACGAGCCTGATGCTGTTCGGCGTCGCGAACAACGGCTCGACGACGCTCGACGCGGCGCTGGCCGCCGAACGCGCAACGCTGTCGGGCGCATCGTTCAACGTGCCGATGGATCAGACGCATTTCATCGACGGCAGCGGCGGCGGCGAGACCACGGCGACGCCGATCGCGATCATTGCGATGTTGCGCGCGATGAACGGCCGCGCGGCCTTCCCGGCCTATCTGGCCGCGATGCCGTTCCTGGGCGTCGACGGCTCGCTCGCGAGCACGACCGACTTCGAAAGCGATCCGACGCTCGCGGGCGCGAAGGGCAAGGTGTACGCGAAAACAGGTACGTACGGCGCGGGCACGGACGGCCCGAACGGCCCGCAACTGCTGCTCAAGGGACAGGCGTTCGCGGGCTATATCGACGCGAAGAGCGGCCGCAGGCTCGCGTACGCGCTGATCGTCAACAACGTGCCGCTCACCGATGTGCCCCAGATCCTCAACGTGTTCCAGGATGAAGGCACGATTTCGGCGATCATCTGGAAGCTGCAATGAAGGAAGCTGCAACGAGCCGCGCGCTTACCACGCGGCGGCGAACGCCAGCACCGCACGATTGAACGCGCCGGGGCTGGCGACGTTCATCCCGTGCGATGCGCCGGCAATCGTCTGCCGCTCCGCAAACTCGATCCACTCTTCCAGCTTGTCGACGTTGTTGCGGAACATGCGCGGGCTCTTCTGCCCGTCGATCAACAGCGTGCGGCACTTGATGTCGCGCGCGGCCTCGCGTGTGTAGGCGGGCAGCGGATCGCGAAACTGCTTCGGCAGCGTGAGCACGTTGTCGAGCGCCATGCGCCGAAAGCCTTCGGTGCTCTTCTTCCAGAAGCCGGGCATGCTCACCGAATCGACGAACATTTCCAGGCCGCGATCGAACTCGCCTTGTTCGATCAACTCGGCGACGCGCGCGCGCAGCGCGTTGGTCGCGGGCGGCAGCGTCGCGGGCACGGCCTGCGGCGTGACTTGCAGCGGGCCGCCCGGATCGGCGAGCGTGAGCGTCTTCACGAGCCGCGGATACTCGCGCGCCAGATGAAACGCGATGCAGCCGCCGCGCGAATGCCCGACGAGATGCACCGGCGCGAGATCGAGCGATTCGATGAAGGCGGCCATTTCCGCGACATGCGTCTCCACGCTGAATTCGCCCTGCACGAAGGCATCGACGGCCGGCCAGTAGTGCGACAGGCTCGGCGCGATGCAGCGGAACTGCTTCGCGAGCGGCAGGATTTGCGCGCTCCAGTAGCGGTAATCGCACAGCGACCCGTGCACGAACACGAGCGGCTCACCCTCGCCGCACTCGATATACGGCACGGAAATGCCCGCGGACGTCGTGGCGAACGACGGTTCGGGCAGGCCCTGCACGGCAGTCAGCACGGAAAGATCGGTTCGCGCGTTCATCGGTTGGCTCCTTTCCCGCACTATGCGCCGAGCCGATTTAAAAGAAAATCGCATAATCTTGATAGAATCCTTCAGATTTTCTGATGGCAAACGCCCGTTCGAATCATGAAAGCGCTCGACCTGGATGTTCTCTCGATGATCGTCGCGGTGGCCGATACCGGCAATATCAGCCGCGCGGCGGAACTCGTGCATCGCTCGCAATCGGCTGTGAGCATGCAGATCAAGACGCTGGAAACCGCGCTCGGCAAGGCGCTTTTCGTGCGCAAGCCGCGCAGCGTGGTGCCGACGCAGGACGGCGAAGTGCTGCTCACGTACGCGCGCCGGATGATCGCGCTGCGCGACGAAGCGTGGGCGGCGGTCGTGCGGCCGGACG
This sequence comes from Caballeronia peredens, assembly GCA_001544595.2. Classification (GTDB taxonomy): domain Bacteria; phylum Pseudomonadota; class Gammaproteobacteria; order Burkholderiales; family Burkholderiaceae; genus Caballeronia; species Caballeronia peredens. The sequence goes on along the minus strand of FCOH02000010.1, from coordinate 135,813 downwards.
TGACCGGGCGCGTGGTGATCGGCGTGCCGGACGATTACGCGTCGTCGCTCTTTCCGCCAATCCTCAAGAAATTTTCGGCGACGTATCCGAAGGTGGAGATTCAGGTGGTCGGCTTGCCGAGCCTCGCGCTCGCGCCGATGGTGAAGGACGGCACGGTCGATCTCGTCTGCGCGACGCGCGTGAAGGGGCTTTCCGGCGAATTCCTGCGGCACGAACCGATGGTGTGGGCCGCCGCGCCGGGCGCCACGGAAATCTGGAAGGAGCGGCCGTTGCCGATTGCGGTATTCCTGCCGGGAAGCGTCGCGCGCGAGAACGCTATTCGCAGCCTCGAGCGCGCGCGCATCGGCTATCGCACTTCCTACGAAAGCCCGAGTCTGCTCGGTCTTCTGACGATGGCCGAAGCCGGTCTGGCCGTCACGCCGCTCGCCAGGTGCGCGGTGCCCTCGCATTTCACACTGCTCGGCGCGGCGCAGGGCCTGCCTGATATCGGCTCGCTCGAAGTGGTGCTCGCGCGCAGCGCGGCGTCGAAACGGCCGCCTTGCGACTTTCTCGCCGAACGCATCATGGCCGAGTTGCGGCGCTGATCGGGGCGCTGATCGCCGCGTCTATTGCACGCACGCGGCGCGAGGTCCATGCACGCAGCATGCCGTTCGATGCGACCATCGGCAACGAAGCCCGCATGATGCGGTACACGTCGTTGCGTCGGATTTTCGAAATCTTGTGCGGGTCCAGCCACGCGTCGTTCTGCGCGAGCAGCGCGAGCGTGTCGAGGCCGATCATGATCGGCCAGAGGCAGGCGAGACGCAGGCGAACCGCGCTCTTCGGAATCGCGAGCGTGTAGTCGATCGCGTCCTGATACAGCGCGAGCGACACGCGCAGCAATTCGAAGAGCACAGGGCGCGCGCGTGCAGAAGCCTGCGGCTGCAACAGATCGTGCGGCGTCAGACCATGTTTCGCGAGCATCGCTTCAGGCAGATAGCAGCGGCCGATACGCAAGTCGCGCGCGCAATCGCGCAGCACGTTCGTCATCTGCAGCGCCTTGCCGAAGCGCACGCCGCGCGCGAGCATCGTGTCGGGCGCGGCCTTCAGCGTGCCCGGCATGTGCGCGTAGGTCATCTTCGTCCAGAATTCGCCGACGCAGCCCGCGACCAGATACGTGTAGCGATCCAGTTCGCCGAATGCTTCGAGCGCGGCGATCTGGCCCGATGTTTCGTCGGGGAACGTGCGCAGATCGAACTCCATGCCGGTCGTGAGCGTCGTGACGATATCGCGCACCGCGGCCTGATCGGACTCGCTCAGTTGCGGGAGAATCGCGAGCGCGGCGCCGAGCGATTCGAGCAACGCGCGTTCATCGGGCTGCGCCTGCTGGCCCGCGACCTCGCCCGCGATGCGCGCGAGCGCGCCGTCGTCGGGCACGCCGTTCACTTGCGCGCGCAGCGAAAGCAGTAAATCGAGGCGACGTTGCGGCGAGATCAGCGATGTATCCGCGATCGTATCGGCCGCGCGCGCGAGCAGATACGCGAGCCCGATGGGATCGCGCATGCCGCGCGGCAAGATGCGCAGCGTGAGATAAAACGACCGCGACACGCTCTTGAGAAGCGGGCCCAGAAGAACGGCCCGGGGCGAATTGTTCATGACGTGGATCGGAAAGTCTGGGCTAGGCGCGCGATGATCGCGCGCCGCCGCATTGTATCCGTCCGCGTGGATGACCCGCTTTGCCGTGCGCGTGTTTGACGTGGCGCCGCGGATGATGCGAGATATGCAGCATGATGCGCTTCGGATGCTCGACGCTCGCCGCTTCGTCGGCATGGCCCACAGGCTCGAGAATGACGTCCGCACTGCCCGCGCTGAGCAGACCCAGCTGGCTCGCCGCCGCGTACGACAGATCGATCGCGCGGCCCTTCGCGTAGGGACCGCGATCGTTGATGCGCACGACGACCGACTTCGTCCTCGTCAGATTGCTGACGCGCACGAACGATCCGAACGGAAATGTCCGATGCGCCGCCGTAAGCGCGTGCATGTCGTAAGGTTCGCCGCTGGCCGTGCGATGTCCCTGAAATTTCGCGCTGTAGTAAGACGCGCGCCCGATTTCCGCTACTTCGCTCGTCCGCGGGCTGTGATAATCGAACGGCTCGGCGTTCAGCGCATTCTTATCGTGAGCACCGGACGATGGTGTCATCGCCGGTTCCGGCGCGAATTGCGCATCGTCCGCTGTCTGCGCGTGCGCATCCGCCGTAATCGCGCCCGAAGCAGCAACGACGGCCAGTCCGGCCACCTGCCACGGTGCGATGAATCCTTTGTCCTGCATGAGCGAGCCTCTCCATGAAATGCCGATGCATTTCAATCGGCTCGCTCAAAACGTCTGCATCGCTTCGGGGTTGACGAAAGCGACGCAGATATGACTCAACGTTACACACGAGGGCGAAGCTTACGTTGCCTGATTCGTATGATCAAATCGCATTCGACAGCGATTCCGATTGCGTTTTTTCAGCGCCGATCAACTCAGGCATGAGTGCCCACACTTCCGCGCGCAAGTATCGTTCGAACTCCTCGCGCACTTCTGGATGCTGCAAGGCGAACTGGATCGTTGCCTTCAGATAGCCGAGCTTGCTGCCGCAGTCGAAACGCGTGCCGTAATAGCGATACGCGAGCACTTGTTCTTCGGCCAGAAGTGAGCCGATCGCATCGGTTAGCTGAATCTCTCCGCCGACATTCGGGCGCGTATTACGCAAGTGTTCGAAGATGCTCGGCATCAGCACATATCGCCCGACTACGCCGAGGTTCGACGGCGCGAGCGCGGGCTGTGGCTTCTCGACGATGCCCGACATCTTGATGATGTCCTCTTCCCATTCACGGCCTTCGATCACGCCATAGGATGCGCTGTCTTCGCGTGCGATGCGCTCAACGCCGATCACCGAGCTGTGATAGTGATCGAAGACTTCGACGAGTTGCTTCATGACGGGTTGCGCGCCGTGCAACAGATCGTCGGCAAGAATGACCGCAAACGGCTGCTCGCCGACGAGACGTTCCGCACACAACACCGCGTGACCGAGACCGAGCGCCGACGCCTGCCGCACGTAAAAACAATCGACATTCGCGGGCTTGATGCTGCGCACTGCGTCGAGCAATGCGGCCTTGTTGCGGGCTTCGAGTTCCGCTTCGAGCTCGTAAGACTTGTCGAAGTGATCCTCGATCGCGCGCTTGCCGCGGCCGGTCACGAAGATCATCTCCGTGATGCCCGCTGCAATGGCCTCTTCCACCGCGTATTGAATGAGCGGCTTGTCGACCACTGGCAGCATTTCCTTAGGGCTCGCCTTGGTCGCCGGTAAAAAGCGTGTACCGAGACCCGCGACTGGAAACACCGCCTTGGTCACCTTGAGCATGACTCCTCCCTCCAGATCGAAACCGGTAATAGAAATGTCCCCGATTCTTTGACACCGGCTCTCGCGGCCGGATTGATTTCACGCGTCGCTTAGTCCGCTTCTTCCACTTGAGGCGTCGCGGCGCGAGTATTGCCGCGCTTGCGCAGCGGACTCAGCGGGTCGTTGCGAAGTGCGTCGCGATAAGCCGAGGCGGCCGCGAGAACGAGCAGAACGGCCACGCCGGCTATTGCATGCATATCCATGATCGACATCCATTCGGCGTTAGATGAGAATCAAACGTATCAGAAAAAAATCGATAAATAATGCGTGGCGCTTCGGCTGGTTTTTTTAGTTAGGCGTGCAATTGCGACTGCACTAAGATCGACTCAGATCTCCTTTGCGGGCCTCAGCCATTTTTATGAGCGATTCTTCCGTATTCGCGCCATCTGCCGCGCATCAAACGAGCGCAATCGTCGAAGACAAAGATGTGGCGATCAACGCATGGCGCGGTATCGCCGCGTTGCTCGTCGCCTATTTTCATTGCCGTCAGGTGACGTGGATCGGCATGCAGCAGTTTCATCGCACGTCGCATGGATGGGATGCGAACGCCGTCATCAGCTATCTGACATTCCCTATTGCGTGGGGATCGGCGGGTGTGCCGATTTTCTTCGTGATCAGCGGGTATTGCATTCATCGCGCGATGGCTCGCAAGCTGATCGCGGACCCGCATGCGGCGCTCGATGGCCGCAATTTCATGATGCGAAGGCTTGCACGGATTTATCCGGTGTTGATCGCCGCCTTGCTGTTGACGTTCGCGCTCGACTCCTTGAGCACGACGTTTCTGCCCGTCAGCCACAAGATCAATCCGTTCGATCTGCACGCATTTCTCGTCAATCTGTTCTCGCTGCAAGGCATTGCCGGGAAGACGTTCGGATCGAACGGCGCGCTGTGGACGCTCTCCATCGAAGTGCAGTTTTATCTCGTGTATCCGCTGTTGCTTGCCTTGCGGCGGCGCATCGGGATGCGAGGCGTGCTGATGTTCGTCGGCCTCGTGAATATCGTGTCGGCGCTGGTGTTCGAGCGGCATCAGGTGATCGTCTTCACGTCTTACTGGTTCGCGTGGACGTTGGGCGCGTGGATTGCGGAAGCGAAGGCGAAGGGCGTAGAGGCTCGCTCTCACATGGGTCTGATCGCGGCTTTGATCGCGCTTGCCGGTTGCGGCGCGTTCAGCTTCGCGCAATATGTAGCGTTTCAGCTTTGGGCCTTTGCATTCGCGATCTATCTCGTTGCCGCGCTCGACAAACCCATGCGTGAGACGTTTCTGGTTCGCGGCTTGTCATGGCTCGGCGAGTTCAGCTTCTCGCTCTATGTCGTGCATCTGCCTATTTTCGTGCTGCTTGGATCGGTATTTTTCAGGTCGGCGCTGCAGACGGATATCTGGGCTTCGATTGCTTTTACCGCCGTTGCCGTCGGGGCCGCTTATGCGTTCTATTTTGCCGTCGAGCGGCCCGCGATGATGTGGTCTGCGGCGCTTAAGAAGTCACGGCGCACTGCTTGAGCCTCCCTTCGGCCTGCCTGAACGTCTCATCCGTTCGGGCAGGCCTCTGCCTTATCCGCGCTTGCGCGCACGTCCCGCCACATCCTCCAGGATCTTCTCCACGCTCTCGACATATCGCTGCGTGCCGAACCGGCTCGTCGCATTGACATAGCCTTGTTCGACGAGCCGATCGCGCAACGGCGCATTGCTCTTCAGCCGTTCCAGAATCCGCGCCAGTTCGGCGGCGTCGCCCGGAGAACAGAGCAAGCCGTTCTCTCCATCCTCGACGATATCCATCACGCCACCCGCGCGCGACGCCACGACCGGACGCCTGGACAGCATCCCTTCGATGATCACGCGCCCGAACGGCTCCGCCATGATCGACGTATGCGTGACCACATCGACGGCCTTCATGCATGCGGCAATGTCGTCCTGGAAACCGAGAAAGTGCACGCGCTCGCCGAGCGCATGTTCGCTCACGAACGCACGCAACTCGGCCTCGTAATCGTCCTCGCCGAACAGCGCCGCGCCGACGAACACCGCGTGCATCTCAGGGCATTCCAGCAGCGCTTCGAGCAACACATGCTGTCCCTTCCAGCGCGCGAGACGGCTGAAGCAACCGACCAGAAACGCATCGCGCGGCAAGCCGAAACGCGCGCGCAACTCGTGTTGCGCGACGGCTTCGATATCCGTGAAAGGATCGGCGGAAATTCCGTTGAACACGACGTCGAGCCGTTCTTCGCGCAGCCGCGTGAGTGCCGTCACCGCGGCTGCGGAGGCCGTCGAGTTTGCAATCACATGCTCGAGCATCAGCTTCGTGCACCATTTGATGACCGCAAGCTGAGTGCGGCCGAAATGCTCTTCGCTGACGATATCGCGCAGATGCCACACCACCGGTCTGCGCGATATGAGCCCGGCAATTGCGCCGATGACCATCGCGCGCTGCGTGTTCACATAGATCACATCCGCATTGCGCGATTTTTCGAGCGTGCCGCGCAAGAGCCTGAGCACACCGCTCACCATGCCCATGCCCGGGCGTGTCTTGCCGTCCTTGCGCACGTCGCCGAGCGACTTTCCGTCGAGCACATCCACCTTCACGCCAACCGCTTCCAGCGCGATGCGGAACGGGCCATCATCGAACAGCACGGTCTCCACATTGCCGCGCATGTTCTTCACGACCTCGAGCATCGACAGTTCCGCGCCGCCCAGCGCCCCGCTCTGATCGACGGCCAGCACGCGCAAATCGCTCGACGGTTCGGCCTTGAGCAGCGTCGCTTTCTTCTCTTCGACAGGCAACGGCGGCAGCGTGAATTGCGGCGCAATCCGCGCCACATGCGCATGCAGCGCCGCCCGGAAGTGCGCATTCGAGAATCGCTCAGCATTCTTGCGGCAATCGGCGGGACGGAATGTCATCGCGCCGCTTTCGAATGCATCGACCGCATCGATGATCGCCTCAGTCGATTGCGTCGGAAAGAACATGCCGGTGGGTTCGTCATACGACGCGTCGAGCACCGTTTCGAGCGCACCGCCCTTGCCATATGCGATGACCGGCGTGCCGCACGCCTGCGCCTCCACGACCGATATCCCGAAGTCCTCTTCCGCCGCGAACACGAATGCCTTGGCACGCTGCATCTTCTCGTGCAGCACGTCGAATGGCTGATAACCCATGATCTCGACGTTGGGCGTCGCCTTGGCGCGGATCTTCGCCATGTCGGGACCGTCGCCGATCACGACGAGCTTGCGTTCGGGCATGCGCGCGAAAGCCTCGACGATCAGATCGATTTTCTTGTACGGCACCATGCGCGACGCAGTCAGATAGAAATCTTCCTTCTGCTCGCGCAGCACGAACGACGCTACATCGACCGGTGGAAAAATCACTTTCGACGTGCGCCGGTAGACCTTGTGAATGCGCCGCGCAATGAAGTCCGAGTTGGCGATGAAATGATTCACCGAGTTCGACGTGCGGATATCCCAGTTGCGCATGTAGTGCAGAATCAGCCGCGCGAACAGCGACTTCATGCCCGCCGTCAGATTCGATTGCTGAAGATATTGATGCTGCAAGTCCCATGCGTAGCGGATCGGCGAATGCACATAGCTCACGTGCACCTGATCCGGTCCGGTCAGCACGCCCTTGGCCACCGCATGACTGCTCGATATGATCAGGTCATAGCCCGAAAGATCGAGCTGTTCGATGGCGAGCGGCATGAGCGGCAAGTACGCGCGATAACGCTTCTTCGCGAACGGCAGCTTCTGAATGAACGATGTCGTCGCACGCTTGCCGCGCAGAAACGAACGGTCTTCCAGGAAGTCGACAACACTGAAGATATCCGCATCCGGAAAGCACGCGATGATCTGCTCCAGCACGCGCTCGGCGCCCGCGTAAGTGACGAGCCAGTCGTGTACGATCGCGACGCGCGGCACGCCGTTTTCGCGGGTGACATGGCGCTCGCGTTGCGGCGTCGGCGCCATCGCCGGCCCACTGTCATGCAGGAAGTGACGGGTCTTTGCGCGTCCGATGAACGCGTCCTCGAAATCCATTTTCATGCGTCACTCCTCGCTTTCAGTGGTGAAGGGGTGCGTCCGATCATTCTGTGCGCGAACGCCAGGACCAAAGCGCGCAGCGCGGGATGCGTCAGCGCGGACCATCCGGCATTGACGATCGCAAGCAGCAGCGCCGTTGCGATTGCGTACAGCGGATGAGCCATCGCATCGATGACGTCGCCGAGTACAAGACCGGCGACCAGGAAGACGAGATGCGCAAGCATGTCGAGGGCAATCGGCTTTGCGCGCACCCGCGACATCCACAACAGCACGGCATAGTCGACAAGCGAGCGCAACGCGACCACGCTCGCCGCGCCCACCGCGCCGAATCGCTCGATGCCGAACCAGAGCAAGGCGACGAAGAACGGCAACTGAAAGAGCCCGGCGCGCGCGGCGGTAGCGGGATTGATCTGCGATTGAATCAGGATGCGCGTGACGCTCGCCTGCCCGACGAGCCACACGGCGAGCACCAGAATCCGGCCCACCGGCGCGCTCGCGATCGCGAGATCCGACCCGATCCATACATGCAGAAACGGTTCGAGCACGAGCATCGCGAAGAGCGCGAACGGCGTGAACACACCGTTGAGAAATACGAGCGATGTCGACGCCATGCCGTTCGCATCGCTGCGATCGATCGCGGAGAGACGTGGAAAGAGCGTGCGCACCATCGCGTTGGGCAGCATGTTCAGACGCGTGACGAGATTCTGCGGCACCGTGTAATAGGTGACGAAGCGCGCGCCGAGATGCGCGCCGAGCAGAACACGGTCGAGTGAATCGGTGAGCATCGTCGTGATGGACGAGACCAGCATCCAGCCGCCGAAACGAAACAGGCCGCCCGCCACGTTGCGCCTGGGCCAGTCGATCCGGCGAATCTCCAGCAGCCTGAAGCTGGCACGCGCAAGCAACAGCGCGGCGAGCACGCGCGCGAGCACGGCAGCGGCGATGACCGTCTGCAGATTCGGTGCGATGAGCCACGCCGCGCCCAGCGGCAATAACTGGAAGAGGAACGTGCCGAAGGTCTGGTTCGCGTTATAGATGCCGAAGCGCTCCATCGCGTTGATCGCGCCCGCGAAGACCCACGAGACATTCGCAACCGGAATCGCGATCGCAAGCCACGGCAACGCGCGATAGACCTCCTGCTGCAAGGCGGGCGCGGAATGCGCGACATATGCCGTGTAGATGAACGCGCCGAAATAGATCGCCAGGCCGCCGATCACGCCCGTCGCGAAGTTGAGCCACACCGCGCTCCAGAACACGCGCGTGCGTTGTTCGACATCGCCCGAGGCCTGCGCGCGGGCGATCTGATGCTGCGCGGCCATGCTCATGCCCAGATCGAGAATGCTGAAGTAGCCGATGAGCGTCCACACCAGACTGATCACGCCATAGCGTTCGACGCCCACGAGCCGGATATAAGCGGGCACCGTTGCGAGCGAAACGAACGTCGGCAGAATCAATCCGATGAAGTTGATCCCGACGTTTCTGACCATGCTCTTTTCCATCGACTTTCCTCGTGCGTTCAGCTCTTGGGTGTCCAGCGGTACATCATCACCTTGCCGCGCGCATCCTCTTCGACGAACACGAGATACTCGCCGTTGCCGCGCCGATGCGCGCTCACGCCGTTGGGCACATCCACCCAGCCGGACGCATTGCCGACTTCCGGTCCCGGTTTGATGACACCGACTTCCTTGCCGGAGTCCTTGTCGTACACGTGCACGTCACCGACCGGCTCCACAGCGAATACGTATTGCCCTTCCACCGTCACGCCGATCACCGTCGCAAGCGGCTTCGCCTGCGTGTCCCACGGAAGTTGAATCGAATAGCGCGCGCGTGCATCGCCCGACCAGTGGTCGTAGCGCACGAGACGCCGCCCGACTTCCTTCCAGTAACGCCGGTCATACGGCTCGTCCGCGGTATAGCCGGTGACGTACATCGTGTCCGAAGCGGCGTCGTACACAGCGCGCCGCAATTCGTTGAACGGCGCGGGCACCGGGTACGTCTGCATGTTCGCGTAGTCGTAGACCGGATTGCCTTGCTTGTCGATGCCGCCAAAACGCAGACGATGGATGCCCTTCACATCGCTCGTGCGCCAGATATCGCCTTTGACATCGACCCACCAGCCCCAGCCGCCCGTGATGCGTGCCGCGCCCGGATTGCGTTGAAACTCGGCGGCATCAAAACGCCCGTCGCCGTTCTGATCGCGCCAGATCCACTCGCCGCCCTCCGGTCGATTCGGCACGTTCTGCACAGGACGCGGCCTGCCCGCGATAAAGCCGGATGGAATCGCAAGTTCGCCGTCGCGTTTCGCATCGAAGCGATAAATCTTCAAATGATCCGCATACATGTCGGTCAGATACAAGAACGTCCGGCCGTCGAGCCTGCGGGCGATCGGCAAGCCCGGCCATTGATCGACGTGAAATACAGGGTCATCCGGATACCTGAAGCGCCCCGACAGAAAGCCTGCATATTTCCATTCCTGTCCGGCGGGCTTCGACAAATCCAGCTCGAAGCGCTTGTTGCCCGTGTAGACGCTATCCGGTCTGCCGGGATCGATCCACGCACCATCGACGAAAAGCAGGCCCTGCATCTGCCAGCGCAACGTGCCATCGGGCGCATAGCTTTCCAGCGTGGCACCGAGTCCCGCGCCGATCGGACCATCGTGCGTGCCGATTCCGTTCGTCGATACATAGACATTGCCCGCCGCATCCACGCCCACGCCCGTCAGACCACTGAAGCGACGCGGTCCGGGCTTGCCCGCGACGCCCGAAAAAATTCCGCCGCGCTCGCCCAGCGTGCCCGACTCGCGGAAAGTACTGCCTTCCTTCGTCACGAACAGCACTTGCTGACGCGGACCGTTATCCGCCACGAGCAAACGTCCTTGCTTGTCCAGCGCGATATCGACCGCAATGCTGTCCGCGGCGAGTCGCGGCGCATCGCTCAAGGTTTGTCCGGAAACGCTGTAGTGCACGATGCGTGGATGGTCGCCGCGACTCTCGACGATCGCCCATAACGAGCCATCCGATGCAAGCGCGATACGTCCCGGCTGCGGCGCGCTCCACTGCGACTTCTTCTGCATCGACGCTGCGTCATAAAGCTCGATGCGATCCTGCGACGTGTTCGCCACATACAGCAGCGCATCGCTTGCCGCCAGACCGCCGATATCCTGATGCGCATCGTCGGGCGCATCGTTGATCGTCAGGAAGCTGCGCGCGAGCATCGCGCGTGAATCCTTGTCGTTCGCCAGTGCTCGTTGCGCCACGCCGTCCTCGAAAGGCGCGGGGCGTTTCATGTCGCCGATGTCGCGCCGCGACACGCCGGTCCAGTGTCTGCCGGAACGCGGCCAGATGCCTTCCTTGACGAGCCGCCCTTTCTCGTTGCCGACGCCGACCGCGACATACACGTAGCGAGAATTCACCGCCACCGCGTTGCCGCCTGCCGCGCCCCAGCCGTGCGTGCCGCCGGCATAGCCGAGCATCTGGCCATCGCGATACACGCTTGCTTCAGCGCCGCTCTCGTCCCACGGCGAATTGGTGAACACGCGTCCATCGGGCGCGACGGCGATGGCCGTGATGTTGATCTGCGTCCACGCGCCGTTGCCGAAGCCGAATGTATTGCCGATCCACGACGACTTCGCATCGAGCACGCGCACCGGCGCCGCTTGCGCCTGCGTGACGGCCACGCCGAACGCGACGCAAAGAAAAATGCAAGCCGATTTCAACGACACGGTGCACCGCAAATGTTCCTCCGTTAGCGCCGCATCAACGGCCCGATTTGACGCTTAGAGGGTAGAGGCCAAATAAAGCTAAAAAAACGGAAATTAATCTTGCGAATACACCATCGGGCATAAAGAAAATAGCGCGTCGTCGCTTAAAAAATACGCCAGCCGGCCGTTAAAGAAACGCGGATATTTTTCCGTTTTCTTTTCCCTATCATCGGCTCATGACATCATCGACGAGGTAGAACCCATGGCCACGCAGCAGAAGGCGATCATCACAGGCGTATCGGGACAGGACGGCGCGTATCTCGCCAAGCTGTTGCTCGATAAAGGGTACGAAGTGGTCGGCACGTATCGGCGCACGAGTTCGGTGAATTTCTGGCGCATCGCGGAGCTCGGCATCGACCGTCATCCGAAGCTCAAGCTCGTCGAGCACGACCTGACCGATCTCGGCTCCAATCTTCGTCTGCTCGAAACGGCCGAGGCGGGCGAACTGTATAACCTCGCGGCGCAAAGCTTCGTCGGTGTAAGTTTCGATCAGCCCTCGACGACCGCCGGCGTCACCGGCCTGGGCGCGCTGAATTTGCTCGAAGCGATCCGCGTGATCGATCCGACCATGCGCTATTACCAGGCGTCCACCTCCGAGATGTTCGGCAAGGTGCAGGCCATTCCGCAATCCGAAGACACGCCTTTCTATCCGCGCAGCCCTTACGGCGTGGCGAAGCTGTTCGCGCACTGGACGACGATCAACTATCGCGAGTCGTACAACATCTTCGGATGCAGCGGCATTCTCTTCAACCACGAATCGCCGCTGCGCGGGCGCGAATTCGTCACGCGCAAGATCACGGACACCGTTGCCAAGATTCATCTCGGCAAGGAAGAGCTTCTGGAACTCGGCAATCTCGACGCCAAGCGCGACTGGGGCTTCGCCGCCGAATATGTCGAAGGCATGTGGCGCATGTTGCAGACGAGCGAGCCGGACACCTATGTACTCGCGACCAACCGCACCGAAACCGTGCGCGACTTCGTGCGCATGGCGTTCGCCGCGGCGGGTTATCAGCTCGAATGGGCAGGCAAGGGCGAACGCGAACGCGGCATCGATATCTCGACGGGCCGTACGCTCGTGCGCGTGAACCCGAAGTTCTATCGCCCGGCGGAAGTCGATCTGCTGATCGGCAGCGCGGACAAGGCGCGCGAAAAGCTCGGTTGGACGCCCAAGACCACGCTCGAAGAACTGTGCAAGATGATGGTCGACGCCGATCTGCGGCGCAACGAACTTCAGCCGACGTTCTAGGCGACCCATGGCAAGACGCGCACTCATTACGGGCCTCTCGGGCTTCACGGGCCGCCACATGGCGGTGGAACTGATGAACGCGGGCTACGACGTGTGGGGCACGACCACGCCTTCACCCGAGGGCGATGTGCCCGACACCGTCGGCATTCCCGTCGACCTGCTCGATGCGGAAGCGCTCAAGTCCTTCGTGACCGATGCGCGTCCCGATGTCGTCGTGCATCTCGCGGGAGCGGCGCACGTCACGGGCAATCCGCCCGGCAAGACCTACATGGTCAATATCGTCGGCACGCGCAATCTGCTTGCGGCGCTCACGGCGCTCGACAAAAAGCCGCGCGCCGTGTTGCTCGCGAGCACCGCGAACGTGTACGGCAATGCGTCCGTCGAGACCATCGACGAAGACGTCGCCATTCAGCCCGCGAACGACTATGCGGTCAGCAAGCTCGCGATGGAGCATGCGGCGCGGCTCTGGATCGACCGCTTGCCGCTCATCTTCGTGAGGCCGTTCAACTACACGGGCGTCGGTCAGAGCGAGGACTATGTGCTGCCGAAGATCGTCGGGCATCATGCGCGGCGTGAAGCGCGCATATCGCTGGGCAATCTCAACGTGAGCCGCGACTTCTCCGACGTGCGCGATGTCGTCGCGACGTATGCGAAGCTGGTGCAGGCGGCGCCCGTCGGCGAGACGTTCAACATCTGCTCAGGACATAGCCATTCGTTGGGCCAGATGCTGCAGATGCTCTCGCGCATCGCGGGATACGAGATCGATGTATTCGTCGATCCGCGCTTCATGCGGCGCAACGAAATCTCGAAGCTCGTCGGATCGAATCGCAAGCTGCGGCAAGCGATCGGACACGTGCCGCACACGCCCATCTCGGACACGCTCGAATGGATGTACGACCATATGAGCGCTCAGGTTGCGGTTTAAGTCGCGGTTTGAGTCCTAATCTGATCGAATCCGGCGCGTTTTCCGACGCGCCGGATTGCATTTTCAGTGCGCGGGTCCTGCTTCGATCGCTTCCTCATAAACCGCAGCCACGCGTTTCGCAATCACCGAACGATCGAAGTGTTCCCACGCATAGCGCCGGCATGCGGCCTCGTCGGGCAGGTCGAGCGTGCCGTCGAAGGTTGCGATCAGGCCGTTCGCGACAGCATCGACGCCGGTCGATTCGAGCACCAGATCTTCCGATAACCCTCTCACCGCTTCCGGCAGTCCGCCCACCGGCGTCACCAGCACCGGCGTCCCCGATGCAAGCGACTCGACCGTGATCAGACCGAAGCCTTCGAGCGCGACGGTCGGCACGATGCTCACATCGGCGGCACGATAGAGCGCTGCAAGATGGTCGTCCGGGACGAAGCCGAGTAGGCGCACGTTCTGGTCCAGGCCCGCTGCATCGATGCGCGCCTGCAATTCCTCCGCAAGACGCCCTTTGCCCGCGATCAGCAACAGCACGTCGGGCACTTTTTGCTTGACGCGTGTCATCGCGTCGATGAGCGATTCGAGCCCCATGCGCCGCACGAGCCTGCGCACCGCCAGCACGATGGGCCGACCGAGTGGCAATTGCAGACGCCTGCGCGCTTCCGAGCGCGTCATCTTGAGGTCGAACTGCGCGACATCCACGCAGCCAGGCACGACGCGAATGCGCTCCTGCGGCACGCCATAGCGCGCATTCAATATCTGCCCGAACGCTTCCGACAGCACGATCAGCCGCGACGAACGCGCATACACGCGCCGCTCCAGCATGAACTTCGCGCGCTGGCCCAGCGAGTCCGCGCCTTCGACATGACTCTCGTCGGCCCACGGTCCCTGAAAATGCGAGACCTGCGCGATGCCGCGCGTGACATCGAGACCCGGAAAGGTATAAAGCGCGAAGTGCGATGAGACGACGTCCGGCCGCTCATCGCGCAACGTATCGCGCAGCGCGCTGCGTGCATTCATCAGACGACGCGGCAGCGACTGCGCCGCCGGTCCGAATCCGCGAATCGCGCCGCCGGTATCCACGGCCACGCGCGGCGATCCGGCCACCACGCCGCGCACTTCGACGCCCGCCGCCGGCAACGCGCCGACGAGCGTGTAATACATGCGGTCGAGGCCGCCCGCGCGCTCGGGAAACCAGTGCATTCCGATTTGCAGCGACTTGATGGATTGCGTGCTCATATGGCTGCCCTGTTCGATTTAATTTGACCCGTCGCTCACGCGCGCGATTGCGCCGATGCCGCGCTCAGCGGCGTCGCCGATTCGTTGCGCTCATGCCGCGCGAAGCTGCGATAAAGATCGAGATAGCGCCGCGCCATGCGCGCCCAGTTGAAATGCGAAGCAAGCTCGCGCGCCGCTTCGCCCATGCGGCCGCGTCTCCCGGGCGAGGTGGCAAGCTCGTCGATTGCATGGGCGAGCGCGGCGGCATCGTCGGGATCTTCGAGCACGATGCCGCATTCCTCGCCGATGATCTCCGCCCCGCCCGCCGTGCGCGCGGTAATCACGGGCAAGCCCGCGGCGAGCGCTTCGAGCAGCGAGAGGCTCATCGCTTCATAGCGCGACGGAAACACGAAGGTATCGACGGAATGCATCAATGTCGGCATGTTCTTCACGAGGCCGAGGAAATGCACGCGCTCCGCGATGCCGAGCGCGCGCGCCTGATCCGGATAAGGACTGCCCGGCAGATAGCCCGCCACGACGAGCTGCACGTGCGCCGGAAGCGCAACCAGCGCATGCAGCACGGTTTGCAGATTCTTGCGCGGCGTGCGCAAGTCGCCGACGAAGAGCATCAGGAATGCATCGTCCTTCAGACCGAACGACGCGCGATCGGGCGAGGCCGCACTGAAGGCCGTCGTATCGACGCCGTTATAGACCACCTCGACGCGATCCTTTTCGATGCCGCCCGCACGGATCTCTTCAGCGACTTTCTCAGACACCGCCGCGACTACGCGCGAGCGCCGGTAAGCCCAGCCTTCGAGCCACGCGTTCATGCGGCTATAAATCACCTGATACGCGGACCACGCGCCGCCGCTCAGGCGGAACGGATAGTAGGCGCTCTTCATCCATCCGCCGTGAACGAAGTGCGCCGTGTTCACATCGGCGCGCGCCCATGTGATGAAACCATTCACGTGCAGCACATCGTATTCGTCGCGATGCGTGCGCAGCCACAGCGCGCTCTTGATCGCGAACACCTGTTGCTTGACGAGACGCGTGGGCCACGCGCGGCCCGCGATCACGCGCACCCAGCGCAGCCGTGCATGTTCGAGCAACTCGGGCGCGACATGCGAGGCGACGAGGATGACCTCGTGCCCTTCGGCCAGCGCCGCGCGCGCGATTTCGTAATTGACGCGCCCTTGTCCGTCGTTATGCCGCACGACGTGCGTGACGATCGCGATTCTCATTGGCTAGCCCTTGAGTTTTGAAAATGAAAGCGTTGCGTCGACGCATGAGCTTCGCGTGATGTCGCGCGGCGATGATCGAGAACAGACTCGTGAACAACAACGATCCGCCCGTGCTCACGAACGTGTTGGCGAAGAGCAGAATGCCGATCATCGAAAAGGCGAGGCTCAACGCGGCTTGCGCAAACTTGTCTTCACGTAGCGAGAACGACGCGCGCAATGCGCGCACCAGCAACAGCACGACGCCCGCCGTGTACAGCAGGCCGCCCGGCCAGCCGAGCACGAACGGCACATTCATCACGCCGCTGTCGAAGCTGCCGTATTTGCCGAGATCGCCGTTCGCGCTCGCAAGCTTGGTCGACGTGCCCGTCGCGCCGAAGCCTTCGCCGGTGACGTCGGTGAAGGCCGTCACCATGAATGTCGTATAGAACTCGTTGCGCGCCGCGTAGCTGCTGTCGTCGCTCAGGTTGGTCATGGTTTGCAGGCGCGTGCCGAGCCGATCCGCGATCGGACCGACGGTCATCACCGGCACCGACAGCGCGATCAGCACGATTGCGCCGAGCAGGATGCGCAGACGCACGCGATTGCTCGCCTTGATAAGTTGCAGCACCATCGAGATGATCCAGCCGCCCCACGCCGAACGCACGAGCGACAGGCCGAACGACACGAAGCCGAGACCGCCCGCGATCCATCGCGCGCGCTGCGTGCCGGCCATGACGAAGGTGAGCCCGGCCATTGCGACGAGCGCGAACGGGCCCGACGAATTCATCGTGCTGAACACGCGCACGCCGAGCGGCACGGGTTCGCCTTGCGACGCCATCTGCGAGCCGATCATCCACATCGAATCCCAGGCGGGCATGATGAAGAATTGCACGATGCCGTACGCGCCCATCACGAGCAGGCCGTAGACGAACGTGTCGAGCAGCACCTTGCGATACTTCGGATACTCGTGCGCGTTCACCATGATGTGAAAGCCGATCAGCACCGGATACAGCCAGTTCGCGAGATCGTAGGTCGCGGCCATCGGTCCGCTCGACGCCACGCCGATCAGATACGCATACGCGATGCCGAGCAGCATCAGCAGCATCGGCAGGCCTCGGCGCTGCGCGAGCACGCGATACTGGCGCAGCAGCGTGAGCCCGCAGATCATCGTGACGACGAGCGGCGCGATCTGGATCAGGCTCGTCGGTGTGAACGATCCCTTGCCCCAGTCCGCGAGACGCCGCACTTCCGGACTCAGAAACCACACCCACCACATGAAGCCGATATAGCGCGCGGGGCTCTTGAAATACAGCCACAATGCGGCGAGCGTGGACATCAACGGGAATGCGAGCGTGAGCACCGTGCCCTGGCGCGCGAGTACGAGCAACGCCGTGAGTCCCCACACGATGGCCTGCGCGGTCCATTCGGGCGGACCCGTGCGCGACGGCCGCATCGTGCCGATGCGGCCTGCGAGATCGCGTGGCGCGCGAGGCAGCGACGGTGCACTCATCGCGTCAGCTCGTGCGATGCGAAGACCGTCTGCGTGTTCGTCGCGGCTTCGCTCGCGCCCGAGCCGCGCTCCAGTGCTTCGCGCGTCAGCCGCACATGCTGAAGCGCGAACTCGCGCGTCGTGTAGTCGCGCGCGACGAAATGCCGGAGTGCCGCCTGCGCGCGCGCGAGCGCAAGCGCAGGATTCGCGCGCAGTTCATCGAGCGCGCGCCGCAACGCGACCGAATCGTGCGCGGGCACATACGAAACATGTCCTGTACCGAAGTAGTCGCGCAGGCCGCCGACGTCCGTCACGATGACGGGCTTGCCCAGCGCCACGGCTTCGAGCAGCACGGTCAGACCCGACGCATGCGTGTTCGCACGCAACGGCACGACGATGACATCGGCCCAGTCGTAGAGTTCGCGCGCGGCATTCAGGCCGATGGCAGGCGCGATATGCACATTGTCCGCGTGCAGCGAAGGAGGAACGCGCCGGCGCGTCGCGATGCGCACGTCGTATCGCTCGTCGTTGCGAAAAGCCGTGGCGAGCGTCGTCCAGTCGCGATCGCGGTCGTTGCCGATCGCGCCGATGCGCAGCGGCGCATGCGGCGTCCATTCGAGCGGCGCGCTCAGCGAGAAGTCCTGCGTGTTGAGGCCATAGAACACCTGAGTCGCATCGCGGCCGAAGTATTCGCGCACGAGCGCGGCGTTCACGCTCGAATGTGTTGTGAGGATATCGGCGCGCGCGATTAGTTTTCGAACCATCCAGCGGCGCCAAGCGCCGTATCCGGCCCATTTGTCAAGCAGCCAGATCGATTGCGCGAGCAGCAACGGCTTGCTCTTCCCACGCGCTTTCAACAGAAGCAGCAGCGCGGCCGACAGATATTCCTGCTCCGTATGCGTCCACACGGCATCGCAAGAGAGAATCGCCTCGCGATTACGCCACGTGTGAATCAGGTCGAAGCCGAGCGCGGCCTTCAATGCGCGCCTGATGAAGCGCACCGGCTTGCTCTCGTTCGCATCGCGCGAGTACGACAACGCGAATTCAGGCGACTCCGCATGGTGATAGCCGTACAGGCAGCCGATGTCATCGCCCTTCCGATAGTGCCGCGGATCGGCGCCATGAAAGAGATGCACATGGACATTCGTCATAGCGTCCTCGCGGCGGAAATCGTCGGCGTCGATGCGTCGCGCGTGCGACGCGCATCGCGGCGGGCCTGCGACGCGCCCTTGCGTACCGCGCGAAAGCGTTGCCATGCACGCACAATGCCGCTGCGCATCGCGATCAGTGTATGAAGCACGCCCGGATACACACGCGTGCCGATCAGCGCATACCAGAGCCGCGCGATGTCGCGATCGAACGGTTCGAGTTGTTCGCCGAGAATGAGATGGAAGTTGTAGGCCGCATCGCTCAGCGCGCCGAGCGTTTGCGCATCGCGGCGGTCGTCGTCGAAACGTTCGGCGGGAAAATGATCCACCGCGACGAGCGGATCGTAGATCACGTTCCAGCCCGCGCGCCGCACGCTCATGCTGAACGCCATGTCGTTGTGGACCTGCGCGCCCGCGCCACGCAAACGCGTATCGAAACGCAGCGTCGATACCGCCGCGCGCCGATAGCTCATGTTCGCGCCCTTCAACATGCGCACGTCACGCGCCGCGCCCACGCCGAGATGATGATTGCCGACGATGCGTCCCGTGCGCCGGATCACGCCGACTTCGCGACGCGAACCATCGAGCACACGGCCCTTTTCGTGCACCCAGTCGCGCCCGCCGATTCCACCGAGACGCTCGTCGGCCTCGAATGCGCGTGCGATGCGTTCGATCCAGTCGGGATGCGGCGCGGCGTCGTCGTCGGTGATGGCGATGATGTCGCCCTCGGCCGCTTCCAGTCCGTGATTGAGCGCGGCCACTTGCCCGCCCGCGCCGGTTTCGATCACGCGCAGCACGAAGCGGCTGGCGCTCTTCAATTCGATTGCAAGGCGCCGCGCGGTGGCCTCGTCGTCCGGACGCGCGATCACCAGTACTTCATCGGGCATGCGTGTCTGTGCGCGCAGCGCGGTCAGACAGCGCTTCAGGTCCGCCGGCCGTCGATAGGTCGGCACCACCACGGAGACCTTCATCTTCATCGCCTGTTCTCCTTTGTCGTGCGTCACGTGCCCGCGTATTCTTCGACCGCCGCATAGTGCGCGCGTCCATAACCGCGTGCGCGTTGCGGCGTGCCGTTGAGAATCGCGCCCTGCACCGCGATGCCTGCCGTGCGCAGGCGGCGCGTCGCTTCGGTGATCTCCGCTTCGTTGTGCGCGCCGGAACGCAGCACGAGGAAGTTCGTGCCCGCGAGCTTGCCCACGATCAGCGCATCCGTCACCGCGAGCACGGGCGGCGTGTCGATGAGGATCGCGTCGTAAGTGCGCCCGAGTGCGTCGAGATACTGCTGAAGACGCGGCGACATCAACAGCTCCGACGGATTCTCCGGCCGCTTGCCCGCCGCGATGAAATCGAGCGACGCAATGCGCGTCGTGCGAATCGCTTCTTCCATGCTGATCGATCCTGCGAGCAATTCTGCAAGTCCCGGCACGCGCTCGCCGTTGAACGAGCGTTCGAGCTTGCCGCGCCGCATGTCGCCGTCGATCAGCAGCACGCGCTTGCCGGTCGCGGCGAGCAGCACGGCGAGGTTCGTCGTGAGGAAGCTCTTGCCGACACCCGACGCCGGTCCCGTCACCATCACGACGCGATTGCGCGCCTCCATCAACGAGAACTGAATCGACGTGCGCAGGCTGCGCATGATTTCGACGCATACGTCGTTGGGACGCATCGACGCGAGAATGGGCGCTTCGTGATCGCGCTCGCGACGGCGCTTCGCATCGGTATCGAATTTCGTCTGTTCGACGCTGAGCGGCACGAGGCCGAAAATCGGCAAGGAAGAGACGCGTTCGAGACGCTCGGGATCGTCGATGCCCTTGAAGATCGCGCGGCGCGCGAACACGAAACCGGTGCCGAGTATCAGCCCGAGAATCACGGCCGCCGACATGATCAGGACCTTCTTCGGCTTGACAGGGTCGCCCGGGCGCAACGCCGCATCGACGATGTGCACGTTGCCGCCCGTACCCGCGCGCTGCACGGACAACTCCTGCACGCGATTGAGCAGCAGCACGTAGATGTCCTCGGCCACTTTGGCGTCGCGCTGCAAGGCGACGGCCTTCACTTCCGATTGCGGCAGATCGCGGAAACGCGACGCGTAACGCTCGCGCTGCGTTTCGAGCTGCGCGAGTTGCTGACGCGCCGTGGTCAGCGACGGATGCAGGTTGCCGTAGCGCTGCTCCAGCGACGAGATCTGCAAACGCAATGCCGAGATCTGCGCTTCGTAGTTGATGCTGCCTTCGAGATAGACCTTCGCCTCATCGCTCGCATTGATGACGCCCGCCTGCCGCTGATACTCGGTCAGCGCCGCTTCCGCGTGTTGCAGATCGGCCTTCAGGCGCGGCTCTTCGGTGCGCAGGAACTCGAGCATCTTGCTCGCGTCGGCCTGCTTGCTTTCCACATGCTGCCGCAGATACGACTGCGCCAGCGCATTGGCGATCTCGGCGGCCTTCTCCGGATTCTGGTTCTCGAGCGATATCTGAATGACGCCGGTCTGCTTGCCTTGTTCCGTCACCGTGATGCCCGACTGAAAGCTCGCGATGGCCGAGAGATCGTTCGCGCGCATCACCTTGAACCGCGTGCCGGGACGGGCGACGAGCTTCTTCACGAGCAGGGTCACGCCGTTGCCGCTCGCGCTTTCGCCGGCCTTGCCCTGCAAGAGCAGATGCCCTTGCTGATCGGCGAGCGAGAAACGTCCGTCGCCGAGCGCGGTGAGCATGAGGTCTTTGCCTTCCCATTGCGGCTCGACATCGATCGAATCGACTTCCGCGATTTCGCCGCCCCACGCATAAGACGCCAGGCCGAACCACGGCTTCGCGGGCGTGCCCGGCGTCGCGAAACGTGCAGCGAGGCTGCCGAGCACCGGCAGCGTCACCGGCGACACGAAGAAGTTCAGCTTGCATTCCGCGACCACCGGCGCCACTACGCCACGGCTCTTGATGATCTCGATCTCGGCATCGGTCGGCAGCGAGCTCGAACCCGAGTTGATGGCCTGACCGGTTTGCGTCTGCGTGAGCGCCTGCGACGTGTTGTCGTTGGTTTCGACACGCACGTGCGCGTCCGCCGAATACACCGGCCTGGCGATGTAGCAGTACACGGCAGCGGCCATGATCACGAAAGCCGCCACGCCGATGAGCCACCAGATATCGTCGATTACGGCCTGGATCAGATTGCCGAGAACGACGTCTTCCTCATCGGGCTTCTGCAGATAGGGATGTTCTTGCATGTTCACGATACGACTCCCCTTAGCGCGTCAGCTGCTTCAAGTAGAACAGCGTCTGCAAGGTCGGCAACACCTGGTTGATCAGGCGATTGAACTGCACCGCGCCCGCCGTGCCCACATAAACGACGTCCTGCGGATGAAGCTGAAACTGCGTCGACAGCAGCAGCGAATCGGGCTGCGACATGTCGAGTCGATAGATATCCGGCTTCGACGGGTTATTGCGCACGCCGCGCACGACATAGACCTGACGCACGTTGGCGTCGGTGTCGAGCACGCCGCCTGCCTGCGTCAGCGCATCGGCGATCGACGCGCGGCCACGCACCATGTTCACTGGCATCGGCGTCTTGACTTCGCCCATCACGAAGATGCGGCTGTCGTAACGGTCCGGAACGTTGAGGATGTCGCCGGCTTGCAGCATCACGTTCTGACTGATGTCGCCGCGATCAAGCATGCCGTTCGCATCGAGCACATAGAGCTTGCCGTTGCGCGTGAGCCGCACGCGCTGCAGGTCGGCTTCGCCTGTCGTGCCGCCGGAACGCGTGATGGCATCGACGAGCGTGAGCGGCACGTCGCTGATGGCGAGCGGTCCAGGCTGCTTCACTTCGCCCGTCACCGCGATCTTCTGGCTTCGGTATGCCAGCACGCGCACGTCGAGCTGCGGATTCTTGATGTACGGCGAAAGCGCCGCCGCCATCTCGTCGCGAATCTCGCCCGTGGTCTTGCCTGCAACACGCACCTTGCCGATGAACGGAAAGAAGATCGTGCCGTTCGAAGAAACCGTCTGGCCGTAGGGATCGGCCTGACCCGGCAACGCCTGCGTATAGGGCTGCTGAAGCGCACCCGCGACGGTTTGCGTCGTGTTGCCGCCGGTCGACAGCGTGCTGCCTTGCGGCGTCGTCAGTTCGGGGTGATCCCATAGGGTCACGCCGAGAATGTCCTGGGGCGCGATGCGATACACGTACTGCGCCGCATCCGCGAAGCGCGCGGGCGGCAGCGGCTGGGCAGCCTCGGGCGTCGCCTGTTCCTGCGCGATGGTGTCGACCGTGATGAGGTGCACCGGATAGGTCGTCGTCGGCGTCGGGTCCTTGTCTTCGAGTCGCGATGTATCGAGAAAATTGCCGGGCGCAGTGCTGCACGCGGACAAGAGCGCCGACATAAAAAACGTCAGCAAAAGAACACGGGAAATCAGCATATTTTGTTGAGCCATCCGAGCACTAACCGTTCGATGAGTCCAAAGCTCTCGCGATAGGCAGCCTCATGGCCGCCATAAGGGTCCGCTACTTCCGAGTCTTCCCATTTGCCGAGCAGATGCACTTTGCCGCGCGTCGTCGGAGCGAGGCGCGCGATCGCGTCGATCTGCTTGCGCTCGGGCACGAGGATCAGATCCGCATCGCGCGCCATGCGACGATCGAGCCGTCGCGAGCGATGCCCCGACGATTCCAGCCCTTGCTCCGCGAGCAGGCGCTGCATCGTCGGGTCGATGTCTTCGCCTTCCTGTGCGTAGAGCCCGGCCGAGCGAAACTCGATCGGCCTGACCCCGCGCTTTTGCAGATGCGCGCGAAACAACATTTCCGCCGCGGGACTGCGGCAGATGTTCGCGTGACAGACGATCAAAACACTTCCGAACATAGGCAGCTTCAGACGATGCCCGCGGCGACGTTCGCTTCGACCCGACGCACGCCGCGCCCGATCGCGTGATACTCGATGCCCATTTCGCTCATCGTTTCCGGCTCGTACAGATTGCGGCCGTCGAAAATCACCGGGTGTTTGAGGCGGCGCTTGATCGCGTCGAAGTCCGGGCTCTTGAACACCTTCCATTCGGTGACGATCACGAGCGCATCCGCGCCGTCGAGCGCTTCCTTGTGATTGACCGCATACGACAGACGCGCGCGCGCTTCCGGCTGGCCCTGCAGATCGAGCGCGAATACGCGGCGGGCTTCATCGACTGCAACGGGGTCATACGCAACGATCTTCGCGCCGCGCGCAAGCAACGCGGCCGCGAGCACGCGGCTCGGCGCATCGCGCATGTCGTCGGTGTTGGGCTTGAACGCGAGGCCCCACAACGCGAACGTGCGATCCGACAGATCCTCGCCGAAACGTTCGACGATCTTGCGCGTGAGCGTGTCCTTCTGCGCCTCGTTGACGTCCGATACGGCCTTGAGAATGCTCATTTCATGGCCCATTCCGGAGGCGGTCTGAATCAGCGAGCGCACGTCCTTCGGAAAGCACGAGCCGCCATAACCGCAGCCCGCATACAGAAAGTCATAGCCGATGCGCGGGTCCGAGCCGATGCCGCGCCGCACCGCTTCGATATCGGCGCCGACGCGGTCCGCGAAATTCGCGAGTTCGTTCATGAACGAGATGCGCGTGGCGAGCATCGCATTGGCCGCGTATTTCGTGAACTCCGCCGATTGCACGTCCATGTACAGCGTGCGTTCGTGATTGCGGTTGAACGGCGCATAGAGACGCTTCATGCGATCTTTCGCGCGCTCGCCGGGAACGTCCTCGTCGCAGCCGATCACGATACGGTCCGGACGCGTGAAGTCTTCGATCGCCGCGCCTTCCTTGAGGAACTCGGGATTCGACACGACCGAGAACATATGGCTCACGCCACGCACGTTCAGTTCCTGCTCGATGGTCGATTTCACGCGCTGCGCGGTGCCTACGGGAACCGTCGATTTATCGACGATCACCTTGAAGCCGTTCATGTAGCGGCCGACATCCCGAGCCGCGCCAAGCACGTATTGCAGATCGGCCGAACCGTCTTCGTCGGACGGCGTACCCACTGCGATAAACAGCATCTCGCCGTGCTCGACGGCCTGCTGCACGTTCGACGTGAACGCGAGACGCCCGGCGTCGCGATTGCGATCGATCACTTCCTGCAGACCCGGTTCGTGAATCGGAATGCCGCCGCCGTTGAGAATGGCGATCTTGCGTTGGTCGACGTCGAGGCACAACACGTCATTGCCGATGTCCGCGAGGCATGCGCCCGTCACGAGTCCAACGTAGCCGCTTCCGATGATCGTCAGTTTCATGATCCCACTCCAGGTGTTGTTTGCTTGATCGGTTTCAGTAAGCGTTCGCGCCGGCGAACCCTTTCCACAGCGTCATCGCGACGATCTTCATATCGAGACCGAAGGTCCAGTGCTGCATGTAGTAGAGGTCGAGCTTCACGCGGCCCGACATCTTTTCGATACGGTCCGTCTCTCCGCGAAAGCCGTTCACCTGTGCCCAGCCGGTGATGCCCGGCTTGATGCGATAGCGATGCATATAACCTTTGACGAGATCCTTGTAGATGTCGTCGTGTTCGAGCGCATGCGGACGCGGGCCGACTACGGACATCTCGCCCTTGAGCACGTTGATGAACTGCGGCAACTCGTCGAGACTCGTGCGGCGCAGGAACGCGCCGACCTTCGTCACGCGCTTGTCGCCGCGGCGCGCCTGCGTGATTTGCCCGGCCGTTTCCGCGTGAACCTTCATCGAGCGGAACTTGTAGATTTCGAACTCGCGGCCGTCGATGCCCTTGCGCTTTTGCCTGAAAAACACCGGTCCCGGCGAGGACAGCTTGACGAGCACGGCGATCGCCACGAGCACCGGCGACATGCCGAGCAGCACGCAGGCGGCGAATACGCGATCGAACACGAGCTTCGGCAGGACCTTGATATCCGTGATCGGCGACGCGGCGAGATTGATCGCAGGCACGCCGAGCAGATCGACGACTGCATGGCCGAAGAACGAAAGGCTGCGCACATCGGGGATGAAGCGCACGTTGACGAAGTCGTCGCGAAACTCGGTGACAATGCGGTGAATCGTTTGCTCTTGCGAGATCGGCAACGCGAGCCACAGTTCGCGAATCCCGCGCTGGCGCACTTGCCTCGCCAGTTGCGCGAAATCGCGCTCGATGCGCACGCCGTTCAGCGTGTCGCCTTCCATCGCGCCGCCTTTGGCGTCGAGTTCTTCGCCGAGATCGAACACGCAGACGGGGCTGAAGCCCGCATCGGGTCGCCCGCGCATCTGCTCGATGAGAAAGTGCGCATACGGCGCTGAACCGACGATCGCGACACTCTTCTGATTGAAGCCCTCGCGTCGCAAAAACTTGAGCGCCGTATAGATCAGCGTCTTCGAGACGATGAACAAGCCGACGGTACACGCGGCCCAATACACGAGCCACAGCCGCGAAAGCGACTCCGATCGATGAATGCTGAACGTGAGCAGCACGCCCGCGCTCTCGACCAGCAGCCACGCAATCGTCACGCGCAACAGCAAGTCGTAGACGGGCTTGCCGCGCCATGACTGATAGATTCCGAACGACGGGAAGGTCATGATCATCAGCACGCACGAGAAGCCGAGCATGGTGCGTTCGACATCATCGAGCCAGACGAACGCGCCCGCACCCAGCGATGCGCCGAGCGATGCGCCCAACACCGCCATGGCTATATCGACGACTCTCGATAACATGCTCAACATCGCATCCACCTCGGGAAGAAGAAGGCAAAACGGTTCCTTATTGCTCACTGCATGGTGGTATGGAACTTGAATAAATATGTCGGTGCAACCGCGAAAATATGACTTGGCAAACGGCCCGATTTTTTTCTCTTTTTTTATCGCTCGAACCCTTGTCTGACGGGCGTTTCGTGCATTTCACGCAAGTCATGGAAATAATTGGTCCGACGGGTCAAGCGTGTCTTTAGCGCTTTATTCGCTAAAGAAATCTTCCATTTTTTTAGCGGTTTTTTGTTTTATCGACGCATTTGCTCCGTGCTAAAAATTGGCGGGTCCGTTATTGCGATCACGCGCCAGGAGGCACTTCAATGAATGCGACAGACACCGCGCTCGCCAGCGCATCCACGATCTCCGCCGATGCCGGCGTGCGGCTAAGCATTCAGCCGGTCATCCTCGCAGGAGGCTCGGGCACGCGGCTATGGCCGATGTCGCGCGAGCACTTCCCGAAGCAGCTCATCGGTCTCATCGGCGACCAGTCGCTACTGCAGGCGACCGCGAACCGCCTCGACGGCCTGGCGCCGATGGGCATGCGCGTTGCCGACGCCATCGTCGTGTGCAACGACGAACATCGCTTCACCACCGCCGAGCAGTTGCGCAGCCACGGCCGCCGCGCGCGTCTCGTGCTCGAACCGGTGCCGCGCAACACCGCGCCCGCATTGACCGCCGCCGCGATGCATGCATTGCGCGAAGGCGAAGACACCGTGCTCGTCGTGATGCCCGCGGATCATGTCGTGGCGAACAAGGACGCGTTTCATCGTGCGATCGACGAGGGCGCGCGATGTGCGGAAGACGGCGCCATCGTCACGCTGAGCGTCGTGCCATCGCATGCCGAGACCGGCTACGGCTACATCAAGACGGGCGCGGGGATGCCCGGCCGCGGCGCATGGGTTCTCGAACGATTCGTCGAGAAGCCGCATCTCGAACTCGCGCAGCAATATCTTGCTTCGGGCGATTACGGCTGGAACGCGGGCATTTTCATCGTGCGCGCATCGACGTGGATCGCGGCGATCGAGCACTATCAGCCCGCGATGCATGCCGCATGTCTCGCGGCGTTCGAACGCGCTGCCGATGATGGCGAGTGTCTTCGGCTCGATCGTGACGCGTTCGCCTCGTCGCCGTCGGATTCGATCGACTATGCCGTCATGGAGCAACTTGCGAGCGAGCGCGGCGACGACATGTTCGCGGGCGCGGTCGTGCCGCTCGATGCGGGCTGGTCCGACGTCGGCTCGTGGGACGCGATCTGGAACATCCTGCCGAAGGACGATGCATCGAACGTCGCGCGCGGCCGCGTGATGTTCGAGGGCGCTTCGTCGACGTATGCGCATTCGGAAGGCCGCCTGATCGCATGCGTGGGCACGCGCAATCTCGTCGTCGTCGAGACTGCGGATGCGATTCTCGTCGCGGATAAGTCTTGCGCGCAGGACGTGAAGACGATCGTCGGACGCATCAAGTCGGAACGCGGCAGCGAAGCGGCGGACCATCGCAAGGTGCATCGGCCCTGGGGACATTACGATTCGGTCGATCAGGGCGATCGCTTTCAGGTGAAGCGCATCGTCGTGAAGCCGGGCGCACGGCTATCGTTGCAGATGCATCATCATCGCGCGGAGCACTGGATCGTCGTGCGCGGCACGGCGCTCGTCACGCGCGGCACGGAAACGTTCATCCTGGCCGAGAACGAGTCCACTTATATTCCCATCGGTGTGCAGCATCGCCTGGAAAACCCGGGGAAAATGCCGCTCGAGATCATCGAGGTGCAGTCGGGAACGTATCTCGGTGAGGACGACATCGTTCGCTTCGACGATACCTACGGACGCAGTTGAATCCGCATCGAATACATCGCCTCGCCAGAGTGAGGCGATGTATTCGTTTTCGCTATTCCGCCGATGCGCGCTCTTCCGAGCGCACTTCGCGCACGGACACTTTGAGATCCGCGCGCGTCGCCTGCGCGGCGATCCAGCGCTTCGCCCATTCCAGCGCATAAGTGCGCGCCTCTTCAGCCGATGCAAAACGCGGCCCGATGAGCCCCGAGCGCTCCACGCGGCTGCCGTCCTTCACGATCTCCGCCCAGCCGCGATACATGCCGCCCGACACGTCACGCGCGATCGGATAGATGTTGTAGCCGCGCGCGTCGCCCACAGGGGCGCAAGCCGGCTCGAAGGGCAGCGGCGCTTCATAGGGCCGCGCGGGACGTGGCATGCGTGCGCGCGTTTGCGAGGACCTCGATGCGCTCGCCTGCACGACATCGCGCGCTTCGGGCAAACGGCGCGGCGCGTTCGCAACCCCGTTCCCGCCCCGATTGAACGGCATCGAATCCGGCGATTGCCACGATTCGGGGTTCTGCCAGAACACGCCTCTCAGGCGGTCGCAATCGTACGTAGGCGCGACGGGACGCGGCACCGGTTCCACAACCGGCTGACGAGGCACATACGCGAAAGAACGGCCTGCGTTGGCCAGCACTTTCACCATTTCGATGAGCGTGCCGTTCATTTGCCATTCGACAAAACGTCGACGGCAAGTGGGCACGGTCGGATAGTGACTCGGTAATCTTGACCAGGTTTCACCTGTCGTGAGAATCCATAACACCGCATTGACGATGGTGCGTGGATGGGCTCTGGGACGGCCGCGGCGGTGCTCGCGCACTTCGCTTTCGCCGATCAGTTCTGAGACCATCACCCACTCTTCATTGCTGAGTTCGCTAAAAAACATTGCTTTGCTCCATGCAGTCGACTTCGCTGCGGATATCGGACGGCGCGCTAACGAAAATCAAACGGCAAGCCGAAATTCCGGCTTTTTTGCACACCCGAACCAAGGATCTCGAGGTACTCGCAAACGTTTGCTCAAACAACAAAATGGTGCATCCGGCTGCATTTGAACCGATCGTGGTGCAGTAATCGATCCATATCAGCGCACGGAGCGTGGTCTCGCTCGTGTATGAAGATATTGTGCAGGAAGCATACCATTACTATGGTTTGCCCGAATATGACAAGGTCATACAATTCGAGCGACACTTAGCAGTTTTTCCGCTAAGACATCCACTTAGCGGGAAAGCGCGCGTTCGCTAGCGGTCGATGGGTCATTTTTGCGCGTAAAGCGCCGGTTCTTGAGCCGCAGCACGGGCTCTTCGATGAAACGCCATGACAATCTGGCGAGCATCAGCGTGAGCAGGAACGATGCGGTAAAGCTTGCCGCATGCGCCCAAAGCGGAATGCCCGATGCACCGAACAGCGCGATCGCCCGGGCGCTTTTGGTGAAATCCGGAATGACGCCGTGGTAAAGATAAAAGCCATAACTGATCCTCCCCAGCGACGCTAACGGCGGCCATTCGAGCACACGCATCAGCACGGCACTGTCGCTGCACGCGACCGCGCACACCAGCGCCGCGATACACGCGCCATAGAGCAAGTAAAGCGCCGTGAAACGCCACGGACTTGCGATTCCTTCCCAGGCCGGCTCCGCACGGCACATCAACGTGATGCATACGACCAATATCAGCGCGACGTGAAGAGGCCTCAGGCACCGCCTGAACGCGCCGCCCCGGCGCAACAGCGCGCCGCCGATGCCGCCCAGCGCAAGGAGCCAGAAATTCGTGAGCGGATGCGTATAAATGACGATCGAAGGCGCGCCCGCCGCCTTCATGTAGGCAAGCGCCACGACGCCGCTCACGAAAACCGCGCAGCAGATCCGCACATGCCATCTGGCATTCACGGCAAGCAGCAACGGCGCGAACACGAGGTAAAACTGCTCCTCGATCGACAGGCTCCACAGATGCGAATAACGTCCGGGCCAGTAATGCAGGACATCCGCGATCCAGAAATTGGACAGATACGCGAAATGAAACGGCATGCCGCCCGCAAGCTCCGGACCGGCAAAGCCGATCGTCATCATCAGCGCGAGCGTGACGAGCAGCAGATAGTAAATCGGGAAGATCCGCAGCGTCCGCCGATAAAGAAATCGCTTGAGTTCCGCGGCAAAGGAACTCGTGCCAATGTCTATATAACCTCGCTGTGTCGTGAGTATGTCAGTGATGAGAAAACCGCTCAGCGCGAAGAATATCCATACGCCAAGGTGTCCCAGGCCGCTGTTCTCTGCCATCGCCTTGTGATGGATGAAGACCAGCAGGACGGCAAGCGCGCGCAAGCCGTCGAATCCGCGAATTCTTTCGTTCATGGTGCGCGTCGTCGAAGCGGTGAACGCAGCCGCGTGGGCCGCTCGTAAGCGCCTCATCGTAAAGCCCAAGAAAAAGAAAAAAAATCTTAGCGAATTTCTTAGCAATTTCTGCCTGCGCTTTAGCGCGCCGCACTCGCGCGCAGGAAATATTTGCTAACAACGCGAATTATTTCTTGGCTAATTTTTTAGCAGATGCTTGAGCCTCACGTGCATCGATCACGTGCATCAATCGTGCGGCGATGGGGACGCCGCCCCTGGAATCGATCGAGAGGATCCTTCATGAAGAATCATGTGCAAGAGCTGACAGGACTGCGTTGCGTCGCGGTGACGATGGTCGTCATCGGTCATGCGCAGCACATGATCAACGGCGGCTACAGCGGATTTCTCGCGCCCTTGCGCCTCATTTCGGACGGCCGTCTCGGCGTGCTCATCTTCTTCGTGCTGAGCGGCTATCTCATCACAGGCATCCTGAACGCCGAGTGGAAAGCGAGCGGCTCCATCCGCCTCTTGCCGTTTTATGCGAAGCGCGCGCTGCGAATCTGGCCCGCGTTCTATAGCTATCTCGCGATCGTCGCGCTGATGTCGTTTGCGGGTCTGCTCGATATCGACCATCGGCAAGTCATCGTCGCCGCGCTGCATCTGTGGAATTATTCGGGCATCGCGGGCATGAGTTCGCTCAATGCGGCGCATGCAGACGGCGCGTGGTATCTCGGTCATTTCTGGACGCTCGCGCTCGAAGAACAGTTCTACTGGTTCTGGCCGCCGCTGCTCTTTCATATCCTCAAGCGCGGCAATCAGCGCGCGCTCGTCGCGTTGATCGTGCTCGTGCCGCTCGTCAGAATCGCGACGTATTTCGCCGTGCCGACACTGCGCGGGCAATTGAGCATGATGCTGCACACGGGAATCGATCCGATCCTGATCGGCTGCTACGTCGCGTTGAATAAGGACGCGCTCAAGGCACGCGTCGCGGCGCTTCCGTTGGGACCGCTCATTCCCACCGCGATGGTCCTGTTGCTGGTCTTCGCCGTCCCGCCCTTGCAGGCAAAGCTCGGCGGACTCTGGCACGCCACCTACGGCACGACGATCGAATCGGCGATGGTCGGCTTCGTCATAGTCGTGCTCATTTCGCAGAAGGATTTCTGGTTCTCGCGGCTTCTGCGCACGGCGCCCTTCGTGTACGTCGGCACCATTTCATTCAGCCTTTATCTCTGGCAACAACTCTTCAGCAATGCGCATTCGCCGGTCGCCTATGGCTTTCCTCTCTGCGTAATCGAAGCGCTCATTGCGGCGAGCCTCAGCTATTACCTGATCGAAACGCCGTTCCTGCGCATCAAGGATCGTTTCAACGCGCGCGGCCGCGTCGCTGACAATGCGCGTCTGCGAGCGGAGGCATCGAAATAAGCGGAGAAAGGGGCGCGGACAAGGCACGTCGCTATAATCGCGGGACGACTCATCGTGCAATCACCTGCAGGCAGACATGTCCCGTGCTCCGGCTCAATCTTCGCGCGCATCCGACGACTATCATTTCAACGAGCAAGTCGGACACTTGTTGCGGCGCGCGTATCAGCGTCACGTTGCGATCTTTCAGCAAGCGATTCCCGATTCTCAACTGACTGCCGCGCAATTCGTGACGCTGTGCGCGGTGCGCGATCAGCAGGGCGCATCGCTCAACGACATCGCGAAGATCACGGCGATCGATCAGGCAACGATACGCGGCGTGGTCGAACGTCTGCAAACGCGCGGGCTGATCGCCGTCGCGCGCGATGCAACCGACGGACGCAAAGTCACGGTCACGTCGACACCTGAAGGCGATGCGCTGACCGAGCGTACCGTGCCGTTCGCGCATGACATCACCGAGCAGACCTACGGACCCTTGAATCCCGCGGAACGTGTCGCGCTGGTTTATCTGCTCAGGAAAATGATCGACGCGCCCGACGTCGTCTGACTCTTCTCAGGCCGGCACGGAAGCGCTCAGCTTGCGCAGCAGCATGAGTGCGGCCACGCGCTCCACTTCGTTCAGATCGCTCATCGTCAGTTCGCTCACGCGCTGTGCGGCGGGCGTCGTGCGTTCGACGAGTTCGCGACCTGCGTCGGTCAGTTCGACCGTCGTCTTTCTGCGGTCCGCGAGATTCGTTTTCAGTTCGATCAGCGCGCGCCCTTTCAATCGCTCGATGATGCCGCGCACCGTCGCCGCGTCGATGGCGGTAGCCTTGCCGAGATCGCTCATCGACGAGGGTCCCATGCGCAGACTCGCGCTCAGCACCGCGAATTGCACGGCGGTGAGTTGCGGATCGCCGATCGTCTGGCTGAATATCGCGAGATGACGCTGGTATGCCTTGCGCAGCAAATGGCCGATCTGCTCGGAGACGTCATAAGTCTGCGTAGCCGCTTCGATCGGTTCGGGATCGAGCGGCGCCTTCATGTAGTTCATCTTTGCCCCATACGTTTCTAGTGCGACGTCTTCAATGCGCCGCAGCGCGAATTCTGGCCGTTGCTTGCGCGAGCCCGTTCCATGCAGGCTCGCGAGGCGCAAATTCCGCGCGAATATAAGCGGCAAGCTCGGCGACTTGCCGGTCATCGAATGAATCCTTGAAGCCGGGCATATAACCCAGTTCATCGGTGGCGGGCGCGTCGATGCCGTGCAGAATCACATGCAACAGGTTGTCCGGCGACTGATCGCTCACACTCGTGTTGAGCGCCAGTAACGGCCGCACGCCGAAATTGCCGACACCGCCTGTCTGCGCATGACAGACCGCGCAAGCGGCATCGAAAGTACGCCGTCCGTTGTCGAGTCCGTGCAGACGCAGCGCATTTGCTTCCGATGGCGCGCTCGTCTCGCCGTTCGAGAGCGACAACGACGCGACGTAGTGCGCCATCGCGCGCACGTCCTCGGCGGGCAGCGTCGCGAGATGCGAGACGACCGGCGCCATCGGCCCCGCCGCCACGCCATGTTCGTGCGAGAAGCCCGTGCGCAGATAATCGAAGAGTGCCTGCTCGGTCCAGCGCACCGGCGATTTCGAATTCGCGACCAGCGACGGCGCCACCCAGCCTTCCGCGCTGCCGCCCGTCAGATAGACCCGCCCGCCCTTCTCCGCGCCGATCGCGTTACGCGGCGAGTGACACGCGCCGCAATGGCCCGCGCCATCGACCAGATACTTGCCGCGATTCCATAGCGCCGAGCGCGTGGCATCGGGTACATACTCGCCCTGCTTCAGATACAGCGCGTTCCACCCAGCGACGAGCCCGCGCTGATTCAGCGGGAACGGCAGGCGCGTTTGCGGCGGCGTCGCTTCGACCGCGGGCTGCGACATCAGATACGCATAGAGCGCGGTCATGTCGGCGTCGCTGATCTTCGCGAACGATGTGTACGGAAACGCAGGGTACAGATGATGACCGTCGCGCGAAATGCCTTGCCGCATAGCGCGATCGAAGGCGGCGAACGACCAGTTGCCGATGCCCGTCTTCGCGTCGGGCGTGATGTTCGTCGTGTAGACGGTGCCGAACGGCGTTTCGAGCGCGAGCCCGCCCGCATTGACCGCGCCGCCCGCCGCCGTATGGCAGACCGCACAATCGCCGGCTGCGGCCACTTCGCGTCCGCGTGCGATGGTGGCTTGCGACCACGTCGATGCATCGGGCTGCGCGATCGGTGCAATCGGCCCACGCAACGGCCAGGCCGTGCATGCGAGCGCGACAAGTCCGCCCAGACCCGTCGCCGCGAGTGCGCCGCGCAGCGAACGACGCATGCGTCGTGGCAACGCGTCGTCTTGCGCGTTCGCGCCGTTCAGTGCTTCGCGGACGCGTTCCGGCGTGAACGGCGGCGCACGGAAGCGCACACCGGTTGCATCGTAGAGCGCATTGGCAATCGCCGCAGCGGCAGGCGACGTGTCGATCGACGGCGCCTCGCGCGTTGCAGGCGTTTCCTGCAGCGTGGTCGCTTCGATGCGATGCGCAAGCGGCTGCGCGCGCGGCGTTTCATCGTGCGCGGCGTGTGCATCGAGCGGCACGCCGATCAGCTTCGACGCAGCCGCCGCGATGCGCGCCGACGACATACCCGCGATCGCGCCGATGCTGCGCCGCCCCTTCGCGTTGCCCGCGACGACACGCTGTATCGCGACATCGCCAGTGGCGCGATTCACGTCGAGATCGACGATCCATGCGCAATACGCATCGTCGCGCGTGTCGAACGCGAAGCCGCGGCCTTGCAGGTTTTTGCGCTTGCCCGCGCGCCTCGCCTTCGTGCTCCACGCCGCGCGATCGGCAAGCGTGCCGATCAGTTCGTGCGCGCCCGCATCGTTTATCGGATCGAGGTGCGCGAGGCGAAAGTGCAGCGGATCGATTGCGCGCGCATCGGCGATTTCGTCGATGAAAGACTCGCGCGCGAACGCATGGGCCGCATGTGGAATCGCGTCGAAGCCGTCGTCTGCGCGCCGCGTTTCATCGTATGTGGCGTAAGGATTGAGCGCATCGTCGCTCGAGGCCTCGCGCATTGAGCGGCCCGTGCCGGCATCGTAGCGCCATGCATTCAGATGCCCGTGCTCGTCGAGCGATGCGCCGAGATCCATGCGCACGTCCTTCGTTTCGCGTGCGCTCATGAGGCCGCGCACATGCACCGCGCGTCCTGTTCGATACAGCAGCACCACCGCCGCGAGCATCGCCACGAATGGATCGTCTTTGCGATCCTGCGTTGCACTTACCAAAAACCGCGTGACAGGCAAGCCCGACGCGCGAGCCACGCGCGCGCGAAGCCGTTCCGCATCTGAAGTCGCGCAGCATAGTTCGATCGACGCGCCATCTTCGCGCGCGAGGACATCGCACGCATGCAGTGCATCGTCGAAAAGCGGCCACGTATAGTGCTTTTCGTGAGGCAAGCGCTCGCGCGCGCTCACTACGGCCGATGTCTCCACGCTCGATTCCGCGAGCGCCGCAGTCAGCCGCCGCGCCGCATCGAATGCATGGTGCACGTCATTCGCGACGAAAGCGCCGATGCTTCCCGCCGCGATCCACGACACGCCCGCGTCCAGCGTCATCCGCGCGACGAGTTCCGCGACGCCCTCATCGATATCGTCGATCACGCACGCAGCGAGCGTTGCCAGCGCCGCCGTCTCACGCACACGGACCTCGCTCATGTCGTTCATCGCGTGCGCGCCCGCAAGTCATCCTGCACGTATTTCGCCGCGCGCCGCACCGCCGCGAGTATCTCCAGATGCGTGCCGCAGCGGCACAGATTGAAGCGCAGTGCATCCTTGATCGCGTCGTCGTCAGGATCGGGATTGCGGTCGAGCAGCGCCTTCGTGCTCATGATCATGCCGTTCAGGCAATAGCCGCATTGCGCCGCCTGCTCGTCGATGAACGCACGCTGAATCGGATGCGGCGCGTCGATGTCGCCGAGGCCTTCGAGCGTCGTTGTCTCTCGGCCTATCGCCGCCGCCACCGGCACCACGCACGAACGGGTCGGGCCGCCGTTCATCAGCACGGTGCACGCGCCGCATTGCCCGAGTCCGCAGCCGTACTTCGGGCCGTTCAGCTCGAAGTCGTTGCGCAGCACGTAAAGCAGCGGCGTGCTTCGTTCAGTGAAGACAGTGCGCGTGCAGCCGTTGACGGTGAGCGTCACGGCCTGCGCGTTCGATGCGGGCTCGGTCATCGGCTGACTTGATCGATGGTGAAGCGCCGCCGCATGCACGCGGAGGCACGTTGCGCGAGTGACCGCGCGAGTTTAATCAGGCCGCGACGGCCGCGCTTTCCTTCGTCTTCGGCGCCTTGAGCGGTTCGTTGAACACGTCGTAGCCAAACACCCAGGCCGGATCTTCGTTCGTGCGCAGCCACGTATTGTTGTGCGACACGAGCTGCACCTTCGACGCCCGTTCCGCGCGATTCGCTTCGTACAGCGCGAACGCGGAAGCATGATCGTTCGCGCCGGTCTCGCCGAGACAACGCACGAGCATCGCGGCATCTTCGATCGCCATTGCCGCGCCTTGCGCCATGTGCGGCTTCATCGGATGGCATGCGTCGCCGAGCAGCACGAGTCGGCCGCGACTCCAGAGCGGCAGCGGATCGCGTTCGAGGAGCGGCCACTTCGTGACTTCGGGCGTCGCGTCGATCAGCTTCTGCACCGACGGATGATAGCCCGCGAACGCTTCGCGCATCTCGTCGCGGCTGCTCGGCGCAACCGACTGCCCTTGCGGCCACTCGGCCTGCGGCACGCCCGTCACATAGTAGATTTCGTCGCGCTTGCCCGTCACGTAATAGACCATCATGTGACGGTCTTCCGACCACCACTTCACGCACAGGTCGAACGGATCGGTGCCGAGACGCGACGCCGGAAACACCGCTCGATGCGCGACATAACCCGTATATCGAGGCGGCTCCGCGCCCAGCAAATGTTCACGGATGCGCGAGTTCACGCCATCCGCGCCGATCGCGATATCCGCGGTTTCGACGGTGCCGTCGGTGAACGTGAGGCGCACTTCGTCGCCCGTGTCCTCGATCTGCTTCAGGCACTTGCCGAACGCGATGGTGCCCGGCTCGAGCGCACGCGTCATCAACTCGTGGAAGTCGCCGCGATGCACCGTCAGATACGACGCGCCGTAATGCTTCAACGCGAAATCGCCAAGCGGAATCTGCGCGATCGCCTCGCCGCTCTTCCAGTCGCGGCTGAACCAGAAATCCGGATGCGAACCCATTTCGTTCAACGCGTCCTCGCAACCGATGCGCCGCATGATCTTCATCACGTTCGGGCCCAGGTGAATGCCCGCGCCGAGACGCGAGAACGCCGGCGCCTGTTCGTACAGGCGCACCTGATAGCCCGCGCGCTGCATCAGCGCAGCGGCCGCCGTGCCGCCCAGGCCTGCGCCAACGATCGCGATACGAGGTTTGTTCATGATGTGTTCTCCATGTCGGGCGCTCGCCGAGACAGTCGCGTCGTCGAGCCGGTTTGAAAAGGTTAATTGAGTGTACACATTGGATTTTTGAGCGTAAAGAATTTTTTGACATTTCTTCTGAGCCTGCTGAAAACCCTGATTTAGTGCGTTTATTTACGGGTTTTCCCTGAACAAGTGCAGGCATGCACCAACAATAATGTCTTTGCCTCACTTGTTAAATTGCAATGTGTACACTAGACTTTGCTTGACCGATATCAATCCTGCGTACCTGACATACGGAGTCGAACAGAGATGAGCAAGAGCTTTCGCATCGGCCAGATCGTGCCGAGTTCCAACACGACGATGGAAACCGAGATCCCGGCGATGCTGCTCGCGCGGCAGACCATCCGCCCCGAGCGCTTCACCTTCCATTCGAGCCGCATGCGCATGAAGAAGGTCGTGAAGGAAGAACTCGCGGCCATGGACGCCGAGTCGGATCGCTGCGCCGTCGAGCTGTCGGATGCGCGCGTCGACGTGCTCGGTTATGCGTGTCTCGTCGCGATCATGGCGATGGGGCGCGGCTATCACCGCGTGTCGCAGGCGCGTCTGACCAAGCACACGGCCGAGAACGGCGGCGCCGCGCCGGTGATCACGAGCGCAGGCGCGCTCGTGGACGCGCTGAAGGTGATGAAGGCGAAGCGCGTCGTCGTCGTGGCGCCGTATATGAAGCCTTTGACGGAACTGGTCGTCGATTACATCCAGAACGAAGGCTTCGAAGTGATCGACTATCGGGCGCTCGAGATTCCCGACAATCTCGATGTCGCGCGTCACGACCCGCGCAATCTGCCGGGCATCGTGCAATCGATGAAGTACCAGGACGCGGACGTCATCGTCCTTTCGGCCTGCGTGCAGATGCCTTCCTTGCCCGCCGTGCCCAAGGTCGAAGCGCTGACCGGCAAGCCCGTGCTGACCGCGGCCATCGCTACGACGTACGCGATGCTGCGCGAACTCGATCTCGAACCGGTCGTGCCCGGCGCGGGCGCGCTGCTGTCCGGAGCGTACTGAGCGATGCAATCGACCTTTCTCTACGGCGCGCACGTCCACGCGAACGGCATTCGCCAGCACTATCTGCGCTACGGCGGCAACGAAGGCGAACGGACGAAGCGCGACGCGCTCATCGTGATTCCGGGCATCACGAGCCCGGCGGTGACGTGGGGCTTCGTCGCCGAAACGCTCGGACGCCAGTTCGATACCTACGTGCTCGATGTGCGCGGACGCGGCCTGTCCGAAGCATCGGATGCGCTCGACTACAGCCTCGACGCGCAAGCCGAGGATCTGCAGGCGTTCGCTCAGGCGCTGAAGCTCGAACGCTACGCCTACGTGGGCCACTCGATGGGCGCACGCATCGCGATCCGCGCCGCGCGCACGCAGCCGCGCGGCCTCACGCGCGCCGTGCTGATCGACCCGCCGGTGTCCGGGCCGGGCCGCCGCGCGTATCCGTCGAAGCTGCCGTGGTATGTCGATTCGATCGCGCTGGCGAGGAAAGGCATCGACGCGGAAGGCATGCGCGCGTTCTGCCCGACGTGGACCGAAGAACAACTGCGCCTGCGCGCGCAATGGCTGCATACCTGCGACGAACGCGCGATCCGCGCAAGCTTCGAAGGCTTTCATACCGACGACATTCACGCCGATCTGCCGAAACTGCGCGTGCCCGCACTCCTCCTGACGGCGGAACGCGGCGACGTCGTGCGCGATGCGGACGTCGCCGAGATGCAGACGCTCGCGCCCGAACTTCGGCACACGCGCGTACCGGACGCGGGCCACATGATTCCGTGGGACAACGAAGCCGGCTTCTATGCGGCCTTCGGCGATTTCCTCGGCGCGCGGCTGGTTTAAACGAAGGAGCCAACGAACATGGCCATCAGCGATTACGAAATGATCGACGCCTGGAAACAGGTGCTGACGCTCTCGAAGCTTCAGCCCGGCCAGACGGTCACGATTCTCACGAGCGCATCGACGCATCCGCAGACGCTTTCGACCGCGCTCATCGCGACGCAGTCGATGGGCGCGCTCGTCAACCGGCTCGATCTGCTGCCGGTGAACGGCGAGAAGGCGCTGTCGCGCGACTCGCTCGCGTATCTCGGCACGACGCCGCTCACGGGCAATCACGCCGCCATCGCCGCATTGAAGGCGAGCGATCTCGTGCTCGATCTGATGACGCTGCTGTTCTCGCCCGAACAGCACGACATCCTGAAGAGCGGCACGAAGATCCTGCTCGCGGTCGAGCCGCCCGAAGTGCTCGCGCGCCTCGTGCCTACCGAAGCCGACCGCACACGCGTGCGCGCCGCCGCGAAGCGCATCGAGGGCGCACGAAGGATGAGCGTCAAGTCGAAGTCGGGCACCGATCTCGTGTGTCCGCTCGGCGAGTTTCCGGCGATCTCCGAATACGGCTTCGTGGACGAACCCGGCCGCTGGGATCACTGGCCGAGCGGCTTCGTGCTGACGTTCCCGAACGAAGGCGCGACGCGCGGGCAGATCGTGATCGACCGCGGCGACATTCTTCTGCCGCAAAAGCGTTATGTGAACGACCCGATCACGCTGACCATCGAGAACGGTTACGCGACGCATATCGAAGGCGGCGTCGATGCGGCCTTGCTGCGCGACTACATGGCTTCGTTCAACGATCCCGAAGGCTATGCGATCTCGCATATCGGCTGGGGACTGCAACCGCGCGCGCGCTGGTCGACGCTCGGTCTCTACGACCGCGAAGCGACCATCGGCATGGATGCGCGCGCGTTCGAAGGCAATTTCCTGTTCTCGCTCGGACCGAACAACGAGGCGGGCGGCAGCCGCACCACGACCTGTCATATCGACATTCCGCTGCGCCATTGCGACGTGATGCTCGACGGCGAGCCCGTCGTGCTGAACGGCGTCGTGATGGACCGTTAAATACGTGAGGGGCACGCACATGAGCGTCATCGAAAGCCACGCCGAATCGGGCGTGTACAAAAGCCAGGGATTCGGCACGCCGCTGCCCGTAAGAGGCAACGTGGGTTTGCTGATCATCGATTTCGTCGTCGGCTTCGCGGATCCGCAAACCTTCGGCGGCGGCAACATCCAGCCGGCCATCGCGCGCACCGTGCATCTGCTCGCGGCCGCGCGCCGCCACGGCTGGCCGGTCGCGCACAGCCGCATCGTCTACGCGGACGACGGCAGCGACGACAACGTCTTCTCGATCAAGGTGCCCGGCATGGCGACGCTGACGGAAGATCATCCGAACAGCGCGATCGTGCCCGAGCTCACGCCTGCGCGCGGCGAACTCGTCGTGCGCAAGACCGTGCCCTCCGCGTTCTTCGGCACGCGGCTCGCGCCGTGGCTGTCGCAGCGCGCGGTGCAGACGCTGCTGGTCGCGGGCGCGGTGACGAGCGGATGCGTGCGCGCAAGTGTCGTCGATGCAATGTCGCACGGCTTTCGTCCGCTGGTCGTCTCCGATTGCGTCGGCGATCGCGCGATCGCGCCGCACGAAGCAAATCTCTTCGACATGGCGCAGAAATACGCGGCCGTGATGCCGCTCGAAGAAGCCCTTCATACGCTGGAAAGCGCCGCCGCAACGGCCCGCTGAACCCGTTTTCCGCAGCACCGGAAGTCCCCGCGCAGGCCGCCGGGGCGCTTCCGCACGCCTCGCAAAAATAACAATAACTACATGATTTAAAAGCGCTTTTTTATGAAAAAGGCGTTGCTTTTCGGATTTTGTCTTCGTAACTTAGTTTCGTGGCTGAACGCAGGTCGCTACGCACGCTGAACCCCTCGCGCTGGCGCAAACAACGCTTCGATTTTCCAAGGAACACGACATGTCTTCCCCTTCACTCGACACGACGCGCGCCCCGGTCCTGACCGACGCGCAAGCCGAGCGCGCGCTGTACCGCAAGCTCACGTGGCGGCTCATACCGTTCTTCTGTCTGTGCTACTTCTCGGCCTATCTGGACCGCGTGAACGTGGGTCTCGCGAAGCTGCAGATGCTCGACGCGCTCAAGTTCAGCGACACCGTCTACGGTCTCGGCGCGGGTCTGTTCTTCGTCGGCTATATCCTGTTCGAGGTGCCGAGCAATCTGATCCTGCAGAAGGTCGGCGCGAAGCTGTGGATCGCGCGGATCATGGTCACGTGGGGCATTCTGTCCGGGCTCACGATGTTCGTCGCAACGCCCACGCAGTTCTACGTGTTGCGCTTTCTGCTCGGCGTCGCCGAAGCGGGCTTTCTGCCGGGCGTGCTGCTCTATCTGACGAACTGGTTCCCCGACGCGCGGCGCAGCAAGATCATCGCGCTCTTCATGATGGGGCTGCCGCTGTCGAGTCTGGTCGGCGGGCCGCTGTCGGGCTGGATCGTCACGTTCTTCGACGGCATGCACGGCTGGCAAGGCTGGCAATGGCTCTTCGGCCTGGAAGCGCTGCCGTCGATCTTTCTCGGCGTGCTCGTGTTCTTCTATCTGCCGAATACGCCCGATACCGCGAAGTTCCTCGACCACGACGAACGCGCGCGCCTCAAGCTCGATCTCGCGGGCGAAGCGCACGGCGCGAAGCGTCATCGTCTGGTGGATGCGTTCACAGATCCGAAGGTCTGGGCGCTCGGCCTGATCGACCTGTGCGTGCTGCTCGGCACCTACGCGATCAGCTTCTGGATGCCGACCATGCTGCGCGATTCCGGCGTGCACAGCGCGCTCACCATCGGCATGCTGACCGCGATTCCGAACGCGCTCGCCGTCGTCATGATGCTCGTCACCGG
Organism: Caballeronia peredens; assembly: GCA_001544595.2. Taxonomy (GTDB): domain Bacteria; phylum Pseudomonadota; class Gammaproteobacteria; order Burkholderiales; family Burkholderiaceae; genus Caballeronia; species Caballeronia peredens. Next base: position 93,858 of record FCOH02000010.1, on the reverse strand, counting down.
CGCCAGTTCGGACAAGTTCCGCGAGCGCCGCTGGCATATCGTCGTGCCGTTCGCCTGCACCGCGTTCGGCCTGATCGCGAGCACGTTCTTCACCGGCAGCACGGCGGCACTGGTCATCCTCCTGTCGATCGCGAACGCGGGCGTGGCCGCGGCGATGCCCGTCGTGTGGGCGCTGCCGTCGACGTTCCTGACCGGCACCGCGGCCGCGGCGGGTATCGCGTTCGCCTGCTCGATCGCCAATCTCGGCGGCTTCGCGAGCACCTACGTGATCGGCTGGCTGAAGGACTGGACGCACAGCATGAGCGCCGGTCTGATCGTGTTCGGCGTGTGCATGTTCTTCGGCTGCGTGCTCGCGCTCGCGATGCCGAAGCACATCGTCAATCGCTGATATGTCCATGCGCCGCGAACTCCTGGCGCGCGACGGCTGTCTCGTCGTCGTGCGGCAACCTTCAGTGCCGCCGAAACCCGCGCCCGGCCAGCCGGGCAGCGCATCGACGTACGTGCAGGATTCGCCCGAAGTGTTCGTCGCCGTGCTCGACGACGAGCGCATCCTCGCGTTCAACGGACATGTCGATCTCGGCACGGGCATCCGCACGTCGCTCGCGCAGATCGTCGCGGAAGAACTCGACGTGGCCGCCGAACGCGTGTGCATGGTGCTCGGCGATTCGAGCGAAACGCCGAATCAGGGTCCGACGATCGCGAGCGCATCGATTCAGATTTCCGCCGTGCCTTTGCGCGCGGCCGCCGCGCAGGCGCGTCACGCGCTGGCCGAACTGGCGGCGGCGCGCTGGCGTGTGGATGCAGCGTCGCTGCGCACGGAAGATGGTTTCGTCATCGCCCGCGACGGCGCGCGGCTTTCCTTCGGCGCCTTGCTGCGCGGCCGGCGCGTCACGCTCACGCTCGATACCGCGGCGGCCGTGAAAGATCCGTCGCGCTATCGCGTGGTCGGCAAGTCGTCGCCGCGCGTCGATCTGCCCGCGAAAGCAACCGGCAAGCTCACCTTCGTGCACGACATGCGCGTGCCCGGCATGTTGCACGGCTGCGTCGTGCGCCCGCCGTATCACGGGCACGACGGCGGTGCGTTCGTCGGCACGTCTTTGATCGACGTCGATCGCGCGTCCGTCGCGCATCTGGCCGGCGTGCGCGGCGTCGTGGTGATCGGCGATTTCGTCGGCGTCGTGGCGGAACGCGAAGAGCAGGCGATTCGCGCGGCGAAGGCACTGAAAGTGCGCTGGCGCGATCTGCCCGCGCTGCCCGATCTCTCCGATCCCGCCGGCGCGATTCGCCGCGCGCCCGCCACGCGCAGGCTGCTGCAGGAAAGCGGCGACGTCGATGCCGCGTGCGGCGCGCCCGGCGTGACGACCTTCCAGCGGCGTTATGAATGGCCGTATCAGATGCACGCGTCGATCGGGCCGTCGTGCGCGCTCGCCGATTATCGCGACGAGCGCATCGTCGTATGGTCGGGCACGCAGAATCCGCAGTCGCTGCGTCACGATCTCGCGAAGCTCGCGGGCCGCGACGAAGCCGACGTCGATATCGTGCGCATGGAAGCCGCGGGCTGCTACGGCCGCAACTGCGCCGACGACGTCGCGGGCGACGCTCTTCTGCTCTCCCGCGCGATAGGCGCGCCGGTGCGCGTGCAGCTCTCGCGCGCGGACGAACATCTGTGGGAACCGAAGGGCACCGCGCAAGTGATGGACGTGACGGGCAGCGTGTCGGCGGCGGGCGAGACGGTCGCGTATGCGTTCACGACACGCTATCCGTCGAACGACGCGCCGCTGCTCGCGCTCCTGCTTACGGGCACGATCCCGGCCGAGGCGCGCGTGTTCGAAATGGGCGATCGCACGGCCGTGTCGCCGTACACGTTCGCGCATACGCGCTTCGTCTGCGAAGACATGGCGCCGCTCGTGCGCTCGTCGTGGCTGCGGGGCGTCTCGGCGCTGCCGAACTCGTTCGCGCACGATGCGTTCATCGACGAACTCGCGGTGCATGCCGGCGCGGATCCGCTCGAATTCCGCCTGCGCCATCTCGCCGACGAACGCGCGCGCGAGCTTTTGCAAGCCGTCGCCGTGCGCGCGGGATGGCAGAAGCGCACCCGCCCGCGTCATCTCGAACAGACGGACGAGCGCCGCGTGCGCGGGCGCGGCATCGCGTATGCGCGCTATGTGCACAGCCGCTTCCCGGGCTTCGGCGCGGCGTGGGCGGCGTGGATCGTCGATCTCGAAGTGGACCGCGTGACGGGCGAAATTCGCATCGAACGCGTGACGATCGGACAGGACACCGGCACGATGGTCAATCCCGACGGCGTGCGGCATCAGATACACGGGAACGTCGTGCAGACGCTCGGCCGCACGCTGAAAGAACGCGTGCGCATGAGCGACGGCATGGTGGCGTCGCGCGAATGGGGCAGCTATCCGCTGATCACGTTCGCGGAGTTGCCCGCCGTCGATGTCGTGCTGATGCCGCGTCAGGGCGAGCCGCCGCTCGGATCGGGCGAATCGGCTTCGGTGCCGGGGCCCGCGGCGATCGCCAATGCATTGTTCGACGCCACCGGCGTGCGCTTCTACGCGCCGCCGTTCACGCCGGAAACGGTGCGCGCGCGGCTCGAAGCGCACGCGAACCTCACGGCGGCGGCGCACTGAAATTCAGTCGCGCGGCCCGTAATCCAACTTCGGATACCAGTCTTGCGCGCGGCCTTCCGGCGTCATGTCGAGCACGGTCCAGAGCGGCATCAGGTCCGGCGCGCCGCGCGGATCCTCGCCGGGATCGGCGGTCGAGAAATCCATCTCGCCGCTCCAGAAATGACGGATCACGCCGTCGCGCCGCGTGAACACGTTGAGCGCGGGCTCGTCGCCGCCTTCCTTCGAAATGGCGTGATAGTCGCGGCTGAAATCGCCGTTCAGATCCGAAAAGAGCCGGAGATCGCGCCAGCCGCGCTCCTTCTTGAACGCGACGAGCTTCGCGAGCGGCGAACGCGCGATCACCGCGAGCGCCACGCGCTGCTCGATGTCGCGCGCCTCGCCCTCCCACGCCGACAGCAACGACGTGCACATCGGGCAGGGCCGTTCGCACTGCGGCCCGAACATGTAGCTGTACGTGACGAGCGTGTCCTTGTCGCCGAACAGGCCGGCGAAATCGACCGGGCCGCGCTCGCCGTCGAAGCGGTAGTCGCCTTCGACTTCGCCGCCGGGCGGCAACCCGCGACGCATCTGCGCGACGCGCTCGATATGCCGACGCAACTCGATTTCCTCGGCCAGCAATGCGGTTCGCGCCCGGCGATAGTCGGCGCTTTCGTTGGGAAACCGCATGGTCGAGCGGCTCGCCAGTTCAGCGGCGGGAAGATAGTTCGATGCAGACGTCATCAGCAGTCTCCTGTTTGACAAAGGCACATTCAATCGCGATCCGGCGCGCCGAGCGGAAACAGCGCCCGATACGGCCGCGCTTCATCGACCGCGCGCGCGAACGACGGCCGCGCCAGCAGCCGCTTGCGATACGCGATCACGTTCGCAAACTCCGCGCCGATCCGGTGGCACCAGTCCGCATAGAACAGGAACGGCGCGGCGGCGCAATCGGCAAGGCTGAACGCGTCGCCGGCGGCCCATTCGCGCGAGGCCATCAGGCCGTCGAGGAACGCATAGGACGTGTCGAGCATCGCGCGGGCGTCGGCGACACCGCGCGCATCGCGTTCGTTCTCCGCACGCATGGCGTCGAACACGATCTTCTGCTGCGGCGTGGCAACATAGTTGTCGAAGAAGCGGTCCATACAGCGCACGTCGAGCGCGGCGCGCGGATCTTCCGGAATCAGCCGCACCGGCCCGGGATGAAACAATCCCAGATATTCGATGATCACCGTCGATTCGATCACCGGCCGCCCGTCATCGACGAGCACGGGAAAGCGCTTCATCGGCCAGATTTCGCTGAGCTCGCGCATCGATTGCGGCGTCTCGGGCGTGAGCGCGCGCCACTCGAACGGCGTGCCGTTTTCGTAAAGCGCCGTCAGCACCTTCTGGCAGTACGAGGAAAAAGGGTGCGCATAGAGTTGCAGGCTCATCTGACGAGTCTCCGGGTTGTCCGACCGATTTCAGAATGCGGCGCGACGGACGCGTGCCGTCTTCGTGCCGTCTCTCGGTGCCGCTCATCTACAACGACGAACGGACGGCCGGGGAATCGACGGTGCGTTGCGGGTGAATTGCAAAATTTTGTTGTGCGGCGCAACCGGCGCAAGCCGTTTGCTAACGTGCGCGGTTTCACTCACGGCTGTGCACGGATCATCATGGGCGTATACAAGATCAGGATCGTGGTCGCGGAGAGCCGGCCTGTCGTCATGTCCGGATTGCAGCACTGGTTCGGCGTGCACGAGCGATTCGATCTTGCCGCGTTCGCCGGCGACGGCGCGCGCCTGCTCGATGCGCTGAAATCCGCCGAATGCGATTTGATCGTGCTGAGCGGCGGCATCGAAGGCAGCGGCGGCGACGACTTCGCGCTTCTGCGCGCGCTGCGGCACGAATGGCCGGATACGCCGGTCGTCGTCTTCACCCATGAACGCGATGCCGCCGCGCTCGCCGCGATGCAGCGCGCGGGCGCATCGGGCCTCGCGAGCGTATTCGACGAAGCGCGCGCCTTCGAACGCGTCTGCGAACGCGTGCTCTCCGGCGCGAAGCATGTTGTTTCGGCGCGCATCGCGGCGTGTTCCCAGCCGGCCGCGCCGCAGCCCGACGCCGATGTTTGCGCAGACTCCCATTCCGACGCCGCCGCGAGCCCCGACTACGGCACGACGCGCATGAACATCAGGCAATTCGTCGGCCGAACGTAATCCGCGCGCGCCCGCTCACGGCGCCGGGCTCTGCCCCATGCGTTCGCGCATCGCGTGGCAATGCCGCACGAAATTGGCCTGCGCGGCGACGAAGCGCTTGAGCGGCGTATCGATATCGTAAAAATAGATGCTTGCGACGAACCCGTACACGGCGGCATCGATGCTGGCGGGCGCGGCGCCGAACATGAACGGCTTGTCGCCCAGAAGATTCGCCACGGCCTGCAGATTGCCGATGCCGCGCGCGTACGCGTCGTCGGGTTCGTATCGGCCGATGCCCTGATAGCGATACCGCTCGAAGTTGTACTGGCGCGCGCCTTCGAGCACATCCGCGCCGACATCCGGAAGCGCTGCGAGCAGCGCGTCGCGAAACTGCGGCCAGAAGCGGTCGTCGCGCCAGCGCGAGTAGGACATCACCCAGTAGAGATCGTCGAGCGTGCGGCGCGTCAGCAGGTCGAGGTCGCACTGCCCGGGCGTGCGGGCGTCGTCGAGCGTGAGCGCGTATTTGCGCTTCAGGTGCGCGATGATCGCGTCGCTGTCGCCGATGGTGACGTCGTCGTCGACGAGATACGGAAGTTGGCCGCGCGGGGCCGCGCTCGTGTCGAGCACATGATGATGCTCGAACGGCAGGCCCGCCAGCTTCAGGAACGCGAACACCTTGAGCCCGAACGGATTGTTGTCTTCGAGGCCGAACATCTGAGGATACGAATAGAGCGCGATCATCGATCACTCCGCAAACACCGCGTTGAGCCGCGCAGCGATGCGGCGTCGCTCTGCAAGGACGCGCCAACTTCGCTACGATTGCCGACTGGTCCTGCCTCTTCCCGTCACGCGCGTGCGTCTGCGCCTCGCGCGGCCACACACGAAAAATACTATGCCCACGCCGCCTCATGCCATCGGTTTCACGCTCGATCCGCTCGATCGCGTTTCGGAGAAGCGCGACGACGACGCGTTCGTCGCCTCGCTGCGCGACGAACCGTCCACGCGCTTCCTGCTGTTTTCGAACAACGTGCCGCTGTTCAAGCGGACGAACGGACACGATCCGCTGTTCGACGCGCGTGAGGCCGCGAAGCTCGGCGCGCCCTTGCAGACGGTGTTTCTCGGCCGCGACGCCGACCGGCGCGCGCTGTTCGCCCACGCGCTCGACGACGACGCGAAAAACCGGCTCGAAGCCGGCGCGGTCGAGGCCATCGAGGCGATCGAAGCCATCGAACTTCGCCCGATCGCGATGCAGGGCCTCGTGCCGCCGTCGATGATCAGCGCGCTCGGCGAAGCGCGCTCGATGCTCGACTCGCATCGCCGGCACCGTTTCTGCGCGAACTGCGGCCAGCCGACCGATGCCGCCGGCGCGGGCTGGCGGCGCATCTGCGGCAACTGCGGCGCGCAGCATTTTCCGCGTGTCGATCCGGTCGTCATCATGCTCGTCAGCGACGGCGAGCGCTGTCTCCTCGGCCGTCAGCCGCAGTTTTTGCCCGGCATGTATTCGGCGCTCGCAGGCTTCATCGAGCCGGGCGAGACGTTCGAGCATGCCGTGTTTCGCGAAGTGCTGGAGGAATCGGGCATTCGCTGCACGGACGTGCGCTATTTCGCGTCGCAGCCGTGGCCGTTTCCGTCGTCGCTGATGATCGGCTGCTTCGCGCGCACGACGGAGACGGACATCGTCATCGACAGGAAAGAGCTGGAAGATGCGCGCTGGTTCTCGCGCGCCGAAGTCGCCGCGATGCTCGACGGCACGCACGAGCACGGGCTTTCCGCGCCGAAGCCGTTCGCGATCGCGCATCATTTGCTGAAGGCGTTCGCGACGGGCGAGATCGCCTGAAGCGCCGGTTTTTTTGCGACACAGGGTGAACGACATGAGCGAGAAAGGCGGCGTCCATATCTGGCTGATCAGGCACGGCGAAACCGAGTGGAGCAAGTCGGGGCAGCACACCGGCACGACCGACGTGCCGCTCACCGACGCGGGGCGCAGGCAGGCGGCGGCGCTCGCGCCGGTTCTGGCGTCGCAGACTTTCGATCTCGTGCTGACGAGCCCGATGGGCCGCGCGATCGAAACCTGCCGGCTCGCCGGGCTCGGCGAACGCGCGCAGGTCGAGCCCGAGTTGCACGAGTGGAATTACGGCGTCTACGAAGGCCGCAAGACGCCGGACATACGCCACGAGATTCCGGACTGGTCCGTGTGGACGTCGCCGATTCCGCAAGGCGAAAATCTCGCCGATGTCGGCCGGCGCGCGCAGGCGCTCATCGACAAACTGATCGCCACGAACGCGACGAACATCGCACTGTTCTCGCACGCGCACTTTTCGCGCGTGTTCGGCGCGCAATGGGCGACGGGCTCGCCCGCGCTGGGCGCGCATCTGGCGATGGACACCGCCGCCATGAGCGTGCTCGGCTTCGAGCGCGAAGTGCGCGCGATCATCAAGTGGAATCTGCTGCCCTGATCACAGCGTTTCGCGCTCGATCAGCTCGAAGCCCACGTCCACGCACGTTTTCTCCGTCGCGCCGTCGAGCCGGTCGATCAGGCAGCGCGCCGCCGTCGCGCCGATGCGCCGGCCATCCACGCGCACGGTCGTGAGCGCGGGAATCGTGTCGGCGGTGAATTCGAGCGCGCCGAAGCCGCATACCGCGATGCGCCCGGGAATGTCGATCGCGAGCCGCCGCGCCTCCGCCACGACGCCGAGCGCGAGCAGATCGGAACTGCAGAAGATCGCGTCGACTCCCGCGCGCGTCTCGATGATGCGCCGCAAGCCTTCCTTGCCGAGCGCGACCGAACTGGGCGGCGGCATCAGCATTTCGGCGACATCGGCGATGCCGCGCCGCGCGAGCGTCTCGACAAAGCCGCGCCGCCGCGCGAGCGCCCGCTGATCGTTCGCGGACACGAGCGCGGGCCGGCGCGCGCCGCGTGCGAGAAAACGCTCGGCCACGCTCACGCCGATGCGGTAATGCGAGAAGCCGACGAGCATGTCGATGGGATCGTCGGTCATGTCCCACGTCTCGACGACCGGAATCGCGATCTTGCGCAGACGCTCGCGCAGCGTCGCGGTGTGCGCCACGCCGGTCAGCAGCACGCCTTCAGGACGGCGGCTCAGCACGGCGTCGAGGAGCGCGTCTTCGTGTTCGGGCTCGTGTTCGTTCGTGTCGCCGTAGCCGGAAAGGCCCAGCAGCACCTGATAACCGGCGCGCGACATCGTATCGCTGAAGACCTGGATCGTTTCCGAGAAGAGCGAGTGCGCGAGCGTCGGCACGATCGCCGCGATCAGCCGCGATTTCGCCGACGACAATCCCCCCGCGAGCCGGTTCGGCACATAGCCCAGTTCGGCGACGGCCTGGCGCACGCGCGCGAGCGTCTCCGGCGCGACGGTGTCGGGCGCATTGAAGACGCGCGACACGGTGATCGGCGAGACGCCCGCCGCTGCCGCCACGTCGGTGATGCGGATGCCTTTCGCGCCCGTGCGAGTCGCCATGGCGTCAGGCGCGATTCCCGGCCGCGCGCAGATCGGCCGCGTGGCGGGCGGCGGCTTCGCGCCGCATCAGGAACATCGTCACGACGGCGAAAATCAGCAGGCACGCGGCCGGAATGAGCATCGGCGCCTTGACGGAGCCGCTCGTCTGCCTGACCCACGGCACGAGATTCTGCGCGATGAACCCGCCCACGTTGCCGAGCGAATTGATCGCCGCGATGCCCGCGGCCGCGCGCGCGCCGGTGAGAAATTTCGGCGGAATCGTCCAGAAGCACGGCAGCAGCAGATACATGCACGGCGCGCCCAGACACAGCGCGATGAACCGCAGCGTGTTGGTCGGCAGAAACACGCTGCCCAGAAAGAAAACAACGCCGATCAGCGCGGCCGCGAGCATCGCGGCGGTCGTGCGACTGCCCTGGCGCAGCTTCGCGGGCAGCCACGCGAGCACGATTGTCGCCGCGAGCCACGGCACGATGTTCAGCAGACCGTTGACCGTGTTGGTCACGCCGAAACCCTTCACGAGCGTCGGCAACCAGTAGCTCACGCCGTACACCGACATCGACAGCATCATGTAGTAGAGCGCCATGCCGATCACGCGCGGCTCCGTGAGCACACGCAGCACATGCGAGCCGCTCTTCTCGACCTTGTTCGCCGCGAGCCGCTCGGTTTCGAGGGTGTCGCGGAGCCAGGTTTTCTCGTCGTCGGAGAGGAAGGCGGCTTTCGCCGGCGACGCGGGCAGGCACAGCAAGACGACGGCCGTCAGCAACACCGAAGGCAGTCCCGTCACGATGAACACCAGTTGCCAGCCTTGCAGGTCGAACCAGTTCTTGTCGAGCAGATAGCCGCAGATCGGCGCGCCGACCATGTTGCCGATGCTGCTGCCGAGCGTGAAATACCCCAGCATGCGCACGCGATGCCGCTGCGGAAACCACAGCGTCAGGTAATAGATCACGCCGGGATAGAGGCCCGCCTCCGACGCGCCGAGCAGGAAGCGCAGGACGTAGAACATCGTGGCGTTCTTCGTGAACGCGAGCAGGATCGTGACGACGCCCCACGTCAGCATGATCCGCGCGATCCAGCGCGGCGCGCCGTATTTGTGCAGCATCACGTTGCTCGGGATCTCGAAGATCAGATAGCCGATGAAAAACAGCGACGCGCCCAGTCCATACGCGACTTCGGACATGCCGAGACTGCCGAGCATCTGCAGCTTGGCGAAGCCGATGTTCGAGCGGTCGATATACGCGACGAGATACAGCAGGCCGACGAGCGGCATGAGCCGCCACGCCAGCCGGTTGATCAGATGCTGCTCGTCGACGTTGCCGGGCGTTGGCGATTTGGCGTTCACGGCGTCTCCCGCGCCCGCATCAGGCGTGCGGGCGAATATGGCGATGAGCGTGGCGTGCGGGCTCAGCCGCGCTGCCTGCGCCACTCCCTGTAAGCGGCGAGCGTTTCGTCGTTCGGCGGATAGGTGCCGCGCAGCACCGCGCCGCCCTCCACGCGCGCCGACAGAAACTCCTCCATGATTTCCTGCTCGGTCGCGTCCCTCGCGACTTCTTCGGCCATGTAACGCGGCACGATCACGACGCCGTCCACATCGCCGACGACGATATCGCCCGGATACACCGCCACGCCGCCGCACGCGATCGGCACGTTCATGTCGACGGCGTGATGCTTCGCGAGATTGAGCGGCGCGCTCGCGCCCGCGCAGAAGAGCGGCAGCCCGATATCGCCGATGGTGCCGCTGTCGCGCACGCAGCCGTCCGACACCATGCCCGCCACGCCGCGAATCTTGAGGCGCGTCGTGAGAATCGAACCCGTTGACGCGACGCTGCGTTCGCCGCGGCAATCCTGCACGAGCACGCTGCCCGGCGGCGCGGTCTCGACGGCCTTGCGCTGCGGATGATCCGGATCCTGAAACACGCCGACGTGATCGAGATCCTCGCGCGCCGGGATATTGCGCAGCGTGAACGCCGGCCCGACCATGTTCGGCACGCCCTTCGCGGGTTTCACGAGCGGCGCGACGCCTTGCAGGAACACGTTGCGCAGGCCGCGCTTGAAAAGCTGCGTCGTGAGCGTCGCGGTGCTGACGTGGCGCAGCAGTTCGATGGTTTCGTCGGGAATGGAGATGTCGGGCGTCGTCATCGCGTGGCGCTTTTCAGTGGAAGACTCAGTGAATTTCCGGCTCGCCGCCGGCCGCGGTTTTCTCTTCGAGGAAATCGAAGTCGCAGCCCTTGTCGGCCTGCGTCACGTGCAGTTGATGCATCACGCCGAAGCCGCGCTCGAACGGGCGCTTCGGCGGCTTCCACGCGGCCCGGCGCGCGGCGAGTTCTTCGTCGCTCACGTCGAGATGCAGGCGGCGCGCGGGCACGTCCAGTTCGACGATATCGCCGTCCTGCACCAGCGCGAGCGGCCCGCCGACGAACGATTCCGGCGCCACGTGCAGCACGCACGCGCCGTAACTGGTGCCGCTCATGCGCGCGTCCGAAATGCGCACCATGTCGCGCACGCCCTGCTTCAGCAGCTTCTGCGGTATCGGCAACTGGCCCCATTCCGGCATGCCCGGCGCGCCGACCGGCCCCGCATGCTTGAGCACGATCACGGAATCGGCGTCGATGTCGAGCGCTTCGTCGTCGATGCGCGCGGCCATGTCGGCGTAATCGCGGAACACGACCGCCGGCCCGCGATGTCTGAGCAAGTGCGCTTCCATCGCCGCGGGTTTGATGACGGCGCCGTCCGGCGCGAGATTGCCGGTCAGCACAGCGAGGCCGTCGTTCGGAACCAGAGGATTGTCGCGGCGGCGAATCACGTCGTCGTCGAAAATCGCGGCGCCCGCGATGTTCTCGCCGAGCGTGCGGCCATTGACGGTTAGTTGCGAGCCATCGATCAGATCGCCGAGTTCCGCGAGCAGCGCGCGCAGGCCGCCCGCATAGAAGAAGTCTTCCATCAGGTACTTGCCGGCCGGCCGGATGTTGCCGATCACCGGCGTCACGCGCGCGAGGTCGTCGAAGCGCGCGGTCGTGAGCGGCACGCCCGCGCGCCGCGCGACCGCCACCAGATGCACGATCGCGTTGGTCGAGCCGGACAGCGCGAGCACGGTCGTCACGGCGTTGTCGAAGGCTTTCGGCGTGAGGATGTCGGACGGCTTCAGGTCCGTCCACACCATCTCGACGATGCGCTGGCCCGTCAGCGACGCATGCTGCGCGTGCCGCGAATCGACCGCCGGAATCGACGCGAAGCCCGGCAGCGTCATGCCGAGCGCTTCGGCGGCGCTCGTCATCGTGGAGGCGGTGCCCATCGTCATGCAATGGCCCGGCGAGCGCGCGATGCCGCTTTCCACGCCCTTCCACTCGTCCTCGCTGATCTTGCCCGCGCGCAGTTCCGCCCAGTATTTCCAGGTATCCGAGCCGCTGCCGAGCGTGCGGCCATTCCAGTCGCCGCGCAGCATCGGGCCGGCGGGCAGATAGATCGCGGGCAGATTCATGCTGATCGCGCCCATCAGCAGGCCGGGCGTGGTCTTGTCGCAGCCGCCCATCAGCACGCAGCCGTCGAACGGATACGAGCGCAGCACTTCCTCGACTTCCATCGCGAGGAAATTGCGGTAGAGCATGGTCGTCGGTTTCTGAAACGGCTCGGCGAGCGTCATCACCGGCATTTCGACCGGAAAGCCGCCCGCCTGCCACACGCCGCGCTTCACTTCCTCGACGCGCTGCTTGAAATGCGTGTGGCACGAGTTGATCTCGCTCCACGTATTGACCACGGCGATGACCGGCTTGCCCATGTAATCGGACGGGTGATAGCCCATCTGCGCGGTGCGCGAGCGATGGCCGAACGAGCGCAGATCGTTCACGCCGTACCAGCGGTGACTGCGCAGTTCCTCCGGCTTCTTGCGGTTGGAAGTCAAACAGCGTCTCCTTGATGGTAGCGCTACCATTCGAACCGAAAAAATGGTAGCCCCGTCATCTGCGAGCGTCGCTTGGGGTTTATCCCCACGAATCAGTTATTTAACGTTGAGTTGCACCGACGAGAGCAGTTCGGACAGACCCAGCCACAGGATCTGCACGCCGATGCAGAAGATCACGAACGCGAACAGGCGCATCGCGACCTGCGTACCGACGGTGCCGAGCAGGCGTTCGAGATGTCCGGCGAAGCGCACGCACACATAGATGCTCGCGCAGAGGATCACGAGCCCAACGCTCACGCCGGCGAGATGCACCGGCTGCAGACCGTGGCGCGGCGAGCCGGTGCCGAGCGCGATGGCGACCGCGATCGCGCCCGGACCGACGGTGATCGGCAAGGTCAGCGGATAGAACGCCTTCGCGCGCAGCGAGGCACCGCTGCGGGGCTTGGGCACGGCTTCGGCGGAATCGTCGTCGTCGGGGGCCTGGAGCAGTCCCCAGCCCGCCATCGCGACGACGAAGCCGCCCGCCACCCGCAACACGGCAATCGAGATGCCGAAGAACGACAGCACATAAGCGCCGATGGACAGCGATGCCAGCAGGATCGCGAAACTGTTGATCGAGATGCGCCGCGCCAGCTCGGCGCGATCGGCGTCGCCGATGTGCGGCAGCATGCTCAGCACGACGAGCGCCGTCGCCGGCGGATTGATGATCGGAAACAGACCGGCGACGATCACGAGAACCGTCTTGGCGAATTCGTTGAGCATGCGCGTCTTCCGTTCGTCTTTCGCCGAATTGTGCCCGTCGCACGCGGGGCGTGCAGGGAACCGGCAATCAGGCAAACGGCGCCGTGACGATCAGCGCGCATTCGGTCAGAAACGAGCCGAGTCCCACGCCGATCAGCACGCGCGCGACATAGGTCCACAGGCGGTTATCGACATTGCCGGAACAGCGCCACGCGAGCGTGCACCAGAGCAGATACAGCGCTGAACAGGCGGCGAACAGGCCCAGCATGCCGGGCCAGAACCAGACGGTGATCAGCAGGAAGGTTTCGGGAGCGACGCCGCTGATCCAGAGGTCGAGATAGACGATCCACCAGACGAGGTGGATCGGCACGCCCAACAGCCACCAGACTTTCCAGAAGCGTTCTTCTCCGCGCCAGGCCTTGCGGAACATGGGTCGCGATGCAGTGGAAGAGGCACGCATTCTACTATCGCCCGCGCGCGGCGCCCGCAACCGTCACGCCGACAGGCTGCGCCGCCGCGCTTCCATGCGCGTGATGAGCCGCTGTAACACGTTCTCCGCCGCGCCGGAAAGTCGCACGAAACGGAATCCGACGACGTAACGCACATCGCCGCGCGGCGTGGTCACGCTGCGCGGCGATACGAGTTCGAGATCGACGGAAAACGCCGCGCCCGGACCGAGTTGCAGCATGACATCGCCGAAGACGGTGCCGACTTCCGTCTCCGCGAGACGCGGCGTGTCCATTCTCAGCGCGATGCCGCCGAGCGACAGGTCGTGCACTTCGTAGCGGAAGGCTTCGCCGTCGGCGTAGGCGCCTTTTGCGTAGTACGGATCGAGAATCGGCGCCGGCACGCGAAAGTATTCGCGCCGCTGGAACTGGTAGAGCTTGACCGGGAAATCGACTTCGAACGCCTGCCGGCCTTCGTAGGTGACGGCGCGCGCGGCGTCCGTGGTGAACTCGACGCGCACGCCTTCCGGCGCGGCCTTGAAGTACAACTGCCGCGCGGCGAGCAGCGCGCGGTTGTCCGACTCCACGCCGCCCCAGTCGAACACGATGCGCGCCTCGCGGGCATCGACTTCCAGCAACTGCGTGACGATCTGGTCGCGTCCGCTCGTCACCGTCAGCATGTCGCGGCGCAGTGCGAGACTGCGCAGGCAGACGGAAATTTCAGAAGGCGTGTGACGCGCGAAACGCTCGTGATCTTCGGCGAATTTTTCGATATCGGATGTATGCGGCAACGGTTCAGCGAGCATGATGGTCCAATCTAGTTATCGGTTTGGGACGACAAACTGCGCGAGCGGCATCGCCAATGCGGTTCGGAAACCGGCGGAATCGTGCGTCCTTGCCCTGACGCGAGCCCACGCGTTGACTGGCGATTGGCCGATTCTTTCGGTCGATGCCTGCTCTTCAAATGCTTCTTCGATGCGACTGCCTGATGTCATCTATGTTGCACGAAAAAATCCGGCCTCAGTACGTCAGTAACAACTAGATTTCCACGCTAATTCAGCGTTTTGCAGAGCAACAAAGCGCGTTTTCTTTACTTTTTACTTTCGCAGATGAAAAAAGGCCGGACGTTCAGGTCCGGCCTTCGTTTGCTTCGAACAGCGCGCGTTACGCGAGCGCATCGGCCTCGCTGACGAGCGCGCGGCGTCTCAACGGCGCGAGCGCCGCGCCGAGCCGCTCGCCGTGCGCCTCGCTGATCACGCGCGACAAGACTTCGCCGAAGCGCGCTTCATCGACGCCCGACACGATGTACTGCCAGCGATACGCATCCAGCAGCCCGGCATGCACGCGCGCCTCTTCGTCGTCGGACAGCGCGCGGTCGAGTTGCGTGACGAAGTAATGCGCGTCGGCGGCGGCCTGCGCCTGCAACATGCCGTCGATGGCCGCGACGAGCTCGATCAGATCGCCGACGGCGGCATCGCGCGCCGTGTCGCTGATGCGCGCGTCCTCGCGCATCCATTCCAGTTCGTCGATGATCGCGTGCTGCGACTCCTCCTTCCAGTGGAACAGGAAGATGTCCTTGAACAGCGGCGACAGGCTGCTGTCGCTCTCGATGCTCTGCCGGTAGTGCACCTGCGTGACGATCTCGATGCAGCACGTCAGCGCGAGAATCGACCACGTCGATTTGCCGAGCACGAATGTGGCGACGTCGTCGGCCTGCGGAATGAAGCGATAGCCGGGCGGCAGCGCCTCGGCCGCGAGCGCCTCGACGCGGCGGAACAGTTCCTGATGCTTCAGTTCCTCGTCGGTGAAGCGGACGATCGCCTCCAGCGCGGTCTGGTCGCCGAGTGCGTGTTCGCGGCCGACCTCCAGCATCTTCGCGCCGATGAAGCGTTCGATCATGCCGAACATGTTGGCGTAAGTACGGCCCTGAATCTGCGACATCAGACGGCGTTCGCGCGCGTCCAGAAACGGCAGGCGATTCACCTCGCTGAGCCCGTCGGGCATGAAGGTGTGCGCGGGATCGAAACGGCGGCCGCGCAACACGTCGCGATCGATATCCCAGCGGATGCGGCGGGACACTTCGATGCACTTCGCGTAGCGCTGCTGCGTGCTGATTGCACTGGACTCGGGGTGAACTGCATTCATATGCGGACTCCGGATGATTCTGCGTCGATGACGGCGGATGGACTGGACGCCTTAACGGCGGCTCGATACGTCGAACAGGTCGGCGTGATGGAGGCGTCGCGTCACCGTTCTGCGAAGCATTCTCGGCAGATGCGCGCTCGCGCACATGAGGCGCATGTCCCGGATATGAACCGGGACGCGCGCTTTTGGCGGCGAATGGGTGGGACTCGTGTCCCGAGGATGTCAGGCAGCGGGCGCGTCGAAGCCCGCGCGGCGCGCGAGCACGATCGCCTGCGCGCGGCTCTCGACTTCGAGCTTCGCGAAGATGCTGGTGATGTGATTGCGCACGGTCTTCTCGCTCAGCGCGAGACGTGCGGCGATCTGCGCGTTGTCGCGCCCGCCGGCGAGCAATTCGACGATATCGCGCTCGCGCGGCGTCAGCGCCGAGAACGCGGGGTCGATCGCCGGCGCCGACGGCAGGAATGCGCGCACTTCCTCGCGCCAGCGCTGCCAGGCGGCGTCGGTTTCGAGCACGAGATGATTCTCGCTTTCCAGCGGCACGAAGCGCGCGCCGGGAATCTGTCCGGCGAGCAGGCGGCTTTCGTCGAAGGGCACGCGCGCGTCGCCGCTTGCGTGCAGCACGAGCGTCGGGCATTCCACGCGCGGCAGCAGATCGACCACATCGATTTCATTGAACACGCGCATGATGCGCGCGGCGTTGCGTGGCGTGGTCGTGAGCCGTTCGAGTTCGTTGAACCAGTGGTGCTGTTCCGGCGTGCCGCCGGGAATGAACTGCGTCGTGAAGAACTGGCGGAACGCGGGATTGTGCTTGCCCCAGCCGAGTTCCGCGAGTTTGACGAGCATTTCGGCTTCCTCGTGCTGCGCGGGATCGCGGGTGCGCTTGAGCCGGCCGCGCGCGTAGCCGCCGTGCAGCACGAGATGCGTCACCCGTTCCGGATGCGCGACCGCATACGCGATGGCGATCGACGCGCCTTGCGAAATCCCGAGCAGCGGAAAGCGTTCGAGGCCGCTCGCATCGACGACAGTTTCGAGATCGCGCAGCCAGGCGTCGAAGGAAATATCGGCGACGTCGTGATCGGAGAGGCCGCAGCCGCGCTGATCGTAGCGAATCAGCTGGTGCCGGCCGCACAGCTCGATCATCAGATGGCTCCAGACCGGACTCGCGAAATCCAGTTCCAGATGACTGAGCCAGTTCGCCGCCTTGATGAGCGGCGGCCCGGAGCCGCACGTTGCGTACGCGATGCGCACGCCGTCGCTCGCCGTGCACAGGCGGATCTGCTGACGGGGCGTGGGCGGGCGCGTCACCATCGATGGGAAATGTAAGTAGGGACTACGTACAAAGCGATGGCCGCACGGCATTCGCGCGCGACTGCCCATGCTCGCGCGTAAACGATTGGAAAGTCAATAACGTAAGCTCACGCGCCGCGTCGGTGCGGCGCGCTCAGGATTTCGCGCGCACCGGCAATGTCGCGACGAACTGGTCGATTGCCGCGAACAACGCCGCCCGGCGCACGCCGTCCTGCGCCTGAATCGACAGTCCCGCGAACAGCGTCATGCACAGCGCGGCGAGCGCCGGGACGTCGGCGCGTGTGTCGAGTTCGCCGTTTTCGACCGCCCGCGCCAGCCGCTCCGCGACGATGCTCGCCACGCGCCGCCTGCGCTTCTGCAACTCGGCGCGCAATTGCGCGTGCTCCGTGCCGACCGACATCGCGCCGAGAAAGATCATGCAGCCGCGCGGATTCGCCGCGCCGGTGAAAAGCTCGATGCTCGTGCGAAACATTGCGCGCAACCCCTCGCACACCGACTCGTGTGCGAGCAACTCACGCAACGCGGCGCCGCCTTCGGCTTCCGTGTAGAGATCGACCGCCTCGCGATACAGGTCTTCCTTGCTGCCGAACGCGGCGTACAGACTCGGCGAGTTGATGCCCATGGCATCGACGAGATCGGCCATCGAGCAGGTGTCGTAGCCCTTGTCCCAGAACACGTTCATGGCGCATCTGAGCGCCGCCTCGCGATCGAACTCGCGCGGGCGGCCGCGCGCCTTGTGCTGCGTCTCCTGTGCTGCCGACGACATGTCTCACTCCTTTATTCATACAAATTGCCGTGCCAGCCATTGTTCGGTGCGCGGCAATTCTGAATTATGTGTCGATCGTAACAAAATAACTGGACCTTGTCCCGGGCCGATGTTTAAATATCTGTATTGATCGTCACATAATTCGCGAACTACTACTTCAGGAGTGTTTTCATGAAATCGACCTTGTCCGCGCTTGCCGCCGCGCTGTTGCTTGCAACCCCGCTGATGTCGTTTGCCCAGACCGACGCGCCTGCCGCGTCGCCCGCGCCTTACTCCGTTTTCGTCGATCAGCCCACCGGCTTCACGTTCGTCAAGTTGCCGGGCGGCTGGAAGTTCGTCGGCGCGGTGTCGAAGGAAGAAGCGCAGCATGTGCCCGCCAACGTGCTGACGTCGGTGCTGCCCGCCGATTCCGCACGCCCGATCAACACCGCATCGGTCAAGTAAGCGTTCTCTATAAGAAAGACCAGACGCTCGACGATCTCGTGCATCGTCGAGCCTGGGCCGAATATGTCGGCCACGCCAATTGCGCGCATGGTTCGCGCATGGTCATCGGGCACGATTCCGCCGATCACCACAGGCACGCGTACGTCGTGCGCGGCGAGTTCGCGCATCAATCCCGGCACCAGCGCGCCATGCGCGCCCGCCAGCGACGACACGCCGATCACATCGCATCGTTCGTCGGCAGCGAGCGCCGCGGCCTGCGCGGGCGACGCGAACAGTCCGCTCGTCGTCACATGAAAGCCTGCGTCGGCGAGCGCGGCGGCGATCATACCGGCGCCGCGATCGTGTCCGTCGAGTCCCAGTTTTGCAATCAGCACACGCGGCTTTCTGCTCAACTCGCGCGTGAGCCGCGCGACCTGCGCGCATGCGTCGCGCCAGGCGTCATCGCCGCGGCGAGTCGCGCCATACGTGCCGGAAGCCGCGCGCGCGATCTGCACATGGCGCGGCCACACCGCTTCGAGCGCGCGTGTGCATTCGCCGACCGTCGCCCGCGCGCGCATGCAATCGATCGCCCTGTCGAGCAGGTTGCCGTCGTCGTCGCGGGCGGCGCGCGTCAATGCGGCCAGCGCCGCGCGCACCCGCGATTCATCGCGTAGCCGTCTGACCTCGGCGATCCTGCGCGACTGCTGAACGCGGATACGTTCGCCGTCGATTGCGAGGCACGCGGGCGGGTCGTCGTCACATTCCGCCGCGACAAACGCATTCGTCCCGACGATCATCTGTTCGCCCGCATCGATGCGCGCCTGAGTGACCGCCGCGCTCTCGCGGATGCGACGCTGCACCCAGCCCGTGCGAATGACTTCGAGCGCGCCGCCGTGCGCATCGATTTCGTCGATGAGCGTGCGCGCCTGTGCGACGAGCCCCGCCGTCAGCGATTCCATCATGTAGGAGCCCGCCCACGGATCGATCACGTCGCACAAGCCCATTTCGTGCTGAAGGATCAATTGCGTGTCGCGCGCGAGCTGGGCCGCCGACGCCGACGGCAACGCGAGCGCCTCGTCATGCGCATTCGTGTGCAGCGACTGCGTGCCGCCGAACACGGCGGCCATCGCTTCGACAGTCGTGCGCACGATGTTGTTCTGCGTGCGCACCGGGCTCAGCGACCAGCCCGACGTCTGGCAATGCATGCGCAGCGCGCGGCTCTTCGCCGTGCGCGCGCCCTCTTCTTCCGCGATGCCCGACCACATCAGCCGCGCCGCGCGCAGCTTCGCGATTTCCGTATAGAAGTCCGTGCCGGTGCCGAAGAAAAAGCTCAACTGCTCGCAGACCGCATCGGCGCACAGGCCGCGCGCACGCATCGCGCGAAGGTAAGCGCGCGCATTGGCGAACGTGAGCGCCAGTTCGAGCGACGCATCCGCGCCCGCTTCCTGAAAGTGATAGCCGGACACGGAAAGCGCCTTGAAACGCGGCATGTGTCCGGCGAGAAACTGCGCGACGTCCGCTACGATTCGCAGCGATGGTTCCGGCGCGAACACCCACGCGTTGCGCACCATGAACTCCTTGAGGATGTCGTTCTGCACCGTGCCCGAAAGCGCTTCCATGCCGATGCCGCGTTCCTCCGCCGCGACGATGAACGCCGCGAGCACCGGCAGCAGGGCGCCGTTCATCGTCATCGAGACGGAGACGCGATCGAGCGCGATGCCTTCGAAGAGCCGCGCCATGTCATCGACGGTATCGATGGCGACGCCCGCGAGTCCGACATCGGCGCGCGCCGCTTCGTCCGTCGAATCGTAGCCGCGTTGAGTCGGCAGATCGAACGCGACGGACAGTCCTTGCGCGCCGCGTTCGAGCGCGCGGCGAAACGCGAGATTGGAATCGGCGGCATCGGCGTAACCGGCGTACTGGCGAATGGTCCACGGCTTCGTCGTGTACATCGATGCATAAGGTCCGCGCACGAATGGTTCGACGCCGGGTTGCGAATCGAGATGCGCGATGCCGTCGAGATCCGCCGACGTATACAGCGGCTTCAACGGCACGCGGCGATGACGAGCGCCGCTCATGCGCGCCTCCGTGCCTTGTGCGTGATCACGTCGGCGATCTTCTTGCCGTCGCTTGTGCGTTCGATCTCGCACCAGTGCGCGATGTGCGTCTCGTCGAGACACGCGCGGCGGAACGTCAGCCGCAAGCTGTCGCCCACGTCGATATTGCCGTGATAGTGCAGCTCGCGCGACACGAGCGCGGGCGTGTCCGCAAGACGCCACGTCTGCCATTCCGCGCGATCGACGAAGCCCTGGAAGCTCGCGAAGTAGAGAAAGTCGGCGCCGTTGAAATCGTTGTACGGGCACGGCAAAAATTCGACCGGCACGCACGACGTCTCTTGCAGATCCGGCTCGGCTTCGCGCAGACGCAAGCGGCGCGCGGTGTCCTGCATGCCGGCGATCTGCGAATTCATCGGCGCGATGCCGCCCTTCAGATTCGCGAAGCTCGCACGCGCGACCGAGCGGTTGCTGCGCGATTCGGTGCGGCGCACGAAGGTGGACATCATCGATACATCGGCGATGGTTCCCTGCGAGCCCGCCACGCGATGCCCGCTGAAATGCCGCACCGGCCCGATGCGCGAAAGCTCGCTGCGAATGCGGAACGTGTCGTTCTCGCACACCTCGTGCATGCCGTTCGCGCTCAGTCTGATCGACGTGAAGGCCGCATAGGCGCGGCTGCCTTCATCGGCGATGAAATCGCTCTGCGTCTCTCGTGCCAGCGCGTCCCAGTGGCGGTCGCCGCACTCCTTGAGCAGCCAGTTCTCCGAAAGCCCGGCGAAGTTCAGTTGCGGCATGCCCGCGCGATAGGTGTCGTCGTGATGAGGCATGTCGTTCCTTCACGCGCACGCAATCGACACACTGTCCGGCACGCTCGCACGCTCGGCGCAGATCGCATCGACGATGTATTGCGCATCGCGCGCCACGCCCGAAAAACGCCCCGAACCCCACGTGTGCAGCCACGGCAGGCCGACGAAATACAGTCCCGGCACGGCGGTCACGCCGCGCATGTGCGACGGATACCCGCGTCCGTTGAAGACCGGCGCATCGAGCCAGCCGAAGTCGGGCGTGAAGCCGATGCACCACACCACCGAAGTAACGCCGCTTGCCTGCAGATCCACTTCCTCGCGTTCGTGCGACGGTTGCCAGAGCGGCTCGTAGCGCGCCGCGGGCGGCGCATCGATGCCGTGCTTGCCGATGTATCCGTCGATGCTCGCGTTGATGCGGTTATACGTATCGTCCGCGTCGTCGAGATTCGCGCGCAGATTCGGTGCGAAACGCAGCGCGCCGTCGCGGTAGTCTTCGAGCCGGCCGAACAACTCCATGCCTTCGAGCGCGAAGCGGCGCAAGTCGATGTCGCGTCCGCCGTCACGGCCCGTGACGTAATGATTGGTGTTGTCGCGCACGCCTTCGCGCAGCGGATGATCGGTCACGGGCATGTCGTAGTAGCGCATGTCCGCGAGCCAGTCGACGACATCGCGGCCGCGATAGAAGCGCGCGCAGCGCGGCGCCTCGCCGACCGCGAGATGCACCTTGCGCCCCGACAGATGCAGATCTTCCGCGATCTGCGCGCCCGATTGCCCCGAGCCGACGACGAGCACCGCGCCGGGCGGCAGCGCGTCGGCGTTGCGGTACTCCGACGACTGCATCTGCAAGATGCTCTGCGGCAAACGCTCGGCCATGCGCGGCACGATCGGCGTGTGATATCCGCCCGATGCAACCACGATCTGATCCGCGGTGAACTCGCCGCGCGTGCTCTTCACGATGTAGCGTGCATTCGCGTCGCGTGTATCGCGTGTAACCCGCGTGACTGCCGCGCCTTCGAGCACCGGTGCATTCACCTTGGCGATGAACGCATCGAGATACGCGATGATCTCGTCCTTCTTCATGAAGCCGTGCGGGTCCGCGCCGTCATAGGGATGCCCCGGCAGCGCGCATTGCCAGTTGGGCGTGACGAGACAGAATCGGTCCCAGCGCTGCGTGCGCCACGTATGCGTGACGTTGTGCTTTTCGAGCACGAGATGATCGATGTTCGCCTGTTGCAGGAAATAGCTGACCGACAGTCCCGCCTGTCCGCCGCCGATGACGATCACGCTGTAATGCGCCGGCGCCGCCGGTGTTGAATCGATGTTCGACATATCCGCTTCCTCTTCGACAAATTCGAAAAATTCGACAAACCGGACGATTGAGTCAATCGAGCGCAAGCACGGTCACGCGCGCGTCGTGCGCTTCCGCGAACCGGCTCGCGTCCTCTTCGATGCGTGCAAGCTGATCGAGCGCGGCCGAGCACGCGAAGCCGTATTTCTCGCGCACGCGCTCCGAGCCGATATTCAGCGCCTCACGCGAGCGCGCGAGAAAATCGGCGATGGCATAGCTCTCGCCCGCCACAAAGAATTCGCCGACGACCGTCGACGGCGAATAGCAGTTCGCTTCGACGCCATCCGGCCAGCGAATCCGAAAGTGCATGACTGGCATGGTCAGGCCTCGCCAATGAAATGAATGCATCGCGCGATGCGCCGCAGCTTCATCGCGCGCATATGAACGGCTCCTCGCTCAAGTTCCACAGCAGCGCCGACTCGGCGCCACGCGTCACGACGACGTCGCACGACGCATCCACTTCCCCGATCACGGCGCTTGCCAGCGAACGCGACGAGAAGCGCGCGAGCACTTCATCGACATGATCGGGCCGCACGGAAAGCACGAAACCGAAGCTCGGAAACGCCGTGAGCCAGCGCTCGAAATCGACATCGGCGGGACGCGGCAACGCATCGAGATCGATGCGCGCGCCGGCCTTCGAGCATTCGAGCAGCATCAACGCGGTGCCGAGCGCGCCCGCCATGCTGATGTCCTTCGCGGCGTCGCACAGGCCGTCTTCGGCGAGGGCGGGCAACAGTTCGAAATCGGCGCGGGCCCGGCCTTCGGGCGCGCCCACCGACGCGTTCCAGAACGGATACGGCTCCTCGAACCTGCCGCGCAGATCGACGGCCATCACGAGCGCATCGCCGGGACGGGCGTCGAAGCTCGTCAGCAGCTTGCGCGCGCGTCCGAGGATCGCGACTGCGAGTTGCGCGCCGTCGCTGCGCACGTTGCTGTGACCGCCGACGATCGGGACGCCATACGCCGCCGACGCCGCCGCCATGCCTGCGAGCACCGCGCCGGCATCTTCCGTGTTGCCGCTCCACAATGCATCGACGACGGCGAGCGGGCGGCCGCCCATCGCGTAGATATCGCTCACGTTCACCATCACGCCGCTGTAGCCCGCGAACCACGGCATCGTGCGCACGAAGTCGCTGACGAGGCCTTCGATCGCGAAGAGCAGAAAGCCGTCGCCATCGGGGATCGCGGCGCAGTCGTCGCCGATTGCGACGTTCGCCAAGTCGGCGCTGGCAGGCAAGCGCGCGAGGACCTGCGAGATGTCGCTCTTGTGATGAAAGCCGCGGCTCGCGCGCAGACGCTCGACCAATCCGGCGAGCGCGTTCACGGCAGCCTCCGCGCGAGCGCAACGAAACCGCTTTGAGGCGTGACGCAAGGCGGATACGCATCGAGCTGCGCACGCATCAGATGATGGGCACGGCCGAACAGCGTTTCCTCCTGTTGCGTATCCCAGCGCAGACGCCGGAAGAGCGGCACGTTCTGCGCCTGCACGTGCGCCATGAACGTCTCGCAGCCGAGCGCATGCGCGCTCGAAACGGCGAGCCGGATCAGCGTCGAACCGATCTTGCCGTGCGAGCGGAACGCCGCATGCACCGCGAGCCGCGAGCCGAACCACACGCCCGGCTCCGTCTCATGAATGCGCACCGTGCCGACGACCTGCTCCGGCATGCCCGCGACGCAACTCAGCGCGACCAGCAGTTGCGCGCTTTCGTCGATGTCGTCGCGATCGTCGCCGACGAACACGCCCTGCTCGATGCAGAACACCGCGCGCCGCAGCTTGTACGCTTCGTTCGCCTCCCACGGCAGCGTCGCCCATTTCACGCGATATTCGACTGGCGTGAAGCCGAGATCCAGCGCATCGCCTTCGATGGCTTCGACGAACATGTCACACCTCATACGATGAAAGCGACGAACACGCGCCGCATTTGCCGCAGCCCGCCTTGATATCGGCGGAACGCATGCCAGCCTGCGAGAGCATCGCGCCGATCGGCATCAGCACCGAGCGCATGAATTCGGGCGCGGGCGCGGGATGATCTTCGAGCGGCGTACCGCTGATCGGCACGAACGGCACGACGAACGGATACACGCCGAGCGCGATGAGCGTGCGCGCCATATCGACGATGGCGTCCGCGCTGTCGCCGAGTCCCGCGAGAATGTACGTGCTCACCTGACCGCGCCCGAACACCGCGACCGCCGCCTCGAACGCTTCCATGTAGCGCGACACCGGCACGCTCGCCTTGCCCGGCATGATGCGTTCGCGCACCGCGGGCGTCACGGCTTCGAGATGCATGCCGAGCGTATCGATGCCGCTCGCCTTCATGCGCTCGAACCAGCGATCTTCGTCGGGCGGCTCGCATTGCGCCTGAATCGGCAGATTCACCGCCGCCTTGATCGCGAACGCGCTCTCGCAGAGAATCTGCGCGCCGCGATCGGGCGTGGGCGGCGTGCCCGTCGTCAGGACCATGTGCTTCACGCCGTCGAGCAGCACGGCCGCACGCGCCACTTCGGCGAGTTGCTCCGGCGTCTTGCGCGCGATCGTGCGGCCCGCCGCGAGCGATTGCCCGATCGCGCAGAACTTGCACGACTTGCGGCGGCTCTCGTAACGGATGCAGGTTTGCAGCACGGTCGTCGCGAGCACATCGGCGCTGTGCAGCGTGGCGATGTGCGAATACGGCACGCCGTCGAGCGTCTGCATCGCGTAGAAGCGCGGCGCTTTCGGAAAGCGGATGCTCGCGATCGGAATCGTGTTGCGCATCAGCGCGCTGTTGCCGTTCGCATCGGGCTCGGCGGCGACGAACGGCGAATCCCACGCGGTGCTCGTATGCACGGGCACCATGATCGTGACGCCGTCGACCGTCACCGCCTTGTGATCCGACGGTCCCGCGCCGCCGCGCCGGCTTGCCACGCCCGCGCGCGGATCGACGAGCCGCAGGCCCGCCGATTGCAACTCAGTCATCAATTGCCGGCTCGATGCCGGCAGGTTCTCGAAGGCGCTCATCGTCGCGGGTGTCCTTGAAAGAGGTGACGGGCGAAGCAGGCCGGTCGTTGATCGCGAGACTCAGCAACTCGGGCCGCGCGTAGTGACCGACCGAATCCATCATGCGTTTGCGCTTGGTGATCAGCGACATGTCCAGATCCGCGATCACCATGCCCTCGCCTTCGCGCAGCGGCTCGGCGAGATGCTGGCCTTCGGGCGAGACGATCGCCGTGTTGCAGCCGCCCCGCAATGCGCGTTGCAGATTCGGATCGGGCGTGATGGCTTCGATCTGTGCATCCGAAAGCCAGCCCGTCGCATTGACGACGAAACAGCCCGACTCCAGCGCGTGATGACGGATCGTCACTTCGATCTGCTCCGCGAAAATCGGGCCGACGAGCGAGCCCGGAAACTGACTGCAATGGATCTCTTCGTGCTGCGTCATCAACGCATAGCGCGCGAGCGGGTTGTAGTGCTCCCAGCACGCCAGCGCGCCCACGCGGCCCACGCTCGTTTCGGCAACCTTCAGACCCGCTGCATCGCCTTGTCCCCAGATCATGCGTTCATGAAACGTCGGCGTGATCTTGCGGCGCTTGAGCAGCAGCCGGCCGTCGGTATCGAAGACGAGTTGCGTGTTGTACAGGCTGCCGTGATCGCGCTCGTTCACGCCGAGCACGACGACCATGTTCGCGAGGCGCGCGTGTTCGGCGATCGCCTGCGTGACCGGGCCCGGCACGATCACCGCCTGCTCGTAGAGCTTCATGTGATCCGCGCCCGATGCGACCGGCGCCCGCACGAACGAGAAGTACGGGTAATACGGCACGAAGGTTTCGGGGAACACGATCAGTTGCACGCCACGCGAGGCGGCTTCGTCGATGGCCGTGCACACGCGGTCGAGCGTGCCGCCCGGACGTTCGAAGTCCGGCGCGATCTGGACCGCGGCGGCGCGCACGATGCGCTTCGTAGAAGAGGCATCGGCCATGATCGTCACACGGTCCACGTATGGATGACGAGCGCGTTCTCCTTGCGATGGAGCAGCTGGAGATCGAGCACGTCGAGCGGGTTGATCGGACGAATGCCTTCGATCAGCGAGGCTTCGCCTTGTCCGTAGAGCGCCTGCAACGCGAAGCGGCACGCATAGACCTTGCCGCCTTCGGCCATGAACTTCTGCAACTGCTTGTTGAAGTTGAGATGACCGGGGAAGGCTTCGTCGCCGAGCGTCGGAAAGCCGCGCTGCAGGCCGAGCGTGACGCCGGGGCCGTAGAGCAGCACGGAAGTGTCGAAGCCCTTGCGTTGCAGACGCGTCGCCTGCAGCAGATTGACGAAGCCGATCGAGCCTTCGAACGCGACCGTATGAAACGTGACGAGCGCTTTTTCGCCCGGCTCGGCCTTGACGTCTTCGAAGACCTTTTCTTCGTAGTCGACCAGATAATCGCCGTTCTTGTGAAGCGGTTGACTGACTGCGGGCATGGCATTCTCCGATGTGTGGGTTCGCGTTGACGCCGTCCCTTTCTTCGCGACGGCGAACGCTCAAACGCAACGGATATGCCAATGATTGGCCCGCTAAATGCAATCACTTTGCAATCAAGCAAAACCTCATTGCATGCGGAACGCGAAAAATTTTTGGTACGGCCTTGCTGGATGGCCTTTGGCCGCATTTCACGAAAGCCATGCCGCACCGGCGCACGCACGATTTCAGCGCAGCGAAGCATGTGCGTGGTGCGCGGCACACCGAAGCCGTGCATCGATGCGATCAATGCAATCAAGCGCGATCACTCCGTGCGATCGCTTTTCTTTGGAATGATTTGTCGTGCTAAGGTGAATCGACATCTTGCTCGGGGCATCGCAGTCATGAATCAGATGACGCATCACTGGATCAGAAAGCTCGAAGACAGCAGAAAGCCCGCTTATCTGACGATTCCCGATCTGATCGAAGAAGACCTGGCGAGCGGGCGTTTGCGTCCGCGCGATCGTCTGCCGGGCCTGCGCGATCTCGCCGATCTGCTCAGCCTGAACTACACGACGGTCGCACGCGCGTATGCGGAAGCGCGCAAGCGCGGCCTGCTCGACGCGCGCGCGGGCAGCGGCACCTTCGTGCGCGGCAGAACGCAGACGTTGCCGCTCGCGGGCGGCAGCAGTGTCGAGATGTCGATGAACATGCCGCCGGAGCCGCCCGCGCTCGCGGCGCGCCTGCGCGCGTCGGCGGCGCGTCTCATGGAGCGCGCGGACCCGTTCCAGTTGCTGCGCTATCAGGACTTCGGCGGCACGGCGGCGGATCGCGCGGCCGGACGCGAGTGGCTGCGCACGCGCATTCCGGATTGCGATGCCGATACCGTGCTCGTGTGTCCCGGCATTCATGGCGCGCTCGTCGCGCTGGTGTCGCAACTGGCGCGGCCGGGCGAGATGATCTGTCTCGACTCGCTCGCGTATCCCGGCATCAAGGCGATTGCGTCGCAACTGGGCGTGCGCCTGCAGGCGCTGGCCCGCGACGAGGAAGGTCCGTTGCCGCACGCGTTCGAAGCGTTGTGCAAGACGGAGCAGCCCGGCGGCTTCTATTGCAATCCGACGCTGCAGAATCCGAGCACGCTGACCTTGACGCGGCAGCGGCGCGAAGCACTCGCCGATGTCGCGCTGCGCTACAACGTGCCGATCATCGAGGACGAGCCTTATGGCATGTTGCCGCTCGATGCGCCCGCCACGCTTGCGGAGCTTGCGCCCGAACTGACGTATCACGTCACGGGTTTATCGAAGACGCTGGGCGCGGGCTTGCGGGTCGCGTACCTGAAGGCGCCGACGCCGAGGCAGACGCAGCGCGTCGCCGGAGCGCTGCGCGCGACGACGGTCATGCCGAGTCCGTTCACCGTGCTGCTCGCGACGCAATGGGTCACCGACGGCACCGCGCGCGACGTGCTCGACGCGATTCGCGACGAAGCGTCGGCGCGTCAGGCGATCGCCGCGCAGGTATTCGACGGCCTGCCCTTCGACGCGCATCCTTCCGGGTTTCATTTGTGGCTGCCGGTGCCTGCGGCGTGCGACTGGAGCGCGTCGGAACTCGCGCTGCAATTGCGGAATCAGGGCATCGGCGCGGTGGCGGGAGCCGCGTTTTCCACGGATGGCAATCCGCCGAATGCATTGCGTCTGTGTCTCGGCGGGCCGCAGGACCGGGAAGATTGCCGCGAGGCTTTGCGGCGTGTCGCGGACATGCTCGCCGATCCGCATCATCTGCATATGCCGATGCTGTGAGCCGCGTCTAACGCAATGGCGCGCGCTTGTATGCGTCGAGCAATCCGCGCACCAGTTCATCCGAAACGTAGTGCGGCCCGTCGAAGAGATAAGTGCGATAGCCGCGATACGCATCGATTTGCGGCTTCAGTTCATCGACGGTCGCAGCCCGGAAACCGCCGCCGACTTGCGGCCGGAACGCCTCCGCAATGATCCTCACGCGCGCGCGCCCGAGCTTCGCGGCCAGTTGATCCGCATATTCACGCGCCACGCGCGGCTCGCGCGCATACACGCCGCAGCCGTCCTGCAGCAACACGCCGACATCGGGCGGCAACCATTGATCGAGCCATTGCGCGACTGCCGCGCCGCCGACGTTCGCGCGGTCGTACACGCTGATCCACAGCGGGCGCGGCAACGCGTCGAGCATCGTGCGCAGCGCGCTCGCGTCACGCCACGTCGGATCGATCTCCACGGGAAAGTAGTAGCCGGTCACATGCACCGGCGGACGGGCATCCGCGAGCCGCATCGACTCGATGAACAACTGCGCCGCATTCGCGCGCGCCGCCGCTTCGTCGAAGCGTCCCGCCAGCCCGATGATCACGTCGCGCGCCCACGGCTCCTGCCCGATGCGCTCCCAGTCGGGCATCCGCGCCGCCGCGCGCAGGCCGGTGCCGGGCACGAACGAAAGGCCGTCGACCGCCGTCCACTGCACGATCAGCTCGTGCGCGCCGAGCTTGTCCCAGTCGCCGTGCGGATCGGCGTGCGCGTTGTCCGGCTGCCAGACGACACCGTCGATCAGGCGCGGCGGCGCGGCCTCGGCGCTGATCGGCATCGACAGCGACATCGACACGCAGCACGCCACGACGAGCGTGACCAGTACTGAACGGGAAGCGAAAAGAGAAAACATCGGAGAAAACGGGCCGTGGCGTCAGTACGAGAATACCGCGCCGAAGAACACGCCCTTGGCGCGGTCGTCACCTGCGACGCGAAACCGGTACTGCACCGACACGTCGACGAACGAGCGCGGCGCATCGTACGGACCGCCGCGGAACCAGTAGCGCGCCGCCACGCCCGCGCCGACGCCCACCGGCACGCTGTGATCGACCGCCGAGTCGTAGTCCATGCCGACCACCGCGTGCGGGAACACAGTGAGCCGCGGACTCAGCGCATCGACGCGATACGTGCGGCCGAGGCGCGCATTCGCGGTCGCGTAAGTCGAATGATTCTCGATGTAATGTCCCGCTTCGCCGTACACGGTGCCGGTCCACCAGCTCGGCACGTCGAGCCGGCGCGTGTCGCCGAAGCCGGTCGAATACGCGGCGCGCGCGAGCCAGTCGGAGCGCACGTCCGAACCGATCGGCAAGATCTTTTCGACCGCGAAAATCGCATTGACCGATGCGAACGGCTTCACGCGCGCACCGAGCGCCGCCTGCAACGTCGAGGCCCCCGACGGTCCGCCGCCCTTCACGCCGAAATTCTCGTAGCCGCGCGCGTACACCTCGAACATGCGGTCGCCGAGGCTGCCGAACGGACGCCAGTAGGCCTCCGCGCCCGCCTGCCAGTTGTTCGACAGACCCGGCGTCGGCGCGAACGCGAAGCCTTGCTGCGCGCCGCTGCCGCGATAGTTCACGGTCGCGCTGAAGCCCCAGTTGCGCGTCGCTTCGGCGTGCGCCGCGCGGGCGTCGTTCAGCGCCTGCGACGACAGCGCTTCGTCGGCCGGGCCGCTCGCGCTGTGGTCGATCGCGCGCTCCAGATAGCGCGCGCCCTCGTCGTTGCGATGCATCCCGAGCGCCGCATAACCGGCGTCGGCTTCGGCCGATGCGGGAAGCGTGCCCGCGCGATCGGCGCGCGCGAAATAATCGAGCGCGAGCGCCTTGTCGCCCGCGCGCTGCGCGATGAACGCGGCCTGCACGTC
This sequence comes from Caballeronia peredens, assembly GCA_001544595.2. Lineage (GTDB taxonomy): Bacteria > Pseudomonadota > Gammaproteobacteria > Burkholderiales > Burkholderiaceae > Caballeronia > Caballeronia peredens. The sequence continues at coordinate 63,541 of FCOH02000010.1, read as the reverse complement.
GCTCATCGATTCGAGCAGATTCGCATCGATGAGCGCGCGCGCCTCGTTCGACGCCTCGCGCGTCCGCCCGCTCGCCGCGAGCGCGTCAATCAGCGCGATGCGCGGCTGCGGATCGTCGGGCACTTCGGCGATCGCCGTGCGCCAGTAGCCGATCGCCGCCGCGCGATCGCCGCGTCGCTCGGCGAGGCGCGCTTCGCGGGTCGCGGCAAGCGCGGGATCGTGCGCGTAGACATCGCACGATGCGCCGAACTCGTCCGTACGGCACTCGAACGTCGGGCGTGCGCGCGGATCGATCTGCGCCGCTTCCGGCGCCTGCGCCGCGCCCATGCGCGCCAGCGTTTGCGCGCGATGCCGCCGCAGGATGATCGCGGCATCGGCATCGTCGGGCGTTTTGCTGTCGACGGATGGCAGCGCGTCGAGCGCGGCCTGCGGGTTGTCCTGCGCGAGCCGCACGTCGGCGACGATCGTGCGCGCGACCCGCGCATCGCGATAGCGGCGTTCGTCGCCCGAATCGACTGGCGCAAGCGCCCGCGCGAAATCGGCGTCGGCGCCCGCTTCGTCGCCGCGCGCCGCGCGTGCGTAACCGCGCAACGCCGACGCGAGCGGATCGGCCTGATCGACGGCGAGCGCATCGCCCGATGCCGCCTCGACGCCCGCAAGATCGCCGCGCGCGAACAGCGTCTCGATCAGTTGCATGCGGAAGTCCATTCGGCCGGGCGCGTACGCCACCGCTTGCTGCGCGAGCCGCTGCGCTTCGGCCGGATCGCCGCGTTCGCGCGCCGCGTACGCCGCTTTCGATTCCGCGGGCGCGAGCCTGTCGCCGATGAAGCGCCGCCGTTCGCGCAAGCCGTCGTTGTCGCCGAAGCGTTTCGACGCGTCGAGCGCGGCGTCGTAAGCGGCGGCATCGTCGCCGGATGCGGCGAGCGAGTCGATCAGCAGATAACGCAGACGCTCGGCTTGCGGCGCGAGACGCACGGCTTCACGGCTGTTCGCCACCGCCGCCGCGTAATCCTTTTTCCCGTAGGCGCGATACGCCTCGCGCGCGGCCTTCAGCGCCGGTTCGGGCAAATCGTTGGGCACGCCGCCTGCGCCGCCCGACGCGATCAGGATGTCGATCTGCCTGCGCCGCGCCGTGAGCGCCGGCAGCGGCCCGAGTTGCGCGATGGCGTCGCCGAGTGCGCGGCTCGCCTCTTTCAGACGCCCGCGCGCCGCCAGCGAATTGGCCAGCAGCAGACGCAGTTCGGCAACGTCCGGACGCTGCCGGATCGCTTCGCGCGCCCCGGCGACGGCATCGGCATAACGATGTTCGTCGTAAGCCGCGAGCGCCTCGCGCGCGACACGATAGGCCGCGCCGCTCAACGGCAGCGGCAAATTCGCATCCGCGCGCGCGGCCGCCGGCGCGTACAGCGTGGCCGCGGTCAACAGGGCGAGACGCGCATGTCGTCGAAGGCGCGCGGTCATCGATTCCCGGCCTGCGCGAGAAAGCGGCGGCGCTGCTCGGCGATCGCGGCGGTCAGCGCATCGCGCGTGATGACCTGCTCCGCGACCATGTAATCGCCGATGCGCCCGTGCCGCTCCGGCCGGTAGTTCTGCAACGCCGTCTCGAACGCGCTGCGCGTGACGAGTCCCATCTCGATCATGACGTCGCCGAGCAGCGGCACGCCGCGCGCCGCGTCGGCACCGGCAAGCGACGGCGGCGCAGCGAGCGCGGCGTCATCGGTCAGGATCGGCGTGCCGGCCGCCCGCAGCATCCGCAAGCCCGCCGCGATCTCGCCCTCGCGCACGATCTGCAAGGCGACCGGCCGGCCCGCCGCCGCGCGCAGTTCGGCGAGCGCGGCATCGTCGAGCAGGCCCGCGCAGACGAACACAGCGTGCCCGTTCGCGTCGATGCCCTGCGGCAGCGCGCGCAGCCGCACGAGCGTGTCGGGCGTCGTGACCGTCGTCGGACTCATGCGCGCCGGATCGAGGCGCCCGCGCGGCAAGTCCGCCTGAAACGCGATCGCCTCGGCGAGCGTCTCTTCGTCGAGCCAGCCGCGCGTGACGAGCACGCGGCCGATCGGCGCCTCGCGCGCGTGATCGGTGCGGCGCGCTTCTTCGAGGCGTTCGGGGTCGATCGCCTGCCACGACACGAGCAGCTCGCCGAGATCCTGACGCGTGTCGCGCAGGCCGTCGGTGCTCGGGAAGTCGTGCATCGTCTTGTCCCACGCGAGCCGACGCCCCGTCACCACATGCACGATGAACAGCCGCCACGCGCGCGCCACCGCCATGAAGTTGATCACGTTGCTGATGACCATGCGCGGCACCGCGAGCACGCCGTGCTCCCAGCCATACAGCCGCGAAGTGAAGATGATGCGCTGCGTGACGCGCAGCACGAGCGCGACCGAGTTCGCCGCGAGCAGCGCCTGCAGCCAGCCCGAATCGATGAACGGCGACGGAAAGAAGTCGGTCGCGACACCGAAATACGAAGCCGCCGCGAACAGCATGAACTGCACGGCGAGCAGGTACGCGAGCATGCCGACGAACGCGGTGACGACGCCCTTGCGGTCGCGCATCAGCAGATAGCGGTTCGCGAGCGATCCGCTCCAGCCCGTCAGCGCCCAGCCCTGCAGGCCGATGCCGAGCGTCCAGCGCGCGCGCTGCCGGTATGCGGTGCGAAACGTGTCGGGGAAGAATTCGCGCACGCACAGCGGCATCGTCAGGCTGATTTCGCGCTCGGGGCCGAAGCCGAACCAGCCTTTGCGGCGTGTCGTGAACTCGACGGGAAAGAGCGGAAAGATCGACTGCATGCCGAGCTTCGTGATGCGCGTGCCGATGTCGTAGTCTTCGGTCAGGCTTTCGGTGTTGAACGGCTGATGCTCCGTCTGCTCGACGAGCGCAAGAATCGCGCGGCGCGAAAAGCACGTTCCGACGCCCGCCGACGGCACCGCGCCCGCGAGACTTTCGCGCACGACGAGATCCTTCGCGTGCCACTCGGCGAACTCGTCCATATAGGTGCCCGCGACGAGCTCGAACCAGTGACGTTCGAGCGACGCCACCGGCAACTGGATCATGTCCTTGCGCGGCAGAAGATAGTTGAAGAACTTGAGCTCGATCGGATGCAGCACGTCTTCGCTGTCATGCATGACGACGCCCGCGAACTCCATGCCCGCCTCGTACTCGTAGCGCAGGATCGCCTGCACGAGCCAGTTGAGGCAGTCGGCCTTGCACGTCGGGCCGTCGTGCGGCACTTCCACGCGATGCAGATGCTTGTAGCGATGCCGCATGCGCTCCACTTCGGCGATCGTCGCGGCATCGTTCTGATAGGTGCCGACGAACACCGTGTACGCGCGATAGTCGAGCACGCGCACGAGATCCTCGATCATCGCGGCGATCACGTCGTACTCCTGCCACGCGGGCACCATGATCGCGATGGGCTGCTCGTCGCGCGCGTAGAGCTGTTCGATCGTGAGCGGCGCGTAGCGGCGCTCGACCGTCACGCGCCGCCAGAGCTTGCGCGTCCAGAACCAGGCGTCGATGAACAGGTCATCGAGACTCGAAAGCAGGATGATCGCCGCAACGGTCGCGGCCACGTATTCGAGTCCCTGGTAGTACTCGGCGAGAACGATCTCGCCGTACCACCGGAGCGTTTCGAGCATCACGCGCGGTCCTCGTCGTCCCCGCGTTGTGCGTTGCGATGTTTGCGGCGCGCGGCGCCCGCCAGCGCGATCAGCGCGAGCAGCAGCACGACAAGCACGGCCGGAATGCCCCAGCGCGCCCAGTGCCGCGTGACCCAGTCGGTGCTGGTCGCGGGCTCGTCGGAGAGTTCGTCGGCGCCGACCGTGTCGAACTGCTTGAGCACGCCGCTGCCGTCCACCACGGCGATATCGCCGCGCGACAGTTGCAGCTTGTCGGTCAGCACCGGCGCCGTTCCCACCGCGCGATACACGATGCCGCTCTGCCCGCCCGAGCTCGCCACGCTCACGACGGCCACGCGCGACAGCCCCGACATGTCGAGCAGCGTGTCGCCCGAAGGCGACGTCAGCGACAGGCGCTCGGCCGAATAGACGGCGGGATTTTTTTCGTCGGCGAGTCTGACGTCGGCGGCGAGGAACGGGCCGTCGGGTTGGGCGGCGTCTTGCGGCGCGCTCACCGCGAATTTCGCCGAGACGGGCGCGATGCCCGCCGCGCCGGTCAGCACGGCGAGGCGCGGCACGCTGTCGAGCGCATCGTCGAGATAAGTGCGCGGCACGTATACAGTCGCCGACGACGCGTAGCGCGCCGCCATCCCCGCGAAGGTGTTGACGGGCGTCGCCTTCGCGAGGCGCAGGTGGCTCGTCGGCAGAATTGCGACCGGATACGTCTGGCGCGCCTGGCAACCCGCGTCGGGCTGGCGGCGCAGGCTCACGCGCAGATCGTTGGTGCGCGCGAGTGCGTAGCGCGGAATCGACGCGATCAGACGTTGGCGCGCGCCGTCGACATTGATGAGACGCGCGCCGATCATCACGTCGTTGAAATAGATGGTGGCCGTCGCGCCGCCGTTGGACAGCGTGGGCGACGCCGCGAGGTCGAGCACCACCTGCTCCGGCAGCCGGCCGTTGCCCGACGCCGCCGCGAGATCGAAGCGCGCGTCCCACGATGCGTTCGTCTGCACGTCGATGCTGCGCGGATCGCCGCCGAGATCGGACAGCGCAATGGTGTCGCCGCGCGTCTGCTGCGCGACGTCGATGCGATGCACGACCACGCGGTCCGACACGTCGATCGGCCGCCAGCCGTGCGCGAGCGCGCCGATGCCGCGCGTGTCGCCGACGACGATCAGCGCGCGTCCGCCCACGTGCGCGACGCGCACTTCGCCCGGCGCGAGCGGCGTCGTCAACTGGGAAGCCGTGCGCTTGCGCCAGGCGTCGAAAGCGGCGAGCGCATCGGCGGACGTGCTCGCGACCTGCAGACGCAATGCGTCGAGCGCGGCGCCGATCGTGCGCCGCAGCGCCTCGTCGGCGACGACCACGTCCGGCCCGAACGCCGCGCGCGGCGCCAGCGCCACGAGCGCGCCCAGTTCGGCCTGATCGGCGATCACATGCTTGCCGCCCGCGGCCAGCGCCGCGAACGCGGGCACGCCGCGCAGCGCCGCAGGCACGTCGGTGCCGCTCAGATCGACCGTCTCGCCCACGGCGGGCAGCGCCTGCATCACGGGGCGCTTGCCGTCGCGCTGGAGCAGCGCATTGGTGCGCCAGGCCGTGTCGAACGCGTTGGTCGACAGCTTGCGGCCCGCGACCGCCAGCACCGGCGCGTACGGCAGCGCGCTCCATGCGGTACGCAGGTCGTGTACGTCGGCGGGATTGAAGCGGAACGTGAGACGCGTGGTCGGATCGACGCGCAGCACATTGCCGATCGCCGTCTGATCCGTGCAGTCGTTCTGATTGATCACCGACGCGAAGCCGAGCCCCAGCCGCACGAAGCCCGCCGTTCGCGGCGCGCCGTCGACACCGAGGTTCACCGCGACGCCGCCCGATTCCTTCGTGAAGGCGCGCGCGAGAACCGGCGAGCCGTCGAGTGACAGCAGCATCGTCACGCGGCCGCCGTCGCCGCGCACGTAACCGCCGTCGAATTGCAGCGTGGCGTCGGTGATCGGCACGCCCGCGGGCACGGGCAGGAAGAACTCGCGCCGCGTATCGGGCGCATTGAGCGTGACGCTTTCGAGCAGGCCGAGTTGCCTGAGCGTCACGGTGCGCGTTTCCTGCACGTCGAGGCCGAGCCGTCCGAACGCGCCGGCGATGTCGTTGTCCGCGCCGGAAGCGGCGAGCGCCGCGCGCGGCATGCCCGTCAGAATGAGGATGCACGCGCCGAGTAAAGCCAGAACGGCGCGCAGGCGACGCCGCTTCGAATTGTGGTTGGTCAAGTTGTGTGACTCGAAATTAGCGCAACGGGGCGGGATGGCCGCGCTGCGGTTCGCGGCGGCCCATGTCACCCGGACTGCCGGCGAAACCCGCACGACGCGCGCGAACGCCGCGATTGCGTGAAGCGTGATTTCCGGCCGGGATAAGTAAACAGCTACGGCGGAATGCTCGCCGCGTCGGGTCGCGTCCGGCCGTGGCGCGACGTGCTTTGCAGCCTGAACGATGGAACCTAGACGAGCGCCTCGCGCGTCAGAGGCGCCGCATATTCCACGCGGCGCGAATGCGTGGGCCGGAATTCCTCGAAAGGACGGCCCATGAGCACGGCGACGATGCGCGCCGAAGCGCGTCCGTCGCCGTACGGATTCACGTTGCGGGAGAAAGCGGCGCGGGCGTATTCGTCGTCGAGCAGGAGACTCACCGCGCTTGCGATGGCGTCGCTGTCCGTGCCGACGAGCATCGCGGTGCCCGCGTCGATCGCCTCGGGCCGCTCGGTGACATCGCGCATGACGAGCACCGGCTTGCCGAGCGACGGCGCTTCTTCCTGCACGCCGCCCGAGTCTGTGAGCACGAGCGTCGAACGCTGCAACAGCCGCACGAAGCCCATGTAGTCCTGCGGCTCGATCAGATACACGTTCGGCGCTTCACCGAGCGCGCTGATTACGGTCGCCTGCACGTTGGGATTCAGATGAACGGGATAGACGATCTGCACGTCACGCCGTTTCGCGATGCGCGCGAGCGCAGCGCAGATGTCGCGCAGACCCTGTCCGAAGCTCTCGCGCCGATGCCCGGTCACGAGCACCAGTTGCTTGTCCGCGTCGAGAAACGGAAAGCGTGCATCGAGCTTGCGGCGCAGCGCCTCGCTCGAATCGATGCGCGCCGTCACATGGCGCAGCGCGTCGATCACCGTGTTGCCGGTGACATACGCACGGCCGTGCAGCTTTTCTCCGGCGAGATTGTCGAGCGAACGCGGTGTGGGGACGAACATCAGTTCGCTCATGACATCGACCACGCGCCGGTTCATCTCTTCCGGCCACGGACTCTGCATGTCGCCGGTGCGCAGCCCCGCCTCGACGTGCACGACCGGCACCTGCCGATGGAACGCCGCGAGCGCGGCCGCCGTCGCTGTGGTCGTATCGCCGTGGACGAGTACGCGATCGGGTGCTTCGCGGGTGATCACATCGTCGATCGACGACATGAGACGCGAAGTCAGCCCGTTCAGGCTCTGATTTTCGGACATGAGCGCGAGATCGTAGTGCGGCGTGATGTCGAACAGGTCGAGCACCTGCTGCAGCATCGAACGATGCTGGCCGGTCACGCACACGACGGAACGAACATCCGGTTCCGCTTCCAGCGCCTTCACGAGCGGCGCCATTTTGATAGCCTCGGGCCGCGTTCCAAAAATGGAAAGAATCGTTTTTCGCTTCGTGTTCATTGTCCCCGACGATTGCACAATCTTTAACAATTTCGATTGTATTCAGACGTTTAGGACCGCCCTCCAACTAAAATGTAAAAAAGTCTAACGAGAGTTTTCTGCAACGATTTGGCGATGTTTTGTCTATCGTCAGACAGAGCTTTTTACCTGTTTTTTATCCAGATAGTTAGTTCATCCCAGATGATGGGGTGACCCCGCGCGCCGCCGAATGGTTTTCTTTTTTACGCGGGTTCGTCGATATCGATGTCGAGCAGTGCCGAACTCATCGACTTTCCGTGCGCGTCGAGCGCGAGCGAGCGCGTGACGCCGCCGCCGAGCGCGTGACCGAGCACGAAGTTGAAGGCGTGCAGAAGCGGCAGTTCGTAGCGCACGACGTCGCCTTTGACGACACCGGCGAGATGCGCCTTCACGCGTTCGGGCGTCAGTTGTTCACGCAGATGTGCGTAGTGCTTCGCATCGAAGCAGATCACCGAGACGTTCAGCGTGTTGCCCTTGTCGCCGGTGCGGCCATGTGCCAGTTCACGCAGTTTCATCGCCGGCCTCCACGAATTCGAAAACGGGTTTGACATGCTCGCGCGCGAGCAACACCGACTGCACCGCGATAACTTCGCGCGTCGCCTTCGTCACGCCGCCGCCGCCAGCCGGTCCATTGGTATAGAGCGTCTCGACCTCGTTGCCGATGCGCGCCGCTTCCTTCGCGCCCGCCGTGCGGCCCGTCACGCGCACGCGGACTTCGCCGGGTTCTTCGTGACGTGCGGCGAGCGCGTCGCCGTACAGCGCGTTCACGCCGATCAGATCGAAACGCAATTCGCTCGTGTCGACGCCGGTGATCGCGAGACGTTCGCGCACGATATCGAGCGCGAGCCGCGCGCGTGCCAGCGCGCCCGGGCCACCGTAGGAGATCTGGCCTTCGCCGATGTAGCCGTCGACATACGCAACCGACACTTTCAGCGTGCCGGTGCGCGCGGCGCCGCGTCCGCCCGTCACGCGCACGCGGTCTTGCGCTTCCCGCGCGACGCGAACCTGCGTGAAGTCCGCGACGACGTCGGGCTGAAAGTAGCGCGCCGGATCGTGAATTTCGTACAGCAGTTGTTCCTTGCAGGTCGCCTCGGTCACGCCGCCGCCCGCGTGCGCCACCTTCGTCACGACGACCGCGCCATCGGTGCTCACTTCGCCGATCGGAAAGCCGAGCCGCGCGAGACCGGGCACGTCCTTATAGCCGGGATCGGCGAAATAGCCGCCCGTCACCTGCCCCGCGCATTCGAGCAGATGACCGACGACCGTCGCCTGGCCGAGCGTGTTCCAGTCGTCCATGCGCCAGCCGAACTCGTGGATGAGCGGCGCCGTGAACAGCGACGGATCCGCGACGCGCCCCGTCAGCACGATATCCGCGCCTGCCGCGAGCGCGCTCGCGATCGGGCTCGCCCCGAGATACGCATTCGCCGACACGATGCGCGACGCATACGCGCTGACATCGTCGCCGCTTTCCTCGAAGCGCAGCGGCGAGCGCAGAACGATGTCGAGCACGTCGTCGCCGCTGACGGCCGCGATCTTCAGACCAGGCAAGCCGAGTTCGCGCGCGATCTGCGCCGTCTTGCGCGCCGCCGCGCGCGGATTGGCCGCGCCCATGTTCGAGATGATGCGCACGCCGTTTTTCGCCGCGACCGGCAGAACTGCGCGCATGCGTGCCTCGAGCAGCGGGTCGTAGCCGAGTTCGGGATCGTTGCGGCGGGCCTGCTGCGCGATCGCGATGGTGCGCTCGGCGAGGCACTCGAACACGAGATAGTCGAGCGCGCCGTGCTCGGCGAGTTCGACGGCCGGCTCGATGCGGTCGCCCGAGTAGCCCGCGCCCGCGCCGATTCTGATGGTGTCTTTCATGACGTCGTCCGGTCTGGATTAAAGCGGGAACACGCCCAGCACGACGCACGCGATCGTCATGACGATCGATGCGCCGAACAGGAGCGGAAACGTGAATCTCTGATGATCCGCGAGATCGATGCCGCACAAACCGACGACGAGAAACGTCGCGGGCGTGAGCGGACTCACGGGAAAGCCGGTTGTCATCTGGCCGAGCAACGCGGCCTGCCCGACGTGCACCGGCGGCACGCCGAGTTGCGACGCCACTTCGGCGATCACGGGGAGCACGCCGAAGTAGAACGAATCGGGATCGAAGAGCATGGAAAGCGGCATCGACACGAGGCCGAGCACGACCGGAATGTGACCGGCCATCGCCGGCGGGACGAAGCCTACTGCCGCCTGCGCCATCGCCTTCAGCATGCCGCTGCCCTGCATGACGCCCGTGAACACGCCGGCCGCGAGCAGGATGCCCGCCATCATCAGCGCGGCGCGCGCGTGGGCGTCGATCCGCTTGCGCTGCATCTCGACGTTCGGGTAATTCACCATCAGCGCGATGCACAGTCCGACCATGAACATGATCGCGGGCGGAATCTTTTCGCCCATCACGACCATCGTGCCGAGCACGACGATCGTCAGCACGATGTTGAACCAGAAGTTCTTCGGGCGGCGCAGCGCCTGTTCCTCGGGCGAGAGTTCGCGCTTCGGCACGGGAATCGCGCCGTTCGCGCTCGAATAGCCCAGACGCTTTTCCTCGCGGCGGCCGAGCCACCACGCCATGCCGAACACGAACGCGAGGCCGATCGCCTGCACCGGAATCAGCGGATTGAAGAGCGACGAAATCGGCAGATGCAGCGACGCGGACGCACGGATCATCGGCCCGGTCCACGGCAGGAAGTTGATGCCCGCCGCCATCGACACGGCCGCGGCCAGCACGCGCTTGTCCATGTTCAGGCGCTCGTAGAGCGGCAGCATCGCGGGAATCGTCACGAGAAAGCACACCGCGCCCGAGCCGTCGAGATGGATCAAGAGCGCGAGCAGCGTCGTGCCCATCACGATGCGCGTCGGTTTCGTGCCGACGGCGCGCAGGATGCGATCGATGATCGGATCGAGCGTGCCCGCGTCCGTGATCGTGCCGAAATAGAGAATCGCGAACACGAACATGCCGACGACGGGCGCGAGGCTCTTCAGTCCGTCGATGACGAATTTGCTCGTCGAAAGGCCGAAGCCGCCGATCAGCGACGCCGCAATCGGCACGATGATCAGCGCGACGAGCGGCGACATGCGCTTGGTAAGAATCGCCCCGAGCAGGACGACGATGGTGGCGAGCCCCAATAAAGGCAGCATGGCGTTGTCTCCGAATATTGTCTTTTGATGAGGTCGAGCGTATGTTCGGAGCGGCAATAACACAATTGAAATGATTTGATCGCAGCAATCACGAACCATAATGGATCTGAATCTTCGCGATATCCGGGCGCTCGTCGCCGTGGCAGAGGCGGGCAGCTTCACGCGCGCGGCGCAGCGGCTGCATCTGTCGCAGCCGGCGCTCACAGTGCAGATACGGCGGCTGGAGGACGCGGTCGGCGCGCGGCTTTTCGACCGCAACAGCCGCCATGTCGCGCTCACGCCGACCGGGCGCGAACTGCTGCCGCTCTTGCGCAAGTCGCTGCGCGACATGGAAAGCGTGCTGCGCGACGCGCGCGCGATGGGCGTCGGCGAGAGCGGCACGATCCGCATCGCGTGTCTGCCGACGTTTGCGGCAAGCGTGTTGCCGGAACTGATCATCGGCATGAAGCGCGAGGTGCCGCGCGTCGCGTTCGAGATTCGCGATGTGGTCGCGAGCACGGTGAATGCGCTCGTGCGCGGCGAGGAAGCGGATATCGGCCTGACGGGCGGCGACGTCGCCGATCCGCTGCTGGAGGTGCTGCACGCGGGCGTGGACCGGCTGGTCGCGGTGTGTCCGCGCGGGCATGCGCTGGCGAAGAAGCGCCGCGTCACGCCCGACGATCTCGCGCGCGTGCCGCTCGTGCTCACCGCGCCGGGCACGAGCGTGCGCGCGGTCGTCGATGCGGCGCTCAGCGAAACCGGCGAAGCGCTGGAGATCGCCTGCGAGCCGACCTACATGATGACCGCCGTCGCGATGGTGCGCGGCGGACTCGGCGTGACAATCCTGCCGGAAACCGCGCGCGAGGTGCGCGCGGAGCCGGGACTCGTCGTGAAGCCGATCGATCATCCGGCGTTCGTGCGGCCGATCGCGCTCGTGAAGAAGCGTGGCCGCACGCTGCCGGCGGTGACCGCGCGTTTCGTGGAGAAAATGCGCGAGGCGATGACGGCGGGTTGAGCCGCCACGCTCATGCTTACGCCTGCGTTCTGGCCGGCTCGCCGTCCGTCAGCCGCCAGATTCCGAGCGGATTGTCGTGCCGCAGCGCCTCCGGCAGAAGCGCGTCCGGAAAGCCCTGATAGCACACCGGCCGCAGAAAGCGCTCGATCGCGCTCATGCCGACGGAAGTGAAACGGCTGTCCGTGGTCGCCGGAAAGGGCCCGCCGTGAATCGACGCATACGACACCTCTTGCGGATGCGCGAATGCATTGATGACCACGCGTCCCGTGCGCCGTTCGAGAATCGGCAACAGGCGTGCGGCGAGCGGATGATCGGCGGCGTCGGCGTGCAGCGTCGCGGAAAGCTGGCCGCGAAACTGTCGCGCCAGGGCGACGAGTTGCTCGACATCGGCGACACGGACGAGCAGCGCGGACGGCCCGAACACTTCTTCCGACAACGACGGTTCTTCGAGCATGTGCGCGCCGCTCACCTCGAACAGCGCCGGGCGGCCGTCCCAGCGGCCTTCGCCGGACGCACCTTCCGCGATCTGCGCGGCGCCTGTCGCGCGCACGCGCTCCACGTTCTGCCGGTACGCCTGGAAGATGCCGGGCGTGAGCATCGTGCGCGCGTGCATCGCGTCGACGCGGGCGATCATCGCGGCTTTGAGCGCATCGAAGCCGGGACCGTCGACAGCGAGCAGGATCGCGGGCTTAAGACACGCCTGTCCGACGTTGACGAGCATGCGCTCCGCGAAGCCATCGCCGATGACGTGGCCGCGCGCGGCGAGCGCGTCGGGCAGCACGAACGTCGGATTCACGCTCGTCATTTCCGCGAAGACGGGAATCGGGTCGGGTCGCGACTGCGCACGTCGATAAAGCGCCATGCCGCCGCCTTCGGAGCCCGTAAACGCGACGCCGCTGATCAACGGATGATCGACCAGCGCTTCGCCGACTTGCGTGCCTTCGCCACGGATCATCGAGAAGACGCCTTCATGCAGCCCCGATGCCGCGACGGCTTCGCGAATGACGCGTGCCTGAATTTCCGATGCGCCCGGATGCGCGTTGTGCGCCTTCACGACGACCGGGCAGCCCGCCGCGAGCGCCGAAGCCGTGTCGCCACCCGCGACGGAATACGAAATCGGAAAGTTGCTCGCGCCGAATACGGCGATCGGACCGAGCGCGATCTTCTGCATCCGGTGATCCATCCGCGCGCGCGGCTGCCGCTCGGGTTGCGCGGGATCGATCGTCGCCTGACGGAAGCGCCCCTGACGCACGACCTGCGCGAACTGGCGGAATTGCGTCGCGGCGCGCGCGGCCTCGCCTTCGAGCTGTGCGGCGGGCAAGCCGGTTTCGAGCGATGCGCGTTGCGCGAGTTCGGGCGCGGCTGCGTCGAGGCCATCCGCGATGCGTTCCAGAAACGCGGCGCGCACGGCCAATGTGGTGGCGTTGTAGCTGTCGAAGGCTTCGTCGGCGAGACGCGCCGCGCGATCGACTTCTTCGATTCCGCCGAGCGCAAATGCAGGCTCGATTGTCGTATCGGTCGAGGGATCGAGCGCGAGCAGCGTGCCGCGCGTCGGCGAATATTCCGTTGCTCCAATGAGCAGATTGCCGGTGAGTGTCATGTTCGGCTCCTTTCAGGCGGGCAACGCAGCCAGCAATTCGGCGGTCGATACGATCGAGTGGGCGTAGGTCGGCCCGTTCAGATCGTGTGCCGCGCGCATCAATTCCTGCGAGAACGCGGCGGTCGCGTCACGCACGAGTGTCACGTGATAACCGAGTTCCATCGCGAAGCGCGCGGTCGATTCGATACAGGTATTCGCGAGCAGCCCGACCGCGATGACGTGCGTGACGTGGTGCTGCTTCAGCTGGAAGTCGAGGTCCGTGTTGGCGAAACCGCTTTGCGCCCAGTGCTCGTGAATCACGATGTCATCGGCTTGCGGCACGAAATCGGGATGCCATTCGCCGCCCCAACTGCCCTTGGCAAAGGTCTGACGCTTTTGCACGAGACGTTGCGTCGGATTCGGATGCTCCCAGTTTTCATAGTCGCCCGGCTGCCAGCGCCGGTGCGGCACGAAGAAGACGCGAATGCCCGCGCGGCGCGCGGCATCGACGGTGGCCCGCAGGTTGTCGAGCAGGCCGACTTCGTTGACGACGGTTTCGATCATCGGAAACAGTTTGCCGCCGTGCGAAAGAAAATCGTTGTAGGGATCGACGAGCAGCAGCCCTGTGTGCTCGGCGCGATAAGAAGAATTCGACATTGAGTGCTCCGGTATGCAGGATTCGGGTTTCGGACGGCACGCGGCAACCGGCGCCTGGTTGCGCGGATCGTGTGCGCGACGTCTCGCGCTTCGATGCCCGAGCGCCAGAATATCACTATGAAAATCATATGCACAAGCAACTTCGACGATTCCTCTCGACGTGCGCCGCGCTCGCGACGGCGCACCGCGAACGTGTTACTATGAATTTAATAGTGATACGGGAGCAACGGAATGGCGCGCAGTGAGAAAACCGTGAAGACGTTATGTCCGGTCGCGCGGTCGACGGACATCGTCGGCGACAGGTGGACGTTGCTCGTGCTGCGGGAGCTTTATATGGGCACGAGCAAGTTCGAGGAGATTCAGATTCAGACCGAGGCGACGCCGCAAATGCTTGCGACCCGGCTGAAATCGCTCGAAGCGGACGGCATGATCGAGCGCCATCCGTACAACGAGAAGCCCTTGCGCTACGAATACCGGCTGACGGAAAAAGGCAAGGCGTTCTATCCGGTCATCCAGGCGCTGCGCGCGTGGGGCGAGACCTGGTGCAAGACGAAGAAGGAAGGAATCGCCGTGCGATATGTGCATCGCAAGTGCGGGCACGAAGTCGGACTGGACAACGTGTGCCCGGTGTGCGGCGAACTCGTCGGGCGAGGCGAGCTCGATCCGACGCTCAGCCCGCCCTACGCAAAAGAGCGCGACAAGCGCCACAAAACCTTCAAGGCCGCGAAGAGCCAGAACTGACGCTTATCGCGGCGGATTTGTGTCGCTTGAGGCGGCTCAGCGCTCCATCGTCGACATGTCGATCACGAAGCGATACTTCACGTCGCTCTTCAGCATGCGCTCGTAAGCCGTGTTGATTTCATCCATGCGGATCATCTCGATGTCGGACGTGATGCCGTGCTCGCCGCAGAAGTCGAGCATTTCCTGCGTCTCCGCGATGCCGCCGATGAGCGAGCCCGCGAGCGAGCGCCGCTTGAAGATCATGTTCACCACCGAAGGCGACGGATGCGGATGCTCCGGCGCACCGACGAGCGTCATCGTGCCGTCGCGCTTGAGCAGCACCATGAACTGATCGAGGTCGTGCGACGCGGCCACCGTGTTCAGAATGAAGTCGAAGCTGTTGGCGTGCGCGGCCATCTGATCCGGGTCTTTCGAGATCACCACTTCGTGCGCGCCCAGACGCTTCGCGTCCTCGGTCTTGCCCGGCGATGTCGTGAACAGCACGACATGCGCGCCCATCGCGGCCGCGAGCTTTACGCCCATGTGTCCCAGGCCGCCGAGACCCACGACGCCCACCTTGTGCCCCTTCTGCACGTTCCAGTGACGCAGCGGCGAGTACGTGGTGATGCCCGCGCACAGCAACGGTGCGACGGCCGCGAGTTCGAGGTTCTCGGGAACGCGCAGGACGAATGCTTCGTCGACGACCATGGCCGTCGAATAGCCGCCATAGGTCACGCCGCCCGATTTCCGGTCCGGCGAGTTGTAGGTCTGGATGAAGCTGTCCGGACCGTCGCAGAACTGTTCGAGTCCTTCCTGGCAGGCATCGCACACGCGACAGGAATCGACCATGCAGCCGACGCCCGCGAGATCGCCCGCCTTGAACTTCGTCACATCCGAGCCGACCTCGACGACGCGCCCGACGATCTCGTGTCCCGGCACGACCGGATAGTTCGTGCCGCCCCATTCGTTTCTCGCCATGTGCAGGTCGGAGTGACACACGCCGCAGAACAGAACGTCGATGCGCACGTCGTTCGGACCCACGTCGCGGCGCTGGATTTCGAACGGGCCGAGCGGTTTGTCGGTTGCGGATGCCGCATAGGAATAGGCTTTCAGCATGATTTGCTTCCCTCTTTTGATTTGAATCTTTTGTGAACGGACAGGCGCCTTCTCGCGATGGAAAAGAGCCGCCGATGAGACGTGCCGAATGTTGGTCTATGTGCGGCAGCGAACGGTCGCCGTCATGCACCGCACATGTTGCAGATGACTTGCCGATCGCGCCGATGTTTCGGCGGCGACGTGCAACGCCAATACTGTATGCCTATAGGTCATTTATTGCAGAAACGGCGCGGCGCTTTTCGCGTCGCTGGAGAAATTGACAATCGTGAGCCCTACCGTCCACTCCCTACTTAATCGGGATTGTTCGATGACGGCGCACGACTTAAGGTAGTCATGCGCGCGGAGACGACGACTCTTTTCGCGCGGCGCCGGGCGGCTCGCGCGCCCGGCGCCTGCTCACGAACCATTCGATCGGCGGGCGTCCGAGCGGCACGCGACGTCCCGGCGCCGACACACTGAGAGAGCGAGACCATGAAGGCGAAGGCAATCACGGCGAGCATCGACATGCCGGGCGGCGCGGTCAGCGCCGAGTTTCACATCGATACGGGGCGTCTCAGGATTTTCGAGCGCGGCATGTTGCGCGTCGAAATGTTTCCGCCGCATTCGTGGTTCGCGGTGGCGTCGGTGGCGGGCAACAGCCGCTGGGGCACGCGGCCGCGGGAAGCGGATCTCTTTCTCGTCGTCGAAAACTTCATCTTGCAGCGCTTCGGCATGACGGCTTATCGGCAGGAGGCATCGTGTGCGCGGGAGCAGGCCACGTCAGCGTGAACGCGCGCGCCGCGTCCGCTGATAAAACCCGTTCGGCTTGGTTCTCACCCATTCGACGAAACTGCGCACTGCCTCGTGCGCGAGCAAGGCTTCGACGGTGGCATAGCGTTGCGCCAGCTCCTTCTCGGTGAAGAGCGCATGCAATTGCCGATGGCAGATGCGATGCAGCATCGCCGTCTGCCTGCCGCCCTGCGATTTCGGCACCATATGATGCAAGTCACGTTCCGCCGGCGGCACCGGACGCCCGCACAATGCGCAGACCTCTTCCTGCGGCGGGTGATACCACGGTTCCGGGGTGCGCTTCGCCATAGCGGGTCTCGTTTTGCGTGCTCTCCGATCTCTTCGAGTCTACGCCGCGACCTGCAACGATGCGTCGGGTCGTTTTATTTTGCGCGCAGGCGTGGCAACATGAAGACGCTGTTCACCGTCCACGCAGTCCTCTAGCCGGAGAAGCCATGGAAGTGACCATCAGCGAATTGACGGGCATGCTCGCGGAACTGGAACGGGAAGATCCCGTCGATTACGGCGATCTTCCTTTCGGCGAACCCGAATTGCGCAGCCTCGTCATGACCGCGCTCGTCGACAAACATCGGAAGCTGCAGGCGAGCGGGCTCAATCCCGGCGATGTCAACCTCACGTACATGCTCACGACCGCCCTGCTCGTGCTGGAAAATCTGGTGCTGCATGCGCGTCTTCTGGTGTTGCAAGGGCAGCGCATCGACGTGAACGCGCTGCTGCGGAAGTATTCGGGCGGTTAAAGGTCGACGCGATCGACGCGATCAACACGACCAGCGCTCGGGCGGCCGGTAGCCCGGAATCTGCCGTAACGCACGATCGCATGCGGCGGACAACGCGGCCAGCCGCTCGATGCTTGCGCGCATTTCGACCTGCGTGCGCGTGATGACCTCGCGTAACTGTTCCAGACGAGGCGAGATCGAGTCCGCGATCACCCTGCATTCTTCCTTGCTCGCGAGCAAGGCTTCCGCGTCCTCGCGCGCCTCGCGAAGCTCCATGATCGACACTTTGTTCTGCGCGAGTTGCCGCGCATAGTCTTCGGCGAGATCGCCGAAGCCGATCATGTGCATGCGTTCGACGAAGTCGCGCATCGATCGCATGGCGAGTTCGCCTGCGTCATAGGCCATGAATTGCACGTCTCTGATTGGCAGAGACATGCGCCCTTCGGGTGTCTGGAATTCGAGGCGGGTCGGCATGATGAGCGGTGCGCGGTCTTTAAGATGCACGAATTCTAGTCGGCCGATGGATCCGCACTGCTCGGAACTTGACGAAAGCCGAATGGCGCAAATGCAATGCTGCGTTACGCGCCTCGATGCGCGACGCCGCGCTCACTTTCCCTTGACGGCGCCAGGCTGAATCGACTTGGCATTCTCGACGATATCGAGTCCCCAATCGCCCTGTTCGTACCAGTCTTCGCCGAGCAGTTCCGCCGGATGCTGCGTGCGGCTCGACCCGTTGCCGCAGCGCATGCCGTCGGTGCCGCAATAGTGATCGCAGCCCCAGCAATTGCGTTCCGGATGCTTCGGGTTCAGAGGAAAAGCCTTCGACATGATCTCGTTACTCCTTCGATTGCGGCGCACGGGCCATCGAAATCGAGACTAAAGCGGAGCGTGCGCACCGCCAATCGGAATTCGCCTAGCCGTGCACGCAATCTGCGAAACGTCGCGTTTCAGCAGCCTGCGGGCGCGCGTGTCACCGCGCCCGTGAGCAGCAAGTCGAGCAGATCGCGGACACTGCGGATCGCCGCGCCGAACGGCAGGCTTTCGCGTCCGCGAAAGAACAGGCCATTGCCGACATCGCCGCGCAGCGCCGCCGCCAGCCGCGTATCGATGCAGAAGTGCCCGAATTTTTCGATGCCGTCGCGCAGCCCGCACGCACTCAGACATTCGAGCGCCGACGGACACGTCTGCTTGCGCGCGCCGATTTTCGTGCGAATGCGTTCCTCGTTGCGCAGATAGCGCATGAGCCACGGCGTCTTGACGGCGCGCGCGGGCAGCCCCGTCACGCTGACGAATTCGACGATGTCTTCCGGCTGCGCTTGTGCCAGCACGCGCTTGAACTCCGGATGTGCATCGCCTTCTTCGGTGACCGCGAACGGCGTGCCGAGTTGCACGCCATTCGCGCCGGCCGTGAGCCACTTGCGCACGTCGTCGTGACTATTGATGCCGCCCGCGACGATCACGGGCACATCGGAGCGCGCCAGGCCGAGCGCCGCGAACGATGAGTCGAGTTCCGACAGCACGCGCTCGAAACCGAAGCGCTCGTTGTCCATTTCGGCGACGTCCGTCACGCCGAGATGGCCGCCCGCGTGCGCCGGATGTTCGATCACGATCGCATCGGGCAAGCGGCCTTTCTTCATCCACTTCTTGAGCACGAGCGTGACGCCCCGGCTGTCGGAGAGAATGGGAATCAGCGCGATGTCGCAGCCTTGCGTGAGATCCGGCAAGTCGAGGGGCAGACCCGCGCCCATGACGATGGCGTCGGCGCCCTGCTCGCACGCGACGCGCACGTAATCTGCGTGCGCGCTCACGGCCTTCATCACGTTGACGGCGATCATGCCGCGCCCTTGCGACAACGCGCGTGCAGCTTCTATTTCGCGCGCGAGCGCGATGAGGTTCGCGCGTTCGAGCGTCGCGCGCGAGTGGTCTTCGCGGCACATCGCGAGCAGGTCTTCGTGATGATGACGCAAGTCGATGCTCGCGATCGTGCCCATCGCGCCTTCGCGCGCGACGCTTCCCGCCAGCCGATGCGCCGACACGCCGACGCCCATGCCACCCTGCACGATCGGCAGGAGGCTGCGGCCGCGGATCGTGAGCGGAGCGAAGGCATGAGCCGGAGAAGTAGGGGGAGATTCGGTCTGAGCTTGATAAGCGTTCATTGAGTGGACTCTTGAGATGTTGCGTGCGCGCCGTTGCGCTGGGCATCGTGACCGGCCGCGTAGACCGCGACCTGCACGCGGCTCGTGAGATCGAGCTTGCGCAGGATGTTGCGCTCGCGTGTGGTGAGCGGATCGGCCGACGGCGCCGGAGCAGGGGCGGTCTTCGGGGCGCGCAGGCGCGCGATGAGCTTGACCGTCATGTCGTCCGCGATGACGGGCTGACCCGTCCCCGCCTTGCGGATGGTGCTGACGAGCGTGTCTGTTTCGATGCTCTTGAGCAGACAGCACCATGTCTTGCGCGAGCCGCTTCATGTCCGGTCGATTCCACTTCAGGCGCTTGGTGCCTTCGATACCAATAGCGCATGCACACCAGAGCGGAACAGCGCGTGATACGAAAACCGACATGCGTCTCCGTCAGAGCGGACACTACTTCGGGATCGTAGCCCTGACTATCATCCTGAACAAGGAGGCTTAGATCGCGATCATTGACGATCGTCACGAGACCGCGCCGCGCCTCCGCATGCTCGCGTATAGGCGACAGCGCTTCCACATGGCAACGCAGATCGTGAAAACAAGGGTGCTGCCGCCGAACACGCGCGTTGCGCGCGCGTCGGTCGACAGATGAGATGTGACGGTCCTGGCGACAAAGTGTCGCTAGTCAATGCGGCGTAGTTCGTCTGGTTGCGCGTGGTTTCGCTTTCGTTTCACGCCTTCTGCGAATCCAGCGCGATACAGCTCGCCGGATCGATCGAAAAGTGGATGGTTTCCCCGACCGGCGTCTTGTGCGACGGATGCACGCGCGCCAGCACGATCTGCTCGCCGACTCTGATCTGAAAATCCAGCGTTTCCCCGAGAAACACTTTGGCCGCGACCGTGCCGGTGAAGACGTTGCGTCCGCTCACGCCGTCGAGCGTCTCGTGGACCATCACGTTTTCCGGACGCGCGGAAATGACCACTTCGTCACCGGGGCGGCAAGACACCGCATTGGCCACCGCGATGGGACCAATCGACGATTCGATCAACACGAGACCCGCGTCGTCCTCGCAATCGCGCACGCGACCATCGATGAAATTGGTCGAGCCCACGAAGTCCGCGACGAACTTGCAGTTCGGCAGATCGTAGATCGTGCGCGGCGCGGCTTTCTGCACGATCTGTCCGTCCTTCATCACCGCAATCTCGTGCGACAGCGCGAGCGCTTCTTCCTGATCGTGCGTCACGTAGATCGTCGTGATGCGCAGTTCGCGTTGCATGCGCTTCAGTTCGAAGCGCATCTTGTCGCGCAGTTTCGCATCGAGATTCGAGAGCGGTTCGTCGAGCAGCAGCAGCTTCGGTTCCATCACGAGCGCGCGCGCCAGCGCGAGACGTTGCTGCTGGCCGCCCGACATGCGCGTCGCCTCGCGGTCCGCGACGTGATCGAGGCCCACCGCCGTCAGCACACGCATGACCTTCTCTTCGATTTCGCGCTTCGAGTATTTCTTCTCGCCCACTTCGAGCGGAAAGCTCGCGTTGCGGAACACCGTCATATGCGGCCAGATCGCATACGACTGAAACACCATGCCGAACTTGCGGCGATTCGGCGGCACGAAGGTTTCGTCGCGCGCGGAGAACACGGTCACGCCGTTCACGGAAATCGAGCCGCCGACCGGACGTTCGAGCCCCGCGATGGACCGCAGCGTCGTCGTCTTGCCGCAGCCGCTCGGGCCGAGCAGCGTAAAGAGCTTGCCCTCGGGCACATCGAACGAAACGTCGCGGGCCGCGCGCACGCGCACGTTGTTGCCATCGACATATTCGGTGTTCAGACCTTGTACGTTCAGCACCTTCGTCTCCGATATCTTTATCGTCAGCCGTGATTCGCTTTCACGCCGAACTTCCCGCCGATCCATTGAAGCAACATGACGAGCGCGAGCAACGCGAGCACGAGCATCACCGAAAGCGCGCTGAGTTCCACGTATTGCCCGTTCTGCCACAGTTCCCAGATCACGATGGACACCGTCTCCGAGCCGGGGCTATAGAGCAGAATCGAACTCGACAACTCGCGGATCGACACGATCATCACGTAGATCCAGCCGGCCAGAAGGCCCGGCTTCAGAAGCGGCAGCACGATACGGAAGAACGTCGCGTTCCAGCTTGCGCAACTCATCGCCGCCGACTCTTCGAGTTCCTTGTGGATCTGCACCATCGATGTCGTCGTGTAGCGCATGCCGTACGGCATGAAGCGCGTGATGTACGCGATCAGCAGAATCCACAACGTGCCGTAGATGCCGATATCGACCTTGAGCGACACGATCATGAACGACAGGCCGAGCACGAGCCCCGGAAACACGAGCGGCAGCGATGCGAGGTTGTCGAGGAACCAGCGGCCCGGCAGCTTCGTCTTGATGACGATCCAGCAGATCACCGCGGACAGCAGCATGACCGCGGTCGCGCAGCCGAACGACAGCAGCAGGCTGTTGAGCACCGCGTGTCTGAGCGTCGAGAGATGCAGGATGTAGCGGTAGGCGTCGAACGAAAGATGATGCAGCGCCGAGAGCGACGGCGTGCGGTAATACTTCTGCAGCGACGACCACAGCAGCACCGCGAACGGCAACGCCACGATCAGCAGGAAGTAGACGATGAACACGCCGGCCGTCAGATAACGCCACTTGCCGATCTCCACGACGCGCGGGCGGAAGCCCTTGCCGCTCATCGTCGAATACTTGCCGCCGCCGGACGACACGCGCGATTGCAGATAGAGCCCGACCGACGTGATCACGAGCAGCAGCATCGAATACGACGACGCGAGACCGATCTGACTCGGATACTGTTCGATCGCCTCATAGATCGACGACGTGAACACCTGCAGCTTCACCGGCAAGCCGATCAGCGCGGGCACTTCGAACGATTCGAGCGCACGCACGAAGAGAATCAGAAGCGTCGAGACGATGGCCGGAAACGCGAGGCGCAGCGTGATGCGCCACATCGTGCGCGCGATGCCCGCGCCGCTCATCAGCGACGATTCCTCCAGCGACGGGTCCATGCCGCGAAAGGCGGCGGACATCAGGAGGAAGGCCATCGTCGAATAATGCAGGCCGTCCACCCAGATCATGCCGCTCATGCTGTAGATGTTGAAGACCGGCTTCGTCACGCCGAAGAGCGAGCCGAGCGCGACATTGAGCACGCCGATCTTCGGGCTTGCGAGAAAGATCCACGCGATCGTGAAGAGAATGCTCGGCACGATCAGCGGCACGATCGTGATCGCATAGAAGAACTTGCGGAACGGCGTGTCCGTGCGTTCGATGATCCACGCGAGCACCGTGCCGATCGAGAACGACACGCACGCCGCGCCGAAAGCGAACTTGAGCGAATTGAACAGCGTGCGCAGCGTTTCCGGACTGCCGTACGCGAGCTTGTAGTTGCCGAACGTAAAGACCGCGGGACTATCGGCGACCTGCGGCGTAAAGAAGCTCTGCCAGAACAGGAACACGAGCGGAATCAGCGCGAGCACGCCCGTGACGGCGACCGCGCCGCCGATCACGAGCCACTTCGTATCGAACCGCGTGGAACGCGATATGGCTGCTTTCATCGCATCGAATGTCAGTTCCAAGCGCGGCCCCTCCTCGAAGTGATCGACTGAGTTTCATCGGATGAAGGCCATCATAAGCTTAGGTATCTAAGCAAATAAACCTGCGGAAAATACCGATGAAGGGCTGGCACGGCAGGCGTTCTGTCGAGCGAAATAAAAAGTCTCAGCCCGGCACGCGCGTCGCCGCGACGCGTTCATGCGATCCCGACAAGCGTCCCATCAGGAACACGCCGAGGCCCGCGAGCAGCACCGGCAACGCGGCGGCGCGAAACACTTCGGCCGGCGTCCAGTGCGCGGAATACATCACGCCGACGATCAGCGGACCCGCGATCCCGCCCAGGCGGCCGATGCCCAGCGCCCAGCCCACACCGGTCGAGCGCAGGTTCGACGGATAGTAGATGGCCGCGAGCGCGATCACGCTCTTCTGTCCGCCGCTGATGCAGAAGCCCGCGCAGAACACGGCGATCATCAGCAGCCACACCGGCGCGGCGAAGGTCGACGCCACCATGAACATGAACAGGCAACCGGCCGCATACATCACGGTCAGCGTGACGTAAGGACCGACGCGGTCCATCGCGAGACCGAGCGGCACAGCGGAGATGACGCCTGCAATCGTCGGCAGTGCGGTGACCCAGACGACCGTCGCCGCGGGATAGTTGAGGCCGGTGAGCATCGTCGGCAGCCAGCTTTGCAGGAAATAGAACTCCGCGAGATTCAGGAAGAACACGCCCCACAGAAGCAGCGTTCCCGCCGACGTGCGTCCGCGAAACAGCGCGGCGACGCTCGCGCGCGATTCGGCTTCGTCTTCGAGTATGAAGTGGCTGCCTTCCGGAATCGGCGCGTCCGGAAAGATCTTCAGCACCAGCTTGCGGATGCGCTCGTCGGCTTGCGGACGCTTCTTCAGGAACGCGAGCGACTCGGGCAGCATGACCGCGAGCGGCACCGCGAGCGCGAGCGGCGCGACTGCGCCCGCGAGCATCAGCGATTGCCAGCCGAACGCGGGCAACAGCACGCCCGACATGAAGCCGGCCACCACGAAACCCAGCGAAAAGCCGCAATACACGAGCAGCACGAAGGTCGAGCGCACGCGCTTCGGCGCGAATTCGCACGTCAACGCGACCGCGCTGGGCGCCGCCGCGCCGAGCCCGATGCCCGTCAGAAAGCGCAGGCCGATCAGTTCCGTCACGTTGGTCGCGAACACCGTGAGCAACGTGAAGATCGCGAAGAATATGGTGCTGAACACCATCATGCGTTTATGGCCGAAACGACCGGAAAGCGGCGAAATCGCGAGATAGCCGAACATCAGGCCGACGAGCGCCGCCGAGAAGATCGAGCCGAGAATCTCGCGGGGCAAGTGCCAGCTTTTGGCGAGCACCGGCACGATGTAGCTCACGGCCTGAGTGTCGAAGCCGTCGAGAAACATCAGGAGCGCGCACAGCAGCACGATCAGATATTGCCGTCCGTTGATGCTTTGCCGTTCGATGATGTCCGAAACGTTGATGCCTGGGGATCCCACTTTATTGTCTCCGTTCGCTTGTTATTCGAATGTCGGTTGAGGCGAGCGCTACGCGACCGGTTCGAGTGCGTCGGTCTGCACGAATGCGTCGCAGAAGAACTCGTCTTCGGGCAGGCCCGCGCGCGTGAATTCATCGCGGGCGGCGCTCGTCATCGCCGGGTTGCCGCACGCATAGACCTGATGCGCGTCCAGCGCCGCATGATCCGCCAGCACCGCGCGATGCACGAGTCCCGTGCGGCCCGTCCAGTCGCCGTCCGGATCGGACAGCACGGGAATGAATTCGACGTGACCCTCGTCGTGCCATTTCTGCGCGAGATCGGCGAGATACAGGTCCTGCCTGCGGCGCGCGCCCCAGTACAGCTTCAGCGGACGCGCGAGCTTGCGCCTGATCGCATCCTCGACGATGGATTTCACCGGCGCGAAACCCGTCCCCGTTGCGACGAGGATCACCGGTTTCTCCGATTCATCGCGGAAAAAGAACTCGCCGTAAGGTAGTTCGATACGCAACTTCTTGCCGACCGCGAGTTCCTTCAGCGCGCCGTCCGAGAAGCGCCCGCCCGGAACATGACGCACATGCAGATGCACGCTGTCGCTCTGATGCGGCGGATTGGCCATCGAATAGTTGCGGACCGTGTGTTCGTCGAGATGAATCTGCAGGTATTGACCCGCACGAAACTTCGCGCGCACGCCGGTCGGCAGACGCAGTTGCAGCACGGTCACATCGGGCGCGGCCTGCGTGATGCGGAACACGGACGCATCGAGCTTCTTGCGCACGACACGCTCGCGCTTCTCGATCTTGCGCGGCACGATCGTGATGTCCGCACGCGGCCGTATGCAGCACAGCAGCGCTTTTTCGGTGACGCCATCCGCGTTCACCACGCCGCCCTCGCACTCCGCGCACACGCCCTTGCGGCACGAATACGGCAGCGCGAAGCCCGCGCGTTCGGCGGCATCGAGCACGCTTTCGCCGTCGTTGCAGTCGAAACTCAAGTCGCTCGCGGCGACGTTGATCTGATAAGTCACGAACACTCCTTTCAGGCTTTATCCGGCGCGACGGGCGATTCGCCGCGCGTCACGAGCGCGATCGCGCCGAGCAGCGGCGACGGATCCGCGACGAACTGCCCGGCGATATCGAAACCGCTGCCATGCCCGACGCTGGAAAACACGACATCGCCGCCAATCGACATGGCCGCGGAATGACGTCCCGCGCGCAGCTTCACCGGAATGTGGCCCTGGTCGTGATACATCGCGACGAACACGTCGATGTCTTCGCGCATGAGCAGCAGGTCCGCGCCGAGCGGGCCGATCACGTCGATGCCTTCAGCGCGCAGCGTGGCGACGGCAGGCTCGGTGACGTCGATGTCTTCGCGCCCGAACAGCCCGCCTTCGCCCGCATGCGGATTGATGCCCATCACGCCGATGCGCGGGCGCTCGACGCCCATCGCGTTCATCGCGCGGACCGCCGCGCGCGCCGCACCTTCGACCTGCTTCGGCGTGAGACGCGCGAGCGCGCCTGCGAGTCCTTCGTGCAGCGTCGTGTGAACGATGCGCAAGCCGCCGCCCATCAGCAGCAGATAGACATCGTCGGGAGCGAGGCCCAGATGTCTCGCGACATAGCCGGGATAGCCCGCGAACGGCGTGCCGGACGCGTTGATCGCAGTCTCCGAATGCGGACACGCGATCACGGCATCCGCCCGGCCCGCACGTGCGACGTCGAGCGCGGCGCGCACGTAGGCGAGCGTGGCGGCGCCCGCGGCCGCGCCGACTTCGCCGGGCCTGAACGAATCGACGGGCAGCGCCATGACGTCGAGCACATCGAGCGCGGCGGGCGTGCGCGCGGGCAACGCATCTGCCGGGACTTCGCGCACATCGAACGAGGGCGCGCAACGCTGCGCATACCAACGGATCACATGCGTATCGCCGACAAGCAGTGCGCGCGGACCGTCGTGCACGGCGAGCCACGCCGCCGCTTTCACGGCGATCTCGGGCCCGATGCCGTTCGGGTCGCCGATGGCGAGCGCAATCACGGAAGCAGCGCGCGTCATAGCGGCAGCGCGAGCAGCGTATCGATACGCGAGCTGTCGCACACGGCGATGCGCTCGCGCAGCTTCACGCTTGGCTCGTGGCGCACGTAGACGTCGAGATAGCGGCCTGTGACGAAGAGACTCGTCGTGCCGTCGCGCATGATGCGCGCGACCATGAACGACGTCTCGCAGCGCACCTCGTCGCCGCTCTCGGACACGATATACGGCTGCCCGAGCAAATGCCGGTACGCGTGGCGCTCGTAGATGTTCGCATCGCGCAGCGACGCGATGCGGTCCACCAGCATGCCGCGCGATGCGGCGTAGATCAGTCCCGCTTCGAGACCGCGCTTGTGATTTTCCGCGGTCGTCACCTTGTACACGCATTCGCCGACGAAGAAGTCCGGCCATTGCGCGAGGTCGCCGTCGTCGATGCAGCGCGCGTACTCCGCCTGCGCCCGCGCGATCAGCTGGAAAGTGTCTTGCATGATGCTGGTCCCCGTCGTGCTCAATAGTTCATTGCGTGGCGATATGCCTTCCAGAAGCCGCGAATCGATGCTTCCGTCACGCGGCTCTCGCTGCTCTCGGCGGTGTCGCCGCCCATCTCGATCACCGAGCACGCGCTCTGCGCGCCTTCGATGCCGCGCTGCACGAAGCCGCCGACGCAGCCGTCTTCCATCGACACATAACCTGCCGGGCCGACGAGATTGGCTTGCCGCAGACGCATTTCGCGCAACTCGGGCGTGTCGTCGTCGAAGCCGAGATAGGTCCAGTTCAGTTCGGTTTCCTCCGTGCCGCGCGGCAGGATCTGACGCACCGCGATCGCGTTCTGAATCTGTTGCAGCACGAAGCCGGGGAAGACGGAAAGGATCTGCAGCGTGATGCCGTCGCCGAATTCGTCGGTGCCTTTGAGCACAGATGTGTCTTCCAGCCGATGGCCGCTTTCCGAGCGGATGTTCTGCTGCGAATAATCTTTCGACGAAGTCTCTTGCGCGTGATCCACCGCGGAATAGCTGACGTGATGCGCGCCGCTCGGATCGACGATGATTCCGCCGCGTTGCGAGAGCCGGTTCAGCTGAAACGTCGTGAAGAACAGATGCAGGATGCTCGCGTGATACGAGTCCTTCACGTTCTCCACATAAAGCTTCCAGTTGTTCGGCAGCATCTGCGTGAAGCGGCCGAGCACGACTGGCTTGCGCCCTTCCAGCACACGCGCGATGCGCGCGACGATTTCTTCGCCGAGATATTCGTCGAGCGGGGCGACGTCATCGGAATAGCTGCCGAACACGAGTCCGTGCAGCGTCTCGACGCGCAGCTTGCGCAGGCCGTGATCTTCCATGCAGAAGTCGGGCTTCATGCCGCCCTTTCCGTTGATGCCGTCCTTGAACGCGACGCCCTGCAGGTCACCCTGAAGGTTGTACGTCCACGCGTGATACACGCAGCTGAAGTCCTTCGTGTTGCCCTGGTCTTCGAGACACACGAGCGCGCCGCGATGCGCGCAGCGGTTCTCGAACGCGTACAGCTCGCCGTCCGTATCGCGGGTGACGACCACCGGCGTGTCGCCGACGAACGTCGCGCGGAAATCGCCCGGATTCGGCAACTCGACTTCCAGGCACAGGAAGTTCCAGTTCGCGCCGCGAAAGATGTTGTCCTGTTCGTCGGCGTAGACGTCCTTGCTCTGAAAGACCGGATACGGCACGCGAGTCAGGCCTTCCTCGGGCCAGGTCAGATCCGCGCGCGGCGCCGGTTTGATGGGGATGATGTTCAAGTCGTTCTCCTTCGGGTTCTCGATATCTCGCGACGGCATTCGCTGCTTTCGTCTCGCGCGGCGCTTGACACCGCGCCGCCGACATGTTCGAATACCGTACATTGTTCGAATATAGAACCATCATGACATCCGTCAAATTGCCTGTCAACGGCGAGGACGGCGCGCCCGCGTCTGTCGTCGAGTCCGAATTGGTCGCTGAAGAAGCGTCGGAACCGCGTGCGCGCGAGGGAATGGGCGGCCTTGCAAAGGGGCTCGCGATCATCGAGGCATTCAGCACGACCACCGTACGCATGACCGTGGCGGAGGCCGCGCGTCTCGCGGACGTCACGCGTCCCGCCGCGCGCCGTTGTCTGCTCACGCTCGTCGATCTCGGCTATCTGTCGCACGACGGCAAGTTCTTCACGCCGCTGCCGCGCATGCTGCGCCTGGGCGGCGCTTATCTGAGCACGTCGTCGCTGGCGCAGATCGCGCAGCCGCTGCTCGCCGCCGCGCGCGACGAGTTGCAGGAGTCCGTCTCGCTCGCCGTGCTGGACGAAGGCCACTCGGTGTTCGTCGGGCGCGCGGAGGCGATCCGCATCGTCTCGACGGGCGCGAAACTCGGCGGCCGCTTTCCCGCGTACTGCTCGGCGACGGGCCGCGTGCTGCTGTCGCACAAGTCGGACGGCGAAATCGTGCGGCACATCTCTGCATTGCCGCTTCGCAAACTCACGTCGCGCACGATCAGCGACCCCGAGGACGTGATCGCCGCCATCCATCGCGCGCAGGCAGACGGCTACGCCATCAGCGACGAAGAGCTCGAACTCGGCATGCGCGCGATGGCCGTGCCGGTGAGGAACCGTCTGGGCGGCGTCGAGGCGGCGGTGAGCGTGAGCGTGTCGTCGGCACGCGTGAGCGTCGAAGCGATGACGCGCGACTTCCTGCCGGTCCTGCAACGCCTCGCGGTGAGGCTCGAACGCGCGCTCTGATCAACGCTTTATGACAGTCGCGACGACATTGCTTCGTTGTGACTTCCGTCTCCTCTTCAGATCGAGTTGCAAAAGCGCCACCGCGCGCGACACCCTGTCGCACGAGCTTGATCTGAAACAAAATTCCAAACATTCGCACCATCGCGAAAAATCGCGCGTGGCATGATCCTGACGCGGCGCAACGCCGTGCAACGGCGTTCTTCCGGGACGCTTCGATCATAGAAACCAGCGAATGCAATGAATGAAAATACCCAACGTTTAGCAGTGCCATTGTTATCGGGGTTGATAGCCAGCGTATGTCTCTCGGGATGCAAACTGGAAGTCCTGGACTCGAAAGGCATGATCGGCAAGGCGGAAGCGTCGCTGATCGCCACCGCGACTTTCACCATGCTGCTCGTGGTGATCCCGGTCATCCTCCTGACCCTGTTCATCGCATGGCGCTATCGCGCGTCCAACACGAAGGCCACCTACGCGCCGAAATGGACGCATTCCACGGCCATTGAAATCGTGGTCTGGGCCATTCCGGCGATCATCATCCTGTACCTCGGCATCCTCACGTGGAAAACCACGCACGAGCTCGATCCGTACAAGCCGCTCGAATCCCAGGTCAAGCCGATCAACGTCGAAGTCGTCGCGCTCGACTGGAAGTGGCTGTTCATCTATCCGGATCTCGGCGTCGCGTCGGTGAACCAACTGGCGTTTCCGGTGGGCACGCCGGTGAACTTCCGCATCACGTCGGATTCGGTGATGAACTCGTTCTTCATCCCGCAACTCGGCGGCCAGATCTACGCGATGGCCGGCATGCAGACGCGCCTGCACCTGCAAGCCGATCACGTCGGCGACTACGCGGGGATCTCGGCCAACTACAGCGGCGCCGGTTTCTCCGACATGAAGTTCCGCGCGCTCGCCCTGTCTCCCGCCGACTTCGACGCATGGCTGAAAAGGGTCAAGGGCGCGCCCGAAGATCTCAACATGAACGTCTACGCGGGCGTCGCCCGTCCGAGCGAGAAGGTCGCCGTGCGCTACTTCTCGACCGTCGATCCAAAGCTCTTCAACAACATCGTCGCCAAATACAACTACGGCCGTTTCGATGTGAATGGCGAAAATTGCGTAACCAAGGGGTAAGCCAATGTTCGGCAAACTAACGCTCGAGGCGATCCCGTACCACGAACCCATCATCATGGGGGCGACGGTCTTCATGGCGATCATCGCGCTCGGTACGGTCGCCCTTATCACCAAACTCGGCAAGTGGGGCTGGCTCTGGCGCGAGTATCTGACTTCGGTCGATCACAAGCGCATCGGTGTCATGTATCTCGTCGTGGCCGGGCTCATGCTCGTGCGCGGCTTCGCGGACGCCGTCATGATGCGTCTGCAGCAGGCCATCGCGCTCGACTCGCCGGGCTATCTGCCGCCGCATCACTTCGACCAGATCTTCTCGGCGCACGGCACCATCATGATCTTCTTCATGGCCATGGCGCTGCTGGTCGCGTTCTTCAACCTCGTCGTGCCTCTGCAGATCGGCGCGCGCGACGTGGCGTTCCCGTTCATCAACTCGCTCTCGTTCTGGATGACGGCCGTGGCCGCCATTCTGGTCAACCTGTCGCTGTTCATCGGCGAGTTCTCGACCACCGGCTGGCTCGCGTATCCGCCGCTCTCCGAGACGCAGTTCAATCCGGGCGTCGGGGTCGACTACTACATCTGGGCGCTGCAGTTGTCCGGTATCGGTACGTTGCTCACGGCCGTGAACTTCTTCGTGACCATCGTGAAGATGCGCGCGCCCGGCATGACGTGGATGAAGATGCCCGTCTTCACGTGGACGGCGTTCTGCTCGAACGTGCTGATCATGGCGACGTTCCCGATCCTGACCGTCGCGCTCGCGCTGCTCGGCCTCGATCGCTATCTCGGCATGCACTTCTTCACGAACGACGGCGGCGGCAACCCGATGGTCTATCTGAACCTGATCTGGGCCTGGGGTCACCCCGAGGTCTACATTCTGGTTCTGCCCGCGTTCGGCATTTATTCGGAAGTGGTCGCGACGTTCTCGAAGAAGCCGCTGTTCGGCTACAAGACCATGGTCTGGGCAACGTGCTGCATCATGGTGCTCTCCTTCCTCGTGTGGCTGCACCACTTCTTCACGATGGGCTCGGGCGCGAACGTCAATGCATTCTTCGGCATTATGACGATGATCATCTCCATCCCGACCGGCGTGAAGATCTTCAACTGGCTCTTCACGATGTATCGCGGTCGCGTGCAACTCACCACGCCGGTGCTGTGGACCATCGGCTTCGTCATCACCTTCACGCTCGGCGGCATGACCGGCGTGATGCTGGCCATCCCCGGCGCGGACTTCGTACTGCACAACTCGCTGTTCCTGATCGCCCACTTCCATAACGCGATCATCGGCGGCGTGGTGTTCGGGTACTTCGCGGGCGTGCAGTACTGGTGGCCGAAGGTGTTCGGCTTCAAGCTCGACGAAAAGCTCGGCCGCAACGCGTTCGCCTGCTGGTTCGTGGGCTTCTTCGTCGCGTTCGTGCCGATCTATATCCTCGGCTTCATGGGCGCGACGCGCCGCCTGAATCACTACGACGACCCGGCATGGCAGCCGTATTTCATCGTCGCCGCTGTGGGCGTGGGGATCATCGCGCTGGGCGTCGTGTTCCAGGTCGCGCAGATCGTGCTGAGCGTGATCCGTCGCAATCAGCCGGCTTATCGCGACGTCACCGGCGATCCGTGGGACGGCCGCACGCTCGAATGGACGATCAGCTCGCCGCCGCCGGTCTACAACTTCGCGCGCACGCCCGCTGTCCGCGCGCTCGACGATTTCGCCGACGCGAAAGAAACGCGTCGCGTCGATGCCCGTCCGTATCGCGACATTCACATGCCGTCGAACACGAGCGCGGGTCTGGTGATCGGCCTGTTCTCGCTGGCGATCGGTTTCGCCGGAATCTGGCATATCTGGTGGCTGGCCATCGCAGGCTTCGTGGGCGTGGTGGCGACGGTGATCGGTCACAGCTTCCGCGACAACGCCGGCTTCATCATTCCGGCCGCGACGGTGAAATCGATCGAAGAGCCGAATGCGCCGAGGCCGCCCGTCAAGGCCGGCGCGGAACGCGATCTGGAACTGGAGGTGCTGTAAATGTCGCAAACGACTCTTTCCGCGCAGCATGCGCACGACCATGAGCACGAGCACCAGTCGCATTCGGTGTTCGGCTTCTGGGCCTACCTGATGACCGACTGCGTGCTGTTCGCGTCCCTCTTCGCGACTTTCGCGATGTTCGCGATGCAGACCGCCGGCGGTCCTACGGGCAAGGATCTTTTCAATCTGACGGACGTCGCGTACGAAACCGGGCTCCTGCTCACGAGCAGCCTGACCTTCGGTCTCGCGATGATTTCGGCCACGCGCAGAAAGTCGGGCGCGGTGCTCGCGTGGCTCTTCGTCACGTTCGTGCTGGGCGCGGGCTTTCTGTGGCTGGAAGTGCATGAATTCGCGCATCTGATCGCCGAAGGCGCGGGTCCGCAACGCAGCGCGTTCTGGTCGGCGTTCTTCACGCTCGTCGGCACGCACGGTCTGCACGTGACGATCGGCCTCGTCTGGCTCGTCGTGCTCGCCATTCAGATCGTGAGCAATCCGGAGATGAACGAGCGCGAACTGCGCCGGCTCGCATGCCTGAGCCTCTTCTGGCACTTTCTGGACATCGTCTGGATTTGCGTGTTTTCCTTCGTTTATCTCGGGAGCGTCGTCTGATGGCTCATACGCATAGCAACTCAAGCGATTTTCCGCATGTCACCGTGGGCGGCTATCTCATCGGCTTCCTGCTGGCTGTCGTGTTGACGGTCGCGTCGTTCTGGGCCGCGACGTCGGGCGCGTTCAAGGGCGAAGCCGGAATCGTCGCGCTGGCGGTGCTCGCCGCGGTGCAGATGATCGTGCATGTGGTCTTCTTCCTGCACGTGAACGCGTCGAAGGGGCAGCGCTGGCATGTCCTGTCGTTCGCTTACACCATTCTGATGTCGCTGATTCTCATCGTCGGCACGGTTTGGGTCATGCATAACGTGCATATGCTGATGATGGCGCGATAACCCTTTTCGGGTAACCGCGGTCACAAAAGGCGAACTCGCATGCGAGTTCGCCTTTTTTCATTTGCACGGCAAGTGCACGGTCTGCGCGCAAGATTCGACCAATTCCGAATTCGCTGTGCAAGAAGTTTGCAGATAATCCAAGACATCGATTTTTGCCCGTGCTGACAGTTCGCTGCGGCAGGGCCAGCTATGGAATGAACCCAATGCGAGAAGCGCACAATTTTCCGAGATCAGTCTGTATCGCGACGCCGGCGTATGAAGGCACCTGCAAAATGAGCTACGTCGAGAGTCTTCTGCCGCTCGTGATCCAGATGATGCGGCAAAACATCGACATTCATTTCACGACGAGCAAGGGCGCGCTCGTCGTGCCGGGCCGCAACCTGTGCGTCGATTATTTCCTGAGACGCACCGATGCGTCGCATCTGCTGTTCATCGACAACGACATGAGCTGGCGCGCCGGCGACCTGATGCGCATGCTCGGCCACGGCGATCGCGATGTCGTCGCCGCGATGTGCCCGAAAAAGGAGTACGACTGGGAACGCATCGCGAAGATCGCGCGCGAGCGTCCCGACCTGCCGGCCTCCGCGTTGCCGCTCTACGGCGTCAAGCAGATCAACAACATTCCGGTGTACGACGACATCATCGAAGTCGAGGGAATCGGCACCGGCATGATGCTGATTCGCCGCGAAGTGTTCGACGCGTTGCGGCACGCTCATCCGGACTGGATTCAGGGCGGCACGGGCGTGCATAACAATACCTTCGCCTACTTCGGCGGCGCGCGAAACACCGACGGCATCAGCGAAGACCTCGCTTTCTGCGCCGACGTTCGGGCATTGGGCAAGCGTGTCTATGCGTGCCCCTGGCTTCGAATCGGGCATACGGGCAATCACGAGTTCATTGGGCATCCGTTGTCGACAAATATCTGATCCGACCTTTCTCCCCCTGAAAACGCGCTGCCATGCAGCGCGTTTTTTCGTTTGTGGGTGCCTGCGATGTGAGCGCAAAAATGCTTGACAACGCCCATGTACGCGCAGAAGATTTGTCCATAATTTGACTTTTATATCCACAATATGGACAAGGAGACGCGATGAGTGCGCCAAAACCCGCGGCGGACGCCATGACGCCGTATCAACTTCCCTTTCCGAAGGAAGCGCAAAAGGAAATCGTCGTTCCCAGCGCCATTCCCGCCGACGAGCGCGAATGGGTCCCGCAAGCTGAAAACGTCTGGTTCCGCCCGCTGTGCCTGAACGTATCGACCGGTTACTGGATGAACCTCCTGCGCGTGCGCAAGTCCGGCGTGCTGTCGCGGCATCGTCATCCGCAGGCGGTGCACGGCATGGTGCTGAAAGGCCGCTGGCGCTATCTCGAACATGACTGGGAAGCGACCGAAGGCAGCTATGTGTTCGAGCCGCCGGGCGAAACGCACACGCTGTACGTGCCGGAAGACGTCGAGGAGATGATCACGTACTTCCAGGTCAACGGCGTCATGTTCTATTGCGACCCGTACGGCAATTACACCGGCTACGAAGACGTCTTCACCAAGGTCGACATGTGCCGCAAGCATTACGAATCCGTCGGACTCGGCGCGGATTTCGTCGATCAGTTCATCCGCTGATCTCAAAGTCAATTTCTCGATCCACCTCTAGCAGACTCAAAAGAGCATTCGGAGGAGACACCATGCTGGAAAAATCGCCGCGCCTCAGGCGCGTTCAGATCGTTGCGATCGCGTTCCTGATGCTCGCGGGCATCGTGAACTATCTGGATCGCAGCACGCTTTCGATCGCCAATCATTCGGTCACGCAGGAACTCGGCCTTTCGGCCTCGCAAATGGGCCTGCTGCTCTCCGCGTTCTCGTTCGCGTATGCGTTTTCGCAACTGCCCATCGGTGTGATGCTGGATCGCTTCGGCGCGCGCATCATGCTCGGGCTCGGCATGTTCGTGTGGTCGGTCGCGCAGTTGTTCGGCGGCCTCGTCACGAACCTGCATCAATTTCTCGCGGCGCGCATCGCGCTCGGCATCGGCGAGGCGCCGCAGTTTCCGGCGGGCGCGAAAGTCGTCTCCGAATGGTTCGCGCAACGCGAGCGCGGCAAGCCGACGGGCATTTTCGTCACGTCATCGACGATCGGACCCGCGCTCGCCCCGCCGATTCTCACCGTGCTTCTGCTCAACTTCGGCTGGCGCAACATGTTCGTCATCATGGGCGTGCTGGGCATTGCGGTGTCGATCGGCTGGTACATCGTGTATCGCAATCGCCGCGACGTGAAGCTGGAATCGCACGAACTCGCGCATCTCACCGAAGGCGAACCGGCGCAGCGCGCGGAACGCAACATGAGCTTCGCCGAATGGCGCGGGCTGTTCGGCCGCGCAACCACGTGGGGCATGATCTTCGGCTTCATGGGCGTGATCTACATGGTCTGGCTCTATCTCACCTGGCTGCCCGCGTATCTCGAACATGAACGTCATCTGACGATCGCGAAGACCGGCTGGGTCGTGACGATTCCGTATCTCGCGGGCACGCTCGGCATGCTGTCGTCGGGCTTTATCGCCGATGGGCTGATGGCGCGCGGCGTCGCCCCGATCCGCAGCCGCAAGTGGCCGATCTGCTCGGGTCTCATCGGCGGCGCGCTCTTCACCGTGCCGGCCGCGTTCACGCCGAATCTCACCCTCGCGATCGTCTATCTCTCGGCGGCGATGTTCTTCGTCAACATGGCGAGCGGCGCGGCATGGGCGCTCGTGTCGGTCGCGGCGCCGCGCCACATGGTCGCGTCGCTCGGCAGCATCCAGAACTTCGGCGGCTACTTCGGCGGCTCGTTCGCGCCGTTCATCACCGGTCTCGTCGTCGACAAGACGCATTCGTTCGTCAACGCGTTCCTGATCAGCGCGGGCGTCGCGTTCGCCGCGGCGCTCGTCTACATGTTCGTCGTGCGTGCGCCGATCGAAGATTCCCGGCAGCAGCCCGCGCCCGTTCCCGCCGTATAAATCACACCGTCATGACTTTTCAAGCTGATCTCTTCAAGGGCAAGACCGTCGTGGTGACCGGCGGCACGCAGGGCATCGGCGCGGGCATCGCGCAGCAGTTCGCGGCGCTCGGCGCGCGCGTGATCGCAGCCGGTCTCGCGCCCACCGACGCCCAACGCGGCGCGCTGGGCCATGACATCGAACTCGCCCCGCTCGATGTCGCCGATGCCGCCAGCGTCGCCGCGCTGTTCACGCAACTCGACGCGCTCGACGTGCTCGTCAACTGCGCGGGCATGATCCGTCGCGGCGACGAGCACGACATCGAAACCTTCGAGCGTGTGATTGCCGTGAACCTCAACGGCACGATGCGCATGTGCGCATCGGCGCGCCCTTTGCTCGCGGCGAGCCAAGGTTCGATCGTCAACACGGCGTCGATGCTGACGTTCTTCGGCGGCGGACTCGTGCCCGCGTACAGCGCGAGCAAGGGCGGCGTCGCGCAACTGACGAAGTCGCTCGCGATCGCGTATGCGGCCGACGGCATCCGCGTGAACGCGGTTGCGCCCGGCTGGATCGCGACGCCGCTCACGCAGGCGCTACAGGACGACGACGGCCGCTCGCAAGCCATCCTCGAGCGCACGCCGATGAAGCGCTGGGGCTTGCCCGAAGACGTCGCGCGCGTGACGGCGTTTCTCGCGTCGCCAGCCGCGTCGTTCATGACCGGCGCGATCGTCCCGGTCGACGGCGGCTATCTGGTCGCGTGAGTCGTGGCATGATTCGCAACATCATGCTCCCAGACTCTCTCGCCCTCGAAGCCGCCAAAGCCAGCGGGACCGCCGCGTTCTCGAAGTTCATGGCGGTTCTGCAACTCATCGCCGATGCCGACGAGCCGCCGACCATCGCGCGTCTCACGGCGGCAAGCGGCTATCCGCGTCCGACGGTGTATCGCATCGTCGGCGCGTTGATGGCGGAGGGGCTCATCGTCGAAAGCTTGCGCGGCGGATGTTATGCGCCCGGGCCGCGTCTGATGTCGCTCGCGAGCCGCAGCTGGGAGCGCTCGGACCTGCGCGTCGCCGCGACCGAAGCATTGCAGACGCTGCGCGACGCGACGCAGGAAACCGTGCATCTGGCGGTGCGAAGCGGCTCGGAAATGGTGTATGTCGAGAAGCTGGAAAGCCCGCACGCGGTGCGCATGGCTTCGCGCATCGGCACGCGCGTGACGCTGTATTCGAGTTCCGTCGGCAAGGCGTATTTGTCGACGCTTGCGCCCGACGCACGCAACTCGCTCCTGCAAGGCATCGCGTTCGAGCGCTTCACGCCGAATACGATCGTCGATCGCGGCGCACTCGACGCCGAACTCGACGCCACGCGCACGCGCGGCTACGCGGAAGACCGCGAGGAAAACGAAGCGCAGATTTTCTGCTACGGCAGCGCGATCGTCGGCGCGAACGGCGCGACGCTCGGCTGCGTGAGCATCAGCATTCCGCTGTTCAGAAAGAGCGCGACGCCGCTCGAAACCTATGTCGCGCCGCTCAGGGAAGCCTGCCGCGCGATCGCGGCCCGCATGAGCCCCGGCACGCGCTAGCGAAATACCGTGCCGCGCGTGCGTTGCGACGCCGCCGCGCGCTTCGCGATCAGCGCCGGCAGCCGCGGAAGCGTGTGCGGCCATTGCGTCGCTTCGTGCGCGAAACGCGCCGCCAGGCGCCGCAAGCTGAACTGATCCGCCGCCAGCCGCAAAATGACCTTGCGCGCGATCTTCCACACATCGACATTGGGCGCGATTTCCTGCGCCATGCTCTCGATGCGTTCCGCCGAACGCGACAGCAGCATCGCCCGCGACGCGATACGCCCGTGCGCCGCGCTGAACATGTGCTCGGCGGGCGCCTTGCCGATCGCGCCGAACAGATGCGCGACGCCGGCGCTGCGCCGCGCGTGCGGCGACGCGAAGCGCTCCGCCTCGCGCCGATACGTCGACTCGACGCGCACTTCGTGATGCGTCGCGTGCGTTTCCGGCCGGCCGTGTTCGAGATGCATGCGCGCCGCCGCCTTGTGATCGCCTTCCAGCAGCGCGTGCGACACGCCGACGAGAAATTCGCGTTCGTGCGCGGCGAAGATCATCAGCGGATTATCGGCTTCGAGCACGATCTGTCCGCGGGTCGCGGGCTCGATGCTCACGCGCGCGCCGGCTGCATCGAGCCCCGCGTGATACACCCCGACGCCCAGCGCCATCTCGAAGAACGCCTCGATCAACGTCGCGATGACGTCGGCCTGATCGAGCCCGCACGACGCGAGCGCGGCGGCGTCCGACAGCGCGGCGGTTTGGATCGCGCGCGTGGTCAGCACGGAATCGTTGCAATAGTCCCAGAGCACTTCGGGCACGGCGAGGCGCTCGTCGTCGCGCAGACGGAAACGCAGATAACTCTGATCGGCTGCACGCTGACGCAGGTCGATCATCGCGTCGACGCTTTCCCGCGCGCGCCGCACCCATTCCGAAGGATGCAGACCGCGCGCTTTCGCCGAGCGCCGCTCCGCGAAGCGCGCCGCCGCGAACGCGAGGTCGAGATCGTCTTCCAGTTCGGCCCGCGCATCGGCACGCAGCAACGTGACGCGCACGGCCATTTCGCCGATACGCGCCGTATGCGTCTGCTCCGCGACGCCGGAACGCAGCGGCACGTCGCTCAGATGCGTGAGTTCGAAGGCGGGCGTCGCGGGGAGCACGGCGGCGCACGCGACGCGAAAGCGCGCTGCGTCGTAAGGCGTGAAGAGGCCGTCCATCTCCGCGAGCGCCACGCGCACGGCGGTTTCCGCCAGCACGGGATGACGCGCGAGCGCGCCGGACGCGTTTTCCAGCACGCGCGAGAGTTGCGAGAGCGCGGGCACGCCCGCCGCGAGCGGCGCGGCACGCGCGCCGTGCGAGGCGAAAAAGCGCGCGACGCGTGTGATCGCGGCGCCGTCGTCGACCTGATGGCTTTCGTGGACGAACGCCCTGCCAAGACGCCAGAGCGTCGCGAGTCGTCGGACAGACACGTTCTGGCTCGCTGAAAGTGAGTTGAAACCGCTGAAAGACTGCGATGCCGTCGTGCGTGGCATCCGGACCACTCAATGTTTAGCACGATTCGGACGGGCGTGCACGCGATCATTTTTTGCCGTTCTTCGTCGAACGTCGGCGTTTAGTTCGGCATCCTCTTCGTTCTGAATGTCTCGCTGAATCAGCTCGCGCGCGTCGACTGTATATTTTTGTCGATGTGCATTTCAGATTAATCCGACTACGGTATCTTAATAAAACGCTGCGATGCGATGTGTTCAGACCGTCATCGTAAGCGATGCAGCTTCGAGCGCCATGCACGAAGAAGAAAACGACAAATCCGAGAGGCGCCATGCAACTCCATTCCGAACCGTCGATGGCGCGAGCCATGTATATCCTCGGCCAGATCGGGGCGATCATTTGCCACGAGCGCGGGCCGCGCCCGCAGACCAACGTATTGACCACGATGGCGTCGCGTCCCGCCGAAGGCCTGACGATCGCGCTCGCCGAAATGAACGCGCAGTGTCCGCCGCAGCGCGGACATCGGCGCGCGCTGCTGCAATGGAAGCAGAATGAGATTCAGCGCCTGCGCCGGGCACTGCCCGTTTCCCTGCCGACGGCCGTCTGCGCGCAAACTCAGATGCCTTTCTGGGCCGGCTATTGCCAGTACTGGGAAGACATGCTCAAGCCGCAGATCGGGCACGATGTCGACCGGCCTGCGCTCAGGTTGATCGACGCGTCGCGCGGGCGTGCCGGGGCGTGATGGCTGCGCAAGCGCGGCATGCGGCGTTGCGAGCAACGGCATCGCCCTACGATTCGCGCACCGCAAAGAACTCGCGCAGCACCGCGATCATGCCGTCGAGTTCCGTGGGCTTCACGAAGTAGCCGTTGAAGCCCGTGCGTTGCGCGCGCGTCCAGTCCTCGCGGCTGGTGCGGCTCGTGTGCGCGATCATCAGCATCGTGCCGTCGATCGCGCGGATCGCCTCGGCCGCTTCCCAGCCGTCGCCGAGCGGCATCGTCAGATCGAGCAACACTACGCCCGGACGCCACTTGCGCGCGAGCGTCACCGCGTCGAGGCCCGTATGCACGGCGCGCACGGCGAAGTCGGCATCTTCGAGCGCGAGACAGATCGCGCGTGTCGCGTCGAGATCGTCATCGGCGATGAGCACGCGCGGTTCGCCGGCATGCGTCGTGCGCACCGGAATCTGCCACAGCGCCTGCGAAGGTACGCGATCGGGTTGTTGCATCGTTCTTGGCCTCTGAATGAGCGGATGACAGAGCAACGTTCGTTCCCTCGGCCGTCGCCGGGCGCGCCGTCAGGCGCCACGCGGCCCGCCGACGTTACACTTGGGGAATACCCGGTGACGCTGCGACATGCCGATGCACACGCGTCGTGCACGTTTTGCATCGGCATGGCACGGCGCGCCATCAAGGCGGGAATCCCAAAACGTGAGGAACTCGATGTTCGTCGTCTATTGGCTCGGCGGCAACCCTGACGCCGAAGGCGCCGCTCATTACAGAAAGTTCGATGCGACGTCGCTCGCCGAAGCGCTGCGCTTCACGGAAGACCTGCGAAAACGTCAGGCCGACGGCGAGGACATCGGCTTCATCACGCTGTGCAGCGAAAATCCGCAATCGGTCGGCAAGCCGGGCGTGGCCGATCCGCCCGCAGGCTACGACTGGAAGAAACGCCGGCGTTAATTCTGCGCGGCGGCCGCCTGGTCGTCCGGCCATCCGCCGTCTGGCCGATATCCTGGTAAAACTTCCAGCCATCGCGCGACTGCCGCTCATTCCTGTCTAACTTTCGCCGACGAAGATGCATCCCGAGCAGTACCCGATATCAACCGGAGATGCATCATGTACAAGCACATTCTCGTCGCCGTGGGACCGAGTCTCAGCGACAGCGCCCTCAGGACCGCCCTCGGCCGCGCACGCGATTGCAACGCACGTCTGACGGCGCTGCATGTGGTCGATCAGACGCCGTGGTGGGCCGTCATCACCGCGGATTGCGACTACAACCAGACGCTCGCCGTCATCGACGATCACGCGCGCGCCGTCGCGCGTTACAGCGCGCGGCTGATCGAGCGCGCGAGCATCGACGGCACGGCGCGCACGATCCGGCTGCCGCTGAATGCGAGCCTCGGCGAGACGATTGCGAACGCCGCGCAGGAACTCGGCGCCGACCTGATCGTGCTCGGCGGCGAGGCGGACACCGGCTTGCGGCGCGGCGAACAGCGTCTGCGCGACGTCGTCTGCGCGAAGTCGAAGTGCGACGTGCTGATCGCGGCGCACGGCTATGCGGCGAAGGAAGTCGAAGCGGCCGGAACGCGCTTCGCCGCGCGCCGTCCGGCGTTATCCGCAAGCGAGCAGGCCGTGCGCTAGTCGCGGGCGCACGGCGCGTGGC
The DNA here is from genome assembly GCA_001544595.2 of Caballeronia peredens. GTDB lineage: Bacteria > Pseudomonadota > Gammaproteobacteria > Burkholderiales > Burkholderiaceae > Caballeronia > Caballeronia peredens. The sequence goes on along the minus strand of FCOH02000010.1, from coordinate 22,015 downwards.
CGTCGATGGGGACGTTGCTCGTCGAAAATGCCTGAATCGAGCCGCGATGTGCGCGCCTCAGAGCGCCCCGCGCAAATGCGCGGCGAGCTTCGCGGCCAACTGCGCGATTCCGATGCAAATCTGCTTCTCGCGCTTCGCATCGAGCCGGCCGACGGGCACGCTCGTCGATACGGCGACGCGCTTGCCCGCCGCCGTCATGCCGACATAGGCCGCGAAGCACGCGAGCCCTTCGGCGACTTCCTCGCGTTCCACCGCGAGCCCGCTCGTGCGGATCGCGGCGAGTTCGCGCAACAGCGCCGCGCGGCGCGTGATGGTGCGCGGCGTGACTGCTTCGAGCCGTTCGGGCAGGCGCTCGATGACGGCGTCATCGGCAAGTCCGGCGAGCAGCGCCTTGCCGAGCGCGCAGCAGTGCGCGGGCAGGCGCGAGCCGAGATCCGACACGAGCCGCACCGGCCGATGCGCGTCCTCGCGCGCGACGTAGACCACGTGCACGCCGTCGAGCACGGCGAGTTGCACGACCTCGTTGTGCTTGTTGATGAACGCGCCCGCGCCTTCGCGAAATGCCGCCTGCAGCGCGTCGTGACGCACATAGGCGTTGCCCAGCTCGAACAGCCCGACGCCGACGACATAGCCATCGTCGCGCTTCTCGATCCATTGCATGCGCGCGAGCGTTTCCAGCATCAGATAAAGCGTGCTGCGCGACAGGCCCGTCTGTTCCGCGAGCGTCGCGGCGCGCACCGGTTTCGCGGCCGCGGCGAGCGTGTCGAGAATGTCGCTCGCGCGGCGCAGCGCGGGCACGTCGTAGGCTTTTTCCATCGGATGAAGTGCAGCGTCGGAGATTCCGCATATTCCAACAGGTTGGATAAACATGCAACCCAATGGACACGCTTCGACACGCGGGCTACGATCGATTCTCCTTTTTACATGCTCCGGTGATCCCGCCCATGCAGCCCGTTTCCGTTTCCTCCTGCCTGCCCGAAGACTTCGCCGACGCCGTGCTGATCGGCCGCGTGTGGCGTCCCGCGCCCGTCAACGGTCCTGCCGTCGTGGCCGTGCGACGTGGCGAAGTGTTCGACATCACGCGCGCCGCGCCGACCACCGCCGACCTGTTCGATCGCCCCGATGCGCTCGACATCGCCCGGAACGCCGAGGGCGAACATCTCGGCAACGTGCAGGATCTGCTGCAGGCGACGCTGGACGCCGCGCCCGCCGGCGTGCGCCTGCTCGCCCCGTGCGACGTGCAGGCGGTGAAGGCGTGCGGCGTCACGTTCGCGGTCAGCCTGCTCGAACGCGTGATCGAGGAACAGGCGGGCGGCGACGCGAGCCGCGCGCAGGAAGTGCGCGACACGATCAACAAGCTGATCGGCGCGGATCTCTCGCAGATCAAGCCCGGTTCGGAAAGCGCGGCGAAGCTGAAGGCCGAACTCGAGCGTCGCGGCGCGTGGTCGCAGTACATGGAAGTCGGCATCGGGCCGGATGCGGAAGTGTTTTCGAAGTCGCAGCCGATGTCGTCCGTGGGCTTCGGCGCGGATGTCGGCCTGTATCCGACGTCGCAATGGAACAACCCGGAGCCGGAAATCGTGCTGGCGGTGAATGCGCGCGGCGAGATCGTCGGCGCGACGCTCGGCAACGACGTCAACCTGCGCGACATCGAAGGCCGCAGCGCGCTGCTGCTCGGCAAGGCGAAGGACAACAATGCGTCGTGCGCGATCGGCCCGTTCGTGCGGCTGTTCGACGAACGCTTCACGCTCGATTCGGTGCGCGGCACGAGCGTGTCGTTGCGCATCGAGGGCGCGGACGACGGCTTCGTGCTCGAAGGCGTGAGCCACATGAGCGAGATCAGCCGCGATCCGGCCGATCTCGTGAAACAGACGCACGGCGCGCATCATCAGTATCCGGACGGCTTCATGCTGTTTCTCGGCACGATGTTCTCGCCGATCAAGGATCGCGATACCGAAGGCGGCGGCTTCACGCATCATCTCGGCGATGTCGTGACGATCTCGACGCCGAGCCTCGGCGCGCTCGTCAACACGGTGAGGCTCTCGACGGAAATCGAGCCGTGGACGTTCGGCGTGCGGGCGCTGTATCAGAGTCTCGCGGCGCGCGGGCTGCTGGGCGCGGCGGCGCACTGAAGCAGGGGGCGTCTCACGACGCCCCGAACCGAAACCCCTTCGCGCGCCCTTTCGTCACGAGTTGAACCGGCGTCTCCATATACGGCGACAAATCACGTTCGCGCCGCTTTTCCAGCAGCGCTTTCACCGCCACGTCGACGCCGAACACGGCCTGCCGCGCGCCGAATTGTTCGACGGTCGCGAGCAGTCGGCCATCGTCGAGCATCGGCTGCACGGCTTCGATGTTGTTGTAGCCCGTCACGAGCACGCGGCCCTGCTTTCCCGCGATGCGCACGGCATCGATCGCGCCCATCGCGATGTTGTCGTTCGCGCACATCAGCCCGCGAATGGCCGGATGCGCGTAGAGCATCTGCAGCGCAATCGCCTTGCCGCTCGCCACGGTCCAGTCGCCGCCGTCCGCCGCCGCGACGCGCAGGTTCGCCGCGCTCATCGCGTCGCGGAAACCGAGCGTGCGTTGCTGGACATTGCGATCGTTCGTCGGCCCTTCGACGATGCCGACTTCATCGCCGGACTTCAGTTTCGACGCGAGATAAGCGCCGACGAGCTTCGCCCCGCGCCGGCTGTCCGGCCCAACGAACGGAATCGTGACGTTCGCCGCTTCCTGCGCGCTCTCGTCGAACGGATTGTCGATGGCGATCAGAATGATGCCCGCCGCGATCGCTTTCGACGCCGCCGGCAGCAGCGCCTGCGAATCCGCCGGCGCAATGACGATCGCGTTGGTCTTCGCCTCGATCAGCGACTCGACGATGCGGATCTGCCCGGCCACGTCGTTATCCGTGAGCGTGCCGTGCGTCGTGAGATCGAGTTGCGATGCGTAATGCCGCTGGTAATTGCGCGCGCCGTCGATCATCGAGACGACGAACGGATCGTCCAGCGACTTCATGACGAGTGCAACCGTCGCCTTGTCCGATACCGCCGCGCCCGCCTCGCGCATGCGTGCGAAACCGCACGCGCTCAAGGCGCACGCGGCGAGCAAACGGCGGCGGGCAAGGCTCGTCATTGAATTTTGAGACGGATGAAATCGCCTCATTGTAGACGCAGCGGGTGCGCGGGCGGCCAAGGCCCGATGCCGTTGACGCCTATTGCCTCGACGCGGCTTCAGCCCGGCTTCAGCGCGCCGCCTCGACGAGCGCGGCCACGCCGCTGACGGGCTTCATCAGCGCGGCATCGAGCCCATGGCGCGCGCGCAGATAATCGGGCGCGTTATAGGAAAGCCAGGAGCCGCCGTCCGCGTCTTCCCACACGAGCACCTTGAGCGGCAGATCGAGCGCGGCGGTGGGCACGGCCTGCATCAGCGGCGTGCCCGCCTGCGGATTGCCGAACACGAGCAACTGGCTCGGCGGCATCGTGAGTCCGGCGCGCGCTGCGTCGCCGCTGAAGTCGATGCGCGCGAACACGGTCAGCCCGCGCGCGCGGATCAGCGCTTCGAGCTTGTCGGCGGTCACCACGGCGCCTTGCGTGCTCGCAACCGTGACGACGCCGTTGTCGTGCGGACTTTCGTTTGAGTCGGCGGACATGATGCCTCCGGTTATCAGCTGCCCGCGCACTTGCCCCACGCGAGCGCGACGAACGCGGTGCACAGCGCTTCCATGCCGAGCGCGTCTTCATCGTCGAAACGGCCGGGCGACGGACTGTCGACATCCCAGACGCCGATCAGCGTGCCATCGGCCGCGACGAGCGGCACGACGATTTCCGAGCGCGACGCCGAATCGCAGGCGATATGGCCGGGGAACGCATCGACGTCGGGCACGACCTGAGTGCGCCGATCGCGTGCCGCCGTGCCGCACACGCCTCGTCCGAGCGCGATGCGCACGCACGCCGGCTTGCCCTGAAACGGCCCGACGACGAGCTCGTTGCCATCGAAGAGATAGAAGCCCGCCCAGTTGAGATCGGGCAGCGTGTGATAGACGAGCGCCGAAAAATTCGCCGCGTTGGCGATGAAATCCGTCTCGTCGCCGATGAGCGAGCGCGTCTGCTGGAGCAGCTCGTCGTACTGGGCAGCCTTGCTGGCGTGCGTCGCCTGAGAAATCGAAAACATGATGATGAGAATGGTCCGCGCGCTGCCGTCGCCACGCGCAATGTCAAAAAGTGTCGCCGACGATAGCACAACGACCCATGCCGCGCTGAGGACCGAGATGAGCGTCGCGCCCTCTGCCGAAAGCTCGTTTATCGCTGGCCGAAAGCTCGGCGGAAAGCATCGGCGAGCAACTTGGCACGGCTGATTGCATCGCCTAGTGTGGAAGCGCACCGGGCACTCTTCTTCCTCATCGACTGCTTAAAAGCCGTCTTCGGGATTTCCCTCCTTTACTTCGACGCTCCGACGATCTTAAATAAATCAACTTGATTTAATTAATGGCCACGACTCGATGGCCGTCCCGGAGACAGCGTGTTGAAATCCCCCAGCGGCAGAGGAAGCAACTCCGCGAGCGTGCGCCGTTACAACGAGCGCCTGCTTCTGCAGGCGCTTCGCCGCACCGAGCCGGCGTCGAAGGCCGACCTCGCGCGTCACGCGAATCTGACGAGCACGGCGGTCGGCAGCATCGTCGAGTCGCTGGAAAAATCGGGACTGATCGAATACACCGGACGCCGCCTCGACGGCCAGCGCGGCCAGCCCGCGTCGCTGATCCGGCTCGATCCGCGTGGCGCGTTCGGCATCGGCGTGCGGCTGGATCGCACGGGCATCGAGACGGTGCTCGTCAATTTCGCCGGCGACGTGCTCGCCCGCAGCGCGCTCGACACCGTGCTGCCGCAGCCGTCGGCGGTGCTGCAGATCGTGCAGCGCGATATCCACAAGATGCTCGGCCTGCTTTCCGCCGCGGAGCGCGAGCGCCTGACGGGCGTCGGCATCGCGCAGCCGTTCAATCTCGGCAGCTGGCTGCGCGAACTGGCGCTGCCCGCCGAAACCTTCCGCGCCTGGGACGAGACCGATTTCGCCGACGAACTCAGCCGCGCGCTCTCGCTGCCGGTGTTCAGCGAGAACGACGGCAACGCCGCCGCGACCGCGGAACTCTTCTACGGCCACGGCCGGAGCTGCGACGACTTCGTCTATCTGTTTCTCGGCTCGGCAATCGGCGGCGGCATCGCGATCAACGGCGACTGTCTGCGCGGCACGTCGGGCAATGCGGGCGACATCGGCGTGATTCCCGTGCCGCCGAGCCGCCTGCCTTCCGCGCCGCAGCCGTCGGGCCAGTGGGACATTCTGCTGTCGCGCGCGTCGCTGAATGCGCTCGTGCGGCATCTCAACTACTGCGGCGCGGCGGCGGATAACCGCGTCGACTTGCAGGCGTGCATCGAGAGCCGCCTGCCGGCCGTCGACGAATGGATCGACGACTGCATCGAGGCGCTCGCGCCCGCGTTGCGCGCGACGCTCTGCGTGCTCGACGTGCCGATGGTCGTGATCGATTCCGATATCGACGGCGGCCTGCTCGACAAGCTCGTCCACCGCCTCGCCGCGACGCTCGCCGCCAATGCGCCCGAGGCGCGCGGCACTCCGACGCTCGTGCGCGGCAGCTTCGGCCCGGATGCGGGCGCGATCGGCGCGGCCACGCTGCCGATGTTCTTCAACTTTTCACCGCGCGCGGCGGGCCTTCGCCACGCGGGGACGAAAACCCAAGAGGTCAACCATGCCGCATGACTCTGCTTCCTCCGCTTCCGCCACCGCGCCGCGTCCGCCATTACTGGAAATGCGCGGCATCAGCAAGACGTTTCCCGGCGTGCGCGCGCTGAACGACGTGCGTCTGTCCGTCTATCCCGGCGAAGTGCATTCGCTGATGGGCGAGAACGGCGCGGGCAAGTCCACGCTGATGAAGATTCTCTCCGGCGCCTATCAGGCCGACGCCGGCGGCCAGATCCTGATCGACGGCAAACCCGTCATCATCGGCGGGCCGCTTGCCGCGCGCTCGCTCGGCGTCGCCGTGATCTATCAGGAACTGAGTCTCGCGCCGAACCTTTCCGTCGCGGAGAACATCTACGCCGGACGCGAACTGCGGCGCGGCCGGCTGGTCGACCGCGCGGGCATGGAGCGCGGCTGCGAAGACGTGCTGAAACGCCTCGGCGCCGCGTTCAAGCCGCATACGCTCGTCGGCGATCTGTCGATTGCGGAGCGGCAGCTCGTCGAGATCGCGCGTGCCGTGCATGCCCATGCGCGCATCCTCGTGATGGACGAGCCGACCACGCCGCTGTCCTCGCGCGAAACCGACCGCCTGTTCGAACTCGTGCGCACGTTGCGCGCGGAAGGCATCGCGATCATCTATATCAGTCACCGGATGGCGGAGATCTATGAGCTGTCCGATCGCGTCTCCGTGCTGCGCGACGGCGCCTACGTCGGCACGCTGATGCGCGACGAGCTTTCCGCCGACAGCCTCGTCAAGATGATGGTCGGCCGCGACATCTCCGGCTTCTACAAGAAGCAGCACGCGGCCTACGATCCGGGCAACGTCGTGCTGTCCGTGCGCGATATCGCCGACGACAACCGCGTGCGCGGCTGCAGCCTCGATCTGCACGCGGGCGAAGTGCTCGGCATCGCGGGGCTGGTCGGCGCGGGACGCACGGAACTCGCGCGCCTGATCTTCGGCGCGGAACCGGCGACGCGCGGCGAAGTGACGATGCACGGCCGTGCGTTGAAGCTGCGCACGCCGCGCGACGCGATCGATGCCGGTCTCGTCTATCTCACCGAAGACCGCAAGGGTCAGGGCCTGTTCCTCGACATGAGCGTGCGCGACAACATCAACATCACGATCGCCGGACGCGACGCGAAGATGGGCGTGATGGACCTGCCGCGCGGCAACACGCGCGCGAAGGACGCGATCGCCGCGCTCACCATTCGCGTGCCAAACATGCGCGTGAACGTGGGCGCGCTGTCGGGCGGCAACCAGCAGAAAGTGCTGCTCTCGCGCCTGCTCGAAACCAAACCCGAAGTGCTGATTCTCGACGAGCCGACGCGTGGCGTGGACATCGGCGCGAAGTCGGAGATTTATCGAATCATCAACGATCTCGCGCGTTCGGGCGTCGGGATCATCGTGATCTCGAGCGAATTGCCGGAAGTGATCGGCGTCGCGGATCGCGTGCTCGTGATGCGCGAAGGCGAAATCGCGGGCGAGCTCGGCGGCCATTCGGGCAAGCCGATTTCGCAGGAAGGAATCATCGAGCTCGCAACGGGCTCGAAGGTCGCGCTGGATCAGGCGGCCTGAGACACGAACGGTATATCTGGAGAGAGACATGGCTGACACGACGAAACACCACGACACGGGCGCCGCGCCCGCCGCAAAGGCCGAAAGCACGACGCAGCGGCAAAAGCGCATCGAGCACAAGGAGCGCATGCAGGTTTTGATGCGCACGGCGGGCATGCTGCCCGTGCTGATATTGCTGTGCATCGGCTTCGGCGTCGGCACGGACGGATTCTTCAGCTTGCAGAATCTGTCGATCGTCGCGCAGCAGGCGTCGATCAACATCGTGCTCGCGGCCGGCATGACCTTCGTGATTCTGACTGGCGGCATCGACTTGTCGGTCGGCTCGGTACTTTCGGCGGCGGCCGTCACCGCGCTGCTCGCATCGAATATTCCGGGTCTCGGATGGCTCGGCATTCCCGCCGCGCTCGCGGTCGGTCTCGGCTTCGGCGTCATCAACGGCCTGCTGATCGCGCTGCTCAAGCTGCCGCCGTTCATCGTGACGCTCGGCTCGCTCACCGCCGTGCGCGGCATCGCGCGCCTGATCGGCCACGACACGACCATCTTCAACCCGCAGCTTTCGTTCGCGTTCATCGGCAACGACACGCTCTTCGGCGTGCCGTGGCTCGTGATCATCGCGATTGCGGTGGTCATCGTGTCGTGGTTCATTCTGCGGCGCACGGTGCTCGGCCTGCGGATCTACTCGGTCGGCGGCAATCCGGAAGCGGCGCGCCTGTCGGGCATCAAGGTCTGGGGCATCGAGCTTTTCGTCTACGCGATTTCCGGCTTGCTCGCGGGTCTCGGCGCCGTGATGTCCGCCGCGCGACTCTACGCGGCGAACGGCCTGCAGCTCGGCCAGTCGTACGAACTCGATGCGATCGCCGCGGTGATTCTCGGCGGCACGAGCTTCGTCGGCGGCGTGGGATCGATCGTGGGCACGCTGGTCGGCGCGCTGATCATCGCGGTGCTGACGAACGGTCTCGTGCTGCTCGGCGTGTCGGATATCTGGCAGTACATCATCAAGGGCCTCGTGATCATCGGCGCCGTGGCGCTCGATCGCTACCGCCAGCGCGGCTCGGCCCGCACCTGATTTTTCATTCGGGCGCCTGCAGGTCCGCTCGCGCCCGCCCTCAATCCTCACTCGAACGGACCCACTGGAGACAACAACATGCGCAAGCACAATAAGCTTTTTGCCAGCGTCGCACTCGCCCTCGGTTTCGGCCTGTCGCTGGCCGCCCACGCGGCCGACAAGCCGCTGAAGGCCGTCGGCATCACGGTCGGCTCGCTGGGCAACCCCTACTTCGTGACGATCTCGCGCGGCGCGGAAGCCAAGGCCAAGGCGATCAATCCGAACGCCAAGGTCACGGCGGTGTCGTCGGACTACGACATGAACAAGCAATTCACGCAGATCGACAACTTCATCTCGGCGCACGTCGACATCATCCTGCTGAACGCCGTCGATCCGAAGGCGATCGAGCCGGCGGTGAGGAAGGCGCAGAAAGCGGGCATCATCGTGATCGCGGTGGACGTCGCGGCGGCCGGCGCCGATGCCACCGTGCAGACCAACAACGTGCAGGCGGGCGAACTCGCGTGCGATTTCATGGTGAAGAAGCTGAACGGCAAGGGCAACGTCGTGATCGAGAACGGGCCGCAGGTGTCGGCCGTGATCGATCGCGTGAAGGGCTGCAAGGCCGAACTCGCGAAGAATCCGGGCATCAAGGTTCTTTCCGACGATCAGGACGCGAAAGGCTCGCGCGAAGGCGGCATGAACGCGATGCAGGGTTATCTCACGCGCTTCCCGAAACTCGACGGCGTGTTCGCGATCAACGATCCGCAGGCGATCGGCACGGATCTCGCGGCGAAACAGCTGCATCGCGGCAATATCGTGATCACGTCGGTGGACGGCGCGCCGGATATCGAATCCGCGCTCAAGTCCGACACGATGATCCAGGCGTCGGCGAGCCAGGATCCGTGGTCGATGGCGCAGCAGGCGGTGAGCGTCGGCTACGACATGATGAACGGCAAGAAGCCGTCGAACACGATGATCCTCATGCCGTCGACGCTCGTGACGCGCGAGAACGTGGGCAGCTATAAGGGCTGGTCGTCGCCGCGTTGAAGACGTTCATGAACCGCCCGCAAGCCGGGCGGTTCACAAAAAAAACGGAGCTACCGGCTCGACGGCTCGTCCAGCTGCTTCGGGCCGAACACGAAGCTTGCTTCCTGAATCGCACCGCCGACGACGCGATACGTGGCCAGCATTTCGAGCGTTCCGGGGCCTTCCGGAAAAGTCCGCGTGACGCGTTCGTGATCGATGACGATATCGCCGATTACCGTTCTGTGCAGCAACTGCGCGTGCAGGTTCGGTTCCTGAAATCGCACAGCCGAGCGCGCACAAATTTCACGGATGCCGTCGGCGCGAAGCGTGGCGGGAAACTCGAACTGCTTTGCGTCGGGTGCGTAGGTCGCGAGCCACGCGTCGAGATCACGCGCGTTGTAGGCGTCCAGTTGCTTTTGAATCAGGGCTTCGGGGCTTGCGTTCTTGTTCATGGGAACAGCCTGTCTGTATCGGATTGACGGGGATGATCGATCCGCAATCCTAGACTCACAGGTCCGCCCGAACCGTTCGTTGCGCGAAATTTGATTCTTCGCGAATAACCGGCGCTCGTCCGGCCCTCGCCCGGCGCGAGACGGCATCGCCGGATCGTGTCAGCGGATCGGCAGCACGCGCAGTGAACTCGGCTTGTCCGGCGTGCCGGACCGGTCGACCGCGACGAGCCGCTTCCTCGCGACATCCACCGCGACGCCGCGCGGCGCGTCGAGATCGTCGGCGATGACCGTCGGCCGGCCGCGCGTCGAAAAGCTGCACACCGCGTGCGCGCCGCATTTCGTGTAAAGCGTGCCGTCGGGCGACGCGGCCATCAGGTCGGGAGCGTCGACGGTCGCGAACACGTCGCTCGCGGGAACCGGCGCGTTCGCGGCGCGCGCCGCCTGCAGATCCACCTTGTAGATGCGATTCGCGGCCTGATCGCTGATGTAGAGCGTGTCGCCGACCGTCGCGAGCCCGACCGGCTTTCCGAGACCGGTCACGATATCGCGCTCGGTCACCTGTCCCGGCACGGCGCCGCGCGTGATCACGCTCACGCCGCCCGCGGGCGGTGCGCTGCCTTCCTTCGCAAACCAGCTCGACAGGAACGTGCCGCCGTCGATCACGACGAGACCCAGACGCCTGCGCGCGGCATGCGCGTCGGATGCGAGCGCGACCTGCCCGCTCGGCGCGACGTCGAACACCGCGCTCGCCGAACCGAAGCCGAAGCGCTCGACGAGCAAATGCCCGTTCGGCGCGAACGCGATCTGGCTCAGGCCCGTGCGCTCGCCTTCGAGCGTCGGAATGCGCGCGTACGACGAGAACGCGGGCGCGTCCTCGTCGCCGATATGCGATGTCATCACGATGCCGCTCGTCCGGTCGTCGGTCACGAACACCGCGCCGTCCGAATCGCGTACCGCGACGCCGTTCGGCGTGCCCGCGAGCGGCACTTTCTGCGCGGTCGAACCCGGCGCGACGGAGCCGCACGCCGCGAGGAACATCGTCATTGCGATCGCCGCCGTCAGCCGTCGCTTCATGCGCTTCTCCCGTCGATTAAGCATTGCAACATGTCCGCCATGCCGCCGGGGCCATGGCATCGAAGCGGACGTCGTAATATAGTCGCAGACATAACGCCTCTCAAGGCCAAGCCCACTGCCGCCTTTACGGTCATCGTCATGGAACTTGCGCACTCGATCCCCGTCCGCCCGGACACGCTCGCCGGACCTGTCGTCGAAATCGGCGGCGCGGTCGAGCGGCCGCTCACGCTCGATCTTGCCGCATTGCGCGAATTCGCGCGCGCGAGCATCGAGCCGTTCGATCTCGTGTGTTTCTCGACAGGACGCTATATCCGTCCGATGGGCAGTTATCGCGGCGTGCAATTGCGCGTGCTGCTCGACGCCGCCGGCGTGCGCCGCCCAGGCAACACGGATTTCAAGCGCACCGTGTTTCTCGCGCACGCGCACGACGGCTACGCCGTGACGTTTTCGTGGCACGAACTCTTCAATACGCCGATCGGCGCGCAGGTCATCGTGGCGTACGAGTGCGAGGATCGCGAACTGGGCGTGGAAGACGGGCTGCCGGTGCTCGTTTCCGGCGCGGACACCGTGCACGCGCCGCGCCACATGAAGCGCCTCGTGCGCGTCGATGCGCACATTCTGGGTCATGCGCACCGATGAACGCGTCCGCGCGTGCGCTCCTCGCGCACGCCGCCGATCCCGCCGCGCCCGATACCGTGCTGTTCGCGCGGCTCGTCGGGGCGCGCATCGAATCGCATGATCTACTCTTGCTCGGCCTCGGCGGCCGGGAACTGGACGCGCTGGCTGGCCGCCATTTTCCCGGCGCGAAGTTCGGGCGTGCGCCGGGCGCGCTCGTTCCGGACGCGCATCGGGTGTTCGTGCGCGATCTGCACGGCCTGTTGATGTGGCACGACCGGACAGCGGCGCGCCATCGCGAAGACGCGCATTGTCTCGCGACGATCATCGCCGCCGCGTCGCTGCGGCCGGATCATCTTTGGCGCGATCTCGGTCTCGCCGGCCGCGACGACGTCACCGAAATGCTGTCGCGTCACTATCCCGATCTCGTGGCGCGCAACGTCGCGAATCTGCGCTGGAAGAAGTTTCTCGCGCAGGAGGTCGCGCTCGCGCAAGGCGTCGCGCCGACGTGCGCGCCGGGCTGTCCCGGCTGCGAGGATTACGGGTTTTGCTATCCGGACAACCGATAACGCCGGCTCACGCCGCATGGAACGTCCGTCCGATTTCGTTCGTGTATTCTCTCGGGCATGGCGACGACCCTCAAATCCAAGGAAAGCGTACAGAACGCGGACACGGCGAATCAGCCGGCCGAAGTGCGCTTTCGCATGCGCATCATGAAAGGCGAGACCATCGCGCTCGGTCCGGGCAAGGTCGCGCTGCTGGAGGCGGTGCGCCAACACGGCTCGATATCGGCGGCGGCGCGCAGCCTCGACATGTCATACCGGCGCGCGTGGCTGCTGATCGACGAACTCAACCGCTCGCTCAAGTCGCCCGCGACCGTGTCCGAACAAGGCGGCCAAAGCGGCGGCGGCTGCGTGCTGACGGAAGTCGGCGAGAGCATCGTCCAGCTTTATCGCGATGTCGAAACGCAGGCCGAAGCCGCTTGCGCCGCGCAGATCGCGTCGCTCACGAAGCTGCTCAAACCCTGAGCCTCAGCCATGCCGCAGGCAGAACGCCGACGGCGGCGGTGAGCCCGTGCGCGCGGCCTGCGCACTCGCGTTGAGACGCGCGACGAACTCCACGAAACTCGCCACGCTCGCGGTGCGCAATGGCGCATATTCGACGCCGTGCCGCTCGCAGACGCGCTTGAGCATGTTCATCGAATCGTGATCGATGCAGTCGACGGGGAACAGCACGACATCCGCGTTCGGCAGCGCGGCGGCCAGCAAGCCCTTGCGATCCTCGATGCCGCCGTCATGCACGTTGAGCTCGCCGCCCGCGGCTTCCACCAGCGACTTCAGCACGGCGTTCGAATTCGGCCGCCCGCCGACATACACGATGCGCTTGCCATTCAGCCATTCCACGGCGCGGCGGCGCGCGTCGGGCTGACCATCAGGCTGAGCGGCGGCATCGAGCGTCGCGCGTTCCAGCGCCGCGCATTCCGCCTGCACGATCTTCAGCAGCGCCTGCGCCTCGCCGAGCTTGTTGCGCAGCGCGCGCGTCTGTTCCTCGTCCTGCTGCGTGCGCTGCTCGGCGGCTTCGCGACGGCTCGTGTGCAGCGCGAGACGACGCTCGCCGTCGTCGACCTTGGCGCGCAGACGTTCGACTTCGGCTTCCAGTTCCGCGGTCGACAGATCCGGCTTGCGCTCCGCGAGCGCGGCAAGTTGCAGCGCGTGCTCGCCCGACTGTCTGACGGACGCATCGCGCTCGGCGCTCAGTTCGAGCAGGCGCGCCTGCTGCCGTTCGATCTTGTCCCTGAGCGTCTGATTCTCTTCTTCCAGCGCGACGAGCCGGCGAATGTCCGCGCGATTCGCGGCACCGACCAGATGCGACAGCATGTGCAGTTCGCCGAATGCCGACTGACGCACCTCGATGCTCGCGTGCGGATGCGACATCACGGCCCAGTAAGCGGGCGGGATGTCGCCGGATTTGAGCGCCTCGTTCCACAAGTCGAGCAGCGCTTCGCTGTCGCGCGCGGCTTCGAAGCGGCGGATCGCGCCGGAATAGCGCTCGTCGAGCGCCTTGTTGAGCGCTTTCGCTCCCGCGCCGCCCGCGATCGCCAGTTCGACCGCCGCGTGATGAATCTCCAGGTCGCTCGCGTGATAGCGGTCGAGGTCCGTGAACTTCGGCACGAGCTTGCGCAGCTCGCCGGTGCTCAGGCACGTCCCGATGACCGAGCAATGCAGATGCGAATCCAGTTCGGCAAGACGCGCGCGACGGCGCGACGTGCGCAAGTCGGCTTCGGTCGGCTGGCAGCAGGCGTCGCGATGCCCGTGAGCATTCGTGCGCGCGAGTTGAAACGGCGGGGTCTGCATGATCACCTCGTGCTCGATCGGCTGGGCCGGAAGGCGCGCGGCATCCGCTCTCGCGCCGGGGTCTGGTCGTTCGATTTCCGCTTCGTAATATACCACCGAATATAGCGAAGTCGATAAGACGCGCCCATGCGCGGGCGGGCTCCCGCGCGCGCGGTACGGACAGGGCGTATCCTACGACTTCGGCGCGGCGGACCGGCCACTCGAGCCTCGTTCCGACGCCCGCTTTCGATATGACGTTTCCGTTCGCCGGACACTCCCATCGCTAGAAACGCTCACAAGGAGAATCTGAATGGCCAGGGTTGAAGTCAAGGTTCCGCAGCTTTCCGAGTCCGTCACCGAAGCGACGATGTTGCCGTGGAAGAAGAAAGCGGGCGACGCCGTGGCGCAAGACGAAATCCTCGTCGAACTGGAAACGGACAAGGTCGTGCTCGAAGTGCCCGCGCCCGGCGCCGGCAGGCTGGCGGAAGTCGTGAAGAAGGAAGGCGACATCGTCCATGCGGACGAAGTGATCGCGATCATCGATACCGAGGCGAAGGCCGCCGCTCAGACGCCCGCGGCCGCGCCGGCTCCGGCCGCCGCTGCCGCTGAAAAACCAGCGGCCCAACCCGCCGCCGCTCAACCCGCGACTCAATCCGCGCCCGCGCCCGCCGCCGCTTCAGCCGAAAAAGCCGATTTCGACGTGATCGTCATCGGCTCCGGGCCAGGCGGCTATATCGCCGCGATCCGTGCCGCGCAACTCGGCAGGAAAGTCGCGTGCGTGGAGGAATGGATCAACCCGGCCGGCAAGCCGAAACTCGGCGGCACATGCCTGAATGTCGGCTGCATTCCGTCGAAGGCGCTGCTCGCGTCGTCGGAGAAATTCGAAAGCGCGAAGCTGCATTTCGGCGATCACGGCATCGGCATGGACAACCTGTCGGTCGATATCGGCAAGATGGTCGGGCGCAAGGAAGCGATCGTCGAGAAAATCACGGGCGGCGTCGAATTCCTGTTCCGCAAGAACAAGATCACGTGGCTCAAAGGTCACGGCAAGCTCGCGGGCAAGGCCGGCGGCAACTTCAAAATCGACGTGAGCGGCGACGGCAAGACCGAAAGCCACACGGCGCAAAACGTAATCATCGCGACGGGCTCGAAGGCGCGGCATCTGCCAAACGTGCCGGTCGACAACAAGATCGTCTCCGACAACGAAGGCGCGCTCGCTTTCGATGCCGTGCCGAAGAAGCTCGCCGTGATCGGCGCCGGCGTGATCGGACTGGAACTGGGTTCCGTGTGGCGCCGGCTCGGCGCGGAAGTGACGATTCTCGAAGCGCTGCCCGAATTCCTCGGCACGACCGACGCCGCCCTGCAAAAGGAAGCCGCGAAGCTGTTCAAGAAGCAGGGCCTGACCATTCATCTCGGCGTGAAGATCGACGGCGTGAAAACCACGGAGTCGAGCGTTTCGATTTCCTATCAGGACAAGGACGGCAACGCGCAGACGCTCGACGCGGACCGCCTGATCGTGTCGATCGGCCGTGTGCCGAACACGGACGATCTCGGCCTCGACTCCATCGGTCTTTCAGCCGATGAGCGCGGCTTCATTCCCGTCGACGGCCATTGCGCGACCAAAGTCCCGAACGTCTACGCAATCGGCGACGTCGTGCGCGGCCCGATGCTCGCGCACAAGGCGGAGGACGAAGGCGTGCTGGTGGCGGAAATCATCGACGGGCAAAAGCCGCATATCGACTACAACTGCATTCCGTGGGTGATCTACACGCATCCGGAAATCGCGTGGGTCGGGCAGACGGAACAGGCGCTGAAGGCGGCGGGCCGCGAGATCAAGGCCGGCCAGTTCCCGATGCTCGCGAACGGCCGCGCGATGGGCATGGGCGAGACCGACGGCTTCATCAAGGTCATCGCCGATGCGAAAACCGACGAGATTCTCGGCGTGCACATCATCTCGGCGAACGCGTCGGATCTGATCGCGGAGGCGGTGGTCGCGATGGAGTTCAAGGCGGCGTCGGAGGATATCGGGCGGATCTGCCATCCGCATCCGTCGCTCTCGGAAGTGATGCGGGAGGCGGCGCTCGCCGTCGACAAGCGCGCCCTGAATATCTGAACGCCTAGACGCGGCGCGGCATCCACACACGCAACAGCGAGTAGAGCCGGTCGATGTCGATCGGCTTCGCCAGATAATCGCTCGCGCCCGCCGCGAGACATTGCTCCTGGTCGTCCTTCATCGCCTTCGCGGTGATCGCGATGACCGGCAGCTTCCGGAAGCGCGCGTCCTTGCGGATGCGCCGCGTCGCTTCGAGTCCGTCCATGCCGGGCATCATCACGTCCATCAATACGACGTCGATGTCCGGATTCTTGTCGAGCGTTTCGATCGCCTCGAAGCCGTTGCGGCCGATCTCCACCTTCAGCCCCTGATGCTCCAGCGCGCTCGATAGCGAGAAGATGTTGCGGATGTCGTCATCGACGAGCAGCACGCGGCGGCCGTCGAGCACGCGGTCGCGGGCGCGCGACACGTGCAGCATCGCCTGGCGGTCGGCGGACAAGTCCGTCTCGACCTTGTGCAGGAACAGCGTCACTTCATCGAGCAGACGCTCGGGCGAGCGCGCGCCCTTGATGATGATCGACTGCGAATAGCGCATCAGTTCCGCTTCCTCGTCGTGCGTGAGCGTGCGGCCCGTGTAGACGATCACCGGCGGAAACGAATACGCGTCGATGCCAGCCATCTGACGCAGCAGATCGCCGCCCTGCATGTCGGGCAATTTCAGGTCGATGATCATGCAGTCGAAGATCGTCGTCTTCAGCAGTTCGAGCGCGTCGCGGCCGAATTCGACCGGCGTGATTTCCACGTCCGTGTCGCTGATCAGTTCGACGATGCTCTGCCGCTGACGCGCGTCGTCTTCCACCAGCAGCACGCGCTTGATCTTCTGACTGCTCTTCTCTTCGAGGCGCTGGAAGATCGACATCAGTTGCTCGCGCGTGGTCGGCTTGACGGCGTAGCCGATCGCGCCGAGATGCAGCGCCGCCTCGCTCCTGTCCGACGCCGACACGACATGCACCGGAACGTGCCGCGTCTTCGGATTGGCCTTCAGTTCCTGCAGCAGCACGAGCCCGGAACGGTCCGGCAAACCGATGTCGAGCAGGATCGCGTTCGGCGCGCGTTCCTGTGCGAGTTTGAGCGCCTCGCTCGCCGTGCCGCTCACGATGCAGCGGTAGTTCAATTCGTGCGCCTGATCGAGCAGCACTTGCGCGAAGGCCGGCTCGTCCTCGATCACGAGCACGAGGCGGCGGCCGGACGTGGTGTCGTCGCGATCGTCGTCGATCACGTGAATGACTTCGATCTTTTCCGCCGGCTTTTCGTCGACGACGGCGGGCGCCGGCTTTTCGATTCGTTCGGCCGGCAACGCGGGAAGCGACGCGGCCGCGTCGTAGACGACGGGCATCGTGAGCGTGAACGTGCTGCCCGCGCCCTGCGTGCTGCGCAGCGCGATCTCGCCGCCGAGCAGATGCGCGAGACTGCGCGAAATCGACAAGCCGAGGCCCGTGCCGCCGTAATGACGGCTCGTGGTGCCGTCGGCTTGCTGGAACGCCTCGAAGATCGCGGCCTGCTGATCCGCCGCGATGCCGATGCCCGTATCGGTCACGACGAACTGCACGGCGCCCTCGCCCGCGCACTTGAGCGTGAGCGAGACCGCGCCCGCATCCGTGAACTTGACGGCGTTCGACAGCAGGTTCTTCAGGATCTGCTCGAGCCGCCGGAAATCGGTCGTGAGATTCGGGTATTCGTCGATCTCGTTTCTGATTTCGAGCCGGAGCTTCTTCTGCCGCGCGAGCGGCTCGAACGTGCGCGCGAGCGAATCCATGATCCGCTGCAACGGCACGTCCTCGATATGCAGATCGAGTTTGCCCGCCTCGACCTTCGAAAGATCGAGAATGTCGTTGATGAGATTGAGCAGATCGTTGCCCGCCGAATAGATGGTCTGCGCGTACTTGACCTGATCGCCGCTGAGATTGCCGTGCTTGTTTTCGGACAGCAGTTTCGCGAGGATCAGCGAACTGTTCAGCGGCGTGCGCAACTCGTGCGACATGTTGGCGAGAAACTCCGACTTGTAGCGGCTCGCGCGCTGCAGCGCTTCGGCGCGCTCTTCGAGTTCGCCTTGCGCGCTGTTGAGCGCGGCGTTGCGCTCGTCGAGCACGCGCGCCTGTTCCGCGAGCTGATCGTTCGTCTGTTCGAGTTCCGCCTTCTGATTCGCGAGATAAGCCTGCGCCTGCGACAGCGCCGTGGTCTGCTGCTCCAGTTCCTCGTTGGTCGTGCGCAGTTCTTCCTGCTGCATCTGCAACTCTTCGTTGAGCTGCTGCGTCTCGTCGAGCACGCGCTGCAGACGCTCGCGATACTGCGCCGCCTCGACGAAATCGCCGATATTGCCCGCCACCGCGTTCAGAAACTGCTGGTCGCGGCCGGTGAGCGCATGCATCGCGCCGAGTTCGATCGCGCCGTTCGCCTGACCTTCGTTTTCGATCGGCACGATGACGAGACTCGCCGGCGCACTCGCGCCGAGCGCGGACGTCACCTTCCAGTAATTCGACGGCACATCGGTCACGCTTGTCAGCTTGCGCGCGTGCACCGCCTGTCCGACCAGGCTCTGCACGCCCGCGAGCGAATCGGGGAGGGACGCGGCGCCCGGATCGAAGCCGAAGCTCGCGGTGCGCTTCAGGGTGCCGTCGGCGTCGCGGACGTAGAAGGCGCCGAGCGAAATCTTCAGGTAGTCGGCGAGGAAATCGAGAATCGTCTGGCACAGTTGATCGAGCGATTGCCGCCCGATCACGCGCTCGGCGAGTTGCGTCTGCCCTTCGCGCAGCCACGCTTGCTCCTGCAGCGCGCGCGTCTGCCGTTCCTGTTCGCCGATCGCCGCGCCGAACGCGCCGGACAGGCCCATCAGTTCGCGCCTGCCGAACACGGCGAGCGTCACCGAAAGCGCGAGGCTCAGGATCAGGAACACGACGACCGTGATGGTCGTCAACCGCTTCGCCGATTCCACGCGCTCGAGCCTGAGCGTCTGCTCGATGTTCAGGAACGCGGCCAGCTCGCGCTCGGTTTCGGCGCGCTCCGGCGAGCCGCGGCCCGCGCGCACGAGCGCGGCCGAGTCCTGTCCGTGGCGGCGCGCGTCGAGAAGACTGTCGGCAACCTTGTCCCATTGCGCCTGCAGCGCGCGGATGCGGATCAGGCGATCCACTTGCGGCGCGTTGTCGTTGACGAGTTCGGCGAGCGTGTCGATATCGGCGGTGAGCTTCGGCTTCGCGGTTTCGTAGGGCGCGAGGAAGGTTTCGTCGCCGGTGATAAGAAAGCCGCGAATCGCGCTCTCTTTCTCGCTGACGAGCCGCCCGATTTCCTGCGCGTTGCCGATGACGCGCTCCGAATGCTCGACCCAGTTGATTCCCGAGAGCAGATACAGCACGAGCGCGACGAAGGCGACCGCCGTGACGACGCCCGTGCCGAGCGGCAGCGCGATGTTGCGAAAAAGAATGCGACGAAAGCTGGCCTCGTCGACACCGGACTGCAATGGCATAGACAGCTCCGAATAAGCGTGAACGTCGCGCACCGGGCTGATGTCCCGAAGCAGCCCGATGACGGCGACAATCCCGAAAGTTGTAGTTGTTGTTTCAGCCGACGCGCTTCATGCCCGGTCCGACTTCGCGTCATGGCGAGCCTCGGACATGCCCGCGAAGGGTAGCACTGTATCGCTTTTGCGCACGTTCATTCGGATACTTTCAGGCTGCTGAACGTTTGAACGGCGCGCCTTACAATGAAACCGCGACATTCGGCATGCGTGTCGCCGCGGCCACGAGGAACGTGTCATCGGCCGGGAAGTGATTGCTGGTTGCTTGTAACCGACCTAGGCGGCCTGCACGGCCGCACGACATTCAACTGATCTTGGAGAGGATATGAAAGCAACGCTTGGCAGCAGACTCGCAGTTTCCTTGATGGCGGTGGCATTCGGCCTGTCCGTGGCGTCATTGGCGAATGCACAGGACAGCGCGGGCGCGACCGCCAACGGTACGACACAAGCCGCCCCCACGAAGGCCGAAAAGAAGGCAGCGCAGAAGGCGGCGCGCCAGCAGGCGCGTGCGAAGAAGAATGCCGAACTCAAGAAGCTCGAGGCGGCAGGCTACGATCCGGCAAAGCGCGACGACGCCACTTATCCGCAGGACATTCAGAACGCGCAGAAGAAGGCCGGCATCGGGCAGTAAGTTTTATTTGTTGGAGCCGCTTCGATCGCTTTGATCGAAGCGGCCATCGCACCGCAGGTTCGCTTACTTTCGGCTCGTGCGCGTGGCGCCGGCGGGCATTGAAAAACAACCCGTTCAGTAGCGCCCGGCCGATGTCGGATTCACCCCCGCGCGGCCGCATTCTCCGGCACGCAACTGAACGAAACGGTGGACGTCTGCTCTTCGAGCGAACGCACGCCGCTGGTCGCTTCCGACTTGATCGACACGCGCTGCGAGCGCTGCTTGCAGTAATCCGTCGCGGCATCCATCGCTGCGTTGCGCGCCGTCACCCACGACATGCGCGTGCCCGTCGCCTTGCCGGTCACCGTGTAGGTGTTCGGCTGCGCACCCGCCGTGACGCCGTTTGTCGTGCCGCATGCGGCGAGGAAGAGTGAAAAAGCGATCGCGCCGAGCGCGCGTCGCGTCGAGAGATTTGATCTGAGGGAATCGAACATACGCTTGTGAACCGTGAATTTTGAGATACGGCCCGAATGGTACAAGCGCCTGCAAAATTTTTCACGGATCAGCAGCAAGGCGCCGTGCGATTGAGCTTCGTATTTCACGATTGACCGCGCACCGCCGCCGGCTGTTCCCGCGTTCGCGTCAGGATTGCGCGATGCGTTCCAGCAGACGCTGCAGGCGCGAATGCTGGCAAGGCGCGAGGCCGGGCGTGGCGAGCGCCTGCACGACGCGTCCACGCCAATAAGTCTTCGAGAAGAGCGAATTCGCGCCTTCGAGGCTCAGCACTTGTTCGAGGTGCTCGATCGCCGAGTCGAGATGGCCGACGCTGTATTGAGGTGTTGCTGCGTGATAGTGGATCATCGCGCGGTACGCCGGAAGCGAATGTTTCGAATGAGGAAAACGGCGCGCGTTTGCCGCGCGCCGCTCGCCGGCATCAGCTCATGTGCTGGCCGCCGTTGATCGCGATGTTCGAGCCGGTCACGAAGCCCGCGTCTTCCGAGCACAGGAACGCGACGAGCGCCGCGACTTCTTCCGGCTTGCCCAGCCGTCCGGCCGGAATCTGCGGGATGATCTTCGTGTCGAGAATCTCCTGCGGAATCGCGGTTACCATTTTCGTCGCGAGATAGCCCGGCGAAATCGTGTTGACGGTCACGCCTTTCTTCGCCACTTCGAGCGCGAGCGACTTCGTGAAACCGTGCATGCCCGCCTTCGCGGCGGCATAGTTTGTCTGGCCGACCTGCCCTTTCGAACCGTTCACCGACGAAATATTGATAATGCGGCCCCAGCCGCGCGCGACCATTTCTTCGCACACGGGTTTCGTCATGTTGAACACGGAATCGAGATTGGTGCGCAGCACGGCGTCCCAGTTCACCTTCGTCATCTTCTTGAAGGTCGTGTCTTTCGTGATGCCCGCATTGTTCACGAGGATGTCGATCGGGCCGACTTCGGCCTGGATCTTCGCCACGCAGTGCTGCGCGGAGTCGTAATCGGCGACGTCGACGGCGTACGCGCGGAAGTTGCGGCCCTGGCGATCCATGTTCGCGAGCCACTCGCTCACCGTCGCGTTGCCCGGCGAATGCGTCACGACGACGGCATATCCCGCGTCGTGCAGCTTGATGCTGATGGCTTCGCCGAGGCCGCCCATGCCGCCCGTCACCACTGCGATTCGCTTAGTCATACTGATGCTCCTCGGAAACAATTCTCTCAGGTTGATGAAACTCGGAATGGCACCGGCGCCGTTCCGTTACCTCGATGCGCGACGCTTGTAGTTGTCGATCGTTGCGTCGGTCCGCATCCGCGCGGCGCCGGTGTCTTGCTTGATGCCGTTTTCGCGTGACTTACGGACGTTCCACCGCCAGCGCCACGCCCATGCCGCCGCCGATACACAGCGACGCCAGTCCCTTCTTCGCATCGC
>FCOH02000031.1 GCA_001544595.2 Caballeronia peredens | reverse complement strand
ATTCCATCACGCCATCACCAACACCATCTTGCCTCACTCGCGCGCGCATGAGGACACGGCCCAGCCGAGCCGCTTACGCTCAACGCCGCGATTGTCGCGGTGGAGAGGTGCAGCCATCACGCCAGCATTGTTGATCAACCAGGCAAGTGAGCATCCCTTCGACAGAAAGCTGCGCGCAAAAGACTGGATTGAGCTTGGATCGAGGAGATCCAATGCGGCAACGCTCACATTTTTTATGCCGAGAAGTACTCGCTCAGCATTGGCCGTATTGCGAGCCGGCACAACAACGTTCGCCCCTGCCGAAGCGAGGGTGCTCACAATTTCAAACCCCAAGCCCGAGGATCCGCCAGTAACGATGGCAGTTTTGCCTGCTAAATCGAGCCCCGCCACGACCTCCCGTGCGTTCGTCGCTTCCCCGAACCCAGATTGCAGTGGTACTTGTTTCGAAAATTCGCTCATGATGTGCACTTGGTTGTATGACATCACGAGTTTCGCTGCTCCGAGCGATCAGCGGAATGCACTACCGTCCGAGATTTTGTCGCGATCGTCCAAAAGCAAATCGATCAACGCATCACGTTCATCGTGACCTCGGAGCCAGGATCATTCCTCGCACGCTTTCTGTAGTCTGTTGGCGAACAAGATGCACTCCGCTTGAACGCACTGCTAAAGGCGCTATCCGATACATAGCCGAGCTTTTCAGCGATCCAGGATATTGGTCGTTCGCTCTGACGAAGGTGTCGTCGCGCTAGGCGCATGCGATGCTCAATAACGTATTCGAGAGGGGCCATTCCTACATTTTTCTTAAATTGGAATGCGAATGTCGATCGTGACACGCCAGCCGCCGCAGCTAGAGACTCTACGCTCCAAGCTGCGTGTGGGCGGTCATGAATGGCCTCAATCGCCTTACGACACTTCTCATCCCGGAGCGCGCCCAGCCAGCCCGGTGGTCGGTCTCCGTCTCTACTTACGGTAACGCGTAAGACTTGTAGCAGGAGAATTTGACCTAGGTGCTGACGCATCAAAACGGTTCCAAGCGATGGAAATGCAAGCTCACGAGAGAGTTGATCTAACGCCCATCGGATCACTGGGGCTTCACTCGTTCCATCGCGCACAACCGTCGCAGGTTCGAGTTCTCCAACGGCTCGCTCGATTTCTTCACAGAAGTCGAACTCGCCACCGATAAGAAAAACATCCGATCCGCAAAGCCGCGCCACGCCGTCCGGATTTTGAGCAAACAGGCTTGCTGCGTCCACGGTCGGTGCCAACATATCGCTTGCAAGTCGAAACGGCTTGCGCTCTGCGAGCAAAAAGCAATCTCCTGCCGACAACAGCACCGGAACTTCCCCAACCACTTGAAGCAAACATTCACCGGTCACCACGGCGACAAACTTCAATCCACTCGGCGCGGGGAAGTCGACAGCCCACTCCCCTCCCGCTTGCAGACCAGCGTAATGGGCGTTACGGGTCACTATCGTCGAGAGTAAGTCTGAAAGCGCGTCCACGTTATTTCCTACACCGGTGCGACATGTTGAAACTAGGAATAGCCAGCTTCAATCCAAGCCTCCGCCAGGCAAGCCTGAGGAGCAGCGAACCTTCCAGTGTCCTCTGACAAACAAAATATCGAACGAACTGCGCAAAGGGCGCCAATTCTCGCGCGGGTGAGCGTAGTTCCGGGTCAACGACGCAGTGGGATGGCCACCAGCGTCCTTGACGTTGACCGATACATAATCGTGGACCGCGCAACCAGCATGAATGGCCTTGTCCCTGTCTTGAGTAAACGCGGGCACCTCGTCAAGGTAACGCTGAACATAGCCGCGGATAGACTCTTCATTCGCCATTGTTTTTCCCTTCCAGACATCCAGATCATCAGGAGATTGTCGACATACGAACCGCTTCGCATCTTGACACATCTATGAGAGCCCGACATTCGTTCGCCACCGTAGTACACAGAAGCCCTTAATAAATCATCGAGTTATCGACGATTCTCTTCAAACGTCGAACGTTCCGCGAAATTTCGATGACTAACGGATAACCTTTACAAAAGCGTAGTGTCGCCTGGATCTTTATCAGCACGCGAGCACGAGCTAGTTTGACAGATTTCTTTGTCATACAGGGGCTTATACACTTCTCGGGAGAACACCGAAACCGTTGTTTTAGCGCCGGCGAGCGGGACTGCGCTAAGCCGCCGACGCTAGTGCGTTAGCGATTCGAAACAACCAAGCAAGACGATGTCGTGTTGACGATGTGAAACACGCGATGTCGACTTTCCACGTCGAGGTACAAGGAAATGAACCGCCTTATCAGTTGCTCAATGCTCATGCTTGTTATTGCAGCGTTCGCGCCAAACTCATCCGTCCCTGCACACGCAACCGAACCCACTATCAACGCAGGCCAGCATCTAGAGGCAACGAACCCGCCCGCTGCTTCTGCGATCTCGGCCGGAAGCTCGTCAATCCAAATTTCGCCGGTTCAGCAAGCAGGGATCGATACATCTGCGCCGCCAATCTCAAGGCGTGAAGTCACTCGGAGTTCTTACTCTCCGCCTATCGACGAATATAGTCGATGACCTGTACCGAGCGTTGTCGCACCGCTCGTAACTGTCATATGATGCGCTAAGCTGAATTGAATATTGTGCAGTGGTATCTTGCACAACGTGCGATTTGCCTACCAGCCAGGTTGTCAAATGCCAGGTTGAATGTTCTCAATGAAGGTGATGCATAACGTGGATCTCTGCGATCAATGCAGTGATATGTATCATCAGATACACCCTTCACAACACAAAGAACTGGTTCCGTTTGGAAAAGGCTCGCGGCTGCGCTCGCTCGGCAGGCCCGTCATCACAGTACGACACTTTGAATGTAAACACTGCAAGGCACATTGGATACAAGAAGTCGATGACGGTAACGGTATGTCAATGGACTGGATTTGTCTTCACGGCCGCGTAAGCATCCTTACGCCAGAAGTAGGCGCCGAATCAGCGACTCGTCCTCGCAGTGCCGCTTCTCGAACCGACCGGGTACTAAGGCGAGGGCCTGAAATACTCGCGGCCTTGCTACGCCGCTAGCCACATCGAGAGTAGCTAGCGTTGGTGTCGGAGCTTCTATCAATCGAGAAATAGTTGATTTGAGACAGCTTACGCATCGCCAGCACCGTCACGTGTTAGGTAAGGACCCTAGAACCAACATCATGAAAGCACGTGTTTCGATTTCCTTTGGCATTGACACGGAAATAGTCCGTGCGCACGACAAATCGACGGCATCAGGAGCGCTTTCAGGCGCAGACCTGCTGCAATCGTCCGAATCACAGACGAACGTGCTGGCCATACTTGACCTTTTTCATAGGTATGCCATCAGGTCTACGTGGTTCGTCAATACGCGTTCCATCGAATTGCTGCCAATTCATGAGGTTGTCATCCGCGGACATGAAATCGCCGTCCGAATCCCAGACGCCTCTGAAGCCTCTCTCGAAGCCGATTGGATGAGCGAAAATATCGCGAGCGTTATCCGCCTAAGTGGGCGTGCGCCCGTGGGGTTCACCGAGCCCACGATCGCGGCAACACCGACGGCGCGCGGCGCTTGGCGTACATATGCCTTCATGTACTCTTTTTCGAGGCGGTATGGCTACTACTCCTGCGCTGAAATCCGGTCGAGTGAGCGCTGGCACCTCGTTGACGCAAAAGCTGGGCATCCGTGGCGACGCGATGTTCACCGAAACCTAGAGACAGCAGTCATGACAATTCCCGCCAATTGGTGTCTCGACGAGCTTTCCAGCGCGCACGAGTTCAAGCACAGTGGCGACCACCATGGCACGCGTGACATAGCAGACATCATCAAGGTCTGGCAATCTCAGATTGCATACCTCGGCGATAGTGGGAGCGAAGCAAACATAACGTTCTGGGTCAAGCTATCGGTACTTCGCCATCTCGAGCCGTTGCTCATGCTTGAGCGCTTTGTTGAACGCGTGCGAACTGGTAACAGTGCTCAGTTTAAGACGCTGGAACAAGTCGCAAAAAGCTGACCGAGTGCAAAAGTGACACAGCTGCTTTCGTGTCGAATACGCAGATATTGCGCCAATTCGAATTCTCGTAACAAAGCGACATTCGGACTTTTGCCACAAAACAAACGTTCAAGCGAGTGTCGCGCCGTCCGCTAGCCGCTTAGCTGCTGCAGTCCGTCGCCAATTGCCCGAGTGAAAGACTCCCGCTCACCAACTCTTTGCCATACCGCCGCCGGTTGTCCATGTGTCGCTTAGTGTGGAATACTCGCCGAGTTGCTTCGACGATCGCTCGATTCATCCAAGTTAACGCAAATGGTATGAACATATGGAAAAGTCCGATGACGACGCCTGCTCAATTGTCCGTGAGCGGAGCAGTGCCCTGACGCCTGTCGTCATTCAGCTTCCCTACGATTGCCACACGGGGCCGTGCTCGATCAAATCGAATTCAGAACTGTTCTCGAAGAAACCGGATGTTGAACAGCAAGCGGCGTGGTGGAAATACGCTCTCTTGAATCGAGGACGTTGGTCTGGAACAAAGTATCTAAAGGAAGCACAGCAGTCTCGTGCCATGAAGCTTTGGAGCGAGTATTTCGAAACGTCTAATGCTTTCAGCCTTAATCGACCGCTGCCGATTGCAATCGAGGTCGACCTGCATTCGACTTCTGAGCACGACAACACGCATCTGCGTGTGATGCCATGGGAATTTGTCGTCGACTCGGTTATCCAAGCCTATCGGCCGGCTGAATCCGAAAGAGAGCATCGAGTACCCGTGCTCCGTCATTGGAGCAAACCCGGTGCACAGCGACGGACATCACTTCCAGAAAATCCGCGCGACTGGAAGATACTTGTCGTACTCTCAGCCCCAGGCTTCATTAGTTCAGAATACCACCTCAAATCTGAGCGCGACTTTCTTTACGAGATCTTTTGTTCCGAGACTTCATCCGAGACAAAGTCAGACACCTCGTCTCCAGACACCGATTGCTTTAAGACGCTGTGGACACCGACATTCGACGAAATTGTCGAAGAACTCGTGGCATTTGAACCCGACATTGTCCACTTTGCAGGCTGCGACATTCGCCAAGCGATCGAGCTGACGGCAACTCCGTACACCCGGGAACACGAGATGCGAATCAACCAGATGCGATTCGCTGATAACCCCGACGTTCTTAGGCCACGCGCAGTCGTCGAACTTGACGGGTATGCCCTTCTACATAAAGACTCGCCTGTTCTGCAGGGAGGTCAGGCCCAAATCGACCTAGTCTCTCAGGATCGACTATGGAAGCTCTTCGATCAGCATAAGCCCTTTCTGGTTTGCTGGAATTTGTACCATTCCGGACAGATTGCGGCGTCAGCGGTTGGCCTAGGCAAAGTGTGTACATCAGTTGGATTTCAAGACAGCATCGATGACGGACTTGCAGAAGAATACTTCGACGAATTCTATCGCGGCTTGGTGGCAACGAAGGGAGCCGTGGCGCTCGCACACGTACGAGGCTGGCAAGCCGTGTTGCGAATGAAGTTCAGCCTCAATGGTTCCGGCATCGTGTTTTGGACGTCACAGTCAAACGTTGAGGATCTGGAGCGGGCCAACGCGCGCGCTCTGGCAGAGCCGACAGAGACGACCGAGATTGAATGCCTGCCGGCATCGCCGAACAAGCCTGATGGCTTCTCCATTGATGTTAAGGTGCCAGAAGGTGGTTTGAACTATGCACAGCTCCACCAAAAACAGTACCCTTTTAGCCGATTTCGAATTTATTTAGGTAAAGGGCAGAAACTCTCTGATGTCGACCTCGAGGTGAAGCTGAACGGCGAAGACCGCGAGTTGTGTTATCGAACTACCCTCAGTATCACCGCGCCGTTCGAAGATCTTCGAGAGAAGATTGAATTTCCTTTGACGGCACCGCTCTCACGCTCATGCCGCGAGAGCGTGGCGACCACTCTTTCCGTAACGGTTGCAAAAGGCGACCGCGTTCTGCACAGCGATACGTATCCTACGCGACTGCTCCCCGCCGACCAATGGCGCTTCGCTGAGGGAAGCGCGTACACCCTTGCATCTTTTGTATTTCCTCGTGACGCGGAGACAGAGCGATTGATCCTAAACGCGCAGAAGTATGTTCGTGTTCTGCGTGACGATCCGATGGCCGGGTTTGACGGGTACCAGGCCTCTGACGTCGCTGGAGTCGATCTACAAGTGCGAGCCATTTGGTCTGCGCTGTTGCACGAATATCGTCTCGGCTATATCAACCCACCTCCCGCATACAGCCAGCAGTCCGATAGCCAACGGTTGCGCACTCCTACTATGGTCCTTACAGGCGGATGGGGCACGTGTGTAGATCTAGCGCTGTTGTTCGCGGCAGCGTTGGAATTAGTCGACATTTACCCCGTCATCTTCGTCTTCGAAGCTCATGCATTGGTGGGTTACTGGCGCAGTCCCGAAGCACACGACAGTTTTATTCGAATGGATCGTCGAGGCGATACCGATCCAACTGACTGGGAAGTAAATTCTCACGCAGATACGAACGGGATGTTTCTTTCATCGTCGTCCGAGGAAATACTTAGCTATCTCGAAAGCGGCGAGCTAATTGCATTGGAGACAACTCTTCTTACGGCCTCGGAAGGCTTCGAACGAGCTATGCTAACGGGTGCGCGAAATGTCACCGACGCAGTAGATTTTGACTACATGATAGATCTTCTGAGTGCAAGAGCGGCCCAGATCACTCCCTTACCGCTACATGCGGTCTGAAAACGATGACTACATCAGCAGAAGAGAATTCAGCTGCGAGTGCCGCTCTCTTTCAAAACATGGCGAACGTGTCGCTCGCGCAAAGCGCGACCGTCACTTACGCCATCGCTGCGACCTCTGCTAGCAATCAAACGATCCAGTCGCCTCAAAAGCTACGGCGTCGGGGTTCCGCAAACTTGGGGGCACCCACTGCCCAAGTTCGGTTGGTAGAAGACAGTCAGGGGCTCCTGCATTGGGACTATGAGTCCACCCATGCGGAACGTGGTCTGACAACCACTGGTATCCGAGGAAGTTCTGCCAGGGGTCAATATCGCGCGAGTCAGAAGGCAGGGTCCGTAGTAGCCAGCACCACCGTAGCCGAGATCGGCGTCAACAAAGTAAACGCTGCGCTTGAAGGGCTTGATCGGTTGCTGACGCCCCGTCAAGGGCTACGTCAGTACGCGGACGGAATCCTTCGCGAAGACTATGTTGCGCAGCAGGGGCTGAAACAGGCGTCCCGGATACTCCTGTTCATTCATGGAACGTTTAGCAAGGGAGATAT
Source organism: Caballeronia peredens (assembly GCA_001544595.2). GTDB lineage: Bacteria > Pseudomonadota > Gammaproteobacteria > Burkholderiales > Burkholderiaceae > Caballeronia > Caballeronia peredens. The sequence continues at coordinate 60,384 of FCOH02000031.1, read as the reverse complement.
GTATTTTGAAGAATTTTCGGCAACGACGCACGGACTCGACTTTCTAAAAGCTATCGAGAAGAAGTACAGTCACGTTGTTTCTTTCGATCATCCAACTCTGCATGTTAGCCCGGTTCTCAACGCAATCGACTTGGAGTTTGCATTGAGCCAAGCAGAGCTTGATTCGTCAACGCCGATAGACGTTATTTGTCACAGCCGCGGAGGATTGGTGGCAAGTTGGTGGTTGCGCACTACCAAGTTCAAGGTGGAGCGCATGGTAGCAGTGGCGTCGCCCCTACAAGGCACAAGTCTCGCCTCACCGTATCGAATCCGCTACTTGCTCGACTATTTCGCGAATTTCTCGAAGGTCATCAGCATGGGGTTGGCATCGGCAGCGGCGGTGCCTTCATTCGCTAGCAGCCTGATGATGGGAGCAAGCGGACTCGCAGGCGTGTTGGGTGGAGTGACCGGAGCATTCTCCGCCACACCTTTTGCCGACGCTGCTATCGGACTCGTGCCGGGTCTCAATAGCATGTCAAGAGTGAGCAACAATGGAGAGTTGAACAGACTCTGGAATACGCCCTCCCGTTCCTTAGCATCCGTCAAAACCTTCGTAATCACATCGGATTATGCTCCAGCAGTCGGCACGGAAGCTCTTACGCTCTGGGAGCGCATTCGAAAAATGCCATGGCAAGTCGCCCACAACGTATCGGAGAAGCTTTTCCCCGGATCGAATGACATGGTGGTTGATACCATTTCGATGTATGTGCCTAGCAGCAGCCTCGTCACCCCAACCGGGCTCCAAGTTCTGAAGGACGACCGTTTTGAATTTCAGCGCGAGCACGCGGTTCATCATTGCAACTACTTCGCTCACGAGAGGACGGTTGACAGACTCACCACCTGGTTTGAGCTTGCCGAAGGAGAGAGCAACGGCGCATAGACGTCGATACGGAGAAAGCGGTCGGTATCTCCACCGGAACGCAAAGTCATCCCGAACCGTGCCCTACGCCGAGCCTCCTTTTATGCCCGTTCATGCTTGTCGTCTCAATGCCAGAAAATGGCTAAAGCGACGCCGCCGAACAAGCACCATTTCACTACATAATAGACTGTGCGGTTCCACGCTTTCAATGACTTCCCGGCACGTCGAACGGCATAGATGTAACGGAACGCACGATTCAAGCCACCCGTGCGGTCACCAATTTCATTTGGTGACGCCGCGGAGCGCATTAGAAAGCTGCCGACAACATTGATGACACTCTGCGTCCAGCAGTACCTCATTGGGCGTGCAATATCGCAGAAAAGGATAATGCGATCGTCGTTAGTGGTGTTTGCCGCGTGGTGCATGTAGGTTTCGTCGAATACCACATCCTCGCCGTCACGCCACGAGTAGGGAATCCCGTCGACCACAATCGCGCAGCCCTCATCGTTCGGTGTAACCAGACCAAGATGGTATCGCAGCGAACCTGCAAAGGGATCTCGGTGCGGATTAAGCTTCCCCCCGGCGGGAAGCATAGCGAACATAGCCGCCTTGACCGAGGGAATGTTCTGCAGTATCTCCACCGAACGTGGGCACAATGCCGAGGCAGACGGATGAGGTTCGTCATACCACTTCAGATAGAAGCGCTTCCATCCCGTCCGAAAGAAGGAGTTGAAGCCGATATCGTTGTATTTTTCCGCAGCTTGAATGCGTTTCGCGTCTTCGAGAGCCAGTGCTTCTTCACGAAACACACGCCAGTTAGCTCTCAGGATGGCCAACTCGGTGAACGCCGCCGGTGAAACATAAGGTGTGTTCGGTACCTTCGAGAACAAATAAGCGAAACAGTTTATTGGCGCAGTAAATGTGGAATGGTCAAAAATTTGCCTGAAGAAACTGCCGTGCCGTGCCCTGCCTCGAAAGTGCGTGTAGGCAGCACACGTTAGAAAAAAAATTAGAAAAGCCCAACGCATGGCTCTGCTCGTTGCGAATTGATTGTCCCGAGTATATGGCCTCTTGTAGGGACCTGCAGGGAACAACGCATTGGTGCAGAGAAGCGGTCAGCGCCTTCGTGGAGCCTGCGAAAGCTCCCACCAGCAGGTGCTAACCCGTTGCCGAATCCGCATATGTTTTAGGGCGACGCTGCCCCCCGACGACGGGTCCGCGCTAATTATTGTTTAGAAAAACTATACAATTAGCCTGTTCAAGTGGGAGGCCCTCTGGCTCTGAAAGTACTTATCCTGTCCGGTCCAACTGGACAGGGTTTTTGTACATTAATGAGCAGCAGGATGGTCGTCTTTAGGACGAGGGGAAGACGCAACGGCAGCGGGCATCAAAAAGCTGAAGATCCTACAGGCACGGCGGCTTGTGGACGTGGCACCCTCGCCCCGCGCCCAAGTCAAATGAATTAAGCGCTCTCTAGAAGGTGCCCCAGATGTCTGCGAAGCGGAGAAGGCCGGTTCCGGCGTGACAGTTCACGTATTCGAAAGATGGGGTCGTCCCAATGACGAAGACCTCATGCCACGACACAAAATCTCTTTCCGCGCCATATTTACGACGCATGGCCAACGCATGTTTCCAAATATCAAGATGGCTTTTGTGACTCTCAGTCCAGTCCTCGAGATGCTTGAGCGAGAGGATGTAGACGTGCTTGCATGTCTCCCTGAGTTCGTCGCCCTTCTCGTTCAGATGAGTGATATGACGCATCGACAAACATCCAGTCTCCTCCGGGTGTTCGGAGAGATACGACATTCCAGTCTCGAGTTTTGGGCGCATGTTTTCATAGTAGTCGTCAAACTGCTCTCCCTTAGCTTGTGCCCAAAACTGTCCCGACCGAATGCTCACGACGTTAGGTGGTACATCCACGCGAACTCGTTTGCGCGCGCTGTCCCTAAAGTTGCCCACAGGTACGTTGTCGCCGTAAGGCGAATTCAACTCGTCGATCGCTGAAATCGGAAGTCGGTCGCGCATTGACCGAAGTACCCCGCGACATACATCGCCTCCAGTTCGCAATCGTTCGTACGAGCAACACCACCGGAATAGTACGGCTCAGAGAAGATAGTTTCCATTCTGTCATAGGGAATAGCAAGTGTTTCTCGCCAATAGCCGCACCCTTCCGTCTCACGATCGGCCGACTTGAACCATGCATTGACCGGGTTTGAGTTCTTCCAAAGTGCGAAACGCGTCAGTTCAGTCCAGTATGCGACAGCGATTGAGTTGACCACTCCTTCTGCGTCGACTTCGCGCATCTCTTCAAAACAATCGGGTCCGTATACGCTCCCATAGGCGGCACGCATCCGCTCAAAGAAGGCTTGCTCGGCAGCGACATCGTCTGACTTCCTCTGAATCGCTAAGTAGTCGCAAACGATGGTGGTCACCGGAGTGCGCCAGCGAACTTGATATTTTGGCGTAGCTGGTTTGAAGTCTCCCGGACGCCTCGGGTCAATGACTCGTGGATACTCAAAGTGAAAGCTCATTCTTCACTCTCCGTCGTCGGAGATTGAGGCCAACCAGGCGTGCCGAGCTTTTGGCTCGATTCGTTGACTAGCAGCCGGAATACATCCGGTCGAGAATAGTGACCGACTGCATCGAGATCAAATTTTGCTCGTGTAATGTCGTCAAGATCGATGTCTGCGATCAAGACAGCTTCTCCATCGAAGTTTGGACCGGCTAGCACGTTTCCCAAGGGATCGATGATGCAGCTACCGCCCACAGTCACGATGCTATCACTCGCTTGATTCTGGAACGCCAGGTAGTCCTCCGGATAATCCGAACGTCGAGCGAATTGGTTACTGGACAGAACGAAACAACGCCCTTCGAGCGCGATATGTCGCATTGTAGGAAGCCATGTCTCGCGACCGTCGGCCGTGGGAACACACAAAACTTCGACTCCCTTTTGGTACATCGCGGCACGAAAAAGCGGCATATAGTTTTCCCAGCAAATCGATGCGCCGATTTTTCCCACCTCAGTGGAAAACACGGGCATGGTGGAGCCATCGCCACGCCCCCATACCAGACGCTCTGCCCCCGTAGGTCCGAGTTTTCGATGCTTTCCAAGATAAGCGCCATCCGGGCCAAGGAAAAGCGCGGTGCAATATAGCGTTCCTCCGTCGCGCTCAATCACCCCGATCACGAGGTGCACGCGATTCTCCTTCGCGATATCGCACAGCGTTTTTACTGCCGGTCCAGGGATGTCGACGGAACTGTCCCAATATCGGCGGTACCATTCGCGGCCTTCAGGGTCACGGTGGCCGACGACCGTGTTGAACGTTATGCCTCGCGGATAGGCCGACAAAAACGCTTCCGGAAAGACGACCAATTGGGCGCCCTGGCGCGCTGCGTTTTCAGTTAGATCTCGTACTTTAGCAAGACTTTCCGGAAGGTTGAAGGAAACAGGTGCGGCTTGAACGACTGCAACGCGACGATTTTTCGGCATGAGTTTCTCCTTGCTTCAATTTTTTACTGCTGCACGTGTCGAAGTTGTCGGGCTCTCTTCCTGCTGCGCATGTTCCCGGAGAAAAAGAGCACCGACTATGCGTGTCAATGCTGCGAAAACCACTGGGTACCAAATTCCGAAATAGATGTCGCCGGTTGCAGTGACCATCGCAAATGCCACAGCAGCGAAAAATCCACCAAAAATCCCGTTTCCTAGGTGATACGGAAACGAGAGAGCGGTATAGCGGACTCTGACAGGAAACATCGAAACCAATGCTGCAGCCAGCGGCGAATAGACCATTGCGAAATAGGTGCAGAGTATCAACAGCATTACTACAACCATCGGCTTATTGACTTGTGCGGGGTCCGCCTTCTGAGCGTAACCAGCGGCACGGATCGCACTTTGGAGCGCCTGCGCATCGTAGCCTTGTAAGAACTTTTGACCTATTTGGACGCTCGGCACCGAAGTCGACTCATCCGTGATATTTAAGTAGGGTACGCCGGCACGAGCAAGCGCCTCTTTGATCTTGTCGCATTCGCCAACAGGAGGTGTGTTACCTAAAAGATTAATCTGAAACCTGCACTCACCAGCGGCGGCACGGACTGTCACCCGATTAGGGACCGTCGCCGACTCGAGCGCTGGATTGGCAAAGTGCGTGATGCTATGAAATATTGGAAACGATGTCAGTGCGAACAGGAGACAGCCAGTTAAGATCACTTTCTTGCGACCGATCCGGTCTAAGATCGCCGCGGCCGTCCACATGATGGGGAGACACATCAACAACGCAGTCCCACTTAAGAAACTCGCCGTTCCAATGTCGAGGTGCAGCGTCTGCGTGAGAAAGAAGAGCGAATATGTCTGACCTGTGTACGACACGGTCGTCACGCCCATTACCAAACCGAAGAGCGCGACAAGCGATCTGACACGACACTTCGCATCTTCATCGCCTCCTCCTCGAGCTCAAGCTCTTGTTCGAAGTAGAGATGCTAGGCGACAGGAAACCTGCAGTCACAAAAACCGGACATTCTTTGGATAAATTGAGATAAATTGCTGAAAACACTGATTTTTTTATGTACCATTTGAGCGAACGAAATCGGCTAGAAGTCTTTCGCATCGCAACATTTTCAGGGTTAACGGTTGGCCTCCTTAAGACGCTTGAATGTTTGGTTAACTTGAGGAAGAGGCTTCCCGCTTCTGGCCTTCAAAAGTCTTGCTGGATTTGATCGTTCGGGTCGTGACGAAAATTCGGACGTGGAGCTTACCTATTCTCCCCATCCGCAGACAAAAATCTAATTCAGTGCAGGGCTTCGGTATTGGCCTCGTCAGTCCGCAATGTGGATATGCCCATGGAGTTGTCGTGTGTCGTTCGCTCCCGACATAATAAGTAGGTCGCCGTTCGAGTTTAGGTTCGCATAACGAACCGGCTTTTTGGCAAGGATAGTTGCCCCCTCGATTACACCGATTGGCGGGATGGTGTAGTGCATCTGTGCGCGTTGTTCCCCTTATCAGGGACGTTTAAATTCTTGGTAGTGGATATCAACGCCTTGAGCAAGAGGGACAAACATGTTTGAAATTCGCCGTAGTAACGAACGAGGTCACGCCAATCACGGATGGCTCGATTCGTATCACAGCTTTTCGTTTGCCGGCTACTTTGATGCTGAGCACATGCAGTTCGGCGCGTTGCGAGTTATCAACGAAGACCGCGTAGCTGGTGGACAAGGTTTCGGCACCCATGGGCACCGTGACATGGAAATCGTGAGTTACGTGCTCGACGGCGCGCTTGCACATCGTGACAGCATGGGCAATGGCTCTACGATTCGCCCTGGTGACGTTCAGCGTATGAGCGCGGGTACGGGCGTGCAGCATAGCGAATTCAATGGGTCCGAGACGGAAACTGCACACTTTCTGCAAATTTGGATCCTTCCGGATGTTCCCGGGAACGCACCTGGCTATGAAGAGAAGCGATTTACTGAAGAGGAAAAGCGTGGCCTGCTCCGCCTGATTGCGTCTCCAGCTGGCGACGACGGTTCGGTAAAGATTGGCGCTGACGCGCGCATCTTCGCAGGACTTTTCAATGGCAGCGAGCGAGCAGAATTCGATGTGCCGGCCGGCCGCCGAGTGTATGTCCATGTGGCGCGAGGAAACGTGAACGTCAATGGCAAGTCATTGAAGGCCGGCGACGCTGCCAAGATCGAAGACACGACTAAGGTGACTCTTGATAAAGGAGAGAGCTCGGAAGTGCTACTGTTCGATCTCGCTTGAGGCAAACACGAGTTGACGAGGAACGACTGGCCCAAGAGGATTGTCGGCCGACCCATGCGCTCAAACTGCAAAGCAGATTGCTCGCTTTGCAGTTTTTTTCGTCACCGCTCATTTGGGGAACCACCGATCGCCGCCGGACATGCGCTCGCTCTCACGAGCTTCAGTCTAAGTGGTGAACCCAAGACGAACGACGCGACCCGCTCGCGCTAAAAGTGCCGTCACGCGCGCAGTTTTCATCCGACAGTGTTCGGCATTCACATTTAGGTTTCCTCGGCTGTCCACTCACTTTCTGAAAAATGAGAGTTCCTTCAGTTCAAAGGGACTTTCTCGGTGTTCGAGTGGGCTACATTTCTTGCCAGCAGCGTCCGTCTGCAAAAAAATTTGGCCCAATTGTCCAAAATAATTTAAGACCTTGAGGTGTATTACTGTCACGACATACACAAAGGCTACTTCGTCGATAACTCTTTGAAGCATTTGTATTTGTGCGAGGCTCACCCAGAGGATCAACGGTGCGTGGCAACGCGGGGAAAAGGCACTTGAACTGTTTTCGTGCGTCCGTTTGAGAAAGCCCGTGCATGCGTGCCGAAACGCTATCGTAAAGAGCAGTCGCGACCTGTCGTTAACGGAGAGATTCTCTCTTAATACGTAAGGTGCCATGTTCTCTTCCATCCGCAATCGAATCCTCGCCGCATCAGTGTCTATCGTCGTCGGCGCTCTGTCGGTCAATACGGGGGTCAACTACCTAGTTGCTCAACGGTACAACACCCAAACCATTCATGACGCGCTAGGTGCCGTACTCACCGGACATGAAGTTGGCATCGAGGAATGGGTTGCATCAAAGACGAAAATGATCGTGTCAGTGGAAGACGCTGCGTTGAGTGCAGATCCTGTACCTGCGTTCAAGCAATTGGCGGCGTCGGGCGGCTTTACGAACGTGTACGCCGGGTATGCGGACAAAACGGCGAAATTTGCAGACGCAACCGGTATCCCTGGGGACTATGATCCGACCGGACGACCATGGTATCGGCAGGCGGTCGAAGCAAATAGGCCGGTCATTACGCCGCCCTATGTAGACGTCGCAACTGGCAAACTGGTTGTGACGTTCGCTGCGCCGATTGTGCGCAACGGTGCGGTCAAAGGAGTCGTGTCGGGCGACGTTGCTATGGACAGCGTGGTTGCAAGCGTCAAATCGATTCAACCGACACCCGCGAGCTTTGGCCTCTTGGTCGACCGAACCGGTACCATCATTGCGGCCGCCGACGCCAAACTTACGCTTAAGCCTACGACTGACGTTGCGCCCGAACTATCGGCGAATGCACTTGCATCTGCCGCCGCGGACGCAAATGCCCCGACCCTTGAAGCTACCGTCGGGGGTGCGCCCAAACTGGTGCGCGCACGTGCGGTACCAGGAAGCGACTGGGTAACCCTAGTAGCGCTTGATAAAGCGGAAGCCAATGCGGGCATGCACTCCACCTTGCTTGCATCGTTCGGCTCGTTGGCACTGATGACCCTCCTTACGGCAGCAATCATCGGCGCCGTCACGGGCGCAGCCTTTAAAGGCCTCGCTCGGATTCGCGACGCGATGCAGGCTATTGGCTCAGGCACGGGCGACTTGACGCAGCGCTTGCCTGCCGCTGGTGACGACGAAGTCGCTCAAATTGCCCGCTCGTTCAACTCCTTTGTAGGCAAGATTAACGAAGTCATGGTGCAAATCCGAGACACCAGCGACGCTGTACGCCATGCGGCGGATGAGATTGCATCCGGAAATCACGACTTGTCTCGGCGCACTGAGTCGGCCGCTGCAAGTCTTGAGGAAACTGCTGCGTCCATGGAAGAAATCACGACCACTGTGAAGCAGTCCGCAAGTGCAGCGCGCCAGGCGGACCAGACCGCAGCGACTGCTGCAACTGCAGCGTCTCGGGGCGGTTCGGTAGTCGCGGACGTCGTTTCAACCATGCGGACCATTGAAGGCGCATCGGGGAAAATCAGCGACATCATCGGTGTAATCGAGGGTATTGCCTTTCAGACCAATATCCTTGCGCTGAATGCCGCGGTTGAGGCGGCACGTGCAGGCGAAGATGGCCGCGGCTTCGCCGTTGTCGCAGGTGAGGTACGTACGCTTGCTCAGCGAAGCGCCCAAGCTGCCAAGGAGATCAAGGAGTTGATTGATTCGAGCGTCGTTAGCGTCACGGCAGGCGCATCGCTGGTGCAGCAGGCTGGCGAAACCATGAACGAGATCGTCGGCCGCGTAACGAATGTCACTAGAATGATGAGCGAGATTACTAACGCTGCGGACGAACAAACCCGAGGTATAGACGAGGTGAACCGTGCTGTCGCTCAGCTCGACGAAATGGTTCAGCAGAACGCAGCGCTTGTTGAGCAATCGGCGGCAGCCGCTTCCGCTCTGCAATCGCAAGCGACCGAGTTGACGGATGCTGTTGGCCGCTTTCGCATCGCGTAAAAAGCCGTACAAAACGGATTCGGAGAGGAACAAACCGCCTTAAGCGTTTTTCGCTTTACTCGCGCTCGTCAAACGAATGCACAATCGGCGCGGCAGTGGAGAGCGTGTCGACTCAACCTTTAACTGCAAGATGCGGTGCTTTGAGCCTAAGTGCCGTCTTGTCCGATCGCGTCAGTACAGGGAGAGTGATATCGACGAAGCTTGCGCAGAATATGCAACGCCTGTTTCTTTTCTTCCGCCGTGAGCGGCGCAGTGAATTCCTGCTCGCACTGCTTCGCGATCTGTCTGTACTCAGCCAACGCCGCACGACCTTCCACAGTAATGTCGAGGGCAATTGCGCGACGACCGTGCGGAGAAGGTGCCCGCACCAGTAACCCGTCGCTGACAAGGTCATCCACGATCCGCGTCATTGCAGAGCTGTCTTGCCCAATTAGCTTTGCAAAAACGGACTGAGTCACACCAGGATTGAGGGAAGCGACAACGAGTGTGGTCAACTTAGCGTTGCGCCGTTCGATTGGTGTTCCCTCGAAAAGTCTGGCGTGCAAACGCGCCAGATCAAAATTGAGCAAATGGTAATGATGAACGATATGCTCAGGAAGGAAATCGAGGTCCATCTCTGCATCCAGTATCAAGAAACTAAGCCTTTTGAGCCGATAGAACTTCGGTCTGTAAGGCGAACGCAGCTTAACACAGCAAGTGCATCTAGGCGCATGTCGAACGCTCGCTGACGCGCCAATTGATTGCAGGCTTTTCAGTTACATCGTAAGCGCCCAGGGAAGGCATCTAGACGGCCTGTAGTCGCAACGCCCATCAGGTTGCCAAACTGACTCGATGTGATAGCGTGTCGGTGTACCCGAATTTCTCTTTCGGATCGTTCGATTCCTGTGAGTTATCCATGCCTCTTTCCGTTGCCCAAACCAACCACGTTGCGAAGGTTTTCCCATAGTGCCCGGCTGAGATGACCGATTTCCTCGAGGCAGGTGCGGAAGTGGTGATCTACAAGCAGGATGAATGCGGCAGCGATGTCCTGCCCTACGCAATTGCCGTTGCGGGTACCGCTTTTTGGATTGATTGCTGCCAGACGCAAGAGGAGGCGACAGCGCTGGCTTCCTCCCTTGGTCTTAGAGTCGTTGCCGCGCGCCGGTAGCTGCTTGTCTGCGCACCTGGTTTCGGTACGAATGCTTAACCAATGGTGGGCGCCCAACGGTGCGGAAGCAATTGCGAGATGTCGTTGGCGCGATGAGTAGATCTCGTGAGTCAGTTGGTCGATGCGAGTTTGCGGGTAATGCAGCTCCCGTTCTAGCTCACGGACCTCTCGCCGTTTCTCCGTCACCTCCAGATCCTTGGAGTGGACCTCGGCGAGCAGTTGCGGCGCGAGGGCGCGCAACTGCTCTGGACTGAGGTCGTCGAGGTCGGCCGGCGGGTTCATGCAGACCAGTCTGCCAGAACCCCGCAAACGCGAGAAGCACAACTGTATACGTCGCCGCCGAGACGTCAGATTATGCGTATCACGCCATCTTGGCCGATCCGCTGCCACGGCAGCCCGAGCACCAAGCCCGCCAGTTGCTCATGCGTGAGTACCTGCTGCTTGGGTTCGCTGCCAGCGTGAGGCCAGGCGAACTGCCCCTCGTTCAGCCGGCGCGCTGCCAACCAGATGCCGATGCCGTCGTGGACGAGAACTTTCAGTCGATTGGCGCGGCGGTTGGTGAACAGATAGGCGTGGTGCGGATGCGCGGCGCCGAACACCTTCACCACGCGCCCCAACGCCGTGTCGAAGCCGGCCCGCATGTCCAGCGGATCGACTGCTAGCCAGATCTCGTCGACACGAATCACCGCAGCCACTCGCGCAACCATGTCGCGCATTGCGCGGCTTCGGAGACTGGCCGGCTCACTGTTATCGACTGATTGCCCCGGCGAACTTCGACCCGGATTTCGGGCGAGGCTACCTCCTTTGCCCCCATCGCAACGGGAACGAACGCTGGCAGTGGTGTCGATTGAGCTTCTACGGGGCTTTCAGACAACCGCTTCGGAAGTCTGCCTTCTGCCTGATCAAGCCAACGGCGCAATAGATTCGCGTTGAGCCGATGTTCCAGCGCGACGGCCGACACCGACACGCCGGTGCCCAAGCAAGCGGCGACAACGCGCGCCTTGAATTCTTCGGTGTAGCGCCGGCGACGGCGACGCGTCGGTAAAGCCTCTTCTTCAATAGTGTTCACGTGTCTGCTTATTCGCTTTGATGGACACGATACTCCCAAGCGCTTCAACCACGATCAAGGTGAGTTTCCAGGCCGCTTACGTTACACCGCCGAGTCGGCCCTTCATCCCTCCACGCTCGCGGCTTATCCCACAAGGCATGTAAGTCATCGGATGCGTTACCGGCTTCTCCACAGTTCGCCTGAGAACAATGCCCCATGCTGCCGGGCTCATAAGCATGTTATAAAGCCATCGGACAACGAATTGACAAGCCAATAAATTCGCTCGTGTTCGGAAATTCAGAACGACCCGTTCGTCGTTTTTTGATTGACAAATATTGAAAGATATCGCCCTTATATACGTAGGAACTTGCGATGAATCTAGTGGAAATGCTACAGGCGGCAGGCGTAGATGGTCACAAGGCTGATTTTTATCTCGCATCGCTGGAGCTCGGAGAAGCGACCGTTGCCACCATCGCGCAAAAGGCGGGGATCGGTCGCACAAATGCTTATGAAGTGCTCGACCGTCTTCTCGCAACAGGCCTTGTTGCAACTGTTCAAAAAGGTGCTCGCAGCTATGTCATTCCACAAGATCCGATAGCGCTTCTTCGACGCGTTGAATGCCAGCGCCAAGTTGTGCAAGACGTGTTGCCACAGTTGCGTGCTTTGCATAATTCCTCCGGAGGGAAACCTCAAGTTCGCTTCTTTGTCGGTGTCGAAGGTATCAAGACTGTCCTCGACGAAATGGTCGAGTCCGGAACTCAAGAGCTTCGTGCAATCATGTCGAATAGCGAACTGTTCAGAATGCCGGGTTACGAGACCATCGCGAGCGTTGTTGCCAAGCGCGTCAAGTCCGGGATCCCGCTTCGGATTATTCGCTGCGGGCCGCCTGACAATCGTGACCTCTGGCGTAGTTCGCAGCGAGAACGCCGGACGTTGAGATTCGCCCCTGAATCCTTTGACGCCGGCGTCACCACCTACCTCTATGACGATAGGGTTGCTTTTATCTCGTCAAAAGCCGAACATTACGCTCTATCGATCCAGAGCGCGGAACTCTGTGCGTTTCAAACGAATTTTTTTGAGATTCTCTGGGCTTCTAGCACGCCCGATGAAGAACGCAGCGAATTGAGTCTCAGGAGCCTGCCGTAGTGCTAGTCTTCGATCGTCCGCCCGCGTGACGATGTTTCTCGACTAGCAATTCTATCGATCCACTGACAGAGTGGCATACCGCAGGGGCGTCACGAACATTTACCTAACTAACCAGTAAGCGGTTCTTAGACAACAACGCGTAAGTCCGACGCGGTGAACTTCTGGCCAGTGCAGACAGACAATCGGCCTCTTCATGCATCTTCAAGCGATGGCTCTGGTGCCCGAGGCATCCGGACAAATCCCGGCAAATCTTCAATGCGATTAAGCCAATCCGTTAGATTCGGATATGGTTCCAATGAAATGCCGCCTTCGGGTGCGTGAGCGATGTATGTGTAGGCAGCGATGTCGGCTACTGTCAACATATCTCCAATGGCATAAACGTGCTTTGAAAAATGCTCCTCAGCAACCGAGAAGAATTTGGTCGCAATATCGATGGCAGTGACGAACGGGACCAACTCTTCATCGTAAACCACCAGGCGCCGTGCAGCGCAGGGTCCGTACGCTATTGGTCCGGAGCAGTAAGAAAACCATTGTTGAACTAACGCTTCGCGCACCGGGTCATCGGGCAACCAGTTGTCGCCGTAGGTGCGCGCGAGATAAACAAGAATGGCGGTGGACTCATGCAGTGTGACGTCTCCGTCAACTATTACCGGCACGAGAGAATGTGGATTAAGTCGACGGTATTCGAGCTGTTTTAGAAAACCACTCTTCGGGTCTACATTTATCTTTTCATATGGAAGACCTAAAAGCGACAGGAACAACTCGACGCGATGCCCGTGCCCGGAGTAAGTCATCGAATAAAGACGGATCGGCTTGTCCGGCCACTTATTTCCTCTTGATACGCCATGCTGAGATGCTGAGGAAAGCAGGTTGTCACCTTCGGCGCCATCGTCATACATAATTTCTTCCTCTCTAAGAAATCGCGAGATATCACATTACACAGCGGCATTGCTAGCCCGTGCACAACCACAGAGATCAAAAATTTAAGAGACGTCTGGCTAACGATGGCACAACCGTTTGTCTTGAAGGGTTCTGAACCAAGGTGCGCAAGTGCGGCGTTCTCGTGACCAAAATGACCTCGTTTATTCAGTCGCTTAATCGTAAGCGTCGCGCCATAGAGTGTCGCGCACACCCGTCTTTTTCAGAGGATATTTGGGTGTACATCTCTGTTTTAATTATATTTTTTGTGTATTACTGTTGCGAACGACTAAAAAGACGCGTCTGTGCTGGGTGATGGGACAGGACGGGTCCATGGAACACCTAATTACGTATGCCAAACGCTCCGCGAATGCGTGCGTCGCATCCGCCTACCTTTGGTGCTGTCACGCTACATCTTCGGACAGTCCCAGCGCGCGGTCCCATTCAGGCTCCATGGCGAAAGTAGCTGACAAAAGATCCAAAAATAACTTGACCTTCGCTGTCGCGCGATGCGAAGTTGGGTACACCGCCGAAAAGTAGGGAACCTCAGTCCGATACTCGGGCAAAACTCTCACGAGAGTTCCGTCCAGTAAGTCTTTCCAGACTATCATGGTTGGAAGATATGCAATTCCCATCGCGCGATGAGCAAATTGGTTGACTAAGTGGACGCTATTGGAACGAAGTGCGGGGGTTAACGTCACCTCCTCGTGCTGAGACCCATGGTGCAGGATCCATCGATTTCGCCACGGATAGTAACGATAACAAGCGAAATCATGCACACAAAGATCATCTGGGCTCGAAATAGGTGCGATGTTCCTTAGATATTCCGGTGAAGCGACAAATACACCTCGCATTCTGAAAAGTCGGCGTTCTATCAACGACTCGGACGCTGGCGGAAAAATCTGTAGCACAAGGTCGAAACCTTCCTGCACTGGATCGACAACTTGATCGTTTGCGAAGATGTCAAATTCGACATGCGGATGACTTTTTCGGAATGTTTCAATCACAGCGGGTAAGTGCTGTAGCGCGAATCCATTGAGCGCAGCGACGCGTAGCGTGCCCGTAAGTGCTGCGGTAATATTTTTTGATCGCTGAGAAAGCGCTTGCATGCGCTCCATCAAATCATGGCAATCTCCGTAGTATGACAGGCCAATCTCTGATAACTTAACAGCTCTGCTCGAGCGGTGAAACAGCGACACGCCAAGATGTTCTTCGAGCTGCTGCACGCGCGTGCTGATGACGGACTTTGCTACATTGAGCTGCTGCGCTGCCGATCCGAAACTACCGGATTCGGTAACCCTCACGAACGCCTCAATGCTTAAATATAGGTCCACCGTAGTCTCCTGCTATTGTTGTGTTCGTCAGTACTCATTGCGCTAGGATCGCGCCGATTTCAGCGCGTCGACCGTCGTAAGCTTCGTGACGATTAAATGAAAACCTTACCACGTCGGAATATCGCTCGCTATGCTCGATGTCCCGCGTTAGTGGCGCCTTTGAGGTAAAAACGTCTTCGAAACGGCCGCCGCAATTGGCGTCTACACGGTCTCTAAGTGCAAGTTGAGAAGGACTGGTCTAGCTACGGGAACGCCGATCCACAGGGACAGCACTCATCACTCGCGCATAGCTCACGCGTATCATCCTCGAAAGGCAAGCAAGCCAGAATTTCTGACGCAACGGATCTTTGCGCCGAGATCGTTGTCGTCAATTGCGCAAGCGGTGACGTAGGCTAACCCACCAAAATTGTTCGACACAGCTGATGAACAAGTTTTCGCTTCATCAAGCGGACTGTTGTTTAGCCGTGAGAGTTTGGCGATACAGACCTGAGATGAGGTCCGTCTCAGTGATCATTCCGACCAAGTGCTCCTCCTGATCAACCACGGGCACATGGTGGTGTCCGAAATGAGCGAACATAGGTACCAACTCTGCGATCGCGGTGTTCGTATCGACAGAACGAACCTCCGTGGTCGTGAGCGAACTAACGACTGCGTCGGTTCTCGAGGAGCGACCGAAAAGGCGCTCAACAATGCTCGCTCCTCTGCTACGCGGGACAACCACAAGATCTGGCCGAGTTACGATCCCTCGCAAACGATTCGAGGCATCTATCACAGGGAGTGCTTTCACTCGATGGCGCGCCAATAAGCGCAGCGCGCTGCGGGCACTTGTGTCGAGACCTACTGAGACCACCTGGCGGGTCATAATGTCCGCACACGTGAACTCTTTGAAGCGACGTGCGTAAGCCTGAAGTTGCGTCTCTCGTAGCAATGTCTCCAGGTCGTCGGGGTCGACGTCTAACCAGTCCTTTTGACGTGCGAGCACGGCTTCCAGATCTGCTCTTAGAAATGCAGCTGCGTCTGGTACGTTGCCTTGCACTAGGTTAGAACCCCCATCGGTTTTGGGCACTGCGTGGCCATGCGGGTAACGATGCCCCGTCAACGCATGAAACTCGATTGCACTCAACAAGAGAACAACTGATTGAACGCCCACTGGAGCAACTACGAACCCGTAGCCGAGTGTATGGATTGACTGTCCGCCCAGCACTGCCGTCAGCGCGACAGCGCCGGAGGGCGGATGTACACAGCGCAATGCGAACATTGCGCAGATAGCCATTCCTATCGCAAGCGCTGCGGCAGCGACAGGATCATGAATCAACATCGCACAGGTGACGCCCACCGTCGCTGAAACAAGATTTCCTCCGATGATGGACCAAGGCTGCGCAAGTGGGCTTGTAGGTACCGCAAATAAGAGCACGGCAGAAGCGCCCATCGGCGCGATCAAAAATGGGATGACCGACGCATCGCGGACCAGCAGGTGAGCGATACCACCTGTAAGAGCGATGCCGACGAGCGCACCAACTCCGGCGCGCAAACGTTCGGTCCACCGAAGAGTAACCGGGGCGGGGATGAACCCTCGCAACCAGCGGCGTAAATCGAAATACGGCACGATTTTCAGCTCCGAGAGATGCTCGTCATGCAGTCCGTAGGCTGTGCACGGAGGTTAGTCGAGAGATTGCAGGCGCGCTTTTCGTACGCGCCTCGAGGTTGCCGCTGCCGCTACAAGCAAGTCATTCCAACATGCTTGCCGAAGAGGGGAAAGTGCGTAGCTCACGTTACTAAGAGGTCAAATCGGCACCGCTTGAACAATCTGCATGTGGTTGCAGATATGACAACAACATCTCCACATGCATTGTCGAAACTTTCTCATGTCTGGCCTTGTCCGAGTAGTCTCGACCTACCAAAGCAAGCAGACTGGATCTGTTCGATACAGTGAAATACCCCATTCCAATCATCGTCACAGCGAAGTCCAGCGCATCAACTCCTGCCCGGAATTCACGCATCGCCACACCACGAGCGATGGTCACACGAATGGTTCGCACCAGCGGCGATATTGCTTCGCGAACCTGCGTCGATTTCTTTAAATATTGCCCTTCGTGCAGATTCTCGTTGTTTATCAGACTTGTCCAGTGCGGATTGTCTCGAAGATGCGCCCACATTGACAGCGCAAGCTTACGAATAGCGATCGCAGGTGAGACAACCTGAAGATCCAACATTGCTTCTCTTGCAGAAAATTCGGTGTACATCGCGTCGAGGACGGCGATGTAGAGTCCTTCTTTGTTTCCGAAGTAGTCGTAGAGCATCCGCTCGTTTTCTTCTGCTGCTTCTGCAATGCCGTCAATCCGTGCACCAGCTAACCCAAACATCGCAAATTGGGTTATAGCCGCGTCAAGGATGCGCTTTCGTGTCCCCTTAGGGTCCCTCTTGACTCTTTGCTGTCTCATTTTTTCCTTCTGTTCGAGTTCACTCTGCTGGAGCCCTCGATTTTTCGTATATATGTCGTACAGCGCGGTCACCGCGGCTCAGATGCTTTCCGCAGCGAGAGATTGATTTGGCCACCGAGCTCCACTACCCGGCTTGCAGGCAAACTGTAGTACTCGGCGGCATGAGCAGTGTTACGGGCGAGAAATGCGAAAAGCTTTTCTCGACACGAGGTCACCACCGAGGTTCCGCCTTGAGCCCGAATTGAATCTCGTGCGAGGAAGAACGATGTATCGGCGACGTCGTAATGCCAACACGGGATACGTCCTTCCACGAGGCGCAGCGCGGCTGGTAGATCCGGAACTTCCATCCAACCGTGGCGAACTCTGACCCCAAAGCATCCTCGGCCGAGACTTTCAACGATGGCCTTGTCTGGTCCGTCAACGAATGGCATCGCCTCGGTTGTTCCTGCGATGAAGATGTTCGTATCATGAAGGACACGGTTATGTTTCAGGTTGTGCATGAACGCGGTTGGGGTCACGCCGACGACGCTGGTCGGAAATACAGCGGTACCCTCCACCCGCGTCGGTCTATCACTGCCATGAAGCAGCGAGCGCAGGACTACTCGCAGCGGCGGGTTCTCTTTTTTGATGTGCGCAATAAGGATCGCACGCCCGTGATGCCATGTCATGAGGACTGTGAACAACACGGTCCCAGCGAGCAGCGGAAACCAGCCCCCTTCGACCACTTTCCTCGCGTTGCTCGAGACAAAAAGCACGTCAACCATTGCCAAGGGGCCGATGATTCCTAAAGCCTTGCGGCGACTCCAGCACCATGAGGTTCGCGCGATGACGAACATGAGAACAGTGGTGAGAAGCATTGTCGAAGCCACGGCGATGCCGTAGGCCGAGGCAAGACTGCCCGACGAGCGGAACAACAACACCAATAAGATCACAGCCAAACACAGCGAGCGATTCACGAATGGAACGAAAACCTGCCCCAAGGCTTGCGTAGAAGTGTGTACCACCGACAATCGAGGAAGCAGACCGAGTTGCACCGCTTGATTGGTCATGGAGAACGCACCGGAGATGACCGCTTGCGAAGCGATGACTGTGGCACCAGCCGCTAAAGCTACGAGCGGTATCAGAGCCCAACCAGGCGCCGACATGAAGAAGGGCTGCTGAGCGGCAGATGGTTCGCTTAACACCAATGCCGCCTGGCCGAAGTAATTGATGACAAGACTAGGAAGGACCAGCGCAAGCCACACTAGGCGGATTGGCTTCTTCCCGAAATGTCCCATGTCAGCATAGAGCGCTTCGCCACCAGTCAGCGCAAGGAACACCGATCCCAAAACGACAAACGCCGTCTTCGGGTTGTCCGCTACGAAATTGAAAGCGTAACTGGGCAAAGCGGCCTCAAGCACCGTGGGATGCTGAACCACGTGTAACACGCCAAGCGCAGCGAGGATCAGGAACCACGTGACCATCACTGGGGCAAACAACTTGCCTACCAACCCCGTTCCAAACCTTTGAATAGCAAACAGACAGATGAGAATCGCAAGGGATACCGGAACAATCCAATGCGTCAGCGACCTGCTTACAAGCGAAAGCCCCTCCACGGCCGAGACCACTGACACGGCGGGCGTGATCATCGAGTCTCCGTAGAACATCGCCGCACCGAAGACTCCAACGACGAGGAGCACGCTTCGTAGATGCCGAGGGGCTGCTCGTGAAGACAGGGTGGCCAACGTAAGTATGCCTCCCTCCCCGCCACTATCGGCGCGCATCACGAAACAAACATATTTGAATGTGACGACGACGAGTATCGACCAAAGGATCAGCGATACCACTCCGAACACGTTCGTCTGAGAAACCCCTCCTGCGGCCTTTAAACACTCCCGCAGCGTGTAAAGCGGGCTCGTACCGATATCTCCGAAAACGACTCCGATGGCACCAAATGCCAACGCAGAGGTTCCCTGTTTGGGATGCGACATATTCAGAGTGGATGCGGACATAAATCCTCGCCGATATCTGAGGTGTCTCTAGGTTCGACAGGTCGCTACGTCACGTCCGCTGAGAACAGTAAGCTTCACGTGTTTGCGGTAGTTGCCGAACGTTGTAGGGCTTCGTCGCATTCGCGTTAAAGCGCCCAACTAAGACCAGAGTGTGTCCTTGACGCGCTGACACTCTCACCAAGTCCAAATTCAATTCCGCTGCTACGAGCGTTCGCCGGTCTTTACCGCGGTAGCAACGACTGCATCTGCTGCTGCCATCGCCTCTTCGCGCGATAGCGCTCTTCCACTGGCGACATTCCCGCTGCCGTGAAACGATTCGATCTCCCAGCACCATTCACCTGTCAACTCGTCCTGCCAAACGCAGGCGCGTCGATGGGCCATCGAGTGCAAATTAGGATCAAGCTCTCGTATCCACGACGGAAAATCTGCCTCTTCACTACAGCACCAACCACTCATTCCCCGCTCCTATTGCGGACTTGTGACGTCCGTTTGTCTATTACCTTCACTAGTGCTGCTCACCGTACTAACGGCTGAGTCGGTTTCCCAGCCGCCGCCCAACGCATTGAAAAGCCGTATCGCTGTCAACGACACATCACCATTCGCGCTGACCCAGCGCGTCTGTGCGTCGAGAAGAGCCTGCTGTAACACAAGGACATCGAGGAAGGTACTCGCACCCGCCTTGTATCGGTAGATCGCCGCGTCATAAGCAGCACGACTGTGGTCGAGAGCTGAGGCCAGATTCTTGCGCTTGCGTTGACGCGCATCGAAATCGATTAACGCATCATCGATTTCATGCCACGCGCCTAAGACAGTCTTTTGATACTCGAGCGCAGCCTCTTGTTGCTGCGCCTCACGCAGGTGCAACATCCCTGTGAGACGACCGCCTTGGAAGATCGGCAGATTTAGCGTGGGGCCAATCGCAAACTGTCGGGCAGCCCATGTACCCAAGGTTGCGAAGTTCAGCGACTGCATGCCAAAGCTTCCACTCAAGGTGACGGACGGATAAAAGTCGGCCTTCGCGGCGCCAATCCCCGCAGTTGCCGCGTGAAGACGCGCTTCAGCCTCCCGTATATCTGGGCGACGCTTGGCCAGCTCAGACGGCAGGCCCATCGGCACCTCTGAGGGCACAGGGGGTATGGGCTTGGCTGTTTCGAGCTCATCCGCCAAGGCGCCCGGTTCAGCAGCGACGAGCAGGCTCAAGGCGTTGATCAGCTTATCTTCCTGCGACTCGAGGTCAGGGATACGCGCCGATACTGCTTGCACCTGTGCGGCAGCCTCGGAGACCTCAAGCGACGTGGTTGCTCCGGCTTTCTGACGCGCTTGCGTGAGCTCGAGACTATGCTTAACCAACCCAAGGGTCTCGGTCGTATTTTTCAGTGTTGCCTGAACAGTCCGCAATTGAACATAGTTGGACGCGGTTTCGCTAAGCACCGCGAGTATCACTCCGTGGCGCGTTTCGTCTGACGCCGAGGTCAATGCATCGGCGGCCTCAACCGAGCGACGCGTCTTCCCCCAAATATCTAACTCCCACGAAGCATCGAATCCGTATTGATATAGATTCATGGGAGCACTGATGTCCGCTCCGCTGATGCCCGCATTGCCATTCCCAACGCCATTGGCAAGGCTCGACGCCGGGGGCTGCGAACCCACACCGGTCAAGCTCATCAGACCGTTTTCACTGGCACCCATCCGTTGCGCACTTGCGTTTGCTCCAATCGACGGCAGCCCCGCGGAGCTTACGATTCGCCTCTGCCATCGACTCTGTTGCAGCCGGCTCGCTGCGACTTGAATATCGAGGTTTTGGGCTGCCGCTCGGTCTACCAAACCGTTGAGGATTGGGTCATCGAAGATCTTCCACCAGGTTGCCAGAGCGGCGGCGTTCGTTGGGTGGCTCTCGCTACTGTCCACCACGTGATCGCGCCATGCTTCAGGCGGCTTCGGGTCGGGTTTGACGAAGTCCGGACCCACCATGCATCCTCCGAGCAGCGTGGCAATCTGGACTGCTATGATGGTCGCGCACAGCGGCTTGAAGTTCATCATCTCGCAGCTCCACTACGCGCGCTGACATCGACCTTCGGCACGACGGACATACCGACCTTCAGCAGACCTGCTGCCGGTTGATTTGCGTCAAGCACGATCTTCACTGGCAGACGCTGCACTACCTTTGTGAAGTTGCCCGTCGCATTATCAGGGGCCACGGGCGCGAACGTCAGACCCGTTGCTGGCGACACGCTGTCGACGTGTCCAGTCAGTTCCACACCCGGCAACGCGTCGATCTTCACGCGAGCCAATTGACCCGGTCGCATATGCGTGAGCTGAACCTCGCGAAAGTTGGCGACGACGTAAGCTTCGGACAGAGGTACGACCGCGAGCAGGGTGGTATTCGGGCCAACGTACGCACCGACACGCACCGAACGTTGTCCAATCACGCCGTCAAACGGCGCCAAAATCTTGGTGTACGAGAGGTTGAGTTCGGCCTGATGTACCGCCGCGCCTGCCAGCGTTACCGCCGCTTGCGCCTCTGCGTCTTCGCTAGCCAACACGCCAAGTTCCTTTTCGGCAGCGGTAAGTGCTGCGGCGTCGCGATCGCGGATAGCCGCTTGCTGACGCTGAGCGAAGCTCGTCTGTTGCTGTTGCTCCTGCGTGCCGGCGCCTTGTCGCGAAAGGTCTGCATAGCGCTGGGCGTTCTGACCTGCGAACACGACGGCAGCGTCATCGGCGCGAACGGCTGCTCGTGCCTGATCGATGGTCGCGTGCTGTCTTGTCTCGCGGGCCTGAGCATTCTTGAGTCGTGCTTGCGCCGCACTCAGCTGACTCTGCGCCGTTTCGAGCGCCACCTGGTAGTCGCGGTCATCAATCGACGCAAGAAGGTCACCCGCTCGCACAGGCTGGTTGTCTTCGACCGCCACCTTTGAAATTAACCCTGACACTTTCGGGGCGACGAGCGTGAAGTCTGCGGTGATGTAAGCGTCGTCGGTCGACTGCATGCCTCGCTCGAACAACCCGGCCACGCGGAACATGGCAACCGTTCCGATTACGACAACGACGGCAACCACGCCGATAACTATCCATTTCTTCATAATTGCGTTCACTTGGTGAGCCGAGGATCTGTACCCGGCGGATATGTACGTTGAGGCAGTAAGACGAGCACCAGTGCGAGCACAACTGCCATTGCCCCAAGGACGAGGTACACGTCGGCAACGCCCATGAGGAGGGCCTGACTTCTGATTTGCTCAGCCAGCGCACCGAGTCCTTCTCCGGACATAGGCCGACCAGGTTCAAGATGCAGGACATTAGGTCGACTCAAGATGTCCGAGCGGGCAAGCAGATGAACCCTGCGGCCAATCTGGTCGAGGAGCACGTTCGAATGAAAATGCTCCCGATGCGTAAGAAGCGATTCGACAAACGCTGCCCCAATCACGGTTGCCATCCCACGGGTCGTGTTGAACATCGCCGAGGCAAATGGCCCCTCTGGAGGCTGCACCGCGCCGGTGGCGCCCATGAGCACTGGCAGCACGGTCATCGGCTGCCCGAGCGCATGCATCGCCTGAAGCAGATAGAAGTTGTCGCGTACCCAATCATCGGTTAGGAATGAGCCGCCGATGCAAGCGGCCAGGAGCAACGCTAGGCCTGTAGCCAGCACAATGCGACTATCCAGCCATCTGATATTGCAAAGCATCGCTGCGAACGGGGACGCCACCAGCTGCGGAATCGCGATCGTCAAGGCGAGAGGCCCGATCTCAAGCGGACGATAACCGCGCACCTCGGCCAGATAAGTGGCCGGTAGCATCGATGCAGACAAGAAAATGATCAAGATGCCCGCAAGCGTGAGCAATCCATGAGCGAAATTGCGTCGACCAAGCATCTGTAGCTTGAACAAAGGCAGCGGATGGTTCCATTCGTTGATGAAGAAGAGAACCAGCGAGGCCGTACCGCAAATGAGTAACGTGCATATCAGAGGCGAAGCAAGCCAGTCGAGGCGCTCGCCTTGCTCAAGTGCAAGCACGAGCATCGCCACGCCACCACATCCGCTGAGCACGCCGCGCCAATCAAATTGACGGAATCGCTCGAGGCGAACAGGGTCCTGCGGCAGGCCCCACCCCATCAGCAAGGCAGCAAGCAGACACGGGGGAATCACCTGCCAGTACACAAACTGCCAACCGACCGTGTCGGTCCAAAGGGCAGCCAAGGGAGTTGCGAGATTTGGGCCGAAGGTCGCCGTCAGCGCGTAGGCGCTCATGCCGTAAAGCTTGATTTTCGGCGGCAAGAACCGAAGTGCCGCAGTCATCAGCAACGGAGGGAGTAGTCCACCGACCCCCCCCTGCACCACTCTCAAAGCCAGCAATGTCCCGTAGTCGCTAACAAAAGGAAAGACGACGGCCAAGGCCGCAAAGGCGACCGACACCCCAACTGCAAAGCGCCTGAACGACAGCGTGACGGCAAACCAGGCCGAAATCATCATCCCCGCAACCTCGCCTGCCTCATAGACCGCAGCGATCCACGTCCCTTCGTCGTGACCCATCCCAATCTGGCCGCGCCAATCAACGGAGGCGATGTCGGTCACCCGATCATTCAGTCCTGAAGCCAGGGACGCGATAAGGATGCCAAGCAGTCCGACCATCAACCGGGCATTGAACACATGCGTCGGCGCAGCAGCGGGCTTCGGACTGCTCGCAGGCGCGGGGGCACTCACTGTCGTCGGTTCCGCTAGCGTACTCATCCACCCACCTAAGAGAAATTGGCACATCACCCGCATGGCAGACACCCAAACCACCATGCGATGCAGTAGACTGGATTCTACAACGCGATTCAATGTACTGCATTGCGGGTTTTGGAATACATGTCGCACGGTGCGATAAAATTCCACATCGTGGTAAGAAACAACATTGGGTGCCTTCTAAGCGAGATGCGCCGGGAGGGTCCTTAATTCATCAATGGGGAAACCGTGAGCGACGCAACGGGCGAGGACAAGACGGGCGGTATTCAGGTGATTGCCCGAACCGCAAAGATTCTCAATGCTCTTAGCGAGAGACCCGGCGGCATGAGCCTCGCCGAGATTGCCAAGGAGGTAGAGTTGCCTCGATCGACGGTCCAGCGGATTGTCGCGGCTCTTGGCCAAGAAAACCTCGTGCGTGCAGATCGAAGTGACGGAGTACGTCTCGGACCAGCGCTACTTCGGCTGGTCGGTCGCGTGCATACGGACGTCATCTCGATCGTGCGGCCGCATTTGGAACAGCTATCGGCGGAGATAAACGAGACAACCGTTTTGGCGCGCATGAGTGGGCGCGATATGGCCTTCATTCATATTGTGGTCGCCGAACACGTTCTGCGCGTGATGCCTCGCGTAGGTGGCGATCTTCCGCTCCACAGCACAAGCGGGGGCCGAGCCTTGTTGGCTCTGCATACTGACCTCGATGTAAAAGCTCTGCTCGGCGACGACTACAAGCAAGTCACCCAGAGCACGGTCCATTCCGCGAGCGGACTTCTGCGCGCATTGGCTCGGATCCGCGCTCAGGGCTACGCCTGGGAGTCGAATGAGTCCATCGAAGGTGTGTCCTCGGTGGCAATTGCGATCGACACGGTCCTTGGACCTTATGCTATCTGCATAGTCGCGCCAACAGCGCGCGCCGTCGAGCAGCGAGAACTTTACGCAGACCGGGCACTTCGCTTAAAGGAAATCCTACAGGCGGAGATTGGACGCAGTTCAATCGGCGCCTGAGCAAGCATCTTCGAACGTTATTGTTGGCGTACAGCGAACAGAGTACCTGGAAGTCAATCAGTGTCTCTGGCAGTGTTGTTTGCCTTCCCTAAGTAAATCCCCCAAGCGACGCGTCTGAATCGCTGTCGCGAACGTATTCGAAGAAAAGTCTACGAAATCGCCTTCCGCGCAAACTGTCCTACGCACTCAGACGACATCGCGTAGCGCGCGGATCAATGAGCGAACGTGTTGATCGCACCGACACTGTACGCACCACCACTTGCTGACCACATTTTGCTCGACGTGCAGTCGTGCCCCTCTAGACCTCTCCGTTTCGTTGGTTCTTCCAACCGTTGTTGCTTCGTTCTGCTCCTGCGACATAACACGAACGATTGACAGCGCCGACGAAAGATCATGTCCCACGGGAGGTCTCCCTCACACAATCGAATGTTCGCGAGCCTGATCGTTTGGTTTTTGCGAATGACCCGTTCGCGCAATCTGATTATTTCCGATAAGCGCTTCCCACTATTCTAGGCTCGTTAGCAAAGGACTAATGCAATTTACGCAACGATGTAGATTTGGGAGGAGACATGCAAGGAAAAGAGTGGGACACATCCTATGAATGGAAAGCAGTGACACTGCTGGCGCTTGGATTTGGCCTCGTCGGTCTCGATCGGTGGCTCATTGCACCATTGTTCCCCTCAATTATGAAGGATTTGGGGCTGACCGCTCAGGATGTCGGGAACTGTATTGGCATCCTCGGTTTGTCTTGGGGTGTGTTCGCAATCATCATGGGTGGCTTATCCGACAAGATCGGCCGACGCAAAGTACTGATCCCTTCGATCATCGCTTTTTCGCTGTTGTCCGGGTTCTCGGGCGTCTCCGGTGGACTGGCTTCGTTGCTTGCAATTCGCGCGCTGATGGGCGTCGCTGAGGGATCGTTCTGCCCAACAAGCTTCGCGGCGACGGCTGACGCGTCGCATGCAAAGCGACGCGGATTCAATCTGGGCTTGCAACAGAGTGGCTTTGCCCTCTTTGGACTTGCACTCGCACCTATCATTGCCACGCAACTTCTAGGCGTAATGTCGTGGCGATGGGTCTTTGCGCTTGTTGCCGTTCCGGGACTCATTCTTGGCTTATTAATGTATGTCGTCATCCGCGAGCCGAAAACGCAGCAGGTGACTGAAAGCGAGTTTCCGACTCGCGCTGGAAGCTGGAAAGATGTCATCAAAAGCCGCAACGTCATGCTCGCGATGATCGCACTTTTCTGTGCGATGACTGCTGTCTTCGTGCTTGGAGCAATGTTGCCGCTCTATCTTACGCAATACCTGATGTTGGACATGCGGAGCATGGGCTTCGTCGCGTCTGCGATTGGTTTTGGCGGATTCTTTGGTCAATTCGGTCTTCCGGGAATTTCGGACATCATCGGTCGTCGCACGGCAGGTATCATAGGGTTCGTCGCCACGGCGTTCATGCTTTTCTTCTTCCGAGGCATCGGCGCGCAGCCTGTGCTCCTCTTCGCCGTTCTCTTCGTGATTTCTTTCTTCACTCTGGGTCTCGTCGCATTGCTGTCTGGCCCGATTGCTACGGAAGCGGCACCTGCCGGAATGGTTTCGACGTCAATCGGCCTGGTTGTAGGTGCCGGTGAAATTTTTGGTGGGGGCGTCGCGCCAGCGTTAGCCGGATTTGTAGCGACTCATTTCGGAATTCACAACATCGTTTGGCTTCCGATTTACGGAGTCCTGCTCGGCTTCCTGGTCTGCCTCTTTCTAGTTGAGACGGCACCCAAACGCGCCCGTCAAATCAAGCAAACATTTCCTGCTGTTGAGCTTCCCCAACAAGAGTGAGCAATCAGATGCGTCGACGAATTAGGTCAACTTTTAGCTTAGTTCGTCGCTCGTCTAGACTCGGCTTAGGGCAGTCGAAATTGAACTAGATGCCCTATGTTCGGCGTTGGTGGGCAATAAACGAATACAAAACTTCCGGTGCCGAATGATTTTGAATGGAGACAAGATCATGTTCAGCTTAAAACGAAAGTATCGAATTACGCCCAAATATCGGTCGCGTCATTCGTCAAATTTTCGAACGCACCGCGAGAACCATCGTCAGCGAAACTAAAAGTCGCGTCTACGTTCGCTATGTCAATCTAGACCATGAACCAATCCCGCTCTCTGCAGGGGTAGTTCGTCAGGGTCAGAGGGATATTTGGCGACCTACTCGTATAACCGCGCGCTCTTGTCTTGAATCTCAGCCATCTGGCGCGTAGGCGAATCGCATACCCGAAAAGCCGTCAAGCCGTACCGAGTTGTTGTCCTGATGCCTTTCGTGAGGCGTAGGAGGATTAATTGCGCCCATTGATACCAGTATCCATCGACGGTCGTCATCTTTGACTCACACCAGCGCGCCAGCAACGCACTGGATTTTCTAGAAACGCTGCTTTCCAAAGTTGAGCACTGGCATTGCTCGGTTGAATGCACGGGAGCATGTCATATTGCTTGAGGCGGATATGCACAATAAGTTTTATTGGAGACTTTCTAAATGACGTTCAAACCTAAACTCCGCCTCCTTGTCGCACTTTTACTTGGCTCAGGTATTGCAACGATTGCCAAGGCACAAAGCTCAGTCACGCTCTACGGTGTCGTCGATGGTGGCGTTATGTACGTCAGCAAAACGCTCAATGAAAAGACAGGGCAGAATGGTGGAAAACAGTTTTCTTTCACAAACGGGAATCTGCAGTCGTCCACGTTCGGCTTATTGGGAACTGAAGACTTGGGTGGAGGCCTTCACGCAATCTTCAACTTGGAAAGCGGTATCGATATCTCGAATGGCGGCTTCGCAGACTCCACCGGAAACCTATTCGGACGTCAGGCTTGGGTTGGCTTGGAAGGCGGCTTCGGACGGGTACAGGTCGGCGTTCAATATTCCCCGTTCGTGCTGTCACTGATTGCTTCCGATCCGCGCAACATTTCCTTCTTCGGCAGTGAAGTTCCGATTTACGTCGGACAGCTTTTCGCTACCGGCGCCTACAATCCCAACGCAATCGGTTATACAAGCCCTTCATTCTTTGGTTTGCAGGGGCGAGCGATGCTGGCTCTGGGCGGCACGGCGGGAAACTTTCAAGCTGGTAGACAGTACGCAGGAAGCCTTACTTATGCCAATAGTGGCGTTTTGCTCACCGCCTCGTACTATGACGGAAACGCAGGGGGCTCAGCCGCAACGACTCCCATCCCGAGTACGGTTCCGTTCATTGGACGTACCATCGGCGCTGGTTACGACTGGGGAAGTTGGGGCGTCAGAGCAGTGTTCGTCAACTATAAGCTGCAGGGCTCGTTTGACAATCGGGTCTTCGGTGCCGGCTTCAACTACAACATCACCCCTTCCCTGAACGTTAATGCTGGTGGTTGGTTTATCCGAGACGGGAACGATTCCAACAACCGGTCGATTATGGCTGCCGCCGGCGTCGTCTACTCCTTGTCGAAAGCGACCGCACTGTACGGGCAGTACGGCTTTGTCAATAACAAGGGTGCAGAACATATTGGGCTGTCGACCAACGGCGCGCTGTACGCACCAGCCGGTAGCACTAACGGCGTAACCCTGGGCATCCGCCATATGTTCTAAATTCTCTGGTTGCGTCAGTCAATCAAACTGTCTTACCGCGAGAAAATCGCCACCGGAACATCAGCAGGACGCTGTGGTTCGGTGGCGCTGAGAACTCTTAGAGGCAGGACACCGCAACGTGTGGCGGAGAACCATACACTCAGTTTCGTTAGCAATCAGTCGTCGATACGCAAGCCGGCCTTGATGGTCACTTGCCAGTGCAGAATCTTTCCATCCTCTACATGACCTCGCGTTTCCACAACTTCGAACCAGTGGATGTTATGGAGGGTCTTTGCCGCCTTCGCCAACGCGATACGGACAGCCTCATCGCTCGACTGCGGCGACGAACCGGTGAGTTCAACCTGCTTGTAGACATGCTCCGACATGGGCTTCTCCCTAATAGGATGGACATGATGAGGTCGCCTTAGCGACAGGACTGCATCAAGCGATGCACTCCAACTTTAAGCAGCAAGACACGAGCCATGGCGAGTATTTTCTCCAATTAGCCGCACGCCACGCCTCGACGAAGCAGCCGGGCGTCGACTATCTAGCTCAACGCTCGATGCGCGATAGTCTCAACGTTTGAGCGGAATCATGGAGCTAGCACGACGAGGCATCTCGCCATAGATCTTTCGATCCTCGATGACGATTTGAACTGGCCGGAGAGTCGCCCCTTTGCAAGGTCCATCGACGCACAATCCGTCTTCGAATCGAAACATGGCGCTGTGATGTGCGCACATGATGACTTCGCTGTCGTAGGTCCAGAAAGTATTTGGCTCGTAGTTCAAGGGAACCGAGAAATGTGGACATAGGTTCTGATATGCCCAGACTTCATCGCCGCGGCGAATGATGACGACGTCTGTCGTTGCGGGATCAGTCGCCTTGATCTCAATGGCACCGTTGTCCGGTACGTCGTCAAGAGCACAAAGAAGCACTTGTGGTTCGCCGCTAATAGAGCTCATCTCTTCGTCTCTTTAAGCGTTTGCTCGACTGAGCACGAAATCCCGCTTGACGTCGAAAAAGGGACTCGACAGATCCCATTTCTTCGCCTCTTCCCGGCTAACATTCCGTACGTAATCGACCACCAACGACGATTTCACGCCGAAGACTGCATCCGAACGGACATATGGGTCGTCTGCGCTGTACAGCGCAGTAGTCAGAGTGTCGTATCCGGGTGCTTGAATAAGAAAATGCACGTGTCCCGGTCGCATCGGATGACGACCTACTGCCAACAGCATTTGCCCAACTGGCCCGTCGGTCGGAATTGGGTAAGCCGTAGGCTTGATTGCGCGAAACGCGAACTCGCCTTCCGGCCCGGACCGGAAGCGGCCGCGGAGGTTACTCTCCGGTTGGTCCGGGTCCTGCCCTTCGTACATTCCGTTGTTCGCGGTTTCCCACACTTCGATGAGAGCGTCGGCGACCGGCTCACCGCCGTCGTCCACCACACGACCATGAAACAGCGTCGGCTCGCCTTCGGTACGCGCGATGTTCGCACCATATTCTTCGTCGAATGCGCCCTCTCGATAGAACGGCCCCAAGAGACTGCTTTCGGTTGTCGCTGAATCCGCAACGCCATCCCGTTGATTGATTTCATCGAGCATGATGGACAAGCCGAGCGTGTCTGACAGCAGAATGAATTCCTGCCGAATGCCGTCGCACTTCTTCCCAGTTGCGGTCAGGAATTCAATACCTTTGCGCCATTCTTCGCCTGTCAACTGGACCTCTTGGGCAAAAGCATGCAGATGTCGAATGAGAGCTGTCATCAACTGCCGCACGCGGGCATCGGTACAACTTGACAGTGTCGCCAGCACAGTGTCGGTAATGGGGTGCACTGCTTGCCCGGCCATGGGGCGCTCAGTTGTCGTATTCATGATGTCCTCACGCGATCGACGCGTTTGTGTAATTGTGAATCGTCTCCGTCCTGCTTTAGACGCATGCCAACCGATGAGAACCAAACGTCCTTCGATGACACGATCGTCTAACCCTACCCAACATGTTGTTACTTTCAACCGGAACCTCGGAAAGCGGCGCCGATTGATGATTCACTCACTGAGCGCGACGAACCCTACCGCCTCAATGCATCCGATGCTGGCACAACAATCCCGCCTACCCGCTTTGCTCATGCGTTTGCCGCGACTAACTCGGTGCCCGCCCTTCATAAGCGTCAACAAGCAGCGCACGCAGCGGCTCACGCTCAATCGCACGAGGATTCCAATAAGGCTTGTCCAGTGCGATGTTCAATGCGACATCTATATCGGACTCTTTCATCCCGATGTCTTTCAATGCAGTGGGCGCTCCGTTCTTGCGCGCCAGTTCGAAAACAGCCTGCGGACCATCTTCGGCATGAAGCGCGCGAGCAATCCGCGACATCGCCTCCGGGGCGGCCTCGCGGTTGTATGCCAATGCGTGAGGCAGCACGATCGTATGGGTCTCAGCGTGAGGCAAGTTAAAGCTGCCTCCTAGCGTATGACATAGCTTGTGATGCAATGACATGCCAACACTACCCAAGACCGCACCACACAACCACGCGCCGTACAAGCAAGCACCACGTGCGTCAAGATCGTTCGGCTGATCCACCACCCCTGGCAGACCCTCTCCCAACGCACGAATTCCCTCTTCAGCAATGAGGTTCATGATGGGATTAGCGTCTTGCGAGTACAGGCCTTCCGCAGCGTGCGCGATTGCATTGATGCCGCTTGTGACTGAAAGACCTTTCGGCAGCGATACCGTTAGCGCCGGGTCATAAATCACCGTCTTCGGCAAAACACGAGCATCGCGCCCTGTCTTCTTGATTCCGTTTTCCGTCAATCCGTAGATGGGGGTCATCTCCGAACCGGCGTACGTAGTCGGGATCGCAATGATAGGGAGCGCCGTCTCAAGGGCAATCGCTTTACCAAGGCCTGTTGTCGATCCTCCACCGATGGCAATGGCACAGTCTGCCTTGACGCTCGCCGCGAATTCGCGCGCCTTGCGCGCAGTCTCGATGGGAACATGCATGACGGCTTCGGCAAACACCCCGGCGGCTCCCTTGCCGAGTCGTTCGGCAAGCTGCTCTGCTTGTGCACGCTGCTCCGGCGTCGAAAGCACAATCGCTCGCCTCGCGCCAAGCAGATCAATCTCACGGCTAAGGTGGTCCAGACTGCCAACACCGAACACCACGCGTGAGCTTAGGCTTTGATATACGAAAGGTTCCATAGAACTAGCGCTCCGTGATCTATCAGCGGGGGAAGTACGGGGGGATCTTTGCGTCGACGTTCACCCAAACCGACTTCGCCTGGGTGTATTCGCGCATTACTTCGAAACCCATCTCCCGGCCGTATCCGCTTGCACCCACTCCGCCAAAAGGCGAACCAGGGCTGACTCGCTTGTAGCAGTTGATCCACACCATGCCGCTTCGGATTTCACGTGCCATTTGATGGGCTCGTTGAAGATCTCGCGTCCACAGTCCTGCCCCAAGTCCATATTCCGTACCGTTCGCAATAGCAAGCGCTTCTTCATCGGTGCGGAAGGTCGTCACGGTCATGAACGGCCCGAACACCTCTTCTTGCGAGACGCGATCGGTCGGTTTGGCGTGGACGATCGTCGGTTCGACGTAGCAGCCTTTCGCGAATCCCTCACCATCGGGTGTCTTGCCTCCAGTCAACACGTCACCGCCCTGTTCGCGAGCGATGTCAACATAGGACAACACGCGGTCGCGATGTTGGAGAGACGTAAGAGGACCCATTTCGGTCTTGGGATCGAGCGGATTGCCCAGCTTGATGGACCGGGTGAGCGCCACGAACTTCTCGAGCACTTCGTCAGCCACCGACTCGTGGACAATCATTCGGGACGCAGCAATGCACGCCTGACCTTGGTTATGGAAGATACCAAAGGCCGAACCTTGGACGACCGCAGCGATGTTCGCATCAGCGAACACGATATTCGCACCCTTCCCGCCAAGCTCGAGCTGCACTTTTTTCAGATTGCCGCTCGAAGCTTGGACCACTTTACGACCCACAGCCGTCGAACCCGTAAATGCGACCTTGCTAATTTCCGGATGCTCTGCAATGTACTGGCCAGCAATATGGCCGAGCCCCGGCAAAATATTGACCACGCCTTTCGGGAAGCCGACCTCTGCCATTAGTTCAGCAATTGCCAAGCTTGAAAGCGGCGTGAGCTCTGCTGGCTTCATGACCACGCAGTTGCCTGCGGCGAGTGCCGGTGCCATCTTCCAGCTTGTGAACATCAACGGGAAATTCCAAGGCACGACTTGACCGACGATGCCAACCGGTTCACGTGTCAAGTAGTTCAGAAAACCCGCGTCAACCGGGATGACTGACCCTTCGAACTTATCAGCCATACCGCCAAAATAGCGGAAAGTTGCGGCAGTACGTGGGACGTCAAGAAAGCGCGTGTCACGAATCGGATGACCAGTATCGATCGACTCGAGTTGCGCGAGACGGTCCGCATTTGCCTCGATTGCGTCTGCGAGTTTGAGCAGCAAGCGGCCGCGATCCGCCGCCGCCATATTCTTCCATGCGGGGTAAGCGGCTTTTGCCGCAGTTACGGCACGGTCGATGTCGGCGTGATTCGCCATCGCGATATCCGCGATTACCGTGTTGTCGTGCGGATTCAGCGTTGCAAGCGTTTCGCCTGAGAGCGACGGAACGAAATTGCCGTCAATGAAGAGTTGGGTTTGCATGACAGTCCTACTTGTTATATTGCCGAGACGCAATTGCCCCACGGCGCCACAAACTTGTGGCGCCGTTGGTTAAAGACTGGGGCAGCGGAGGAAGTAGAACCGGATCCTTAGAACTGGATCGGATTGGCAGGCAGTTCACCGCTTTCGTAACGCTTCGGCAGGTCAGGCGTTGCGTTTTCCCAAACCAGCAACATCGAGCGCTTTTGGGAGAAACCCTTGTGGCGGATATCTGCCGGCATTGCAGCGACGTCACCCGGATTCATCGTAATGCGCGCACGCGGCTCGCCCGTATCCTTGTCAGCGATGTCCCAGATGATTTGGTCGGAGAGTTGCAGGAACCATTCAACACGGTCATTGCCATGGAAGACCGGGAGCACGAACTCTTCGGTGGTCGGGCAGAACAGGCTCTGCTGGCAAACAGACGTCACCGACGGATTCCACGTAACGTCCGAGCGCGACAGATACTTGAAGAGGCTGAATGCGTGGAGCGACTTCTCCTAACCCGGCTCAGCGTGAATCTCCGGCTCCGACTGCGACACGTCGGCGAAGTGACGATTTACCGGCAGGTCTTCGCGCAGCGGCGAATCGCCTTCGAGGCCAGGCATGCGCTTGGTCGCAATCCGGAAGCGCTCGATTGCTTCGAAGTTGTCGCCATGCTTGCTACCGTAAGCCGAGCCGGTTTCGCCAGGTGCTGCGAACGGATCGAAGCCTTCATTGACCCAATCAGCCAGAATTGCCTTGAACGTCGCCATGATCAGCGGCGTTTCGAATTGCTCGGTGTAGTCGATGCCGGCCGCCTTGAAGCTGGCGTTGTACGAGCCAGCGTATAAATCGACTTTACCGTAGTGGTTGCGGGTACCAATCACCGGGTCGAAGTTGACCCAACCGTAAAAGAAGCCCCAAGCGACGTCGCGCATCATCGCACGAAGGAACTCATCAACGTAAATCTGGTGCGTCCGAATTTGTCCATTCGACGGCCACTTGATGGTGGCAAAGTACGAATCACGGCTGAATTCAAACTCGCCGAGTTTGAAAGCGCGATAGCCAGTGACTTCATGCGGTTCGCTCGCAACGACATCTGCTTGAATGCTTTTCTGTACCATTATGAACTCCGTAATGTGCTAGTGAGTGGTGAGCTTAGCGATCGCAGATATCGGCCCAGCGTTCCACCGAATTCTCGCCAAGGATGGTTTGCAGGAGAAGTACGCCCATCTTGACGGCAGTGAATCGATAGGCCGCGCCAGCGGGAAGCAACACTTGATGGCCGCGTTGCAGGTGAACACGCCCCATCGGCTTTCCCTTCGGCTCACCATCAAGACGTAGGGTTCCCTCTTTAGCACTGTCGACAAGCGGGCCATCCGTCGGATCGATGAACTGAACGTCGACCTCGCCGTCCATGACCACAGCGAACTCATCATGCGCTGCGCTGAACCACGGCGACGTACCTTCCGCACGAAGCGTTTCGATGACGTACTTCAGGTTCTTCGCGACAACCACCTTCTCATAAGGCAGTGCGCCAGCGGCCACGGCAAACACGTTCGACTTCGCGTAGTGCTCTGCCTTGCCTGTGATGATTTCGATCGAGCCTTTCGAGTAACCGTTCAGACTTCCGAACACCGTTTCTTGCATGATGTGCCTCCAGTTAAGTTATGAGATGCGTAAATACAGGGTAAGTCGTGAAGGCCGCCATATCAATGTTCAAGCTGTTCTGGAATCGCGAACCGAATGTCCGTAAAAAGCCTCCAGTCCTGCTCCCTACTTACACCTGCTGCCTGCCTAAGGGCATCGAGATTGCCTTGCAGCGCTGCGCTCGCCGCTGACGGACGCGATTTCTAAGCGTTGCCCACACGGGTATGGCAATCACCAGTTCTGGCCTGACATCGACAGCACTCTGAGTTGCCTGCGAGTGGACTGAATACGAAAGGGCATTCGTTCCGAAGGCAAACGCTCACTTCAGGACGACTTGCGTATTCAAAGACTCTGCTCTGAATGTTTTCCAAAAATTCGGTTTAAGACGACGAAGCGACGTCATTACTCTGACTGACATCGATTCAACGAACTTACGAATATTCGATCCGACTTCCGGCGCGCACAGCCGCGACGGTCGTGGCACGCCGTTGAGCTTTTCAAAGTTAAGGAGCATCTCCCGCATGACAGCTCGATCTGCAGTGGCGGATTGCAGCATCGCTGTGTCCTGCGCCCGCTTAGCGGGGTCACTTTCCTTCATCCAGTTGAAATTCGCTGTCGCCGTGGGCGATGTGAAGTCTAAGAAGACTCTTCTGCGTTCTGCCGCGTACTTGTCCAGTACTCTCTTCGATGCCGACTCTTTGATGACTGCGATTAGAGCAGTTGCCAAGTGTTCCGCATCGAGCACTCCGCCAGAAAGCCCGAGTCCTCCAATCGGATTCGTGATGTGCGCTGCATCACCCGCTAAGAGCACGCGACCGCGACGGAACTCAGATGCGCAACGTTGATGTACCCGGTATGGATTAATGTGGTCAACGCGATATTGGTCAGGATTCGGCGCACCCGGCAAGATCTTCCTAAATCGCTCGGGCATGCGGCGGCGCACTTCGTCCATCGAGATATCTGGATCCTCACCGTAGCAGACTCTCCACAATCCGCTCTGATCAAGCTGCACCACTACGGCCCAATCCACAGGGTCATGCACAAAATTCGCACGAGAGTACCCATGGAAAGAGAAATCGTAGAATATGTTCGTTGCCACCAGCCTTTCATCCCAGGTGGTGCCATCAAAAGTTAACCCCAGCTGCTCACGCACCGTGCTGCGCGCACCATCGGTTGCCGCGACCCACCGTGTTCGAATGCGGGATAGCCCGCCAGGCATGCGGGTTTCAATCGTTACATAGGCAGTATCTTGCTTGATGCTTTCGACGCGATGATTCCAACGGATATCAACGTTAGGTAGCGCCTGAAGGTGTTCGACAATCACGTTGGAGACGTGATTCTGTCCCAACAAGAGCATATACGGGTGCTCCGTATCCTCGTCGAGCACACCCCAATCCAAAGTGGAAAACAAGGTACCGTCGCCGTGGCGGTAGTTAATCTCCGGGGACCAAACAGCACGTTTTCGCACATCGTCTAGCAGCCCAAAGCGCTCTAAAGCGGCGACGGTGGGCGGCATGTAGGCTACTGCTCGCGGAGATGGCGAGACGCTAGGCTCCGATTCCAACACCACCACTTTTACCCCGGCACGGCCAAGTTTCAGGGCGGTGAGCAAGCCGACGGGACCTCCGCCAACTACGACCACGCCTTCTAGCGTCTCCATCATGTGTCTCCTTTAAACACGCGTTTCTCAAGGAAAATAGCCTCTGAATGGGCTATGTCGCGCGTGTTCAAACCAAATAACCTACAGTGTTTCCTTCTGCAAAGTGCCGAGCGTTTGAGCGCGACACGGCTATCGATCTTTGCGTCTAGATGCCGGATGTCAAACCGCGAAATCGGCTTTAGCAGATCGATATAGGTACTCATGCGATTAATGAACGGCTTGACGCTACCGTCCTTCACTGCCCATGTGCCCCAATATTGTTTTGCGTTAGGAGGACAACTGCAGCATGCTTATCGAGGTGAGGCCGTTTTACTCATTCCGCCTACCTTTGGTGATTCGTTCAAGAGTGCATTCGGGCATATCGACGGCCTATGCGCGAAGCACCCTTTTTTCGGCCGGCACGCAAATCATTGGCTACCGGCCAGCCTACTTACTTGGACTGCGCGACCAGCTTCTTGGTGATCGTGGCAACATGCTGACCTTGGAAGCGAGCGATTGCCAGTTCGTTTTCGCTCGGTTGACGCGAACCATCTGCACCCGCAAGCGTCGACGCACCGTAGGGCGTGCCACCGGAAATCTCGCTCATGTTGACCAGTCGCTGCTCCGAATACGGCACACCAACGATGACCATACCGTGGTGAAGCAGGGTCGTATGGAAGCTGCTGATGGTCGTTTCTTGACCACCGTGTTGCGAAGCGGTGCTCGTGAAGACGCTACCAACCTTGCCAATCAGGCCACCGTTCATCCACAGACCACCCGTTTGGTCCAGGAAGTTGCGCATTTGAGCGCACATGTTGCCGAATCGCGTCGGCGTACCGAAGATGATGCCATCGGCTTCCGCGAGAATCTCTGGCGTAGCAACCTGAACACTTTCGAATGCAGCGCGATAGCCCTTCATCCCGCTCTTAACCAAGACTTCTTCGGGCACGAGTTCCGGAACCTGGAGCAACTTCACTTCAACGTCTTCAACTTCTCTGACGCCTGCCGCGATCGCTTCGGCCATCTTGTAGATGTGGCCGTAGCCGCTGTAAAAAACAATCTGAATCTTAGTTGCCATATCGTTTCTCCGGGTTGGTTCTCTTAAGAGACAAAACTCAAGTTCAGACGAACTTCATGTGTAGCGGCGACTGACTTTGTACGCTGTGGTGACTCAACACGCGTTTGACGGTTGCGCGAAAGACAAATGCAGGTAGACCTCTTCCTGTTCGCAAATCGCGAAACCTAAAAATCATAGAGAAATTGCATTCCTGGTTCGTTCCGGTTTCGCGAACGAGTCGATCGCCAAACACGAACAGCATCACACGCGGCGCCACACCCAGCATGACAGTCGTGGCCTATCAACCTAATATGTGCCGCCACAATCTTTAAGCGACTCAATCGCGCTGGTCGCTAGCTCAACCACACTGTCGAAGGCAGAGGAGGCCAATTTTCTCGCCCCTTCGTAGTGCGAGGTGCGTCGGACCGAAAGTCGCACGGAACGGCAGACATTCATGCCGTCCTGAATCGCGGTCAAAATTTACGCTGCAAGCTTAAGGGGCGGGGCCGGGCGGCTGCTGCCGTTGAGCTTCTCGAAGCTCAGAAGAACCTCGCGCATCACAGCGCGGTCTGTGCCTGCGTGTGTAAGCAGTTCGGTATCACGGGCGCGTTGCGCAGGGTCGCTTTCCTTCATCCAGTTGAAGTTCTGCGTTGCCGTCGGCGACGTGAACTCAAGGAAGACCTTTCGACGATCAACCGAGTAGTCGTCGAGCACCTTGACCGATGCGGAGTCGTTGACGACCGAGATCAGCGCACGAGCCAGATGTTCTGCATCAAGCACACCACCGGACAAACCCAGACCACCCATCGGATTTGTTGCGTGCGCGGCGTCACCCGCGAGAATCACACGGCCTCGGCGAAACTCGGCAGCACAGCGCTGATGTACGCGGTACGGATTCAGGTGGTCGACGCGATAACGGTCAGGTGTCGGGGCTCCCGGCAAGAGACGCTTGAAACGCTCAGGCATACGACGACGCACCTCCTCCATCGAGATCGACGGATCTTCGCCGTAACAGACGCGCCACAAGCCGCTTTGGTCAAGCTGCACCACCACTGCCCAGTCAAGCGGGTCATGCACGAAATTGGCACG
The DNA here is from genome assembly GCA_001544595.2 of Caballeronia peredens. Classification (GTDB taxonomy): domain Bacteria; phylum Pseudomonadota; class Gammaproteobacteria; order Burkholderiales; family Burkholderiaceae; genus Caballeronia; species Caballeronia peredens. The sequence continues at coordinate 21,858 of FCOH02000031.1, read as the reverse complement.
CGAATAGCCATGGACGGTGAAGTCATAGAAGACATTCGTTGCGACGAGTCGCTCTGCCCAAGTGATACCGTCAAAGCTCAGGCCAATCTTCTCGCGCACCGTGCTGCGTGCCCCATCGGTCGCCGCCACCCAGCGAGCACGCAATCGCGAAATGCCACCCGGACAACGCGTTTCAATCGTCACGTAGTTGGCGTCTTGATCGATACTCTCAACGCGGTGATTCCAGCGAATATCTACGTTGGGCAACGTTTGAAGGTGCTGCTTAATGACGTTGGATACATGGTTCTGGCCCAGAAGCAACATGTACGGGAACTCGGTGTCCTCAGCAACAGCACTCCATTCCAGCGTACTGAAAAGCGTGCCGTCGCCGTGACGATAGTTGATGCTCGGGCAATACACTGCACGCTTGCGAATATCCTCAAGCACGCCAAACCGCTGCATCGCAGCGATGGTTGGGGGCATATACGCGACAGCGCGGGGCGACGGCGAAACGCAAGCCTCCGATTCGAGCACAATGACCTTAACGCCAGCGCGACCCAGTTTGAGCGCGGTGAGCAGGCCAACGGGACCTCCACCAACAACGACCACTCCTTCAAGCGTTTCCATTTTTCAGTCTCCTGTCACAACGCGTTTTCAAAAAACCGGCCTTCGCTCAGACTTCACTGTGGGGCCGAATAATGGAAGTAAGCGTAACCAACTGAATTTCCGAAGGCAATGCAATGAGGTTTGCATATCACGAACAGTTCGATCGGCGATTTATGCCCTCGAATACGCCGACGCGGCGGTTTACCCTTGTTGACATCACAGCCCGGCCTGTTTTTTTCAAAAAAGACGAGTGCTACGCGTTTCCTATCAATAGACGAGACCGACGGGTAGTCACGTTCCTAAGTGTCTTGGCAACTGGACATCTAGAACCGAAGCGCGAGCGCTAACAACTCATCACCTGCCCACTGCCAAAGTCGTGGCACTGACTGCCTGTATTGCCGCGTCAAACCACAACAAGAACTTGCTGAAAGCACTCCGATGCGTCGCTTCCTGCGGAATATGCCGCTCCGGAACATGCGCCATCTTTCGCTGTTAGACGCTGGCTTCGCTACTCGACTGCCAATGAACAGTGGATCGGACAAAAAAAACGCTGACCGGGGAGTCAGCGTTAAAGGTCGCCAATGCTAGCTGACGAACCTGAGAGTAGAGTCTTTGCGTACACTGATAGATCCCAGCAATTAAACTTGCGCCCGACCTTTGCTGTCAAACCGCACTTGGACATCGAGCCGTTGAGTACCGGAGACGATATTTGAGAGAACCTCTGCGGATAGATCCGCAATTTTTTGATCATCCGACGCAGAAAGGTCGCTGCTTACCCCTATGCCGCCGATGATGGCCCCGCCGCTGTCCCGCACAGGCGCGCCGCCCGGGATAGAACTTAACAAGAAATCGTAGTAACCAAGGTTTCGAGCGTCATTACGCTTCCAGGCTTCTATACTGTCTAACGTACTGCTCCCCAGTTGAACCGCGGTGAAAGCCTTCCTCTGCGCCGAATCGATCGTGCTAATTTTTGCTTCACGATCTCGTGCGAAGCCGATTAGTAACCCTCGACGATCACAAACCGCGACGCTCACCGCCAACTTAAATCGACTTGAGGCTGTCTTTAAGGAGTCTTGAATCATCCACGAGACAACCTCGAGGTCTAATGCGCTCATGCGTACCCTTCTTTCCCGATTTCGTCCACGAGTATTCTGCTGTAATGTTGAAGCCTAATGGCTCGAATCTCTAGAGGAATCCGAGGTCCGCTTTAAGAGTATCCTCGGTCCTCCTTGAACAATCGAAATAACCCTAGCGAAGGTACTCAAGAAGCAAAGGACAGCGCCGATCCTCGCGCATGCACGCTCTTGCGTCAAATGTGACACTTCAAAAAAGCGAAAAATTCTGCAGACATCCCGCGTACAGAGGCGCAGCGCTGTACTACGTGACCGTACGACATTCGATTTGTAATCGCTCAATGGATATCATCCCGTCGATCTTCCCAAACCGTCAGGACTCTACACGCTCGAAACGCAATTTTACGAGCTAGCACGGTGAAGGAGTTGCATATCGAAGTTGAGCCTGATGCAGCACATAACATCCCGTCAGCGATCATACGCTGGGCGCAGCCGCGGATTTAGGACCGCGAGACAGCTTGACCAATATATTTTCGATGATGTCAACGGCACTCTGGAATTGATACGGCTTCTACCGGCATCGGCATTTCAGTTTTGATACACCGGTTTGTAGTGTTATTGCGGTGCCGACCGCACTGCGTTAGCGGTGTTCTCCTTCGTCGTGGTCAATCTCTTCGCAACCAGTCCGGCTCGCCGCTTGTCGCGTAGTCGATAGCTCTCGCCCTGGATGGCTACGACGTGGGCGTGATGCAACAGCCGGTCGAGCATCGCGGCGGTGAGTGTCGCGTCATCGGCGAACGTCTGGTCCCATTGTCCAAAGGGAAGATTGCTGGTCACGATCAGACTGCCGCGCTCGTATCGTTTGGCGATGACCTGGAAGAACAGATTGGCTTGCTCACGGCTCATCGGGAGATAGCCGATTTCATCGATGATCAACAGCCTGTACGGGTTAACGAACCGTTTGAGAGCGTCGCCGCCATCGAAGCCCTTTGACTGAATCTCGCGCCACAGCACTGTCGCTGGAATCCAGTCCGGTGCCGCTGACGCGATCCGCTCCCGAAGATAGGCTTCGAACGGTTTCAGTATCGACTCGCGCGGAGTAGCCGTGGGCCGAAACGTAGGCGCGTCCTGCGTCGCCAGATACTTCCTCACCGTGTTGACCGAGCAGCCAACCTCGCAAGCAATGGCACGCAGGCTCTTGCCCTGCTTGTGCAATATCCTGATCTGCATGTATCCCTCGTACGAGATCATCGCCGCTCAAAGCAGCCATTATCCCTTCGTCGAGGTGTATCAATTCCTCAGTGCCGACGGTGTATCAATTTACAGGTGCCGATGACAATGAGGTGTAACCGTGCCACCGTCCAGTGCGAACTAACTAGCGTACCTCCCACAGGTACCGTCTAGATAAGCCACTGGAGAATCCCAATGTCTTCGAAGACTTCTGTCACGACCGCTCTCTTGGCAGGCGCCGTTGCGAGCGTAATGACATCGGTCGCTCATGCTGCGCCTCTGACAGAGGCGGAGGTAAGCGCTGCCACTGCTGCTCACAAAGAGAAATGCTATGGCGTGGCCCTCAAGAGAATGAACGACTGCGCCGCGGGCCCGGGAACTACGTGCCAAGGAACTTCAACGGTTGATTTCCAAGGCAATTCGTGGAAGTTCGTGCAGGGTGGTGAATGCGCGAGTATCCAGACCCCAAGCGGCGGTCACGGCTCGCTTTCCCCCGTGAAGTCCTAACCTAAAACGTCAGCAGGAGAGGATGATGCGGGCACCTACTTTAACGACCTTCTGCCGTTACCGTGTGCGATATAGAGATGGCCGCGCAAATTCAGACAGTCGGATAAGTGGAGCGACCTGGGCCCGGATGGGCAGTTCAAACTCCTCCACCTGTGGGCGGCTAAATTCCCCCAGGCAGGACCAGTGGATTATGCGTCGGATTCCTCAGTGACGGCAAGCCTGGTCGCTGCTTCCCGGAGGCGATAACTCTTTCCTTCAAACTCGAGGAGCTTGGAGCGATGCAGGAGACGGTCAAGAATCGTCGAGGCCATGGTGCTGTCGCGAAGGTAGCGCCCCCAGTCTTGGACGATGCGGTTGGATGTGACGAGAATGCTGCGGCGATGCTTGTATCGTTGGTGAACAAGGGTCTGCAGCAGTTCGGCCGCGGCATCAGGGATGCGTTTGGCGAGGAACAGATCGTCAAGCACGAGGAGTTCGGGCTCAACGAGTGCCTTGAGCAGACGGTCCTGATCGGCCCGTGTTTCCACAGCATAGCCGGCGAACACGGTGTCGGACTCGACGTAGCGTACCTTCATTCCCTGCAGGGTGGCGTTGTAGGCGATGGCCTTGGCGACGTGGCTTTTGCCGGTGCCCGTTTTTCCTATCAGCAATGCGTTGTCGCTGTCGGCGACGAACTTCAGGGTGTGTAACTCGAAGCAAGCCTGACGAGGTACTTTGGGGTTGAAGGACCAGTCGAAGTCACTCAAGGTTTTTCGCTCGTCCAGACCGGACTGCTGGTAACGTCGTTCGAGAAGCCTGGATTGCCGCCGATCGAGCTCGTCCTGCAGAATCATGGAGAAGGTTTCGAGGAACGGCTGCTGGCTGGCCTGGGCTTGCAGCACCCTGGTTTCCAGCGTCGCGCTGATGCCAGACAGACGCAGTTCGCGCAGGGCGCGGTCAATTTCAGCGAGGCTCATGCTCAAGGGAGATCTCCGTTGGGTGATGACATGGCGGCGCTATGACTGGCGCCGAGGGTGAACAGGTCGGCATAGTCGTCGCCGTCCCGGATGAGGTGATGTTCCTGAGTCAAGGGCAGTTCGCCCTGAAGGGGCGTGTCCATGTCAGCCAGCGCCTGCTCCAGCAGCCGCTCGGTCAGCGCTTTGACCTGCTTGTAGCTGGTCACACCTTCTTTCATGGCGATCTCGCACGCCGAATCGATCAGGCGGCGGGGGTACCGACGCACGAGACCGACGATGCCCCAGAGCTTGCGCTGACCGATTCGCCCTTCGGTGTCGAACAGTTGCTGACACAAACGCTCGGCGGACGGCCCGATCGCCTTTGCCTGAAACAGGATGCGGCGCGTTTCCCGAGAGGGATTGAACGGTCGCTCATCCTGGGGCAACACCACCGATCCCGGCTTGTCGGCCAGAACGTGCGTGCGCAGCAATGCCTGTGTCTGGAGGTTACGGACTTCCAGGCGACGGGCAAACTTGCGCACGAGCACCCGGCTGCCGATGGGAGCTGGTCGGGCGGCGTAACTGCTGTGATCCACCCGTACGCATGTGTCGTCGCAGACCGTGTAGACCTTGTCGATGAAGTATTCGAAACCGCGTGCGGGCAAGGCGCGCAGATGGGGGCGCTCTTCCTCGAACATCGCCTGAACCTGGCGGCGGGTGCTGCCGTGGATCCTTCTGGCCGCCCAGTTCGATTCCCATTGATCAAGGAAGGCGTTTTGCTCCTCGATCGATTCGAATCGTCGCCCCTTCAGGGCCGTGCCCTGGGTGTGCTGGATTGCGCTCTCGACGGTGCCCTTGCGATTCGGATCCCGTACGCGGGCTGGGTCCGCCACTACGCCGTAGTGAGCGAGCATGGCGGCATACACTGGATTGAGCTCCGGCTCGTACAAATCCGGTTTGACTACGCCTTCCTTCAGATTGTCCAGAACGACGTACTGCGTGACGCCACCAAAGTGACGCCAGGCCTGCTCGTGCAGTTCAGCCCAGACCTGTTTGCTGGACTTCCACACGACGCGGCGGAAGCTGCGCCGCGAGTAACGCAGCGTCATCACGAACAGCCGGGGCTTGCGGTATCGGTTGGTGCCCGGCACCCTGGTCAGGGCGCCTTCGCCATAGTCAACCTGCGCCTCTTCGCCAGGCATGAAGTTCAACCGGTCGAACTGGGCCGGCTCGTGCCGACGCATTGTCCGGACGAATCGCTTGACGCTGTCGTATCCGGCGGCAAAGCCGAATCGGTCCACCAGATCCTGGTAGATGGCCATGGCATTGCGCCGAAGCCGCAACTGAGCCTCTATGAACCCCCGGTGAGGCTCGCAAGCTGATATCTGGCTGCCCTTTGTCGGTGGGCATGGTGGAGGAATTTGCAGCGCGGAGCCGGTGGGCACCGTGGGGGAATTTGCTTGCGCCGCTGCGAATTGCTCTTGGTACTTGCGAATCGTCTTCCGATCCACCCCGGTAACCCGGGCGATTTCCCGCTGACATTTGCCCGCGGCGACGAGTGTGGCGATGGTTGTTTGCAGATGCGGCTTCAAGACGTTCACTCCAGCCACCTCTCTTGTTCATTCTTCGAGAGGTGCAAGGTAACGTCCTGCCAGACCGCGTCAGCATCATGCTCCGCGTGTCTCTAGGTGGGGGATTTCGAGGTGCCCACAGGTGGGGGAATTTGCCCGCCCATCAGGGCCTGGGCCTGAGCCAGCGATAATGCAGGCAAAGGAACCGAGGAAATGACGAAGAGAACCCGACGCACGCACTCAGCGGCGTTCAAAGCGAAGGTAGCCCTTGCGGCAGTCAAGGGCGAGTGCACGCTTGCAGAACTGGCGCAGCAGTTCGATGTACATCCGAACCAGATCACGGAGTGGAAACGGCAGTTGCAGGAGCGCGCGGCCGACGTGTTCGGCTCGGCCGGCCCGGTGTCGAACGAGCCACCAGTAGACGTGACGACGTTGCACGCCAAGATCGGCCAGCTCACGCTGGAGAATGATTTTTTAAGCGGCGCGCTCAACAAGGCGGGATTGCTGAGCGCAAAGCGATGATCGACCGTAGTCACGCGTTGCCGGTTTCACAACAAGTCCGGCTGGTCGGTATCGCGAGATCGAGCGCGTATTACCGGGCGCAGCCTGTGAGCGAAGTCGATCAACGGCTGATGCGCAGGATCGACGCGCTGCATCTGGAGTTCCCGTTTGCCGGTGCACGGATGCTGGCGCGCCTACTGCGCCGGGAAGACCGCGAGGTTGGCCGCCGCCGCGTGCGCACGCTCATGAAGCGCATGGGTGTGGAGGCGCTGTACTGCAAGCCAAACACGAGTCGACGCCACGCGCAGCACAAGGTCTGGCCGTATCTGCTGCGCGGCATGAAAATCGAGCGAGCCAACCAGGCTTGGGCACTCGACACGACCTACATTCCGATGGCCCGCGGCTTCGTGTACCTGACGGCGGTGGTGGATTGGGCCAGTCGCAAGGTACTCGCGCACCGGGTGGCCATTACGCTGGAAGCGGTACATGCCGTCGATGCGCTGGAAGAAGCGTTTGCCCGCTACGGACTGCCCGACATCGTGAACACCGATCAGGGCAGCCAGTTCACGGCGGCGGCGTTCACCGAGGCCGTGTTGGGCCGGGGCGTGCGTCTATCGATGGACGGCAAGGGTGCGTGGCGCGACAACGTGTTTGTCGAGCGCGTGTGGCGCAGCATCAAGTACGAAGAAGTGTACCTGCGAGCTTACGAATCGGTCAGTGATGCCCGACGCTCCATCGGCGACTATATCGATCTGTACAACACAAAACGGCCTCATTCAAGCCTGGCGGACCGCACGCCAGACGAGGCGTACTTCGCGACGCTGCCTGCGATCAAATCGGCAGCATGATTGCCCTGGACGTTCCACTTAAAAATCTCAGATTCTTGTCCGAATGAGCGAAGCCACTTCTTATAACATCTATCGCAATAACGTCACGGTTAGTTTAATTCAGGCGCTTGCCGCCGTATTCCCTGCTGTGCAGCGAATTACTGGAAATGAGTTTTTGCGTGCAATGGCACGCTTCCACCTCCGCGCATTCGCGCCGCATTTTCGCTATCTTTTCCGATGTTGGCGAGTTGACCGGTCAATGGCGCAACATGCCCTATTAGAACGACTGCGTCGGCATCTGCATTAGCAGAAATCGGGGCGAGCAACGCCGTAAGTATCAATGCGATCGGTGCGTAGACGACGGAAGCTCGAACATGGGAATGTTTCACGTTTTACCTCTGAGAGATGTGAGTTGACAGGTTTTCAGCACGATTCGAGTGCCGGCAGCCGAAAATCCATGTCCAACGACTAATTTCTGTCGCCTCCGATAAGAAATCGTTAATTGGTTCCACCGTCCTATTGAAGCATCCCTTCGATGCTTCGCCAAATTCCCAATACCGCTCCATCGGCAAGTGAAACGCCTACGACGGATATCCACGCGATCTACCTGGAGCGTAATCAGCTTTCGGTCAAGCTCAGGACATTCGTCGACTTTCTCGGCGAGCGTCTACGTAGGCCGGGAGGAATGGCGTGACACGTCATCGTTGTGGGCACCTATCGGGGATCACGCGTGGCGAATTGAACCTTGGTGACCGCTTTCGAAGATCGATGAGTCATTCGGATGTCGCCTTTGGGCTAGCGTCGAATGACGCTTGATGGCCGACTCCGGCCGCAAAAATTTGGAAGCGGATACTCTCGGCTCAGCGCAAAAGCCAGCGGAAGCGGTGAGACAGGTCACCGCCTCTTTTTTCTATCGTGCTGCCGCGTCTATCAGTTTCTGCTCGCAGACCTTTTCTCCCTTCCGCCCTCCCAACATTTCGGCCACTTTCATAGGAGAGGTTGGCGCGCTGTACAAAAACCCTTGTGCCGCAGTACAACCATGGCTGACCAGGAAGCTTCTGTGAACATCCTGCTCGACCCCTTCTGCGAGAACCTCGAACTTAAGCGCGTTGGCGATTCCAATGACCGCAAGGGCTAGGGCCTCAGACCCCTCGTCCATGCCAACTTCTCGCACAAAGGCCCGGTCAATCTTGATGCGGTCAACACTAAATTTTTTTAGATAGCTCAAGCTCGAATAGCCAGTGCCAAAATCGTCGATGGCGATCCTCACACCCAATGACCGGAGCTCGCAGAGCGTTTTTGCCACATCTTCAACGTTGCGCATGAGCGCTCCCTCTGTAACTTCAAGCTCAAGACTGCTGGCAGGCAAACAGGCATCATGCAACGCATTTCGCACAACATCGACGATGTTCGAACGCTCGAGCTGCCGGGGAGACACGTTCACTGAGATCCTTATTGCTCGCAGCCCTTCGTCTAACCAGCTTTTGGCCTGGTAACACGCTGTGCGGAGAACCCATTCTCCGATGCTTTCAATCAAGCCCGTTTCTTCAGCCACAGGAATGAACACTGCCGGCGACACACTTCCCAGCTCTTCGTCATCCCAGCGCACCAGCGCTTCCGCGCCAATTACCAGTCCGGTGAGCATGTCGACCTGCGGCTGATAAACCACGCGTAATCCTTGAGCCTTCACCGCGCGGCGGAGATTGGTAGACATCCGCAAACGCTCCGCGGCAGCGATATTGAACTCAGGTCGATAGAACTGGTACCCGTTACGGCCGCTTGCTTTGGCAGAATACATCGCAGCATCTGCATTTCGGAGAAGCGTGTCGGAGTCAAGTCCGTCTTTCGGATAAGAGCTGATGCCAATGCTTGCTTCGACATAAAGTTCTCGCTCCTCTAGATTAAAAGGCTCTTCCATCGCGGCAACGATTAGCTCGAGCAATGAGACCACTTCATGTGCGCCGGAGCGCTCAATAACCATGATGAACTCGTCACCGCCGTATCGAGCGACAAGATCGGAAGGTCGAACAAGGCCACGCAGTCTGTTTGCAACGAGTTTTAGCAGCGCATCGCCCACGCGATGCCCCAGCGAATCGTTGACTTCCTTGAATCTGTCAAGATCAAGGAAAAATAGCCACACCTGCTTACCAGTGGTTTTTGCCCGCAAGATGGCGCTTTCCAGCGACTCATCCAAACTTGTGCGAACGGGTAGACCCGTCAGCGAGTCGTACTTTGCCTGGTGCTCTAAGCGCTCCCGGTAGTCGACGAGCGCAGTCACGTCCGTCATGACGCCAACGTGGTGTGTGACACAATTGTTCTCGTCACGAACGGGCGCTACGAATACGTGGTTCCAGTAAAGTTGGCCGTCTTTTCGTTTGCTTCGCAGGGTCGTGTTCGCTTCACTTTTGGTGGCAAGTGCGTTCCGAACTACTTCCCAGTTATCTGGTTGACCATCGAGCGCGAACAACTGCTCACAATCAGCATCGAGCACATCGTTTTCGCTATATCCCGTCATTTGCTCAAAGGCTTGATTCGCGAAAATGACAATATGCCGGTCACCACGGACCTCCGAGATAATAATTCCGTTAATGCTCGCTTCTATGGCTCGACCTTGCAATCGCAGCGCGACCTCTACCTTGCGTCGCTGAGTGATGTGTTCGTAGGCTCTAAGAACTCCGATAATCTCGCCGCTTTGATCCTCCAGAGGTACTTTTGTCTCTGAAATCCACACTTCCTGACCGTCGGCGCCGAAAGCTCGACGCTCTACGTGCGCGCAGGAGAGTTCACCTGCCATCACGCGCCTATCCTCTTCCTGCGCCGCGCTCGGATCATCGCCCCATCGCAAATCGAAATCAGTGAGCCCAACAAGCTTGTGCTTGTTTGGTAAGCCGGCGTCTGCTGCAAAAATCTGATTCCCACCGACGTAACGATGACCCACGTCCTTCCAAGCGATGCCTTGCGGAACATGGTCGAGCACGAATTCGAGCGTTTGCTTCGATTGGTAAAGCTCATTCTTTGCTAAATCCGCCGACGCCAACGCTACTCTGAGGTCCTGTGCGAACCGAGCACTGCGACGCATGACGATGAGGAGCAGTACAGCCGCAATGAAACCGCAAGCGAGAAGAACCGCCGACACCCATTTGACACTGTTAGAGGAGCCAGCTATGACAGAGTCCAGTGATATATCTGCCTGAATACGGGCCGCAACGACATGCTGCATCATGCTGTAGAAGCATGCGTCTATCTCGCTCAGCGAGGAGTCGCCCAGCCTGACACCATCAGGATGGTCTCGGACCACCTCGCCCAACTCGTTGCTTCGCTGAGCGATAAGGTGCAGCATTCCCTCCAAGTCAGCCAGTTGTGGCTGACACCCGATTCGACCACTACATGCGGCGCGTGCATCCTTCAACAACGCAAGTAACTCGTCCAGATGGAACCTATAATCTTGCCTGTGATAGAACGGCTTTGTGGCAATCAGCGTATAAAGGTCTCCGTGCTCTTCCAGCATCAACTGTTGGAACCGATCGAGATCGCGTTTCAGCCGACTCGACGATTGGAGCGCAGTCATGGCGACATCTTGCTCAGCGGTCTGCTTCAGAGCAAGGAAGGTGCTTGTCCCAATTGCGGCTAGGATTGCTAGCACGGATAGTGCAGAGCGAACGCCTTCCCAAAAGTTTCCGGTGGGGTCGTTCAGCAAGCGCCGGAGCGCTGAGACGTAGATAGGACTAGACCGAGCGACGAACTCGGCGTTCTGAGTGGACATAAGGGCTTCCAAAAAATCGAAAGGCGCTTGCGGTCCAACACTCTTCGTCTGATCAAAAAGCCTTGGACGCAGCGCCTATCACGGGCAAGTTTGTGCTTAAGCGTTGACGTTGAAGGCACCGCGATTGCACACCAGCATTGGCCCCTGCTCGTTTACCGACTATCCCTGCACGTCGCAGCCCCGCTCGAGCTTTCCGAGCAGTTCATTTACCAGTTGCAAGAGCGCTGAATGGTACTCGCCAGGTAGGGTTACGTCGTCCATAAACGAGAGAACGTCTTCGACCCCTTCACGAAACTTGTGGGTGACTTCAGAGCGCTGCAACCACGTTAGTTGAGGAAGAACTGCTTCGACGAATTTCTCCAGCACCACGCTCCGTGCGCCAAGTCTGCTAAGCGATTGAGTGTTGGAGAAAACAACCATCGCCATCTCGCTCAAAACCTTTTCAGCTTCGTTCATTTAATAGTTTGACTCAAAATGATTGCCATGCATCCGCATCTGCTGCCGTCGCAACTCGCTCGCTCCGACGGTTGAAATTTGTTGCGGACGGACTTTGACCTATAGCTGCTGCAGAAACTTTTTTCACCTGTACTGGACGGACCGCGCTTCGCGCAGGCATCGGCACAGATGCCGGACGCGCGGAATCGGCCACATTGAAGATCGCCACCGCGTCTTGCAGATCGCGGGCTTGTTGAGCCATCGCTTGCGTGGCAGCTGCGGCCTCTTCTACCAAGGCAGCATTCTGTTGAGTCACTTCATCCATCTGACTGACAGCAGTGTTGACATGCTCGATTCCAGTGCTCTGTTCTTCGGATGCCGAGGAGATCTCGCCTACGATATCCATCACGCGCTTCACCGAATCTACGATTTCGTGCATCGTGCTTCCGGCTTCCTGAACAAGTTCGGACCCGGTTTGCACGCGACTGACCGATTCACTGATGAGATCTTTGATCTCACGCGCGGCGGAGGCGCTTCGTTGAGCGAGCGTTCGAACCTCTCCCGCGACGACTGCGAAACCGCGGCCCTGCTCGCCAGCACGAGCGGCCTCAACTGCAGCGTTCAGTGCAAGTATGTTGGTCTGAAATGCGATGCCCTCGATCACACTGATAATTTCAGCCATTTTGGCCGAACTGCTTGAGATTCCTTGCATCGTGTCAACCACGCGTCCCACAACCTCGCCTCCACGCTCAGCGATTGCCGTAGCAGTCCCTGCAAGGGTCGATGCTTGCTTCGCGTTGTCCGCATTGTGGCGAACGGTGCTCGTTAACTCTTCCATACTCGACGCAGTCTCTTCGAGCGAGGCTGCCTGCTCTTCGGTCCGCTGCGACAAATCTGTATTCCCTTGCGCCAGTTGACCTGCTGCGACCGAGATGGATTCACTGGACGTCTGAATACCGCGAACAATTATCGTCAGTTGCTCTTTCATAGCGCTGAGGGAATACATCAGACTGCTCTGATCCCCACCTTTAAGGCTTACCGCGGTACCCAGCTCACCAATCGCTATAGCATGCGCAATCCTCGCAGCATCGGTGGGTTCACCTCCAAGCTGCGCTCCCAGCCCGCGTGCGATGACTGAGGCTACAATCATTGCGACCACGGTTGCCGCCAAAATCAACAAAATGGACATGACAATGGATCTAGAGTAGGACGCCTCCGCCGCGATCCCAACTGCCGTCGCTCCCGAGGTGTTAAGAGCGACGATAGATGCAATGTTTTTATCTAATTCATCGCGAAGCGTCACTTGACTCCGTACCAAGGTCATCGCTTCAGCGGACTTACCGCCTCTGGCCATCGCGCGCACGTCTCGGTCGGTCGCCAAATATTTCGACATGAGCGCCTGCAAGTCGGCGTACTGGGCCTTCTCGTCAACAGTCGACATCAACTTCTCATATTCGACGCGTGCCTTGTCATAGTTTGCAATACCGATGTCAATCCGTCGGTCGCCCTCTGCGACCTCATCTGGTGTTTGAGCCGTGACAATCCGAAACTCACCAAGACGGATGTCGCGCATTCCGGCTTGAATCTGCAGAGTACTGCGCACTGCAGGCAGCCATCTATCCCGCATCTGAGCAACGTGATCATTCTCAGCATGGACCTCTATGAGACTAAAGACCCCAAGACTGACGAGCATGGCGATAACTATTGAGAACCCAAACATCAGTTGGGTCCAAACTCTCATCTTTTGCAGAAATTTCATGGTCAACACTCTTATTGTTTTCTTGATGCCTTGGCTTAGAACATCACGCGCAACGCTTCGAGTCGATCCGCTCGGTGCGTCGAGAAGCATGACTGTTTGCACAAGGGCTAAGCCTCACGCGGCTAATACTTCTTAACGGCTTAGCACGGCGCTACTGTACTCTTAATGCGACAACGCACTGTTGCGAGGTGGACAATAACTCTTGCGCGACGATTTCTGATTTGACAAGTCGCCGTCACATTAATGTGAGTTAAAGATAGAGATTATTGAAAAGCAGTAATGTCGTATTAGACCGTACTATCGCTGAACGCCTTTATGGGCATCGCGCGATGCGATAGCAGCGCAGAAAACGCTGTAAGAAATAAAGGGCGGCTCGAACGATCACCAGAGATTTGCTGGGCTCTAATCGACGTTTTTTGGATGCAATCAAGCAAGTCGCTCGAGTGATAACGTCCAGTACTATGCATCACCTTGGATTTGATTATGCACGAACTGCTGCAGGACTTCGAACACTCCTTGGAATCCATCCAGTGAAGGCGACTGAAATGGAGCTACTGCCTGTTCAACGTAGTCCGCGAACTGCTTTTTACTCAAGACGACGGGTTTCCCGCGCAATGAGCCGATTCCTGACACGTTCGAGTCGACTATGAGCGTCGCTTTCGAGTATCGACAGAAAACGTCTTCATGGCGCACATGATTTCCGTCCTGTTCAAACTCTTCTCGCGCAAACAACCTTCTTCCTTGAGTGTCTTTCTGAAAAAGGAAATCATCGTGGTACAGATGTTCGATGCATATCTGTGTCCGATCAACCCTGTGCGCCGGCACAGGCAGACAGAAAGAATAAACGTTGTTCCCATGATGCTTCAGCTTTCCTGGCTTACTTTCCGCCTTCTTCGCGAAGTCGCTGTCGCGGTCGAACAGGAAAATCTGGGTCTGGTGTCGGAATTCTTCCCGTTTAGCATCGCTCAGACAGGTCTGCCATAGCTTTCCTTCTCCGGTCGCACGGTCAGTATGATCAGCCCAATCGATGTTTAAATCGGTGAACAGGCCGTCCGCTTTGAACTGATGCAGGGCATGGCGCAGATGCATGGCGTCAGTCACGCCTTCCGTGTAGACCATCAGACGAGGTGACTCCGCCTGTTGCTGCTCGGCTTGACTCAGTTTGAAATTGTCATCAAGCAAAGACAGTTTCCTTGCCAGCGTCAAATACGTAGTGTCTTCGGCGCCCTTTACAGAACGAACAAAGCCGAGCTTTCCACGTATGACCTCACGAAAGTCTGGAGGGTCAGGCCTCCAGCCCGGACGATTGCGATGGTACTCGTTCGAGAAGAACCAAGCCGCAGCATGCGGCTCGCCATGCTTGCTCGACACGTGCAAGACACTGCGGAGACCGCGGATGTATTCCCGACTCACATTGAGCTTCTCGTTAACTGTGATACCTGTGACTTGCTGCCGGCCACTTCGATCGAAGATCCGCGTCTTGATGTCGTTGACTGAAAAGCCTTGCTTTTCAATGATTGCTCGGAGACCGTCACCCACGTGAGCTTGGACGGATACGCCTTCCGGCGCCGCAGGCACACAAATCTGAGGGCTGAGCCGCTTTAGATTGGTCGAGAAAATAAGGTCGTCGGCGTATCGCGTGTAGAAACAGCGATGCTCCTTTGCCATCTGTTTGAGCTCCAAATCTAAACTTCGGCAAATGAAGTTCGAGATGATGGGCGACGTAGGCGCACCTTGCGGCAGTTCGTTCTGGTCCGTAGCAATCTGGGCAAGCAGAGTCGCGACTTCGTCATTGAAGTGGAATGGGTGGCCCTTGAACACTCCATGCGTTCGTCCGAAGTTGATCGACGGGAAAAAATCTTTGAGATCGATGCGGGCCACCCATCTCTGCGCTAAATGCACTTGAGCATTCTGGATGATGCTTTTGCCTTTCACATATCCATAGACGTGCTGTCGCGGCCGATACAGCTTCGACAACTCCCCCGCAATCACTTTCTGAATCTTCTTAAGTGGCGCGATTGGGATGCGTAGCGTCCGCGGTGAGCCATTCCGCTTCTTGATGACTTCGGTCTTATAACGCTCCGCAGACGTGAGCTTGTAGAGAAGGAAGTTCAGCTTGCTCTCAGAAAGACCAAGGAACGCGCAGAGGTCCTGCTTGGAGCCAACTTCGAGGAACGAGCCGAAGAGCGTCGTTTGATTTGTGGTGCCCATCCGGTTCAACCTACCGATCATTGCCGACAATCCCGCTACTCGGCGATCCGGCTGCTCGGTCTCTCGGCTCACTTTTGGAGCTCAATCGGAGCAGTCTTGGGATAAAGTTCAAGAACCGTGACGAATGCATCACAGAAAAACAACCGAACGGGCGCCGTATTGTATCGAAAATACTCGTGGAGTGACAATCGAATTCAAGTCGTCAGCTTCCCGATAACACGGCGCGATTCTCCGATAAGGCGAGGCTTTTTAAGCTTCGTAGTCGAGAACTTGTCGATCTTCACGAATCGGAGCAGCAAAGTCCGCAAGCGCTTGATGCTTGGGGTGCGCAAGATAGGATTCCAAGGCAGCTACGTCATCGAAGTCAGAGACCAACACCACGTCGTAGGTGCAATTAAAACCAGGCTTTGCGGTTCCGACTTCGAAGAGCCCCTGCCCGTCGACGATGCTGCGGCAGGTTTCGAGCTTCGCTTTGAATCGCTCAGCATTCTCAGCGCGCGTCGCGCCCTCGGCAAACTCTTTCAGCTTCCACATGACGATGTGACGTAGCACGACAGCTCCTTAGGTCGATAGGAGCGGCAAGAATAGCAAACATCATCTTGTGACTTGATCGAGAAAGCGTTGGAGAAATCAGCCTTTAAACCCTTTTCACCTTTAGGGAATTATCTAAAAGTTGTCGCATCGTTTGGATGTCTGGCGCGAAGATTAAGGCAAGGATCGACTAATGCACCCCCCGCCCACAAAGGGTTACGGGCGTCTGCTCCGCAATCCAGACATCATTGAGCCGGCCTGTTGCGTCAGAGTCTCGCCAAGAATTTCGGCGTGGGCGCACGTTCTTGTTCGTAATTTCCGAACGACCTGTTCGGGAATCACAATCAACGACTGAGCACTTCGGTCGTGCTCTTGGCTTTGTTGCGTTCCAAGCGAACTGTTGCCGGCAGCGAGTAGACGGCTTCTAGCGCTTCTCCACCCGGAATATGTCTCGGTCTTTGCCTGCAATCCAATGAGGCGCGCGTCCCCTACCGCTCCACGTTGCGCCGCTGAGTGGGTCTCGATATTGAGCCACGGCCCCCACAGGCTGACTATCCGCTTTTCGCCCCATCAGCTCATTTAAGCTGATGCCGTACTCACGCATTTTTTGAACAATTTCGCGCAATGCATGTCGAGTTCCGAGCTCTTTGGCCTCAATCAGCTGTTGTTCGACTTGTTGTTGTCGGGTAAGAAGTTCAGCGATTTCAGGACTTTGATATGGCATGGTATTGGAGCCTTTTCTTGCGATTGCGGGCTACTGGCTGATAACAGAAGCGCCACTTGTTGTCACTGGAAAAGTCGATGAAGACTTACTGCGATGCGAATGCGTCCGAGTTCGACTATCTCGTTCTTGTAATTCGGCGATGATTGCCTGCAAATCCCGGCTCAGATCTGCATCCTTCGCGCCGGGGCGCCAAGCGACGCACGCGTGCTTCCGTCGCGTCTCTCTGGCCAACTCCAAGGCGTCCCGTGCAGCCGTAGCGCTTTCGAATTCGACCTCTTCGCATAGCGATATTGGTGACGCGTAGGTAGAGAACAGGCTCAGGTCTTCGCGGGCGGCATGGATTCGCGCAGGACAATCTCGAAGATGAGAAACCACTTTGTGGCTCAGGCTAGACCATTGCACGCGCTCCGGGAACACGAACTCTGGCAACATAACCGTGTGCGTCGGCTGCAGCGTTCCAGCACGCTCCGCTTCAGCTTTCGCCCAGTTAGCGCGATGCATAGTGGCGCGACACAGGCGTCCGTAGCCCTCGAGTGCAACGGCAACATCCAGGGCCGCATCTCGACGCTTGCGCTTCGCGTCAACTCGGTTCTTCAATCCCTGCATCAGCAATACGACCACCGAACTGATTGCACTTGATGTTCCGACTATCGCAAGCCAATTGGGCCAATTTGCATCTTTCAGTAGAACCGCTACGTTTTGCAACTGGCCTTGCCACATGGAGTGTGTCCTACAAGCTTTAACAGTTTGATTATAAGGACTCTAGCGTATCGCAGAAGCTAAAAGGCTCTTCGAAACTACGGCTGTATTCATTGCGCCACAAGCGCCAAGGATCGTGGGGCTCAAGCTGCGACGCCGCAAATAGCAGGCTTGATCAGCGACTAAAGCTTTTCTCGACGCTGCCGATAGCTCGACCAAGACTTGCTGACAACAGCGCTATGCGAACAGTCATAAAAAACGGTGTTGTACATACGACTCTATCCCCAATCGCACGAGACGGCCTCGCCACCATCATCCGCTCACTCAGTCGTCACGCGAAGGTGCCAAAGATTGGGGCTTGGCAGGACATGACCAGTGATGCGCTTTGGGCACGCCTTGTGTCACAGGTATGCGTGATGGGTTCTGCACGCGGGATGGAATCGCTTCAGGAAAACCCTAAAAGCCTCGCCGCCTTTCAGGCTGACACGTCACTTAGAGCGGTCGAGAGACATAAGTACGAGGTCAACTCCCTTGAGTACGTTCTACGCGGTTATGGTGCAACGCGCTTTCCCGCTAAGGCTGCAAGCACACTACTCGCGCTGCGAAGCAATAAGCAAGTAGTACGCGGACGGCGCGTCGTCTTGTTGGATGGTATCGACGCATTCTACGGAGCGCAGGACATCAGGAATGAACTCATGCGTCGCTGTACCTTGTTCGGGATGAAGAGTGCGTCTGATTTCATGATTGAATGCGGCTTAGCGGATGATGTCGTTGCGCTAGATACTCGGCTCGTGAGTGTTTTCAGCAAGCACTTTGGCTACAACCTTAAGGCTTCGCAGTTGCAGTCAAATCCGCAAGCCTATCGCTCCGTCGAAGAAGCGTTAGAACGGTTCTGCAAGCAAGAGTCCGTCACGCTCGCCGAGCTTGATCGACTGCTGTTCAAGTTCAGCAGCATCAGCGTTATTGCGCATCTTCTTACGAGCACGCGATCCACGAAACGGTGATGCGACCCCGGGCGACTGCCAACGGCAAAGGTCAACATCGCAATTAGGTAATTATTACCCATATATAGCATATCAACCGAAGATTTCAGCAAAATCCCGTAATATTTAGATGATAAACCGGTGCTACACGAACTCTGAAGTGGCGCCTTGCAGATGCACACCTTGGGTTGTCACTTGACAACTGAGTCTGGCTATACGAAACTGCAAACGTTGATGAAACAACAGCATCCCAAAAAAGAGATTGAGGAAGCCCTAGACTACGTTAGGGAAAATGGTTGGCGCGTCGAACCGGCAAAGGGAAATGGCCATGCTTGGGGTCGCATCTACTGCCCTTTTAATGACAAAGAGTGTCGGTGTGGAGAGTTCTGCATCACAAGCGTATGGTGCACGCCTCGCAGCGCTGGAAATCATGCGAACCTACTCAAACGAGTAGTCGACAACTGTACATCTCATCGAAAAAATGACGCCAGTAGTGGCGACGACTCAGAGAAGCCGGAGTAACCATGGAATACGTGTTCACACTCAAATACCAGCTGGCGCCAGACGATTGCGACCACGAGCAGCTCGTGGAGCGTCTGGCCGAGGCCGGTTGCGACGATGCGACCATTGGCATTGGACAGCCCGGACGTATTGCGCTCGCGTTTTCGAGAGAAGAGACTAATGCATGGGGCGCGATTCTCTCGGCGCTTCAGAACGTCAAGCAGGCGATTCCCTCTGCCCGACTGGTCGAAGCTGCGCCAGACTTTGTAGGCCTCACAGATGTTGCAGACGTGGCAGGAATGTCGCGTCAAAATATGCGAAAGCTGATGCTCGCAAACCCAACAAATTTTCCAGCACCGGTGCACGAAGGAAACCCGTCCGTATGGCATCTGTCTGACATCCTCGGATGGCTGAATAACCGAGGCGATTACCGCATCGACGGCGACTTGTTGGAGGTTGCGAAGTCCGCTAAGCAAGTGAACTTGGCGAAGGAAGCTCGTGAAATCGAACCGCAGGTCACCCAAGAGCTAGAAGCGCTTGTCGCTTGACCCCAAAAGGCGTTTGGGCTTATTCATGAGGCGGAGATTGCAATCTCCGCCTTTTTATTTTCTGCGTCCAAGGTAGCGGACTGTACAAAACCTGAAGGGGTGTCGGTTACACACCTATCTTGCCTTCTCTGTCATGAACTTCCTAGATTCGGCGTTCTCCCAACTCGCCTTTGCCGCCAAGCTTCTCGAATATGTCGAGCAGGGAAAGCTTCTTCTTGACGACCTTGACCAGCCTCTGACGATCGTAGATGGATCAAGCATCTGGGTTCTGCCTGACCGGCTCTTCCATTCGGACAATGACCTACACATTGCCTGCGCCAACCAACTGTCGGTCGCCTTTGGTGCTGCTGCGATTACGCTTAACCGATGCAGGGAGGAATTCGAAGCAGCACGTAATGTCCAGTTGCTCGCGCGGAATGGAAACCCACCAACAACCGAAGATGAGCACTTCGCAGAACTCGTCTACCAAATTAGAAACGCTTTTGCGCACGACATTTCGGAACCACGCTGGGAGATTCGGGGCGACGGTCGTCGGCGCCCGTATCTCGTCGACCGCTTTGAAAACGGCGCACGCATAACCGCTAATCTAACGAACTTGCACGGGCAGCCGTTCGAATATGCCCAAATCGGTGGCATTGAGACATTACACCGTCTGCGTGAATTCGGGCAACAACGCTATTGGGGATGACTACTTTGACGCGCGAGACTCCCACGCGGCCTCGCGTAATCAATCTTCCAGGTTTAGTTGCTACCTAGCGTGAGCGCCTATGCAATGCATCTAGACAGCCTGTGGTCATTGCACCCTTCGCCTTGCCAAACTGACGCGTTGTGATTGCGTGTCGACTACCGGACTTCGCCTTTCGAATCGTCTGATTCCTGTGAGTTACCCATGCCTCTTACCGTTGCCCAAGCTAACCACGTTGCGAAGGTTTTCCCGGAGTGCCGTGCTGAGATGATTGAGTTCCTTGAGACAGGTGCGGAAGTCGTGATTTACAAGCAGGACGAATGCGGCAGCGATGTCCTGCCCTATGCAATAGCGGTTGCGGGTACCGCTTTCTGGGTTGATTGCTGCGCGACACCTGGGGAGGCGACAGCGCTGGCTTCCTCCCTCGGGCTTAAGGTCGTAGATGTATGCCGTTAACTCCTTCTCTGCGCGCTTTTCGGTACCAACCTTTAGCCAAGGGTCGGCGCACAATTATGCGGAAGTAATTGCGAGCTGTCGTTGGCGCGACGGGTGAGCAATCGCGCTAACCCATCTCTTAGCTTCCTGTTCGGATCACGCGCGTTAAGCATGCGCCATGCGGATCGGGCTCATGATCGCAGCACCACGCTTCCTCGCCATCAATGACCTCACGAATACCAGCCGACCCTGCCTATTGCGCATGACCGTAACTGATTTGACCTAGTTGTTATACTTAGACTACAGCCTGAAGCGCTGGCAAATGCTGACGCTTTTTGGCGACGACAGGCCGTACTTATCGCTTGGCTCGGCTATGTCGAAGCAGGTGACAGACATCGGAATCCAGAATTGCGGCCTAGCGCTCGATGTCATAGAGCTCGGTGAAGAACGGTAGCGCTTGCTCAGCGAGCTCGCTGCTGTGATTGCGTGCAGTTTGAAGAAACTTGCGCCCCACGCGAGCCGCATAGCTGAGTTCGGTGACGCTCTGAAGGAATAACACCTCATAGCCGTGGTAAAGACCACGCATCAGCTTGCCGTTCTCACCCTCTAGAATGATTGAGCACGCTCTTCCGCTCCGCTGCCGGCGAGGTCGCAAAAGTTGGCTAGCCGCTTACCTCCTAGCAGTTTTCGCGGACATTGAGCTCGACAGCCTTACCATATCTCCTAGGTACAAAGGGCGGCCATGACCACGATGTGTCCGACCAGGACCGCAAACTGCCTGTGATTACGCCGATGCCAGTTCACGACGATCGACCCATACGGATAGATAGATGCCTGCACATGTGTCGCGTTGAAACGCTCACGCATTGCATCTCAACACGCCGTGCTACCGCGGCGTCTTGAGGGCTGTGCGTGAAGCTCGACTGCTCCTCGCTGCTAGCTCGAAGGCGTGGCAACTGGCTCTGATTGCCGGAGGTACATGCGTGTCACCGAACGCAAAACGTTCCCTCGACTTCCGACATTGACGAGCAATCCAGACTAGCGCAGCGGACCTTACTGTCCAACTCTCCAGAGACTACTTGCCCGTCACGATAGCACTCGGAGTTAGACCAAAAATTTTCATTTGCGCAAGTTACGGTTTTTGGTAAGCCTAGCTTTCCTTCAGCAACCAACTCATCTTTTAGGTGGAAATAGGCTCACCTACGTAAAACGAAGGAACGTACGTTAAAAACTGGATAGAGATGGGACCTTGAGCTGAAGGGCAAGACTCCCCCCTAACAGGCTGCTGAAATACCGTCGCGACGCCAGAAGTGCGTAGCCGGCAGCCTCGATAATTTGACGACCCGATTTCGACG
>FCOH02000040.1 GCA_001544595.2 Caballeronia peredens | reverse complement strand
AGCCTCGAAAGACTGAAACCGCACTCGCCATCAAGCGCCCACACTTATCGGCTGTTAGTTTTTAAAGAACATTCGCAGAGAATTTGCTTCGCGAGTTACCTGCTTTCGCTTGCTTTCTTGCGCACCGTCATTCAACGGGAGGCGAATTATGACTGGCCGATGACCACTGGGTCAACCCCCTTTCGCAAATTATTTTTCTGCACTCGGGCGGTGCGTTCGAAACCCAATTAATCCTCTTAAGGTTTCGAACGCCACACTCCGGGCACTCTCCAACGCTCGATATTTGCCCTGACGATTCAGCTGCCGAAAAACGGCGTACAAAATCCCGCAGGTCCGACGCAATCAGAAGCCGACTTCGAACCATGCTGCGTCGGCATCCCCATCGAGCCTGAACCAGAGGCCGCGCCACCTGCGTGTGCACCGCCGTAGGCTTCGTTGGACTCTTTCGCACTCTGTTGCGCGGCTGCGACCTTCGCTTCCGCGGCCTGAATATCGCTCGGATAGTTGGCGTCCTCTCCCGTGGCGGGCGAATAACCGGCTCGCTCGAGCTGAGCCAGTTCGGCCCTCACTTGAGCGCGGGTCAGCGGAACGTTATCGCTTTGCGCGAAAACGAGCGTGGGAGCAGCGACGACTGCGAGGGAAACGATGACTTTGGCGATGGCGTTCATGATCTTCATACTCCGGCGGAAAAGGTTGATCGGATCGCAAGCGATCCACGAACCTCATCGAACGCACAGGGCCCTTGCGCGGCTTCGACTCACTCGAGCGGTGCGCGAAACCGGAGCAAGCGCAATGCACTCATTCCGGTCGGCACCCACGTTTCAAGCGTTGAGGCTTCGAATGGTTAACCCGAGCATGTCGCGATCTATTCCCGCAGCGACGGAGAATTTGCGGAGGGTAGGCAGATAGGCCCGAGACCGGGCGTTCGCGCCGACCTGAGCGATGACATCGAAAGGAAGAAGCGCGGAGGACGAACCGGATGAGGAGTCCGGCAAGGCGCCAGCCAGCACCCGTCCACCGCGTCGCTATTGTCACGCGCGGCGGCTGAAAGATCATCGCCGCCTGCGTTGAAGATGCCTTGCCGATCCTGCAACAATGCTGCGCGCCAGGCGAATGCTCAACGAGCGTCCGGAACGAGATGCACGCGCTTCTCTGTCGCAGCTTCCACCGCGGCGCGCGAATACAGCAACGGGAAATACTCTCCGTCGAGCCACATCTGCGCGAGATCCCGATAATGCGGACTATCAGGATCCCCCGATTCGCCCGGCAGATTCACCGCGCGCGACGCGTCCCAATTGCCGACATCGACGACCACGCGGAACGACGGCCCGTTGGTCTCGCGGAAGTCGCTCGCGCGATACGTCGACTGATTCGGCGTATAGGCGCTGCCGCCCTTGCCGATCGGCCCGACGTTCAGCTTCGCGCGCATGTCGGCATCGACCACATCGGCGAGAGGATGAGCGTTAAGGTTCGTTTGCAGCTTGCCCCACTTCCATTGGCTCGCATCTGCGCCTTGCAGATGCCGCATCTCGCCGTATGCATCGTGCAGGCTCGACAGCAGCACCGCATCGCGCTTTGCTTGCGCATTTTCTCCAAAGCGCGCTTCGGGATGTTCGAGCGTATCGAGCAAGACAGCCGTATCGGGCGCGCCGAAGGATGCCGCCGCGTCCTTCGGCAAGACGGCTTCCTTGAATGTCCGACCGAGATGCCGCGACAACCACACTTCTTCGAGCGCCGCCTGCGATGAATCCGCACCCATATACGCGTCCCAGCCTTTTAGCATCGCCAGCGCGGCGCGCGTGTCTTCGTCGTCGCTCGAAAGCGGCGCGAGCAACGCGACGAGCCTGCGCGCAGGAATCGACACGTTATCGTTCTGCAGGCGCTCCGAGTCCTCGATCGATACCTTGGGCAGCGACTTCAACACTTCGTCGATCCGCTGATGCCTCGATCCATTGGTCCATTCGAAACCGAGCTTGCGCTCGGCATATGGATAACCCGCCGGCAGATTCATCTCGTTGGAGGTCGTGAAATAACCCTGCGCCGGGTTGTAGACAGAAGGCATCGCATCGCGCGGCCAAAAGCCCGCCCATTCGTAACGGCCATCACCGGGCACGGGCATGAGGCCGTCCCAGTTCGGGCGAATCGGCGCAAGACCGCTCGGCACCCAGCCAATGTTGCCTTCGGTGTCCGCGTACACCTGATTGACGGTCGGCGCGCCCCATGTCGCGAGCGAGGCCTTGAACTGTGCGTAGTTCTTGGCACGCATATAGCGCATCGAATCGAAATACGGCGACATGCCCGGCGACAACCACGCCGTGCGCACTGCGAACGCACGATGTTTGGCGTCCTCCGTATAGATCACAGGGCCGTGGCGCGTGAAAAGCAGATCCGCCGTGACGGATGGCGCGTTACGCACGGCGATCTGTTCACGCACGACGCGCATCGGTTCCCACTTGCCTTTGTAGCGATACTGCCGCGCGTTCGCGGGATTCAGCTCGTATACGTAGAGATCTTCCTGATCGATATTGAAGATCGTGAGGCCGTAAGCGATTGAACCGTTGTGTCCGATCGAAATACCCGGCGCGGAAGGCTCGCCCGCACCGATGATATCGAGCGTCGGCGTGCTGATCTGCTGGATGTAACGCAGGCTCGGCGCAGCGTATGCGCGATGCGGATCGTTCGCCATGATCGCGCGGCCCGTGCTCGATTTCGATGGCGCGATGACCCAGTTGTTGCTGCCTTCGGTGACTTCCTCCGGATTGTCCGCAGCCGCGATGACGGTCGTCGATGCATCCGCGCTCTTCATCGAGTCCTTCGTCACACGCACGCCTTGCGTGGCGAGCGTGAAGACCTTGAGGACGTCGTCGGGAAGGCAGGGATCGAGGCCCGCTGGCATCTGCGGTTTCCATGGTGGCTGCAGGCCGAAGCGCAAGGCATCGGCGTCGAGCGTGCTCTTGCATGCCACGCGTGCGCGCGCGACTTCGCTCGTCAGGTTACGCGTGAGCCCGTGGCTGCGGATGCGCACGATGTCATCGGCATTCCATTTCGCGGGCCAATAACCGATCTTGCGGAATTCGTAAGGCATGCGGTCCGGGTGCGCAGCGAGCCATGCGATATAAGCGTTGACGCCGGCCGCGAAGCGCGTCGCGGCAGGCTTCGCATCCGGCCCGTAGCGTTGCCATTCGGTCGTCATGTCGCCGCGGTAGAGAAAGAGCCGCGTCGCCTTGTCCTGCTCCACGTAAGCCGGACCGAAGACTTCGGCGAGTTCGCCCAGACCGCGCCGCCGCCAGAGATCGATCTGGAACAGGCGATCGCGCGCCGCGTTGAAGCCCTGCACGAAGAACGCATCGCTGTCGTTGGCCGCGAAGATATGCGGCACACCCCAGCGGTCGATCAGAATATCCGAAGGCTGCGACAGCCCCGCTACGGCGATGGTCTCGTCGCCTGCGGTATCAGCGCATGCAAATTGCGTCGTCAGCGGTCCGATCATCAGCGTACCGACGATCATGGCGAGCACGCGCTGTCCTTTCCTTTTTTTCATGTGAACGTCTCCTTCTTTTTATGGGTGTCGATTCGGGCCACACAAGTATCGCAATGTAATGTGTATGCAAAGACGCGCAAAGCCCCGTTCAAGAGCGGGTTACATTTGGATACATCAAAAGCGGGATGTATTGCGCGAAGCTGTCGATTTTTCTCGGCGCCGCTCGCCACGGTAATGAAATGCGCAATTGACGATCCGCCCTCCGTAAAGGAAGCACTACGATGACTCACTTCACCCAAAGCCAGGCGCAAGAGTCCGATCCCATCGAGATCGCCAGGCGCGTGTACGAGGCGTACGTCAGCAAGGACCGCGCGTCGATCGAAGCGCTTATAGCCGACGACTTCCACTTCACCAGTCCACGCGACAATCGGCTCGATCGCTCGACCTATTTCACGCGATGCTGGCCGAATTCGATCTCCACAGACCGCTTCACCTTCATCCATCTCGTACGCGCCGGCGAACGGGTATTCGCGACCTACGATCTGCGCACTAAGGACGGCAGTTCGTTCCGCAATACGGAAATTCTCACGATTCGAAATGGCAAGCTTCTCGAAGCAGAGGTTTTCTTCGGCTGGATGATTCCGCATGAAGCGCCCGAAGGAGGATCGCTTCGATAATTTGTAAGGACTCCGGGTCAATCATTCATATTCTTACACTTACATTCTTATCGCTTTCATTTTTACCCTTAACGTCCATCAATAGATTTCAAACCGATAACTAACGGCCAGTAATCGCGTCTCACGCAAACGTTTCACAAAACTTTCGCGCAGCATCAGCACACTTGCGTCCGCCATCTTCATTGCATGCGAACGCAAGAGGAGTTTGCTCATGTTGTGCCGTGCCGTTTCGATCGCCATGTTGCTGTTGTTGCTTGCCGCCTGCGGGCCCGGCGACAGCGCATCTTCCACACCATCGTCGAACGCAAGCGTTGCGAATCGCAATGCCGCCGGCGACGCCTCTTCGAATCCCTCATCCGCCGATGAACCCGCGACCTCGCCGGTATTCGCGAGCGATCCGATTGCAAGCGCCCAAGCAAGTCTCGACGCGGACAGCCACCAGGTCACGCCCGTGCTGAGTTACGCGCCCGATCCGGACGAGAACGCGCATCGCTGAACACACTTTCCCCCAAGCAGAAGGAAAATAACCGATGACATCGAATAGCCGTCGCCGCTTCCTGCAATCCGTCGCCCATTCGGCGGGCGCCGCCGCAGCCCTCACCGTCTTTCCGGAATCGATCCGTCGCGCGCTGGCCATCCCGGCCGCCAGGCGTACGGGCACTATTCAGGACATCGAACATATTGTCGTGTTCATGCAGGAGAACCGCTCCTTTGATCATTACTTCGGTCACATGCGCGGTGTGCGCGGTTATAACGACCGGTTCCCGATCCCGCTTCCCAACGGCAAGCCCGTATGGTTTCAGCCTTCCAAAGCGGACCCGGCCAAGCCCGTCCTGCCGTTCCATCTCGACACATCGACGACGAGCGCGCAATGCGTCGGCGATCTCGACCACTCCTGGTACAAGACGCATGCCGCGATCGATGCGGGCCGCTACGACCAGTGGTGCGCGAACAAGACAGACATGACGATGGGCTACCATCTGCGCAGCGACATCCCGTTTCACTACGCGCTCGCCGATGCATTCACCGTATGCGATGCCTACTTCTGCTCGCTGCCCGGACCGACGCACCCGAACCGCTCGTATCTGATGACGGGCACGGTCGATCCGACGGGCACGAAGGGCGGTCCGCTGCTCGACAATAACGATTTCGTCGACGGCGACGGTCCGCCGAACTATCAACTGCTCTCGTGGACCACGTATCCGGAGCGTCTGCAGGAAGCCGGCATTTCATGGCAGATCTATCAGCAAGGGCTGACCGGCGCCGATCCGCTCAACGGCAATTACGGCACCAACATCCTGCAGAACTTCACGAACTACATCAACGCAACGCCGGGCACGCCGCTCTATGAACGCGCGCAAACCGTGCGCACGATCGACGACCTGAAGGCCGACGTGCTTGCTAACCGCCTGCCGCAAGTCTCGTGGCTGTGTCCGCCCGCAGCCTTCTCCGAGCATCCGAAGTACACGCCCGCATACGGCGCCGAGTACACCTCGCAGATTCTCGACGCGCTCACCGCGAATCCCGAGGTGTGGAGCAAGACGGTGCTCTTCATCATGTACGACGAGAACGACGGCTTCTTCGACCACGTCGTGCCGCCGCAACCGCCGACGTCGCGCGCGCAAGGCCTCTCCACGGTGACGACCGATGGCGAAATCCATGACATCGTGAATCCCGCACGCGGCGGCAGCTATACCGTCGATAACCTGCCTTATGGTCTCGGACCGCGCGTGCCCATGACGGTCGTTTCGCCGTGGACGAAAGGCGGTTTCGTATGCTCGGAGGTCTTCGATCACACATCGGTGATCCGCTTCATCGAGGCACGCTTCAACGTTGCGGAGCCGAACATCACGGCGTGGCGTCGCGCGGTCTGCGGCGATCTGACCTCTGCTTTCGACTTCAAGACCACCGATTCGCGCATGCCGCCGCTGCCCGATACGAGCAATTACCGTTCGATCGCGGATAACCAGTGCTCGACGCAGCCGCCGCCCACTGTGCCTGCGACGCCCGGTCCCATCGACGCGCAGGAATCCGGGCCGCGTTTCGCGCGTGCACTGCCCTACGAGTTGCACGTCAACGGCAACGCGAAGGACAAGCAAAACCAGTTCGTGATCGACTTCGCGAATACGGGCCGCCAGGGTGCGCACTTCTACGTCTACTCGGGCAATCGCACGGACGGACCATGGCGCTATACCGTCGAGGCAGAAAAGTCCTTGCGCGAAACCTTCGATCTCACCAATACAAAAGGCGTCTATGCGTTCACGGTGTATGGACCAAATGGTTTCGTGCGCAATTTCGCGGGCAGCGTCGCGACGCACGCGGCGAACAAGCAGAACGTGCGTGCATCTCAGCCTGAAGTCAAAGCACATTACGACGTCGCGAACGGCAACCTCGTGCTTCGTTTCATCAATGATGGCAATGCGCCCGCGAAACTGTCGATCGTCGATAACGCATACGGCGCACGTACGCGGCAGGTGAATGTGCCGCCGAATGCGAAGGTCGAAGAGACCTGGGTTCTCGCTGCAAGTCATCACTGGTACGACCTGACCGTCAGCGACCGCGACGACAACAGCTTCTCGCGGCGCATCGCGGGGCACGTCGAAACCGGGCGGCCGAGCGTGTCCGACCCCGCAGCCATCGCGCCAGTCACGACGAGCTAAAGCCTCTTCGCTCTCACTGCAGATTGACGTTCTCTCCCCATCTCGCGCCCGGCGGGATGGGGACTTTGTTTTTTGTAATCGATGATTCACTCAGTCATTAATGGACGTGAGTAAATCTTGCTCCCCACGCCCACGGAGCATCAAACTCTTCCTCGGCTCGTTCCCGGTCGGCATCGAGCGCCTAAAGTGATGTAAGCGCCTCCTTTCACAAGTCGGCACCTGTGGCATAAAAGGCAGACTGCGCTTGACACACGCACCTCGATTCCCTTATTGTTTGGTAGACCAACCAAACACAAGATGACGTTCATTTCACGGAGTGCGACATGAGCCGCCTTTCGGGCTTACCCATCTATCTGCTACTGGCCGCGGTGCTCGCGGCGTGCTCTCATCAGAATCGCGATGATTTTCAGGGCTACGTCGAAGGCGAGTTCGTCTATCTGGGCTCGTCGCAATCGGGCAAGCTGACGGAGTTGACCGTCGCGCGTGGTCAGACGATCAAGGCGGGTGCGGGCACCTTCACGCTCGAATCGGCGGATGAAACCGCTGCGCTCGATCAGGCCAGGCGCCAACTCGCCGCCGCGCAATCGCAACTCGACGACATCCTCACCGGCAAACGCGCGCCCGAAGTCGCTTCGGTGCGCGCTCAATTGACGCAGGCACGCGCGAACGCGCGCAAGGCCGCGTTGCAGTTGAGCCGCGATGAGGCGCAGTTCGGCGTGGGCGGCATTGCCAAAGGTCAGCTCGACGATTCACGCGCGAACGCCGATGCCGCCAACGCACAAGTACGCGACCTGTCCGAACAAGTGGAAATCGCGCGGCTGCCGGGCCGCCCGCAGCAGATCGAAGCGCAACGCGCGCAAGTGGCCGCCGCGCAAGCCTTCGTCGCGCAGGCGCAATGGAAGCTCGACCAGAAACGCGTCGCCGCGCCCGCGGACGGACTCGTCTACGACACGCTCTATCGCGTCGGCGAATGGGTTCAGGCGGGCAGTCCTGTCGTGCAGATGCTGCCGCCGCAAAACGTCAAAGTGCGCTTCTTCGTGCCTGAAAGCGTCGTGGGCAGCCTTCCAACGGGACGCGCGGTGTCGATCCATTGCGATGGCTGCTCTGCCGACATACCGGCGAAGATCACCTACGTGTCGAATCAGGCGGAATACACGCCGCCCGTCATCTACAGCAACGAGAATCGCGCGAAGCTCGTCTTCATGATCGAAGCGCATCCGCAAGCCGGCGATGCAATGAAGCTTCATCCCGGTCAACCTGTCGCGGTGAGGCTGCAATGAACGAACACGCGGTGAACGGCAGAGAAGTGCAGAACGTCATCGACGTGCGCAACCTCAACAAGCATTTCGGCGACAAGCACGTCGTCAACGATGTATCGCTGCAAGTGGCGCGCGGCGAGATCTTCGGCTTTCTGGGTCCGAACGGCAGCGGCAAGACGACTTCCATTCGTCTCATGTGCGGTCTCCTCACGCCGGACTCAGGCAGCGGCACATGCCTGGGCTACGACATCGTGCGCGAGAGCGAGGAGATCAAGCGCAACGTCGGCTATATGACGCAGCGCTTCTCGTACTGGGAAGACCTGACCATCCGTGAGAATCTCGACTTCGTCGCACGCATCTATCAGATGACCAATCGGCGTGAAGTCGTGGATCGCTCGCTCGAAGCCCTGGGCTTGCAGAGCCGCGCAAATCAGCTGACCGGTTCGTTGTCGGGCGGATGGAAACAGCGTCTCGCGCTTGCCGCGTGCATGCTGCATGAGCCAAAGCTGCTTTTGCTCGATGAACCCACCGCGGGCGTCGACCCCACTGCGCGCCGCGACTTCTGGGAAGAGTTGCACCGGCTCGCGGCCAAGGGCATTTCCGTGCTCGTCAGCACGCACTACATGGATGAAGCCGAGCGTTGCCACAAGCTCGCGTATATCGCCTACGGCAAACTGCTCGCGCAAGGCACGGCAAGCGAAGTCATCGCCTCGCAGAATCTCTCGACATGGACCATTCGCGGCGAGCATCTGAGCGCACTGTCGGAACGCCTGCGCCAGACGCCGGGCGTCGATCAGACAGTCGTGTTCGGCTCGGCCCTGCACGTGAGCGGCAGCGATCACGCCGCGCTTGAACGCGTCGTGCGCGATGTCACGCAAGACGGCGCGACGCACGCCGAGCGCATCGACACGGGACTCGAAGACGTCTTCATCTACCTGATGAGCCGTTCGACCGACAATTTCAAGGCGAAGTCATGAGCTCACCGGCACGCTTCGGGATGTTCACGCGCTTTTCCATCACGCGCTGGTGGAGCATCGTGCTCAAGGAGTTTCTGCAGTTGCGGCGCGACCGCATCACGTTCGGCATGATCGTCGGCTTGCCGATCGTGCAACTTGCGCTCTTCGGCTATGCGATCAACACGGATCCGAAGCATTTGCCGACCGCGGTCATCGTCGCAGACCAGAGTCCGTTCTCGCGCAGCTTCATCGCGGCGATGAAGCATTCCGACTACTTCGATATCAGGGAAGCGCTCCCCGACGAGGAAGCCGGGCGCCGGGCGCTCGCGCAGGGCCGCGTGCTCTTCGTGCTCAACATTCCCGCCGATTTCTCGCGCAAGCTGCTGCGCGGCGAGCGCCCCGCGCTGCTCGTCGAAGCAGACGCAACCGATCCAAACGCGGTCAGCAAGGCGACCAACGCGTTGTCGGGACTCGTGCAGCCCGTGGCCGACAAGGACATCACGGGCCCGCTCGCACATCTGAACGGCAAGCCCGCCGCGTTCGATGTGCAGGTTCATAACCTCTACAACCCGGAAGGCATCACGCAATACAACGTCGTACCGGGTTTGATGGGCGTGATCCTCACGATGACACTCGTCATGATGACCGGACTCGCCATCACGCGCGAACGAGAGCGCGGCACGATGGAAAATCTGCTTGCGACGCCCGTGCTCCCCGTCGAAGTGATGACGGGCAAGATCGTGCCTTATGTGTTCATCGGCCTCATTCAGGCGTCGATCATTCTCGCGGCCACGCGCTTCGTCTTTCATGTGCCGTTGGTCGGCAATCCCGTCGCGATCTATCTCGCCGCGTTGCTGTTCATCGCCGCCAACCTGACGGTGGGCATCACGTTATCTTCGCTCGCGCAGAACCAGCTACAGGCCATGCAGCTCACGGTGTTCTACTTCCTGCCGAACATCTTGCTCTCGGGCTTCATGTTTCCGTTTTCGGGCATGCCGGCGTGGGCACAGTTCATCGGCAATCTGTTGCCGCTCACTTATTTCAACCGCCTGATTCGCGGCATTCTGCTCAAGGGCAACGGCTGGGCCGACCTCTGGCCATCCGTGTGGCCGATGGCGCTGTTCACGCTCATCGTGATGGGTATCGCGCTACGCTTCTACCGGCGTACGCTCGACTAGGAGACGTCGATGAAACCAATCCTCTTACTCGGCGCACTCGTGTTGTGCGGCTGCACCGTCGGCTCCGATTTTCACGCGCCTGCCGCGCCGGAATCGCAGAGCTACGCCAGAACGACCCCGCAAGCGAACCTCGATACGGCGACGCCACAAAGCTTTCCCGCATCCGAGCACGCACTTCCTTTCTGGTGGAAGCAGTTCGGCTCCGATGCTTTGAACCGGCTCGTCGATCAGGCCTTGAACGACAGTCCCACGCTTGCGCAAGCTCGCGCGAAACTCACTCAAGCGCGCGAAGACTACCGGGCGCAAGCAGGCACGACGTACTTCCCCGCCATCGATGCATCGCTCTCCGGTGCGCGCCAAAAGGTCGATCCCGCGGCGTTCGGTGTTCCGATTCCAAGTCCCGGACCGTTCACGCTCTACGATGCATCGGTCAGCGTGTCCTATACGCTCGATGTCTTCGGCGGCGAGCGGCGCGCGCTTGAATCCGTGCGCGCGCAAGTGGACTATCAGTCCTTCGAACTGGACGCGGCGCGTCTTTCGATAGCGGGCAACGTCGTCTCCACCGCGATCCGGCGCGCGTCATTGCAGCAACAGATCGCGCTGACCGAAGGTCTCGTCGATGCGCAGTCGCGCCAGCTCACGATCATGGAAGGCCGCCTGAACGCCGGCGGCATCGCGCAATTCGATGTACGCAGCCAGCGCACGCTGCTCGAGCAGACACGCGCGAGCCTCCCTTCGCTCATCACACAGCGCGATCAGGCGGATCACCGGCTTGCGGTGCTGATCGGCGCGGAGCCGTCGAAGGCGGATTTCGATGCCATCACGCTCGAATCGCTCCATCTGCCCGACAGCGTGCCCCTCACCTTGCCCTCGACACTTGCGCGCGAACGTCCGGATATCCGCGCATCAGAGGCGCTGTTGCATCAGGCGAGCGCGAACGTCGGCGTGGCGACTGCCGATCTCTATCCGAAGTTCTCGCTTTCGGCCGGTGCGGGAAGCCAGCGCACGAACATCGGCGACATGCTCAATAGTTTGAACGTGTGGAATGCCGGACTGAATCTGACGCAGCCGATTTTTCACGGCGGCGAGTTGCGCGCGAAAAAGCGCTCTGCCGAAGCCGCCTACGATGCAGCGCTGCAGGCGTATCGACAGACCGTGCTCGACGCCTTGCAGCAAGTCGCCGACAGCCTGACGGCGCTGCAAAACGACGCGTACGCGCTGCGCGCCCGCGAAGTCGCGGCAAACGAAGCGCAAGCGAATCTCGACACGGCCGGCGCACGCTATACGGCCGGCGGCGTGAGCCGTTTCGATCTGCTCGATACGCAGCGTCAGGCGTTGCAGACACAACTCGATCATGCGCTCGCGCAAGCGAACCGTCTGAGCGATACGGCCGCGCTCTATCAGTCGCTAGGAGGTGCGGGCGAAGATGTGAAGGCCGCTTATGCGCCCAAATGAAATGATTGCATTCGCAACTATCCGGCAAGCATTCCGAGCCGATGCTTCAGTATCTTGCCGCTAGCGGAAACGGGCAGCGCGTCGAGAATGTGTATCACGGAAGGCCGCTTGTACGGCGCGAGACGCTCGCTTACCCAGTCCGCTAGTTCTCGCTCGCCGACGGCCGATCCCGGCCGCAGTTCGACGAATGCCAGCACTTCTTCGTTGCCTTCCACGCTTCTTCCGATCACGGCCGAATGCAGCACGGCGGGATGACTGTTGAACGCCTGCTCTACTTCGGCGGGGTACACGTTGAATCCGGAACGGATGATCAGCTCCTTGCAGCGCCCGACGATGTACAGATTGCCGTTCTGGAAGCGCGCGAGATCGCCGGTCCTGAGCCAGCCGTCCGGCGTGACGGTTGCGGCGGTCTGCACCGGATCGCGGTAGTAACCGAGCATGACGTTCGGACCGCGCACCCAGAGTTCGCCGGTATCGTCCACAGTATCACCGGCCTGCTGCGCGAGCGGCACGATGCGCGCCTCGACGCCCGGAATCAACGGGCCGACCGAAGAATCGCGCGCGGGTGCATCGAGCAGCGTGTTCGACACAGTCGGACTGCTCTCGGTCATACCGAAGCCGTTATGCAAGGGCACGCCGTAGAACGCCTCGGCGGCCGCCTTGAGCGACATGTCGAGCGGCGAGCCGCCGCAATAGACGAAGCGCAGCGTCGGCGCGTCGAGACCGCCGCGTGGCGTGAAGTGATCGATCAGCTTCGCGTGCATCGCGGGCACGCCCTGAAAGATCGTCATGCCTTCGTCGCGCAGAACCTTGCCCGCGCGCGCGGCGTCGAAGCGGGGAGCCAATCGCAGCGTCGCGCCCGCGTACAGCGAGCCCAGGCAAACGGACGCCAGGCCGAACACATGCGAGATCGGCAACACGGCATAGACGCGATCATGTGCACTCACGCGGCGCAACGTGCTCGAAACCGCCGCGACGAACAGCAGATTGCGATGCGACAGCATCACGCCTTTCGGCGCGCCTGTCGTGCCCGTCGTGTAGATGAGCGCCGCGCATTGCCGGTCGGAAGGCAGGCCATGCGTCTCCTGCACGGAATGCGGATCGACGTTGCCGAGCGCGAATGCGCCGATCGGGATTGCATCGAGCGTTTCGCTGACAGCGTTCTCGCGCGTTGCATGCAGCGCGGCATCGTCGGATGCTTCGACCGTATAGAGCGCGATGCGTGGTTTCGCATGCGCGCGGAGTGCCTCGAGTTCGGTCGCCGACAGGCGCGCGTTCGCGACCAGCGCCCATGCATCGAGACGACTCGCGGCAAAGAGCGCCGCGACGAACGCGACGCTGTTCTCGCCGATCAGCATCACGCGATCGCCCGCCCTCACCCCTGCCGATGCAAGACGCACGGCGAGCGCGTCGACGGCGCGTTCAAGCTGTCCATACGTGAGCGCGCGCGCATCCTCGCGTAACGCGATATGCGCCGGATGTTCCTTTGCCCCGCGCGTGACGATCGCGTCGATGCGGTCCGGCAGCGACGCGATGAGTGCATGCGTATCGATGTTCATGTGAGCGTTAACCATTCGTTCGGCTTCGTCCGAATGATAACGCCCATGCGTCATCCCGCGAAGCGCGGCTCCGGCAGACCGCGCACGCCGAGCCCCGTCACCGCGAACAGACCGCCCTTGTCGCGTTCCTTTTGCGGAATGCCCCACATCGGACGACCCATCGTCGATACATAGAGCGTGTCGAGATTCGGGCCGCCGAACATGACGCTCGTCAGATTGCGCACGGGAAACGGCACGATGCGATCGAGCGTGCCGTCGGGCGCGAAGCGCAGGATGCGTCCGCCGAAAACCAGCGCGGACCAGATGTAGCCTTCTTCATCGACGGTTGCGCCATCGAACGTGCCGGCCATTTCGCGCGCCGATGCGAACAGCCTTCGGTTCGTTGCGGCGCCCGTTTCGATGTCGTAGTCGTACGCGTACATCTCCTTGCTGTACGTGTCGGTGAAATAGAACGTCTTGTTGTCGGGGCTCCAGCACGGACCATTCGAGCAACTGATGCCGCTGTCGAGTTGCGCGAGCGTGCCGTCCGTATCGAGACGATAGAGGCCGCCGCTGCGCGTCGAGCGCTGACCGCGATCGGCGTCGTAGCGGTCGAAATCGTAGGACATGGTGCCCGCGATGAAACGTCCGCGTCGGTCCACCTTGCCGTCGTTGAAGCGCGTCTCGGGATCGTCGCTTTCAGGATCGGCGATGAACTGCACGATCTGCGCGTCGAAGTCGTAGAAATGCAGGCCGTTCGCCAGCGCGACGACCGCGCCGCCTTGCTCGCGCAGCGCCATCGAACCGATGTGGCGCGGCACGAAATAGCGCTTCACGTCGCTGCCATCGGCGCGGCAGCTATAGATTTCGGCGGCCGTGCTGTCGATCCAGTACAGCCGTTCCTCCTGCACGTCCCAGAGCGGTCCTTCGCCGAGGTGATTGTTCGCATCGACCAGCAAACGCGTTTCGGTCATCGTTCGTCTCCGTTGAATCGAACTGTCTTTGCTCGCATCAGTCTTCATCCTTCGAAGCACGGCGATGCGCCAGCAACGCCATCAATCTGCGATCGCGCCAGCGGCTGCGCTCTTCGATGCGATCGCGCGGCAACACGGCACGCCGTTCATCGTCGAGCTTGCCGAGCGTTTCCGCGGACCAGTCGAATGCCTTGCGGCCCGCTGCGATGCTGCGATACGTGCCGCCATAGCGCGCGGCGTAATCGGCGACGCCGCCCGGCGCATTGAGATCGATCGTTTCGAACGGTCCCATGAAGGACCAGCGCATCGCGAGTCCGTCTCGCATGACGGTGTCGAGATCGTCGGCGCTCGCATAACCTTGTTCATAGAGACTCAGCGCTTCGTCGAGCAGCGCGCCTTGCAGGCGGTTGAGCAGAAAACCCGAAATCTCGCGATTGACGGTCACGGGCTTCTGCCCCGCCGCTTCGTAGATGGCGCGGGCGTGCTCCATCGTCTGTTGCGACGTCCACGGCGCGCCGCACAGTTCGACGAGCGGCACGAGCGACGGCGGGTTCACCGGATGCGCGACGAGACACCGCGCACGGCCTTCGAGCCCTTCGGTGAATGTCGATGCGGGCAGTCCCGAGGTCGAACTCGCGAGCAGCGCATCGGGCCTCGTCAGACGATCCAGCTCGGCGAACAGCGCGCGTTTCGCGTCGACCACTTCCGCGATGTTCTCCTGCACGAGATCGGCGTCGGCGACTGCATCGGCGAGGCTCCCGCATGGGGTGATGCGCGCGACGATCGTGTCGACAGGTTCATCGATCAAATCGAAGGACGCGAGATCCTGCACGCTCTCGCGGATCGCGGGAAGCGCGCCCGCGAGCATGTCCGGCGAGGCATCGTGCAGCTTCACGTCGAAACCGCTTCGTGCGAAGACGATCGACCACGCGCGGCCGATGCGCCCCGAACCGATCACCGCAATGTTTTTCGCTTGCATCTGTGCCAAGTCCCCCTTCGAGTTGGTTTAACCTTTCTTGTCCCGCAAGGTGATGACGGCCGCCAGCACGACGAGCCCGTTGATGATGTCGCGCACGGCGGGCGGCACCGTCGTGCCGGCGAGCAGCGTGCCGAGCGCGGTGAGCAGCAGCGCGCCGCCGAATACGCCGAGATAGTGACCGCGGCCGCCGGTGATCAGCGCGCCGCCCACCACGACCACCGCGATGGACGGCAACAGGTACGGATCGCCCATGCCGAGAAACGCCTGCGAACTGAACCCGGCGAGCAGGAGTCCGACGATCGCGGAACACAGACCCGACAGGCAATACACGGCGATCAGCGTCGTGCCGACACGCACGCCCGAGAGCCGCGCCGCGACAGGCGAATTGCCGACCGCATACACGCGCCGCCCGAACGGCGTGCGATGCAACAGCACCAGCGCGATGACGAGAAACACCGGCACGCTCCACGCCGCGAGCGACAGCGGCCCGACGCGCCCGTTGGTGAACTCGCTGATCGCCGACGGCGACCATCCTTGCGGCGAGCCGTTGCAGTAAATCAACGTGAGGCCTTGCAGCAGGCCATTGGCGGCCAGCGTCACGACGATCGGCGGCAGGCCCAGCATCACCACGCCCACGCCGTTGAAGACGCCGACCAGCAAACCCGCAGCCAGCACCACCGGCACTGCCCATGCCGCCGCGCCGTTCATGCCGTGCGTCAGGCCAGTCAGCAGAACGCCCGACAACGTGATGAGCCACGGCATCGACAAGTCGAGTCCGCCTGTCAGGATGACCGCGCCCTGCCCGAGACCGAGGATCGCGAGAAAGAGCGTCAGCGTGAGCAGGCTGCTGTAGAAGTTCGCGCTCGCGAGCACGCCGGGACCGTAGACGATCGCCGTGATGACCACCACCGCGAAGAACAACAGGTAAGCCGGGACGACATACTTGACCCATTCGCGATTGCGCTCGATCCAGTCGGCGATCGGGCGCCCCTTCAACTCCGTGTTCTCGATCGGGCGGAAGTCGTCCACTTCGAACGTCACGCGGCGAGCGCGGCTGTCGTCGCGGGCACGCGTGCCCGTTCGCACGGCCTTCAGCCACTGCGCGGCATGACGCGCGCATTCGTGCGCGGCCGATTGCTTGCCGATCGACGAGCCGAGCACGGCGAGAATCAGGATCACGGCTTCGGCGATCGTCGTGAAGAACGCCGATACGTTCAGCACGAGCAGGATGTTCACGGTGATCATCAGCGTCATGGCTGCGAACACGGTGCCGACGCAGCCGCCTCGTCCGCCGCCGAGCAACGTGCCGCCGAGCACGACCGCCGTGAACATCGAGAGAAGCAGCGGGCGGCCGACGAGCGGATCAGCCGAGCCGGTCTGCGCCGACACATACAGGCCCGCGGCCGCGTAGAACATGCCCGCGAGCGCATACGTGGCGACGCGATAGCGCGTGACCGGCATGCCGTTCGCGTACGCGCCGTCCGGATCGCTGCCGAGCGCGTAGATGCCCACGCCGAAGCGCGTGCGCTTGACGAACGACCAGATCAGCAACGCGAAGATCAGCAGCGCGGCTGACATCGGCATCTTGTCGGGGATGAGATCGGACGTGAGAAAGCCGCCGAACTGCTCGCCGACTGTGCCGCCCGGCTTGTTCTGGATGAGCAGCGTGACGCCCTGGACCAT
This sequence comes from Caballeronia peredens, assembly GCA_001544595.2. Classification (GTDB taxonomy): domain Bacteria; phylum Pseudomonadota; class Gammaproteobacteria; order Burkholderiales; family Burkholderiaceae; genus Caballeronia; species Caballeronia peredens. The sequence goes on along the minus strand of FCOH02000040.1, from coordinate 22,581 downwards.
GAACATCGTCGCGAGTGTGACGACGATCGATTGCAACCGGAACCATGCGATCAGCGCGCCGTTCACGAGCCCGATGCCGCCGCCGATCGCGAGAATCAGCGCGACGCCCGCCCTTTGCTCGACCGGCGAGCCCTGCACGAAGCGCACCGCGAGCACGTTGGCGAGCGACACGACCGCCGATGCCGACAGATCGAAGCCGCCCGACAACACGACGATCGTCTGCCCGATCGCCGCGAGCGCGAGCGTGCTTGCGCTCGAAATCACGGAACCGATGTCGTAGAGACCCACGGGCGTGGCGGACAGCGCGACCCATGCGGCGAGCATCGCGAGCAGCGCACAGACGGCAATGATGAGTCCGCGATGATGATCGATGCGCGCGCCCAAACCCACGCGCGCGCCCGGCCGCACGATCTCGCTGTCGGGGGACGCCACGGCTATCTTCATGAAGAACCTCTCAACTGGAAAGCATCTTGCGCATCACGTTCTCTTCGGTGAGCGCATCGTCCGCGAGTTCGCCGGCATTGCGTCCGCGATACATCACCGACACGCGGTCGCATACGTTGACCAGCTCGGGCACATCGGTCGAGTAGAACAGCACCGAGCCGCCGGCGGCCGCGAACGCGCGCATCAGCACGAAAATCTGATGCTTGGTGCCGACGTCGATGCCGCGCGTCGGATCGAACATCAGCCATACGCGGCTTTGCGTGAGCAGCCATTTGGCCATCGCGATCTTCTGCTGGTTGCCGCCCGAGAACGACAAACACGGCTTGTAGAGCGCGCGCGGATTCACGTCCATTTGCGCGAGCGAGCGGCGGATCGCTTCCTGTTCGCGCTTGCGGTCGATGAGCCCGAAGCGCGAATATCGCCCGATCACCGGCAGCGAAACGTTCTCGCCGCCGGGCAGGCGCAGGAAGAGGCCTTCGGTCTTGCGGTCCTCGGGCAGAAAGCTCGTCGACACGCCGGCCTTCAGCGAATCGGCGGTCGAGGTGAGCGTGACCGGCTTGCCGTCGATGCGGATCTCGCCATCGTCGACATAAGTCGCGCCGAATAGCGCCTCGAACAACTCGCGCTGGCCCATGCCCTGCAGCGCAGCGATGCCGTGCACTTCGCCCGCTTTCAACGTCAGATCGAAGTCGCTCACGACGCCGTCGACGCGAATGTTGCGCGCTTCGATCGCGGGCGTCGCCTGCGCGGTGGCCGCTGCCGGCGGCGCGACTTTCGGCGGATACTTCGCTTCCATCGAGCGGCCGATGACGAGGCGAATCACTTCGTCGTCGGAGATGTCGCCGGCATCGAACGCGCCGACATCGCGGCCGTTGCGATACACCGTCAGGCTGTCGCAGAACTCGCGCACTTCCTGCATGCGATGCGAGATGAACACGAAGGTCGTGCCGCTCGCCTTCATTTCGTCGATACGGCGCGCCAGCCACGCGACGTCGCGCCCCGAAAGCGCGGACGTCGGCTCATCGAGCAACAACACGCGCGGCTCGCGCACGATCGCCTTCGCAATCTCGATCTTCTGCCGCACCGGCAGCGACAGATCGCGGATATACGCGCCGGGCCGCACATCCGACAGTTCGAGCCTGTCGAGCCATTCCGCCGCCTGCCGCTGTGCCTCGCGCTTCCTGATGCGCCCGAGAAAGCCCGTCGGTTCGTACGACATCAGCAGATTTTGCGCGACTGTGAGATCGCGCACGAGCGTCATCTCCTGAAACGCCGTCTGCACGCCCGCGCGATGCGCGTCCTTCGGACTCTTCATCGCGACGTCGCGGCCCATCACGCGGATGCTGCCGGAATCGGGCTCGATCAGACCCGACAGCAGCTTGACCGTGGTGGACTTGCCCGCGCCGTTCTCGCCGAGCAGCGCATGCACGGCGCCGCGCTTCACGCTGAACGATGCGCCGTCGAGCGCGACGGTCGCGCCGAAGCGCTTCGTCACGTTCGACAGGTCGATGGCCAATGCCGCGTCGTTCATGATCGCCTCAGTCCTGATTGCCCGTCAGCGCCGCATTGAAGCCCACTTCCTTCGTGTCCTCGGAGTAGATGTCCGCGAACCAGCCCGGCGGCACCTTGTCGGGCGGGAAGGCCGTGCAGCCCGCTTTCAGTTCGTCGATGCTGCCGGTCTTGCAGAGCTTCGATTCTGAGGTCAGCACGAGCGGCAGCTTGAGCGTCACGCGTGCCGGGAAGTCGCCGCCGTCGAGCTTCTTCACGGCCATCTTGAGCGCCATCGCGCCGGAGTACGGCGGCGCGCCGTAGGAGATCGAGCGATAGCCGATCGAGCGATAGCTGCCCTGCCCCTTCACTTCGCCCGGCGGCAGCATCTGCACGCGATGTCCGTTCGACGATTCGCCCGCGCACGGCTTGATCTTGTCTTCGGCGATGCCGGCTTCGAGCTGCATCGACGCCGCCGTGAAGCAGCCGACCTGCATCCACAGCCCGTCGATCTTGTCCCAGCTGTTGGTCGCGAGAATCTTCGAGAGCTCGGTCTTCGCGGTCGCCTGGCTCCACATGCCCGTGCCTTCCGCGACGATCTTGATGCCCGGGAACTTCGCGAACACGGCCTTCGCGGCTTCGGTGCGCGCGCGATCGACGGACGTGCCCGGCACGCCGTTGATGAGCACGATGTTGCCCTTGCCGTTCAACGTCTTCGCGAGCCATTCGGCCGTGACGGTGCCCGCCTGATGCTGATCGATGGTCACGTTGTGCGCGCACGGCTCGGTCACTTCGCCGTCATATGCGGCGACGACCACGCCCTTCGAACACGCGTTCTTGATCGCGCGATTGAGCGCCGTCGGCGAGATCGGATAGATGACGATGGCCTTCGCGCCCGCCTGCACCATCGAGTTGATCTGCTGGATCTGCTTCTGCGCGTCGGTGCCCGCGACCTGCACTTCGAGATCGACCTTGTCCTTGAGCGCGGGCGTATTGGCCATCGCCTTGACCATGTTCGCGGCCTCGGTCTGCCAGTCGTTGCCGACGTAACTCATCGACAGGAAGATCTTGTACTTGCCCGCGGCCTGAGCCTGCCCCGAGACCGCGAGCGCCGCTGCAAACGCGAGGCCGAGCGCCGCCCGGCCCGCATGACGAATCGTGTGCGTCCATGCTTTCATGTCATCCTCCGGTGCTTCGTTTTTGGTATCTGACTGCGCTTCAACTCGATGTGGTCACATGCGCGATACGCGCGCTCACGGGCAGTGCGATGCCCGCGCTGCCGGGCACGACGTTGGGGTCGTGTCCGGGTATGACGAAATCCGCGATCTGCCTGATGCGTGTGAGCGAGCCGATCTCCGCGAGCGTTTCGTGCACGATGCCCACCGGCACGAGATCGACGATGTTCTCCATGCAGTTCGCGCAATCGCCCGCGATCAGCACGACGCCTTCCGCCGTATCGACCGCGACCGACTGATGCCCGGGCGTATGACCCGGCGTCGGCACGACCCGCACGCCCGGCACGATATCGGTCACGCCATGCACGAACTGCCAGCGGAAATACGCGAGCGGCTCGCGGCCGATCAGGAACTCCTGGTAATACGTGGCCTGTGTCGGCAACGGATGGCCCGCGTATTCCCACTCCTTCGCCTGCACGACGAAGCGCGCGTTCCTGAACAGCGTGTTGCCGCCCGAATGGTCGTAATGCAGATGCGTGTTGATGACGATATCGACCTCGTCCGCGCTCCAGCCGACGTATTCCTTCAACGCGCGCTCGAGCTTTTCTTCGGGCGCCTGATCGCACGGGCACACGAAGTTCGACACCCAGCCCGGATCGTGAATGCCCGTATCGACGACGATCTTCTTGCCGGCGCCGACGATCGCCGTCGACCAGACCGGCACCTTGATCTGCTGGCCGAAGTAGCGGCCATACACTTGCGACGAGCGATCGACGGTGAGCCAGCCCGTCGGCATCGCGACTACTTTCAGCTTTGGCCGGTCGTTCACGGCGCCCTCCGCGTATCAGAAGTTGGTGTCGCCCGCGCCCTTCAGCTTGAGCATCTCGCGCGCTTCGGCGGGCGTGGCGATATCGAGCGAAAGCCCTTCGATCACCTGGCGAATCTTGCGCACCTGCGCCGCGCTCGATTCGGCGAGCTTGCCCGGTTCGATCCACAGCGAATCTTCGAGACCGACGCGCACGTTCGAGCCCTGCGCCACGCCAATCGAGCCGAGTGTGATCTGGTTGCGGCCCGCGCCGAGAATCGACCAGACATAGTCGTGGCCGAAAAGCCGGTCGGCCGTGCGGCGCATGTGCGCGAGATCTTCGGGATGAGGCCCGATGCCGCCCAGCAGACCGAACACGCTCTGCACGAAGAACGGCGGCTTCGCGAGCCCGCGATCGACAAAGTGCGCGAGGTTGTAGAGATGCGAGATGTCGTAGCACTCGTACTCGAAGCGCGTGCCGTTCGCGCTGCACGAAGTCAGGATGTACTCGATGTCCGCGAAGGTGTTCTTGAACACGAGATCGCGGCTGTTTTCCAGATGTTTGCGCTCCCAGTCGTGCTTGAGTTCCTTGAAGCGTTCCAGCATCGGATAAAGGCCGAAATTCATCGAGCCCATGTTGAGCGACGCCACTTCCGGCTTGAAGTGATGCGCGGGCTTCAGACGCTCGGCCACCGTCATGTGCGGACTGCCGCCCGTCGTGATGTTGATGACGGCATCGGTTTCGGCCTTGATGCGCGGCAGAAACTCCTGAAACACGGCGGGATCCTGCGTCGGGTGGCCGTCGTTCGGATCGCGTGCGTGCAGATGCAGAATCGCGGCGCCTTCCTTCGCGGCGGCCAACGCCGCGTCGCCGATCTGCTGCGGCGTGACCGGCAGATACGGCGACATGGACGGCGTGTGAATCGCGCCGGTCGGCGCGCACGTGATGATGACCTTGCGTTTCGTTGCCATGTGATCCTCGTTCTTTTAGAGCACTTCGACGTTGCCGCAGACCGAGATCGCCTGCCCCGAGATGCCGCTGCCCGCGGGCGAGCACAGAAAGAGCGCGGTGGCCGCGATTTCTTCCGGCGTCGTCATGCGGCGCAGCGAAACCTTCGCGAGATACTGCTTCTCCATCTCTTCATAGGAGAGGTTCAGTTGCTTCGCGCGCGCCGCGATCACGCGCTCGATGCGCGGTCCCTTCACGATGCCCGGCTGTATCGCGTTGACGCGAATGTTCGACGGTCCGAGTTCGATGGCGAGGCTCTTGGTCATGCCGACAACCGCCCATTTCGTCGCGGCATACGGCGTGCGAAACGCATAGCCGAGCCGTCCCGCCACCGACGACAGCGCGATGATCGTCCCGCCGCCGTGCGCTTCGCGCAACAGCGGCACCGCGCGGCGCGCGAAGTAGAACTGCGCGTTCAGATTGACGTCGATGGTGTCTTCCCATTCCTTCACGTCGATCTCTTCGATTCCGCCCGTCGGCCCGGCGATGCCCGCGTTGTTCACGAGCACGTCGAGTCCGCCGAGTTCGCTCTGCACGTCGCCGAAGACGCGCTCGACGGCGTCCTTGTCGGAGACGTCCGCGAGCGTCGCGGTGATCGCGTTGCATTCCGTGTTCGCTTCGGCTTTCGACAGCGCGTCGATGGCGTCCGCGCTCGCATCGCAGACATGCACGCGCGCACCGGCGTCGATGAACGCGCGCGCGATCACGAGCCCGATGCCCGATGCGCCGCCCGTCACGAGCACGCGCAAGCCCGCGTGCGGTTTCAGCATCTGAAGAACCGTCATGCCTTGTCTCCTTCGTTTTTATCAGGCTCAGGCGCTCGCCTGTTCGCTGGTCTTGCCGTTTGTGCCGCCGGTGGATTCGCCGCCTTGCAGGCGTTCTTGCAAATCGGCGGCCGCGTCGCCGATATCTTCTTCGATGCCGGCGCGCGCGCCTTCGCCATCGCCGCGCCAGAGCGCCTCGACGATGTGACGATGCGCCACCATCGAGCGCCGCATGTGGGGAATATCCGGTGCGACGAGATTCAGGAACGGGCCGATGCGCATCCAGAGGTTCTGGATCGTCGCGAGCGTGAGATCGCTTGCGCCGTGCGTATAAATGGCGATGTGAAATTCGAAGTTGCTGCGCAGATAGGCGGCCGCGTCGCCGGCTTCGACGTGCGCGTCCATCGTGTCGAAGACCTGCTGCAATGCCGTGAGATGCTCGCGTGTCATGCGCGCCGCCGCGCGTTTCGCGACCGCGCCTTCCAACGCGATACGCACGTCGCGCAGTTCGTCGAGCAGATCGAGCGTCATCGGCGGGACCATCAGCGCGCGTCCCGGGCCGTCGATCAGCGCGCCTTCCGCCTGCAGACGCGTGAGCGCCGCGCGCACCGGCATGGTCGATGAACCGACCGCCTCCGCGACGCTGCGCAGGCTGAGCAACTGGCCGGGCGCGAAACGGCCCGTCATGATCGCCTGCCGCAACTGCGCATACACGCGGCCAGCCATCGTTTCGCGCGCAACCAATTCGAGCGCGGGTAAATCCGTCGTCGAGCGTGTCGCCACCGTCGCCTCCGTTCTTGCGTTCGGCTGCCGTGATGCTTCTGGTTTTGTGTGACCTGTGATCACACCTCGATGACTAGAGTTTCGGATGCGTGCGTGCGCGCGTCAACCTTCAATTGCTAGGTGAAAACGCCAAGGGCGATTACCCGAACCGTCCACGCACTGCCTTCTGAATCTCCTCGAACGCCACCGGCTTCACAAGATGATGGTCGAAGCCCGCATCCTTCGAGCGCTGCCGATCGTGCGCCTGTCCGTATCCCGTCACCGCGATCAGCAACGCGTGTGCCGTCGCCGCCCGCGCGCGCATCTCGGCGGCGAGCCGGTAACCGTCCATCCCCGGCAGGCCGATGTCGAGCAGCACGATCTGCGGCGCAAAGGTGTCTGAAATCGCGAGCGCTTCGTTCGCTTCGTGCGCGGTGCGCACATCGAAGCCGTCCGCTTCGAGAAGCAGCGCCATCGCGGTTGCGGCGTCCACGCTGTCGTCGACGAGCAGCACGCGATGGCCCGTCGTCGTGTTCCTCGCGACCTGCTCGACGCCCTGCGCGGCCACCTGCGCATGCTGCGTCAGCGGCAGCCAGACGATGAATTCGCTGCCCGTCTGCGGCCCCGCCGAAAACGCCTCGATGCGTCCGCCCTGCAATTCGACGAGCGTCCGCGCCAGCGGCAAGCCGATCCCGAGGCCGCCCTCCGATCGTTCCAGCGAGGTCTCGGACTGCACGAACAGATCGAAGATATGCGGCAGCATGTCCGGCGCGATGCCGATGCCCTTGTCGCGCACGACGATGCGCACGGCATCGCCGAACTGCTCGGCCTCGATCGCGATCTCGCCATCTTCCAGACTGTACTTCGACGCATTCGACAACAGATTGCCGAACACCTGTGCGAGCCGCACGTTGTCGCCGGCGATGTAAAGCGGCACGTCCGGCAGCTTCACCGTGAGCGTGTGGCGCCTTCGTTCGAGCGAAGGCTGCACGGTCTCGATAGCCGCCGCGATCGCCACGGCGAGATCGACCATTTCCTCGCGCAGCGTGATCTTGCCCTGCGTGATGCGCGCGACGTCGAGCAGATCGTCGACGAGACGGCTCAGATGCCGCACTTGCCTGTCGATGATCGCGCGCACCGTCGAGAAGTGCTGCGCCGAGGGCGCGCGCTCCGGATCGAGCAGATCGATCGCGTTGCGGATCGGCGCGAGCGGATTGCGCAGTTCGTGCGCGAGCATCGCGAGGAATTCGTCCTTGCGACGATCCGCTTCGCGCAACAGCAGTTCGGCGGCCTTGCGCTCGGAGATGTCGTTGACGATCCCCGCGATGCGATGCGCCCGCGCCGGATGACCCGCCGCACCGCGCACCTGAAACGCGCGCTCGGCGACCCAGCGCGGCCCGCCGCTCGCGCGCACGATGCGATATTCGACCTCGTACGGCGTGCCGTTCGCAAGCAATTGGCGATACGCCTCCGCGACGTGCTCGCGATCCAGCGGAAGGATCTCGCCGGACCAGTGATCGGCGCACGGCACCGGGCCTGGCGACGCCGCACCGCCGCCCGCGTCGAAAAGACGCGCGTATGCGGGACTCACGTAAAGCAGTTCGTTCGACGCCGGATCGAGCATCCAGAATACGTCGTCGATATTTTCGGCAAGCTGGCGAAAGCGCTCTTCGCTCTCGCGCAGCGCGTTCTCCGCCAGGCGCACGCGCAAGAGCGCGCGCACATGCGCGATCAGTTCCGCGGGCTCGACAGGCTCCGTCAGATAGCTGTCCGCGCCGCCTTCCAGACCGCGAATGCGATCGAGGCTGTGCACGGCCGCCGCCGACGTCTGCAGCACGAGCGTGCCCGCCGTATCGGGCGACGCCTTGATCTGGCGGCACACTTCGAGCCCGTTGATGTCGGGCAGCTTCACGTCGAGCAACACGAGATCGGGGGAATCCGCACGCACGCGCTCGAGCGCGCCGGTGCCGGTGGCCGCCTCGATCACGTTGAAGCCCGCGCGCGACAGGATGCGGGTTTTGGCATAGCGCGCGCCGTCGTTGTCGTCGACGTTGAGAATCAGCACCGCGCTCCAGTCGCTCGTCATGTTGGTCGTCCCTTGCCCGTCACTGCGTCCAGGACGCGCGGCAGTGCGCCGCCGCCGATCGGCTTCTCGATGAACGCGGTCGCGCCCAGCGCCTGCGCTTCGTTGCGGTCCTGATCCTCGCCGAGCACGACGATCGGAATGCTGCGCGTGGCCGCCTGCGCGCGCAGCGCGGCGAGCCAGATCCACGCTTCCGGCGGCGCGGGCCGCACCGCGAGCAGCAGCGCCGCGGGCGGCGTGCGCGCGAGCAGACGGCTCGCTTCGTCGAGCGTCGCGGCGTTCATCGTGCGATACGGCGCTTCGCGCAGCGCGGCTTCGCAGTCGAGCCGCTCGATCGGATTGCTCGCGACGATCAATACGGCCGGCCGCGTATCGCTCGCGGCGGGATGCGCCGCACCGGCGTCGGCGCCGTAGTGCGCGGGAATCGTCGCGCTGAAAACCGAGCCGCGGCCGGGTTCGCTCGCGAGCGACACATCGCCGCCGAGCAGCTTGCACAGCTTGCGGCACAGCGGCAGCCCGAGGCCCGTGCCCTTCACATACTGTTGCAGACGATTCTCGACTTGCCCGAACTCCTCGAACACCACTTGCTGATGTTCCGGCGCAATTCCGATGCCCGTATCGCTGACGGAAAAGGTGATGAGCCGGCGCGCGTCGTCGTAACTCGCGGCGACGCGCACCTCGCCGCGCTCGGTGAACTTCAGCGCGTTCGACACGAAGTTGCGCACCACCTGCGCGACCTTGGCTTCGTCGGTGTGGATCGGCGGCAGGCCTTCGCAGGACTCGAACACGAGTTCCACCGCGCCGCCCGGCGACAACGGCCGCAGCATGCCGCGCAACGCCGAGAACAGCGTATCGACTTCGAATTCGGCGGGCCGCACCGCGATCTTGCCCGCTTCGATCTTCGCGAGATCGAGCAGGTCGTCGACGGTCTCGGACAGATCTTCCGCGGCCTTGCGGATGAAGCGCACCTGCTTTTCCTGCTCTTCGGTCAGATCGCCGTCGATGCGGTCCAGCAGCAGTTTCGACAGCGCGCGGATCGACGAGAGCGGCGTGCGGAATTCGTGGCTCATGTTCGACAGAAAGCGCGACTTCGACTCGTCCGCGCGGCGCAGATGGTCCGCGCGCGCATCGAGTTCCGCGTAGAGCGCGACCACACCGCGGTTGGTGTCCTCCAGCTCGCGCGTGAGCCGCGTCAGCTCTTCCTGCCGCTCGCGCAGATCGGCGAGCGCCGCGATCAGCTCGCGGTTCTGGCGCTGCACTTCGGCCATCGAATCCTCGTTCGACGGGCGCTGCAGCGCTTCCGTCACGCGTTGCAGCGCGCGCCCGTCGGACGCCGCGCTCTCGGGCAGCGCCTTCGCGAGCGATATCGAAGTCGCGCCGCCGGGCTCGTCGGCGATCGCGCACTGATCCATCAGACGCTGCGCGGCGAGCAGGCCGAGCGTGGCCTGCGAATCGTCGTGGCGCAGCGCGCGCAGGCGTTCGCCCGCGCCCGCACCCGCCAGAAAGCGCACGACGAAACGCGGCGGGCGGACGTCGTCATCGACGAGAAACTCCGCACGCGCCGTGCTTCCCGCGATCAGGACGGTGCGCGCCGCTTCGAGCACGGACGTCGAAATGCGCGTCTGATCCTGCGACGAGAAACCGAGCGCCGCGCTCGCATCGCGCGCCTTCACGCGGGCCGCGACGATATCGTGCTCGCCGTCGATCAGCATCGCGTAGAGCGCGCGCGCCATCACACGCTCCCGGCCGGCCGGGCGACGAACACGGTGACGTCGTCGCGCCCGCGCGTGAAGTCGCGATAGAGCACCGCCGCGACGAGCGCCGGATGTCGCACGGCGAGGCCCGGATAACGCGCGAGATCCCAGCGCGACGTGAGCCCGTCCGAATGCAGCACGACGAGCGCGTCCGGCGGGCACGGCACGTCGAACAATTGCGCGCGCCGCGCCGCGTGCCCGACGATGCCGCTGTGCGACACCAGATGCCGGTGCGACGTCTCCGTCCACACGCTCGCCGATATATTGCCGATGCCGGCGAACGAAACCGCGTTGCCGTCCGCCGTCGCCGATACGCACGCCGGCATCCGCGCGATGCCGACGGCCGCGCCGCGCGTCGGACGCAGCGCGTCGTTTGCGGCTTCCATGATGCGATCGAGCGCAAGTTCGCCGTGCGCGGCGAGCGCCTTCGCCGCTTCGATGGCCGCGACATTGGCGAGCGGACCGTGGCCGAGGCCGTCGGCGACCAGCACGGTGAATTCGCCCGCGTGCGCGTGGCATGACCAGGCATCGCCGCAGACGGTTTCGGTTTCCAGCGGCAGATTCACGACGCCGTAGGCCGGATGCGGCTCGGGCACGGCCGCGTCGGCGGCGCGCGGCGCATTCCAGAACACGACGCGCAGCACCGTGCCGTGGCCCGGCGCGCTCCAGATGTCGAGTTCGTGCGACAGGCGCTGGATCGCGCCCATGCCGTTGCCGGGACTGCCCGCCGTCGTGTAACCGTCCTCGAAGCTGCGATAGAGATCCTGAATGCCCGGGCCGCCGTCGATGCACAGCATCTCGATGCCATAGCGCCGCGACGCGACGACGCCCGCATCCACGAGCGGCCGCACGAGCAGTTCGCCGCGCTGCGCGTGCTTGAGCAGATTCGTGCCGCATTCCGTGACGACGATCGCCAGGTTGCCCGCGACCGTCTCGTTGAAGCCGAGTCCGCGCGCGAGTTCGCCGACCGAGCGCCGGGCATAGGCGATCTGCGTCGCCTCGGCGATCTCGAAGCGTTGCTGCGCGGCCATCGATTCCTTCAGAACGGTTTCCATTTGATGATCGAAACGTGCGTGCCTTCGCCGGGTGCGGAACGGATGTCGAATTCGTCGCACAGGCGTTTTGCGCCGCCAAGCCCGAGGCCGAGACCGCTGCCCGACGTGTAGCCGTCGGCGAGCGCGCGCTGGATGTCGGGAATGCCGGGACCGTTGTCGACGAATTCGAGCCTGAGCCCGCGGCGGCCGTTACGCTCGATCAGATAGCAATGCACGTCGCCGCCGCCGCCATAGATCAGCGTGTTGCGTGCCAGCTCGCTCGCCGCCGTGACGAACTTGGTCTGATCGATCAGCGAAAGTCCTTGTGCGACGGCCTTCTCGCGCACGAACTGGCGCAGCCGCACGATCTGCTCGTCGGAGCGGATCGGCAGCGTGTCGGGCGGCGACGATGAAACGGGCGCGACGGTGGAATGGAAGATCGTCATGGCGTCGTTCGCGTGCGGCCGTCAGGCCGCGCGGTCCTTCGCGAGCAGCGCCATGCCCTTCTCCACGTTCAGCGCGGTGCGCACGCCGGTGAGCGTGAGCCCGAGTTCGACCAGCGTGATCGCGACCGAAGGCTGCATGCCGACGACGACCGTCTCCGCGTCGAGCACGCGCGCCATCGCCGCCGTATTGCCGATCATGCGCCCGATGAACGAATCGACCACGTCGAGCGAGGAAATGTCGATCAGCACGCCGCGCGCGCCGTCCTTGACGATGCGGCTCGTCAGATCGTCCTGCAGCGCAAGCGCCAGGCGGTCGTGCATATCGACCTGAATGGTGACGAGCAGGAGCTTGCCCATCGTGAGAATCGGAATGCGTTCCATCGCCTGACCCCGTTCAGTCGCGTTCTTTGCTTGGAATGGCGTGAGGCCGCGTCATTCGGGTTGAAGCGAATCGTTGCTGTCGTTCTGGCGGCCGCCGCGCGACCCGCCATGCACGCCGGACACGGACTGCCCCGTGCGCTGCAGCGCAACGACGAAAGCTGCCGCGAGCGATGCCTTGGTCGTCACGTTCGAGAGGTTCACGCCGAGATGCACGATGGTCTGCGCGATCTGCGGGCGAATGCCGCTGATGATGCAGTCGGCGCCCATCAGCCGCGCCGCCGCGACCGTCTTCAGCAGATGTTGCGCGACGAGTGTGTCGACGGTCGGCACGCCGGTGATGTCGATGATCGCAATGGCCGCGCCCGTCTCGACGATCTTCTGCAGCAGGTTTTCCATGACGACCTGCGTGCGCGCGGAATCGAGCGTGCCGATGAGCGGCAGCGCGAGCACGCCGTCCCACAGTTGCACGACCGGTGTCGAGAGTTCGAGCAGTTCCTGCTGCTGACGCACGATGACCTGCTCGCGGCTCGCCTGGAAGACTTCGGTCGTATAGAGACCGATTTCATCGAAGAGCGAGCTGATGGTCCAGGTGAGATCGGCGAGCGTCGCGGAATCGCCGGCGAGCGTCTCGCGCAGGCGCGCGAAGAGCGGCTGCTTGAGCGAGAACACGAACATCGCGGTTTCCACCGGCGAGAAGCCCTGACGCGCGCGCTGCGCCGACATGTCCGCGAGGAACGCGCGCACGTCCTGCCACACGCCGGAGGCGAAATCGACGCGCTCCGACGCGCCGAGCGCCGCCACCAGAAGCGCGACGAACTGCGCGAACTGATTGCGCAATTCCGCTTCGCCGACCAGTCCGCGCCGCGACGCGATCGCGTGTTGCTTCGTGATCCACTCCGCGAGCAGTTGCTCCTGATTGCTTTCGAACAATTGGGCAAGCTGCTTTCCGCCGACCATTTCCATGCCGAGATTCCTGTGCAAATGTTGATGTCGGGCACGAGCCCGAAACTGGATTTTTCTTGCGCCGCAGCGGCGGCTGTCGTGCACGCGATATGGCCGTGAAGCAATGCAAGGCGTTCGGAATGTAGCACGCCATCCCGAAATTCGACAGTCAGGAAAGCCTTGCGGCGTATAGGTTTCGCGGATTATCGAGCGCGCGCGGGGCACGCGTCTGGCGGAATCGGCAATTGCTGCCGGTCGTTCGCCTCGGGCTGGACAAAGACCGGTCAGATCTTCGCTCAGCGCGAGAGCAAAAAGAGCTCGAGCGCCTGAAGACTGATCGGTTTGAGCAGGAAGCCGTCGAAGTCGGTGTCGCCGCTGCCTTCGACGAAATCGGTATGACCGGTCATCGCGATGATGCGCGCGTCGCTGCTCGGGCCGGCCGCGCGGATCGCGGTGCAGATTTCGCGGCCGTCGGCGTCGGGCAGCGAAATGTCCAGGAAGATGCGATCGAAATGTTCGCTCGACGTCAGCGCGAGGCACGCGGCCCCGTCGTGCGCGACGGCCGCGGTATGTCCCAGGCCGCTTGCAATGTCGACGAGGGTCTCGACGCAGGCGCGGTTGTCGTCGACGAAAAGCAGGTTCATCGTGACTGACTCCGTTTCGACGGACAAAACAACGCGTCGTGACAGACGCGCTAGCAAGTGTAGTGCATCGCGGGTCCTGCTCGCGCCTGCATTGCGCAAGCGGCGAGGATTTGTCCGCGTTGCCCTAGACCGGGGCGCTTGCGCGGACGGCGCCTTGCATGCCATGCCGTGTATAGCAGCGCGAATATTTTTTCGGCTCGCGCGCGATGCAATACTCGGGCGATTGAACGACTGAACTCATCGCTTACGCCGGAGCGCACATGGCCCAAACGATCCATCCCGTCGATGAAGTGCTGCCCGCCGGCCAGATGCTTGCGGTCGGCATACAGCATGTGCTCGTCATGTACGCGGGCGCGATCGCGGTGCCGCTCATCGTCGGCGCGGCGCTCAGATTGCCGAAGGATCAGGTCGCGTTTCTGATCAGCTCCGACCTGTTCGCGTGCGGGCTCGTCACGTTGGTGCAGTGCATCGGCGTGTGGAAGTTCGGCATCCGCCTGCCGGTCATCATGGGGGTGAGCTTCGCGCCGGTCGGACCGATGGTCGCGATGGCCGCATCCGGCGCGGGCATCACCGCGATCTTCGGCGCGACGATCGCGGCGGGCGTGTTCGCCATTCTGATCGCGCCGTTCTTCGGCCGGCTGATGCGTTTCTTTCCGCCGATCGTCACGGGCACGATCATTCTGACGATCGGCATGACGCTCTTTCCGGTTGCGATCAACTGGGCTGGCGGCGGACGGGGCGCCGCGAATTTCGGCGAGCCGAAGAACCTGATGATCGCAGCCGTCGTGCTGCTCGCGATTCTGCTCATCAACAAGTATCTGAAGGGATTCATCGCGAATATTTCGGTGTTGCTCGGCATGGCGATCGGGTTTGCGATCGCGCTGCCGCTCGGGTTCGTCGATTTCTCGGGCATCGGGCAGGCCGCGTGGTTCGCGCCGGTGCGGCCGTTCGCGTTCGGCGCGCCGACCTTCGACATCGCCGCGATTGCATCGCTCTGTCTCGTGATGGTGGTGATCATGGTGGAATCGCTCGGCATGTTTCTCGCGCTCGGCGATCTGGCGCAGCGGCCCGTCACGCGTGTCGACGCCACGCGCGGCTTGCGCACCGACGGACTGGGCACCGTGATCGGCGGCATCTTCAATACGTTTCCGCATTCGTCGTTCTCGCAGAACATCGGGCTCGTGGGGATCACGGGCGTGAAGAGCCGCTGGGTCGTCGCGGTGTCCGGCGTGATCCTGATTCTGCTCGGGCTGCTGCCGAAGCTTTCGAACCTGATCGCGTCGATACCGGTGGTCGTGCTGGGCGGCGCGGGCATCGCCATGTTCGGGATGGTCGCCGCGACCGGCGTGAAGATTCTCAGCAAGGTCGATTTCGACAGCAAGAACAACCTGCTGATCATTGCGATCAGCGTGGGTGTCGGCGTCATTCCGCTGGTGGCGCCGACGTTTTTCGCGCACATGCCCGCCTGGGCGGGGCCGCTCACGCACAGCGGGATTACGCTGGCGGCCGTGTTCGCCATTCTGCTCAACGCGTTGTTCAACCGCGGCAGATCGTCGGGCGAAGTCGAAAGGGAGATTGCCGCGGAGATGCCGTTGAGTCTCCGGCAAGGCGATGCCGATGCGGCGACGCGCGATTGACCTGTCGAGGCGCCCGATCGAACTGCCGGGCGCCCCGGTCGGATCACGCGTTGCGCTCGTCAGCGTTTTCCGGGCTTGCCCATGATCGCATCGAGCGATTCGCCGACCACGATGATTTCCGTGCGGCGGTTCTTCGCCTGACCTTCGGGCGTGTTGTTGCTCGCCGCCGGACGATCATAGGCGAAGCCCTTCGTCGTGATGCGTGACTCGGCGATTCCCCGCTTTTCCAGCGCGCCGGCGACGCTCGTTGCGCGTTCTTCGGACAGCGCCTGGTTGTATTCGTGCGTGCCCGTGTTGTCGGTGTGTCCTTCGACGATCACCGATTTCTTGCTGCGCCGGAGCAACACGACCGCGCGCTGGACGGCGGGACCGGAATCGGCGCGCAGATCCGATTTATCGAAGTCGAACAGCACGCGATCCGGCAGGCGCACTTGCACGCCCTCTTTGGTCTGCGTCACTTCGATGCCGACTTGCTGGTTGAGCGCGATTTCTTCATCGCGATTGGGGCCGGTTGCGCAAGCGGCCAGCAGCGATACGGAGAGCACACAGGCTGTGAGGGAGAAAACGTTCTTCATGTTGTTGCGGTGTGGTTGAGGAAAGCTTGATTCGTGGCAGTCGTCGCACGATGGAATGAGTTAGTTGGAGAGCAGTCCCGCGGCGTTTCGCGACATCGCGCTCGCGCTCGCTTTGGCGCTCTTCAGTGCGTCCGCGGCCGACGTGAGGTTTTGCGCCGCCGCCTTGCTTGCCGCCGATGCGCCCGAAACACCCGATGCGGCCGAGGATGTGGACGCCGCGGACGATGTCGATGACGGCACCGACTGTTGCGGCGCGTCGCGCATGACTGGCTTCGGCTTCGCGCCCTCCATCGCGAGCATGTTGCCTTGCACCTGGATCTTCACCGGGTCCGTGTCCTTCCATTGCTTCTTCGGAATCAGGAGTTTCCAGACACCGGCGCTGCTGGGCGACCGGAAGAACGCCACGACGCCCACATACTCGGCGTCCTTGTCCATCGGCTCGCTGATGCTCGCGGCAGCGCCCGGCCGCAACACGACGTCTTTCGTGGCGACGAGGTCGGTCTTCAGCAACTCGAGATCGCTGTTCTGCAACTGGACGTATTCCAGTTGCGCGAAGTTCTTCGAATCCTTGAGCTGGTAGAACCTCACCACCGTCGAAAGCGACTGACCGCCGCCGGTTTCATTCAGCGCGGCGCGGCCGTCGAGGTCGATGTTCATCGTCTTGACTTGCGTCGTGAAGACCCATTGCGCGGCATTGACCGTGCTGTCTTTCGTGGCCTGCCACGCACCGCACCCAGTCATAGAAAGCAGGCTCGCCGCGAAGCATCCCGCGATCACGCTCTTCATTGGACGCTTGAGCGCGCGCTCGAATGTCCCGTTGTCTCGCGAAGTGATTTCTTTCGTTTGTCCCATGGTCTTTTCTTGCTTGATTTTGTCTAGTTGGCCGCGCCGTTCCAGCGGCCCAGATGCACGCGCGTATTCTGCGAAGGCTTCCCGGTGGCACTGGGCGGTCGTGCGGCAAGTTGCGTCGTCAAACCGAGGCTGGTCTGTCCAGGTTTCAGTACCGGCTCAGGCATCAGCTCGGGCCGTACGTGCATCTCGATATGCGCTTCGCCTTCATAGCCGAGATAGAAGCGCAACAAGGTCATGACATCCCGATACGCGCGATTTCCCGGTGTCAGTTCAAGCACCATTTCGCGCGTGTCCGGCGTGATGATCACCCGCACCGCGTTCGAGCGGTCGTAGAAGCCGCGCCCCAGCAGACATTGCTCGCCCAGCGCGGCCGGTTCGATGTCAGTGAGTTCGCGCCACACGGGATAAAACTCTTCGACCGTGATCGATGCATCCGGCACCGCGTGTTGCAGCACGCCCGCGAGCCCCTCGGCGGTACGTGTCTTTTGCGCGACGATGCCCAGCATCGACATCAACTTGCGCGGGTCCATGGTGGATGACGCGGCGTTCGGCCACGCGCTCAATCCGAGTCCGGCAAAGCTCAGCAAAGAGCGCGACACGACGTCGCTGCCGCCCTGCCGGAAGCCGACCGGATACCGATACTTGCGCCACACGCGATAGTGCTGCGTCAGGATGCGGTGATGAAACAGATCGAGAAACGCGGACAACGGCTCGACACCATCGCGGTTCTGCGTGACTTCATCGACGAAGTACGAGGGCATGCGCGCATCGACGCCGTACAGCCCGAGGAACGTCGTGCGCACCGTTGGCGGATCATGCGGATGGTCGTCGTCGATCTCGACGCGATCGATCTCGCGACTCGGGAAACCCAGACGCGCGCGCGAGCGGAACCGCACGGGCTCAGTCGCCGGCGAATCGGTCGTGCCGATGGGCGCGGCATCGGGCGCGGCCAGTTCCATCAGTTCGCAGAAGCGATAGAAGTTCATCTGCGTCGCGTGATCGAGCAGCGCTTGCAGCAGCGGCCGATCGGCCTGCCCACGGCCCGCCGTGCCGATGATATTTTCCGGCGCGTTCAAAACGGTGCTCCTTCGCCCTTCGTTTCCGGCCACTCGATTCGCTTGCCCGAGGGCTGCGAGACGACCACGAGCTTCGTGTATAGATTCAGCGTCGCGTACAGACCGAGAAAGCGATTCAGCATGCCGCCGAACAGGTCGAGATCGCCGTCGCCGGCAAAGCGTGTGCTGTCGAGCGTCACCGTGATCTCGACGCCGCGCATCAGCCCGCCCTTGACGAGCTTTTGCAGCGACCGATGGCGCACGTCGGTGATCGCCTCGATGCGTCTGCGATTCAGTTCTCCTTCGGTCCAGTCATAAAGTGCCAGCGAGCCGCGCAGAATTTCGGCGTCGAGCAAGGAGAGATAGTTCGGCGCGAGATGCGAGAGCACGCGCCACTGGAAGCGGTCACCGGTCGGCGGATACACGGGCAGCGTGGGCGCGGTCAGATTGCGCACAGCACCCACATTGGTGAAGCCGCCGCGCATGCGCGTGATGCCCGCCTCCCGAAGCGCCTTGCGCGGCAGCATGCCGTTCGTGCCCGTGACCGACACCGAGAGCGTCTCCCTGGGCAACGTGCGTGCGCGTTTGTCCCATTCGTCCCACGCGTGTCCGCCGAGTGCGAGCCACGTGTCGAAGCGCCCCGACGGCCCGCGCCGCATGCGCGTGTGGAAGTAGCGCTCGGGCATTTCATGACGCAACATGCCGCCGCGATGCTTGAATGCCGCGAAAGGCACATACTCGAAGCGCCTCCCTCCTTCGAAGCCCTCGACGGCATCGACGGAATAGATATCCACGAGCGATCCGTACTGCTCGCGCGCCCGCACGCGGTATTCGGTTTCGAACTGCGTGACCTTCACGGGATCGGCGGCGATGGGAAACAGGTTGATCACCGGTGTGCAGTAGAGCCGCACGTTCTCCTCGGTGAAGCGCATGTCGTCGGGATAGGGCCTGTTCAGCACGACTTCGACATCGAACGCGTGAGCGGACTTCGGGATCGCCGTCATGTCCAGCCCGAGCAAGTCGATGAACATGAACTTCTCGGGAAACGTAAAGTATTCGAGCAGCAACTGATAGCCGCCGAATGCGTTGTCCGCTTTCGGCCAAAGACGCTCGTCGGTGGCAAAACCGGCAGGCGCCAAACGCAAGGTTTCCATCGTCTGCGGCGCGCCGGGACGGTCTTCAGGGAACCCTGGCACGCGCACCTGCACGGCCTCCGGTTTCGCGCTCAACGCCGCATACAGCGCGTGCGCGACCGGTCGATCCGCGTGCAGATAAAAGCGCAAGCGCGGTACGCGGAGCCGATCGCGCTGGGCCTGTTGCTGAATCGCAAAGCGAAAGCGGATCACCGAGCGACCATCCTCCCGCGCGTATGCGCCCGCCTCCGCAAGCGTGATCGGATACAGGTCGACTGCCTGAGTCGTGCGATAGACGCATTCGATCTGCGCTTCATCCGCGGCGCTCAGGCCTGTGCCGATGGGATCGGATGTCGCTTCGAGCCCCGCCGCGACGACTTCGTGCTTTTGCAACGCGCCCACATCGGGCGTGAGCTCGAGAATCGAAAGCGACGGAATCATGCGCAGATAGTGCGGCCAGAGCATGCTCACCAGACCCTCGGTGAGTTCGGGCAGTTCGTCATCGAGCTTGTGACGCAGACGACCCATCAGAAACGCGAAGCCCTCGAACAGACGCTCGACGTGCGGATCTCGCTCGCCGAGACGATCCATATCGAGTTCACGTGCGCGGTCGGGGAACGCCCGCGCGAATTCGCGGCCCGCCTCGCGCAGATAGCGCATTTCCGCTTCGTAATAGCGCAGGATTTCATTGTCCTTGGTCGGGGACGACATTCGTTGTTCTTCCTTGTTCTTTTAAGTGAGCGCCACGGCCCGCGCGGCATCGATTGCGGTCAGATCGGCTGTAATGTCTTCGATGCGCGCAGACAACGCCGCCTTGTCCGCGTCCTTGCGGTTCATGCGGTTCCTCAAGATCCGCAGCAGGTGGAACTTGGCCTCGAACGCCAGCGACGGCTCCCAGCGGGCGAGCCGGAAGCGCTCGACATCGGCGTCGAGCGTGGCGAGCAGATGCAGCGCGGTGTCCGAGCGCTCCGCGCGTTCGGATACGCGCGCCATCACCAGTTGCCGCATGAAGCGCTCGCGCTCGCCGCCGGCGATGCGCGTGTCGTCGAACGCGGGCTGGCGTTGCAACCAGGCAAGCGCGGCATCGAGCCCTTGTTGCGCGGCCGTGTCGCTGGCCTGCGCTTCGATTTCGGTCCAGTCGGAGCCGGCGGCGGATGCACCGACCGGCGCGGCTGTCTCGCCGCGTTCGATGTCGCGCACTGTCGCATAGCGTGCGATCCATTCGAGCGTAGCGTTGTCGGCGAAGGCCGAGCCATCGCTGAATGACAGGTGCTCCAGGCCGGGAAGGCGTTCGAGCATCAGCGCGCAATCGGTCGCGGCGGTTTCGCGAACTTGCGCATACTCGCCGCCCGCCTGTTCTTGCGCCATGAATGCGTAGTACTGAAGATCCAGCCAGAAATGATTGGCGCCTTCGGCAAAGGCGGCCTCCACGCGTTCGAGTAGTTCCGGCCACTGCTTTTGCAGCAACAGGCGCTTCAGGTTCGCGCGCACTTCCGCGCGGGGCGCGACCAGACGCGTCTTGCCGCCCGCTTCGAACGGCGGCACTTCAGTGAGCGTATCCCAGCGCACGCAGCGCATCAGACGGTATGCAGCCAGATAACCCTGCGGCTGCTCGCGAAGGAATTGCGCCATCTGACGCGCGCGCTCGAGCAATTCGCGCGTCGATGAAACGTCGGACGATGCCGGCAATGACGATGATGTCGCCGAGGCTGACGATCCGCCTGAGTTCGTATCTTCGCGCGGCGGAGATTCGACACGGCTCTCGAAGCGCCTGAACAACGGCGCAAGCACCGGGCGCGCGTCTTCAGGCCACGTCTCGATGCGCTCGCTGATGAGCGCGAGCGCCGACAGCGTGCGTTCGAGGAGCGCGCCATCGAGTCCCTGCACGGCGTCGAGCCTGTCGGCGAACGTGCTGCCACACAGCCACTCGAACGCCGCGCGGCGCGAGCCTGCACGCGCGGGCAGCAGCGTGTCGCCGAAACGGTCGACCAGCGCCGAAAGCAGTTCGAACCCGGCGGCGACACCCTCAGCGCCGTCGCGACGCAGGCGGCCGTAGATGTAATACACCGCGAGGCGCACATCCTTCGCTCGGCCTTTGATGAGCCGCTCGGCGGACTCGACGATCAGTGCGTCGTCGATGTTGGACAGCTTGGCGACTTCGTCCTTGATGGCGAGAAAGTCGTCGTCGTAGCCGGGATCATCGCCGACGGGGACGTCTGCGCGGATCGGCCTGAGCCAGTCGTCCCATCGCGGCAGTGCTTCGATGGCCAGATCGGACGGCTTGCGCGTGCCGAACAACGCGTTGAGGAGATTCGTGAACATGGAGAATGGCTAAACTCGTTTGCCTGCTAGGACCGTCTTGTTGACAGTGTCGATGCGAATTAGTTTGCGAGTGCCGGCAGCGTCACCAGCGCCGGATCGTCCGTCAGACTTTCTTCCAGTCGGCGCTTTCCTCGCACCGCACGATATCGACGCCCGCGCTGCCAACGACTCCAGGAATGGAGCAACGGCCATCGGATCTCGATGACCGCCTCGAATCGACGCCTCCAGCGGGCGCACCTGAAATGGTTCATGCTGAGCTCGCGCTCGATGTCCGCGTCGCTGCTGCCGTGTATCAACATGCGTGCAAACGTCGGCCAATCTTCCTCGACAGCGAGCTTTTCGAAAGGCGTGTCTGCGCGGCGGCTCCGATCGCGCACCAGTTCGTCGACCCAACGCAGGAAGGCATTGGCTTGCTCGTCGAGCGCAGTGGGCATCGTCAGGTCTTCCCGCCGCTGATGCGTGCGCCACCAATCGTGCAGCGACGGCGCGCGCCGCTGCATTTCGACCAGAAACTCCCGATTCCACCGGCTGGCGGCGTGATGGCTGATCTTCAGATGCGTTGCGATGAGCGGAATCGACCAGCCCGCAAAGCGCAGGCTCATATACGCGCGCCAGAGATGCGGGTGATGCAGGCCTCTGAGCGCCGTGCCCGTCAGGTTATGAAAGCGGCGATGACAGCGCCGGCAGCAGTAATAGACACGCCGCCGGACCCCGCTCACCTGCCGCGCCTCTCCGAAGTGGGGACTGCCACAATGGGCACACGATGTCGGCACGCTGTCATCGGCCGCACCCAGCCAGCCCAGAAATCCGAGCGCCGCTTCGTTCAGCGAGGCGGGCAGGTGGCGCAGCGGATCGATGCCGTCCAGGGCGCGCGCCACTTCGTCTTCCCGCAATCCGATCTGAACGTGGGTGTCGTCGACGGTCATTTGGCTCATAGCGTGTTCCGGCCATTGGGCAAGGGCGTCTCGGCCTGCTTCGCCGCTTCGAGCGCGGACTTTGGCAGTGGGGGCGGGCCGTCGGATTTGACATTGCGCGCAGCTGTCTCGCGCTTCACGAAGATGCGACTAGGCAGCGTGAAGCCGCGCAGATCCAGCAGTTCCAGCGGGCCTCGGCCCACATCCGTGCGCAGCATGTAGGTCAGCGGATGCGCGATGCCGGCGGGCGCGGGCGTGGCCGGTCCGCGCGCGTTGAGTGCATCGGGATCGGCGGCGTCGCCCGTCTTTGTCGTGGCGCGCGTGTCTTCGAACTGGGCCTTTGCCTGCCACGTCAGTTGATA